>NZ_JBWKVT010000004.1:489881-673347 GCF_059421845.1 Pseudomonas sp. GW821-FHT02C04 | reverse complement strand
CCGATCTCTCGTCAGCGGGAGGCGAATTCTACAGCGTTACACGCTGCTGTCAACACCTCTTTTTTCTCCGCTTTCGATCGAGAGGATCGAAACGTCAAAAGAGCCAAACATCACCACTCTTTCAACTCCTTCCAGGCGTCGATGACCTGAAGCAAGCCGCTGTCGAAAACTGCGTAACTCATTGAGTTTCAAGGAGTTTTCCGTTTCGACTGCGCCGGAAGTGGGGCGAATTATAGGCCTCCAGAATCTGCCGTCAACCCCTATTTTCATAAATCTGTCACATCGGTCAAAAAAGCCCGAAAACAAGAAGGCCGACCTTAAAAGGTCGGCCTTCTTTGCACTGCCCTTCTACTTACAAACTAGGGAATGCGAACTGCGAAGCTTCATGACTCGCACGCTGTGGCCAGCGCTGGGTGATCGCCTTGCGACGGGTGTAGAAGCGCACGCCATCCGGACCATAGGCATGCAGGTCGCCGAACAGCGAACGCTTCCAGCCACCGAAGCTGTGGTAAGCCACTGGCACCGGCAATGGAACGTTGACGCCTACCATGCCAACTTCGATCTCGTCGCAGAACAGACGCGCCGCTTCACCGTCGCGGGTGAAGATGCAGGTGCCGTTGCCGTATTCGTGGTCGTTGATCAGTTGCATTGCCTCTTCCAGGCTGTTCACCCGAACGACGCACAACACCGGCCCGAAGATCTCTTCTTTATAGATACGCATCTCAGGGGTGACGTTGTCGAACAGGCAGCCACCCAGGAAGAAGCCTTCTTCATGACCGGCAACGCTCAGACCACGACCGTCGACCACCAGGGTCGCGCCCGCCGCCACGCCGTCTTCGACATAACCGCTGACCTTGTCGCGGGCCTGACCGGTAACCAGCGGCCCCATGTCCAGACCGCAAGAAGTACCGGCGCCGATTTTCAGCGCCTTGATCTGTGGAACCAGTTTGGCCACCAGTGCGTCCGCTACCTGATCGCCCACACACACGGCCACCGAGATCGCCATGCAGCGCTCGCCGCAGGAACCGTAAGCCGCGCCCATCAGTGCGCTGACGGCGTTGTCCAGATCCGCATCCGGCATCAGTACTGCGTGGTTCTTCGCACCGCCCAGAGCCTGCACGCGTTTGCCACGCTTGGTGCCTTCGGAATAGATGTATTCAGCAATCGGCGTCGAACCCACGAAGCTCAGCGCTTTGACTTCCGGCGCTTCGATCAGCGCGTCCACCGCAGTCTTGTCGCCGTGCACCACGCTCAGCACGCCTTTCGGCAGGCCGGCTTCCAGCAGCAGTTGAGCGATCAGCAGGGTCGAGCTCGGATCACGCTCGGACGGCTTGAGGATGAAACAGTTACCGCAGACGATCGCCAGCGGATACATCCACAGCGGCACCATCGCCGGGAAGTTGAACGGGGTGATACCGGCCACCACACCCAACGGCTGGAAATCGGACCAGGCATCGATGTTCGGACCGACGTTACGGCTGTACTCGCCCTTGAGGATTTCCGGCGCTGCGCAGGCGAACTCGACGTTCTCGATACCACGCTTCAGTTCACCGGCAGCATCTTCCAGGGTCTTGCCGTGCTCTTCACTGATCAATTGCGAGATGCGCGCTTCGTTCTGCTCCAGCAGTTGCTTGAAACGGAACATCACCTGGGCACGTTTGGCCGGTGGCGTGTTGCGCCACGCCGGGAACGCAGCCTTGGCGGCATCGATGGCGTGCTGGATGGTTTCGCGGGTCGCCAGCGGCAGCTTGTGGATCGCCTGGCCAGTGGACGGGTTGAACACATCGACTGCGCGACCGTTCTCGGTCACCAGTTCGCCATTGATCAAATGCGGGATAACGCTCATCGAAAACTCCTGAATTCTTGTCCACGGGCACCCGCCATGGAGTGCCCGTTTTTGTAGGTATATATAGAAGGAAAAATCAGTCGAGCTTGTTCAGCACTTCGCCAACCGCGTCGAACAGACGATCGAGGTCTTGCGGCTTGCTGTTGAAGGTTGGGCCGAACTGCAGGGTGTCGCCGCCGAAGCGCACGTAGAACCCGGCTTTCCACAACGCCATGCCGGCTTCGAATGGACGCACGATAGCGTCGCCGTCACGCCCCGCGATCTGGATCGCACCAGCCAGGCCGTAGTTACGAATGTCGATGACGTTCTTCGCGCCTTTCAGGCCGTGCAGGGCATTTTCGAAATGCGGTGCAACTTCAGCCACGCTCTGCACCAGGTTTTCCTTTTGCAGCAGGTCGAGTGCCGCCAGGCCAGCGGCGCAAGCCACCGGGTGCGCCGAGTAGGTGTAGCCGTGCGGGAACTCCACCGCGTACTCCGGGGTCGGCTGGTTCATGAAGGTCTGGTAGATCTCGGAGCTGGCAATCACCGCGCCCATAGGGATCGCGCCGTTGGTGACTTGCTTGGCGATGCACATCAGGTCCGGGGTCACGCCAAAGGTGTCGGCACCGAACATGTTGCCGGTACGGCCGAAACCGGTGATCACTTCGTCGAACACCAGCAGGATGTTGTGCTGGTCGCAGATTTCACGCAGACGCTTGAGGTAGCCCTGTGGCGGAACCAGCACGCCAGCCGAACCGGCCAGAGGCTCAACGAACACCGCAGCAATGTTCGAAGCATCGTGCAGTTCGATCAGCTTCAGCAATTCATCGGCCAGCGCGATACCGCCCTGCTCCGGCATGCCACGGGAGAAGGCATTGCTCGCCAGCAACGTGTGCGGCAAGTGATCGACATCCATCATCGCCTGACCGAACAGCTTGCGGTTACCGTTGACGCCGCCGAGGCTGGTACCGGCGATGTTCACACCGTGGTAGCCACGGGCGCGGCCGATCATTTTGGTCTTGGTCGACTGGCCTTTCAGGCGCCAGTAGGCGCGGACCATTTTCACCGCGGTATCGGCGCACTCGGAACCGGAGTCAGTGAAGAACACGTGATTCAGGTTGCCCGGAGTCAGCTCGGTGATTTTCTCGGCCAGCTGGAACGACAGCGGGTGACCGTACTGGAAGCCCGGCGAGTAATCGAGGGTGCCCAACTGCTTGGCCACCGCTTCCTGGATTTCCTTGCGGGTATGCCCGGCGCCGCAGGTCCACAGACCGGACAGCGAGTCGTACACCTTGCGGCCCTTGTCATCGATCAGCCAGCTGCCTTCGGCACCGACGATCAGACGCGGGTCGCGCTGGAAGTTGCGGTTGGCGGTGTACGGCATCCAGTGCGCGTCCAGCTTCAGTTGGCTGGCCAGTGGCGACGACGCGTTTTCAGGCATGTTCATCGGGCAAAACCTCGCAGGGCAATAAGCTTCAGGGAGATAGAAAGCGTTGTTGCAGCTAAATTGCCACGGGGATAAAGTCGGTGAAATCCAACTTTTCTAACCTTCAGTTAGAACCCTGCTAAACAATGAGAACAACAGCATGAGCAGCCGCCGCCCCGATCCACTGGCCCAGGTCAGTGACTTTGACATTCGCCTGCTACGGATTTTTCGCAGTGTGGTCGAGTGCGGCGGCTTCTCCGCAGCGGAAACCGTGCTCGGCATCGGTCGCTCGGCGATCAGCCAGCAAATGAGCGATCTCGAACAACGCCTGGGCCTGCGTCTGTGCCAGCGCGGGCGCGCCGGTTTCTCCCTGACCGAAGAGGGTCGCGAGGTCTATCAATCGGCGTTGCAGCTTCTAAGTGCGCTGGAAAGTTTCCGTACCGAGGTCAACGGCCTGCACCAGCACTTGCGCGGCGAGCTGATCATCGGCCTGACCGACAACCTCGTCACCCTGCCCCACATGCGCATCACCCACGCACTAGCGCAGTTGAAGGAGCGCGGGCCGGACGTGCAGATCCAGATCCGCATGATCGCTCCAAATGAAGTCGAACAAGGCGTGCTCGACGGCCGCCTGCATGTCGGCGTGGTGCCGCAGGCCAGTGCGTTGTCGGGACTGGAATATCAGCCGTTGTACAGCGAACGCTCGCTGCTTTATTGCGCGGTTGGCCATCCGTTGTTTTATGTCGATGACAAGCAACTGGACGACGAACGCCTGAACAGCCAGGACGCCATCGCCCCGACCTTCCGTTTGCCGGTAGAGATCCAGGCGCATTATCAGGCGCTCAATTGCACGGCCAGCGCTTCCGACCGCGAGGGCATGGCGTTCCTGATTCTGACCGGGCGTTACATCGGTTATCTGCCGGATCATTACGCCAGCCTCTGGGTGCAACAGGGGCGGTTGCGCGCGCTCAAGGCCAACACCCGCTTCTATGACTTGAGCCTGGCCTCGGTCACCCGCAAAGGCCGGCGTCCGCATCTGGTGCTGGAAAGTTTTCTCGAAAGCCTGGCCGCCACTCGCTGACGACCGGGGTTTTATTCGCCCGGGGCTTGTCGCAGGCCGATGGTTGCGCTATCAACGCAACTGGTTGCACCCCACAGACAAACCCGGAAGTGCCTATGACCTTTGAAGTCCCCGCTCACGGCGGCAAACCTGCCAGCCGCATTCGTCAGAAGAACGAAGAGACCATCATCAAAGCCGCCGAAGACGAGTTCGCCCGTCACGGGTTCAAAGGCACCAGCATGAACACCATCGCCACCAAGGCCGGGTTGCCCAAGGCGAATCTGCATTACTACTTCACCAACAAGCTGGGTCTGTACGTGGCGGTGCTGAGCAACATCCTCGAGTTGTGGGACAGCACCTTCAACACCCTGACCGCCGAAGACGATCCGGCCGAAGCCCTGACTCGCTACATCCGCGCAAAAATGGAGTTTTCCCGCCGTCAGCCGCAAGCGTCGCGAATCTTTGCGATGGAAGTGATCAGTGGCGGCGAATGCCTGACCGAGTATTTCAACCAGGACTACCGCGCCTGGTTCCAGGGCCGGGCCGCGGTGTTCCAGGCGTGGATCGATGCCGGCAAGATGGACCCGGTGGATCCGGTGCACCTGATTTTCCTGTTATGGGGCAGTACGCAGCATTACGCCGACTTCGCCACACAGATCTGCCGAGTGACCGGTCGCAGCAAATTGACCAAACAGGACATGGACGACGCCGGCACCAATCTGATCCGCATCATCCTCAAAGGCTGCGGCCTCACTTCTTCTCTATAAGTCGTTTTATGCCATTCACCCTCAGCGGCTTCTGCGAATTTCGCGAAGAGATTCGCAAAAGCCGTTTCATCACCTTCGCCGCACCGATCGGCAGCCCTGCCGAGGCGCAAGCTTTCATCGAGCAGCACGGCGACTTGAACGCCTCGCACAATTGCTGGGCGTGGAAACTCGGTGATCAGTACCGCAGCAATGACGACGGCGAACCCGGCGGCACTGCCGGACGGCCGATTCTCGCTGCCATCGAAGCGCAGGATTGCGATCAGGTCGCGGTGCTGGTGATCCGCTGGTACGGCGGCATTCAACTGGGCACCGGCGGATTGGCCCGGGCCTATGGCGGCGGCGCAAACAAATGTCTGCAAGCGGCGGCGAAAATCGAATTGATCAGCCGTGTGCCACTGAGTTGCGCCTGCGGGTTTGCCGAACTGGCGCTGGTGAAGTTGCGGGTGGCGGATCTCGGCGGTCTGGTGGTGGAGGAAAACTTCACCGCCAACGGCGTCGAATTACAGTTGGCAGTGGGGGAAGCGCAGATCCCGTTGCTGCAAAACCAACTGGCCGATCTCAGCCGTGGACGTATCCTGCTCCAGCGCTGAGCACCTGCAATATTTCGGGGCACGACACGATTCGCTTATTCCACAGAGTTGCCCACATCAGCTGTGCACCCGACTGTGGATAACCTGAGCACACACCGCTGTAACCCTTCTGTCACGTGGCTTTGCGCGTTTTGTTCACTTTTCGCCCAAACCACGTGAAAAAAGTTTAATTCCAAGCAAAAACAATCAGTTAGATCTGTTTATCGCCATTGGGAGATAGCACCGATGCGCTTATGCCAAGGTTTTCCGATTGCGCACAAATACTGTGGAGCAACCTGTGGATAACCCGTTCATGACTCCCTTAGCCGCAGGTGCTGCTTGACTCCGGCGGGATTGCTCGTTTTTTAACCAGAATTTCACGAGCAAAACTGGAGCCTGATCAAAGGCTTTGCGCTTAATTGGTGCCGCGAATCGGAGCAGTTTTGCCTTCGTGGCTCTACGAGAAGGATCGCCGGGCAAACGCTTGAAGGGTTCCTGACTCAATGGCCAGGAAATTGCTTTATCCACAGGCACAACTCCAAGCGACCCGAGCCTGTCATGCCAAATCCCACGTCCACCCCGCGCCTGCAACTGCGCCGGATCAGCAAACGTTATCCCGGTTGCCTCGCCAATGACGCCATCGACCTGAGCATCGCCCCCGGTGAAATCCACGCGCTGCTCGGTGAAAACGGTGCAGGCAAAAGCACCTTGATGAAGATCATCTACGGCGTCACCCAGGCCGATTCGGGCGAGGTGCTGTGGCAGGGTCAACCGGTGAGCATGCGCAACCCGGCCCAGGCCCGGCAGTTGGGTATCGGCATGGTGTTCCAGCATTTCTCGCTGTTCGAGACTTTGAGCGTGGCGCAGAACATTGCATTGGCGATGGGTGCAGCGGCCGGTTCGCCGAAACAGCTTGAGGCGAAAATCCGTGAAGTGTCGCGCCGATATGGCATGGCGCTGGAACCCCAGCGACTTGTCCACAGCCTGTCGATCGGCGAGCGGCAACGGGTCGAGATCGTTCGTTGCCTGATGCAGGACATTCGCCTGCTGATTCTCGATGAGCCGACCTCGGTGCTCACGCCGCAGGAAGCCGACGAGTTGTTCATCACCCTGCGCCGGCTCGCGGCCGAGGGCTGCAGCATTCTGTTCATCAGCCACAAACTTGGTGAGGTGCGCGCCTTGTGTCACAGCGCCACGGTATTGCGTGGTGGTCGGGTGGCCGGGCATTGCGTACCGGCCGACTGCACCGACAGGCAACTGGCGCAATTGATGGTGGGCGACGCCGCGACATTGATCGGCGAGTTCACAAAAGTCACTGGTGGCGCAGCGTTTTTGCAGGTCAGTGGATTGAACTGGCGCAACCCGGATCCGTTCGGCTGCTCTCTGAACAACATCGACCTGCAGGTGCGCAGCGGTGAAATCGTCGGCATCGCCGGCGTGGCGGGCAACGGTCAGGACGAGTTACTCGCATTGCTTAGCGGCGAGCAGACACTGCCCCGCGAATCAGCGGCAACCATCCGTTTCCGAGAACACGCTGTCGCCGATCGGCGCCCGGATGCGCGACGCAAGCTCGGCCTGGCGTTCGTCCCCGCCGAACGCCTGGGGCATGGCGCGGTACCGGACATGAGCCTGGCGGACAACGCCCTGCTCACCGCCTTTCAACAAGGCCTGGTCAGCCACGGCTTGATCGAGCGCGGCAAGGTCGAAACCCTCGCCCAAACGATCATCCAGCGCTTCGGCGTGAAAACCCCGGACACCCAGACCGCCGCCCGCAGCCTGTCCGGCGGCAACCTGCAGAAATTCATCCTCGGCCGGGAAATCCTCCAGCAGCCAAAATTGCTGATCGCCGCGCACCCGACCTGGGGCGTGGATGTCGGCGCGGCGGCCACCATCCACCGCGCGCTGATTGCCCTGCGCGATGCCGGGGCGGCGATTCTGGTGATTTCCGAAGACCTCGACGAACTGTTCCAGATCAGCGACCGCCTCGGCGCTCTGTGCGGCGGGCGCCTGTCGGCGTTGCAGGACACGGCGCAAACCCGCCTCAGCGACGTCGGCGGCTGGATGGCCGGCCAGTTCGCCCCCCCTCAATCACAACCGGCCACGGTTTAACGGAGTTTTCCCATGTTGCTTTCCCTCGAACCCCGTGGCCGGCAGTCGCGCCTGATGCTGTGGTGCTCGCCGCTGTTGGCGGCGGTGCTGACCCTCGGTTGTGGCTCGCTGCTGTTCATCGCCCTCGGTCATGATCCGCTGCAAACCTTGCACACCTTGCTGATCGCGCCGGTCAGCGACTTGTATGGCGTCTCCGAATTATTGGTCAAGGCGTTGCCGATCCTGCTCTGTGCCCTCGGTCTGGCGGTGGCCTATCAGGCGCGGATCTGGAACATCGGCGCCGAAGGCCAGTTGCTTCTCGGTGCGTTGGCCGGCAGTGCGCTGGCGGTGAACATCATCGATATGCAGAGCCGTTGGGCCTTGGTGCTGATCCTGCTCACCGGCACGTTCGCCGGCGCCGCGTGGGCCGGGCTAACCGCCTGGTTGCGCACGCGCTTCAACGCCAACGAAATCCTCACCAGTATCATGCTCAATTACATTGCGCTGAACCTGCTGCTGTTCTGCGTCCACGGACCGTTGAAGGACCCGGCCGGGTACAACTTTCCCGAGTCGGCGATGTTCGGCGACGCCAGCCGTTTGCCGCTGTTGATGGAGGATGGCCGGGTTCATGCCGGGGTGTATTTCGCCCTGCTCGCGCTGGTGGCGGTGTGGGTGGTGTTGCAGAAAAGCTTCGTCGGTTTCCAGATCAAGGTGCTCGGGCTCGATAAGCGCGCGGCGGGATTTGCCGGTTTCCGCGAGAAGCGTCTGATCTGGCTCGCACTGTTGATCAGCGGTGGATTGGCCGGGCTGGCCGGTGTCTGCGAAGTCACCGGGCCGATCGGCCAACTGGTGCCGCAAGTCTCGCCGGGCTACGGCTATGCGGCGATCACCGTGGCATTTCTCGGGCGGCTCAATCCCATCGGCATTCTGTTTTCCAGCCTGTTGATGGCGCTGCTGTACATCGGTGGCGAGAGCGCGCAGATGACGCTGAATCTGCCGCAGGCGATCACTCAGTTGTTTCAGGGAATGATGCTGTTTTTCCTGCTGGCCTGTGACGTGCTGATCCTTTACCGACCCCGCCTGAACCTGCGCTGGGTGCGGCGCACTTCTACCACCGCCGTAACCGCCGGAGCGCTGTGATGGATATCGATCTGCTGAGCAATGTTTTCTACGCCATGGTGCGTTGCGGTACGCCACTGCTGCTGGTGGCGCTGGGTGAACTGATCTGCGAAAAGAGCGGCGTGCTCAACCTCGGGCAAGAAGGGATGATGCTGTTTGGTGCGGTGATCGGTTTCATCGTCGCGTTCAACAGCGGCAACCTGTGGCTCGGCGTGGTGTTGGCGATGCTTGCCGGGATGCTGTTGTCGTCGCTGTTTGCCCTGGTGGCGCTGGTGTTCAACGCCAATCAGGTGGCGACCGGGCTGGCGCTGACGATTTTTGGCGTGGGCCTGTCGACCTTTGTCGGCGCAGCGTGGGTCGGCAAACCGCTGGCGGGATTCGAGCCGCTGGCGATTCCATACTTGAGTGAAATCCCGCTGATCGGCCGCATGCTGTTTGCCCAGGATCTGCTGGTGTACCTGTCGTTCTCGCTGTTTGCGCTGGTGGCGTGGGTGATCGTGAAAAGCCGTGTCGGGCTGATCATTCAAGCGGTCGGCGAGAATCCTGATGCGGCGAGTGCCATGGGCCTGCCGGTGCTGACCGTGCGCACACTGGCGGTTTTGTTCGGCGGCGCGATGGCCGGACTGGCCGGGGCTTATCTGTCGCTGGCGTACACGCCGATGTGGGCAGAAAACATGACCGCCGGACGCGGCTGGATCGCGCTGGCGCTGGTGGTGTTCGCCAGTTGGCGGGTGTGGCGGCTTTTGCTCGGGGCGTATCTGTTCGGACTCGCCAGCATCCTGCACCTGGTGGCGCAGGGGTTGGGGCTGGCGATTCCTTCAAGCCTGCTGGCGATGCTGCCGTACGTCGCGACGATTCTGGTGCTGGTGTTGTTGTCGCGGGATGCAGTTCGGACTCGGCTGTACGCGCCGGTATCACTGGGACAGCCGTGGCAGGCCGGACATTAAGCCGTGACGGCCCGCGACAGCGACCGAACAGGCAACGCCTGAGCAATGCCCCACGCCACTTCGAGAACCAGGAAACCCACCACCAACGAACTGGCGCCGTGGGCCAGGGCATACGTCATCCACGCCGCGAACAGAAATCGCGTCACCGCGTCATAGCGCCCATAAACCGGCTGCGGATCACGAATCCGCAGCACCGACCACATGCACACCACCGAACCGAACAGATTCGCCATCAACAGATGCGCAGGTTCGAACGCCGGCAACTCACCGGGCAATTCCAGCGCCTGACTCAACGCCGTCAACAACCCATGCAACACAGCAAAACTCCATGGCGTGACAAACGCCACTGTCACGATCAAGTCATACCAGGCACTGCCGCGCACCAACTGTCGATACTGCGTTGAAGTCCACATCGTCCTTGCTCCGAAAATTCAGGGAGCAACCACGGTAAAGCCTGGAGTATGCTCCAGGGTCAAACACTTTCGAGATGTCCTTGATGCGCATCGGTGAGTTGGCCCAGACCTGCGATGTCAGCCGTGACACGCTGCGTTTCTACGAGGAGCGCGGATTGATTGCGGCGCAACGCAGCGCCAACGGTTATCGCGACTATCCGCCGGAGATGGTGCAACTGGTGCTGTACATCAAGACGGCGCAGCGTCTGGGCTTTACTCTCGGCGAGATCGGCAGCAGCGTTGGCGCGCTGTGGCAATCGCCAGACCCGGACACTGCCGTCACGCAATTGCTGCAAGACAAGCTCAAGCTGATCGAAACCCGCATGGCCGAACTCGGCGAGCTGCGCCACGAGTTGCAGCAACGGCTCGGTCAACGCTGTCCACTGAACCCGTGATCTTTCAACTTTCAAGGAAGCCCGTCATGTCCGCACTTAATCCTGCCAAGCACGCACTGATCATCGGCGCCTCCCGGGGCCTGGGCCTGGGGCTGGTGAAAACCCTGCTGGCCGACGGCTGGCGAGTCACCGCCACGGTTCGCAACCCTTCGAACGCCGAGGCGCTGAAAGCACTGGGCAACGTGCAAGTCGAAAAACTCGACATGGACGACCAGCAAGCCGTGATCGCCCTGAGCCAGCAACTCAAGGGCGAGACCTTCGACCTGCTGTTCGTCAATGCCGGGGTCAAAGGCCCTGACGTGCAGACCCCGGGCGGCGCGACGCTGGCGGAAGTCGGTCAGTTGTTCTTCACCAACGCCGTGGCGCCGATCAACCTGGCCCAGCGTTTCGTCGGGCAGATTCGCGACGGCAGCGGCGTGCTGGCATTCATGAGTTCGGTGCTCGGCAGCGTGACCATGCCCGATGCGCCGGAACTGGCGCTGTACAAGGCCAGCAAAGCGGCGCTGAACTCGATGACCAACAGCTTCGTCACTCAGTTGGGCGATCAGAAACTCACGGTGCTGTCGCTGCATCCGGGCTGGGTGAAAACTGACATGGGCGGCGAAGGCGCCGACATTGACGTCGACACCAGTACACGCGGTCTGGTGGATCAGGTGGACGCGTATGCCGGCAAGGGCGGACATCACTTCGTGAACTACAAGGGTGAAACCATTCCCTGGTAAACACTGGACCCTGTGGGGGCTCGCTCCTACAGGGTTATCCCGGTGTCTGGTCGGGTTGGACTTGCCCGTCGCAACATTTTGTTCGAAACTCCGCACCTCGTCCTTCGCGGCGACCCTGGATCAGCAGACAGGGCAACACTGAGCTGGCAACCCTGAACCCAACTTTCAGAGGAGCCGGCCACAATGCCTGCGACCCGTATCTGGTTAAAAAATCCCCTCGCCATTTTCACGGCCAACGGTCTCGACGCCCGTGGCGGTCTGGTGCTGCAAGACGGTGTGATCACCGAAGTGCTCGGCGCCGGCCAGCAACCGTCGACCCCATGCAATGAAGTGTTCGACGCCCGTGAACACGTGATCCTGCCGGGCCTGATCAACACCCATCACCACTTCTATCAAACCCTGACCCGCGCCTGGGCGCCGGTGGTCAATCAGCCGTTGTTTCCGTGGCTGAAAACCCTGTACCCAGTGTGGGCGCGCCTGACGCCTGAAAAACTCGCCCTCGCCACCAAAGTAGCGCTGGCCGAGTTGCTGTTGTCGGGTTGCACCACCGCCGCCGACCACCATTACCTGTTCCCGGACGGCCTGGAAAACGCCATCGACGTGCAAGTCGAAACCGTGCGCGAACTGGGCATGCGCGCCATGCTCACCCGTGGTTCGATGAGCCTCGGCGAGAAGGATGGCGGCCTGCCTCCGCAGCAGACCGTGCAGGAAGGCCAGGTGATTCTCGACGACAGCCAGCGGCTTATTCACGAGTACCACGAACGTGGTGACGGCGCGCAAATCCAGATCGCTCTGGCGCCGTGCTCGCCGTTCTCGGTGACCCCGGAAATCATGTCCGCCAGCGCCGAGCTGGCAAACAAACTCGATGTGCGCCTGCACACTCACCTCGCGGAAACCCTCGACGAAGAGGATTTCTGCCTGCAACGCTTCGGCCTGCGCACTGTGGATTATCTGGACAGCGTCGGCTGGCTCGGCCCGCGCACGTGGCTGGCCCACGGCATCCATTTCAACCCCGACGAAATCGCCCGCCTCGGCGCGGCCGGCACCGGTATCTGTCATTGCCCGAGCTCGAACATGCGTCTGGCCTCCGGTATCTGCCCGAGCATCGACCTGACCGATGCCGGCGCACTGTTCGGTCTCGGTGTGGATGGCTCGGCGTCCAACGATGCGTCGAACATGATCCTGGAAGCGCGTCAGGCCCTGTACATCCAGCGCCTGCGTTATGGCGCCGAGAAGATCACCCCGGAACGTGTGCTGGGCTGGGCTACCAAGGGTTCGGCGAGCCTGCTGGGCCGCACCGACATCGGCGAGCTGGCGGTCGGCAAGCAGGCGGATCTGGCGTTGTTCAAGCTGGATGAACTGCGCTTCTCCGGCAGTCATGATCCGATCTCGGCGTTGCTGTTGTGCGGCGCGGATCGCGCGGATCGAGTGATGGTCGGCGGCAAGTGGCGCGTGATTGACGGACAGGTTGAAGGGCTGGATCTCAAAGGCCTGATTGCCGATCACAGCCAGGCGGCTCGGCAGTTGATCGCCGGCACCTGATCCCCCTTCTGATCGTTCCCACGTCGAGGCACTGATCATTCCCACGCTCCGCGTGGGAATGCATACCGGGACGCTCTGCGTCCCAGCGTTGGACGCGGAGCGTCCATTGCGGCATTCCCACGCAGAGCGTGGGAACGATCTGTCGGTGCTGGTCGCTCTCAAAGTCCGAGCAGCGACAACATGATGAACGTCGCAAACAGCACAAAGTGGGTCATGCCCTCGATGGCATTGGTCTCGCCGTCATTGAGATTGATCGCGCTGACGATCAGCGTGATGAAGATCATCACGGTCTGCACCGGGGTCATCGCCATCTGAAACGGCTGACCGGTGTAGAGCGCCATCGCTTCCATCACCGGCACCGTCAGGATCACCGTCGATAACGACGCGCCCATCGCAATGTTGACCACCGACTGCATACGGTTGGCCAACGCTGCGCGCAACGCGGTCAAAATCTCCGGTGCCGCCGAGATCGCCGCCACCAGAATCGCCGTGATCACCGGCGGTGCGCCCGTCCCTTCCAGACCCAGATCGAGGGTCTTGGACATCACTTCGGCCAGCGCGCCGATCACCACCACACCAAACACCAGAATGCCGATCGACAAGGCCAGGCTCACCGGTTTCGGCTCCTGCTCCTCCGGCTCTTTCTTGCGGCGTTTATCCGGGTAGCTGTAGCTGAAAAAGTAGCTGTGCGGGCCGACCTGCATGCGCAGGAACAACGTATAAAGCACCACCATCGCGCCGATGGTGAACGCCGAATAGATTTTCCAGTCGGCCTCGGGAATGAACTCCGGCACCACCATCGACACGCCCATGGCGGTGAGAATCATCACGCTGTAACTGCGGGCCGAATCGTCGTTGTAGGACTGCTCGCCATGCTTGATCCCGCCCATCAATGCGGCGAGACCGAGGATGCCGTTGATGTCGAGCATCACCGCCGAATAGATCGTGTCGCGCACCAGGGTCGGCGAGGCTTCGTTGCTCATCATGATCGCCAGGATCACCACTTCCACCAGCACGGCGGCTAGGGTCAGGATCATCGTGCCGTAAGGATCGCCGACCTTTTCCGCGAGCAGTTCGGCCTGATGGGCGACGCGCATCGAGGCGGCGACGATGAACGCGATCAACACCAGCCCGCCGGTCAGGGCGACGACCTGGCCGCTGTGCAGCAACCAGTGCTCCAGCGGATACGCCACGAGAGCGGCGATCAGGGCCAGCAGCAGAAAGCTTTCTTGCTTGAGGATCGTGAGCATGGCGGGCCTTCGGGTGCTGAGGTCGAATGAGCTACTGACTGCGGGGCGGCGCTAATGGTTCGTTACACCTTAGCGCACCAGTGGATGGCAGCTTTATCTACGCCTGCACTTTTATTGGCCTTTGCGGCCTCTTCGCAAGCAAGCCCGCTCCCACATGGGAACGCGATCCTCTGTGGGAGCGAGCTTGCTCGCGAAGGCCTCGCCGCGATTTCGAATCGATTTGTTGTCCGCTTGGTCAGTCTTTTGCATTGCCCTCCCCACACACAACAAAAGGGAGTTCGCGTTCATGCAAAAACGTCCACTGCAAACACTGCTGTGCATCGCCATGGGCCTCGGCCTCAGCCTGAGCGCCAGTGCCGCCGATCCACTGAAAGTCGGTTTCGTCTACATCGGCCCCATCGGCGACCACGGCTGGACGTATCAGCATGAACAGGGGCGCAAGGCGCTGGCGGAAAAATTCGGTTCGCAGATCACCACCAACTACGTGGAAAACGTCGCCGAAGGCGCCGATGCCGAGCGGGTGATCCGCAACATGGCCAAGGACAACTACGACCTGATCTTCACCACCTCCTTCGGCTACATGAACCCGACGGTGAAAGTCGCCAAACAGTTTCCCAAGGTGACCTTCGAACACGCCACAGGCTACAAGCAGGACAAGAACCTCGGCACCTATCTCGCGCGTACGTATGAGGGCCGTTACGTCGGCGGTTTCCTCGCGGCGAAGATGACCAAGACCAAGAAGATCGGCTACGTCGCCTCGTTCCCGATCCCGGAAGTGATCCGCGACATCAACGCCATCCAGCTGGCCCTGAACAAGTACAACCCCGGCACTGAAATCAAAGTGGTGTGGGTCAACTCGTGGTTCGATCCGGGCAAGGAAGCCGACGCCGCCAACGCGCTGATCGACCAGGGCGTGGATGTGGTGTTCCAGCACACCGACAGCCCAGCGCCGATCCAGGCCGCCGAACGACGTGGCGTGTATGCCGTGGGCTACGCTTCGGACATGGCGCACTTCGGGCCAAAAGCGGTGCTGACTTCGATCGTCAACGACTGGGCGCCGCACTACATTCAGGCGACCCAGAGCGTGATAGACCACAACTGGAAATCCCAGGACTACTGGGGCGGGTTGAAGGAGGGCACGGTCGAACTGCCGATCAGCGATCTGGTGCCGGCGCCGGTGAAGGCCGAAGCCGAGCAGATCATCGCCGACATCAAGAGCGGCGCCCTGCAACCGTTCACAGGGCCGATCAAGGATCAGGCCGGGGTCGAAAAAATCCCGGCGGGCGTGAGCGCGACCAACGTGGAGCTGGCGTCGATGAATTACTACGTCGAAGGCATGAAGGCCGAGATGCCGAAGTAATCCACCTGACGCCGACCCGACCCTGATCGTTCCCACGCGGAGCGTGGGAATGATCATTAAAGAGCATTCGAAATGAACCAACTCCCGATCATCGACATCTCGCCGCTTTACTCCAACGACCGGATCGCCTGGCCCGCCGTCGCCGAACAGATCGACCACGCCTGCCGCGAATGGGGTTTCTTCTACATCAAGGGGCATCCGATTTCAGCGCAGCGCATCGACGCCCTGCTCGACCACGCCCGGCACTTCTTCGCATTGCCGGCAGCGGAAAAGCTCAAGATCGACATCACCCAGACCACCCATCACCGTGGCTACGGCGCCATCGCCACCGAACAACTCGACCCGGACAAACCCAGCGATCTGAAGGAAACCTTCGACATGGGCCTGCACCTGTCGGTCGATCATCCCGATGTGCTGGCAGAGAAACCCTTGCGCGGCCCCAACCGTCATCCGGCCATTCCCGGCTGGGAAACGCTGATGGAGCAGCACTACCTCGACATGCAGGCCCTCGCGCAAACCCTGCTGCGAGCCATGACCCTGGCGCTGGGCATCGAGCGCGACTTCTTCGACACACGCTTCAACGAGCCGGTCAGCGTACTGCGGATGATCCATTATCCGCCGCGCCACACCGCCAGTTCCGCCGAGCAGCAAGGTGCCGGCGCGCACACCGATTACGGCTGCATCACTCTGCTGTATCAGGACGCCGCTGGCGGCTTGCAGGTGAAAAACGTCAAAGGTCAATGGATCGACGCACCGCCCATCGACGGCACGTTTGTGGTCAACCTCGGCGACATGATGGCGCGCTGGAGCAACGACCGTTATCGCTCGACCCCGCACCGGGTAATCAGCCCGTTGGGCGTTGATCGCTATTCGATGCCGTTCTTCGCCGAACCGCATCCGGACACCCGTATCGAATGCCTGCCCGGTTGCAAGGATGCACAACATCCAGCGAAATATCCGACCACCACCTGCGCCGAATTCCTGCTGTCGCGCTTCGCCGATACCTACGCCTATCGACGAGAGCAGGAAGCGGTGTGATGGATCGGTTGGTCAGGTTTTGCCAATTGTTTCGGCGGGCATCTGTAGAATGCCCGCCATTGCACCTGATGAGATTCCAATAATGTACGACTGGCTGAACGCCCTGCCCAAGGCCGAACTGCACCTGCACCTCGAAGGCTCGCTGGAGCCCGAGCTGCTGTTCGCTCTGGCCGAACGCAACAAGATCGCCCTGCCGTGGAGCGACGTCGAGACCCTGCGCAGGGCTTACGCCTTCAACAACCTGCAGGAATTCCTCGACCTGTATTACCAGGGTGCCGACGTGCTGCGCACCTCCCAGGATTTCTACGACCTGACCTGGGCCTACCTGCTGCGCTGCAAAGAACAGAACGTGATCCACACCGAACCGTTCTTCGACCCGCAGACCCACACCGACCGTGGCATTCCGTTCGAAGTGGTGCTCAACGGCATCGCCGCCGCGCTGAAGGATGGCGAGCAGCAACTGGGCATCACCAGCGGTTTGATCCTGAGCTTCCTGCGCCACCTGAGTGAAGACGAAGCGCAGAAAACCCTCGACCAGGCGCTGCCGTTCCGTGATGCATTCGTGGCAGTAGGACTGGACAGCTCCGAGATGGGTCACCCGCCGAGCAAGTTCCAGCGCGTGTTCGACCGTGCCCGTCACGAAGGCTTCCTGACCGTTGCTCACGCCGGCGAAGAAGGCCCACCGGAATACATCTGGGAAGCCATCGACCTGCTGAAAATCCAGCGTATCGACCATGGCGTGCGCGCCATCGAAGACGAGCGCCTGATGCAGCGGATCATCGACGAGCAGATCCCGCTGACCGTGTGCCCGCTGTCGAACACCAAACTCTGCGTGTTCGATCACATGTCGCAGCACAACATTCTCGACATGCTCGAACGCGGCGTGAAGGTCACGGTGAACTCCGATGACCCGGCGTACTTCGGGGGTTATGTCACCGAGAACTTCCATGCGCTGCACACGCACCTGGGCATGACTCAGGATCAGGCCAAACGCCTGGCGCAGAACAGCCTGGATGCGCGGTTGGTAAAACCGTAACAGCACAAAGCCGTTCGAACACGCGAGTGTTCGAACGGCTTTTCAGGTCTCAGCGCACAACCGCTTCAGTCAACTCTTCCAGCGTCTTGCCCCGGGTCTCCATCCCGAACAGCCACACCACCCCCGCCGCAATCGCAAAGCACAACGCCCCGAGCGCAAACACCCCGCCCTGCCCGGTGATCGGAAATACCAGCCCGGTGATCAACGGCCCGAGCAGCGACCCCACGCGCCCGATGGCCGAGGCGAAACCCGAGCCCGTCGCACGTGCCGATGTCGGGTACAACTCCGGCGTGTAGGTGTAGAGCACCGCCCACATGCCGAACAGGAAAAACTGCATCAACAGGCCCGAGCCGATCAGCAGCCCGACATTGCCGCCGAACACCGCACTCTGCCCGTACAGAAACGCCATCACCCCGCCGCCAAGCAACGTGACGATGCACACCGGCTTGCGCCCCCAGCGCTCCACCAGCCACGCCGCCATCAGAAACCCGGGAATCCCGCCCAGGGAAATCAGCACTGTGTAATACACCGACTGAGTGACCGCGAACCCCGACTGTTGCAGCAACGCGCTGAGCCAGGACGTCAGTCCGTAGAACCCGAGCAATGCAAAAAACCACAGACTCCAGAGCATCATCGTGCGCTGGCGGTACAGCGGCGACCAGATCTGGCCGAGGGCCGACAGGAAGTTGCCCGGAGGCGTGATCACGCGAGGCAGGCGAACCGGCTCCGGCAACGCAGCCCCGCCAAGCGACGCCCGCACCCGGTCCTCAATGGCGCACAGCACCTTGTCCGCCGCGTCATGCTTGCCCGCCTGTTCCAGCCAGCGTGGTGACTCGGGAATGAAAAAGCGGATCGCCAATACAAAGACCGCCGGCACCGCCAACACCAGAAAGATGTCGCGCCAGCCAATCAGCGGCAGCAGGAAATACGACAGCACCCCGGCAGCAACAAAACCCAGCGGCCAGAAGCCGTCCATCAAGGCGATGTAGCGCCCGCGACGCCGGGCCGGAATCAGCTCGGACAGCATCGACTGGGCAATCGGAAACTCCATGCCCATGCCGATCCCCAGCAGGATGCGGAACAGGGTCAGGCTCTCGACCGTCTGCGCAGTGGAGCACAGGTAGCTGGCCACGCCCCACAACACGATGCTCCACTGAAACACCGGTTTGCGACCGAAACGATCAGCCAGCAGTCCGGACAGCGATGCGCCCAGCACCATGCCGAAAAAGCTCGAACTGGCGAGCAGCCCGGCTTCGGCGCTGCTCAGGCCGAATTCGGTTTTGATCGAGCCGAGCAGGAAGGTCATCATCGCCAGATCCATGGAGTCGAAGAAAAACGCCAGGGCGATGATGATGAATATGATCCGGTGATAACCGCTGACCGGCAGGCGTTCCAGTCGATCTGCCGCGCTGAAGTTTCCCGTGTCCATGCCACCTCCGCCATCCGAAATGTCTGCGGATCGAGTGTGCGCGATAGCCGTTCAGCCTTTGTGCCAGATGCGACCTGTTCGCAGTCGTAGGCGACGCCAGTCATCCGGACAATGGTGCGAAGCGCTCTACAATGCCATTTCCAGCTCGGTTTCCCGGGCGAATCGATGAATTTCCCGCTGCCCCGCCGCCGTCAGTTGCAGGGCGCGGGAATCGTTGGGAAGCATCAACCAGCCGGACTGCATGAACAGCTGCAACAACGCTGCGCCCAGCGAACCGCCCATGTGCGGGCGTCGCTCGCTCCAGTCCGGGCACGCGCAAGCCACCTGACTATTGCGGTGCGCCAGCGCCTGGATGAAGACTCCGCGACTGGCCAACTGTGTCGATCCCTTGTGGGTGACTACCACCCGATGTTCAAGCTGTTCGATCCAGCCGGCATCGAGCAGGCGCTGATAGAGGTCGGCCGCCAGCGTACCGCCCAGATGATCATCGCAAAAACGCGCTCGCAGCAGGGAAGACGGCGCGGCCTGTGGTCTGGCGATGGGGGTGGCGCGCTTGTACACGTCAGGAACCTCCCGCGGCGCGCTGGCAAGCGTGGCGCTGGCCAGGGCCTCGATGGCCGCGCCGATTTCCGGAGCGGCCAGGCGAAAGAAGCGCTTGCGCCCGCGAGCCTCGACCTTCAACAGACCGCCCGTGGACAAGCGCCCCAGATGCGCGCTGGCCGACGAGGGCGACAGCCCCGCCAACAGAGCCAGTTCCTCGGTCTGCCGGGCCGAGCCATCCATCAACGCCCACATCATTGCGCTGCGTTTGGGATCGGCCAGCAACGTGGCGATCTGGCTGATGCAAGGTGCATGTTCCATGTATTCACTCCCTGTTGAATCGTATCGTCTACTGCTCAGAGACATCTTGACCAGTAATCAGTCGTCGGCCAAGCCGCGCAAAAACGCCTTGATCCGAGGCAAGGCAACACACTGCCACCCGGCATTCGCAGTACTTGATGCAACCGTCACCGCTTCCCGGTCAGTGCCGGTCCGAGCGAGCCTGTACCCGCGTGCCGGTGCAGGCTTCAGGCGGCCGCTAGTATAAGCGGGTTGCTCGCGGCGTCCTGCGCCGGAGCGGGTACGGCTGGTGATTGTTCCTGACAGAAATTTCGCTATTTACCTGCGACTAATGATCAACCTGCGGAAAAACGGGAAATCGGCTACTCAATTCGGCGCAACGGCTGGCGAGCATCTCCCTCAGAAGGTTCACCGGCTTACTCAATTGTGCGCGATGGGCGCACAGCAGATTCAGCGGAGCCCGCTCGCAGAGCAACCCGGGCAACAGCACTTTCAATCGCCCGGCGAGCACATCGTCGGCCACATCCAGCCAGGATTTGTAGGCGATGCCCGCCCCCGCGACGGCCCATAAACGCACCACATCGGCGTCATCGCTGAAGCGGTCGCCACTGACGGTCAGGCCGACTTCGCGTTTGCCGTCATGAAAACTCCAGTGGTCATGCACCCGACTGCCCAGCATGTACAGCAGGCAATTGTGCTGAGCGAGCTGTTCCAGTTGAGTCGGCTCGCCGTGTTTCGCCAGATAGCCGGGAGCGGCACACAGTACCCGCCGGTTCTGCGCGGCGATGGGCAACGCGACCAGACTGGAATCCTCCGGTTCGCCATAACGCAGAGCGATGTCCACCGGTTGGCGAAACAGATCGGCGATGCGGTCGCCCAACAGCAGACGCACCGTCAATTTCGGGTGTTCACGCTGAAACGCGTCGAGCCACGGCAACAGCAGGTTGCGGCCGAAATCCGACGGTGCCGACAGTTGCAGAATCCCGCTGACCTGATCCTGACCGCTGGCCAGCAGACGACGGCCTTCATCCAGGTTGCTCAGCGCCGCCCGGGCGTATTCGAGGAAGCCTTCGCCCTCGGAGGTCAGGCGCAGACTGCGGGTGGAACGCGCCAGCAACCGTGCCCCGAGTTGTTGTTCGATACGCTTGAGCGCCGCGCTGGCCACGGCGGCGGACATGTCCATCACCCGGGCCGCCGCCGACAGGCTGCCCAGATCCGCCGCCCGGACAAACAACTGCAAGTCATCGAAACGCAGCATTTCAGCCTCGATTATCAAAAAAATGTTGAAAGAGACTGCTCTTTTAGCCGGTTTTATCTCGCGTAGAAATAGCCAATCATGCCTCCCATCGAATTCATCCCGTTCCGGAGTCGAACATGTCCCAGCCCTTCACCGCCATCGCCACCCTGATTGCCAAACCTGGCCAGCAGGACGCCCTCGAACAACATCTGCGCGCATTGATCGAACCGACCCGCGCGGAAGCCGGTTGCGGCCAATACGACCTGCACCAGGACCTGGCCAATCCGCTGGCCTTCTACATGATCGAACAATGGGCCAGCGACGAAGCCCTGCAGGCCCACGACGACAGTGCGCATATCCAGCATTTCCGGGCGCAGGCCGCAGGCTTCCTCGAACACTTCGAGCTCAAGCGTCTGCGCGCCATCGCCTGAATCCTTCCATTAATCTTTTTCGGAGTCCTCCATGAAAGCCATCGCCTACTACGCATCCCTGCCGATCAGCGACGAAAAATCCCTGCAAGACATCGAACTGCCGGAGCCGGTGGCCGGCCCGCGTGACCTGCTGGTGGAAGTCAAAGCGATTTCGGTCAACCCGGTCGACACCAAGGTTCGCCAGAACGTCGCGCCAGAAGGCGGCGCCGCCAAAGTGCTGGGCTGGGATGTGGCCGGCGTGGTCAAGTCGGTCGGCAGTGAAGTGACGTTGTTCAAGGCCGGCGACAAGGTCTTCTACGCCGGCTCCATCGCCCGGGCCGGTGGCAACAGTGAACTGCACGTGGTGGACGAGCGGATCGTCGGCCATATGCCGAAAACCCTTGGTTTCGCCGAAGCCGCCGCCCTGCCGCTGACCGCCATTACGGCGTGGGAACTGTTGTTCGAACGCCTGCAGATCCGCGAAGGCAACACCGACGAAGGCCAGAGCCTGTTGATCGTCGGCGCGGCCGGTGGCGTGGGCTCGATCCTCACCCAACTGGCCAGCCAGCTGACCGGGCTCAAAGTGATCGGCACTGCCTCCCGCCCGCAAACCCGTGACTGGGTAAGTGAGCTGGGCGCCGACGTGGTGATCGATCACAGCCAGCCGTTGAGCGAAGAGCTGAAACACGCCGGCCTCACTCATGTGACCCACGTCGCCAGCCTGACTCAGACCGACCAGCATCTGGACCAACTGGTCGAGGCCCTGGCGCCGCAAGGCAAACTGGCGCTGATCGATGATCCGAAGTCGCTGGACGTCACCAAGCTCAAGCGCAAGAGCCTTTCGCTGCACTGGGAGTTCATGTACACCCGCTCGCTGTTCGAAACGCCGGACATGATCGAGCAGCACAAACTGCTCAACCGAGTGGCCGATCTGATCGATGCCGGGACGTTGAAGACCACGGTGGGCGAGCACTTCGGCAAGATCAACGCGAGCAATCTGCGCCGTGCCCATGAATTGCTGGAAAGCGGCAAGGCCAAGGGGAAAATTGTTTTAGAAAGTTTCTAAAATCTGAGAGACCGCAGCCTTCGCCAGTGCCAAAAGTATCTGGCGCGGGGGCTGCGGTCGCTTTTTGCCGTCAGTCAGATGCTTGACCCTTGTCACAATTGCGATCGTATTCGGGTCTACAATCGAAACCTCTGCGATGCAATCTTTTACGTCCGGGAGGTCAGCAATGAAGATCCTGATAAAAGAAGTGGCAAAGTCCCAGTGGCAAGTTCGTCTCGACCAGCACGCCGTGACATTCCGCAGTGAGGCCGAAGCTCGGGCCTTCACCCGCACCCTCGAAGCGCGTCTGTACGCGCCCCATCAGATTCCCGACCTCGGCCAGCAACGCGCTGTCGGCTGAGTTCCTCCGTTCAGACTTCGGCCTGCGCCTTTGCCAGCGCCCGGGCATTCTGTATGCGCCGGGTAAGCATTGCCGCGCTGACCACCAACAGACCGCACAGGCTGATGACCATGGCCATCGGTACGGCGGTGCCATCGTGCAAAACCCCCACCAGCGCCGAAGCCCCGGCGGCGACGCTGAACTGCATGCTGCCGAGCAACGCTGAGGCACTGCCGGCGCGAGCGCCCTGCCCGTTCATCGCACTCGCCGCCGCATTGGGGCTGATGCAACCCAGACTGGCCACACAGATGAACAAGGGAATCAGCAGCGGCCACAGTGCCTCGGTGTGCATCGAGCTGACCGCAAGCAGCGTCAGCCCGGCGCCGAAGTAAACCCACACTGCCCGTGACAGCAGAAAGGCCGGGCCACGCTTGGCCAACAGTCGTGCATTGACCTGCGCCACCAGAATGAACCCTGCGGCGTTGGTGCCGAACAGCCAGCCGAAATGCTCGGCGGGTACGCCATACAGCTTGATGAAAATGAACGGCGAGCCGGCAATGTAGGCAAACATCCCGGCAATCGCGATGCCGCCGGTCAGGGCATGGCCCATGTAGACCGGGTCGGTCAGCAGTCGACCGTACTGACGCAGAGCACCGGACAGTGGCTGGCGCGGAACATGGGCCGGCAGGCTTTCCGGCAGGCCGAGGGCCACCGCGAGGCCGGCCAGGGCACTGAACCCGGTCAGCACCAGGAAGATCGACTGCCACCCCGTCGTGTTGACCAGCAGGCCGCCGAGCATCGGCGCCAGGATTGGCGCCAGCCCCATCACCAGCATCAATTGCGAAAAGACTTTCGCCGAGCCCACAGCGTCGCATTTGTCAGCGACCACCGCCCGGGAAATCACCATCCCGGCGCATCCGCCCAGTGCCTGAACGAACCGCGCACCGATCAGCCACTCCAGATTCGGTGCATAAGCGCAGGCCAATGACGCCAGGGTGAACAGCACAAGGCCGGTGAGCAATGGAATCCGCCGCCCGAAACGATCCGCCACCGGCCCGTAAGCCAGTTGACCGATAGACAGGCCAAAGAAATAGGCCGACAGCGTCAGTTGGACGTGTTTCTCATCGGTGCCGAACGCCAGCGCCATGGTGGGAAACGCGGGGAGATAGAAGTCGATCGCCAACGGACCGAAAGCGGTCAAGGCACCGAGAATCAGAATGGTACGGAAGTTCATCAGGCGTCCAGGTTCGGCAGGCAGTTGGGCGGGCACTTTAGTAGAGAGTGCAGCCCGACAGTCTAGCCGCGCGAGGACGCCTTGAACATTCCGGTAGCTCGCTAACTATTAAAAAGATCAGACGAGTTTGATGACATAGCCTTCTTCGCTGATCGCCTCGATCACCTGCTCGGCGCTCAGCGCACTTTCGACGCCGACCTCCTTCGCTGCCAGATCGACTCGCACGCTGGCCGACGGATCCTTGCTCTGCACCGCTTGGGTGACGGCTTTGACGCAGTGACCGCAGGACATGCCTTCAACAGTGAACACTTGCATGGAATGACTCCTTTGAGTGAGGTTGCCGGCAGTTTCGAGCTTGCCACGATGGCAAGGTCAAGTTCTGCAAAAAACTGCCGGGCTGGCAATCGGCGCCGCGCTCGGCCAAGCTGCGTGCATCAATGACATAAATTCAGGAGATTCAGCCATGCGCTGGTCAGCTTTCAGCCTGTTTGGCTTACTCAGCCTCTTTGCCGCGATCCCTTCGGTGCATGCCGCCGGGGAAGATTTCGGAGTGCTGATCATTTCCCGCGAGCGCCTGGAAGTCGCGACCTCCTGCGAGATCGGCGTGTACATCCAGGATCAACTGTCGGCGCGCCTGTTCCAGGAACAGAGCACCTCGTTCAACCTGCCGCCGGGCAATGTCTCGCTGCGCCTGAAACTGCTGCCGGGGCAAATGCCGGGCTGCAACCCGGGCATGCTCGCGCCGGGTTCGCAGGAGATCAAACTGCATGCCGGCGACATTCTGAAGTTCCGGATTGCGATGAATGCGGAAGGCATGTACCTCAAGCGCACCGACCTCGGTTACTGAATACCGCTCGTTCCCACGTCGAGACGTCGAACCGTCTGCGTGGGAACGATCAGGCGAGCAAACGAGTAACCAGCAGCGGGAACTGGTGCTTGACCTTGCCAGCATGGCAAGGTTGATCCTGTAGGCATCCACTACAGGGAGTACGACCGATGTCCGATTCCATCACGTTCGATCTGCCCATCAGCGGCATGACCTGCGCCAGTTGCGCCGGCCGCGTCGAACGCGCCTTGAGCAAAGTCAGCGGCGCCAGTGCCGTCAGCGTCAACCTCGCCACCGAACAGGCCCGCGTGCAGGCACCCGGCGACAGCCTGCCAGCGCTGATGGAGGCGGTTCAGCGCGCCGGTTACAGCGTGCCTCAGCAAACCGTGGAATTGAACATCGACGGCATGACCTGCGCCTCCTGCGTCGGCCGTGTCGAACGCGCCCTGAACAAAGTGCCGGGGGTGAAAAGCGTCAGCGTCAACCTCGCCAATGAACGCGCCCACCTCGAACTGCTTGGCGCTGTCGATCCGCAGCTCCTGATCGCCGCCGTGAGCAAGGCCGGTTATTCGGCCAGCCTCTTCGAACTTGAACACCAGACCGACAATCGCCAGCAACGCCTGAACCACGAGCGCTGGGCGCTGATCTGCGCCATCGCCCTCGCCTTGCCGCTGGTGTTGCCGATGCTGCTGCAACCGTTCGGCATTCACTGGATGCTCCCGGCCTGGGCGCAATTCGCTCTCGCTACCCCAGTGCAATTCATCTTCGGTGCACGTTTTTATGTGGCCGCATGGAAAGCCGTGCGCGCCGGTGCCGGCAACATGGACTTGCTGGTGGCCCTGGGCACCAGCGCCGGTTACGGCCTGAGTCTCTATGAATGGGCCACCGCTGACGGGCGCATGCCGCATTTGTATTTCGAAGCCTCGGCGGTGGTCATCGCTCTGGTGCTGCTCGGCAAGTACCTGGAAAGCCGCGCCAAACGCCAGACCGCCAGTGCCATCCGCGCACTGGAGGCGTTGCGGCCGGAGCGGGCGATTCAAGTCATCGATGGCCGCGAACAGGACGTCGCCATCAGCGCCCTGCGCCTCCGCGACCTGGTACTGGTCAAACCCGGCGAGCGTTTCCCGGTGGACGGTGAAGTGCTGGAAGGCCAGAGCCACGCCGATGAAGCATTGATCAGCGGCGAAAGCCTGCCAGTGCCCAAACAACCGGGCGACAAAGTCACCGGCGGTGCGATCAACGGCGAAGGCCGCTTGCTGGTGAGCACTACGGCGCTCGGCGCGGAAAGTGTACTGGCGCGGATCATCCGCCTGGTGGAGGACGCCCAGGCCGCGAAAGCGCCGATCCAGAAACTGGTGGATAAAGTCAGCCAGGTGTTTGTGCCGACGGTTCTGCTGCTGGCCCTCGCCACCCTGATCGGCTGGTGGCTGTACGGCGCGCCGCTGGAAACCGCGTTGATCAACGCCGTCGCGGTGCTGGTGATCGCCTGCCCCTGCGCCCTCGGTCTGGCGACACCGACCGCGATCATGGCCGGCACCGGCGTGGCAGCACGCCACGGGATTCTGATCAAGGATGCCGAAGCACTCGAACGTGCCCATGAAGTCAGCGCCGTGGTGTTCGACAAGACTGGCACCCTGACCTCCGGCACCCCGCGCATCGCGCATTTCAGTGCGATCGACGGTGATGAGAACGCCCTGCTGACAGCGGCCGGCGCGCTGCAACGCGGCAGTGAACACCCCTTGGCCAAAGCGGTGCTGGATGCCTGTGCCGAACGCAATCTGACGGTGCCCGACGTCAGCGACAGTCAGTCCCTGACCGGTCGCGGCATCGCCGGCCATCTCGACGGTCGGCGCCTCGCCCTGGGCAATCGCCGACTGCTGGAAGAAAACGGTCTGGAGGCCGGCACATTGGCGGAATCCGCCAAGGCCTGGGAAACCGAAGGCCGGACACTGTCCTGGCTGATCGAACAAAGCCCCGTTCCCCGCGTGCTCGGTCTGTTCGCCTTCGGCGACACCCTCAAGCCCGGCGCGCTGCACGCCGTACAACAACTGGCAGCACGAAACATCCACAGCCACCTGCTGACCGGCGACAACCGAGGCAGTGCCCGGGTGGTGGCCGAAGCGCTGGGCATCGAAAACGTCCACGCCGAAGTGCTGCCGGCAGACAAAGCCGCCACCGTCGCCGAACTGAAAAAGACCGGCGTCGTGGCCATGGTCGGCGACGGCATCAACGACGCCCCGGCACTCGCCGCCGCCGATATCGGCATCGCCATGGGCGGCGGCACCGACGTGGCCATGCACGCCGCCGGCATCACCCTGATGCGCGGCGACCCTCGGCTGGTGCCGGCAGCGCTGGAGATCAGCCGCAAGACCTACGCGAAGATCCGGCAGAACCTGTTCTGGGCCTTCGTCTACAACCTGATCGGCATTCCGCTGGCGGCGTTCGGCTTCCTCAATCCGGTGCTGGCCGGCGCGGCGATGGCCCTGTCGAGCGTCAGCGTGGTGAGCAATGCGCTACTGTTGAAAACCTGGAAACCCGAGGATCTGGAGGACAACCGATGAACATCGGCCAAGCGGCCCGCCACAGTGGCCTGAGCGCGAAGATGATCCGTTATTACGAGTCGATCGGCCTGCTCAAGGCCGCCCATCGCACCGACAGCGGTTATCGCGTCTACGGCGACGATGACCTGCACACGCTGGCGTTCATCAAGCGCTCGCGGGACCTGGGATTTTCGCTGGAGGAAGTCGGCAAACTGCTGACGCTCTGGCAGGACCGCCAGCGCGCCAGCGCCGATGTGAAGGCCCTGGCCCGCCAGCACATCGACGAGCTGAATCAGAAGATCCGCGAACTCGGCGAACTGCGCGACACCCTGCAGGATCTGGTGGAGCACTGCAACGGCGACCATCGCCCGGACTGCCCGATCCTCAAGGAACTGGCGTCGGGCTGCTGCGCGCAACCCGCCCGCGCCTGAGCAGCAGGACTTTCATCGACAGCACAGTGGCGAGGGGAATGCCGTGGAACAGCAGCACCACGGCACCCGGCGCCCACCAGTTGTAGAACGGCGCGGCGATCAGCATGCCGACGCCGAACCCGGTCATCTGCAACAGCGTCAGGAAACTGAAGATTGGCAGGCGCAGGCGTTCCGGCTCCCGTTGCAGACGTGACATCAGGCCGACTTCCGAAAACCCGTCACCCAGTCCGGCCGGCAGCGAAAACAGCAACAGCCCGACGACGCTGTGCTGCTGAAACATCAGGATGAAACCGCAGGACATCAGCAACACTCCGCCAAAGTACCTGCGCTCAAGATGGATGTTTTCAGAGCCATTCAAGCGACTGGCAATTCGCGCGCCCAGCAATTTTCCGCTGGCCCACACCGCGAGCATCAGGCCCAGCGTGGTGCTCGCCGAGTCCGGTGTCAGCAGTTTGGAAATGATCGGAAAACCAACGTTGTGCGCAGCGCTGCCCAAGGTGTCGGCCATTGTGACAGCCAGCATCGCCGCAACCACCGGGGCGCTGCGCAGGCCTTGCAGCAACGCCGACCATTCACCCTGTTTAGCGCTGGATTCGGCCACCGGCTCCGGTGCGCTGAACCGCAGCGGCGCAATCAACACCGCCGCCAGCAGATAGGTCAGCGCATTCAACGCGAACACCGTTTCAAAGCCAAACCCCGCGACCAGCAGCCCGGACACCAGACTGCCGCCGACCATCGCCATGGAGGAGGCGGACGTGATCCAGGCATTGGTCTTGAGCAACTGCGCAGGCTCGATCAATCGCGGCAACTGGCTGTTGAGGCCGATGGCGAACATCGAATTGCCGAATCCCAGGCCGAACGCAATCAGCGGCAGCAACAACGCCTGCTGACTGACCGGGACGATCAGCAACAGTCCAAGCACAGCGGCGCGCAGCAGATCGAAGGCAATCAACGGCAAGCGGCCAATACATCGACGATAAAACGTGGTGCCGATCAGGCTGGCGAATATCCCGCCGCCCACACGACTGGCCAGGAAAATCCCGACACTCATGGCGCTGTTGCTCAGCAGGTAGACATAAGTGGCCAGCGCGACCATGTTGAGGAAAGCGCCGAAATCGGAAATCAGCCGCGCCGTGATGATCAGCCGGGCATTGCGGGAAGTGGTGTCCACAATCAATCCTTGAATGTGTAAAACCCGGCCGAAGCCGGGTTTTCTTTTTCAGATGCTTACTGCATCCACGGTGGCGGAGGCGGTTCGTCGGACTTGCCCTTGGGCTCGTCGTCCGCCGCACGGATGGCTTGCTTGCGCTCCTCATCCAGACGCGCGGCTTCGATCTCGCGCAACACCCCGCCAACATCGGCCAGATCCTCGGGATCGTCGAACTCGCCGGTCAGCACGCTGGCCGGGTGCAACGTACCCGCTTCGTACAACGCCCACATTTCCTTGGCGTATTTGGTCTTCTTCAACTCCGGGGCGAACCGGCCGAAGTACGACGCCATGTTGCCGACGTCACGCTCGAGCATGCTGAACGCGTGGTTGTTGCCGGCGGCATCCACCGCTTGCGGCAGGTCGATGATGACCGGGCCGGTCGGCGTCAGCAGCACGTTGAACTCCGAGAGGTCACCGTGCACCAGACCGGTACACAACATCAGCACGATCTGCGAAATCAGGAACGCGTGATACTCGCGGGCCTGATCCGGCTCCAGCACCACGTCATTCAGACGCGGGGCGGCATCGCCGTATTCGTCGGCCACCAGCTCCATCAGCAGCACGCCTTCGAGGAAGTCGTACGGCTTGGGCACCCGCACACCGGCACTGGCCAGGCGGAACAGCGCCGCGACTTCGGCGTTCTGCCAGGCGTCTTCGGCTTCCTTGCGCCCGAACTTGGAACCCTTGGCCATCGCCCGGGCCTGTCGGCTGTTACGAACCTTGCGGCCTTCCTGATATTCGGCCGCCTGGCGGAAACTGCGTTTGTTCGCCTCCTTGTAGACCTTTGCGCAACGTAACTGATTGCCGCAGCGCACCACATAAACAGCTGCTTCTTTGCCACTCATGAGTGGACGCAGCACTTCGTCGACCAGACCGTCCTCGATCAGGGGTTCAATGCGTTTTGGAGTCTTCATCAGCTTTTATTGTGGGTCCTTTATTACCAAACACGCGAATGTCATTCGTTATACGGCAATCCTCGCATCACGGGGAGGGGTTGCCGACCTGTGAACCTGTGGATGCACACACTGTGCCGGATCATACGGGCCAATCCGCCGCTCTTGTATCGACCGCTGCGAATCATAGCCGAGCCTGCCGAACTTGTTGGCGCAGGGACTTGAGGGCATTTGCGACAGAATCTGACATCCAGCATCACTCCACCCGTAAGAATTTTCTCTTACAGCCTCAATTTCCCTCTCCGGCAGCCGAAGCCCTCAGAGACAGAGGAATTTGTCCGACAATCGTTCCAAAAAAACAGCTTCGATGTCGCACTCAGGGAATGGAGTGGAAAACACCGTTTTCGGCTGCCAATAAACCGCGAGTCATCTGCACTGCGTGGGCCTACAAGAAAATCTGGAGCGCGGATGAACATCAAACAGAAGTTGACGTGGGCGTTTGCAATCATCGCCTGCTTGCCCGTGGTGCTGGTCGCCACGCTGGTGGTACTCAACCTGCGCAGCGATGCCCGGGAAGGTTTTGTCGACGGCAGCGGACGCGAGATCCGTCAGGTCAGCAACGCCATGCAGCTTTTTTTTGACGGCATCAGCCAGAACGTCGATTACCTGGCGACGCAACCGCTGATCAAGAACACCGACGACAGCCTCAAGACCTACATGAGCGCCAACGCCGAAAGCGTCCCGCAGGGCGAGATGGACAAAAAGGTCTTCGCCTTCCTGCAGGATCTGGGCAACAGCCACCCGGCCTACGCCTACGCGATCGTCGGCACCGCTGCCGGTGGCTACGTCTCCTGGCCCGACGATCCCAAGCTGAACAACTACGATCCGCGTCAGCGTCCCTGGTACAAGGCCGCTCAGGCCAAGCCCGGAAAGCCGTTTCGCACCGCCGCCTATTACTGGGCGCAGGACGATGCGACCTACGTCAGCACCGTGCGCACCATCGACAATAAACTCGGCAGCAACGGCGGCGTGGTCAGTATCGACGTCACGCTCAAGCAGCTCACCGAGATCGTCAAACAGATCAAACTTGGCGAAACCGGTTACCTGATGCTGCTGGAAAACAGCGGCATGGTGCTGGTTGATCCGAAACAGCCCGAGCACAACTTCAAGCCCCTCGACAGCCTCGGCGACGGTTACGCGCAACTGGCCAAGGCCGGAAAAGGGCTGGTGGAAGTCGAACTCAATGGCGAGCGCTACATGGCCAACGTCTGGCCGTCGGAGCAACTGGGCTGGACCTTCATCGGCCTGATCAAACAGAACGACGTGATGAGTTCGGCCACTAAACTTACCTGGCTGATCGCAATCATCGCTGCCGTGCTGGCGGTGCTGTTCGCCGTGGTCGGAGCCAGTTTCGCCAGCCTGATAGTACGTCCGATCCGCAGCGTGGCCAGTGGTCTGGAAGGCATCGCCCAGGGCGAAGGCGATCTGACCAAGAACCTCGATATCCGTGGCAACGACGAAACCGCGCAACTGGCCAACTGGTTCAACCAGTTCCTGACCGCGATCCGCAGCCTGATCCAGCACATCGGCGGCGCGGCCGGAAAAATCCTCGCGACCTCGCAGAGTTCGACCCGGGTTTCAGGCGACATGGCCGAAGCGGCCGGACGCCAGCGTGAAGCCGTGGACATGGTCTCGACCGCGTTCCACGAAATGGTCGCCACCGCCAACGAAGTCGCCCGCTCGTGCAGCCAGGCAGCAGAGTCGGCCGACAGCGGCCAGCGCCAGGCCCGCGAAGGTCAGCAGCAGATCGATGCGGCGGTGCACAGCGTCGATCAACTGAGCCAGGAGCTGGAGCAGTCGGCGCAGTCGATGCAGCAACTGGAACGCGACAGTAACGACATTCAGTCGATTCTCGGCACCATTCGCTCCATCGCCGAACAGACCAACCTGCTGGCACTCAACGCTGCCATCGAGGCAGCGCGGGCCGGTGAGCAAGGCCGTGGTTTTGCGGTGGTGGCCGATGAGGTTCGCGCACTGGCCAAACGCACGGCGGATTCGACGGCGGAAATCGACGGTCTGCTGGGCAACCTTGCCAAGCGCACCAGCGCCGTGACCCAACAGATGCGCGCCAGCCTCGACGTGTCGCAGCAATCGGTGGCACGGATTGGTGAGGCGCGGGAGAGCTTTGGGCAGATCCGTGAGTCGGTGGATGTGATTCGTGACATGAACACTCAGATCGCCACGGCCGCCGAAGAGCAGCATCAGGTGGCCGAGGATATCAATCGGCATATCAGCCAGATTCACGGTGATGCGCAGTTGGTGGCGGAGCTGGCCAATTCGGCGCGGCTGGATTCGCAGAGTCTGGCGGGGTTGTCGAATGAGCTGGATGGGTTGGTGCGCAGGTTCCGTACCTGAGTGATCTATGAAAGCCCCTCTCCTTTCAGGAGAGGGGCGTCTTGTTCTTTCAGCGCTCGATGATCGCCGTCACCCCCTGCCCCCCCGCCGCACAAATCGAAATCAACCCCCGCCCCCGCCCCGCCGCATCCAGCAACTTCGCCAAATTCGCCACAATCCGCCCACCCGTCGCAGCAAACGGGTGCCCCGCCGCCAATGAGCTGCCCTTGACGTTCAAGCGGCTGCGGTCAATCGATCCCAACGGTGCATCAAGCCCCAACCGGGTCTTGCAGTACTCCGGATCCTCCCAGGCCTTCAGCGTGCACAACACCTGCGCGGCAAATGCTTCGTGGATTTCGTAGTAGTCGAAATCCTGCAAGGTCAAACCATTGCGCGCCAGCAAGCGCGGCACCGCATACACCGGGGCCATCAGCAGCCCCTCGGCGCCGTTGACGAAATCCACCGCCGCCGCTTCGCCGTCGCGCAGATACGCGAGGATCGGCAAGCCACGCTCCTTGGCCCACTCTTCGCTGCCCAGCAACACCACCGAAGCGCCATCGGTCAGTGGCGTGGAGTTGCCGGCGGTCAGCGTGCCCTTGGCGCTTTTCTCGAAGGCCGGTTTCAGGGTCGCGAGCTTTTCCAGGGTCAGGTCCGGGCGCAGGTTGTTGTCGCGGGTCAGGCCGAGGAACGGCGTCATCAGGTCGTTGTGCCAGCCTTCGCTGTAGGACGCAGCCAGTTTGTGGTGGCTTTCGAGTGCCAGTTGATCCTGCTCTTCACGAGGAATGTTCCAGGTCTGTGCCATCAATTCGCAGTGTTGGCCCATCGACAGGCCGGTGCGCGGTTCGCCGTTGCGCGGGAACTCGGGGATCAGATGTTTCGGGCGCAATTGCAGGAAGGTCTTGAGCTTGTCGCCAGTGGTCTTGGCGCGGTTGGCTTGCAGAAGAATCTTGCGCAGGCCTTCACTGACACTGATCGGCGCGTCCGACGTGGTGTCGACGCCGCCGGCAATGCCGCAGTCGATCTGGCCGAGGGCGATCTTGTTCGCCACCAGCAACGCCGCTTCCAGGCCGGTGCCGCAGGCCTGCTGGATGTCGTAGGCCGGAGTCGCCGGCGACAGGCGCGAGCCAAGCACGCATTCGCGGGTCAGGTTCATATCCCGTGACAATTTCAGCACCGCCCCCGCAACCACTTCGCCGATGCGCTGGCCGTGCAGGTTGTAGCGTTCGATCAGGCCTTCAAGGGCGGCGGTGAGCATCACCTGATTGCTCGCGGTGGCATACGGCCCGTTGGAACGGGCGAACGGAATGCGGTTGCCACCAATGATCGCGACGCGGCGCAGCTGACTCATGAAAAACTCCTTGTGAAATATCCAGTCTGAAAATCGGGCACTGAAAATCCCGCCGGGCCCCAAAAACACCGGGGGCAAACTACTCTGCTGTTCTAGCGTAGGCCTTATTGCGTGGATCGAACGATTGATTGCCCTTCGCAGTCCACACTTTGAACCCCATCTTCTGGAGAGCGTTCCATGTCTGACCGCTATATCGACTTCGCCAACTCGTCCATCGGCCACCGTCTGGTCGGGGCCCTGGGCCTGCCGTCGCCGGTGCGGCTGGAACGCTGGCAGGCCGGACGCCTGCGGCCGGTGGAGGGTGCGCTGCTGATCGGCGGCGGGCCGCTGGCCGAGCGGGTCAGCGCCTTTGCCAACCGACTGACCGATGCCATTTATCGCTACGGCGATCAGCCAGCGGCCGCCACCCAATGGATTCCCGGCCATGGCCCGAAACTCAAGGCGGTGGTGTTCGACGCCAGTGAATTGCAGCACACCGACCAGCTCAAGCAGCTGCGCGAATTCTTCCAGCCATTGATGAAGAACCTCGACAGCAGCGCGCATCTGGTGATCCTCGGCCGCGCCCCGGAAACCCTGCGCGAACCGTTCGCCGCCAGTGCTCAGCGGGCACTTGAAGGTTTCTCCCGCTCGCTGGCCAAGGAGCTGCGCAGTGGCGGCACCCTGCAATTGATCTACGTGGGCGAAGGCGCCGAGGATCAACTCGAAGGGCCGCTGCGGTTTTTCCTCTCGCCGAAAAGCGCATTTGTCTCCGGGCAGGTGATTCGTCTGAATCCTTGTGCCACGCCGGTGACCGACTGGACGCGCCCGCTGGCCGGGCGCAAGGCGCTGGTCACCGGCGCGGCGCGGGGTATCGGCGCCTCCATCGCCGAGACGTTGGCCCGTGATGGCGCCGAGGTGATTCTGCTCGACGTACCGCCAGCCAAAACCGATCTCGAAGCCCTGGCCGCGCGCCTCGGCGGGCGCGCCATCACCCTCGACATCTGCGCCGAAGACGCCGCCGCGCAGCTGATCGAACAGTTGCCGGACGGCCTCGACATTCTGGTGCACAACGCCGGCATCACCCGCGACAAGACCCTGGCCAACATGACGCCCGAGTTCTGGGACGCGGTGCTGGCGGTCAATCTCAACGCCCCGCAAGTGCTGACCAAGGCGCTGCTCGACAGCGGCACCCTGCGCGATAACGCGCGGGTGATTCTGCTCGCCTCGATCAGCGGCATCGCCGGCAACCGCGGGCAAACCAATTACGCGGCGAGCAAGGCCGGACTGATCGGACTGGCCCAGGCCTGGGCACCGACGCTGCAGGAACGCGGCATCAGCATCAACGCCGTGGCGCCGGGGTTTATCGAAACCCAGATGACCGCGCACATTCCGTTCGGCCTGCGCGAGGCCGGCCGGCGCATGAGTTCGCTGGGCCAGGGTGGCCTGCCGCAGGACGTCGCCGAAGCCGTGGCCTGGCTGGCGCAACCGGGCACCGGCGCTTTCACCGGGCAAGCATTGCGGGTCTGTGGACAAAGTGTTCTGGGGGCTTAGGCATGAGCATCGAATGGCACACGTTGCACCGCGAACCGAGTCTGCCGGGTTTGTATGTCCGGGCCGCAACCCGACGCAAAATCACCGGCACCCGTTTGCCCGACAGCGGTCTGCGCTGCGGGGTCGATATCGACGGCAAACGTCTGGCGGCCTATCGCAAGGTCTGCGGCTTTGCCGATGACGGTCTGCTGCCGCCGACTTATCCACACGTCCTGGCGTTTGCGTTGCAGATGCAGTTGCTCACGGCCAAAGACTTTCCCTTCCCGCTGCTGGGGCTGATTCACCTGAGCAATCGCATCCGCATTCTGCGGCCGATGGGTGGGATCAGTCGCGCGCAAGTCAGCGTTCGGGTACACAACCTGCAACCGCATCCGAAAGGTGCGACCTTCGATCTGCTCACCACCCTCGACGATCAGCTTGGCCCGCTGTGGGAAGCCGAAAGCCAAATGCTCTGTCGAGGCGTGAAGCTTGAGGGTGAAGCGCTCGAACAGGCGTGGGAACCATCGCTGCCACTGATGCAGGTCGCGCAGTGGAAAGCCCCGGCGGACATCGGCCGGCAGTACGCCAAAGTCTCCGGCGACTACAACCCGATCCACCTGAGCGCCGCCAGTGCCAGGCTGTTCGGTTTCCCCACCGCCATTGCCCATGGTCTGTGGAACAAGGCCCGCACGCTGGCCGCGCTGGCGGATCACCTGCCCAGGGCCAACCTGGAAATCGCCGTGCATTTTCGTAAACCGGTGCGCCTGCCGAGCGAGGTATCGCTGTTCGCCAGCGCGGCGGGTTCCAGCGGTGAGTTGCGTCTGATCGGTGCCGGGGACCTGGAGCACATGGTCGGCCACTGGCAACCGATTGCCTGAATCAATAGGCTGCGCCAATCGTTACCGCGCCCCTCGCGGAGTTCGATCACAACAGCGAAACATGATCAATTGTGTGTATATAACTTAAGTTTCTGCCGCCGCTATCCAACCCCCGACCAAACATCAAGCCTTGATTCTCAAGGCTTTTTTTTGCGCGTTTATATCCTCGGCATTAGTCGTTAAGCAGCAAATCACACGCTTATATAAAGGCGTTAATACCAACTTGAGAATGGTGTGGATCCAACCTTGCGACTGATATGAGCACAACGGACGAAGGCATTGCCGGCAACAGAACCGGCTAGCCGTCGAAGACAACGAACGTTGAGACAGGTGCAAGGAATACCCATCATGAAAACTCAAGTTTGGTGCAAATCAGCAACAGCGCTGGCATTGATCCTCTCCCTCGGCCTGGCCGGTTGCAGCAGTGGCGGTGGCGGTCACCACAGCAGTTCCGGCAGCTCTTCGCCGGACAGTTCCACCGCAGGCACTGGCGGGACATCCGGCAGCGGCGGTACAACCGGGACTGGCGGCACAACCGGAACCGACGGCACCACAGTAACCGGTGGGACGGGGGGCTCGGATCCGAGCAATCCGACAAACCCGACGAATCCGACCAATCCAACCAATCCAACCAATCCAACCGACCCGACCAACCCTACTAACCCGATTACGCCTCAGCCGCTGGTTACCACAACCCTGGTGCAGGATGTCGGCAGCACCGTTGCCGGCGTCGGCAATGGCGTCGGTCAGGTCGGCGACTCACTCAGTGGTGTACCCGTGGTCGGTGGCGTGGTGCAAAGCGCGGCCAGAACCGCCGGCAATGTGGTATCCACACTGGGCGATGGCATCGGCAACGGGATTGGCAAACTGGCAACCACCGATAACGGCCTGGGCGTCACCGCGTCGGCCGTCGGTGGCGTGGTGCAGGATGTCGGCAACGGCGTGTCTGACCTGAGCGGCAAACTGGCGACCGCCACCGGCAGCGTGCCTGTGGTCGGCGGCGTTGTCACCAAAGTGGCGCCGCTGCTCAACGGGGTGGGTGAAAAAGTCACCATGCTCGGCGACACCCTTAGCACCGCCACTACCACTGGCCCACTCGGCTCGGTGACCAAAGAGGTCGGCAGCAAACTGGTGCCGGTGATCGCCATGGTCGAAAGCACCACGGACAAACTCGGCGGCACCACCGGTCTGGGTGATCCACTGAACGGCGTGCTGCAGAAAGTCGGCAGCACTGTCGACGGTGTGGGCGACAAAGTCACCGGTGCAGGCAACGGCAATGCCCTGACCAACACCGTCGGCGGCGCCCTGAGCAATGTCGGTACGGCGCTCGGCAAGACCGGCGGGCTGGCGGACAACGGCACCGGTTCCGGAACAGGCGTCGGCGGTGGCCTTGGCAACAATGGTCTGCTGCAAACCGTCGGCGGCGCGGTGGTCAACGTCGGTGCCGGGCTGGGTGGTGGCAACGGCTCCCTCGGCTCACCGGGCAATGTCCTGGCATCGGCCGGCAATACCGTGGCCTCGCTCAATACAGCAATCGGTGGTTCGGGTTCACCGATCACCACGCCCACCACTCCCCTGGCAACACTGGGCAACAACGTAGGCACCGGCCTTGCACCGGTCACCTCCGCCGTCACCAACCTGACTCAGAATGTCGGCGGTGCTACCGGTCTCGGCGCCCCGATTGCCGGCCTCACCGGTCAGGCAGGTGGTGCGGTCAGTAACCTTGGCGGTGCCATCGCCGGTACCAACAGCAACCCGGTCGTGACCGCTGTCGGCAACACCGTCGCCACCGTGGGCAACACCGTCACCGCCGTCGGCGGGCTGGTCAACGGCAGCACCGCCGCTGGCACTGGTGGCGGTCTGGGCGGAGTTCTCGGCGGCCTGACCGGCGCCTTGGGCGGCAACAAACGCTGAATTGCACCTGGCCGATTCGACGGCCTAACCTACAGCGCCTACGCTTGGTTGAGGGCGGAAGATTCCCACGAGTCTTCCGCTTTTTTCTTAGGAAAAAACCCGCCAAGTGCTGCGGTTTGAACATGGAGTGTCCTATGCGCGTTATGGCATCCCTGCTGTTCCTCAGTCTCAGTTCCGCTGCCCTCGCCGACACCCTTCCCAGCTTTCTCAACAGCAACGAAACCATCCGCAACCTGCCGGTGCCGAATCTGCCCGCCGACGCCTACCGTCCGAGCGCCGCGCCGCTGCAAGTTCCGGAACCCGGTGCCGCGGCTGCCGAGCCGTTGATGATGGGCACGAAGATCAACCTGAAAACCGTGCAGATCGAAGGCGGTACGATCTACCCGCTCAACGAACTGGCGGAGATCTACAAACCCCTGATCGGCCACGAAACCAGCCTCGCCGACCTGATTGAAGCAACACGCAACATCACCCGCCGCTACCAGAGCGACGGCTACCTGCTGTCCTACGCCTTCCTGCCGCAGCAGACTTTCGACGACGGTGCCGCGCGAGTGGTGCTGGTGGAAGGTTATGTGCGGGATGTTCAGGTCCAGGGCGATATCGGCCGGGTCAAGGGACTGATCGACAGACTGACGGCAAAGATCCAGGCGGAACGCCCGCTGACCCGCAAGACCTTCGAGCGCTACACCACGCTGATGACCCGCATCCCCGGCGTCACGATCCAGGCCCAGGTGCCACCGCCCGGCACCACCGACGGCGCAACGACCCTGATCGCCCAGGCCAGCCGAAAACCGTTCACCAGCACCCTGAGTACCACCGAAGACAACCGCAACGGCACCCAGGCCTTGCTCGGCGTCAGCAGCAACTCACAGACCTCGATGGGCGAACAGCTGAGCCTCAGCGGCCTGTTTCCACCGGGCGATGACCACGAGCATTACTATCGTCTGGACTACAGCCAGTTCCTCGATGACGAAGGCACGCAACTGAGTCTGTCCGCCTCGCGTTACCGCGCCGACCCCGGCACCAACGTGCTGCTGAACAACGGTCTGGAACTCAAGCCGCACCGCGAAAACGACCGTTACTCCATCGGTTTCAGCATGCCGCTGATTGCCGCCTCCAATGAATTGCTGACGGCCGGCTCGCGCCTGTACGCGGTCAACGACAAGACCCGCTACAACGTCATCGGCTATCCACTCAGCGCCGAAGAACGCACCGACATCCGCGCCCTCGCCTTCGAAAGCGACTGGCGCAAGGCCGACGCCCGGCAACTGCGGATTCTCAGCGGCGGGGTTTATCAAGGCTTCGACAGCATGGGCGCACACACCAACAACAGCGCCATCGACCTGCATTTCTTCCGTCTGCGACTGTCGGGGGTGCAGAGCGACAAGTTCTTCGACAACTGGCAAGGCGTGATTTCCGCCGCGTTGTACTGGAGCGACGACACCCTGCCCGACAGCGAGCGCGCGGTGTTCGGCGGGCAGAATTTCGGTCGTGGCTACCCCGACGACCAGGCGTCCGGCGACAAGGGCTGGGGGGTGGCTTACGAGATCAACTACAGCTTCAACCGCGACGGCAACTGGGTGCGCATCCTGCAACCCTACGTGGTGCTCGATCGCTCGCGCAGCTGGTTCAACCAGTTGCCGGTACAGGCCAACAGTCTGTCTTCGGCCGCGGTGGGCCTGAGGTTCGGCGACGCCAAGTACTACAACATCGCCCTGGAAGCAGCCAAACCCATGTCGGATGAAGCGCTGGACACCTACAATCGCCGACCGCGCTACAGCATCAGTTTCAGCTATCAGCTGTAACCCGGCCGGCTTCGGACTCAGAAGGCGTAGCGCACTTTCGCCGTGAAGCCGTCAGCATTGAAACCGCTGGCGGTCACGTAGTTGTAGGAACCGCCGACGCTCCACGCGCCCATCCGATAGTTGGCACCCAGGCCCAGCTCATAGCTGTCGCGTACCGGTGTCGTGCCACGGCTGGTGAAAGAATCGCCACCCAGCACGAACGAGGAAGTGGTCCCGGTCTTGTCGCCAATGACGTCGTGCCAGGCCATCAACTTCGCTTCTGGCTCAAGGCTGCCGGTGCCCACTTCAAACGCTGCGGCCAGACGCGCGCCAACACCCATTTCGCCGACTTCGTAACGTTGGCTGCCGACATTCAGCGAGGCCGAACTGCCCTTCTCGCGGTAGCTGTCCATGCTCACATTGGCGTAACGCGCACCCACCTGCGGTTCAAGCACCACATCCGGCATCAGATGCACGGTGTAACCGGCCAGCGCACTGACACCGAACACATTGCTGTCGTAGTCGCCCTTGGCCCGAGTACCGGCGATATAGCGTTTGGATTCGTTGTCGTTCCAGCCGTACATTAGCGACGAATCCACAAACCAGTTGTCATGGGTCCAGTTGCCGTACAGGGTCAGTGCGTGCCCGGTGACCTGGGTCTTGTTGCCACGATCGGATTTGACGTCGGTGTCCAGATAGCTGTACGCCAGGCCTATCGCAGTATCGGCATTCAGCTGGCCATCGGCGCCCACGGCGATACCGTGGCTGTCGGCATCGTAGCCACTGACACCACGACGCTCATCCTGGTTGGCGTCGCTGCTCAAGGCTTGCAGCCAGACGCCTTTGTCCGTTGGCACGCCGGCGGTACGCGCACGGCTGGAGCGCTCGTTGAGCACACCCGAAACCAGCGTCTGACTGTTGGTGGCGGCATGAATCACCCCACGGCTGACATCGGGGCTGAGGGTCTCGGACAGCGGTGCCAGTTGTGCATCGGTGCCGGCATTGGCGAATGCCTGGAACACCGGGTCCTGCTCATCGAGCCGGGACAACAGACCCGACACGCGACCCACCGCTGTTGCGGCATTGCGACTGCCGCCAGCCACGAGGGTGTTTTGCGCCAACGTCTCTTCGGACTTGTTGGTCACCACCGACGTGATGTCGTTGCCTGCTACTCCAAAACTCTTCACATCCAGCAACGCGGAGGTAGACGTCACGGTGAGGTTGTTGCCGCCGATGAGATTGCCCGAGCTGATCAGGGTGTATTTCGTACCGCCCGGCGTCACACGGAAGTCACTGGAGCGAGCCAGCAGGCGCAATGTCGCGCCCGGTGCGATATCGGTGGTACCGGTGACTTTCAGCACCGGCAACGCCGGGTTGGTGTCGTTGCCCAGGTACATCTCCAGCACCGACTCGGACTCTTCCATGTCGAAGTCGCCGATGATCGTGGTGTGCGGTTTCACCAGGGTCAGCGTGCCGTCCTCGATGGTCACGTAGCCGGACTTGATGGTCGAACCGTCGAAGGTTGCGTCGCCGTCGATGATCACGCCGGACAGACCGATGAGATCACCTTTGACCGTGCCGCCGAAGAAGTCGAAATAGCTTTTACCGTCATCAACCTGGATCGCCGTCGTTCCACCCTCGATCGAACCGGTCAGTTGATAAATGACAAACGGAAGCGCATTGAGTGCCTGGCCACTGACATGCACGCCAATGGACTCGCCGTAAATCGATCCAGAGTTGAACAGGTTGAAGCCACCGGTTCCGGCCGAGGTATTGAAGTTCACGCCTTCGAACGTGACAGCTTCGGCATTTGCCCCAGTGGCGCGAATGGTGCCCGTATTGTTTACGATGCCCTTGAGCGTGGCACCGTCGAGGAACAGCCCCAAAGCATCCGGACCGGCAGCATTGATTGTGCCGTCGTTGGTGATTCCACTCAGTTGGGTATGAACCAGCATGACGCCAGCAGCGGTCGCACCACTGACATCGATAACGCCATCGTTGAGCAGCGAGCCAGTGAATGTGCTTCCGATATCGGAAATACCGGTGGAACTGCCGGACCCGGCCAGACCGTGGACGGCGATAGAACCCTTGTTGATCACGTTGAAGGCGACAGTGGTCGGCGTTGCGCCGGAAGCCCCAAGGTTGATGCCCATGCCATGGTTGGCCCCATCAATCCGGATAGTGCCGTTATTACGCAACTGGTCGGCCGCCAGTCCCGTGAACTGTGCACCATAGGTCAAGGTCGATGGCGATCCGGGCACGATGGTCCCGTTGCCGTTCAAATCGATAAGCCCGTAGTTCTGCAGGTTGCTGTTCAACGCTCCGCCGCTCAGGTCGTAGTTCAGACTGGCGCCGGCAGCGGCAACAAAGGAGGCGTGCAGCGAGGCTGCAGCAATGGAAAGCGCCAGCAATGAGCGGCGCAGGCAAGCAGTATTCAATCGAGATTCCCTTCCAAAACATGAAAAACAGTTTCAGCAGGGTTATCAAGTTCACTCAGGCATCCCTACCGAACCCACCAGGTCGTCCGGTCTGGGCGCGCGGAATGTACACGAGCCATCATTTCGACACCATCAAAAAGTCAAAGAGATGGCGTCAATTTTCAAAGCGACGCATTCGAAATCGAGGCTGCCTGGGCACTCAGGAGACATTGACCTTGGGCTTGGGAAACAGATTGTCCAGGGTCTCCAGTAGCCGCACGTGATAGATCGGCTTGCGGAACAGGTCCAGCACCTGCAACCGCAGCATGTCGCTCACGTCCTCCATGTCCGCATGCCCCGACGTCACGATCACCGGCAGATGCTGGCGTGAGGTGTGTTCGCGCAGACGCTTGATCAGCGACATGCCGCTTTCCTCCGGCATGCGCAGATCGGTGATCACCAGGGCGATATCGGGATGGCGAGTCAGGTGATGCAGGGCGAGCTTCACCGAGGTCGCGGTATGACAGACGAAGCCCTCGCCCTCCAGCAACTCCGCCAGCTCCAGCAATGCGTCCTCTTCGTCGTCAACCAGAAGCAACTGTTGGCGGGGCAGTGAGGAAGCAGTCATGGGGCAATCCCTGAGAAACTGAAGGTGGGTCCGAGTGTAGTGTGAGATTCACCAACCATCGAGTCAGGGCAGCTGCGTCGGCGCAGTCTGTGACGGACCGCCCAGGGCCACGAGGATGTTGTTGAAGATCGCGAACACCTTGCCACCAACCGGCGTCACGAACACCACGACCACCACCGCGACCATTGCCACCACAATCGCGTATTCGATAGCCGACGCGGCTTCGGTACTCGTCAGAAGCAACCGAGCACGCATCATCAGGTATTCAAAGAGCATGGGAGTTCTCCTTACATGCCAGGGGCTGCCGGGCACCGGAAAGACAATGGGCGGGCAATGCCTGCGCGCTTTTTTCTCGGCAGCCGGCAGGCATGGATGGAGAGAAGGACTCGGTCAGGGGATGGTGGGTTTGGCCGGGACCGTACCATTCAGCGACGTCATTATCGTAGTGAAGATGTTGTAGACCTTGGTGCCCATCGGGGACACGAACACCACGACCACCACCGCCACCATGGCTACCACAATCGCGTACTCGATAGCCGATGCTCCTTCATCGCTCTTGAGGAACAGCCGCACCCTGGCTGCCAGATAGTCGAGACTCATACGAAACATACGTCTACTCCTTCGCGCCTTTGGCGCTGATGTCACGCGACAGCGGCAAGGTTCCACCGTGCCATTTGAGCATTGTCAACAAACTCCCTCCCAACAACTGTAAGAACGAACTAATCACAAAGGATTAGTCGCTTCGTCATTTCCGGCATTTCGACTGCTAATTGGCCAACCCCCATACTTTCGTAGGTTATTTACCCGCCAGTAATGGCGTTTTGGCTTGTTTCAGCTAGCGTGGAAATAGCGAAATAGTTGGATGTTCATAGCTGCCTGATTGCGATGTTCCCTTGGTAGGAAGTGCGGGCTGGTAGTGCAGCAGGATAGGGAGAGCCGTCATGAACAGTCGTGTCACCATGGGCCTTGCAGCGGTGCTTTTACTGGGGGCCATTGTTGTCGGGTATTGGGGCCTGGTGCTCAGCCGGCAACCTGCTCCGGTTGCCGAGGCACCCGTGCCGGCGGTGGTCACCGTCGAAAAAACCGTCGCCGCCGCCGAAGACCAGACCCGCCAGCCAGTGGTGGTACTGGTGCATGACGTCCCGCCGTTCACCCCCCTCACCGCCGCCGACCTGGCTGTTGAAAAACTGCGCAGTGCGCCTGCCGGCAGCCTCGGCACCATCGAACAGGCTGTGGGCCGCACGCCGTGGCGCCACCTGAGTGCAGGAACCTGGCTCAACGATGAAAGCTTCGAGGCTGGCGGGACACTGGCGCGCATGATTCACCGCGATGAGCGCGCGCTGGCGGTGTCGGTCGATGAAGTCATCGGCGCGGCCGGGCAATTGGTTCCCGGGGATTACGTCGATGTGCTGCTGTTCCTGCGCCAGGACGCCAGCAACCTGCAGCAGTCTGCGCAGATTGTGGTGCCGGCCATGCGCGTGCTCGGTGTCGGCGAGCAATACGGCCTGACCAATGACGGTCAACCGTCCGCCCCCGCGTTGAGCGCCGACGACAAGATCAAACAGGATCAGCGCCGGATCGCCGCGCGCACCGTGGTGCTGGCGGTGCCCGAACAACTGCTGAGTCGAATGATGCTCGCCACCCAGGTCGGGACATTGCGCCTGGCCGTGCGCAGCAGCGAAGAACAGCGCCTGGCCAAGTATTGGGCCGGCGAAAGCCAGGCACCGGACAAACTGGTTGCCGCCAACAGCCAACTCTTCCAGTTCACTCAGCTGGCGCTGGGGACTGCGCCGAAAGCGCCGCCGAGCGCCGACCACGCGGGTGCGATACGGCCTGCGGTGGAAGTGATTCGCGGCAATCAGATCAACCAACAAACCCCATGACTGAGCAAGGATCCAAGTGCATGCAGAGTCGTTCCTGGCCGACCTTCAATCCCGTGCTCCGGGCCTTGCTGTTGATGGGACTGTCGATTAACGCGGCTCATGCGGCCAGCAGTAACTGCTCGGCCCTCGGGCGCCTGCCGCCGGTGATCGAAATCAACGAAGGCTGGCAACAGGACATGCAATCACCGGTGGCGATCACGCGCCTGGCCATTGGCGATCCGAAAATCGCCGACGTGCATGCCAACGGCAGTTCCTCGTTCCTGCTCACCGGCATGGCGCCGGGCGCCACCAGCCTGATGGTCTGGACGGGCTGTTCCGGTGAACCGCGTCAGAGCATGGTGTTCGTCAAGGGCGCCGCCACCTCGGCCCTGACCAGCACCGGTGCCTTGCCTTCGGATGATGCGCTGTTGCCCTCGCAAGTGCAGACCGACATTCGTTTTGTCGAAGTCAGCCGCACCAAACTCAAACAGGCCTCGGCCAAGCTGATCGGCACCCGCGGCAATTTCCTGTTCGGCTCCCCAGGGACACTGCCGCCCATCGATGGCGTCCCGCAGCCGCGACTGCCGGTGGATAACTCGCTGTTCAACTTCTCGTGGATCGGCGGCAATACCATGGCGATCATCAATGCCCTTGAGGGCAGCGGCTTCGCCTACACCCTGGCGCGGCCAAGCCTGGTAGCGCTGAACGGGCAGAGCGCGAGCTTCCTCGCAGGCGGGCAGATTCCGATTCCAGTGCCCAGTTCCGGCAGTGACAGCGTGTCGATCGAATACAAGGAATTCGGCATCCGCCTGACGCTGACGCCCACGATCATCAGCCACGACCGCATCGCCCTGAAAGTCGCGCCGGAAGTCAGCGAACTGGACTTCAGCAATTCCGTGCAGATCGCCGGCACCACGGTGCCGGCCCTGACCATCCGCCGCACCGACACCAGTATTTCCCTGGCTGATGGCGAGAGCTTTGTCATCAGCGGTTTGATCAGCACCACCAACAGTTCCCAGGTCGACAAGTTTCCGGGGCTGGGCGATATCCCGGTGCTCGGAGCATTTTTCAAAAGCTCGCAGATCAAGCGCGAAGAGCGTGAACTGCTGATGATCGTCACCCCGCATCTGGTGCGGCCGTTGTCGGCAGACGCGCAACTGCCGTCGTTGCCGGGCGAAAAACTGCGCAACTACGACCCGAATTTCTACCGCATGTTCTTCCTGGAAAACGGCAACTTCGACAAGCGCAGCGGGTTGTCCCAATGAGCCAGAACCTGAGTCAGACCTTTCTCGCCATCACCCGCAACAGCACCGATCTGGAGTGGCTGCAAAGCGCCCTCGCGCCCTTGGGCCAAGTGGTCAGCGCCGGTGCCGGCAGCCTCGATGAATTGCTCGCACTGGTGGATGTCACCTTCGCCAGCCTGGTATTTGTCGGTCTCGATCGCGAACACGTGGTGGCCCAAAGCGCGCTGATCGAAGGCGCGCTGGAGGCCAAGCCGATGCTGGCAATCGTTGCCCTCGGCGACGGCATGGACAACCAGTTGGTGCTAAACGCCATGCGCGCCGGAGCGCGAGACTTTGTCGCCTATGGTTCGCGCTCCAGCGAAGTGGCCGGGCTGGTGCGTCGTTTGAGCAAACGCATGCCGCCGGTGACCCACAACACGCAGTTGGGTGGCCTGACCGTTTTGTACGGCGTGCAGAGCAGTTCCGACGGCGCGTTACTGGCCAACCATATGGCGCTGGTGGTGCAGAAAAGCGGACAACAGACGCTGTTGCTGGATCTCGGCCTGCCCCGAGGCGACAGCCTTGCACTGCTGGGGCTGGAGAGTTCGTTCCACTTCGGTGATGCCTTGCGCCACCTGCGCAGGCTCGACGCCACGCTGATCGACAGCGCCTTCACCAGCGCCGAAGCCGGGCTGCGGATTCTGGCGTACGCCGACAATGACGAGCCACTGGAAAGCACCAGTGCCGCCGAGCTGTACATGTTGCTCAGCGCCTTGCGCCAGCACTTCCAGCACATCGTCGTGAACCTCACCGGCCAGCCCGACAGCGAAGCGTTGCGTACCTTTGTCAGCCACTGCGACAAGTTGCTGTGGTACACCGACCAGAATGTGCTTGATTGCCGGCGCAACCTGGCGGTGTTCAATCTGTGGCGGGAAAAAGGCATGAAACTCGATCACGGACGACTGCTGGTCGACCGCTATCTGAGCAACGTCGCGCCGGATGCAGACACCCTCGGCAAGACCTTCAATCTGGAAGTGATCGCCGTGCTGGCCTTGAGTCCGGAGCTGCGCATGAACGCCAAGAACCAGGGCGTCAGCCTGTTTGAACTGGCCCCCCGGGAAAAACTGACCCAGAGCCTGCGGGCGCTTGGCGAACGTCTGGCCAAACGTTCCGAAGGCCTGGCCAAACCCAAGGTCACCTGGTTCGACCGGTTGCGAGGCACCTCATGAGTCCGGAAAAACTCTTCGGTGCCCCCGCGCGAGGCCAGTCGGGCAACACCGACCACGAAGGCCTGAAGCTGGTCCTGCATCGCTACATCATCGATGCCATCGAGGAGTCCGGGAAAAACCTGCTGGAAGGTTCGCGGCAGTTGCTGGCGCAGTTCGTCACCGACAAGGTCGCCGAATACATCGCCCGTTTGCACCTGGCGATTTCACGCTACGAGATGGAGCGGCTGGCGGAAGAAATCGTCGATGAACTGACCGGATTCGGCCCGCTGGAAGTCTTGTTGCGAGACCCCGCCGTAACCGAAATTCTGGTCAACGGCCCGCACCGGGTATTCGTCGAGCGCGACGGCGTACTGCATCAGAGTGATCTGCGTTTCATCGATGCGCACCACGTCGAACGGGTCATGCAGCGCATTCTGGCGCCGCTCGGGCGACGGCTGGACGAGTCTTCGCCGATGGTCGATGCGCGCCTGCCCGACGGCAGCCGGGTCAACGCGATCATTCCGCCGATCGCCCTTGATGGCCCGTGTCTGTCGATTCGAAAATTCCGCAAGGACATGCTCAAGAGCAGCGACCTGATCGCCATGCAGACCATCGATCTGGCGATTTTCGAGTGTTTCCAGGACGCGGTGGGCAAGCGCTGCAACATCCTGATCAGCGGCGGCACCGGCACCGGCAAGACCACGTTGCTGAACATCCTCAGCCAATTGATCAACCCCCACGAACGGTTGGTGACCATCGAAGACGTCGCCGAATTGCAGCTCGGCCACCCGCACGTGGTGCGTCTGGAAACCCGGCCGCCGAACGCCGAGGGCCATGGCGAGGTCAAGGCCAGCGACCTGATCCGCAACGCCCTGCGGATGCGCCCGGACCGGATCATTCTCGGCGAGATCCGTGGTGTCGAAGTGCTCGACGTGCTCACCGCAATGAACACCGGCCACGACGGCTCGATGAGCACGGTGCACGCCAACAACGCCCAGGATGCGTTGCTGCGCCTGGAAACCCTGGTCGGCCTGACCGGGCGTACCGTGGCCGAGCGCACCCTGCGCCAGATGATCTGCGCGGCGCTCGACGTGATCATCCAGCTGACCCGCATGCCCGATGGCCGCCGCTGCGTCAGCGAAGTGGTGGAGGTGGTCGGCGTGCGCGAAGACGTCTACGTCACCAACACGCTGTTCCGACTTGATCGACGCACCGGTTTCGGCTTCCTGCGCGAAGCGGTCAACCCGGCCGGCGACAAGTTGCGGCACGAGTCGAGTCTGGGCTGAGCGCATGGAGCCTTCGTCATGATCGGAGCGGTGATCCTGATCGTCATTTGCCTGCTGATGCTGGGGCTGTCGATTCGCCTGTTTCTGCATGGTGTGCGCAAGACTGCCAATGAACGAGTGCTGACGCGGCTGGCCGCCGGGCAACCGCAGGCGGCGGCCGAAAAATCCTCGTGGGCGGGGCTGGAGCGGATGTTCCTGCGAGCAGGCCTCGGGCGTCCGAGCGAGCACTTCGGGTTATGGCTGGCGTTGTGGGTCCTGGCCATGATGCTGGGTTACCTGGCGGCCGAATGGATCGGCCTGTTGATCCTGATGCTGGCGCCACCCCTGATTCTGCGGTTGTACATCGCCTGGCGGTACCGGCGCCGGCTCAACCGCATGATCGAACAATTGCCGCAGTTGCTGGACCACACCGTGCGCAGCCTCAAGTCCGGCCGGACCCTGAGCGACGCGGTGATGGGCGGCATCGAAACCAGTGACGACCCGTTGAAGTCGGCGATGGGCCGGGTGCAGCGCAACGTGCAACTGGGGGTCAACCTGCCGGACGCGGTGAGCGATTTCGCCGAACTCTACGAGCAGGATGAACTGCGCATGTTCGCCCTGGGCCTGAAGGTCAATCATCGCTACGGCGGCAACGCCAGCGAATTGCTGGAAAACCTGATCAAACTGATTCGCGAGCGCGACCAGGGTGCCCGCCAACTGCGCGCCCTGACCGGTGAAACCCGCATGACCGCTTGGGTGCTCGGATCGCTGCCCTTGATCCTGGTGAGCTATTTCATGCTGACCAATCCCGGCTACATGCTCGGCATGTGGAACGACTCCGGGGGCCAGATGATGCTGATTATCGCGGTGGTGCTGCAGGTGCTCGGTTGCCTGGCGCTGTGGCGCATGTTGAGGAGTGTCTGACATGGTGATGCTGGCCAGTCTCATGCTGTTGCTCGGCGCCCTGTTGCTGGTCGGCAACCACCTGTTGACCGAGCGCCGTCGGGTGCGTCAGGTCAACCAGCGTCTGCAGGGCTATCTGGTGCGTGAAAGCCGCTTGCGCACCTGGTTGCGAGCGCTGGGCAACAGCCGCTTCGGCCAGCGTTCGGTGAGCATGGACAGCGAAACCCAGACCCTGCTCAACCGCCTCGGCTGGCGTCGGGCCAGTGAGCGCTCGCTGTTTGCGGCGTGCCAGATCGGTACGCCGTTATTGGCACTGGGCATCGGGTTGTTTCTGCAGGAAGTGTTCTTTCCCCAGGCGCCCAAGGGCTGGCTGGTGCCGATGTTCGCTACCGGCACCGGCTACCTGCTGCCCAAGCGCCTGCTGGCCTATGCCGCCGCCCGGCGGCAGAAGATCATTTCGGTGGAAGTGTCGACGTTCATTCCCCTGCTGCGCATCCTGTTCGAGTCCGGCATGGCCGTCGAGCAGGCCTTGCGCGTGCTCAGCATCGAGGGGCAAAAACTGCTGCCGGAACTGACCAGCGAACTGCGCCTGATTCTGGCGCGTGTCGACTCGGGTCTGGAACTCGGCCAGGAACTGAACAAGGCTGCGGCGATGCTGGCAGTGGATGAATTCACCGACACCTGCGTGATCCTGCAACAACTGATTCAACAGGGCGGCGGGGCGATGAAATCGCTGCTGGCGCTCAAGCAACTGCTCGATGACCGCCGCCTGACGCGCCTGCAGGAATACATCTCGAAGATGTCGGCGAAGATGTCGGTGGTCATGATGTTGTTCCTGTTTCCGGCCTTGCTGATCGTTTTGGCAGGCCCCGGATTTACCGCAATCACCCGGGCGTTTGCGTCCTGACACTGGCGATGGAGAGCATTTGATGAAAGCACTGATGGTCGTGGCAAGTCTGTTGCTGCTGGGAGGTTGCGCAACGGACGGTCAGGCGCCGTGGACGACGATGCTGGCGCCGGCCAGTTGCAGCAAGCTGAGTTCCGAGCAGGAGCTGTCGCTGAATCTGGTAGATGACCTGGCCAACGACGGCAAGCTGCACGCCAGTCTGGCCAACCTGCAGAGTCTGCCCGACAACCTCGTCGAGGTGCGGCTGCGCAAGGCCAGGGTCTACCGCCTGCTGGGGCGCAGTGAAGCCGAGCCGTTGTATCGCGGCCTGCTCGGTACTTGCCTGAGCGCCGACGCCGAACATGGTCTGGGCCAGTTGTATGCTGCCCGTGGCGACAACGGTCAGGCGCAGGCCCACTTGCAACGGGCGGTGCGACTGGCGCCCACCAACGAAAACATCCGCAACGATCTGGGCGTGGTGTACCTCAATCAGCTGCGACTCCAGGACGCCCGGTTCGAGTTTCTGACCGCCATCGAGTTGAAGCAGAACAATCAATTGGCGACGCTGAATCTGGTCACCCTGTTGATCTACCAGAACAACTGGCAGCAAGCCGCCGAAGTCGTCAGCCGCGCGCACCTGACCCCGGAACAGTTCACCGATGCCCAGGAGCGCGCGGAAAAACTCAAGGCTCCGGTGCCGGCCAAACCCGCCGCGAGCAATCAGGTTGCGGTGGTGGCTGACCCGCAACCGGCGACGATCAAGTGAACCTCCAGGAGGCGCCATGAACACGTTCAAGACCCTGTGCTGCCTGAGCCTGCTGAGCCTGCCGCTCGGTGCCTTCGCCATCGACGCCGGCCCGGCATCGGCCCAGCAGCAGGAAACCGAAGGCTGGCTGTTGCTGCAAAGCCGCAACAAGGCCGCGTCCCCTGACCCGCAAGCGGCCACGGCCACCGAGCGAGAACTGGCGATGCAGCGCTGGCTGAAGAAATACAAATATGAAATCCCCGATTTCTATGACCCGGATGCCGGGGGCAAAATCGAGACGAAGAACTAAGTCGATAGTGGCGCAGAGGTCGCCATTGCGGGTATCCCGGTCGGCCCGAAGGCCGCCGGGGATCAAGACTAGTGGGCCGTAACCCGCTGCCGCATGGCCGCCGCACTCGGTGACAAGGCCAGTGCCAGTTGCGTGCGGTTGTGCATGTGGGTCAGGCGCAACACCTGCGAAACGTAAAGCTTCACGGTGTTTTCGGTAATGCCCAACTCGCACGCAATCTGATAATTGGTCTGCCCCTTGCCCACCAGGCGTGCCACGTCCAGTTGCCGTGGCGACAGCTGATTGAAGATCGCCGGAATCTCCAGTGCATCGGCCTCGCTCGGCACCTCGTTACTGACGGGCCCAGGGCCGCGACGAACCTTGTCCAGATCCTGATAAAGATCATCGATGGACGACGACAGGTCCTGAAGCTTCTGATTCAGATGGCCCAGTTGCAGGGTTTTCTGCCGCTCCTGCAGCACCACCTCCTGACGCTGCAGGCCCTCCAGCAACTCGTCCAGATTGACCGGTTTCTGGTAGTAGTCGGCAATCCCGGCGCGCAACGCCTTGATCACATCCTGCTTGTCGGCGCGGCCGGTGAGCATGATCGCTTCGAACGCCCGGTGTTTGCCGGCCAGCCGTTGCAGCTCCTGCACCAGTTGGATGCCGTCCATGTCCGGCATGTGCAGATCGCACAGCACCAGGCCGATCGCGGTGTCGTCCGTAAAACGCTCGATCGCCTCTTTACTGGACTCGCACGGAACACAGCGGTAGCCGCTGCTCTCGAGAAATTCACAGAGTTCTTCGACGATCAGAGCCTGATCATCGACAACGAGGACTTTTACCGCAGATGTAAGCTTGTTCACGTGCCACTCCATGCCCAGGCCAAAACTGACCATTCCTGTACTGTCAGCCGTTGGCCGTATAACCAGTACCTTTGAAAGTAGACGCACTTTCCGACTATGTACATAAGACTAGTGGCGTTTAGCGACTAATGGATCCAGGGTAGTGCCAGTAAAAATCCGATCAGCACGAACGGAGCAAATGGCAGCTTTTTTGACATCGATGGCGCCATATATCGAAGACGATGCCTAAGCCCTTGACTCATATGCAGCCAGACTCTTGGCGCCAGCAGAATCCAGATCAGGCTCGCCGCGCCGGCACCGATAAAAATCCCGAGCAGCGACGTGCCGTCCGTCGCAAGGCCAAGAGCTGTCATTAATTTCACATCGCCGGCGCCCATTCGCCCCATGAAATACCCGGGCAACGTGAACGCCAGCGCCACCAGGCAAGCCCAACCGCCCTGCCCCGCTTCGGCGCCCATCCAGGTGGTGCCGAAATACACCAGATAAACCAGCGCCAGGGTGCCGACACCCAGGGTCAGGGCATTGGCAATCCGTCGTTGCCGGGCATCCTGTGCCGCGCAGACCGCCAGCCAGATCAGTAGGACAAGACTTTGCATCCGGTAAAAACCGTCCGTTTTTGCTGAATGATTCTATGCTGATACTACGCAGTGACTGTCAGGGTAGACGCACGGATGAAAACCGGCTCTCGGAAGGCGCAAAAAGGTGCGGTGGCGATCGAGTTCGCCCTGGTGTTCGTGATCTTTTTTGCGGTGTTTTACGGCCTCGTCAGCTACAGCCTGCCGTTTGTGTTGATGCAGACGTTCAACCAGGTCACGGCCGAAGCGATACGCCGCGCCGTAGCGGTCGATCCCACGATCCCCAACTATTCGACCGTGCTGGTCAGTACCGCCAATGCTGCGTTGACCCAGCAATTGTCGGTGCTGCCGTCGTCACTGAATGTGGTGGTCGGCACTGATACGTCAGCGGTCTATGACCCGACACTTGGCACCCTCACCGTCAGCGTCAATTACCCGGTCAGCAAACTGAATCAGGTCATCCCGTTTCTGGTGTTGCCGGGCGTCGGCACTGTGCCCAGCCTGCCCACCAACCTGACCGCCATCTCGAGCCTGAAATTTTGACCCCGGGTGACAACCTGCTCGGCCGCCTGATGAAGCGGGGCATGCTCGCCAACGATTTGCCGGACGTGCTCGGTTCGCCTTTGACGGGCCTGCATATCCACCTCGACAGCGAAGGCGGCGTGTTGCAAATGGCCGGCCCGCTGCGCCTGCTGCTGGCGCAACAGACGCCTCGTGACAAACCGTTGCCACTGCACGACTACCTGCTGCCTCACAGCACGCTGGCCATCGAGGGCCGGCCGCTGGACTGGCAAGGGCAACTGCTGGATCTGGATTTCCCAGGCCTGAGCGACCAGACCTTGCACCTTCGGGGCTGGGTCCAGCCGCTAGGCAGCGGCTGGCTGATGCAACTGATGGACATTGCCGACCTGTTGCTCGAACGCCAGCAATCACGTCAGCGCGAAGCGTGCCATCTGATCGCAGAGCAGATCAGCAAGCAGCTGCGCAGCTGCAGCCTGGGACGATTGCCGATGCTTGTCAGCGAACAATTGCAGGTGATCGCCCAGCGCTGGCAGATCCCGTGCCTGGCGCTCGCCCTGCTCGATGAACAGGAACAGGGCTGGCAGATCCACCAGCAATTCCACGCCCATGACGCACCGGCGCTGTGGCATGACGGCCAGCGTCTGGGCACGCCGCTCGATAGCCTCAATGGCACCGGCCCGCAGCGCCTGGGTGCGCATTACGGCCAGTATGAACACTCGCGGGTCCAGGGCCTGTTCGGCAACGCCGAAGGTTTCGCTGTGCCTTATAGCGATGATCGAGGCGTGATGGCGTGGCTACTCTGCGGCTTTTACGCGGTGGACAAGACTGCGCCGTATCTGACCGATCGCGACTGGCTGATGCTGGCCGGCGCACTGGCGGGGCCGCTGCTCGGGCGCCTGCGTGAACAGCAGCATCAGCTGCAACTGGAGCGATTGGAATCCTTGCAGACATTGCTCGGCACCGGCTGGTGGGAAATCGACAATGGCGAACAAATTCACCTGGCTCCGACGCTGGCCGCCCTCCTGCAACAGGACAGGCCGACACTGACGCTGGAAAACTGGCTGACGCTGATCCATCCCGCTGACCGCGAAGAAGTCCGCAGCCGCCTGCAAGCCCTGCAACTGCACGGGGAAATCCTCGACCTGTGCGTGCGTTTGCATCATCCCGACGCCGGTCAGATGCCGGCGTGGTATCGCCTTCAAGGGCAAGTCACCGGCACCGGCGATCACCGCCGGCTGGTAGGTTTCATGCTCGACATCAGCGACATCAAGAACCAGCAGCAACTGGCCGCTGCAGCCCATGCGCGGCTGGACAACCTGATCGCCAGTTCGCCGGCAGTCATCTATGTCCAGCACTACGCCGAAGGGGCGTTGCTGCCGGCGTTTTTCAGCGCCAGTCTGCAACCGTTAATGGGCTGGAGCCTGGAAGACTGCGACGCTGGTGCGCTGGCAGAACGGATTCATCCGGATGACCGGCCCCTGTATTTCGAACGAACCCGACAGCTGTTGCGCGAAGGCTCGGTGCGCGCCCGTTATCGGTTGCGCGACAGTCGCGGCGATTATCACTGGCTGCTCGACGAAGCCCGGCTGCTGCGCAATGATCTCGGCCTGCCGGTGGAGGCCGTCGGTTTGTGGCTGGACGTCACCGAAGCGACGCTGGCTGCCGAACAGGTCAGACAGAGTGAAGAGCGCTACCGGATTCTGGTGGAAGACTCGCCGGCGATGATCTGCCGCTATCGCCCGGACCTGATCCTGACCTTCGGCAACCGGCCACTGGCGACGTATCTGGAATGCGCTCCGGAAGCCCTGGCGGGCGTCGATCTGGGCAGCTGGATGTCCGACGTTCAACGCGCCGCCTTCGTGGAGCGCCTGGCGTTGCTGACCCCGCAATCCCCCGTCAGCACCGCGGAAATAAACTTGCAGTTGCCCGGGCGCGAACATGCATGGTGGGTGTGGTCGGATCGCGGGGTGTTCGATGAGCACGGAAAACTGATCGAAGTGCAGGCGGTGGGCCGCGACAACACCGAAGTGCGCCGCTCCCAACAACAACTCACGCAAAGCGCAAAAATGGCCACCCTCGGCGAAATGGCCACAGGTCTCGCCCACGAAATCAATCAGCCGCTGAACGTCATGCGCATGGCCATCGTCAACGTGCAGAAGCGCCTGAGCAACGGCGATGTGCAGATCGATTACCTGACCGACAAACTCAATCGTATCGACGCGCAGGTCCAGCGCGCCGCGAAAGTAGTGGATCACATGCGGGTGTTCGGCCGCCGTTCCGAGATCGAGCAGCAACTGTTCAACCCGGCCAGCGCCATCGAAGGCACGCTGTCGCTGCTGGCCGAGGGCATGCGCGGCAAAGGCGTGGATTTGCGCATCAGTGAAACCGCGTTTGAAGTTCAGGTGCGCGGTTATGTCGATCAGCTTGAGCAGGTGTTGATCAACCTGATGGTCAACGCTCGGGATGCGTTGCTGGGCAAGCGCGAGTCCGACTCAGGGTTCAAACCGTGGATCTCGATCTATGCCGAACGTGACGAGTCGAAGATACGACTGTGGGTCGAGGACAACGGCGGCGGTATCGACCCGCGTCTGCTGGAGCGGATTTTCGAGCCGTTCTTCACCACCAAACCGGTGGGTGTCGGCACCGGTCTGGGGCTGTCGGTGAGTTACGGGATCATCGAGAACATGGGTGGTCATCTCAGTGTGCGCAACTCGGTGGACGGCGCACGGTTCTGCATCGAACTGCCGATCGCCCTCGACGACTAGATCACCAGATACGCCTTGCCGGTCTGGCCACAGGTCATGTTGGCGCCGACGTCGACATCCATCAGATTGATCCCCAACCCGCTGAGCAAATTGTTGAGCAGCGGGTCGAGCAGCGGGCTTACCAGATTGGTAATCAACGGTTGCAGGATTGTCGTGACGCTGCTGATCAGGCTCGCAACGCCAGCGACAACGGCGCCCAAGGGATTGCTGCCGATCGGTTGATAGACGATCAGATTGATCCCGGCCAGGGTGTTCGCCAGGCTGTTGACGATGTTGCTGGAGGGCGCTGCGGAAATCACGCTCGGCGGCAGCTTCAGGTTTGGCGGCGTGGCGAATGGTGTGCCACTGGAAAACACCAGATCCTGAGTGTTCTGCGCCACGCTTGTGTTGACCATGATCGCGATGCCGCCGGCGGCGTATTGCACGTGGGTACTCGAGTCGCAGCTGCCAATACCTAAAATCGTATGGCAGGTCACAACACCCAGGTCCACCAGCGGCAACGGGGTGACCGTGGGTTCGGCAGAGGATGAAAACGCGTTGGTCGGGTCGATCTTGCCAAGTTTGAGGTCGGCAACCGAAGTGATGGTGTGGGCCGTCAGGCTTTTGGTGCCCGTGTTGTCGGTCGGGCAACTGTAGTCGGTGACGTAGCTGATGGCGCCGCCGGCATCCAGGCTGATGTCGATTTCCGGTGATGGCAACAATAACGGGTCCATTCGTTGGCAACTGAGGCAAAGAAGTGAGTTCGCCAACGAGACCAGATTCAGGGTCAACAGCTGATTGACGGTCGTGCTCAGAGTGCCGACCAGCCCCAATACCGCGTTGCTCAGCCCGGCCACCCCGGACAGCACAGGCAAATTGACCGAAAGCATCGTGCGAATCTGCGCCGTGCGCACATAAATCCGGTTCGGCCCGGTGGGATTGGCCTTGGCCAGCGCCGGATCGCCGATGGCGGAGAACTGCGGCGGCTCGATGACCTTGACCCGCACCGTGACATTCGCCAGCCCCAGCACGCTGATCGGCAAGGTCGCGGCCACCGCACTTTTGCTGTTGGCCAACTGGATCACGCCCTGGACCAGTTGCAACAACTGCAGATTGGCATCCAGCCCGGCCGCCGTGGTGCCGGTCTGCAGTTGCAGAATATCGCCGAGCTTCACCGGCGCAGCATTGATCGCCGCCACTTGCAGCTGGCCCAACGCAGTGATCACGTCGGCTGTCGCGCCATTGAGTTGCACCACCGAGACAGCGGCCTGAATCAGTTGCGTCACCGTGGCCTGGGTATTGAGCAACTGGGTGTAGTTGCCGGCGGCCACGTTGAGGTTGATCGCCAGTTGATTCAGGTAGCTGAGCAGGTTGATGTCGGTGTTGAGCAGGCCGTTCCAGCCCAGGGCCGTCAGGTTGACGTTGCCACCGAGTAATCCGGAAAACAGCGGGTTGAGGATGTTCGACTGGGCGGTGTTGATGCTGGCCAGGTTGCTGCGGATATTCAGTTGGGCGACGGTCGGCTTTGGCAGGGCAGCCACCGCCGAGGCGTAGAGCACCGTGTTGAGACTGACCGGCGTGCTACTGAACAGCGCCTGCACGCCCCCGGCAAAACTGGTGGTCACGGTGTGGTTGGCCGCGACCTTGACCGCCGCCGATTGCGTGGCATCCACTGTAAACGTACGCAGGCCGCTGGCGGCGGTCACCAGGGTGCCGCAATCGACCACGATGACGTTGTTGGCATCGGCGGTAAAACCGTTGCGGGTCGCACTTTGCCCGGCGTAACTGGCGGCGGTGAGGCCCGGCAGGCAATTGCCGCCACGGCTGACGGCTTCCAGAGCGGCGGTATCCACCAGTCGCTGCAGTTTGCGTTGCTCCATGTACAACCGGCCGGTGTCCACCACCAGCAGCATCAATATCAGCGCCAGGCTGAGGGTGGCAGCCGCCATCAAGCCGATGGCCCCCCGCTGCCGGGCCGGGCCGCCACACTGTGAATGACGCGACATGGCGCACTCCTTTGCCGGCGCATAGCCGGGCGCAACCTCCATGGGTGGGTGTCAGTGTAGACGTGGCACAAAGAGACTGCTGGCAACGCGCCATGCAAAAAAACGGGAGCCAATGGCTCCCGTTTTTTTTGCACTGGCTTAGCGCGGTGGGTAGTTCGACAGGATTCGAGTCACCGTCTCACGAATGGCGTTGCTGCGATCCGCCGGGTTCGGCGTGCGGCTGAGCATCTGTTCATCGCTACCGCGCCACACCAGTTTGCCGTCCTTGCCGTCGAGCAGGTCGATCTGGATCGTCGCGACCTTGTAGGTGATGTTGCGGGTTTCGTTGTACATCGGTGCGCCCCAGTAACCGTTCCATGGGCCACCCCAACCGCCGCCGTAGTTGGTGGTCACCTGTTGCTGGCGATCCTCGACGATCAGATAGGTCTGCACACTCAAGTCACCTTTGCTGCCCGCAGCGGCCGGACGCAGGCCACGCTGGTCGAGTTGATCGGCGACGGACTGGCGGATGCGCTGTTCGGTCAGGTCGCTCTTGATCCGTGGGTCGTCGGGACGGTATTGCAGGGCGGGTTCTTTCCAGCTCCAGCTGCGGTAGGCGGCAAAGTCGCGGCTGGCGTCGAAGTCATGATTGACCTGGTTCGCGGCGCACGCACTGAGCAGCGCGGCCACGGCCAGTAAAGCGAGACGGCGGAACATGGTTTTTCTCCGATGGAAGACATGAACCTGGGGGAGCTTCTCATTGGCAGGAAGCTAACTGGGAGGATACGCCGACATTGCCTTTTCGACAGCCTCCCGGATCGCATCGGCCCGGTCACTCTGGTTGCCCTGGGTGCCGGTTTCGGCGCTGGCACTCCAGACCGGCTGACCGCTGCCGGCATCGAACAGATCGACTCGAACCACCACGACCTGCTCCTGATAGGTGCGTACGATCGGCACCGTGTTGTACATCCCGTAGCCTCGGCCGTAACGGTCATAACCACCGTATCCGCCATACCCGTAATCGTCCTGAACCTGGCGCAAGCGGGTTTCCAGACTCAGGTTGGCACTGACAAACAGGTCGGCCGGACGATTGTCATGCAGCGGGCGTAAGCCTCGCTGATCCAGCGCATTGCTGACCGCCTCGGCCACTTGCGCCGAATCCGCCCAGGCCGAGCCCGGCGGCAAGCGCCCATTGAGCCACGCCCAACTGCGGTAGCGCCCGTAATCCCGAGGCGGCGCGGGATAAGCGCTGCGATCGAAAGTGGTCGCGGCTTGCGGTGGCGCCGGCGGCAATGGCCGCGACTGCGCCACATAGGGGTTGCTGCCCTGGCACGCGGCCAACCCCAGACAGATCAGCAGTAACCCTGAATGACCTTTCATTTCACGCTCCGATCAGATCGGCCGGCAGATCCAGTGCAAGTAACGCCCAAGCCCGGCGAAGCTTGGGTGACGACGGTGGGCGAGCTCCATCTCGAGCAAATCAATCAACTCGGCGCGGGCCTGAAACTCCACCGGCATGTAATCGTGGAAAACCCGCACCCCGCTCTGACTTTCGACCTGCCACAACCCTTCGAGTTGCGCGGCCAGCTCCCGTGGATCGAGCGGCTGCTGCGGGGTCAGGCTCTGCTTCTCGCCGGCCATGTCGTTCTTGCGCATTTTCTTGAAATGGCCCTTGAGCAGATTGCGATAAACCAGCGCATCACGGTTATAGAACGCCAGCGACAGCCAGCCGCCGGGTTTGGTCAGTTGATGCAGCACCGGCAGGATCGCGTGGGGTTCGGCCAGCCATTCGAGCACGGCGTGGCAGATCACCACGTCATAGGGTTCGGTGAGCTGGCCGAGCAGTTCCTGCCACGGCGCCTGAATGAACGTCGCGGTCTGCCCGGCCTCGGCGAAACGCTGACGTGCGCCTTCGAGCATCGGCTCGGCCGGCTCGGTGAAGGTCACGTCGTGCCCACGCTCGGCCAGCCACAGCGACATGTGGCCGAGACCACCGCCGATGTCCAGCACCCGCAACGGGCGATCCGGCAGGGCTTCGGCAAGATCCGCCTGCAACACCGCGAGGCGGATCGCGCCTTTGGCACCGCCGTAGATTTTTTCGGCGAAACGGGTCGCCAACTGATCGAAATGACGGTCGCTCATCAGCTGAACCGCCGTTCGCTGTCGGCGAGCTTGCTGCGCACCACTTCATTCATGTCCAGCCCCAGTTCGCTGCACAGCAGCAACAGATAGAGGACGATATCACCGACTTCCTGGCCAGCATGGGCCAGTTTGTCCGCGGGCAATTCGCGCGACTGGTCTTCGCTCAGCCACTGGAAGATTTCCACCAGCTCGGACATTTCCACGCTGGCGGCCATGGCCAGGTTTTTCGGGCTGTGAAATTGCCGCCAGTCATTGCGGTCGCGAATGGCGTGCAGGCGTTCGGTCAGTTCAACAAGGTTCATCGATTTCTCCTGAAGGCGTATAGCTTCGGGGGGATGCTGCGCGAAGGCAAGGGGCAGCCACCACCCGGCAAACCCTCTATGCTTGCAGGGAACTCGGCCGCCCCCGGCGCGGCCCAAGGCTCAGCTCTTTCATCAGGATGCAAACATGCAGGTAGAAAGCTTTTTCGAATGGCTGGGCCAGGCGCTCGGCTCGATCATCCGCTTCATCGTCGACGGCCTGAGCGGCCTGTTCAACATCTTGGGCAATGCCGGCGGCAACTTCGTCGACGGGCTGGCGAAGGCCTTGGGCATGGACACCTCGATCATCAGCATCATCGCGTTGATCGTCGGCCTGATGCTGCTGTGGTCGGCGATCCGCGCGTTCATGAATGCGTCGATCATTGCTGGAATCATCTGGTTGCTACTGGGGTTGTGGCTGTTGAGCTGGATCATTCACTGACCCCACCCGCTACAATGCCGCTCCCCAAGGAGCCCGCATGTCCAACCTGACCGCCGACTGGCGCGACCGCCCGACCCATCGCCGGGTCTGGGCTCTCGCCGCCCCCATGATCCTTTCCAACATTTCCGTGCCGCTGGTGGCGCTGGTCGACAGCACCGTCATCGGTCACCTGCCCCACGCTCATCAATTGGGCGCGGTGGCGGTCGGGGCCAGCCTGTACACCTTTCTGGCCTGGGCCATGGGTTTTCTGCGCATGGGCACCACCGGGTTCGCCGCACAGGCTGCCGGGCGCAGCGATGGTGCGGCGCTGCGGCAGATCCTGCTGCAAGGTTTGTTGCTGGCGATGGGGCTGGCGTTGCTGCTGGGTGCCGTGGGTGTGCCGCTGAGCGGCGTCGCCCTGCACTTCATGCAGCCGTCGCCAGAGCTCAATCAACTGACCCGCGACTTCTTCCACACCCGCCTGTTCGGGCTGCCGGCGGCACTGGCCAGTTATGCGCTGGTCGGCTGGTTCCTCGGCACCCAGAACGCCCGGGCGCCGCTGGCGATTCTGCTGACGACCAACCTGATCAACATCGTGCTGAACCTGTGGTTCGTGATAGGTCTGGACTGGGGCGTGGTTGGCTCGGCCCGGGCCTCGGTGATCGCCGAGTGGAGCGGCGCCTTGCTCGGCCTGGCGCTGACCCGCAAGGCCCTGCGCGCGTATCCCGGACACATCGCTTGGGCGGCGTTGAAGTTATGGCAGAGCTGGCGACCGCTGCTGGGGGTCAACCGCGACATCTTCATCCGCAGCCTGGCGCTGCAGTCGGTGTTTTTCCTGATCACCGTACAAGGCGCGCGCCTGGGTGACGCTACGGTCGCGGCCAACGCGCTGCTGCTCAACGGCCTGCTGCTGACCGCCCATGCGCTGGACGGTCTCGCCCACGCGGTCGAGGCCTTGTGCGGACATGCCATCGGCGCCCGAGATCGTCTTGCGTTGCGTCGTTCGCTGGTGGTGGCCGGCGGCTGGTCGCTGCTCGCCAGCCTGGGGTTCGCCGCGCTGTTCCTGTTTGCCGGGCACCTGTTCATCGAAATGCAGACCGATATCCAGAGCGTGCGCGAGACCGCGTTCATCTATCTGCCTTACCTTGCCGTCCTGCCATTGATTGCGGTCTGGAGCTACTTGCTCGACGGTCTGTTCATCGGCGCCACCCGCGCCCGGGAAATGCGCAACGGCATGCTGCTGACGGTTGCTCTGCTGGTGCCGTTCGCCTGGGCGCTGAACGGGCTGGGCAATCACGGACTGTGGATTTCATTCCTGCTGTTCATGGTGCTGCGCAGCCTGACCCTCGGCACATTGGCGTGGCGACTGCGGCGCAACGACGGCTGGTTTGCTGGCGCCACTCACTGAGGCGGCGTGTGCCGGATAAAACCGACAACCTGATCCAGTACCGGCGACAGCCAGCGCAATGGCCGCGACAGTGTTGCCACCAGCGTCACGTGGTTGGGCCGGGCATAGTACAAGTCCTGCACCGGCACGCCGGCCTCGCGCAGTGTTCGCGCCAGTCCGCCGGTATTGCGGGTCGGGTCGACCAGACTGTCGCGGCTCGCGGCTATCAGCAGTGCCGGTGGCGCACCGGGGCTGACATGCCGGATCGGCTGTGATTGCGGCGATGAGTCCGGCCAGAAAAACACCGGACGCACCTCGGGATTCTTGATCGGCAGAAAATCGTAAGGCCCGGCCAGACCGATCCAGCCGCTCAGGTCTGTCGGCGACATCCCGACCGCGCCCAACAGGTGCGGATCCAGCGCCAGCATCGATGCGTTATAAGCCCCGGAACTGTGCCCCATCAGGTACAGCCGCCGGGGGTTGCCGGAATACTCATGGATATGGGCCTTGGTCCACCCGACGGCGCGGGCCCCGTCCTCGAGAAACAACGGGTAACGCACCTGCGGATACAAGCGATAGTCCGCCAGCACCGCCACGATGCCCCGTGAGGCCAGCGCCTCGCCGACAAACCGGTAATCGCCACGGTCGCCACTGTTCCAGCTGCCGCCATAGAAAAACACCACCACCGGGGCGTCTTCGAGCAGATGGCGCGGCACGTAGACATCGAGCTTCTGACGCGGATCCTCGCCGTAGGCGATGTCCGCAGTTTTGACATAGCTGTCCGCAGGCGTCAGGCCGTTGAGCATTTTCAGCGGCGAACAGCCACTGAGCATCAACAGCAAAAAAACGGCAGGGATCGCGCAAAACCAATGCCGTAAAGAGTGGGCCATGCGCGCGAAACCTCGTGTCAGGGTGAGTCGTTCTGCCAGCGTCGACGCAGATGGTCGAGCCGCTCCCGTGGATTCAATCCTGGCGGCGGCTGCACCAGCTCTGCGCGCGGATGCTGCAAGCGTAGCCACAACCAGTCGTCCAGCACGGCCCGTTCGCTGAAACCCAATGCCAGGCCCTGTTCAACGTGGGAGGACAATGTGCGGTAATCGGTTCCCGTCGATTGGCTCCAGCGCCAGATATGTTGTTCCAGCAGGCAGCGGTGCAAGCGTTCACGCTGATGACGGGTCAGTGCCTGTTCGATCTTCAGTGGCTCGACGGCCAGTCCCGGATTTCGCAGCTGTTGCCAGCCCAGGCTGCCGCTCGCCCGGTCGGCCCAGGTGCCGCCGAACCAGCGCAGCCAACTGATCGGCCCGAGCCAGCGGCTCAACTGACGGGCATCGCAGGCGTCGAAAAAGTAGCTGGCGGTCTGCCGGTCGTAGTAATTGAGCAGTGCACGATGATTCAGGCCGACAGAAACCGTCAGCATCCGTTGCAAATGTTCACGCAGTGATTCGCTGGAGGCATCGCTGCCCAGCAGCAGCCCGCACCAGGTCTGCGGGTCTGTGTGACACAACGCCGACAGCACCGGACAATCGCGCAGATCGACCAACAACGGCCCCTGCTCGCACACCGGCTGAAACTCCGTGCCGTCCAACAGCTTCAGGCTCGGTACGCCGGAGAACGCCTGACGCAACACGCTCAACGCCTGCGGTGCATGCCCGACATCCAGCAAAAGCCATTGCGCACGCTGCCCCGGCGCCTTGCCACTCATCGTCCATCGCCAGGGCTGAACCCGGCGACCAGTCGGCAGCTGCACACCGACTCCCGGCAGTGGCGATAACTGCCACCTCCCGGCATCAGGCACAGCAGCAGCAAGGGCTCGCCTGTCGTCAGCCAGGGCGCCAAGCCTTCACTCGCCAGGGTGTCGGGCAGTGGCGGCTCGTCATCCTCATGGCACTCAGTGGTTGCCGCAGGCTGCAGAACACCGCTGATCACCGGTTGCTCGGGATCGCCTTCGAGAAAGCTCACTACCACCTCGACACCTTCACGCAATGACGTCAGCGCCGTATCCGCCAACGCGGGAGCCAACGGCAGCCAGCAGTGGCTGGGTTTTGCCCCTTCGCCCTGATAGAGCCAGTCGAATTGCACCGCGACCGGCCGCGAGCGATCCGGTCGCGGCTCATCGACCGCCACCACCCAGGCCCGCTGCAGACTGCCCATGCGCAATGCTGAACGTTCTACGACCGGTTCACACGCCTGCAAGTGTTCGGCGGCACAGAGGCGGTTGCTGTAGGAGGGTTCGAGCGTCTGATCGGCGCGGTGCTCGATACGGGTCAACAGCCAGTGGGTGTCGCTCTCTGCAAACGGCTGCGGGGACAAATTCAGCCACCGACCGCAACGCAGGGTCGGCACATCGGAATGCCCCTGCGCCGTTCGGGCCCGCAAGGCGCAATCACCGGGCCCACGGGCCTGTTCCCGCATCAGCCAGCGGCGCACTGCTGGCGCACGCCCCTGCGCCGCGAAACTCACCCTCCCCGTTTGCGGCAGCAACGCCGGATCGTCACCGAACACCAGGCAATGGTTCTCGCGTCCATGCTCGAAGTGATAGTGGATCCGCGACTCCGCGCACAGGCGCTGCACCAGTTGCAGGTCCGATTCGCCGTATTGGGTGCAAAACGTGCGGGACGGATGGTCAGCCTGCAATTCGAACCGGCGCTGGTGACCGCTGATGCCGTGCTCCCTGAGCACCTGATCGAGGATCTGCGGCACCGATCGGCCACTGAAGATTCGCTGGCTATGGCGCAGGCCCAGACAACTCAGTTTCGGGCTCAGTCGCGCCCGGCACAATCTGGCGCCATGACTCTGTTCGTGCTGGACAAGCCCCTGCAACTGTCCGTGCACGCCGTTGCCCGAAGGCCCGAAACACAGGCGCGCCGAGCGGTACAACAGGCCGGCAAGGTCGAGATGAGGGTCGTCGATCAACAGATCGATTTCGAACGAAAATGGCTCGCTGATCGCCTCGCAACCGGTAAAGGCCAGGACTTCGAGCGGGGCGGACAGACCCGCGACATCGAGACGAAACGACGACTCGTCGGCTGGATCGAACATGGGCGATTCTCTACAGGAGGGGCGGCCGGGGATTCTCGCCGAGAGCCATGGCCGAGTAGAGAGCCGAAGTACAAATTAGGAAATGGCCTACGCGAAAAGCAGACAACATCACTTTTCTTGTGAGGATGAAGGCCAATTCGCTAGCAGAAAAAGACAAGTCTCATCAGGTCATCCGAAACTTCCGCTGCGTGCGGAACAATTTCAGACAACCTGATGGATTCGGAACCTGACGTCAGGAAGACAGGTAGGAGGAGCGGGTCAGACCCAGGCGCAGCGCATCGAGGAACTGGGTACGTTCGGTAGCGCTGATACGGGCACTGGCGCACTTGTCGCGGTAGTGGGTCATCAGCTCTTCCGGCGACAAGTGCACATAGCGCAGCATGTCTTCGATGGTGTCGTGGGTTTCGATCCCGGCGTGGTACACGCTGCCGTCGGCGTTCTGATAGATGTTCACCGAGTCGGTGTCACCGAACAGGTTGTGCATGTCGCCGAGGATTTCCTGATAGGCGCCCACCAGGAAGATACCCAGCAGGTAATCCTCACCTTCATTCAACCCGTGCACCGGCAGACTGGTCTCGATGCTCTGCTCGTCGACGTATTGCTTGATCTTGCCGTCGGAGTCGCAGGTCAGGTCTTGCAGGACAGCACGACGCAGCGGCTCTTCGTCGAGACGGTGCAGCGGCAGAATCGGCAACACCTGGCCGATGGCCCAGGTATCCGGCAGGCTCTGGAACACCGAGAAGTTGCAGATGTACTTGTCGGCCAGCTTGTCGTTGAGCTCGTCCAGCACCTGACGGTGCGAACGCTGACGCGCCTTCAGCGAGTTGTGCAGGCGACGGCACACGGCGAAGTAGCACTGTTCGGCCAGGGCTTTCTCGGCCAGGGTCAGTTTGCCATCGGCGTACTGGGCGGCCACGTCGCTCATGTAGTGAGTGGCGCGCCAGTAGGTTTCGGTGACCATTTCGATGTCGGTCGGACCGAGCAGATCAACCAGCCATTGCACGGTTTCCGGCAGCGACTCCTTGTTCTCGATCTGCGGCACGTCGTCGTTGTGCTTCTCGACGTCGGTGACTTGCACCACCAGCATGGCGTGGTGCGCGGTCAGCGAACGGCCACTTTCGGAGAAAATGTTCGGATGCGGCAGGCTCTGCGCGTCGCAGAATTCCTTGAGCATGCCGACCACGACACCGGCGTAGTCGTCCATGTCGTAGTTGATCGAACTGGCATTGCGCGAGTGGGTACCGTCGTAGTCGACGCCCAGACCGCCACCGACGTCGATGTGATCGACCGGCAGACCCAGGTTGCGCAACTCGCCGTAATAACGGATCGCTTCCTTGAAGCCGTGCTGGTAGTCGGCCAGGTTGGCAATCTGCGAACCCATGTGGAAGTGCAGCAGGCGGATGCCCTGATCCAGGCCGGCGGCGCGGAAGCGCTCGACCACGGACAGCAGTTGCGCTGCCGACAGACCGAACTTGGATTTCTCGCCACCGGTGTCCGCCCACTTCGACGAAGCCAGCGACGACAGGCGAACACGCAGGCCGACCTGTGGCTTGACCTTCAGCGAAGCCGCTTCTTCGATCACCAGACCGACTTCGGATTCTTTCTCGATCACGATGAACACGTTGTGGCCGAGCTTCTGGCCCATCAGCGCCAGACGGATGAACTCGCGGTCCTTGTAACCGTTGCAGACGATGGTGCCGCCCTTCGGTGCCAGCGCCAGCACGGCCAGCAGCTCAGGCTTGGAGCCGGCTTCCAGACCGATGGAAACATTCTGGGTCGCGATGATGTTCTCGATCACCGCTTCCTGCTGGTTGACCTTGATCGGGTACAGCGCGGTGTACTTGCTCTGGTACTCCAGACGCTCGATGTTGGCATCGAACGCACCGGTCAGCTGGCGGACGCGGTCTTGCAGAATGTCGGGGAAACGCACCAGCAGCGGCAAGGACAGACCGCTCTTGCGCAACTGGTCGACTTGTTCGAACAGGTCGATCGGTGAACTGCTCGGGCCGTTCGGACGAACTTCGACGCGACCGGCGTCATTGATCGCGAAATACCCGGCCCCCCAATGGCGAATCCCGTAAACACTGCGGCTGTCCGCAACTGTCCATTGGCTGCCATCGTCTTTGCGTGTGCGTCGTACGGACATCGAAGTCCCCTATAAAGAAGTCATAGTGCGTCGCCTGATTGCAGGCCGGCGCAGTCTAAAGAATGAAAATGACGGTTCGTCAGCGGGGCGGTAGACCGCGCTGACAGCGTTGAGTTTAGAAACCGGTCATGAACAGGCTCTGTGAAAACCATGGAGACGACGCCGGGACTGATGACAATCAGAGCCGGATCAAGCCGCTGGTGGTTTTCACAGAGGCTGCTAGCCGCCGGACTTCTTCGCCTTGAAACCGTGCTTGATCAACTCGGCCAAGAGTAGCTCGACATGATCGCCCTGGATTTCGATGATCCCGTCTTTCAACGCACCGCCGGTGCCGCAACGCTTCTTCAACGTTGTCGCCAGCTCCTTGAGTGCGTCTTCGGCCAGGGGCACGCCGGTGATGGTGGTCACCGTCTTGCCGCCACGGCCCTTGCTCTCGCGGCGCACGCGGGCAATGCCGTCGCCGGCCGGGATCACGGTTTGTCTGCAGATACAGGCGTCCACCGGCTTACTGCATTCCGGGCAATGACGACCTGCGTCGGTGGAAAATACCAGGCCGCCCAGGGCGGCGAAGGATGCGGCTTTTTTGGCCACCGGCAATCCTCTTGGGAGGACAAAGACTGATCGCAGCCTTGGGCAAGGCTATCGACCGCGAAGCCCCACTCAGGCAGGGGCAGCGCTACTGTGCCGGTTGCTCCTGTAAAGCAGGCCGGCACAGCTTGAAAAGGTCGCGCAGTGTAACGGCAAAAACGCCGATTGCTAAGTGCCAATCGGCGCCATTTTATGAGTTCTTTGCGACGTCGCTTTGTTGAGCCTTCAGATAGCGCTTCAAGGCTGCCAGAGAGTCCGGGCAATAAGGCTTTTGCTCGATTTCCAGCATGACCTGAGCGACCGGAATGAAGCGTGCTTCGAGTACCTCTTCCGGTTGCAGGATCAACGGCCCGTCCCACACCGCCGAGAACGCCGAGCACCACAGGCGATTGCCGGTGTCCTCGAAGTAGAAATGGTCGTGGGCCGTCAGCTCGACGCCGCTCACCCCCAACTCTTCTTCCAGCTCACGGGCCGCCGACTCGACGTAGGTCTCGTTCGCCTGCACCATGCCGCCCGCCGCCACATCCCAGTAGCCGGGATAAATGGCTTTGCTCAGGGTCCGCCGATGGACACAGAGCTCACCGGCGGAGTTGAACAGCATGATGTAGGTGCCACGCCCGATCAGCCCGCGTTCGCGAAGGTCGGAGCGCACCAGGGCGCCGAGCAGGTTGTCCTGCTCGTCGACCCAGGCGATCTGTTCGGCATCCGAGGCCGCCCGGTGGGCTGCCTCTCTGGCGTTGTCGCTCATGACTCAGCCCTGATTGAGCAGTTGACGAAGATCGATCACGGCGGCGTTGGCCCGGGAAATGTAGTTGGCCATCACCAGCGAGTGGTTGGCCAGCACCCCGAAGCCGCTGCCGTTGAGGATCATCGGACTCCACACCGGCTCCTGCGAAGCCTCCAGTTCACGAATGATCTGGCGCACGCTGACCGTAGCGTTCTTCTTCGCCAGCACGTCGGCGAAATCGACTTCGATGGCACGCAGCATGTGCGAAAGCGCCCAGGCCTGGCCGCGGGCTTCATAGAACACGTTGTCGATCTGCATCCACGGGGTCTCGACGATTTCCTCGTCGACCTGTGGCACTTCACCCACCGCCGGCACTTCGGTTTTCAGCGCGGTGTTGAGCTTGACCCGGCCGACACTGGCCGACAGTCGTTGCGACAGCGAACCGAGACGAGTCCCGACATCACCCAGCCAGTTGTTCAGGTTGTCGGCGCGAGCGTAGAACAGCGCGTTCTTTTGCGTCGGGTCAGACAGGCGCGCCTGATAACGGCTCAGGGAGTTGATGCCTTCCTGGTATTCCGACTCACTGGACGGCAGGATCCAGCTCTTGTTGTCGAAGTTGAAGCGCGGTTCGGCCTTGGCCAGATCGGCGTCTTCAGCCGATTGCGACTGCGAGCGGGCGAAGTCCTTGCGCAAGGCACGGGTCAGGTCACGCACCTGCACCAGCACGCCATATTCCCAGCTCGGCATGTTGTCCATCCACAAGCCCGGCGGGAAGCGATCGTTGGAAATGTAGCCGCCCGGCTTGTTCAGCAGCGTGCCGGCGACGGTCTTGAGGGTTTCGACGGTGGTGTAGCCAACCACCATCTGCTTGCCTTCTTTCTCGGCGGCAAGCTGTGCGTTCTGCGCCACCGGGAACAGGGCCGGCTCTTCACTCCAGTACCAGCCCAGGCCGATGGTCACCAACAGATAAATACCGACCAGCGTGGCCAGCGCGCGGCTGAACAACAGGCCGCCAACATAGCTGCGCGCGGCCGACTTCGGCTCGGCGGCACGTTCGGGCGCGCTGCCCGCGCGATTCTTCCAGTCCAGCATGGCGATATCCTTTCAATCTTGGGTTCAACGGTTCGACAGCAACCATACAACAACGTGCCTCTGGCCCGCACCCGTCAATAATGACAGGGGGTGACTCTTCTGGCCTGCCGTCGTGCGCTAAGGGATTCCCTGATACCTGTCGCCCTGAGAAAACCTTGTCGATACCGATGGAAAAATTCGTGAACCCTCAGGTTTTCGTTTCGCGCTTTCGGCAGAACCTGGTTCTCGATACGCCACGAAGTGCCCTGTTCACGGGAACTTTCCCGACGATCCGGTGCGGATTGAAACCCGCCGGTCGGAAACTGAATGGTGACGCACCGCAGATTATTGACGTACGACACTCATGTAACCGGAAAGAGGTGCTAGCATAGAGCCACCAGTCGATCTCAGCATGCACCCTAACTAGTAGTCAGGATATGACCGAGCCAGAAGACCCCAGCCGTGAGCGCCTCAAGCACCACTTTGCCCAGCGGGTAATTCATCAGGCACGTCAGATTCTTGAGATATGGCAGCGCCTGCAACGCAGTGAGTGGTCCACTGCCGACCTCGCCGAACTGAGCGAGGCCAACCTGCGCCTGCTGCGTTTTGCCGAACGCTTCGAACAGCCCGAGCACACTCAACTCGCCCATCACATCAGCCAGTCACTGGAAGCGGTGGATGCCAATCGCGGACGCTTGAGCAGCGGCCTGATCACCGATCTCAACCGTTTGATGCAGCGCTTGTCGCGCACCGGCCTGCGCCATGGCGATCAGCTCGACCAGACCTTTTTGCCGCCCCTGCGCAAACCGATCTACGTGATGCTTCAGGATCACGACCGCGCCGAGCGGCTGGCCAAGCAACTTGAGTTTTTTGGTCTGAGCGCCCAGGCGCTGGACAGCGTGTCGGCGTTTCGCTCGTCGATGGTCGAGCGCCTGCCGGCCGCCATCGTCATGGACGTGGACTTCAGTGGCGCCGGCGTCGGCCTGAAACTCGCCGCCGAGGCCCAGCAAGGTCTGGAAGAACCGCTGCCGCTGCTGTTCTTCAGCCTGCATGAAACCGACACCCCGACCCGCCTCGCCGCCGTGCGCGCTGGTGGTCAAGAGTTTCTCACCGGCACCCTCGAAGCTTCGAGCCTGCTGGAGAAAATCGAAGTCCTGACCTGCGTCGCCCAGTACGAGCCTTATAAAGTACTGATCATCGACGACTCCCGCGCCCAGGCGATGCACACCGAGCGCCTGCTCAACAGCGCCGGGATTGTCACGCGCACATTGATCGAGCCGATTCAGGCGATGGCCGAGCTGGCGGATTTCCAGCCGGACCTGATCATCCTCGACATGTACATGCCGGCCTGCACCGGCACCGAACTGGCCAAGGTCATCCGTCACAACGATCGCTACGTCAGCGTGCCGATCATTTACCTGTCGGCCGAAGACGACCTGGACAAGCAGCTCGACGCCATGAGCGAGGGCGGCGATGACTTCCTGACCAAACCGATCAAGCCGCGCCACCTGATCACCACGGTGCGCAACCGTGCGGCACGGGCACGTAATCTCAAGGCGCGGATGGTCCGCGACAGCCTCACCGGCCTGTACAACCACACGCACATTCTTCAGTTACTGGAAGACTGCTCGTTCCGCGCCCGCCGCGAGAACAAGCCGCTGAGTTTTGCGATGCTCGACATCGACCACTTCAAACGAGTCAACGACAGCCACGGCCACCCCATGGGCGACCGGGTGATCAAGAGCCTGGCGCTGTTCCTCAAGCAACGTCTGCGCAAGACCGATTTCATCGGCCGTTACGGCGGCGAAGAATTCGCCATCGTCATGCCCGACACCGATATAGAAGCCGCGCACAAAGTGCTCGACGAAATCCGCCAGCGCTTTGCCGAAATCCATTACCCGGCCCAGCCGCAGGATCTGTGGTGCACGTTCAGCGCCGGGGTGGTGGAGATGCACGACGACTCCGACAGCCTGATGATGGCCAGCCAGGCCGACGAGGCGCTGTACCGCGCCAAGGGTGAAGGCCGCAATCGGGTGCAGACCGCGCGGGACTCAAAGCAAAGTGCCACTTTTTCACCGGATTCCACCGATTCGGTCATAACCCTGTAACAGAACCGCAATAAATTCAGGCGCTTACCATTTCTGCCGTTGGTAGCCGTCATGCGCCTGAAGTTGCTCACCAATCTCAACACGCTGTTGCTGGTCGCCGTCTGCGTGGCCCTCGGCGCCACGCTGTGGTGGTCGCAAAAAGCCCTCGAACGCCCTTATCTGCTGATGGAGCGCTACCTCGGGCTGTCCCAGCAATTTCAGAATGAAGTGGCGCGCAACGTCGAGGACTACCTCGGCAGCGGCGACGCCTTGCGCCTGAGCAGCGCCAGTCAGGCCATCGACAGCTTGCAGAAAGAGCTCGGCGAACTGCCGCCAGCGTTGGCCGACACCCTACGCCCGAGCCTGTCGAGCCTCGAAGAATTCAGCAAGACCGACCTGCTCGCCGCCGGCAAACTGGCCGGGGATCCACAGGCCTTGCTGTTGCAGGCCGAGCGCGAACTGAGCGCCAGCCTCGATCAGCTCAGCACCTATGCCGGTGGCAACTCGACTTACCTGACACCGCTGCTCGCGGCCTCTCAACACCTGGGCAAGTTGTCGCTGGCCCGGGACAAACTGGTCAGCAGCGGGCGCAGCGAACTGGCTGCCGATGTCGAGCGGGAGGTCACCAACATCCGCACCCAGGCCCAGGCGATCGATGCCCTGCCCTTGCTTGGCGTGGTCACCCGCAGTGAATCCGGCAGCGACGATTTTGCCTCGATGATGGGCATTGAAAGCACTGAAAAAGCGGTCGCCGAAGATGCCGGCGTCGGCCTCAAACGCGAACTCAACAGCTTGCTTGGCCGCTATCCTGCAGAACTGGCCCGTACCCGCGACCAGATCCAGAAACGCACCGAACTCAGCACCGCCACCCACCAGAAAATCGCTGCCGTTCAACAAGCCATCGCCGGTCTGGAGCCAGTAGTGCGCGCCCAGCACGGCCAGATTCAGAGCGAAGTGCGCCTGATGCAAGGCGTGATGATCGGCCTGATCCTGTTGATCGCCCTGCTGATCGACACCTTGCAGCGACGCCTGGCCCGTACCCTGACCAACCTCGCACCGGCGCTGTCGACCTGGGCCGAAGGTGACTTCAGCCGTGACATTCATCTGGGCAAGACCAACCGCGAACTGCACGACATCGAAGCGTCGCTCAACCGCCTGCGTGCCTATCTGGTGGATCTGGTCGGGACGATTCGCGGCAACGCCGAGCAAGTAGCGGGCAGCAGTCGCACCCTCGCCGATCTGAGCAATGACCTGCACAGCGGTGCCGAACATCAGGCCGGCGATACAGCACTGATCCGCGACTCCCTGAGCGAACTGGAAGCAACCATCCAGCAAGTGGCCGGCGATGCGCGTCAGGCTGCAGACGCCAGCCGTCACGCGGGACAGGCTGTCGAGCATGGGCAAAAAGTCATCGGCCTGAGCCTCACCGGCCTGCATGCACTGGTAGAAGAAGTGCAAGGCAATGCACAGATGATCGAGCATCTGGCGGAAGAGTCGGCCACCATCGGCGGCGTGCTGACGGTGATTCGCTCGATTGCCGACCAGACCAACCTGCTGGCGCTGAACGCAGCGATCGAAGCCGCCCGCGCCGGGGAAATGGGCCGTGGTTTTGCCGTGGTGGCCGAGGAAGTCCGCTCACTGGCGCAACGCACCGCTGGCGCCACCGCAGAAATCCAGACCTTGATCGCCGGCCTGCAAACTGCGGCCCGACAATCGGTCGAAGGCATGCGCGCTCAGGTTGAACACGCCGAAGCCACAGCCAATCAGGCGCAATCGGCGGACGGTGCGCTGGACAAGATCGTCGGCGCAATCCAGACCATTTCCGACACGGCAGTCCGCATCGCCGATGTCACGGCGCAGCAAAGCGGCGCGGTCAGCGAAATCCGCGATCACAGCGAACGGATTCACCAATTGGGTGGGGATAACTTGCTGCGCATCGGCGAAGGACGCGAACAAGGAGAGAATCTGCTGGTATTGGGTGGGCAACTGCATACAGCGGTTCAGGCATTCCGTGTCTGATCGCGATTGTGCCGGGTTTAGCGGCGTGAATGACCGGATCTGATCACTCAGTCACATATTTCGCGCAAACATCGGAGATCGTGCTGGCTATTGCAGAGAACTGGACAGTCACAAAGTCTTTGCGGCATAGTCGCCGGGTTCTGACGAAGGCTCACCCATAACAAGGAACACGCAGATGGCAACGCTACTGGTGCTGCACGGCCCCAACCTGAACCTGCTCGGCACCCGCGAACCCGGGACCTACGGGTCGACGACCCTGGCGCAGATCAATCAGGACCTGGAACGCCGCGCCCGTGAAGCCGGCCATCACCTGCTGTACCTGCAAAGCAACGCCGAGTACGAATTGATCGACCGTATCCACGCCGCACGCGGCGAAGGTGTGGACTTCATTCTGATCAACCCAGCAGCTTTTACACACACAAGTGTCGCATTACGTGACGCGCTGCTGGCGGTGAGCATCCCATTCATCGAAGTGCATTTGTCCAACGTGCACAAACGCGAACCTTTCCGCCATCACTCTTACTTCTCCGACGTAGCGGTGGGAGTGATCTGCGGCCTTGGCGCCAGCGGTTATCGACTGGCCCTGGAGGCTGCACTAGAGCAGCTTGAACAACAAGCTATACGCCCCTGACCGACCCTTGGGAGTTGATGATTCATGGATATCCGTAAAGTTAAGAAACTGATCGAATTGCTGGAAGAGTCCGGCATCGACGAGCTCGAGATCAAGGAAGGCGAAGAGTCCGTACGCATCAGCCGCCACAGCAAGACCCCGGCGCAGCAGTACTACGCACCGGCTCCGATGCAGGCTCCGGCCGCTGCACCTGTTGCCGCTGCCGCTCCAGTCGCTGCCGCCGCTCCAGCTGCCGCTGCTGCTCCAGCGCTGAACGGCACCGTTGCCCGTTCGCCGATGGTCGGCACCTTCTATCGCAAATCTTCGCCAACCTCGCCGTCCTTCGTTGAAGTCGGCCAGACCGTGAAGAAAGGCGACACCCTGTGCATCGTTGAAGCCATGAAGATGATGAACCACATCGAAGCTGAAACCAGCGGTGTGATCGAGTCCATCCTCGTCGAAGACGGCCAGCCGGTTGAGTACGACCAACCGCTGTTCACCATCGTTTGAACTGCGGAGAGCCTTTGATGACTGCGAAGTTGGAAAAAGTTCTGATCGCTAACCGCGGTGAGATCGCCCTGCGGATTCTGCGTGCCTGCAAAGAGATGGGCATCAAGACCGTCGCCGTTTACTCCAAGGCCGACAAAGAGCTGATGCACCTGGGTCTGGCAGACGAATCCGTCTGCATCGGCCCGGCTTCTGCCGCGCACTCTTACCTGCACATCCCGGCAATCATCGCGGCAGCTGAAGTGACTGGCGCTACCGCCATTCACCCAGGCTACGGTTTCCTCGCGGAAAACGCCGACTTTGCCGAGCAGGTCGAGAACTCCGGTTTCGCTTTCATCGGCCCGAAAGCCGACACCATTCGCCTGATGGGTGACAAGGTATCGGCCAAGCACGCGATGATCGAAGCGGGCGTTCCAACCGTTCCAGGTTCTGACGGCCCACTGCCGGAAGACGAAGAAACGGCGCTGCGCATCGGCCGTGAAGTCGGCTACCCGGTGATCATCAAAGCCGCTGGCGGCGGTGGTGGTCGCGGCATGCGCGTGGTGCACAAGGAAGAAGACCTGATCGCCTTCGCCAAGCTGACCCGCACCGAAGCTGGCGCGGCGTTCGGCAACCCGATGGTCTATCTGGAAAAATTCCTGACCAACCCGCGTCACGTCGAAGTGCAGGTTCTGTCCGACGGCCAGGGTAACGCCATCCACCTGGGCGACCGTGACTGCTCGCTGCAGCGCCGTCACCAGAAGGTCCTCGAAGAAGCGCCAGCACCGGGCATCGACGAGCAGGCCCGCAAGGAAGTCCTCGCTCGCTGCGTCAAGGCGTGCGTCGACATCGGCTACCGTGGCGCCGGCACCTTCGAGTTCCTGTACGAGAACGGTCGTTTCTACTTCATCGAAATGAACACCCGTGTTCAGGTGGAGCACCCGGTTTCGGAAATGGTCACCGGTATCGACATCGTCAAGGAGATGCTCAGCATCGCCGCTGGCAACAAGCTGTCGTTCACTCAGGATGACGTGGTCATCCGCGGTCACTCGCTGGAATGCCGGATCAACGCTGAAGACCCGAAAACCTTCATGCCGAGCCCGGGCACGGTCAAGCATTTCCACGCACCAGGCGGCAACGGCGTTCGCGTCGATTCGCACCTGTACAGTGGTTATGCGGTTCCGCCGAACTACGACTCGCTGATCGGCAAGCTGATCACTTACGGCGCCACCCGCGACGAAGCCATGGCACGCATGCGCAATGCCCTGGACGAAATCGTGGTCGACGGGATCAAGACCAACATCCCGCTGCACCGTGACCTGACCCGCGACGAAGGCTTCTGCAAAGGGGGCGTGAACATTCACTACCTCGAGCACAAGCTGGCTGGCGAGAAGCACTAAGCTTCAGCCCGCACATGACAAAGCCGCCTTCGGGCGGCTTTGTTGTTTCTTAAGGTTTCATCTGCTCACACATTACCCGCTCCCACAAAACCGTCGCGCTCGCGTAAACTTGCGCGCTTCTCGCAGGCCGCTAGGCTGCAATCAATCTTTTTCACAGGTGCCCGCCATGCCTTGGCTGCAAGTCCGTCTCGCCATCAGCCCAGAACAAGCCGAAACCTACGAAGACGCTTTCCTTGAAGTGGGCGCCGTTTCGGTGACCTTCATGGACGCCGAAGATCAGCCGATCTTCGAACCGGAACTCAATACCACCCCGCTGTGGGCGCACACCCACCTGCTGGCCCTGTTCGAGGGCGGCACCGAAGCCGCCCCGGTACTGGCCCATCTGGAACTGCTGACCGGCAGCCCGCTGCCCGAGCATCACAGCGAAGTGATCGAAGACCAGGACTGGGAACGCAGCTGGATGGACGGTTTCCAGCCGATGCAATTCGGCCAGCGCCTGTGGATCGTGCCGAGCTGGCACGCCGCGCCGCAGCCTGACGCGGTCAACCTGCTGCTGGATCCGGGCCTCGCGTTCGGCACCGGCACCCACCCAACCACTGCCCTGTGCCTGGAATGGCTGGACGGTCAGGACCTGAAAGACTGCAACGTGCTGGACTTCGGTTGCGGTTCGGGGATTCTGGCCATCGCCGCCCTGCTGCTCGGCGCCAAGGAGGCCGTCGGCACCGACATCGACGTGCAAGCGCTGGAAGCTTCCCGCGACAACGCCGGTCGCAACGGCATTGCCGACGAGTTGTTCCCGCTGTACCTGCCGGAGGATCTGCCGCAGGTCAAAGCCGACGTGCTGGTGGCCAACATCCTGGCCGGCCCGCTGGTTTCCCTGGCGCCGCAACTGTCCGGTCTGGTCAAGTCCGGCGGGCGTCTCGCACTGTCCGGGATTCTCGCCGAACAGGGTGAAGAAGTCGCCGCCGCCTATGCGCAGGACTTCGATCTCGACCCGATTGCCAATCGTGATGGCTGGGTGCGCATCACCGGCCGTCGGCGCTAGAATGACCGCCTGCTCAATCCGGATCGCCGCATGACCGACAGCTTCGTCACCCAGTGCCCGCATTGCCAAACCAGTTTCCGCGTCAGCCACACTCAATTGAGCGTGGCCCGCGGGGTGGTTCGTTGCGGCTCCTGCCTGCAAGTGTTCAACGCAGCCAAGCAGTTGCTCGAACAACGCGCAGGCAAGGAAGCAGTCACGCCGGTAGCGCCAGCCATCGTCGAACCGGCACCGGTCACCGAAGCACCGGTCGTCGCCAGACCACCCGAGCCAATCGAACCGCCTGAGCCGCGCGCCATCAGCCAGAAGCAGTGGAGCGCCGCCGAGCTGGACCTGGACAGCCTGGATCTGGATCAGGAACTGGCCCGCCTCGAGCAGCGGGAAATCCAGCCGACCACCGAATTCGGCCGCCCGCGCGAAGAGTCTCTCAGCGCTCGACGCGACAGCCATGAGCCGGAAGACGAGCCGTGGTCGGACAGCCTGTTCAGCGAACCGGCGGACGAGCGGATCAGCGAGCCCGAGCATGAAACCGAAGCCGTCGATCCGGAACCGGTAAAACCCGAACGCACCGAACCGTCATTGTCGCTGGAACCAGTGGATCTCGATGACGAGCCGCCCATCCCGCAACTGCGCCTGCACGACCCGATCGATCATTCCGCGCGCCACGAACGCCTGTCGGCCAGTGACGAGACGGACGACGACCTGACAACGGTCGAGCCGCCGCGTAAAAAGCGCGAACGCAGCGAGCCCGGCGTACGTGCCGAAGTGCTGCAGGACCTGACCGACGACCCGCTGCAACTGGACTGGCAGAAACGCCGCTCGCCCTGGGGCCGACGCCTGCTCTGGCTGTTGCTGATCCTATTGGCCGCTGGCGCTCTCGCCGGCCAGTACATCGCCTATCATTTCGATGAGCTGGCCCGTCAGGATCAATACCGCCCATGGTTCCAGCAACTGTGCCCGCAGATCGGCTGCACAGTGCCGTCCAAGGTCGATATCGCCAAGATCAAGAGCAGCAACCTGGTGGTGCGCAGCCATCCGGAATTCAGCGGAGCGCTGGTGGTGGACGCGATCATTTATAACCGCGCGCCCTTCTCTCAACCGTTTCCGCTGCTGGAGTTGCGCTTCGCCGACCTCAACGGCCACCTGATCGCCAGTCGTCGTTTCAAACCCGGCGAATACCTCAACGGCGACCTCGAAGGCATGGCGGAAATGCCACCGCAGACGCCGATCCACATCGCCCTGGACATCCTCGACCCGGGGCCGAAAGCGGTGAACTACAGCCTGAGTTTCCACTCGCCCGAGTGAAACGCTTCACCGCTCCGGGTTTGACGGCAGTTTTCTGACTGGGCATCGACCGACCAAACCGGCGGTAATAACAGAATAACTGTTCAGATTTTGTTCAATTCAGCCTTTATCCAGTCATCGAGAGCGGGTATCATGCCAACCCTTTTTCGAACTCTCATGATCCGGCCCCACTTCAGGGAAGTCCTATGTCGGCGGTACGCATCGGCCCATATACATTGCAGAACGGCTTGATCCTCGCCCCCATGGCGGGTGTCACCGACCAGCCCTTTCGTCAGTTGTGCAAGCGATTGGGCGCAGGGCTTGTAGTCTCGGAAATGGTCACCAGTGACATGAGCCTGTGGAACACCCGCAAGTCGCGCATGCGCATGATCCACGAAGGCGATCCCGAGCCACGCTCGGTACAGATTGCCGGTGGCGACGCGCAGATGCTGGCGGATGCGGCCCGGGCCAACGTCGAACTGGGTGCACAGATTATCGACATCAACATGGGTTGCCCGGCGAAAAAAGTCTGCAACAAGGCAGCCGGCTCCGCGTTGTTGAAGGATGAAGCACTGGTTACCGAGATCCTGCACGCCGTGGTGGCTGCGGTTGATGTGCCGGTGACCCTGAAGATCCGCACCGGATGGGATCGCGACAACAAGAACGGCCTGACCGTGGCGAAGATCGCCGAGCAGGCCGGGATCACGGCGCTGGCGGTGCATGGCCGCACCCGCGCCGACCTGTACACCGGCGAAGCCGAGTACGACACCATTGCCGCAATCAAGCAGGCGGTGTCGATTCCGGTCTTTGCCAACGGCGACATCGTATCGCCGGAAAAGGCCCGCTACGTGCTCGACGCGACCGGTGCCGATGGCCTGTTGATCGGCCGGGCCGCCCAGGGGCGGCCATGGATTTTTCGTGAGATCGACCACTTCCTGCGTACCGGCGAAAAACTGCCGGCGCCGGAGCTGATCGAGGTGGAACGCATTCTGCTTGAGCATCTGGCTGCCCTCCACGCCTTTTATGGGGACGTGATGGGTGTACGCATTGCCCGAAAGCATGTGGGCTGGTATCTCGCAACCTTGCCGGGCGCCAAGGAGTTTCGCGCCCGTTTCAATCGTTTGGATGGTACGGAAACACAATGCGCCAACGTTCGGGAGTTCTTCGCCGAACGTTACAAGAGCCTGACAGGGGACGGAGAAGGGGTGGCCGCATGACGATGATGACCGAGACTTTAGTGAGTGGAACAACACCCGTGAGCGACAACGTGAATTTGAAACAGCACCTCAATACACCGAGCGAAGAAGGCCAGACCCTTCGCGGGAGTGTCGAGAAGGCGCTGCACAATTATTTCGCCCACCTTGAGGGCGCAGCCGTCACGGACGTGTACAACCTGGTGCTCTCCGAAGTCGAGGCTCCCCTGCTCGAAAGCGTGATGAACTACGTCAAGGGCAACCAGACCAAGGCCAGCGAGCTGCTCGGACTCAACCGCGGCACGCTGCGCAAGAAACTCAAGCAGTACGATCTGCTGTAAGCATTCAATCAAACCAGAAAGGCGCCCGCGTAAAACCGGTCGCCTTTTTTGCTGACTTCCCTTGCTTTTGATGGAAATTGAGATGACCGACCAGACTACCCGCCTGCCGATCCGCCGCGCCTTGATCAGTGTTTCCGACAAGACCGGGATCCTCGAATTCGCCAGGGAGCTGGAAGCCCTGGGCGTGGAAATCCTTTCCACCGGCGGGACCTTCAAACTGCTGCAGGACAACGGCGTGGCCGCAGTGGAAGTCGCGGATTACACCGGTTTCGCAGAGATGATGGACGGCCGGGTGAAAACCCTGCACCCGAAAATCCACGGCGGAATCCTCGGTCGTCGCGGTATCGATGACGCGATCATGAACGAGCACGGCATCAAGCCGATCGATCTGGTAGCCGTCAACCTGTACCCGTTCGAAGCCACCATCAGCAAGCCAGGCTGCGACCTGCCGACTGCCATCGAGAACATCGACATCGGCGGCCCGACCATGGTCCGTTCGGCCGCGAAAAACCACAAAGACGTGGCCATCGTGGTGAATGCCAGCGACTACGCCAACGTCCTGGAAAACCTCAAGGCCGGCGGTCTGACCTACGCTCAGCGTTTCGACCTGATGCTCAAGGCGTTCGAACACACCGCCGCCTACGACGGCATGATCGCCAACTACATGGGCACCGTGAACCAGGCAGCCGAAAACCTGAGCACTGAAGGTCGCAGCGAATTCCCGCGCACCTTCAACAGCCAGTTCATCAAGGCCCAGGAAATGCGCTACGGCGAGAACCCGCACCAGAGCGCGGCGTTCTACGTGGAGGCCAAGCCTGCCGAAGTCGGCATCGCCACCGCGACCCAACTGCAAGGCAAAGAGCTGTCGTACAACAACGTGGCCGACACCGACGCCGCGCTGGAATGTGTGAAGAGCTTCGTCAAACCGGCCTGCGTGATCGTCAAGCACGCCAACCCGTGCGGCGTGGCCGTGAGCCCGGACGCCGAAGGCGGCATCCGTCAGGCCTACGAACTGGCCTACGCCACCGACACCGAATCGGCGTTCGGCGGCATCATCGCCTTCAACCGTGAACTGGATGCCGAGACCGCCAAGGCGATCGTCGAGCGTCAGTTCGTCGAAGTGATCATCGCCCCGAGCGTCAGCGAAGAAGCCCGCGCCATCGTTGCTGCCAAGGCCAATGTGCGCCTGCTGGCCTGCGGCGACTGGTCGGCTGACCGCGCTGCTGCCTGGGACTACAAGCGCGTCAACGGTGGCCTGCTGGTTCAGAGCCGTGACATCGGCATGATCGGCGCCGACGACCTGAAAGTGGTGACCAAGCGCGCCCCGACCGAACAAGAAATCCACGACCTGATCTTCGCCTGGAAAGTGGCCAAGTACGTTAAATCCAACGCCATCGTCTACGCCAAGAACCGCCAGACCATCGGTGTCGGCGCCGGCCAGATGAGCCGTGTGAACTCGGCGCGTATCGCCGCGATCAAGGCTGAACACGCCGGTCTGCAAGTCGCCGGTTCGGTGATGGCATCGGATGCGTTCTTCCCGTTCCGCGACGGTCTGGACAATGCGGCCAAGGTCGGTATCACGGCGGTGATCCAGCCAGGTGGCTCGATGCGCGATGCTGAAGTGATTGCTGCTGCTGACGAAGCCGGCATCGCGATGGTATTCACCGGTATGCGTCATTTCCGTCACTAATCAGACAACGGCCGCACTGAAGCCGGCATCTGCTGCGTTGGAGCCGACCTCGATGATGCTCATTGCCAAAAGGCAACTCCGCTCACCGAGGTCGACTCCGCCTTGCATCTACCGACTTCATTGCGACCTCTTGGAGCGTGAAGCGCTTCAGGTTCTAAAACAGAATTAGCGTCATCCGAGGTTTTTGAAATGAATGTTTTGATCATTGGCAGCGGTGGCCGCGAACACGCCCTGGCCTGGAAAGTGGCTCAGGATCCGCGTGTGCAGAAGGTTTTCGTCGCACCGGGCAACGCTGGCACCGCGATTGAAGCCAAGTGCGAAAACGTTGCCATCGACGTGCTGGCCCTTGAGCAACTGGCTGACTTCGCCGAGAAGAACGTTTCCCTGACCATCGTCGGCCCGGAAGTACCGCTGGTGGCCGGCGTCGTCGATCTGTTCCGCTCTCGTGGCCTGGACTGCTTCGGCCCGACCGCCGGTGCCGCGCAGCTGGAAGGCTCGAAAGCCTTCACCAAGGATTTCCTGGCTCGCCACAAGATCCCGACCGCCGACTACCAGAACTTCACCGAGATCGAGCCTGCCCTGGCTTACCTGCGTGAAAAAGGCGCACCGATCGTGATCAAGGCCGACGGCCTGGCCGCCGGTAAAGGCGTGATCGTCGCCATGACCCTGGCCGAAGCCGAAGACGCCGTGCGTGACATGCTCGCGGGCAACGCCTTCGGCGACGCCGGTTCGCGCGTCGTGATCGAAGAGTTCCTCGACGGCGAAGAAGCCAGCTTCATCGTCATGGTCGACGGCAAGAACGTCCTGCCGATGGCCACCAGCCAGGACCACAAACGCGTCGGCGACGGCGACAGCGGCCCGAACACCGGCGGCATGGGTGCCTACTCCCCTGCCCCGGTGGTCACCGCCGACGTGCACCAGCGTGTGATGGATCTGGTGATCTGGCCGACCGTGCGCGGCATGGCCGAGGAAGGCAACGTCTACACCGGTTTCCTGTACGCCGGTCTGATGATCGACAAGGCCGGCAATCCGAAGGTCATCGAGTTCAACTGCCGTTTCGGCGATCCGGAAACCCAACCGGTAATGCTGCGTCTGCAGTCGAGCCTGGTGTTGCTGGTCGAAGCGGCATTGGCCCAGGCCCTGGATAAAGTCGAAGCGCAGTGGGATCCACGTCCGAGCGTCGGCATCGTGCTGGCCGCTGGCGGTTACCCGGGCGACTACGCCAAGGGCGCGACGATCAACGGTCTGGACGCGGCAGCAAACCTGGAAGGCAAGGTCTTCCACGCCGGCACCGCGCTCAAGGACGGCAACGTCGTGACGGCCGGTGGTCGGGTGCTGTGCGCTACTGCTATGGGCGCCAGCGTGGGTGCTGCCCAGGAGCAGGCCTACAAACTGGCCAAGGCCATCGACTGGGAAGGCTGCTTCTACCGCACCGACATTGGCTACCGCGCCATTGCTCGTGAACGCGGCGAAACCCGGTAATAAGCTACGCTGTGTTTCCGGCAAGGGCCCTTGGTCCTTGCCGGACTGTTCCGACGCTGCGCATCGTTATATTCTGGCATCAACCTACGAAGGGATTTCGCCGTGCGCTGGCTCAGGATTGCCATAGGCTTCACCGTCACACTGTTGACCTTGCTCTGCATGCTCCCGGCCCAGGCCGCGCAAGGCAGTGGCTGGTCGGTATTGCTCGACGATCAGGGCAACCTCCAGCTGAGCGACATTCGCTCCGCCCGCTACACCAATCAATTCAGCCCTATCGAGCTTGACCGCCTCACCGCGGCCGAACCCGATGGCGCGTTATGGCTGCGCTTCAGACTGGCGCCCGGCAAGCACGAACAAGTGCTGCGCATCTTCGCTCCCGACCTGTCACACCTCAATCTGTACGTGCTCGATGGCGACAGACTGATCGAGCAACGGGAAACCGGCACCGTCCAGGCCCAGGCCGAGCGCCCATTGCCGAGCAGTGACTTCCTGCTGCCGCTGCCGCAAAGCGACAAGTCCCTCGACGTCTATCTGCGGCTGGTCTCCGACCACCAGTTGCGCCCGTACATCACCCTGCAATCGGCGGTGATGGGCGCGGCCAACCATAATCAGACGCTGATCTACGGCTTGCTGTTCGGCTGCCTCGCCATGCTGATCCTGCACAACCTGATCCGCTACGCCTACACCCGCTCGCGCAGCAGCCTGTGGCTGGCAGTCTGTGAAGCGTTGCTGAGCCTGAGCCTGTTGCTGTTGCTCAACCTCGCCGGCCCATGGCTGCCGAACTGGCATGCGATCCAGACCCCCGGCGCCTATCTGGCCCTTCTGTTGACCGCGCCGGCCGGCCTGATGTTCGCCTACCGCTTCTTCGCCCCGCTCGGCCCGCACCCGCTGAACAAACTGCTGCTGGGCGACATCCTGTTCATCGTGATCTGCAGCCTGCTACTGTTGTTCGTCAACACCCTGCCGCTGAACATCATCACTTACGCACTGGTGGCCCTGGCCGGTCTGAGCATGTTGCTGGTGGCGTTCTATCACTGGCAGAAAGGCTACCGCCCTGCCCGCTTGTTCGTCGCCGCGATGGTGGTGTTCAACATCGGCACGCTGATCATCCTTCCGGCCTTGCTGGGGCTGACCCTGGTGGCACCGCAAGGCCTGATCATGACCCTGATGGGTTTCATCTGCATCAGTGGCCTGCTGATGAGCATTGCCCTTGGCGAGCGCCAGCGCAGCATCACCGAAAGCCGCTTCAGCATCAGCCGCGACCTCGCCGCGAGCAACGCAGAAATCAATGCCAAGGCCGAGTTCCTCGCCAAGATCAGCCACGAGATCCGCACGCCGATGAACGGCGTATTGGGCATGACCGAACTGCTGCTCGGCACGCCGCTGTCTGTCAAACAACGCGACTACGTGCAGACCATCCACAGCGCCGGCAACGAACTGCTGACCCTGATCAACGAGATCCTCGACATCTCCCGCCTCGAGTCCGGGCAGATCGAACTGGACGACGTGCAGTTCGACCTCAACGCACTGATCGACGATTGCCTGAGCATCTACCGCGCCAAGGCCGAACAGCAGAACGTCGAGCTGATCAGTTTCATCCAGCCGCAAGTGCCACGGGTCATCAGCGGTGACCCGACGCGTCTGCGCCAGACGTTGCTGAGCCTGCTGGAAAACGCCCTGAAGAAAACCGAAGAAGGCGAAGTGCTGGTGGTGGTTGCCCTCGATGAGCGCAGCAGCAAACCGCGCCTGCGCATTGCCGTGCAGGACAGCGGCCAGCCGATGGACCAGGAAGAGCGTGATGCGTTGATGCACGCCGAGCTGCACAGCAAGCACTTCCTGTCGGCCAACCGGTTGGGCGGCAATCTAGGGCTGGTGATCGCACGGCAACTGATTCGCCTGATGCAGGGCGAGTTCGGCATCAAGAGTGGCGCCACCCAGGGCAGCACCCTGTGGCTGACCCTGCCGCTGGACCCCGACCGACTGGAACACCCGACTTCCGATCTCGACAGTCCGTTGCAAGGCGCGCGGGTGCTGGTGGTCGACGACAACGACACCTGCCGCAAAGTGCTGGTGCAACAGTGCAGCGCCTGGGGCCTGAACGTCAGTGCGGTGCCGTCAGGCAAGGAAGCACTGGCCCTGTTGCGCACCAAGGCGCACTTGCGTGATTACTTCGACGTGGTCTTGCTGGACCAGAACATGCCCGGCATGACCGGCATGCAACTGGCGGCCAAGATCAAGGAAGACCCGAGCCTGAACCACGACATCCTGTTGATCATGCTCACGGGTATCAGCAATGCACCGAGCAAGATCATCGCGCGCAATTCGGGGATCAAACGCATCCTGGCCAAACCGGTGGCCGGCTACACGCTCAAGACCACGCTGGCCGACGAGTTGAACCAGCGCAACCGGGGTCAGGCGGTGTTCCAGCCACAAGCGGCTGGCCCGGCCACAGCAGTCAAAGTCCCGAGCGATTTCCGCATCCTCGTCGCCGAGGACAACACGATTTCCACCAAAGTGATCCGCGGCATGCTCGGCAAACTCAACCTGCAACCGGACACCGCCAGCAACGGCGAAGAAGCCTTGCAGGCGATGAAGGCCCAGCGCTACGACCTGGTGCTGATGGACTGCGAAATGCCGATCCTCGATGGTTTCTCCGCCACCCAGCAACTGCGAGCCTGGGAAGTCGGCAATCAGCGCATCCGAACGCCGATCGTCGCACTGACTGCGCACATCCTCGCCGAACACAAGGAGCGTGCACGCCAGGCCGGCATGGACGGGCACATGGCCAAACCGGTGGAACTGTCGCAACTGCGCGAGCTGATCGAGCACTGGGTGGCCCAGCGTGATCAGCAAAATCGCAGCACCGCACGGACGTCCTGATCAGCGTTCGACGCTGACCTCCACCTCTGGCTTCCCGGGCATTTTCCGGATCAGCTCAGCGAACGGTTCCAGGCGTTTTTCCAGCACGCTTCGGATCGGCTCCTGCAGTACGGCAGACATATCCGCCTGGAAAAACTTTTGTTCGACGACGCCCTGCACATCGGCCGATGTGAAGACCCTGGAAAACGGATTGACTGCGCCGCCCTCTGAAGACTTCAGGGTGATATACACCGCGTTCAGACGAGGACCCGGTTGCGCAACGACGACCAGAAAACGAAGCAGGTCAACCGGCCCGGCCTCGTCCTCCGGTGCCAGTACAGGTTGCTGGACTCTCTCCCGAAGAAACCCGATCAGCGGATCTGCCGCCGACAAACCGGCAATGTCTTGCAGTAACGGCAGGCATTCACGGGCATCGACATCATCGAGCGACTTCTCCAGCAGCAGGGTCATCCAGTCCATGGCCGTTGCCGTGGCGTCTACCGGCGGGGTGAAGGTGTCCCATGCCACTTTCCGTTGCAACCAACTGTCTTTCAAAACTTGCTGCCAGATCGAATACCATTCGACCTGGCTGGATTGAAGCCATTTCCGGGTGGCTGCCAATTGTGCAAACAAGACAGAGTGTTGAACGTCTTGCTGTTCCTGGGCGGACATTCCTGACGGCAGCAAAACCAGTGCTCCCGCATTGGCATAAGCCAAGTATTGCGTGTTCATCCATACCTCCAGCACAGGAAGTAGATGGCGACGTTTCACACCACCATCTACTTTTATTAAATCAGATTTCCCACTCACTGATTTGCTTGACCGCACGATCACCCAACTTGCCAGCGATAATGGCGCGAGTCTTTTCAATGATGGACGGCACCATGGTCATGTGCGATTCGCCACGATACAGATCCACGGAACTGCTATCCCAATTAACGAACAGCACTTTAGTCTGATTCGTACGATTAATAAAACGGACAGCACCCAATGTCAAAATAACTTCCTGGCTATCGGTTTCAAGGCAAGAGCCCACAGCAAAACCGCCAGTGCCTTTATCTTTAATGTTCTGATCGAATACTTTCAGCGGTTTATCCGAACTCTGCAGCGAGGCCATCGCATCGCCGGCGACTTTCAACAACAGTGCCGACGTCGGGCCCGGCACAGCAGCCGCAGCGACTGCCGAGCTCAGGATCTTCAGGGCCAACTGGTCCATGGTGAAGCTTTTACCCGAGGCGCTGGTCGAGTCGTAGTAGCGTTTCAGGACAATCCAGCCAGCGTCCTGCATGACCGTGAGGAAGGTTTGATACCACTCTTTACCCTGATGATCGGCGGGGTATTTCTTGTTCGCTGCCAGCGATGCAAACAGATAAGTATTGAGCACATCTGCACGATTCTGATCGGACATCCCCGAAACAAAAGATAGAATCGCATCACCCACCACCGAAGCCCGACTCGGCGCTTCAATTTCAAAAGCCATTACGCCGGCAGCACTGCGCGAATTGATAATGATCTTTTCAGGCGTTACATCATAAGCACTTAGACGCTCCAGGCGATCGGCGACGGTAACAACAGTATTTTTTTCCACGACTTATTTCCTTAGTTTAATTTATCAGCAAACTCTTCCTGAGCTCGCAAAACAAAACTACACAGCAGAAAACCAACTAACAAGCCAACAACCATTACCAATAGATAACAACAAACAGTCACAACAACACTTGAACCAAAACAACCAACAGCAACTTCACAACTACCAATCGATCACCCATAGCGATCTTGCCGACAGACCGCCCGGCGCCTGATAGACTCCGTTCAACTTTCGTCGGCGCGAGTTTCAATCATGCTCCATGTGTTGTTCAGCGTTTACCTGAAGATGCTGGTGCTCTACAGCCCGTTCTTCGTGTTGTCCTGCTTCATCAGCCTGACCCGGGGTTATTCGCGCAAGGAACAACGGCGCCTGGCCTGGAAAGTAGCGATCGCCACCCTGGTGTCGAGCGTGTTGTTGTATCTGTTCGGACGGGTGATTTTCGATGTGTTCGGCATCACCGTGGATGCGTTCCGCATCGGTGCCGGCAGCGTTCTGTTCATCTCGGCGCTGGGCATGGCGCAGGGCAAGTCGGCCGTGCAGACCGACAACGTGCAGCAGGATGTGACGATTGTTCCGCTGACCATTCCACTGACCGTCGGCCCCGGCACCATCGGTGCATTGCTGGTGATGGGCGTCAGCCAGCCGCATTGGGATGACAAGCTGATCGCGATCATGAGCATCGCGCTCGCCAGTTTCACGGTTGGCGTGGTGCTTTACTTGTCGAACCGCATCGAGCGGATTCTCGGCGACCAGGGCCTGCAGATCGTCAGCCGCCTGATGGGGCTGTTCGTATGCGCGCTGGCAGCACAGATCATCTTTACCGGGGTCAAAGGCTACCTGGTGCCTTGAGCCGGAAACAAAAAGACCGCCGACGGAAACGTCGGCGGTCTTTTTTCGTCAGTGCCCCTAATCCCTCAACCGGCAGACTCGACGGTTTTCTTCGCGCTTGCCTGATCGATCAAGGCTTTCAACGTCACGCTATCGGTTCCGTCCTTGCGCGCCTTCAGCCAGCGCACCAGGGTCGACACCTGGCACGGACGCAGGCCCTTGACCTCAAGCATGGCATCACCATGCAGCGCCGGATCAGGCGCATCCGCATTGCGCACCAGCACACAGTGCTCACTGTCGGGATCGATCAGCACCAGATGCTCCTCGACCATCCCCACTTCGAGCTTGTGCGGATCTGTCATGGTCAAAAGCAAGCGGCTCATGACCAGTGGACGGCCACCCAACGGATAGCGGCAATCCACCACCAGCGAATCGAGCTTGCGCATGAGTGCCTCGGTCACGTGCCATTTCATCGAACCACGCCCCACCCGCAAAACCAGCGTACGCACATCGTCCGGCACCAGCGGCTGCAGATCGTAGGCATCCACCCGCCCTTCAAGCACCAGTACCTCACCCGTGCGCTGGACATAATCCAGCGGCTTGATCTGACGCAAACTCGGGTAGCCCTGAACGACCCGCTCCTGCGGCTTATGTAGCAGGACATCGGTATTTCGCCGGGTTCCGAGCAGCTCGAAATCCTCCGGCAAATTGGCAGCGGGGATCTGGATCAGCCGTGCGCTGTCGGCGATGTACCACTGAACACTGGCGTCCTGCGCAGCGATCGAAATGAACGGACGATGCACCTCGTTCGCCAGCAAGGCCTGCAAGTTGCCGATCAGATTGTCGCCATGGGCCTCCAGCCAATCATGCTGCACGCCGGTGATCAACGGGGGTACCTGATGTTCCAGTTGCAGCACCACCCCCTCCCGCGTCGTGCCCACAAGACCGGCACCGTCGATCCGCACATCGGCAAAACGCCAGGCAGTCCACTGTCGTTCGGGTTTGGGCAGCAACGAGGCCTGTAACAATTGCGTGCCTTTTCCGAACGCCTGGTCAAGTTGCTCTTTATCGATAAAGGTCTGGCGCCAGACCTCGCCGCTTTCGGGTTCGAACAGCCATGACGATTGATTATCCGGCGTCATGCCGAGCAGTCGGAGCTGCGTCTGTTGCGCCTCACACAGCAGCAGGCGCTCACCCACGTACCAGGCGTGCAAGCGTGCATCGCCCGCGGCGTTGGCAATGCCGACAATCGGGAACTGTTCAACGGTGTATTGCCGCGCCACCGCTTCGAGCGCCAGCCACCATTGCCCTCGTCCCTTGAGCCATGGTTCGGCCAGACCCGCAAAGCGCACTTCGCCGTCGGTACCGATCTCGAACGACAACCCGTCCTCGGTCCGCGCCTGATAACCCTTGTGCTCGGTAGTCACCTGTTTCAGGCCCCCGGGTTGCACCCAGCGGTGCGACCATTGGCCCTGCCCTTCCTCCACTGTGCGCTGCACCCGGCACAGGTTCTGAAGCTGGCGGTCGTAGATGACAAACACGTCGCCGTCATCAGCCAGCGTCAGCAGCATCAACTCGTTCAGGTTCTGGACCGAGTCGGGCCAGCCGCGTGCATGGTGACGGCGCGGTACTGGGCGCACGATCAAGTTGTCGCGGGAGCGAACCCAAGCCATGTCCCGGGCGTTCTCTTCGATCTTCCAGCAGATCGAAACGTAAGGCGCGAACTGCCAGTCGACCGTGGCATAACCCTTGTCATCGTGGACCGGTTTGGGCATCACCCACTCGCCCAGTATCGGAGCCCAGCCGGCCAAGGGAGTGCTGTCATCGAGCAGCGACTCCAAGGTCGGCTCAAGTCCGCGGGTAACCGAACTCAGCCACAGCAAGCCTTCGTGAATCAGGTAATTGAGGCGCTCAAACGTGCCGTTTTCAAAGGCATACTCTTGCACCACATGCACGACGCCCTGAGTATCGGCTTCGACACTGCGGATCGTGCTGACGCCAGTGCGACGGAACATCAAACGATAGCGATGACTGAGCAGCCCCGTGCCGGCATCGACCTGGCAGACCTCGTAACCGAGCGGATCGTGGAAAAACGCCGAACCGCCGACCACCATCGATAACAGGCCCTCATCGTCGAACACCTCGTCGTTGCGGATGTAGAAAATCCGGTCCTGCGCGGCGTCGTACCAGCCATTGGTGTAACGCGGTGCCTTGATGTTTTCGAACGGAATCAGATAGTCGTGGATCGGCGTGTAGCGCAGCGCCAATCGATGGGCTCGCGCCAGGTCTTGCAGATGATCCTGCAGGATCTGGCTGTCCAGCCCTTTGGGCGCCTGTTCTTCCAGAAGATCCAGCTCAAGCCGTTTGTCGCCGGCAATCCGGAAGAGCCGGCCATTTTCGATCAGCAGGGAAATTTCCGGCGCTATGTCAGCCGTTACCTTGAATTCGCAGCCTTTGATACTGAATTGCCCGTTGCTGCCGAACACGATGTCCGTCTCGACGGCCCACGGCGCGACAATGATCCAGCGGTCCTTTTGTTTGCCTACTGACGTCAGTCCGACGTTGACGCCGGGGTTGAGCACGAGTGTGCATGTGCCTCCACCGCCCTGAATCCGATAGCTGATCTGCTCGTGCCAAGGCTTGGGGATGACCGGCACCACCAGTTTGCGTGCCTGCGCATCGAGCGTGACGTTGATCTCGGTCGGCCGATAATCGGGGTACATCCGATAGAGGATGTAGTGGCTGGGAAACGAGTAGAACGAAAACAGGAACAGCCACTGACCGTCTGCTTTTTTCTTCTCCAGACGCCGGGCGATGTCGAAGCCCTTGTCGTGGCGCTGCGATGCAAACGGCAGGATCTGGTACTCGTAGCGGTAGCAGGTGATCGGCGTACACGGCAGGACAATGGCTTGCTCGGCCGGTGGCGAGAACTTCATCTCGGCGGGGTAGCCCAGCTCCTTGCTCAGGTTGATGGCGCGTGAATAGTCGACCTCGAATTCCGGTACACCGAAATGATCGCGCTGCGGATACAGACGAGTGCTGTCGAGCAACAGTTTACCGGCGCCCAGATCCAGACCGTTGATGATCAGCGCCGGTCGCGGTAACCAGGCACCCTGCTCGCCGCTGTAGCGATACCCGGCATCGTGATGCGCCTGCTCCAGCTCCGCGAAAAACAGCCCGACCGCTTTCGCTTCTTCTGCGATGGTTGCGAAGTTCTGCGCCAGTGCAGCTACGCCAACCGCCAGGCCACCCAGAATCACCCCGGCGCCACCCAGCACCGCAGCCGCCGTACCCGCGCCAGCGAGCGCTGCACCAAGTCCCGCCCCGGTGAGGACCAGACTGCTGGCGTCGAATGTCAGTTGAGTGGCGTACGTCGCGATCTCGACATCGTTACGGGCATTCGCCAACTGATAGATATCGAAGCCGACATTGGCCAGACCCAGCACGGCACCTACGCCCTCGTTGGCGACATGCCCGGCCACTGCGCCGAGGGTTCTGCCGGTCAATGGCTCGAGTGCTTCGCCGACCACCTTCGCACTGGTGCGGGCAATCAGTTTTTCATCGCGCAACGCGGCTTGCACCAGACTGATCAGCCCTGCCACATCGACGACGTTGCCATGCACCAGTTGTGCGTAGTTGACGTAGGCATGCCATTGGACCGCAGTGGTCATGGTGCGATCTTCGCCTTCACGTCCGCGCAATGCGTTCATCAGAGCCTGCACCGCAAACCCGGCATTGAGTGTGTGCACTGCCGCTACCTCGGTCGGGTCCACCACAGCGCCGGTCGCACGTTTGCGCCCCAGGGTCGAGAACAGATCAGTCAGGTAGCTCCTGATTCGCAACAGGCGATCATCCCGGCTGGTGACCATGGCCACCGACTCGCCACTCTGCGGATCGATCATGTTCACCCGATAGCCGCCCTCGGGCGTCACCTCCAGCGAATCGAACAACGGCACCAATGGAGTGACCGAATCATGGCCCTCCTGCAAGCGCGAAGTCGCCTCAGCGATCTGCTCCGCCCACCAGTGATTGTCTGAAGACAGCAGCGCACTGCCCAGGCGAGAATTCGCCATCAGCGACTGGCCGTGAGCACTGTTCACCCTCTGGCGAATGGGCCTGAACGGTTTGCCCGGCAGTGGTTCATCCTTGAGCAACTGAGCCACCTTGAAGCCGCTCGACAGCTCCAGACCGGCAACCTGCTCCCCCTGGACATCGATCAGATCGAACTGCGGCCTGCCAGGCTTGCCATACACGGCGTAGTGTCGGGCCATGTCCGTGTCCTTGAAGAATTGCTTCAGGGCCATTTTGAAGGTCGCGGGACTGTCGAATTCGAACAGGCCGAAGTTCGGATCATAAAAGTGGTAAGCGTCTGACACCCCACTCACCGTCCGGGCCACCAGCATCGAGTGGTTGTCTGAATTGAGCATCAGGGTTCGGGGGCCGGCGGACGCCTCGAGGGTCGCGACCACCGTGTCCAGATCGACCCGCCCCAGCGGGGTGCCGACCTCTGCGGCGTTCATGCCACGCATTTCCTCCAGTGCCCCCAGAAACGCCGTCGAGTCCGATTGCCCCGGTTCAAGTACCGTCAGGAAAAACCGCTCGCGCAATTGTCGGGTCGCTACCTCGCCCTGCGTGAGGGCGGCACTCATCGCCAGCACCAGCGGAAAGCAACGGCCGCCAGCCGTGTCACCTGGTCCATGCATCAAAAGATCTTGAGGCACCAGTTTGGCGGTTCCGGCCTCGAACTGGTTCAGCACTTGCTCCACCCGTTCCTGTACCTTTTCACGGTGTTCCCGCGTCGCGAGTCGCTGGATCTGCGCCACCTGACGCCCCCAGTCAAACAGCGTCACGGCGTTGGCCAGCGCGTTTTTCTTCAGGCTCAGTGCGCTGACCGAGTTCGCCGGCAAGCCATCCTCGACACTCGCCATCCCTGCCTGGAACGCGGGCGCCCGACGCTGATAGAGATGCTGCTCGATCACTGCGTAACGCCCGGACGTCCCACGCTCGCTGACGCTGTTGATCAGATTGTCCAGCGCACCGCTCAGGGCGGAAAAGCTCTGACTGTCCAGTGACTCGATGCCCACCAACGCCCCAAGCGTCAAACGCTGCAACGGGTTGAGCTGCGCAAGTTGCCAGGAGCCGGCGCCCAGACCGATCAACAGTTCATCCAGCGCGAGATTCTGGGCGATCGGACTTTTCGGGAATGCCGGTGGCCGCAGGCGAGTGTCCTGATTGCGGATGGCCTGACGATCATCGAAGCTCAGCGGCAATCTTTCAGCGAACACAACCTTGCCATCGTGGCCACTCATCATCGCCTTGGTAAACGGTTCACCGAGGCGCTCGCCCATGCGCTGCAACAACTCGGTATTCAGGACATGGCGTCCTTCGACCCGTGGCCAGCCGAGTTCGAACTCGACGGTCGTCTGCTTCAACAACTCAGCGATGTTCCCGGCGTAGCGGGCCTTGTATTGGCCATCGCGCCAGTTCTGCTTCTCGGTTTCCACCCACTTGTCAAAGTCGGTTTCATTGTCTTTCCAGGAGTGATCCTGCTCCTCTTCGGTTGTGCGATTGACTGTCGCCAGGGGATCCATTGCCATCTCCGCACGGGAGGCTTCTGCGCCGCGAGACGTTAACCGAGCCTTTTCGAAATCGCTTGTACCGTCCTTGATGCCGACCGGGCCGGTCAAATAGATCGTCCCCTCACCTTGCGGACGGATGCCGTCGTTGTAGTAATTGGCGGCGGCGTCTGCAAGATAGGCAGCGAAAATCGACTCCTCCCCTGGTAAGTCAATGAGAGGCCCGTAGGCTTTTTCCAGAACCTCGTTCGCCAGTGAAGACATCGCCTCAGAATCTTCAAGTCTGACACCTCTCTGAGCAGCCAGCCGGGCAGTGTCTTCAACCAACCGATAATTGAACCGGAAGCGATCAAACACGGACTCGATGACTGTCGAACCGGGATGGGCCAACATGAAGGCGTTACTGATCGTGGAACCCTCTGCCACGGCCCTTAAGGTGTAAGGTCGGGCGAGAAGATCCCGGGGAGGCTGGAACACTTGATTGAGGTCTGGCTGGCTACTGGCGAAAGCTTGCAGTTCTGGACGATGCTGTTCAGGAATTCGCACCGTGTAATCGGTGTATCGACTGCGCAGAGCTTCACGGCCAGGCATCCAGTGGGGGTTGTGATCCAGCAGCAACTGCAACACGCCCAGTCGTGCTCCGCTGTCGAAGCCGCTAATGTCGACACCACCGATCTCTTGCAGTAACGGAGGCAAGTTATCGACATCGGAATAACTGCCGCCTTCCGGATACAACGCTTCCACTCTGACAATGTCCGACGCTGCGGCGAAGTTGCCACGCAGACACATTTCGCGCTCGTAGATGTCTCGCAACTGCAAAGGTGTTTCCGTACTTGCCAGGTCGCGCAGTCGCAAACCTCTGTCAACCAAGCCCGTTACGCTTTCACGATTTCGGTTCTTCAGCTCACGTAAATCCCCTGCGTCTTGTCCATAAGCACGAGCCAGTAACTGAACTCTCGCGTCATCGGCCGATTCGCCTCCTGCGGTTGCATCATTGATGTAATCGTACATCTGCTGTTTCAGAACAATGGCGCGGGCGACATACGATTCGCCCAATACCCGCTCAGACGTACTTTCGGTTCCACCCTGCAACATTGCATCTGCCTTGGCGGCCTCGATAATCAAACGGTTGGTTTTATGGGCCAGTAACGCATCGCTGTCGTACCAGAGATTGATTGTGTAATCGTGTCCAGTCAGCACCTGCTTCCACAGGTTGATGTAATCACGCTGTATATCCCCGACGCCACCTCCGACCCAGACGAAGTGCAGTATCTTCGGCACCTGCGTCGCCGAAACCTTCATCAGTTCTATGCCGTATTGCAGTCGCGCGTCGAAGTCATCCACTCTTCCAAGGATTTGCGTCAGACCGGGTGACGCCTCTTGATCGGGGCTCGGCGCGGGATCCTGCTCCACATCGCGGCGTACACGACGCTGCCCCAACTCTCCCAGCGCCTGCCTGAACAGCGCCAGCGGATGCTGTAACCGGGGTGAGTCGAGCAAACCGATGCAGGCGAAGTAGTAACGGATAACCGCGTCATATTGACGAGTATTCTTGTAGGGCAAGAGTGCCTGTTCAAGCTCCGCCAGCTTAAACAGTTTGGTAAAACTCAAGTGCTTGCCATCAACCGTCTTTATCTTCATATCTTGCATAAACCACCTTCCTTGAAACACTCGATAACATACGCACAACAAAGTGCGCACAGCTGTACTCAACCGAAAAGAACAACGCCTTTTTGGCAAACCGAAACAGTGAACAATTCGAGAGATAAAAACTTTCAAGCAAAACTAGTACAACGCATCTCCAAAGACAAAAGCAAAGCCATTCAAACAATGTCAACAGAAACATCCAACAACACCAACTCAACATTTCTTACTTTAATCAAATACAAACTCGCATAACTTACCCGCACAAAAAAGAAAGGCCGCGAAACTTCCGTTCGCGGCCTTGTCACTTAGATCCATAAGTGTTTGCAACAATTTCCAACTACACCGTTATCAACTGACCGGTCTTTCCCCATACCAGCGCGGCGTATACACCCACTCCCCGCCCTCGGTGCGAGGGAAAGTGCAGGTGGTGGACGAACCGATCAGCACCATCGTGCGCATGTCGACCTGATCTGGTGTCAGTGCGCCCAACGTCGTCACTCGCAGTGTCTGCCCCGGCCGGCCGATATCACGGCCCAGCACTACTGGCGTTTGCGGTGTGCGATGTTGCGCAACGATTTCCAGCGCTCGCCCCAATTGCCACGGACGGGCACGGGAGATCGGGTTGTAGAACGCCAATGCCAGATCCGCTTCTGCAGCGAGATCCAGACGCTTCTCGATGATCGACCACGGCTTGAGGTTGTCCGACAGCGACATCACGCAGAAATCGTGCCCCAGCGGCGCACCGGCCTGAGCGGCGGTAGCGAGTGACGCGGACACACCCGGCAGGATTTCCAGATCGACGCTGTGCCACGCCGGATCTGTCGACTCGTGCAACGCCTCAAGCACCGCCGCCGCCATGGCGAACACGCCCGGATCGCCGGACGAAACCACAATCACCGAACGGCCCTGAGCGGCCAGTCTGAAGGCATGGCGAGCGCGCTGCATTTCTTCGCGGTTGTCGGTGCAATGTTGCACCTGATCGTCGCGGAACGGGCCGGCCATGCGCACGTAGGTTTCGTAACCCAGCACATCGGTAGCCCGAGCCAGTTCTGCTTTCACCGCTGGCACCATCAACTCGGCGGCACCCGGCCCGAGACCGATGACGGCCAGACGTCCGCGCGGACGACCGACCTGCGAAACATCCAGCGGCTGTTCGGCCACGGCGATGGCAATATCGTGGGATGTTGTGATGATTCGAGCGTCAGGGACGGCATGGCTTGCCAGCTCCGCGATGTCACTCGCTGGCGCAACAAAGCGTAGCGGCACCGCCAATTCAAGCGCAGCTTCACGCAACGCCGGGCTGGCCATCTGAACATCCGCCGCCACCAGACAGGCCAGCGATTGAATCGCCACACCGGCCTGCTGCAATGCATCGCGAATCGCATCCGGCAGGTCGGCCACATCGGCACCAACCGCCACCGCCACGCTGCGCGGATAAATCAGCAACTCACTGGCGCTCGCCACGCGGGCATCGCTGCCCACATGAATCGAGCGTTGTGCCTGTGGATCTTCCGGCAACTGCGCCTGCTCAAGCCACGGTGCAGCACCGTCGATGCGCACGCTGTGGCCGGCGAGCAGATCGGACACGAAGCGTTTGCCCTGCTCCAGATCGCCGAGCGCGTAACCGCCGGGCGGATTGAGCAGACAGGTGCCGAAACGCAATTCGCCGCTGGTGGTGATCGCCGCTGCCACTTCAAGTGCAACCGCCATCTCACGGGCCATGACATTCACCCCGCCCAGACCGCCGAGCAATGGCACCACAGCGCTGCCATCTTCAGCCACGGCGAGCACCGGCGGCTCGACGCCTTTCTCCAGCAACAGCGGCGCCAAGGTGCGAATGACGATGCCCGCCGCGCACAGGGCAATGATCGGCGTGTCCTGTTGATACAACTCGCGCAGCGTCACGCCGAACTCGCTGTAAGTCAGGTCGGCGCCTTCGACACGTCCTTCGAGACCGTGAATCTTTGAAGCCGGATAGACCTGTTGAAGGCAACGGGCCGTGGCCAGCGCGCCCTGGCCGAGAATGACGATGGCCGGTGTGGAATGCGTCATCAGCCTTGCCACCGTTCGCCGGGAACAATGATCAGCGAGAAGTACGGCGACGACATCGGCTCGACCTCATCCAGCGGCACGATCTTCTGGTTGGCCATGGTCGCGCGCTCGACGTACAGCGCACGCTCGGCCAGACCCAGCTCTGCCAACACGTCGCGCACTTTCGGGAAATTGCGCCCCAGCTTCATGATCACCGCCGCGTCGGCATCGGCCAGACGGCGCTTGAGCTCGTCATGTGGCAACACGCCGGACAGCACCGACAGGCTCTGATTGCGATACACCAGCGGTGCGCCCAGCACCGACGCGCCACCGAGCATCGAGCAGACGCCCGGCACCACTTCGGCTTCGTAACGGCTGGCGAGGCGATCGTGCAGGTACATGTAGGAGCCGTAGAAGAACGGATCGCCCTCGCAGATCACCGCCACGTCGCGACCGGCATCCAGATGCGCGGCCACTTCCTCTGCCGCGTCATCGTAGAAATCGCTGATCACCTGTTCGTAGGACAGCGGCGCCGGCAGCACTTCGGTGGTCACCGGGTACACCAGCGGCAGCAGATTCTGCGCGTCCTGCAGGTGCGCTTCGATGATGCCGAACGCGTTGCCCTTCTTGCCCTTGGCCACGAAATACGCCACCACCGGCGATTCGCGCAGCAGGCGCAGGGCCTTGACGGTAATCAGTTCCGGATCACCGGGGCCAACGCCCAGGCCAATCAAACGTCCTTTAGCCTGCATCATTCGATCTCCGTGGCGAGGGCATTGACCGCAGCGGCGGCCATGGCGCTCCCGCCGAGGCGGCCCTGCATGATCACGAACGGCACGCCACGGCTGTTGGCGGCCAGTTCGGCCTTGGATTCGGCAGCACCGACGAAGCCCACCGGGAAGCCAAGGATCAGCGCCGGTTTCGGAGCGCCGGCGTCGAGCATTTCCAGCAGATAGAACAGCGCGGTCGGCGCGTTGCCGATCACCACCACGCTGCCTTCCAGATGCGGACGCCACAGTTCCAGCGCCGCTGCCGAGCGAGTGTTGCCCAGCTCGCGCGCCAGCTCCGGCACGCTCTCATCGCGCAGGGTGCAGATCACCTCGTTGTTGGCCGGCAGGCGCGCACGGGTCACGCCTTCGGAAACCATCCGCGCATCGCAAAGGATCGGCGCGCCAGCGGCCAGCGCATCGCGCCCGGCCTTGCCCGCGCCTTCGGAGAATTGCAGCCCGTCGATGGCCTCGACCATGCCGCAGGCGTGGATCACCCGCACCGCGAGTTTTTCCAGGTCGGCCGGGATGCGCGAGAGGTTGGCCTCGCGGCGAATGATCGCGAAGGAGTTGCGATAGATCTCCTGACCGTCGCGGATGTAATCAAGCATCAAGGGGGCTCCGTGAGCGGGCGGCGAGCAGGGTCGCGGCCGCTTCGATAGTAAGGTTGTGAGCGTGCAGCGCGCCGAAACCCGGCAGAGCTGCATCGCGAAAATAGAGATCGTAGTGACCGGGGCCGACCGCCAGCAGAGTCATGGCAGCCCGATGTGCGGCGGCGCAGGAACGCGAGCAGCCGGACAGGTGCACATCCACGGCGTGTGGCAACAGCGTAGCCAGCAGGCGGGCATCGTGTTTGGTGTCGGCCAGGCCTTTGCCGCAACCGTTGGAACCGGTGCAGGCGATCAGGTGTGACAGCGGATCTTCGGTCCGGGTCAGCAGGTTCAGCTTGCCCAGCGCCTCGAGGGTCTGTGCCGCATCCGCGTCCCGCACATTGGGCAGCAACAGACTTTGCCATGGTGTGAAACGGAGGCTGCCGTCGCCAAAAGTTCTGGCCAGTTGCGCGGCGCCTCGCAGCATGTCTGGATCGAGACGACCGAGCGGCGGTGCTGCACCGACATACACCTGGCCGGCCGACTGCTGAGGATGAATGCCGATGTGCAAACCTTCCGACGCGGCTTCACGTTGCCAGTCGCCGACGCTTTGCAGGCTGATACGCTGACCGAGTTTTTTCAGGAACACCGGTGCAGGGCATTCATCCAGCAGATGACGCATCCTCGTCTGCTCCGGCCGGGCCAGTTCGAGGAACAGTTCCAGCACCGCCACCACCAGCGCATGTCCATCCGCAAGCGCCACGGCGGCCAATGGTCGATCCTTCGGGCAACCCGCCAGGCCGAAGGCCAACAATGCATTGCCGCGATCTTTGAATGCCGACAACCACAGATCGTGGGGATGTTCGAGCATCGCCAGCGCTTCACCGCCATCCAGTTGCACGGCGAACTTGGCGCTCAGCTCATGGAAACGCGGATGGCTTTGCAGGGTCTCGAGGATCTGCCCGGCCAATGGTCGGGTATCGAAGCGCATCTGCCGGTCGATGCCGGCGGCCGGGCTGAGCATCAGGTTGCGCACATCGTCGCCTGCTGCGGTTCGCGGCCCGAGTCCGGCGGCCAGCAGGCTGTCGATCAACGCGGCGGACTGGTCGCCGATGCCACGAATCTGCAGATTGCCCCGGTTGGTCGCCTCGATCGCCCCGCCGGCAAACCGCTCGGCGGCATTGGCCACCGCATCGGCCTGATCGGCCGCAATCGAACCACCATCGAGTTTGATCCGGCAGATACCGCCATCCAGCGCCTGGACGATACGCAGCAACCCCGGGCAAGCCGAGGGGCGTAAGGCATTGGATAGAGGACGTTCGTTCAAAGGATGACCGGCTGACGGGCAGCGCCAGGATGGGCGAAAGGTCGCCATTATGCCTGCTTTGCCCGAGGGCATGAAAATGCCTGCCGGTCGGATTCCATGAAGTTTGGGGAATTTCTCTGCCGAACGGATTTACAGTTCGTAATCCTCGAAATTGAACGACATGTTTTCGATCGCTTTTTCGACACGGGTCCGTCGGGCCTCCATGACTCGAGGACTGATCACCACCCGTCGCGCCCTGATATCCAGCTGGCTCATGGCTTGTGATATATCCCAGAACAAGTAGCGAGTATTCAGGCTCAACTTAATGAACCTGACGTGCGTTATCACAAGTTCCAAATCCCCGGCGGCGTTATAACTGACCGGCACTATCTTCAAGTCGAATGCCTTGCCGCTGATACCCTTGGTCTTTTCCAGCAGATCGACTCGTTGCTCAAGTGTCGCAAGCCCGACATCCACGCCGGCGACCTGTTCACGCGTGAGCAAAAAATTGGCCACGCTCATCCATGCCTGCTTCACGCTTCCCGCGAACTGCGGCTGCACATACTCCACCGCAGGCTGGTCACGATTCCAGCCGTGTGACCACAGGACATCCGCGTAGTAATCGATCCAGCGCCCCGGTTGCGTTTCGCTGTTGTACGTACTATCTGCCTGTTTCTTGGCCAGATACGTACAGTTCAACGCAAAGTTGTAATCATCTTTCGACTGGCCCAGCAGGCCTGTCAGTAAAATATCCCCCACCAGCGTCGCATGATGAGCGAGCGTTCCTGTTTTCACATTCATATCCCTATGTCTTCCCGCCAATCCTGGCTTTGGTTCCAGTTCATCCGAACCCTATCAGGCATGTCGAATCCGACAACCGCCTTACAGCAACGGGAAGTTTCCGTGACCGACAACAGACCAGCGCGAGACAACGGCCGCCGCGCTATCATGCCGCCCTGATACGCGAACACGAATTGAGGAACAGCATGACGGCCTGGCTGACGGTAGTGGGAATCGGTGAAGACGGCTTCAAGGGCCTGGGCAAGAATGCCCGGCGCGCCCTGATGGGCGCCTCGCGGATCATCGGCGGTCAGCGTCAGCTGGATCTGTTGCCGGTGTGCATCCGTGGCGAGCGCCAGTTGTGGCCGAGTCCGTTTTCACTGGCCCCGGTTCTCGAGCGTCGCGGCGAAGCGGTGTGCGTGCTGGCCAGCGGTGATCCGATGTTCTACGGCGTTGGCGCGAGCCTGGCGCGGCAGGTCTCGGGCGCCGAGATGCTGGTTCTGCCAGCGCCGTCCTCCTGCTCACTGGCGGCCGCCCGACTGGGCTGGCCGTTGCAGGACGTCAGCGTGCTGTCGCTGGTGGCTCGCCCGCTTGCGGCTCTCAATGGTCAGTTGTCCTGCGGCGTGCGCCTGTTGCTGCTGAGCAATGACGGTCAAAGCCCGGCTGCTGTTGCCCAATTACTGCGCGAGCGTGGATTCGGTGCCAGTCGCCTGAGCGTTCTGGAGCATCTGGGCGGCAGCGCCGAACGCCGGATCGACGGCACCGCCAACGACTGGAACGATCCGCTCATTGCCGACCTCAACGTGATCGCCCTAGAGTGCCTCGCCGATCCGCAGACACCGCGCCTGTCACGCCTCGCCGGCCTGCCGGATTCAGCCTTCAAACATGACGGTCAACTGACCAAGCGCGACGTTCGCGCGATCACCCTCGCCCGCCTCGCCCCGACGCCGGGCGAACTGCTGTGGGACGTCGGCGCCGGCAGCGGTTCGATCGGCATCGAATGGATGCGCGCTCACCCGGGTTGCCGCGCCCTCGCCATTGAGGCCGATGACGGTCGCCAGCAACTGATCGAACACAACCGCGATGCGCTGGGAGTTCCCGGCCTGCAACTGATTCGCGGCAGCGCACCACAGGCCCTCGTCGGGCTGGAACGCCCGGACGCGATTTTCATCGGCGGCGGCGTGACCCGCGAAGGCGTGCTCGACACCTGCTGGGAACAGCTTAAACCTGGCGGCCGACTGGTCGCCAACGCCGTGACCCTGCAAAGCGAAATGACCTTGATGAGTTGGCGCGAACGCCATGGCGGCGAGTTGACCCGCATCCACATCGCCCAGGCGCAGCCCCTGGGCGAGTTCGACACTTGGCGTCAGGCCTTGCCGATCACCCTGCTCGATCTGGTCAAACCCCTCGATGCGTGACGAAACCGCCGAACAACCCGCGCCCCTGCGCAGCGGCCTGACCACCGGCAGTTGCGCCACGGCCACCAGCCTCGCCGCCGCGCGCCTGCTGCTCGGCGGAGTGGCGGCTGATGCCGTGCAGATTGTGTTGCCCAAGGGCAAGCAGGTGCAGATGCGCCTGGAGTTCTGCCGGCTGACCGATGACGGCGCCGAAGCGGGAACGATCAAAGATGCCGGCGACGACCCGGACGTGACTCACGGCGCCCTGCTCTATTCGCGGGTGCGGCTGAATGGCGTTCCGGGAATTCGCTTCATCGCCGGTAAAGGCGTCGGCACTGTGACCCGTCCGGGTTTGGTGCTGGGGGTCGGTGAACCGGCGATCAATCCGGTGCCGCGCAAGATGATCAGCGATCACCTGACATTGCTCGCCGAAGAAACCGGCTATCGCGGCGGCTTCGAGGTGACGGTCAACGTCGAGGGCGGCGAAGCCCTGGCGCTGAAAACCATGAACCCGCGCCTGGGCATTCTCGGCGGGCTGTCGATCCTCGGCACCAGCGGCATCGTCCGGCCGTTTTCCTGCGCGGCGTATATCGCTTCGATCCATCAAGGCATCGACGTGGCGAAAACCAACGGCTACCTGCACATCGCCGCGTGCACCGGCAACGCCAGCGAAGACACCATGCGCCGGGTCTACGACCTGCCGGAAATCGCCCTGATCGAAATGGGCGACTTCGTCGGCGCGGTACTCAAGCACCTGCGCAAAGTGCCTGTGGATAAACTCAGCCTGTGCGGCGGCTTCGGCAAGATCAGCAAACTGGCGGCCGGACACATGGATCTGCACTCGCGCCATTCGAGCATCGACCTGCCGCAACTGGCCGAATGGGCCGCGGCGATTGGCGCCGACGACACCTTGCAGCAAGCCATTCGCGGGGCGAATACCAGTCAGCAGGCGTTGGCGATGGCCAGTGCGACGGGCGTTGCGCTGGGTGATGAGGTCTGCCGTCATGCCCTGGAATTCGCCCGTAGCGTGGTGCCGGCGCAGGTCCAGGTCGAAGTGTTTGCGATTGATCGTCAGGGCGGCATTGTTGGCCATGCGGGAGCTTTTGCATGAAACGGATCTTGTTGCTGGGCGGCGTGACTGAGGCGTTGGCCATCGCGCGCACGTTGGGGCCGGAACACATTTACAGCCTGGCTGGCGTAGGCCGTGTACCGACCGATCTGACGTGTCAGGTGCGCGTCGGCGGCTACGGCGGTGCCGAAGGTCTGGCGCAGTTCATTCGCGATGAAGGCATCGATCTGCTGCTCGACGCGACCCATCCGTACGCCGCACAAATCAGTCAGAACGCCGCCACCGCTGCACAACTCACCGGCATCCCGTGCTGGGCCCTGCGCCGCCCGGCGTGGCAACCACAGCCGGGCGATGACTGGCGCGAAGTCGCCGACTGGGCCGAACTGATCTCCGCCCTCGAACCCTTCCGCCGCCCGCTGTTCACCCTTGGCCGCGAACCGCTGCAACACCTCGATGAAATCCCGGCACACCAGTTCTGGACCCTGCGCGCCCTCGACGTCTACCCCGGCAACGAACGCTGCGAAGTCATCGGCGCCCGTGGACCGTTTCTGCTGGAGGATGAGCGGGCGCTGTTCGAACGCCGGCAGATCGACGTGCTGATCAGCAAGAACAGCGGCAGCACCGCAACCGAGCCGAAACTGGAAGTGGCGCGGGAGCTTGGGGTGCCGGTGATGGTGTTGAAGCGGCCGAGGTTGGCGGCGGTTGATCGGGAGTTTGCGACGGTTGATGACGTCATCTCGGCGCTTGAAAAACCTTGATCGGGACGGAGTTTTTTTCATCTCGAGATAGCTTCAGTTGTTGACGCAAGTCCCATGCAATGCAAATTCGAGCCGCTACACTCTCTTGAAAGTGCGCTGCGACACCAAACCGCACGACGCTTTTTTACTTATCGGCCCTGATCAGGCTAAATAGCCGCGCCTGATCGCCCACCCTACGGACCTGTCCCATGAACCGACACCGGCTCGCATTTGCCTGGATCGCCTGCTTTGCAGTGCTGTTCAACATGCTCGCCATGCCGTTGACGGGAGCGATGGCGCAGGCGGCGCAAACGCCGGCCGAGCAATTGCTGTGGAGCAGTTTCTGCACCGGCAGCGGGACGAAGATGGTGGCGATCGACATCGGCAGCCTCGATCAGAAAGCACCGCAAAGCGGTGACAATCATTCGACCATGCAGCATTGCTGGTGCTGTTCCGGATCGGCGCCGGTGGTGGCGTTGCCGGGGCATTCGCCGCAACTGTATTTCGCCCGATACGAAAGCAATCGCAGTGTGGCGCCAGCCTTGCTGCAAGCCCCGACACCGCGCCAGCAATGGCCGAGCCTCAATCCCCGCGCTTCCCCTCTGGTTTGATTTGTTCCCGCATTTGACCTGCGTTTCAAATCGTTCTGGAGAACTGCCATGTTGAACAAATTCATCGTCATCGCTGCGCTGTTGCTGCCTGCGTGCTTCGCCCATGCCCACGAATACAAGGCCGGCGAGCTGGAAATCGCCCACCCGTGGTCGCAGGAACTGCCGCCGAACGCGCCGACCGTTGCCGCGTACTTCATCATTCACAACGGCGGCAAAACCGCTGACCGCCTGCTCAGTGTCGATTCGCCCATCGCCCCGACAGCTGAACTGCACGAACACGTGATGCAGGGCGACCTGATGAAGATGCAACAGGTGCCGAACGTGGCTATCCCGGCCGGCGAGAACGTGACCTTCGCGCCGATGGCCTATCACGTGATGCTGATGAATCCGACCGACCGCAGCCTCCTGACCGACGGCAAGCGCTTTCCCCTGACGATGCACTTTGAGAAGGCCGGTGACGTGACCGTTGAGGTCGCCGTGCAGAAGAAGCCACCGCAGGACATGCCGGAACACGCGCACGCCCAGTAACCCCTTAGGCAGACTCCGCCCATGCGCCCGCGCAGCGCCAGGTCGTCCGTGCAACGCCGTCAGACTGAACACCTGACACGCGGCAGCTGGATAGCCCTGTTCGCCATGTTGATGATCTTCATCGGCCCGCTGATTTCTCAGTCGATGCCGATGGATCAGCACGCCTCGACATCCATGCCAATGAGCATGGACATGGCGGGCATGGATCATTCCGCGCATGAAGCAAAACCTTCGGCCGAACACTGTCCGCCGCAATCCTCGCACCATGTGCTGTGGGAAAAATGTGGCTATTGCAGCCTGCTGTTCAATTGCCCGGCGCTGACTGGCGGCGGCAGTTTTGCCACGTTCAGCATCGCCCACGTCAACACTTTCACCCCACCCTCCCCGCGTCTGGGCCATGCCCGGCAGACCTTCTTCCCCGGCGCCCGCACCCGCGCCCCGCCCGTCGCAGCGTAAACACCCACCTCTGATTGCACACGGTTGAGAAGACAGCTTCAGGCTGCCGGCCGTGTCGTTTACGACTGTTTGATGGAAATTGTCATGTCCAGGTTTTCTGCTGTCCCACGCTCGGGTTCTGCCCCGGCGTCCTTCGCCCTGAACGAATCCCGCGTTCGTTTCAGGCACGCTACCGCCGTCCTTTGCGGCGTCCTGCTGTCCCCGCTGGTCCACGCCGACGAACATGCCGGCCATGCTGACGAACTGAGCCCGACGGTGATCACCGCCATCGCCCCGAGTTCGCCGCTGACCATCGTCACCAACCCGAAAGACCCGCGCCAACCGGTGCCGGCCAGCGATGGCGGCGACTACCTGAAAACGATTCCCGGCTTCGCGCTGGTGCGCAACGGCGGCACCAACGGTGATCCGGTGCTGCGCGGCATGTTCGGTTCACGACTGAACATCCTCACCAACGGCAGCATGATGCTCGGCGCCTGCCCCGGCCGGATGGACGCGCCGACCTCGTACATCTCGCCCGAAACCTACGACAAACTCACCGTGATCAAAGGCCCGCAAACCGTGCTCTACGGACCGGGCGCATCGGCCGGCACAGTCCTGTTCGACCGCGAACCGGAAAGTTTCGGCGAACTCGGCACCCGCGTGAACGCCAGCGTGCTGGCCGGCTCCAACGGACGCTTCGACAAAGTCGTCGATGCGGCGGCCGGCGGCTCGCTGGGCTATGTGCGCGTGATCGGCAACACCGCGCACTCCGACGATTACCGCGACGGCAACAACGACACCGTCGCCTCGCGCTATGACAAGTGGAACGGCGATGTAGCGCTGGGCTGGACCCCGGACGCCGACACCCTGATCGAACTCACCGCCGGCAAGGGCGACGGCGAAGCACGCTACGCCGGGCGCGGCATGGATGGCTCGCAGTTCCTGCGCGAAAGCCTCGGTCTGCGCTTCGAAAAATCCAACATCACCGATGTGCTGGAGAAGCTCGAAGCGCAGGTCTACTACAACTACGCCGACCACGTGATGGACAACTACACCCTGCGCACGCCGTCCGGCACCGGGATGATGGCAGGTCCCATGGCGTCCAATGTCGACCGCCGCACCCTCGGTGCACGGATCAAGGCGACCTGGCGCTGGGCCGACATCCAGCTGATCACCGGCCTCGATGCGCAGACCAACGAACACCGTCAGCGCGCGGCCATGGGCATCGACGCCTACAAGGATCTGCCGCGCAACAAGGACGCCGACTTCCATAACTACGGGGTGTTCAGCGAACTGACGTGGTACGCCGCCGACCGTGACCGCCTGATCACTGGCGCCCGGGTCGACCGCGCCTCGGCCAAGGATTATCGGCAGAGCACCGGATCGGGAATGATGTCCCGCCCGAATCCGACTGCCGACGAAACCCGCGCCGACACCCTGCCGAGCGGCTTCGTGCGTTACGAGCATGATCTCGCCGACAGCCCGACCACGCTCTACGCCGGCCTCGGCCACGCGCAGCGGTTCCCGGACTACTGGGAGCTGTTTTCGCCCAAGTCCGGCCCGGCGGGTTCGGTCAATGCGTTCGATTCGATCAAACCGGAAAAAACCACTCAGCTCGACTTCGGCGTGAACTACAAGGACGCCGACCTCGAAGCCTGGGCCTCGGGCTACATCGGCGTGGTGCGCGACTACATCCTGTTCGACTACACCCCGACGATGATGGGCATGAGCACCTCCCGCGCCGAGAACATCGACGCGCGGATCATGGGCGGTGAACTCGGTGCAGCCTACAAACTCACCGACAACTGGAAAGCCGATGCGACCCTGGCCTACGCCTGGGGCAAGAACAGCAGCGACGGCAAGGCTCTGCCACAGATGCCGCCGCTGGACGCACGTTTCGGCCTGACCTACAGCGAAGACAACTGGAGCGCCGGCGCACTGTGGAGGGTGGTTGCCGCGCAAAACCGTATCGACCAGAACAAGGGCAACGTGGTCGGCAAGGATTACGACAAGAGTTCGGGCTTCGGCGTGTTCTCGCTCAACGGTGCCTACCGGATCAACAAACACTGGAAGGTCAGTACCGGCGTCGACAACCTGTTCGGCAAGGCTTACGCCGAACACCTCAACCTGGCGGGCAACGCCGGGTTCGGCTACCCGGCCAACGACCCGCAAGCCATCAATGAGCCGGGGCGCACGCTCTGGACCAAGGTGGACATGAGTTTCTAACCCTCAAGGGCACTCGCTCTCCTTGAGGGAGCGGGTGACAACAGACAACTAGAAGATCCAAGCCAAGCGGAGCACTCGTGATGAAACAGCCCAAACCGAATTTCTACAACCTGGCCTGGCGTTGGCATTTTTATGCCGGATTGTTCGTCGCGCCATTCATGGTGATGCTGGCCCTGACCGGCATCATTTACCTGTTCAAACCGCAGCTCGATTCGCTGATGTACAGCAGCCTGCTGAACGTCCCGGCCGGGCATCACACCGTGCCGGCCGATGACTTGCTGCAAAAGGTCAAAAGCGCTTACCCACAGGGCCAGGTCACCCAGTACCTGCCGCCAGCGAACGCCGAGCGCAGCGCGCAATTCGTGGTGAAGAACGCCGGCCATGAGCTGAACGTGTTTGTCGATCCGTACCACGGCGACATCCTCGGCGAGCAGGATGCCAAGCAGAACCTGCAAGCACTCGCCCGGGCGATCCACGGCGAACTGATGATCGGCACCGTCGGTGACCGACTGATCGAACTCGCCGCCGGCTGGGGCGTGGTGCTGGTGGTGTCCGGGGTTTTCCTGTGGTGGCCGCGAGGTCAGGCCGCCGGAATTCTGTGGCCACGCCTGAACAGTCGCGGTCGCGTGCTGTGGCGTGATCTGCACGCGGTCACCGGTTTCTGGGGCGCCGCGTTGCTGCTGGTGATGCTGCTCAGCGGCATGACCTGGACCGGGTTCTGGGGCAAGCAGTACGCCCAGGTGTGGAACGTGTTCCCGGCGGCGATGTGGGACAACGTGCCGACCTCCGACGTCGAGGCTGGCAGCCTCAACAACGCCGCCCGCCAGACCGTACCGTGGGCCATGGAAAACACCCCGATGCCGATGTCCGGCGACCACGCCGAACACATGGCCCACGGCGGCATGCAACACGGTCCCGCCGCGCCGATCATCAGCCTGCAGGATGTGCAGAACATCGCCATCGAGCGCAAGGTCGAGCCGGGCTACAGCATCACCCTGCCGACCACCGCGACCGGCGTGTTCACCATCGCCGTGTTCGCTGACGACCCACGCAACGACGCCACCCTGCACGTCGATCAGTACACCGGCAAAGTGTTGGCCGATGTACGTTTCGAGCAATACGGCGCTGTTGCCCGGGCTACCGAGATCGGCGTGATGCTCCACGAAGGCAAGATGTTCGGCACTTTCAATCAGATCATCGTGCTGCTGATCTGCCTGATGATCCTGCTCAGCGCCGTCAGCGGCGTGGTGATCTGGTGGAAGCGTCGCCCGCAAGGAAAATTCGGCGTACCGCCGCTGCGCCACGATCTGCCGAAATGGAAAACCGGCGTGGCGATCATGCTGGTTCTGGCGGTGGTGTTTCCACTGGTGGGCGCTTCGCTGGTGGTGGTGTGGTTGCTGGATCGGCTGCTGTTGTCGCGTCTGGGCCGGCAAACTGAATCTGCCTCAACTTCATCATGAAACAGGCGAGATGCGCGACCTAGACAGATCTTTAAACTGCCGGGGCTTAAACTCCGGCAATTTTTAGTGTTACTGTATAACACTAATTTGCTGCTCTGCCCGCAGCCATGCATTGCCATGAGCCTGCGGGCTTTTCTTTTGAAGAAGTGATTCACCGCCCCGATGAACAAGTACCTCTTGTCCAGCCTCTGCCTGTTCGCCCTGAACAACAGTGCCCACGCCGAAAACGCCGCGCTGACGCTGCCCACCGGCACCATCACGGCCCTGGCCAATGACGATCCAACTGTCAGCCTGACCACGCCGACCAGCGCCGGCTCGCGCCTGAACCTCAGCGCGATGGAAACCCCGGCCAGCGTCGAAAGCCTGAGCGGCGAGCAAATCCGCGCCCGTGGTGATCGCAGCGTGCAGGACGCGGTGTCGCGCAGCACCGGCATCAGTCGCACCGGCACGCCGGGCGATGGCGGCACCTCGTTGCAGGCCCGGGGTTTTACCGGGCAGAGTTCGGTGATGCAGTTGTATGACGGCAACCGCATGTACACCGGCATGGGCACCGTGACCTTTCCCGTCGACACCTGGTCGGTGGAGCGCGTCGATGTCCTGCGCGGCCCGGCCTCGGTGCTGTACGGCGAAGGCGCGACCGGCGCGGTGGTCAACGTGATCCCGAAGAAACCGTTCGAAGGCGAAATCGAAAACCACGTGCGCGTCGGTTACGGCTCGTTCGATAGCCAGCAACAGGCGTTCGACAGCGGCGGTTCGCTGACCGATACCCTGAGCTATCGCCTCAACCTCAATCGCCTGCGCAGCAATGGCTGGGTCGATCGCGGTGATTCGTCCAGCGACTTCATCAGCGCCGCCCTGCGCTGGCAGGCCACTGATGATCTGGCCTTCACCCTGGCTCACGATTACGGCGATCAGCGCCCGCAGAACTACTTCGGCACGCCGTTGATCAACGGCCAGTTGAAGGACAGCCTGCGCAACAAGAACTACAACGTGCGCGACGACAAGCAGCACTACAACGATCAATGGACGCGCCTGACCACGGATTGGCAGATCAACGATGCGGTCAGCGCCAGCAACGAGCTTTACTACCTCAAGGCCCAGCGCCGCTGGCAGAACGCCGAGAACTACAACTTCGATATCGCTAGCCAACAACTCAGCCGCAGCGGTTACTTCGGCATCGGCCACCAACAGGAACAGGTCGGCGACCGCCAGACCTTCACCTTCAAGCATTCACTGCTCGGCCTCTACAGCCAGACCGTGACCGGCGTCGACTACAACCGCATCCGCTTCCAGCTCGACAGCAACTCGCCGTTCAATGACGTATCGCCGAACGGTCAGCCGCTGGATCTGTATCACCCGCAAACCGGTTACTTCGAGAGCGCCGACCCGTATCGCGATCAGTTCGACAGCACCACCAGACAGATGTCGGTATTCGCCGAAAACCGCACACAACTGAGCGAGCGCTGGTCGCTGGTAACCGGTGTGCGCCGCGACTACGTGCACGTGGATCGCAACAACCTGGTCGACGGCAGCCAGAGCGACAAGACCCTGACCGGCAACAACTGGAAGGCCGGTCTGGTGTTTGCGCTGACGCAGGACACCTCGTTCTACGGTCAGGTCGCCACCAGTACCGACGGTATCGGCGGTTTGATCTCCCTGAGCCCGAGCCAGCAGCAATACGACTTGTCCACCGCGCGGCAAACCGAGATCGGCATGAAGCAGCTGTTCTGGGATCAGCGTGGCGAGTTCACGCTGGCGGCGTATCGCATCGTGAAGAAGAAGCTGCTGACCGACGATCCGGGCAACCCGACGCTCAAGCAGCAGGTCGGCCAGCAATCGTCGAACGGCCTGGAAGCCAGCCTCGATCTGCAACTGCCAAACGCCTGGCAACTGCAAGCCAACGCCGCCATCGTTAAAGCCAAGTACGACGATTTCGAAGAAGTGGTCGGCGGTGTGCCGGTGTCACGCAATGGCAATCGCCCGGTGGATGTGCCACGTCGCACGGCGAATTTGTGGCTGAGCAAAGCCATTACGGATGACGTGAAAGCCGGCGCCGGCGTGCGTTATGTCGATGCGCGCTTCGCCGACATGGCCAACCGCAACGAGCTGCCGAGCTACACCGTGGTCGACGCAACACTGTCGTGGAAAGCCCTGCGCAACACCACGCTGGGTCTGCAGGTGAACAATCTGTTTGACCGGACCTATGCGCAAAGCCAATACAATGAGGGCCAGCAGTGGATTCTGGGTGAGCCTCGTTCGTTCTTTGTCACAGCTGACTACACCTTCTAGAACAGGAACGAAATGACCTCCCTGACCCTCACCGACCTGAGATGGTCCCCCTTGGGCCACGACCACTGCCATCACCAGTTCCAGCTGCGTGACGCCTCGTTGCAAGTGGCCGCCGGTGAGTTCGTCGGGCTGATCGGGCCCAATGGCAGCGGCAAGACCAGCCTGTTGCGCTGCGCCTACCGCTTCAGCCAGCCGGAACACGGCGAGGTCAGGCTCGAACATCACAACGTCTGGAAACAATCCTCGCGCTGGTGCGCGCAACGTATCGCCGTGGTGCTACAGGAGTTTCCCGACGCCTTCGGCCTGACCGTCGAAGAAGTGGTCGCCATGGGCCGCACGCCGCACAAAGGCCTGTTCGACGGCGACACGCTGGAAGACCGCCAACTCGCCACTCAGGCCCTCAAGTCCGTGGGACTCGACGGCTTCGAAGATCATGCGTTCGCCACGCTCTCCGGTGGTGAAAAGCAACGCGTGATCCTCGCCCGTGCCCTGACCCAGCAACCGCAACTGCTGATCCTCGACGAGCCGACCAACCACCTCGACCCGCGCTATCAGCTGGAACTGCTGCAACTGGTCAAGCGTTTGCAGATCGGCACCCTGGCAAGCATTCACGACCTGAACCTCGCCGCCGCGTTCTGCGACCGTTTGTATGTGATCAACCACGGTCGCATCGTCGCCAGCGGCACCCCGCAAGAAGTCCTCACGGTTGAATTGCTGCGCGACGTGTTCGGCGTCGAAGCACTGATCGATTCCCACCCCCTCCACGGCTACCCGCGAATCACCTGGATAACCCGACCATGACTGTGCGTTCCCTGCTTTGCCTCGCTCTGTTGCTGGGCACCTCCCAAGCCTTCGCCGAGGCCACCAAGTACCCGCTGACGATCCACAGCTGCAACCGCGAAGTGACCTTCAAGGAAGCGCCGAAACACGCGGTCAGCCACGACATCAACATGACCCAGATGATGCTCGCCCTCGGCCTCAAGTCGAAGATGGCCGGCTACAGCGGCGTCAGTGGCTGGAAGTCGGTGACACCGGAAATGCAGTCGCTGCTCGATGGCCTGCCGGAACTGGCGGCCAAATACCCGTCGGTGGAAACCCTGCTCAACGCCAACGTCGACTTCTTCTTCGCCGGCTGGGATTACGGCATGCGCGTCGGTGGCGATCTCACGCCGCAGACCCTGCAACCGCTGGGCATCAACGTCTATGAGCTGACCGAGTCCTGCGCCTTCGTGATGAAGCGCCCCGCCGCCACGCTGGAAGATACCTACAACGACCTGCGCAACCTCGGAAAGATCTTCGACGTGCAGGATCGCGCCAACGCGCTGATCGCCGACATGCAAAGTCAGGTCGCGGACATCCGCAAAGACCTGCCCGCCGAGAAACCACGGGTGTTCCTGTACGACAGCGGCGAAGACCGCGCCATGACCTCCGGCCGCCTCGGCATGCCGCAAGCATTGATCGACGCCGCTGGCGGGCGCAACATTCTCGATGACGTCGATGCGAGCTGGACCCGGGTCAACTGGGAAACCATGGTCGAGCGCAATCCGCAGGTGATCGTGATCGTCGACTACAGCGAAATCACCGCCGAGCAGAAGATTGAATTTCTGCTGAAGAACAAGGCGCTGCAATCGGTGGACGCGATCAAAAACCAGCGCTTCATCGTCATCCCCTACGTGCAGGCCACGCCGGGGATCGACAACGTGCTCGCGGTCGAAACCCTGGCCAAAGGTTTCCACGGCGAATGATCAATCGTCGTTACGGCTGGCTGCTGATTACCCTCGGTGCGGTGCTGCTGGTGTCGTGCGTGGTGTCGCTGGGCTTCGGCCCGGCGCGGGTGCCGGTGGACGTGGTGTGGCGGATTCTGCTGCACAAGTTGTTCGGCTTCGGCGTGCCTGACTGGAGCGCCGGCCAGGAGCACATCGTCTGGCTGATCCGTGTGCCGCGCATGTTGCTCGGCGCATTGGTCGGCGCCGGTCTGGCGTTGATCGGCGCGGTGCTGCAAGCGGTCACCCGCAATCCGCTGGCCGATCCGCACCTGCTCGGCGTCACCTCCGGTGCGACCCTCGGCGCAGTGATCGTGGTACTGCACGTCGGCGAGATCGTCCGTCTGCTGACCTTGCCGATTGCCGCGTTTATCGGCGCGTTGTTGAGCATGTTTCTGGTGCTGGGCATCGCCAACCGTCACGGGCGACTGGACAGTGATCGCCTGCTACTGTGTGGCGTGGCGGTGTCGTTCGTGATGATGGCGATCGCCAACCTGCTGCTGTTCATGGGCGATCATCGCGCCAGTTCGGCGGTGATGTTCTGGATGCTCGGGGGCCTTGGTCTGGCGCGCTGGGAGTTGTTGGCTGTGCCGGCGCTCAGCGTGTTGCTCGGGCTGATTCTGCTGCTGGGCATGGCCCGGCCATTGAACGCTTTGATGGCTGGCGAACAGACTGCCGTCACCCTTGGCCTGAACGCGCGGGCAGTACGTCTGCGGGTGTTCGTGATTGCTTCGCTGATGACCGGGGTGCTGGTGTCGATCAGCGGCTCCATCGGGTTTGTCGGGCTGATGGTGCCGCACATTGCCCGGCGCCTGATCGGTGCCGAGCACCGGCGTCTGCTGCCGGTGTGCGTGTTGCTCGGCAGTGTGTTTCTGGTGTGGGTCGATGTCGCGGCGCGGACGCTGATCGCACCGGAAGACTTGCCGATCGGCGTTGCCACCGCAGCGCTCGGCGGGCTGTTTTTCATCGGCCTGATGCGCCGCCGCTGAGCCTGCCTTAGACTGCGCACCCGATTTTTCTCAGGATGAGTGTCATGTTGAAAGCAGCTGTTGTCGCGTTGTTGTTTGTGGGATCCAGCGCGGTGCTGGCCGATACGACCGTCGATGTCTCGAAGATCTACGGCAAGATCAAATTCGTCGACAGCTTCCCCGATTACAAGGTGAAGGTCGTGGACTCGTTTCCCGACCTCAAAGTGAAGAAAGTCGACTCGTTCCCGGACTCGGCCGGTAAATGGAAAACCGTCGACAGCTTTCCCGACTACAAAATCCAGATCGTTGATTCCTTCCCTGATTTCACCATCAAGTACGTCGATTCGTTCCCCGGTGTGAACTGAGTTCCACCCGACACTGCTGCCGCCTCGCGGCAGCACCACAATGAAGCACTTCCCCGCACCACCCCCTGCCGACTGTTCCCTCCTGGTGCGCCGCCCCTGCGCACAACCGCTCTAAACCGACCTTTTGCTGCCCGATCCCGACCGGGCACAGCCCTTGCAAAACACCCTTCAGTCGTTCGCATCTGCCAACCATAAAAAACTTTAACGTTCGTGGAGATCGCACAATGAAGCGTCGCAGTTTGATCAAGGCTTTCACACTCACGGCATCCATTGCCGCGATGGGCATGACCTGGACGGTACAGGCCGCCGAGACCATCAAGGTCGGGATTCTGCATTCGTTGTCCGGCACCATGGCGATCTCCGAAACATCGCTCAAAGACATGGCGTTGATGACCATCGACGAGATCAACGCCAAGGGCGGGGTGAACGGCAAGATGCTTGAACCAGTGGTGGTCGACCCGGCGTCGAACTGGCCGCTGTTCGCGGAAAAGGGCCGGCAGTTGCTGACGCAGGACAAGGTCGCGGTAGTGTTCGGTTGCTGGACCTCGGTGTCGCGCAAATCGGTGCTACCGGTGTTCGAAGAACTCAACGGCCTGCTGTTCTACCCGGTGCAATATGAAGGCGAAGAGATGTCGCCGAACGTGTTCTACACCGGCGCCGCACCGAACCAGCAAGCGATCCCGGCGGTTGAATACCTGATGAGCGAAGAAGGTGGCGGCGCCAAACGCTACTTCCTGCTCGGCACCGACTACGTGTACCCGCGCACCACCAACAAGATCCTGCGTTCGTTCCTGCATTCCAAAGGCGTAGCGGATAAAGACATCGAAGAGGTCTACACCCCGTTCGGCCATAGCGACTATCAAACCATCGTCGCCAACATCAAAAAATTCTCGGCCGGCGGCAGGACTGCTGTGATCTCCACCGTCAACGGTGACTCCAACGTGCCGTTCTACAAGGAACTGGCCAACCAGGGCCTGAAGGCTACCGACGTACCGGTGGTGGCGTTCTCGGTGGGCGAAGAAGAACTGCGCGGCATCGACACCAAGCCACTGGTGGGCAACCTCGCTGCCTGGAACTACTTCGAGTCGGTGGAGAACCCGGTGAACAAGAAGTTCGTCGATGACTGGAAGGCCTACGCGAAGAAACACAACCTGCCGGGCGCCGACAAAGCGGTGACCAACGACCCGATGGAAGCCACTTACGTCGGCATTCACATGTGGGCGCAAGCAGCTGAGAAAGCCAAGTCCACCGACGTCGACAAGGTCCGCGAAGCCCTCGGCGGCCAGACCTTCGCCGCGCCGTCCGGCTACACCCTGACCATGGACAAGACCAACCACCACCTGCACAAACCGGTGATGATCGGCGAGATCCAGGCCGACGGTCAGTTCAACGTGGTGTGGCAGACCGAGGGGCCGATTCGTGCGCAGCCTTGGAGTCCGTTCATTCCGGGGAATGACAAGAAGCCGGAGTATGCGGTGAAGAGCAACTGAGTTAACCCGCTCAACCTGATCGTTCCCACGCTCTGCGTGGGAATGCAGCCGGGGACGCTCTGCGTCCCAAAAGCGGACGCGGAGCGTCCGTTGAGGCATTCCCACGCAGAGCGTGGGAACGATCAATACAGGAACGCCCGTTATGCCCACTGCCCTATACCGTTTGCTCCTGGCCGTCGCACTTTTGCTGCCGATGGCCGCCTATGCCGGGGATGCCGAAGACTTCGTCGCCGCCAACCCCATGCAACAGGCCAAACTGCTGGAAGCCTGGGCCGCGCAGCCCGATCCGGCCCGTGTCGAACTGATCAACGCCCTGCAACAAGGCGAACTGACCGTCGACGGCCAACCCAAAACCCTGCGCCTGAACAACCGCCTGCGAGGTCTGATCGACACCGCACTGGCCAGCCACCAATTGCTCGCCGCCGACGCCAAAACCCGTCTGACTGCCGCGCAGCAATTGCAGAAAAGCGCCAAACCCGCGCAGCTGAAATTCCTCGACCAGCAACTGGCTGGCGAAAAAGATGAAAACGTCCACGCCGCCCTGAGCCTGGCGCTGGCCAACCTGCAACTGGTCGACACTGACCCGGCAGTGCGCCTCGCGGCCGTGCGGCTGCTCGGTGAAACCGGCGACCCGTTGGCCCGCACTCGCCTCGAAGGTTTGCTCGAACCCGGCGTCGAGGCTGACGCCAATGTGCGCACCGCCGCCGAAACCAGCCTCGCCCAGGTCAAGCGCAAACTGCTGATCGGCGAACTGCTCGGCCAGGCCTTCAGCGGCATGTCCCTCGGTTCGATTCTGTTGCTCGCGGCGCTGGGGCTGGCGATCACCTTCGGCCTGCTGGGTGTGATCAACATGGCCCACGGCGAGATGCTGATGCTCGGTGCCTACTCGACTTACGTCGTGCAGTTGATGTTCCAGCGCTACGCACCGCAGGCCATCGAGTTCTATCCGCTGATCGCGCTGCCGGTGGCGTTCTTCGTCACCGCCGCCATCGGCATGGCACTGGAGCGCACGGTGATTCGCCATCTCTACGGCCGGCCGCTGGAAACCCTGCTCGCCACCTGGGGCATCAGCCTGATGCTGATTCAGCTGGTGCGTCTGGTGTTCGGTGCGCAGAACGTTGAAGTGGCGAACCCGGCATGGCTGTCCGGCGGGATTCAGGTGTTGCCGAATCTGGTGCTGCCGTACAACCGCATCGTGATCATCGCCTTCGCATTGTTCGTAGTGGTGCTGACCTGGCTGCTGCTGAACAAGACCCGCCTCGGTCTGAACGTGCGCGCCGTCACCCAGAACCGCAACATGGCCGCCTGCTGCGGCGTGCCCACCGGTCGCGTCGACATGCTCGCCTTCGGCCTCGGCTCGGGCATCGCCGGGCTCGGCGGCGTGGCGCTGAGCCAGATCGGCAACGTCGGCCCGGACCTGGGCCAGAGCTACATCATCGACTCATTCCTGGTGGTGGTGCTTGGCGGCGTCGGGCAACTGGCCGGCAGCGTGTTCGCCGCGTTCGGCCTGGGCATCGCCAACAAGATTCTCGAACCGCAGATCGGTGCGGTGCTCGGCAAGATCCTGATCCTCGCGCTGATCATTCTGTTCATCCAGAAACGTCCGCAAGGCCTCTTCGCACTGAAAGGACGGGTGATCGACTGATGAACCAGCCTCTACTCGTAACGGCCACGCAAAAGGCCGGCCCGAAAATCTCCATCGCTGTCGGTGCCGTTGTTCTCGCGTTGCTGATCGCCCTGCCGCTGCTCTCGTTGTTGCCGGCGGACAGTGCGCTGCAGGTTTCGGCTTACACCCTGACGCTGGTCGGCAAGATTCTCTGCTACGCCATCGTCGCCCTGGCGCTGGATCTGGTCTGGGGTTACGCAGGTCTCTTGTCGCTGGGCCACGGTCTGTTCTTCGCCCTCGGCGGTTATGCGATGGGCATGTACCTGATGCGTCAGGCGGCCGGCGATGGCCTGCCGGCGTTCATGACGTTCCTGTCGTGGACCGAGTTGCCGTGGTACTGGAGCGGTACCGGCAACTTTCTCTGGGCGATGTGCCTGGTGGTGCTGGCGCCGGGTTTGCTGGCGCTGGTGTTCGGTTTCTTCGCCTTCCGCTCGCGGATCAAAGGCGTGTATTTCTCGATCATGACCCAGGCCCTGACCTTCGCCGGGATGCTGCTGTTTTTCCGCAACGAGACCGGCTTCGGCGGTAACAACGGCTTTACCAATTTCCGCACGATCCTCGGTTTCGGCATCACCGAACCCGGCACCCGCGCGGTGCTGTTTCTGGCGACGGTGTTGCTGCTGGTGGCGAGCCTGTTCATCGGCTGGCGGCTCGCGCGCAGCAAGTTCGGCCGGGTGCTGACAGCGCTTCGCGATGCGGAAAACCGCCTGATGTTCTGCGGCTACGACCCACGGGGTTTCAAGCTGTTCGTCTGGGTCTTGAGCGCGGTGTTGTGTGGTCTGGCCGGTGCGCTGTACGTGCCGCAGGTGGGGATCATCAACCCGAGCGAAATGTCGCCGACCAACTCGATCGAGGCCGCCGTGTGGGTAGCGCTGGGCGGGCGCGGCACCCTGATCGGCCCGCTGCTCGGCGCCGGCGTGGTCAACGGTATGAAGAGCTGGTTCACCGTGGCCTTCCCCGAATACTGGCTGTTCTTCCTCGGCGCACTGTTCATCGTCGTGACGTTGTACCTGCCCAAAGGCGTGATCGGTCTGCTGAAGAAACGAGGTGAATCATGAGAGTCACGGCGAGCGCTGAATTCATGCTGGAACCGGCCTTCTTCCCGCCGCTGGAACCGAACAAGGACGCCGGCACCAGCCGTGACGCTGTCGGCCTCGGCCAGCGCGTGGGGCCTGGGCTGAACACCCTTCACGGCACGATCCTGACCCTGGAAGACATCAGCGTCAGCTTCGACGGCTTCCGGGCGCTGAACGCTCTGAACCTGTACATCGGCGTCGGCGAATTGCGCTGCATCATCGGTCCCAACGGCGCGGGCAAGACCACGCTGATGGATGTGATCACCGGCAAGACCCGCCCGAGTCATGGCAAGGCCTGGTTCGGCGAAACCCTCGACCTGACGCAGATGAGCGAAGTGCAGATCGCCCAGGCCGGTATCGGTCGCAAGTTCCAAAAACCCACGGTGTTCGAAGCGTTGAGCGTGTTCGAGAACCTGGAGCTGGCGCAGAAAACCGACAAGTCGGTGTGGGCCAGTCTGCGGGCGAAGTTGAGCGGCGAGCAGAAAGACCGGATCAGCGAAGTGCTCGACACCATTCGCCTGACCACCTCGGTCAATCGCCCGGCGGGGCTGCTGTCCCACGGGCAGAAACAGTTTCTGGAAATCGGCATGTTGCTGATGCAGGACCCGCAACTGCTGCTGCTCGACGAACCGGTGGCGGGCATGACCGATGCCGAAACCGAGTTCACCGCCGAGCTGTTCAAGTCGCTGGCGGGCAAGCATTCGCTGATGGTGGTGGAACACGACATGGGCTTCGTCGGCTCGATTGCCGACCACGTCACGGTGTTGCATCAGGGCAGCGTGCTGGCCGAAGGATCGCTGGAACAGGTGCAGGACAACGAGCGCGTGATCGAAGTCTATCTCGGGCGCTGAAGAGGAATTCCAACATGCTGCAAGTCGACAAACTGCACCAGTACTACGGCGGTAGCCACATCTTGCGCGGCCTGAGCTTTGACGTGAAGGTCGGCGAAGTGACCTGCCTGCTCGGCCGTAACGGCGTGGGCAAGACCACGCTACTCAAATGCCTGATGGGCCTGTTGCCGGCCAAGGAAGGCGCGGTGAACTGGGAAGGCAAACCGATCACCACGTTCAAGCCGCATCAACGGGTGCACGCCGGGATCGCCTACGTGCCGCAGGGACGGGAGATTTTCGGCCGACTGACCGTGGAAGAGAACCTGCTGATGGGTCTGTCGCGTTTCCCCGGCAGCGAAGCCAAAGAGGTTCCCGCGTTCATCTACGAACTGTTCCCGGTGCTGTTGCAAATGAAGCAACGACGCGGCGGCGATCTGTCCGGCGGTCAGCAACAACAACTCGCCATCGGCCGCGCACTGGCCAGCCGTCCACGGCTGCTGATTCTCGACGAACCCACCGAAGGCATTCAGCCGTCGGTGATCAAGGAAATCGGCGCGGTGATCAAAAAGCTCGCCGCCCGAGGCGACATGGCAATCCTGTTGGTGGAGCAGTTCTACGACTTCGCCGCCGAACTGGCCGATCAGTACCTGGTGATGTCCCGGGGCGAGATCGTGCAGCAGGGCCGTGGCGAAAATATGGAAAGCGAGGGTGTGCGCGGACTGGTTACGATCTAACCTGTAGCGTCCTAACGATAATCAGAAAACATGAACTTACCTTTAGCGACTGCCCTGTTTACCCCGAGCTGGCACGCCGAGCTTGAGCTGGCCTACGCCCGCTTCGGCGATTGCACGCGGCCGACCCGACGCCGACACCTCGGCCCGCTGCGGGTGCAAAAGCATCTGTACGCCGAAGGACCCGAGGTCTGCCAGCACATCATCGTCCACCCGCCGGGCGGCATTGCCGGCGGTGACCGGCTGAACATCAGCGCCCGCGTCGAACAGGGCGCCTGGGCACAGATCACCAGTCCCGGCGCGGCCAAGTGGTATCGCGCGGCGGGGTCCGCTTATCAGTCGCTGAACCTGCATGTCGCTGATGGCGCGACACTGGAATGGCTGCCCCAGGAAACCATCGTCTACAGCGCTGCCCAGGCGGAGCTCTCGACTTCGATTGAGCTTGAAGGCGATGCGCGGCTGTTTTACTGGGACGTGGTGGCCCTCGGGCGCCCGGCCAGTGGTGAGCGTTTCGACCTCGGGCATTTCCAGGCACATCTGGATATTCGCCGTGATGGCCGGCTGTTGTGGCATGAACGCCAGCGCATCGTCGGCAATGACGGCTTGCTTGATTCGCCGATCGGACTGGACGGTAATCCGGTGTTTGCGACGTTGCTGGTCACCGGTGAGATTGATGCCGAACTACTGGAGCGCTGCCGCTCGCTGGGGCATGAAGTGCGCGGGGATTTGACGCAATTGCCTGGTCTTTTGGTCGCCCGTTGCCTGGCCAGTGAAGCGTTGCTGGCGCGGGCCTGGCTGATCGATCTGTGGCGACTGCTCAGGCCTGCGCTGCTTGGCCGTGAAGCCCTGCCTCCCCGAATCTGGAACACCTGATTTTCTTCAACTGCCGACAATGGATTTCAAACGATGGACCTGACCCCACGCGAAAAAGACAAGCTGCTGATCTTCACCGCCGGCCTCGTTGCCGAGCGGCGACTGGCCCGTGGCGTGAAGCTCAACTACCCGGAAGCCATGGCCTTCATCTCGGCGGCACTGCTCGAAGGCGCCCGTGACGGCCAGACCGTGGCCGAACTGATGCATTACGGCACCACCCTGCTGACCCGCGATCAGGTGATGGAAGGCATCCCGGAAATGATCCCGGAGATCCAGGTCGAAGCGACGTTTCCCGACGGCACCAAACTGGTCACCGTCCACCAACCGATCGTCTGAGGCCGCGCCATGACTTACACCATCCGCGATGCACTGCACGCCGACCTGCCGGCGATCCGCGACATCTACAACGACGCCGTGCTCAACACCACGGCGATCTGGAACGAATCCCCGGTCGACCTCGGCAACCGTCAGGCGTGGTTCAGCGCACGCCAGAGTCAGGGCTATCCGATCCTGGTGATCGTCGACGCCGACAACACCACCCTCGGCTACGCTTCGTTCGGTGACTGGCGGCCGTTCGACGGTTTCCGTCACACGGTCGAGCACTCGGTCTACGTGCGCAGCGACCAGCGCGGCAATGGGCTCGGCCCGCAACTGATGACCGCGCTGATCGAACGCGCGAGAACCTGCGGCAAACACATCATGGTCGCCGCCATCGAAAGCGGCAACGCGGCGTCGATCCGTCTGCACGAACGCGCCGGGTTCATCATCACCGGGCAGATGCCGCAGGTCGGCACCAAGTTCGGCCGCTGGCTCGACCTGACGTTCATGCAACTGACCCTCAACCCTGGCGCGGAGCCGCCGCTCGCCAACAAGGAGTGACACCGATGAACCCCGCCCAACTGCGACGCGTCAATGCTGAAAGTTTTGCGCACTATCGTCAGGGCCTGATCGACCTGCTGCTCGACGCCGTGGGGTATGGCGCCAGCGTCGGCTTCATGGCCGATCTGGATGCCACTCAGGCCCGCGCCTATTTCGATGAAGTGCAGGACAACCTGAACAAGGGCAACGTCTTGCTGTGGGTGGTGGTCAAGGACGAACAGGTGCAGGCCAGCGTGCAACTGGGTCTGTGCCAGAAGGCCAACGGCCTGAACCGCGCCGAGGTGCAGAAACTGCTGGTACGCGAACACGCCCGGCGGCGCGGCCTCGGCCAGCAGTTGATGGAAGCGCTGGAACTGACGGCCCGCCAGTACAAGCGCGGCATGCTCTACCTCGACACCGAGGCCGGCTCCCCCGCCGAAGATTTCTACAAGGCCCTGGGTTACACCCGCGCCGGGGAAATTCCCGATTACGCCTGCGACCCGAGCGGCACCTATCGCCCGACAGCCCTCTACTACAAGATTCTGCAAGGAGCCCACTGATGATTCCCGGCGAATACCGAATCCAGCCCGGCGACATCGAACTCAACGTCGGTCGTCGCACGATCAGCCTGAAAGTGGCGAACAGCGGCGACCGGCCGATCCAGGTCGGTTCGCACTACCATTTTTTCGAGACCAACGACGCCCTGACCTTCGACCGCGCCGCCAGCCGGGGCATGCGCCTGAACATTCCAGCGGGCACGGCCGTGCGTTTCGAGCCGGGCCAGAGCCGCGAAGTGGAACTGGTGGATTACGCCGGGCACCGGCGGGTGTTCGGGTTTGCCGGACGGGTCATGGGGGACCTCTGAGTCCGCGTGTGCCGTTATTTCTCTGAAGGACGCTAGATGAAGATTTCCAGACAAGCCTACGCCGACATGTTCGGCCCCACCGTCGGCGACAAGGTGCGCCTGGCCGACACCGAGCTGTGGATCGAAGTCGAGCAAGACTTCACCACCTACGGCGAAGAAGTGAAATTCGGCGGCGGCAAAGTGATCCGCGACGGCCAGGGCCAGAGCCAGTTGCTGGCGGCCGAAGTGGTCGACACTGTCATCACCAACGCGCTGATCATCGACCACTGGGGCATCGTCAAGGCTGACGTCGGCCTCAAGGACGGACGCATCGCCGCCATCGGCAAGGCCGGCAACCCGGACGTGCAGCTCGGCGTGACCATCGCCATCGGCGCCAGCACCGAAGTAATTGCCGGCGAAGGCATGATCCTCACCGCCGGCGGCATCGACACCCACATCCACTTCATCTGCCCGCAGCAGATCGAAGAAGCACTGATGAGCGGCGTCACCACCATGATCGGCGGCGGTACGGGGCCGGCTACCGGCACCAACGCAACGACCTGCACTTCGGGACCGTGGCACCTGGCGCGGATGCTCCAGGCGGCCGATGCGTTCCCGATGAACATCGGCCTCACCGGCAAGGGCAACGCCAGCCTGCCGGAGCCGTTGATCGAACAGGTCAAGGCCGGCGCCATCGGCCTCAAGCTGCACGAAGACTGGGGCACCACGCCGGCGAGCATCGACAATTGCCTGAGCGTCGCCGACCAGTACGACGTGCAGGTGGCGATCCACACCGACACCCTCAACGAATCCGGTTTCGTCGAAACCACCCTCGGCGCATTCAAGGGTCGCACCATCCACACCTACCACACCGAAGGTGCCGGTGGCGGTCACGCGCCGGACATCATCAAGGCCTGCGGTTTCGCCAACGTGCTGCCGAGCTCGACCAACCCGACCCGGCCGTTCACCCGCAACACCATCGACGAACACCTCGACATGCTGATGGTCTGCCACCACCTCGACCCGAGCATCGCCGAAGATGTGGCGTTCGCCGAAAGCCGTATCCGCCGCGAAACCATTGCCGCCGAAGACATCCTCCACGACCTCGGCGCGTTCTCGATGATCAGCTCCGACAGCCAGGCCATGGGCCGCGTCGGCGAAGTCATCACGCGCACCTGGCAGACCGCCGACAAGATGAAAAAGCAGCGCGGGCCGCTACCTAAGGACGGCGAAGGCAACGACAACTTCCGCGCCAAACGCTACATCGCCAAGTACACGATCAACCCGGCGATCACCCACGGCATCAGCCATGAAGTGGGTTCGGTGGAAGTCGGCAAATGGGCGGACCTGGTGCTGTGGCGCCCGGCGTTCTTCGGCGTGAAACCGACGCTGATCCTCAAGGGCGGCGCCATCGCCGCGAGCCTGATGGGCGACGCCAACGCCTCGATCCCGACCCCGCAACCGGTGCATTACCGCCCGATGTTCGCCAGTTACGGTGGCTCGTTGCATGCCACCAGTCTGACGTTCATCAGCCAGGCAGCGCAGGAATCCGGATTGCCCGAAGCGCTGGGCTTGAAGAAGAAAATCGCGGTGGTCAAAGGTTGCCGCAACGTGCAGAAAACCGACCTGATCCACAACGATTACCTGCCGAACATCGACGTCGACCCGCAGACCTATCAGGTCAAGGCCGACGGCGTGTTGCTCTGGTGTGAACCGGCCGAAACCCTGCCGATGGCGCAGCGTTACTTTCTGTTCTGAGTCAGTGCCCCGGTCGTCGAGGCTTTCGACGACCGGGACTGCCGACACTTCAGCGGGTTGAGGTGTCCATCAAATAACGTGAAGTGCCTGGCTGCTCCTCATCGAGCCCGACCGTCACCGGCTCGCCTGTTTCCAGGCGCGACAGAGCAATCAGCTGCTGATTGCGCTCAATACCGCGTTCGATCTCGAGCATCTGCACCGCCTCCTGGTACGCCGTGCTGGTCACGTCTTCGTGCTCATCTTCGAGCCGCTGCAGTTTTTCATCGGTTCTGCGTTTGAGGGCGCCGAGTTGATCCGGGTATTTCTCGGTCAGGTACTGCACCCAGTAATCACGGCTGATCAGCTCCTCATAGAACCCCTCGCCTTTTTCAGCCTTCACCACCGCAGCGCGAGCGGCTGCCAGATCCTCGCCCCTGAGCGGCCGGGCAAACCGCATGTGACTGGGTTGCCCCGGCAGTTGCAGACCATCCTCCCAACCCGACGTCAGGCCGATTCGATACTGCAGGCGCACTTCCGCAGGATCGGCGTGACGGCCCATGCTGCGCGCCGCGAGTTTTTCCACCTCACCCAGGCGAAACAGCTGTCGCGACAGATCGAGCAAGGCACGCCCTTTCGCCGCAAGACCTGGCTGCAGGTGTCGCAAGGCGTTGTACTCATACACTTTGACCTCGATTTCGCTGAGCGCCAGAGTTCGCCCGTCGACGCAGGTCGTGTGCGTGGTCGCCATGGAAAACAGCGTATCGCGCAGCTCCTGGCTGCCATCGGCCGCCTCGACGATTTCCCAGACCCGTCGAGTCAGGTCGGCGCGAAACACCCGGAATTCTTCGGTGTCCGGCATCCGCGACAGCAGATGGAAGAAAGCCGCTTTGTCGGGTTCGGCGGCCAACCGTTGCCACATGGCCCGATAACGTGTGGCGTCCTCTGGCGGAATGTTTTCAATCCACGGCGTCGCTTGCTGGTCGAGAACCGTTTCGGCGAGTGGTGGAATGACCTCATCCGACTCGAGATCGCTTTCGGTCCCCACACCCTCGGCATCGCTTTCAGTGGTGCTGTCCAGATCGTCGATCATCCGGTCGATATCCGAATATGTCATGCCCAGCGCATCACGACGCCCATTCGCATCAGCGTATTCGCGCAGCCGAACGAGGCTTTGCTGCGACAGTTCGTAGTTCTCCGAAAGATTGCTGCCGGCAATCAGCGCAGCATGGCTGCCGTCATACAGCTGCTGAGGAATTGACGATATTTCGTTGTTGCTCAAATCGATCGCCTGCAAGTGCGGGGCTTGCAATACCCCTTCCGGCCAGGCCGTGAGCAGGTTGTCGCGCAGATCCAGCCGCTCCAGTCGCCCGAGGCGAGCGACACTGAACGTACGCAGGCTGTTATGGCTCAGATCCAGCCATTGCAACTGGGTCAAACCTTCAAGCGTTTGAGACAGCGCCGAGGAATCCGCAAGGCCGGTAAACGACAGTTCCAGTCGCGCCAGCCGATGCATTTGCCCGACAGGCTCGGGGATAGCCGGCAAGTGGTTGCCGCTGAGATTGAGTCGGCGCACCTGCGTGAATGCCCTGAGGAACGCATTGGAGCCGTCGGTGGAAAGCTTGACCCCCGCCAGGTTCAGGGTGCTCACCGCCGGAAACACGTCCGTCAGTTCAGGCAGATTGCCTACTTGCAGGCCGTCGAGGTTCAGCTCGCGATCAACGACGCCATTCCAGTCGATCGTACCGTCCCGCCAGCATTCGATGATGCGCCGCGCGGCGATCTGGCGAGTGCGCGACGACACGGTCCAATCCATACCACGGGTTTCATGAGTGAACAGCCAATCGTTGAGGCGCCGCGTCAGCGACTCGAATGTCTGTTCCCATGCGTCGATTCGCGTACTGATCTGCACCTCGGTCAGCCCCGCGCCCAGCATCCGTTCGATGGCCTGTTGTGCCCGAGTGTTGTCGTACTGCGAGTGCAGGCGGCGCAAGCGCGCGCCCCATCCGGCCGGGCCTTCAACTGCAGCCACCCGTGGCGGCAATGGCAACAGGCGCCGCGCGATGACCGAACCACTTTCGGTGGGCGGTGTACGGTGCCACGGTTCCTCCAGCGCAAAACGCTGCAACGATCCGGGGGCCAGGCCTCGGGTGCCTTCGATCCTCTGCCGCGCAGTGGCGAGCGCGGCTTTGGCTTGCGGGTTCAACGGGGTGCCGGTCAGGCTGGTATCCAATAACAATGCATCACGCGCCAGCAGCGCATCCGGCAGCGAGGTCAACTGGCTGTCGCTGAGGTCCAGCCAGGTCAGTTCCGGAAGATCCTCGGCACCGGCCGGCCATTCGCGCAGGGCCGTCGAACTCAGGTCCAGCGCCATCAAGCGATTCATGCCGCGCACGTCGACACGCTCCAAAGGATTGTCGTGCAGGTTCAGGGTTTCGAGCGCCGGCAGGTCGCCCGGTTCCAGCGGCAGTTCAGTCAAGCCACAATGGCTCAGGTCGAGGGTATCGACTCCGCGGAAGGTACGAATGAAACCGCGCAACTGCTCGACCGGGGCCTGCAACCCGGCCAGGTGCAGGCTTCTGACGTGGCTGAAACCTTCAGCCGACAAGACCGGCAGACTGTCCACGGGAGAACCCAGAATATCCAGCACCGAGGGATCGGTGGGCAGACTGACATACAGGTTGAAAAACACGCTTTCGGTACGTGCGCCGTATCGCTGGAACAAACCACTGCGCCAATTGTTCCGCAAGGCTTCGGCGACGGCCGAGCGTGCGGCGCCACCATTGGCAATGGTCGGTTCGGAACCGACCCACTCCGCCAGCCGGTTGAGTTCGCTGAACTGTTCACTCAGGGCTTCGATGGCGGCGAGCCGGCTCCCGGCATCTGTCCATTGCGCCTTGAAACCATTGCTCAAGACATCGAACAGACTGGGCTCCATACCGACAAAACGCTTGAGCTCACCGCGACAGTAGTCGGCAACCATTTCGTCCAGATCGATCAGATGCCGAGGCTGACTGCGGACGAATTCGTAGATCGGCTTGAACACCCGGCGCGGGAACTTCGACCAGTCCAGTGACAGGCCGGACAGCAGTCGCTGGTGGCCTTCATAGATTTCCATCGGCAAGGTATTGATCGCAGTCGATCGCAGGTTCAGGCGTTCCAGTCGCGGCAAATCCAGAACGCCGCGCGGCCATTGATGCATTTGCGGGCTACCGATTTCGAGTCTGCGCAGCTGACGCATGCCGCTGACATCAAGCTGCACCGGCACCACTGGGTTGGCGCCGCTGCCGGTACAGTGCAGCTCCAGCTCCTCGAGCCGGGTCAGTTCCCTGATCCTCGACGCCACGGCGCCCGTGAGGGGTGTGGCCAGTTTCAGCCGGGTCATGTGTCGCAGTGTCTTCAAGGTCGAGAAGACCTTGTCGAATTCCGCGATGCCAGTGCTCATCACCAGCTTTTCAACATTGGGGAACGCTGCAAGCGTGTCACCGACCACCGGGGCGCGCAGTGTCAGTTCGCGGACGTGAGAGAAATCCGCCGTCAATGGCGGCAGCGGCGCGTCACTGATCAGCGTCAGGCGGGCCGCTTGCGGATTGTGTTCGGCCAACGGTGCATTGCGCCAACAGTCCTTGATGTTTTGCACCACGCTGACGAATTCGTCTCGGGCAGTGCGCCAATGCAGATTCTGCGACATCAGCCATTGATCGAGTGTCGTTTCCAGCTCCCGCCACTCGCTCAGCCGGTTGTTGAGCAAATGAAAGATCTGCTGGTCGGTCTTGCCCAGACGCCATTGTTCAAGAATGAAGCCGCGTGCCTGGGCATCCGTCAACGCCGGGTAGACGCTCTGGACATGGCCGGTCAACGCCGGATTCGGCCCCGGCCCGTCTCCACTGGCGGGATAGCCGAGCAGTTTGGGGGCAATGCGTTGCGGCGGTCTGAACCAGGTTTTTTCTGCGGCACCTGCACGCAGAATCTGTGCAGACTGACTGCGCTCGGTGAGCGCTCGATCAAAGATCGCACCTTGCAAATCGGCGCTCTGCCAGACACTCGGTAGCCCCAGCGCATGACGAGCCTGATCGGGCAAGGCATGCATCAACGAGGCGAAAAAATTGTCGCCTTTGTGGGGAATGCTGTTGAGCGGTTCGCCACGCTCATTCACCGCTTGATAGGCATCACCGTACTTGACCAGATACTTGTGGGTGGAAGCCGTTTCGCTGCCGATGGCGTCCAGCATTGGCCCACTGATACTGCCTTCGCGGATTTCCAGGCGCACGTCATCGGACCAGCCGGGCAGCCGGCCCAACGTCTGCAACGCGAGATGGCGGCTGTCGGGTGAGGCCATGGTTTCACTGCGTAACCCGGCCAGAGCCCGGGTCAAGCGCCCTGCCTGGCCATACCAGCGAGCCAGTTCCTGCAAATGCAGCGGGACCTTCGCTGCGCTGTCCAGCCGTGCCAGTTCCCCGGCATCGGCTTGTCCCAACGCTGTCGCGGCCGCACGGTCGGTCAGGCCGGGAATGACGCGTTGCAGCTTTGCCACCCGGTGTTCGACGGGGGCGGTTCCCTTGAGCAGGCTGTCGAACAACGCGGGTTGTTGCGTGCTGGCGAAGTCGGCAATCTGTCTGGAGAGCTCCTGTGCCCTCGCGGTTCGGACGCGTGCAGGCTCGCCCCCCAACAGACGAACCGTCTCCGCTTCATCAAGCATCGCGAGTATCCGCGTCGGCAACGCACCGTTCAGCACGTCGGCCCGGCTGATCCGGATCGGCGCCTTGCCGCCGCGTTTCGCGCCGTAGCCGAGTGCGCGTCCCGAGAGGTCAGGGCTGTCGTAGATCTGCAACCTGCGCCCGAACGGCCAGCGTGGCATGTCGGGAAGCATCGGCAACAGGTGCATGAATCGAGTGTCGATCGCCTGCGTGCCTGCGGCCTGTTCGACGATCAATCCGGCCTCCCGCTCGACGTTGAACAGCTGCATGGCGTCCACCAGCTCCGGCGGCGGCAAAGCATTGTCCAGATGCATCTTGCGCAGTGCGTTATCGCTCACACCGGCGACATCGGCCAGCGTCAGCAACTGTGCGTCAGCGAAGGGCACGGTGCTGTGGCCGATGCGCCGCAACAGCGTCAATCGATCCCAGTCCTGCGGGCGTTCCAGGGTATGCCGCCATGCGCCGGCGCCGTTGTGCGCCAGGGGCGGCTGATAGGCCTGCGGATCGCTCGGATGCCGGATGCGCCAGGCCTTGATCGACTCGTCGTAAGTCTGCTGGTAGGTCTTGCCGTCGAGCCGGATGCAGGTTTTTTCTCCGGCCTCGTACTGCCCCAGCGCATTCGGCATCGCGTGCGGATCCAGCGTGACCGGACTCTCGTAGCCACTCAGGTCAGGTTTCCACAAACGGGTCGTGCCGTCGGGCAATTGCACCTGATGCAGGTTCTCGATGACGGGTGTCGATCTGGCAGCGGTCAGCCGAGCAAGCCCCTTGCCGGCCCCCGCCATCAAGGCAATCAACGCGAGGTTTTGCGCGACATCGATCAGATGAGCCTTGGCAGCCTTGCGATCACCTTCGCTCCACTCGATGGCACCTTCAAAGGTTTCTTCGAACAGTTGCCCGGCCATCACCACCATCATCACTTCACCGAGCACCGGCACGAACATCGAGACGCCCATCAGCACCAGCATGCCGATGTTCAACAATGTCGCGAGCTTCTCCGAGCGCACTTTGGCGTCGACGTCCGCTGTGGGCACGGCATGGCTGCGGGTATCGGCGATCAACCGATCACGATGCTGCTCGAATTGGTAATTCCACAGATCGACATTGTCCGACCAGATCCCGCCCCCCTTGCGGGACAGGTCAACCGGGTTCAGATACGGCTCAGCATTCGGCACCTGTTCGATCGGCGGTGCGGGTGGCAATTCGCGGATCCCTGTCAGCGCCGCGTTGATCGGGTTGAGCGCCTTGAAAAACTCGTTGAGCAGCGGCTCGTAGGGCGCCAGCCTTTGTGAGAACGTGCGGTTCGGCGTGTCGTCGGTGAACTCGCCGAAGTAGCGCGGTCGGTCGGCATACGCGACGAACTGGCTGAAAAACCGCTGGTAGCTATTGGGTTCTGCAGGATGAGCCTGAGTAGCATCGGGTGCGGTGAACCGCTGCTTGAACATCGCTGCGATTTCCCGACCCTTGTAGCGTTTGAGCGGATGGTAGGGATCACCCGGGATATACAGGATAGAGTCGTCGCTGTAGCGGTACTTCTCGCAGATCGTGAACATCACGCAACCGGTCATGCGCCGGCCCATCAGGCCCAGCTCGCGAAACCATATCTGCCGGCGGCCCTGACGCGGTGCCAGTTCACCGTTGAGGATCGAGCGAATCGAGGTGTAGTCCTCGCGTCCGATATCACCTTTGACCAACGCCAGTTCGGCTGCCGCACGCAGCGCGGCTTTATGCGCGTCGATGAATTTGTCGCGCAGCACATGTTCGGCCACCGCGTCCTTGGGGCGCAGGAAATCCTTGAGGTAAGCCTGGTATTTCGCCCCGATGTCCAGCGAACGACACAGGCCGGTGAATTGCTCGACCGTCAGGGGCGTGCTCAGCGGCGCAAGCGTGCCGGGTGTCGAGGTTTCCCCGCGAAATCCCGAGGTTTCATGAAAGGCGCCACTTTTGCATTCACGGGCTTCGAAATTGTGCAGGGCCGCTTGCAGCAAAGGCAGCTTCAGGACTTCGAAGAAATCGATGTCGATGGCAAAAATCCCCATCTCCACCGGTTTGTTCAGCAGCAGCCAGGTCTTGTTGACGTCCAGCGTCACGTTGAAGCGGTCCTTGAGGGCCTTGGTCAGCAATGGCGCGGCGAAGCTGTCGATGTCCTGGAAGCCCGACATGACCTTGTCCAGGCGAGCCTGGGCAGCGAGGCTGGCAGTCACGGCGTCGCCCACCGCCTTGCGTTGATCGCGCGAGGCGCGCCTGTACCAGTCGGGTGTGGCGTTATCGGCACTTTTCAGCCCTTCACGCTGCTGAACCGGTGCGTTGATCAACCAGTCGGGGCTGGCCTGCTGAAGGAAACCGGCGTGCAGACTTTGCGTCACGACCGGCACCGGCGACGGTGCAGCATTATCTGGCGAAGGCGAGGTGACAGGGATTTCGGACATGATTTCGCTCCTTGAAATGGAGCGAAAGCAGACCATGGCGAACCTCCGTGGCTGCGGTACATATGTCTCGCAGTACGGCGTCTTGTCAGCGGAAATGTCAGGCTCGAGCGGCGCTATCTTTCCCGCGCAAAGGGACTAATATTCGAACGCCCCGCCTTGAATTTCCAGGAACCCGGACATGCGTTTATCCGAATTCATCAGGCAACACGCGGATCACATCGTCGAGGAGTGGGAGCAGTTCGCCCGGACCATCACCCCGGCAGCCGACACCATGGATCGGGTAGCGCTGCGCGATCATGCCCGAGCGATTCTGCTGGCCGCCGCGCGCGACATGGAAACCGCACAGACCGCGAGCGAGCAGCTCGCCAAGGCCAAGGGTGAAGGCCCGGAGAAAACCCCAAGTCTGGACGAGGCCGGCGCCAGCCATGGCGAGTTGCGCCATACCGTCGGGTTTGACCTGGTGCAGATGACTTCGGAATTCCGGCATTTGCGCGCCTGTGTGATCCGCCTGTGGGTCAATTCGCTGCAATCGCCGGACATGGCGTACTTTCAGGACATGATCCGCTTCAACGAAGCCATCGATGAAGCCCTCGCCGAATCGACGGCGGCCTACGCCGAGCAGGTCAACCGTTCGCGCGACATTTTCCTCGCCATCCTCGGTCACGACCTGCGCGCACCGCTGCAAGCGGTCAGCATGTCGACCGAAGTGCTGATGCGCAAAACCGTCCTGGAAGGCGATGCGCTGACCTGTGCGCTGAACATCAAACACGGGGCGCGGCACATGGCGGCGATGGTCAGCGATCTGCTGGAACTGGTGCGCAGTCGTCTGGGCAAGAGCCTGCCGATCAACCCGGTGGCGATGGATCTGGCCGATGCTGCCCGCGCAGCCATCGCCGAAGCCTGCGCCGGCAATCCGGAATGCGATCCGACCTTGATCGTCAACGGCGATACCCGTGGTTTCTGGGATGTCGGACGGATCGATCAACTGTTGCAGAACCTGATCGGCAACGCCTTGCAGCACGGATCCGATCCCCGCGAGGTGAGCGTTGATCTGCGTGGCGACGCCGACAACGTACACCTGAGCGTGCATAACGACGGCGTGCCGATTCCGGAAGACGCGATTGGCACGATTTTCGATCCGTTGGTGCGCAGCGCCGACGAAGAACTCGGGCAGCCGTCGACCAGCCTTGGCCTGGGGCTGTTCATCATCAAGGAGGTGGTGATCGCCCACGGCGGGACGATCGAAGTCAGCTCAAGCGAAGCCGAAGGAACGCAGTTCAGCGTGGTACTGCCGAAACAGGCCTGAATCGCTACTCGACCACCAGCCGCGCCAGACGCTGGCGGAGCATCTGGTTCTCGGCGCGCAGTTCCTTCACTTCTTCCAGCAGGTCCAGCGCCAGGGCGACGCCTTCCCACTCCAGCTCCAGATCGCGCCGCAGCTTGGCGGCGCGTTTGGCCAGGGCAAGTTCGTAATCGGTGAAACGCCATTCCCGGGGCTGCGCGCCCTGAGGTTCGAGGATGCCGTGTTCGACGATTTCGATCACGTAGACGTCCGACAGGTCGGCCGCCTCACAGAATTCTGCCATGTCCAGTTGAACGATCAGGGGGCTGCTCATGATGGGCTACTCCGTCGCCGGGTTCAGAAGTTCTCTCGCGGGTTGAAGGCGGCTTTCTTCGCCAGTTCCTGCCACAGCGCCTTGACGTCATCGCCCGCAGCCTTCGGCATCACGGCCTTGAGCTGGACGAACAGATAACCGCGCTCGCCGGCCTTGTTCTGCAGACCATGGCCCTTGGCGCGCATGCGCTGGCCGTTCTGGCTGCCGGCCGGCACCTTGAGGTTGATCTTGCCGGTCAGGGTAGGCACGGCCACTTCGGCGCCCAGCGCCAGCTCCCAAGGAGCGAGCGGCAAGGTGATGATCAGGTTTTCGCCTTCAACGTCGAATTTCGGGTGCGGCGCGAAACGGATGGTCAGGTACAGATCGCCATTGGCGCCGCCACCGATGCCCGGTGCACCCTGGCCCTTGAGGCGGATGCGCTCGCCGTCGGTCACGCCCGCCGGGATCTTCACGTTCAGGCTCTTGCTGGTGTTGCTGACGTGCTGGCCGGAACCGTTGTACTGCGGCACCTGGAAGCTGATTTTTTTCGATTCGTTCGAAAGCGTCTCTTCGAGAAAGATCGGCAGTTCCAGTTCCACGTCTTGCCCTCTGCGCCCCGCACTGCGGGATTGCCGGCCTTCGCCGCCACCGAAACCGGGGCCGCGATTGCCGAAGATCGAACTGAAGAAGTCCGAGAAGTCCCCGGTGTCGCCACCACCGCCACCGAAGCCGCCACGGCTCTGCCAGCCCGGTGGGCCCTGGAACGGTTGACCGTGCTGGCCATAGCGGCGCAGGTCGTCGTATTCGGCGCGCTTGTCGGCACTTTTCAGCGCTTCATAGGCTTCCGAGGCGTCCTTGAACTTGGCCTCGGCGTCTTTTTCCTTGCTGACATCGGGGTGGTATTTGCGCGCAAGCTTGCGATAGGCAGCCTTGATTGCCTTGTCGTCAGCCGTCGGCTCCACGCCGAGTATCTTGTAATAGTCTTTGAAGTCCATTGAAGGAGTCACCATCCGTTATCGGTTTCGCGCCGCCGTCAGCATGCGCCGATTCGCGCGTGCCAGGTTGACCGATCTCAAACTTGTGACCGGGTGGCGCAGCAGAAGTTTATCGGCAGTGGACGGCGGTTCTTGCGACCGCCGGTATGTCTGCCGGCCCATGCCAGCAAGTTTGGGGCAAAGCTCGGGCTTTCAAGGCAGTTTAGTAGCGAAATAGCAGATGACCGGCCTTCGAATCTGTCGCGCACTGGCATACACTGCGCGGCCGTTTTTTTGACCGGAACCGAAAGACATGAAAGACGCCTCTCCAGCCCGTGCCTGCGGCATCGACTTTGGCACGTCCAACTCCACCGTCGGCTGGCTGCGCCCCGGCATGGAAACGATGATCGCGCTGGAAGACGACAAGATCACCCTGCCGTCGGTGGTCTTCTTCAACATCGAGGAGCGCCGCCCGGTTTACGGTCGCCTGGCGCTGCACGAATACCTGGAAGGCTACGAAGGCCGGCTGATGCGCTCACTCAAGAGCCTGCTCGGTTCCAAGCTGATCAAGCACGACACCAGCGTCCTCGGCACGGCGATGCCGTTCAAGGACTTGCTCGGGCTGTTCATCGGCCAGCTCAAGAGCCGTGCGGAAACTGCTGCCGGTCGTGAGTTCGAGCAGGTGGTGCTGGGCCGTCCGGTGTTCTTCGTCGACGACGATCCGCTGGCCGACCAGGAAGCCGAAGACACCCTGGTGGAGGTGGCGCGCAAGCTCGGTTTCAAGGATGTGTCGTTCCAGTACGAGCCGATCGCTGCGGCCTTCGACTACGAGTCGACCATCGAAAAGGAAGAGCTGGTACTGATCGTCGACATCGGCGGTGGTACATCGGACTTCTCGCTGGTGCGCCTGTCGCCCGAGCGTCGGGGCATGGATAACCGTCACGACGACATCCTCGCTACCGGCGGCGTGCACATCGGCGGGACCGATTTCGACAAGCAGTTGAGCCTGCAAGGCCTGATGCCGCTGTTCGGCTACGGCAGCCGCATGAAGAGCGGCGCGTTCATGCCGACCAGTCACCACATGAACCTGGCGACCTGGCACACCATCAACTCGGTGTACTCGCAGAAATCGACCCTGGCCCTGGGCAGCATGCGTTATGACATCGAGGACACCGGCGGCATCGACCGTCTGTTCAAGCTGATCGAACAGCGCGCCGGGCACTGGCTGGCGATGGAAGTGGAAGAAACCAAGATCCAGCTGACCCACAACGACAGCCGCCACGTGCCGCTGGATCGCATCGAGTCAGGCCTGAGCGTGGAACTGACCCGGGCGTTGTTCGAGTCGGCCATCGAGTCGCAGCTCGAGCGCGTGCGCGGCAGCGTCACCCAGTTGCTGGCGGACGCCAATGTGGCGGTGGGTCAGGTCGATACGGTGTTCTTCACTGGTGGTTCGAGCGGTATTCCGGCACTGCGCAACAGCGTCTCGGCGATGCTGCCGAACGCGCGGCATGTGGAAGGCAATATCTTCGGCAGCATCGGCAGCGGCCTGGCGATTGAAGCCATGAAACGCTATGGCTCGGTGAACTGACACCGTACTGATCGTTCCCACGCTCGCGCGGGAACGATCAATCTACCCGCTTAAACCATCCCGCCCAGCTTCAACTCACTCTTCAGATACGCGTAATAGATCGGCCCCGCCACCACCCCCGGCAGGCCGAACGCGGCCTCGAACACCAGCATCGCCAGCAGCAACTCCCAGGACTTGGCACTGATCTGCCCGCCGACGATGCGCGCGTTGAGGAAGTATTCGAGCTTGTGGATAAAGATCAGGTAGCCCAGCGCGGCAATCGCCACCCAGATCGACAACGACAGGCCGACGATGGTGATCAGCGTGTTCGACATCAGGTTGCCGATCACCGGCAGCAAGCCGAGCAGGAACGTCAGCACGATCAGGGTCTTGGTCAGCGGCAGCTTGATCCCGAACAGCGGCAGGATCACCGCCAGGAAGATCCCGGTGAAGAAGGTGTTGAGCAGGGAAATCTTGATCTGCGCAAAAACGATATTGCGAAACGCCTGAACCAGCAGGTGCAGACGATCGAACAATGCGGCCGCCAGCGGCTTGCGCTTGGTGACATCCGGTACACGCTGCAGAGCGATGATCGCACCGAGCACCATGCCGATCAGCAAGGTCACGAACATGTGCGCCGCGTCCTTGCCCACCAGTTGCAGGTCGGACAAGTGCTTGCTCAGCCATTCACCGATGGCCACGCGAAACTCCGCGGCACTGGCCGGCAGATAAGCATCGACAAACGGCGGCAGTTGCCCGCGCGCACGATCGACCACGCCCATGAATTTGTCGAGGGAAGCCCCGGGGTTTTCCGCCTCGTGCAGCAGGAAACTGATGGCTCCGGCAAAGATCAGCGCCAGCACACTCACCACCAGCGTGCCCAGCAACGCCACCGCCAGCCAGCGCGCGCGGCGGCCTTCGATCAGCCGTTGCAGTTGTGGGGTGAGCATGTTGACCAGCTCGAACACCAACAAACCGGCCAACAGACTGGGCAACAGACGCAGCGGCAACACCAGCAGCAAACCGCCGAAAATGATGATGCAACTGACCCAGAACACAACATGACGCTCAGAAAACGTTGGCATACAGCCTCAAAACGAACGGCGTAAAAGGATTGGCAGTCTGCCAGCGATCCAGCGCCGAAGCGAGCGGATGCCCTGCCGCTCGCTGCGATCTGTCGATCTTATTTTTTCTTCAGGCAATCACTCATGAAGGTTTTGCGCGCATCGCCGGTCAGGGCCTTGGTCTTGGCGTCGGCATTACAGGTTTTCATCTTTTCCTGCTGCGGGGTCAGGGTCTTGGCGTCGTTGGCCGCCGGCGCTGCCTTGAGGCAAGTGCTCATGAAGGTCTTGCGCTCATCGCCTTTCAGGCTCTTGGCCGTGGCGTCGGCGTTGCAAGTGGTCATCTTGTTCTGTTGCGCCGTGGCGGCAAAACCCTGGGAGCACAGCAGCAGACCGATCATCAACAAAGGGACACGCAACATCTTCATGGAGTTTTCTCCTTGTTGCCGCATCGATGGAGGCGGCCTCCGGCTGAGTGTAGTCAAAGCTTGTTACACCTTCCTAGTCTCCAGATGGCTACGCCGGTATTGTTCCGGCGTACATCCGGCCTGCCGGGCAAACATGGCGATGAACGCCGAGCCGCTGCTGTAGCCGAGATCGAAGGCGATTTCCTGCACACTGCGCGTACTTTCCAGCGCCTCGATGGCCGCCAGATAGCGCAGTCGCTGGCGCCATTCGCCGAAACTCATCCCCAACTCTCGCACGAATTGCCGGGCCAGGGTGCGCTCGCTGACATGCACCTGCGCCGCCCAGTGCGCCAGCGGTTCATTGTTGCCGGGCTCGGCCTGCAGGGTTTCGAGGATGGTCAGCAACCCGGGACTGCTGGCGTATGGCAGATAACACTGATGAACCGGCGCCTGTCGCAGTTGATCCACCAGCACCTGGGCCAGGCGCTGGTCGGCATCGAACGCGGGGATCTTCACATCCCGGGCGGCGAAGTCCTTGAGGATTGCCTTGAGAATGTCGCTGATCGCCAGGGTGCAAGCCTGCGCCGGTAAATCCGCGCACACCTCGGGCGCCAGGCACACCGCCCGATAATTGACCGGCTGATGACTGTAGAAACTGTGCTCGACCTGCGGTGGCACCCACACCGCGTACTGCGGTGGCGACATGAAGCGGCTGCCGTCGACATCCATGTGCAGCACGCCGTGGGCCGCGTATTCCAGCGTGCCCCACGGATGGCGGTGCGGCGCGGCGTATTCGTGGGCGTTGAAGTCGGCATAGCGGAAATACACCGCCGACGGCAGTTCGCTGAAATCCAGCAGATCGATGTGTTTACTGTTCATGCTGTCCGGAATCAGAGGCAGGTTGTCCGGTTCGCAGTATAGGCCTGCATCCAGACAGGGGATAATCACCGTTCATCAACGTACTGGTTTCTCTTCCCATGCAATACGCGTTTCCCCTGCTGGCGATTTTCATCTGGGCCGGCAACACCGTGATCAACAAGCTTGCCGTCGGTGCGATCTTTCCCGCCGAAATCGGCTTCTACCGCTGGCTGCTGGCCGGTTTGCTGTTTACCCCGTTCATGCTCAGGAAGGTAATCGCGCACTGGCCGCAGATCCGCCCGAACCTGGGCAAGATTTTCATCCTTGGCGTGCTCGGCATGGCGGTCTATCAGAGCCTGGCCTACTTCGCCGCGACCATGACCACCGCCACCAACATGGGCATCATCCTGTCGCTGATGCCGTTGATGTCGCTGGCGATGGCAATCATCAGCCTCGGCCAGCGCCTGACCGCCGGTGCGCTGGTCGGTGCGGTGCTGTCGTTCGCCGGTGTGCTGGTGGTGGTGTCGTCCGGCAGCCTCGGCGCATTGCTGCAACACGGGGTGAACCTCGGTGACGCGATGATGCTGATCGCCACCCTCGCCTACGCGATCTACAGCACCCTGCTGAAAAAATGGCAGCTGCGTTTGCCGCCATTGGTGTTGCTGTACTTGCAGGTGCTGGTAGCGGTGGTGGTGCTGTTTCCGTTGTACGCCGCGTCGCCGAAAACCGGCCTGACCCTACAGAACATTCCGCTGGTGCTCTACGCGTGCCTGCTGGCCTCGATGCTCGCGCCACTGGCGTGGATGCAGGCCGTTCAGCGCCTGGGGCCAAGCCGGACCACGTTGTTCTTCAACCTGCTGCCGTTGATCACCGCGCTGATTGCCGCGGTGGTGCTGAAGGAGCAACTGGCGATGTATCACCTGGTGGGCGGTTTGCTGACCTTGGGCGGGGTGATTCTTTCCGAGCGCTGGACGACCGTCCTCGGCCGCTCCCGCACCCCGAGCGCCGCCTAAACCCCGGCGGCTTTCAACCGCGCCGCGTGCTCGACGAACAGCCGCACCGGGTCCGCACCTTTGCCGACCAGTCCCAGTGACTGGTTGACGATGTCGAAGTGATCCATCGGGTAGTCATCACCGATAACCGTGCCCAGGTGCGAGCTGTAGCGTCCGACCATACCGTCACACTGCCCCGGCTCGCGCACGAAGGTCTTGGCAAACAACCGGCAGCTGCGATTGGTGCCGTCGAACAGGTTGCCGCCGCGGTCGGTCTTGCCCGGCTGCAAGGTGCCGGACCACGAGTAATACCGCACCCCGTTGACCTCTTCCGGCCCCTGCCCGCCCCAGGTTTCCGGCAAGCCCTGTGGATAACGCTGGTTGAACAGCGCCACACCTTCGGTGGTCAGGGAATGGTGCGAGGCGTGGATATCCACCGGCAGTTTCGGCCCGTGGTAACCGGTTTCCATGAGTGCCATCAACCAGCCGACAAAACGCAGCAGTGCCTCAAGAATGCGGCCCCGGGCACTGTCTGCCGGATAGTGTTTCGCCAGATAGTCGGCCAGTTCCGAACCGTGATTGGGTCCGGCCACCGACGTCACCGACGCCACCAGATCCGGGCGCTTCGCCGCCGCGTAACGCGCCGTCAGCGAGCCCTGGCTATGGCCAAACAGATTGACCTTGGCCGCGCCGGTCTCACGCAGAATTTCATCGATGCGCGCCAGCAACTGCTCGCCACGCACTTCGGTGGAATTGAGCGGCGACACCTGCACCGCAATCACCGTCGCACCACCCCGACGCAACGCGGCGATGATCCCGTACCAGTACGGGTACAGCACCAGCCGGATAAACCCGAGCATTCCCGGTACCAGCACCAGTGGATAACGTGTGGCCGAATCCTGCGACATGGGCAGACATCCCTGTGGTCGGTGGGTGGATGCATGACGTGCAAAACGCCCGCCAAGCATCCTCCTCGATGATGACAACTCCACGACCAGCCTACTTCAGCCCCACCACCCCCGCCACAATCAGCCCCACCGACAGCAACTTCATCAACGTCAGGCTCTCGCCCAGCAGCGCGAAACCGAGAAACACCGTGCCGAGCGAGCCGATGGCGGTCCAGATCGGGTAGGCGATGCTCACCGGCAACTCGCGCATCGCCAGGGTCAGGAAGTAAATCCCGCCTACCGCAGCGACCACGGTGATCAGCGACGGCCACAGCCGGGTGAAACCCTCGGCGTACTTCATGCCCATGGCGAAGGTGACTTCGAACCCGGCGGCAATCAGCAGAAACAGCCAGGCCACTTAGAACTCCCGGGCCAGGTCGAGCAAACGCTGCTCGGCCTCGGCCACCGACACCGCGAAGGTGCGTTCGGCGGATTCCTCGCCCTCGGCTGCGACCACCGTGACGTCGTTGATGCCGATGAAACCCAGCGCCGTGCGCAACCATGGATCGGCGTGATTCAGCGCCTCCAGCTCGCCACCCGGGCCGAAACCGAAACCGCCGCGACTGGTGACGATCAGCGCTTTCTTGCCGCGCAACAGCGGCGTGTACTGGGCGATGCCATTGTCCAGGGTGTGATCGAACGTCAGGCCCAGGCGCACGATCTGATCGACCCAGGCCTTGAGGCCGCTGGGCACGTTGAAGTTGTACATCGGCGTGGAAATCAGCAGCAGGTCGTGCTCGAACAACTCGCCCACCAGTTGATCGCTGAGCGCCAGATCGGCCTGCATCGACAGCGGCCGCGCTTCGGGCTCCGGGTAAAACGCCGCCGCGACAAACGCTTCGTTGACCGCTGGGATCAGCGCCCGCCCCACCTCACGACGGGTAACCTGAGCCTGCGGATGACGGACTTGCCAGGCGCTGAGAAAACTTTCCGCCAGGCGCCGCGAATGGGAGCGCTCACCACGTGGGCTGGCATGGATCGCAAGAATCTTGCTCATCTGAATCTCCTTGGGACTAGACTTGAGTGGCTGTGTGACGCCAGATTGCTGCCATTAACTCACCGCCTCAAATGAGCAAAAATCAGTCTGGATGAATTGATTTCATCCATGGAGTTTTCATGTTCGCTTCATTGCCGCTGACCGCCCTGCGCGCGTTCGAATCCGCCTCACGGCTATTGAGCTTCAAGGCTGCCGCTGAAGAACTGGCGGTGACGCCGACGGCGATTTCCCATCAGATCCGCTCGCTGGAGGACTGGCTCGGCGTGGCGCTGTTTGAACGCCTGCCGCGTCAGGTGCGCTTGACCGAGGGTGGCGAGCGGCTGTTCCGCAGCCTGCATGGGGCGTTTCTGGAGGTAGCGCAAAGCGTCGACACGCTGCGCCCGCAGCGCAGCGGCAGCAGCCTGACGCTGTCGACCACCGCAGCGTTCGCCGCGCTGTGGCTGGTACCACGACTGGGGCGGTTTTACGCGAAACACCCGAACATCAACGTGCGTCTGGACACCCATTGCGAAGTGATCGATCTGCATCAGGACGCCAGCGTCGATCTGGTGTTGCGCTACAGCCTCGACGACTACCCGAACCTCCACGGGTTGTGCCTGTTCGATGAATCGTTCGGCGTGTACGGCTCGCCGGAACAGGTGGCACTGGCCGCCCGCCGCACCCCGGCGTTGATCAGCGTGCGTTGGCATAACTCGAAGCTCTACGCCCATGGCTGGGAAGCGTGGTGCGCGCAGTCAGGCGAGCACTGGTTGAATCAGCACCCGGCCGTCCGCGAATACGACGAAGAACATTACGCGCTGCAAGCCGCCATTGCCGGGCAAGGGCTGGTGCTGGCGAGCAATATTCTGGTGTCGGAGAGCGTCGCCAGCGGTCTGCTGGTGCCGTACAAGGGCGAGGTGCAAGTCGATGGCGCCGGTTACAGCGCCCTGTGCGTTCCGGGGCGCGAGCGACATCCCCCGGTGAAAGCGTTTTTTGCCTGGCTGCGCGAAGAGGCGCTGTTGTCGGGACTGTCGCCGCGATCGTAGCCTCGGCCCGAAGCTACGATCATTGGGGGTTTATCGGGTGGGTTTGACGGTCACCGGCGCCTTGCCTGCCTTCATCTGCTCCAGCAACGGCGCGCACTGATTCGGCTCGCCGCCGCTCGGCGCCACCAGCGCCAGCAGCCCCGCCGCCGGCGCGGCGATCACGCCCAGCGCCACCATGCCTGCTCCGCGCAGGATCAGCGGCACCGCTTTCACCCCGGCATCCGGCTTGATGAATTTGCCGCGCACGTATAACGGCGAGCGCAGGGAGATCAGACGCCAGCCCTTGGACTCCGGGGTCACGGTCAGGTCCAGTTGCTCGGTGGCCATGTTCGCGGTGCCGTCGATGTAGATGATCGCGTTCTCGGTATCGAAGACGAACAGCCGCGTGGTCGCCAGCCCGGTCTTGATGTCGAAGTCGGCCGCTGCGCAGTTGATCTTCACTTCCTTGTCGCCAAAGACTTTACCGACCACGTAGTTGCCGACGTTGAGGCCCGCCAGCTCCATCAGCTCACGACTGATCGCGCCGTCATTGATCAGCATCTTCAGGTTGCCGTTGGCGCCGCCCAGCAGTTTGGCCACCGAGTTGCCGCGACCGCTGATGTCGGCGTCGCCGTTCAGTTCACCGAAACTGGTTTTCATCGGTTCGAAGGTCGGGAACAGTTGCTTGAGCTTGAACTTGCGCGCGGTCAGTTTCGCCCGGCCTTCCAGCGGTTCGGTGCGGCCATTGAGGCGGATCTGCGCATCAAGGTTGCCGCCGGCCACGCCGAAGCGCAGCGGCTCCAGGCTCAGTTCGCCGTCGTTGAGTTTGAGGTGGGTATAGAGGTCGGTGAACGGCAGTTTCTCGCTGTGGACGATGCGTTTGCCGGTGAATTCGACGTCGGCGTCCATATCGCGCCAGCGCTCGGTCTTGAACTCTTCCACCGGCAACACTTTGTCCGCCGGTTGTTTGCTTTCACCGCCCCGGGCCTTTTGCTTGTCATTGGAGTCGGCACCGATCAACGGTGCGAGGTCGGCGAACAGCAGTTGATTGGACAGCAGCGCGCCACTCAGCTTGGGCCGTGGCTGACTGGCGACGTAGGCCAGGTCGCCGTGAATGTCGCTGCCGCCGATCTTGCCGTTGAACTGTTCATAGCGGAACTGCGCGCCGTCCGGCTCATGCAGTTTGGCGATCAAGTGACCGTCGGTGGAGTATGGCGGTGTGTCCGGCAGGGTGACACCGGTCAGCGGATAGAGATTGCCGAGGCTGGCGCCCGCCAGTTTCAGGCGCAGGTCGAGGGCGCCGAGGTTCAGCGGATCGGTCAGCGTGCCGGCGAGTTCGATGCTGGTGTCGCCGATTTTTGCCTGGGCCTGCAGCGGGAACGGTTTGGCCGCATCCTGCAAGGCCAGCAGGCCGCCGATCTTGCCCTGGCCGGCGAGTTTCTGGCCGTGGTACTGGCCGGTGACTTTCAGTGCGAAAGCATAATCCTGCGGTGCGCCGCCCTTTTCCAGCGCGGTTTTCGCCGCTTTGTCGCCGACGATTTCGCTGAAGGGAATCGGTTTGCCCAGCGGATCGATCAACAGGTCGAGGTTGGTCTTGAGGGTCTGGTCGTCCAGAGTGACGTGGCCCTTGTCGAAACCGATGGCGCCGATGTCCACCACCCAGCTCGAGGGCTCGGCATTCGGGTCCTTGGGATCGAATTTGAATGTCCAGTTGGCGCGACCATCGGCCAGGCGCTGCAATTGCGCATTGGGTTCAGTCAGGTCGATACGCGGGATCGTCACCCGTTGTGCCAGCAGCGCCAGCGGCGAAATGCGCAGTTCAACCCGTTTGAGGGTGACCATCTGCGGCTGCTTCGACCAGTCCGGGTTGCCCAGGGTCAGGTCTTCGGCCACCACATGCGGCCACGGCACCCAGGCGCGCCAACCGCCCTCGTCGAGTTCGCGCCGCCAGACCACCGACAGGTTGCCGTTGATGGCGAACGGTCGGTGCAACTCTTCCGAAACTTTGGCGTTGAGGGGCGGTTTGATCCGGTTCCAGTCGAAGAACACGATGATCAGGACCAGCACCGCCAGCAACAACACGAGGGTGGCGAAGGTCCAGGCGAAGATTTTACGGGTGCGCGTCATGCACAAAGCTCCTGAAAACGACGGCGGATCGACACCGCTGAAACGACGGGCCGTTAACGGCCCTCATGAAGTCTACGACTGACAAACAGCCCGCAGGTTTAATCGAAAGCCCCATCAGGGCCAAAAAACGGTCGCCATTCTGACCGATCGGTCGAGTCGACGTTACCGGCCCCGCACTTTTGCGAGGCGCAAGTGGGTGGAAAATACCCACTGCGGTGCAAAACGGCTCGCCTGAAACGCCCGAGCTAGAGCCTCCCGAGCGAACAATCAATTCTGTTGATTATTACCATTGTGTTTATGAACTTTTATATCGACTTATCGAGAGTAGCATTAGCTTCGTACCCACTTTATCGCCCTCCCAAGGAGCAACCCATCATGAAACGCCAACTTCTGTTCAGTCTTACCCTCTCGATGCTGGCCAGCACCGCTTTCGCTCTGCCAGCCGCCGACCAAGCTACCCCGCAAGTGAAATCCAGCCACTCGGTTTTCAGCCAGACTGTTGCCGCTGACGGTTCGGACCGCACTCCACAAGGCCAGACCCTGGCTGAAAACGGTCGTAACCGCCTGGAAGAAAAAGGTCTGGTTCAAGATGGCTATGACAAGACCCCACAAGGTCAAACCGTAGCTGAAGGCGGCCGTGATCGTCTGGAAGAAAAAGGTCTGGTTCAAGACGGCTCGGATCGCACTCCACAAGGTCAAACCCTTGCAGCCGATGGTTCCGATCGCACCCCTCAAGGCCAGACCCTCGCTGCTGACGGCTACGACAAGACCCCACAAGGTCAAACCCTGGCTGCTGATGGCTACGACAAAACCCCACAAGGTCAAACCCTGGCCGAGGGTGGTGGTGACCGCGTGATCGAACGCAACAGCGCTTTGAGCTAAGCCCGTGGCGGCCTGGAAAAAAAGCCCAATCCCCGGATTGGGCTTTTGACTTTTCAGCAGCCTGTATAAAGAAGTCGCGATTTCCCGCTTCCATCTCCCCCCGCTGCCGTTCGACGCCGACAAAGCCGATTTGCTAGAGTGCGGCGCTTGTCTTGCCTAAGAACACACCCTTGCGATGCTGCCCCGCGCCGAACAGAAACAACAGACCCGCAACGCCCTGATGGACGCTGCCCGCCACTTGATGGAAAGCGGCCGAGGATTCGGCAGCCTGAGCCTGCGTGAAGTGACGAAAACCGCCGGAATCGTGCCCACCGGTTTCTACCGGCATTTCGCCGACATGGACGAACTCGGCCTGGTACTGGTCAGCGAAGTCGGCCAGACCTTCCGCGAAACCATCCGCCTGGTGCGCCACAACGAATTCGTCATGGGCGGGATCATCGATGCGTCGGTGCGGATCTTCCTTGACGTGGTCAGCGCCAACCGTTCGCAGTTCCTGTTTCTGGCCCGTGAGCAGTACGGCGGATCGCTGCCGGTGCGTCAGGCCATTGGCCGTTTGCGTGAAAACATCAGTTCCGACCTGGCGGCGGATCTGGCCTTGATGCCCAAACTCCAGCACCTGAACCGTGAAGGCCTGAGCGTGATGGCCGACCTGATCGTCAAATCGGTGTTCGCCACCCTGCCGGACATCATCGATCCACCGGCCGAAGCCCTGCCCGAGCATCTGACGCCACAGGCGAAGATCACCCAGCAGTTGCGCTTCATCTTTATCGGGTTGAAGCATTGGCAAGGGCTCGGGAGTACCGAGTAAGCAGACCAAAATCGCAGCCTGAAGCTGCGATTTTTTTTGCGCCGTAAATTGGTGCATGTAAAAACCTTCATGCACCAAAACACCTCACAATCCTGCAACATCTTGAAACATCCGCTAGGCTCCGACAGGGTTTTCCTACGTCTCGCCCGATTGGCAAGCCCCTTGCTCTAGCCTGAGCATTGTTCTTAGCAGGAAGCTTTCTGATGCTGGTGATTCATCGCAGAATCGACCCCCAACCCGTCTGGGCCGCCGAGTTGCACCTGACCTTCGAAGCCCGGAGCAAAAGCCGCCTGCGCTGTTTCAGTGCCGAAGGTGAAGACGTCGGATTGTTTCTGGAGCGCGGCCAGCCGCCGCTGCATGACGGCGAATGCCTGCAAGCCGAAGATGGCCGGATCGTCCGGGTCTGCGCCCGCCCCGAACAACTGCTGCACGTCACCTGCGCCAACGCCTTCGAACTGACCCGCGCGGCCTATCACCTGGGCAATCGCCACGTTGCCCTGCAAGTCGGTGACGGCTGGTTGCGTCTGCTCGACGATTACGTGCTCAAGGCCATGCTCGAACAGCTCGGCGCGCAGGTCGAATCGATCGAAGCGCCGTTCCAGCCGGAACACGGCGCCTACGGTGGCGGCCATCATCATTCGCGGCACGGTGACGAGGACTTCAACTACGCGCCGAAACTCCACCAGTTCGGCGTCCGTTTGTGAACCCGGCCTGGGCGCTGCTGCGCCTGGCCAGTCCGCAATTGCCGATTGGCGGCTACAGCTATTCCCAGGGCCTGGAAATGGCGGTGGATAACGGTCGAGTCGATAATCCGGAAAGCGCCCGCCGCTGGATCAGCGATCAATTGCTGCTCAATCTCGCGCGGTTCGAAGCGCCCATGCTGCTTGCCCATTGCCAGGCCGCCGCGGATGAAAACTGGGATGAGCTGCTGCGTATCTGTGAAAGCCACCGTGCCAGCCGCGAAACCCGCGAACTGTACCTGGAGAGCCGGCAGATGGGCTACTCGTTGCAGCAATTGCTCAACGGCTTGCCCGAACTCGATCAGGCCGCGCGGGACTTTCTCGAACACTGCGCGGAACCGCACCTTGCCGTGTGCTGGGCACTGGCCGCGCGCGCCTGGCAGATCAGCCCGCAGGACGCCCTCGCCGCGTGGCTGTGGAGCTGGCTGGAAAACCAGCTCGCGGTACTGATGAAAACCCTGCCGCTGGGCCAGCAAGCCGCCCAGCGCCTGACCAGCGAACTGCTGCCGCTGCTGCAACTGGCGCAGCAGGACGCCACCCGAATCAATCCCGAACACCTCGGCAGCGCCGCGTTCGGTCTGTCCCTGGCGTGCATGGCCCATGAGCGCCAGTACAGCCGCCTGTTCCGTTCCTAGGGCCTTTTATCTGGAGAATCACATGAACACACAACCCCTGCGCGTGGGCATTGGCGGCCCGGTCGGTTCCGGCAAGACCGCGTTGACCCTGGCCCTGTGCCTGGCGCTGCGCGAGCGCTACAACCTGGCCGTGGTCACCAACGACATCTACACCCGCGAAGACGCCGACTTCCTGGTGCGCAACGAAGCGCTGGCGCCGGAACGCATCATCGGTGTGGAAACCGGCGGCTGCCCGCACACGGCGATTCGTGAAGACGCCTCGATCAACCTTGAAGCGGTGGATCAACTGAACCGGCGTTTTCCGGGGCTGGACCTGATTCTGGTGGAGTCCGGGGGCGACAATCTTTCCGCCACCTTCAGCCCGGAACTGTCCGACCTGACCATCTACGTGATCGACGTGTCGGCCGGCGACAAGCTGCCCCGCAAAGGCGGGCCCGGCATTTGCAAATCCGACCTGCTGGTGATCAACAAGATCGACCTCGCGCCGCTGGTCGGCGCCTCGCTGGAGATGATGAACAGCGACACCCAACGCATGCGCAACGGCAAGCCGTTCGTGTTCAGCAACCAGAAAACCGGTCAGGGCCTGGAAGACATCATCGCCTTCATCGAACGCCAGGGCCTGCTGACCGCAGCCTGATTCACTGATCAACAAGGAAGCTTATCCATGACACTCAAACGCATTTTCGGCGCCGTCGCGCTACTGCTGACCCCGGCACTGGCCTTCGCCCACCCCGGCCACGGCGACTCTGGCCTGGTGGCCGGTATCAGCCACCCGATCGGCGGCCTCGACCATTTGCTGGCGATGGTGGCCGTCGGTCTGTGGGCGGCGCAGCAGCAAGGCGCGGCACGCTGGGCGCTGCCGTGCACCTTCGTCGGCACCATGCTGATCGGTGGGATGCTCGGATTTGAAGGGCTGGAGTTGCCGGCGCTGGAAAGCGGGATTGCCGCGTCGGTGCTGGCGCTGGGCCTGGCGGTGGCGCTGGCGGTGCGTCCGCCGCTGGTGATGGCGGTGGCGGCGACGGCGCTGTTTGCGCTGTTCCATGGCGTGGCCCACGGTCTGGAGTTGCCGGATATGTCGAGCCCATGGGCGTATGCCGCCGGTTTCGTGCTCGCGACAGCTGCCCTGCATGCGGCGGGTTATGCGGTCGTGCGTTTTCTGCCTCAGGCGGCCGCGCCGCTGGTTCGACTGGCCGGAGCGGCTTCGGCCGTGACGGGCGCGTGGTTGCTGGCCGGCTGAATGGCACCTCTGATCGCTCCCGCGCATGGCGCGGGAACGATCGATCGCCACTCTCTGCTACCATGTCGCGCAATCGCCCCTGCCGTGACGACGTCCGCCCATGCCCCACGCTTCCCGCTCCACCTCCCTGCCTGAATTGACCACCCTGTTCGGTGAAGTGCAACAGCACTTTCTGGACGTGATCGTGCCCCTCTGGCAAGGACCGGGCTGGAACGCCGACATGGCGTTGCCATACGAAGCGCTGGACGCCGCGCATCAGCCGCTGCCTCCGCAGCGCTATCGGGCCATGGCCTGCGCACGGCAGCTGTATCTGTTTTCCAGCCTGATCGGGGTTGTGGATAACGCCGAAGCTCGGGCGGCCGCACTGTTCCGCTCCCTGCAACGGCACTTCCACGATGCCGAGCACGGCGGCTGGTTCTACAGCATCGATCCCCAGGGCAAACCGCTGGATCAGCGCAAGGATCTCTACACCCACGCCTTCATCCTGTTCGCCTGCGCGCATTACTGGGAGAAATCCCGCGAGCCTTTGGTGGAATCGACCCTGAACGCTGCGCTGGAAGTCATCGGCCGGCGGTTCGCCACCGGTGACGGCCTCTACGAAGCCTGCCTCGACCGCGACTGGATCACGCTGGAAACCGGCCCGCTGCAAAACCCATTGATGCACCTGGCCGAAGCGTTCCTGGCCACGCTGGCCGTGCGCGAAGATGCACAGGTCAAGCAAGCGCTGAGCGAGTTATGCACAGCCATGCACAAGCGTTTCGTCGATCCGCAACATGGCGTGCTGATGGAAAAACCGCTGGGGGCTGTGGATAACTGGTATGAGCCGGGCCATCAGTTCGAGTGGTATTTCCTGCTGGAGTCCTCGCCCGTGCTGCGCGGTTCGAAACTGCATGCCGCCCTGGACAGGGCCTTTGCGTTCACCGAGCAGTTCGGTGTGGTGCAGCCGTCCGGTGCCGTGCGGGCCATGCTCGATCTGAATAGGGACGGACGCCCGAAAGATTCGACCCAGCGCATCTGGGCCCAGGCCGAATACCTGCGCGCGCTGACACTGCGTCCGGACAGCGAAGCCGCCGTGCTGCGCCAGTTGCATGCGTTGCAGCAGCGCTTCCTGCATGCGGGTGGCTGGCATGAATGCCGCGACGAACAGGGCGAGGTCAGCCGCAAGGACATGCCGTCGACCACGCCGTATCACCTGGCGACCTGCTATCGCGGCCTCGCCGACTATCTGAGCTGACAGCCGTGGCGAGGGAGCCGGCTCCCTCGCCACGAAACATCAGGCAATCCACTTCCTGTCGCCAGTGAAGCTGATGGTCAGCCAGCGCGCCGCATCCGGTTTGCCCAGCTTCGCGGAAATCGCCTCACGCAGCACATCCAGCTGGCCGACGCTCTGCAGCCGGTAATCCGCCGGCAACACCACATGAATCTCGATGAACCGCGCCCGCCCGTGCTTCTGCACGTAAGACACGTAGTCGTCGAAACCATGCTCGACCTTGGCCGCGTCCATCACCTGACGCACCTGATCGTCCAGCGTGTCCGGCGCAATGCCGAGCACGTCCCGCAGCGCCGGGCCGAGAATCTTGAAGGCCGGCGGCAGCATGGTCAGGGCCAGCACGATGAGAATCAGCGGGTCGACGAACTTCGCCCATTCGCCATAACCCTGGGACTTGAGCAGCAGCGCCGCGAGGAAACTGATCAACAGGCCCACCGACAGCATCGCGTCCACCAGCCAACTGATGTTGTCGAACTGGATCAGGCTCGACTTGAGCTTGCGATTACGGTGACGCACGTAGAAGAAGTAGGCGAACTCGACAACGGTAAATACCGCCGCGTAGATGATCACCAGACCCAGCTCGATTTCACGACCGCCATTGATGATGCCGAACACGCCGTTGAGAAACGCATAGATGGCGATCAGCAGCAGGAAACTGCCCTCGATCAGCAGCACCATCGGCTCCAGATGCCAGAAACCGAACTGGAAGCGCTGGTTGCTTTGCTTGGCGATCAGCTTCGCCGTGATCAGCATCAGGACTTTGATGAACGTTGCAATCAACGAAAAAAAGCCATCGAACAGGATGGACTGGGAACCCGAAACAAAACCGGTGACGATCCCGGCGATCGCCACGGCGAACATCAGGATGGTCGATTGTTTGAGCAGCGACTGCTCACCTCGGTTACTCACTTGAACTCCTCGAAAAACCTTGAAAACCGCAGAGTGCGGCGGGGTTGTTGAGGAGATAGTCTACCTTACTGCCAGAATCTGGCCGTTTTGCCCTCTTCGCCAGCCCGCTGGCGAAGAGGGCAAAACCGTATCAAGCCTTGTTACGCTCGATGGCAAAACCCGCCCAGGTCTGGCTCACCGGCATCAGTTCCAGGCTGTTGATGTTGATGTGCGCCGGGGCATTCAGTACCCAGAAAATCGTTTCGGCGATGTCCTGCGGCTGGATCGGCTCGGCACCGGCGTAGGTGGCGTCGTAACGCGCCTGATCACCCGCGAAACGCACCAGCGAGAACTCGCTCTCGCACAGCCCCGGCTCGATGTTGCTGACGCGCACGCCAGTACCCTGCAAGTCGCAGCGCAGGTTCAGCGAGAACTGTTTAACGAACGCCTTGGTAGCGCCGTAAACGTGGCTGCCCGGGTACGGGTAGTTACCGGCAATGGAACCGAGGTTGACGATGCCGGCGCCGCGACCGTGGGCGATCAGACGTGGCAGCAACAGGCGAGTGCTGTACATCAGGCCTTTGACGTTGGTGTCGACCATGGTGTCCCAATCGTCGAGGTCGCACTTCGGTGCAGGGTCCACGCCCAGCGCGAGACCTGCGTTGTTGATCAGGCCGCGCAGCTTGGCGAAGGACGGCGGCAGGTTGGCAATCGCCTCCTCCATCGCCTTGCGATCACGCACGTCCAGCACCAGGCCATGCACTTCGGTCTGCTTCGACAGCTCGGCACACAGCGCGTTGAGGCGTTCTTCACGACGACCGGTCAGCACCAGTTTCCAGCCGGCCTCGGCAAAACGACGGGCACAGGCTTCACCAAAACCGGACGTCGCGCCGGTGATAAACAGGGTGTTGGACATCGTGTTCTCCTTGCTTCGGCCACCCGGGGCAGCCATTGGAATAGAAAATCAGCAGGCAGCATGCCCGGCCCCGCATTCACGAGCAACCACCGACTGGCGTGCTTTTCTGTTCATTATTTGATCAATGCTCGCAACGCCTTGAGTGGCGTGGCCTGTAGCCACATGCACGCACGTTATCCACAAGCCCTTCCACAGTTTCCGGGGGCAAGTGGAAATGCGCAAAGCCGCGCCACACAAGGCTTTGCGCCGCAAAAGCAAAGTTTTTCGCTTGACCCTGATCCGCCGATTGTGCCGGGCAAGGCATTTTGCACGACCGACCGGTCACCACCGTGATTGCGCAGGGCCAGTAATCACGGCCCTTAGCGCAGTCTTTCCAGAGTTTAATCACAGACTTATCCACAGGCCTGCCCACATGCATTCGCCTGTTTTGCCGTGGCCATAAAAAGGTTGACAAACGAGCCTCCAGCAACTGGGAAAAGGCCTGATCAAAAAACAACCACAGGCCTGCAAGCCACGGTTTGAAAGGCTCTCAGCCAGCTACTCCCACGTTATTCACAGCCGGCTCCACAGCAAACGGGGACAAGTCAAAACTGTGGAAAAACAGCGATTTGCAGCGTCTATATGTCGCGCTTTGGCAGGTTGGGGATTTTGTTTTCCACAATTTCGGGAATGGCGTGGATCGTGATGGATTCTGGATACAAAAAAGCCCCGGGACTGGCGTCTCGGGGCTCTGTATCGCTGTGGAAAACCTGAAAACTCAGTGCCCGCCGAGATAGGCGTTTCGCACCTCCTCGTTCACCAGCAACTCCTTGCCGGTACCCGTCAGGCGGATCTCGCCGTTGACCATCACGTACGCCCGGTCGGACAGTTTCAACGCATGGTTGGCGTTCTGTTCGACGAGGAAAATGGTCATGCCGGTTTTCGCAAGTTCCCGCAGGGTGGCGAAGATCTGTTTCACCACGATCGGCGCCAGCCCCAGGCTCGGCTCATCCAGCAGCAACAGCTTGGGACGGCTCATCAGCGCCCGAGCAATGGCGAGCATCTGTTGTTCGCCGCCGGACATGGTCATTGCGCGCTGCGTGCGGCGCTCTTCGAGCCGCGGGAACAGCTCGAACATGCGCTGCATGTCTTCCTTGGCGTACTTGTCGCCAATCGGGATGGTGCCCATCAGCAGGTTTTCCTCGACGGTCATGTCGGGGAACACCCGCCGCCCTTCCGGCGACTGCGCGATGCCGTTGGAGGCGATGTAGTGCGATGACTTGTGGGTGATGTCCACGCCTTGATAAACGATCTGTCCGCCTGCCGCCCGTGGCTGGCCGAAGATCGACATCAGCAGCGTCGACTTGCCCGCGCCGTTGGAGCCGATCAGGCTGACGGTTTCCCCTTCGTTGATCTGCAGCGAGACGCCTTTGAGGGCCTGGATCGGGCCGTAGAACACGTCCAGATCCTTGAGTTCGAGGATGGGTTGCGTCATACGACTTCCTCTTCGTCGGCGCCCAGATAAGCCGCAATCACCTTCGGATCGTGACGGATAGCCTCTGGACCGCCCTCGGCGATGACAATGCCGTGGTCCAGCACCACGATGTGATCGGAAATGCTCATTACCATGCCCATGTCGTGTTCGATCAGCACCACGGTCAGATCGTGCTCGTCACGCAGCAGCCGGATCATCGCGCTCAGCGCTTCGGTTTCCTGAGGGTTGAGGCCGGCGGCCGGTTCGTCGAGGCAGATGATCTGCGGCCGCGTGCACATGGCCCGGGCAATCTCCAGACGGCGTTGCTGACCGTAGGACAGTTCACCGGCCAGACGGTTGGCGCAGTCCACCAGATCCACCACTTCCAGCCAGTAGAACGCGCAGTCCAGCGCATCGCTTTCGGCCTTGCGATAACCCTTGGTGTTGAGGATGCCGGCCAGCATATTGCGGTTGACCCACATGTGCTGGGCCACCAGCAGGTTTTCCAGCACCGACATTTCCTTGAACAGGCGAATGTTCTGGAACGTCCGGGCCAGGCCCGCGCGGTTCACCAGGTGGGTGCCGCCGAACATCTTGTAGTACAGACGACTGGCAAAGTTTTTCGGCGAGACGAAGTCGGTCGGTTTGAACGACTCGCCCAGCAGTTTGATGACGTTGGTCTGCTGGCCGCGCACGTTGAGTTCGATCTTGCCGCCGGAGGCTTTATAGAACCCGGTCAGACAGTTGAACACCGTGGTCTTGCCGGCACCGTTGGGGCCGATCAGGGCGAAGATCGAGTTGCGTTTGACCTTCAGGCTGACGTCGCTCAAGGCCTTGATGCCACCGAAGTGCATCATCAGTTTTTCAACAGAGAGTACGACCTCACTCATGGCGCAGTCCTCTCATAGTGAATGGCACCTTTGCGTGGAGTGACCCCGGTACGGCTGATGCGGATCAGCCCGCGAGGTCGCCAGATCATCATCAACACCATCAGGATCCCGAACAGCAGCACGCGGTACTCGGCGAAGCCGCGCAGCAGTTCCGGGGCGACGGTCAGCACGAACGCTGCGATCACCACACCGATGGTCGAGCCCATGCCGCCGAGCACGACGATGGCGAGGATCAGCGCCGACTCGAAGAAGGTGAACGAGGTCGGGTTGACGAAGCCTTGGTAGGTGGCGAAGAACACGCCCGCCAGACCGGCCGTGGACGCACCGATGGTGAACGCCGAGAGCTTGACCAGCACGTGGTTGAGACCCATCGAGCGGCAGGCGATCTCGTCTTCACGCAGGGCTTCCCAGGCGCGGCCAACCGGCATCTTGACCAGACGATGCTTGATGTACAGCACGGCCAGCACCACCAGGAACAACACCGCATAGATGAAGTAATACTTCACGTCCGGGTTGTAGGCGATGCCGAAGAACTCGTGGAACGGCACCCCGCCATCCTTCGCCCGCTTGCCGAATTCCAGGCCGAAGAAGGTCGGCAGTGGCGCCGGCATGCCGTTCGGACCGCCGGTCAGGGACAGCCAGTTGTTGAGAATCAGACGGATGATTTCACCGAAACCGAGGGTCACGATCGCCAGGTAGTCGCCGTGCAGTCGCAACACCGGGAAACCGAGGATGCAACCGGCCAGCCCGGCGGTGATCGCCGCCAGCGGCAGCACGGTCCAGAAGCCCAGGCCGAGGTACTGATAACCGAGCGCCAGACCGTAGGCACCAATGGCGTAGAACGCCACGTAGCCGAGGTCGAGCAGGCCGGCCAGACCAACCACGATGTTCAGCCCCAACCCCAGCAGCACGTAGATCAACCCGAGGATGACCACGCCCAGCAGGTAGGAGTTGGAAACGAACGGCACGGCCACGGCCAGCACAATCAGCAGCGGGATGATCCAGCGCAGCCTGGATTTGTGATCGGCGGGCAGCACATGCACGCCGGAACCGGTGCTCTCGAATCCTTCGAGGATTTTCAGGCCCTTGGGGGTTTGCAGGAACAGGCTGAGGGCAAACCGGCCGGCCATGACGATGGCAATGATCCACGCCACGCGGGTCGGTTCGAGGTTGAAGCTGTAGCCGTCGAGAACGACGCCGACAATCGGCCCGAACACGATCAGGGCAATCAGACCGGCGAGAATCGCCTCAACCAGGCTTTTTTTGACATCGATGGATTTTGCAGTGGTTGAAGACATCGCTTACACCTTCGACACAAGAGGACGGCCCAGCAGGCCCTGAGGCCGGAAGACCAGAACAAGTACGAGCAGCGAGAAGCTGAACACGTCTTTGTAGTCGGAGTTGACCAGGCCCGAGAACAACGACTCGGAGATCCCGAGGATGATCCCGCCGAGCATGGCGCCAGGCAGCGAGCCGATCCCGCCGAGCACCGCGGCAGTGAACGCCTTGATGCCGATGACGAAGCCTGCGTAGAAGTCGAACGTGCCGTAGTTCATGGTGATCAGCACGCCGGCCAGGGCCGCCATTGCTGCACCGATGATGAACACGTAGGAAATCACGCGGTCGGTGTTGATCCCCAGGATCGAGGCCATCTTGCGGTCTTGCTGGGTCGCGCGGCACATGCGGCCGAGCTTGGTGTACTTGATCACGTAGGTCAGCAGGCCCATGCCGACGAAGGCGGCAACGAGAATGAAGATCTTGGTGTAGGTCAGCTGGACGAAGCCCGAGCCGACGTCGATGCGCCAGGCGCCGGTGAGCAGCGTCGGTACACCCTGTTGACGGGCGCCCTGGCTGATCTGGGCATAGTTTTGCAGAATCAGGGAGATACCGATGGCGCTGATCAGCGGTGCCAGTCGGGTGGAGTTGCGCAGTGGTTTGTAGGCGATGCGTTCGATGACCCAGCCATACACCCCCGTGACGACGATGGTGAAGACCAGTGTGCCGAGCATCAGCAGCGGGAAGGATTCGATACCGAAGTAAGCCAGCAGAGCCAGACTGATTGCCGCGAGGTAAGCGGAAATCATGTAAACCTCGCCGTGGGCGAAGTTGATCATGCCGATGATGCCGTAGACCATTGTGTAGCCGATGGCGATCAGGCCATAGACCGACCCGAGGGTCAGGCCGTTGACCAGTTGCTGCAGGAAAATACCATCCATAACGCAATCTCACGCAGTGAGAACCTGCACACCCTGAGGCGCGCGGTTCTTCTAGGAAAAATACAGATTTACGTCGGAGCAATGTCAGCCACGACCGGGCTGGCCCCCACAGAAGATCTGCAGAGGTCAGCCGATCGCGTCAGCCCTTACTTCTGTTTTTCCAGCTGGTGATATTTGCCGGTCGCGTCCCACTGATAGACCACGTAGTCGGACACTTTCAGGTCGCCCTTGGAATCCCAGGTCTTCTCGCCCATCACGGTCTTGACCGGGTTGGCTTTCAGCCATTTGGCAGCGTCTTCGCCCTTGTTGGACTTGGCGCCGTTGAAGCCGGCAGCCAGTGCCTGAACCGAAGCGTAGGCGTACAGGGTGTAGCCTTCAGGCTCGGTGCCGGCCTTGCGGAAGGCATCCACTACAGTCTTGCTTTCCGGCAGCAGGCGCGGGTCGGCGCCGAAGGTCATCAGCACACCATCGACGTATTGCGGGCCGCCAGCAGTGGTCACCAGTTCGTCGGTCACGATGCCGTCGTCAGACATGAACTTCACGTCTTTCAGGCCTTCGGTACGCAGTTGCTTGACCAGTGGACCGGCTTCCGGGTGCAGGCCGCCGAAGTAGACCACGTCGGCACCGGCCGCGCGGATCTTGGTGACCACGGCGCTGAAGTCTTTCTCGCCGCGGGTCAGGCCTTCGTACAGCACCGGCGTCACGCCGCGCTTGGTCAACTGTGCCTTGGTCGCATCGGCCAGGCCCTGACCGTAGGTGTCCTTGTCGTGCAGCACGGCCACTTTCTTGCCCTTGAGCACGTCGACGATGTAGTCGCCGGCGACGATGCCTTGCTGGTCGTCACGCCCGCACATACGGAACATGGCGCTCAGGCCGCGCTCGGTCACTTGCGGGTTGGTGGAACCCGGGGTGATCGCGATGATGCCGGCCTCGTCGTAGATCTCCGACGCAGGAATGGTGGAGGACGAGCAGAAGTGGCCGACCACACCGGCGACTTTCTGGTTGGTGAGGTCCTTGGCGACCGTCACCGCCTGTTTCGGTTCGCAGGCGTCATCGCCTTTGACCAGGACGATTTTCTCCCCGTTGACGCCGCCCGCCGCGTTGACCGCATCGGCCGCCGCTTGTGCCCCCTTCATGTACTGCTCGCCAAATGCCGCGTTGGCGCCAGTCATAGGGCCCGCCACACCGATTTTCACATCAGCTTGTGCAAACGCAGAAACACCCAGCGCAGTAGCCACTGCGAGGGCCAGAAAGCCTTTCTTGTAAAACGTCTGGGACATGAGGTGGTGCTCCAAGGTTTTTTTTAGTTGGCACTGCGACTTCACTGGATTGCTCAGAGCAAGGGCCGTGCCATCGGTTTTTTATTCTTCAAAAAGTCGCTGCTTTCTTGTTATTTCGACTGTTTCGTTCCCATTTTCATTGGGCGTGCAACCGTCTAAACCGCGGAAGGTGAAACCATTTATTTTTTCAGGCGCAACCCGCACGCGCCATCATTGCAACCGCGGCGCCAAACGACGTGCAACCAGCCTGTAACAGCCCGCGTCACCGAACTGCACACTGCTGGTGCGGGACTGCTACAACCCGCACCATTACAGGCTAGTCGCTACGCCGAAAAGCGCCGCGTTACGCAACATATTTCAACACTCAAATGACAATGCGCAGGCACTGGCCCGCGTGATACAGCGAGAACCCGGCCTCGTACAGGCAACTGCGCAAACCCACGCCCGCCAGGGGCTGCATCGGTGCAAAGGGAATCGGCAACGCCTGAGGATTTCCGTTACACAGGTAGTCGGCGAAGGCTTTGCCGACCACGGTGCCGGTGGTCACGCCACGGCCGTTGTAACCGGTGACGGCCACCAGTCCCGGCGCGGGCTCGAACAGGCGCATCAAATGATCGGGAGTAAAAGCGATGCGCCCGGTCCAGGTGCATTCCCATTCCACGGGTTTGAGATTGGGGAAGTAATGCTGCTGCACCCGGTCGGCCCAGGCCTTGAGGAACCAGGTCGGTTTCTGATTGCCGTTGCCAAGGCTGCCCAGCAACAGTCGCCCGTCCTTGTCGCGGCGGATGCTGCTCAGCACCTGACGGGTATCCCACGAGCCCTGCCCGCCCGGCAGGATTTCCTGGGCGGCATCTTCGGTGAGCGGCACCGAAGCGACCTGATAGTAGTAACCGGGGAAGAAATTGCGTTTGAGTTCGGTCCAGTCGCCTTCGGTGTAGGCGTTGGAGGCGATCACCACTTGTTCGGCTTGCACCGAACCCTGCTCGGTCTGCACCGACCATTGCTGGCCCTGACGTTCAAGACGCGTGACCGGGGAATGATCGAACATCTGCCCGCCGAGCCCCGCCACGGCTTTCGCCAGCCCGGTGACATACGCCATCGGATTGAGAGTGCCGGCACGCCGGTCGAGCAACGCGGCGGCAATCTTCTGCGTACCGGTCGCCTGTTCACAGGCCTTGCCGGTCAGCAGTTCGACCGGCGCACCGCGGCGTTTCCACTGTTCTTCGCGACTGCGCAGATCCGCCTCACCTTTGGCGTTGTGCGCCATGTGCAGGGTGCCTTCACGGCGCAACTGGCAATCGATGTTGTACTTATCCACAAGGCTGAACACCAGCGCCGGCGCCGCACCGAGCATGCGGTTGAGCTGACTGCCGACCGCCTCGCCGAAGCCGGCCTCGATCTCGTCCGGCGGAATCCACATCCCGGCGTTGACCAGGCCGACGTTGCGCCCGGACCCGCCATGCCCGGCGCGATGGGCTTCGAGCACGCAGACGCTTTTGCCCTTTTCCAACAGATGCAGCGCCGCCGACAGCCCGGTAAACCCGGCGCCGATCACGCAGACATCGACTTTGACTTCGCCCCTGAGCGCCGTGTTATCCGGTCGTTGCGGCGTGAGTTTTTCCCACAGACATTCTTCGCGTAACGGCATTGCCAGACTCCAACAGAAACCTGCCAAACACACCAAAATGATCGTTCCCACGCAGAACGCGGGAACGATCGATAGCATTGAGAAAACTGTCAGTCGAATGTAATGCCCTGCGCCAGCGGCAACTCCAGCGAGTAGTTCACGGTGTTGGTCTGGCGGCGCATATACGCGCGCCATGCATCCGAGCCCGACTCACGACCGCCGCCCGTCTCTTTCTCGCCGCCGAACGCGCCGCCGATTTCCGCGCCGCTCGGGCCGATGTTGACGTTGGCGATGCCGCAGTCACTGCCGACTGCCGACATGAATTTCTCGGCCTCGCGCACATCGGTGGTGAAGATGCACGAGGACAGGCCTTGTGGCACAGCGTTGTTCAGGCGCAGCGCCTCTTCGAAGTCGCTGTAACCAACCACGTACAGGATCGGCGCGAAGGTCTCGCTGCACACCACGTCGCTCTGCTCCGGCATTTCAACGATGGCCGGCGACACGTAGTAGGCATTCGGGAATTGATCTTCCAGTTGGCGCTTGCCGCCGAACACCCGGCCGCCCTCGCTCAGTGCCTGCTCCAGCGCGTCCTGCATGTTTTCGAAGCTGTGCTTGTCTATCAGCGGGCCGATCAGGTTGCCTTCCAGCGGGTGACCGATGCGGACCTTGGAGTACGCGGCTTTGAGGCGGGTGACGATTTCTTCTTTCACCGATTCATGGGCGATCAGGCGACGCAACGTGGTGCAACGCTGACCAGCGGTGCCGACGGCGCTGAACAGAATGGCGCGTACGGCCATGTCCAGATCGGCACTCGGGCCGAGGATCATCGCGTTGTTGCCGCCCAGCTCAAGAATGCTGCGGGCGAAGCGTGCGGCGACTTTCGGCGCCACTTCGCGGCCCATGCGGGTGCTGCCGGTGGCGCTGATCAGCGCCACGCGCGGGTCATCCACCAGCGCTTCGCCGGCATCGCGGCCGCCGATGATGACCTGGCACAGATTGGCCGGCGCATCGCTGAAGTTCTTCACCACACGATCAAACAGCGCCTGACAGGCCAGCGCGGTCAGCGGGGTTTTCTCCGACGGTTTCCACACCACCGGGTTGCCGCAGACCAGCGCCAGCGTGGTGTTCCACGCCCACACCGCGACCGGGAAGTTGAACGCACTGATCACGCCGACCACGCCCAGCGGATGCCAGGTTTCACGCATGTGGTGGCCCGGGCGCTCGGAAGCGATGGTCAAACCATACAACTGGCGCGACAGGCCGACGGCGAAGTCGCAGATGTCGATCATCTCCTGCACTTCACCGAGGCCTTCCTGAGTGATCTTGCCGGCCTCCCAGGAAACCAGTTCGCCGAGATCATTCTTGTACTCGCGCAGGACTTCGCCGAACTGACGCACCAGCTCGCCGCGACGCGGGGCCGGCACCTTGCGCCATTGTTCGAACGCATGATCTGCGCGACTGATGTGCTGCTCGACTTCGGCCGGGCCTTCCCAGTTCACGGCGGCGATGCGGCTGCCATCGATGGGCGAATGCACCGGCACTTTGCCGTTCTGGTACAGGGCCGGGTTCACACCAAGACGATCAAGCAATGCGGCAACCATGGGTCACTCCTCAAGCAAAAAACTGAATGTGTGCGGGCGCGTTTTCACGACCGGGCAGACCTTTAGTTGTAGCGTCAGGAAGGCTGTGCAACAAACGACCTTTACGCGAGATATCATTCCGTTTATTCATGCTGCGCAGAAAGACAAGAAAAGGAACGCCCATGCTGAACAAACGCCACTTGCCGTCGATCACCGCGTTGCAGTGCTTCGAGGCCGTGACCCGGCACCTGAGTTTCACCCGGGCCGCCGAGGAACTGAACCTGACCCAGAGCGCCGTCAGCAAGCAGGTGGCGCAACTTGAGGAATTGTTACAGCACTTGTTGTTCCGCCGTGTTCGCCGCCGTTTGCAGATGACCCCGGCCGGTGATTTGTACCTGGTGGAAGTCAGAAAAATCCTGACCCAGGTCGAGATGTCGACCCATTACCTGCGTTCCTACGGCGGCGAGACCGAAGTCCTGCGCGTCTCCACGCCCTCGACCTTCGGCGCACGCTGGCTGGTGCCGCGCCTCAAGGGCTGGCGCCTGCGCCATCCGTCGATTCATCTGGACCTGTGCAACGAGCAGGAGGCCGATGACTTGCTGCAAGGGCGCAGCGACCTGGCGTTCTATTTCGGCCAGGGTTCACGCCCTGGCACCGAATGCCTGAAGCTCTTCGGCGAAGAACTTGTGCCGGTCTGCGCACCAAGTAGCCTGCCGGACACTCCGTTGACTGATCCAACGCAACTCACCGATCTGGTCCTGCTGCAGAATGCTTCGCGCCCGCAGGCTTGGCACGACTGGTTCGACAGCCAGGGCTACCAGACCGAGCACAGCTACCACGGCCCGCGTTTCGAAACCTTTTATATGTGCATCCGCGCCGCGCAGGTCGGCTGCGGCGTCGCCCTGTTGCCAAGGTTTCTGGTGGAAGAGGAATTGGCCGACGGCAAACTGGTCATTCCCTGGCAGCATGCAATGCCCAGCACCGACGCCTACTACCTGGCCTATCCGGAACACGCGGCGGAAGTGCCCAAGGTGCGGGATTTCGTGAAGTGGATGCTGGAACAGATCGACAGTCCTGATGCGGTCTGAGGCTCAAGGCCGGGATAAAAATCGCTGGCAATCCACACCCCGGATATGAGCCACTAGCGCCATTGATTGATACCGCGCCAACGCGCGGTCCGCCTGGAGACCCCGTTATGAGCGAGAGTGTGTTTGCCGATCGCATCGTGCAGAACCTGCTCGACACCGACTTCTACAAACTGACGATGATGCAGGCGGTGCTGCACAACTACCCCAACGTCGAAGTCGAATGGGAGTTCCGTTGCCGTAACAGTGAAGATCTGCGCCCGTATCTGGCGGAGATCCGCTTCCAGGTCGAGCGTCTGGCCGAGTTGAGCCTGAGCGCCGATCAGTTGAGTTTCCTGGAACGCATCAGCTTCCTCAAACCTGACTTTCTGCGATTCCTCGGCCTGTTCCGCTTCAACCTGCGCTACCTGCACACCGGAATCGAGAACGGCGAACTATTCATCCGCCTGCGCGGGCCGTGGCTGCATGTGATTCTGTTCGAAGTGCCGCTGCTGGCGATCGTCAGCGAAGTGCGCAACCGCTATCGCTACCGCGAAACGGTTCTGGAACAAGCCCGCGAGCAGCTTTACCGCAAGTTCGACTGGCTGACGGCCAATGCTTCGAGCGACGAGCTATCGGAATTGCAGGTCGCCGATTTCGGCACACGTCGCCGTTTTTCCTACCGCGTGCAAGAAGAAGTGGTGAACGTGCTCAAGCACGATTTCCCCGGTCGTTTCGTCGGCACCAGCAACGTGCACCTGTCCCGCGAGCTGGACATGAAACCGCTGGGCACCATGGCCCACGAGTGGATCATGGCCCACCAGCAACTCGGCCCGCGACTGATCGACAGCCAGATCGCCGCCCTCGACTGCTGGGTTCGCGAGTACCGCGGCTTGCTGGGGATCGCGCTGACCGACTGCATCACCACCGATGCCTTCCTCAACGATTTCGACCTGTATTTCGCCAAGCTCTTCGACGGTCTGCGCCACGACTCCGGGGACCCGGTGATCTGGGCCGAAAAATGCATCGCCCGCTACCACAAGCTCGGCATCGACCCGATGAGCAAGACGCTGGTGTTCTCCGACAGCCTGACGCTGCCCAAGTCGCTGGAGATCTTCCGCGCGCTGCGCGGTCGGATCAATGTCAGCTTCGGCATCGGTACCAACCTGACCTGTGACATTCCGGGTGTCGAACCGATGAGCATCGTGCTTAAAATGACCGCCTGCAACGGCCAACCGGTGGCAAAGATCTCCGACGAGCCGGGCAAGACTCACTGCAAAGACCCGAATTTCGTCGCCTATTTGCGACACGTTTTCCAGGTTCCTGCCGTTTCCAGCCTATCTAGCAAGGAGTGAATTCATGCAAGCCGTACAGCGTGAGATTGCTGAACAGCTCAAGGTCCAGCCGCCGTTTGCCGACTACCAGGCCCTCCAGGCCGAAGTCGCCCGGCGCATCACCTTTATCCAGGATTGCCTGGTCAACTCCGGCCTCAAGACCCTGGTGCTGGGCATCAGCGGTGGTGTCGACTCGCTGACCGCAGGCCTGCTGGCCCAGCGCGCCATGCGTGAACTGCGCGAGCGCACCGGCGACAACGGCTACAAGTTCATCGCCGTGCGCCTGCCGTACGACGTGCAGTTCGATGAACACGACGCCCAGGCTTCGGTGGACTTCATCGCCCCGGACGAGCGCCACACCGTCAACATCGGCCCGGCGGTGAAATCCCTGGCCGGCGAAGTCGCAGCCTTCGAAGGCAAACACGCGGTGTCGGTGGATTTCGTGCTCGGCAACACCAAGGCGCGGATGCGCATGGTCGCCCAGTACACCATCGCCGGCGCAGCCCATGGCCTGGTGATCGGCACCGATCACGCGGCGGAAGCGGTGATGGGTTTCTTCACCAAGTTCGGTGACGGCGCCTGCGATCTGGCCCCGCTCAGCGGTCTGGTGAAAAACCAGGTCCGGGCCATCGCCCGCAGCTTCGGCGCGCCAGAATCGCTGGTGGAAAAAGTGCCGACGGCGGATCTGGAAGACCTGTCGCCGGGCAAACCGGACGAGGCCTCCCACGGCGTCACCTACACCGAGATCGACGCCTTCCTGCACGGCCAGCCGGTGCGTCAGGAAGCGTTCGACATCATCGTCAACACCTACAAAAAGACTCATCACAAACGCGTCATGCCGTTTGCGCCGTAATCGGTGAGTGAATGAAAAAGCCCGCTGAGGAGTGATCCTCAGCGGGCTTTTCTTTGCCGGAACATCTATCGATGCCGATGGCCCTGCTTACTTGACAGCAATGGTGCCTTTCATCATCGAGATGTGGCCCGGGAACGAGCAGAAGAAACCGTAATCGGTGCCGGCTGCCAGTTTCGATACGTCGATGGTCAGCGAATCTTTCTCACCGGCGCCAATGATCTTGGTGTGAGCGATGACGCGCTCGTCACCGTCCTTCAGGTAGTTCTTGTCGATGCCCGCGGCCAGGCCGTCAGTGGCGATCGGCTGCATGTCAGCGGTCTTGCTGACCACAAGGTTGTGGCCCATGACGTTCTTCGGCAGGCTGCCGGAATGGGTCAGTTCGACGGTGAAAGTCTTGCAGCTCTTGTCGATCACGATCTCCTTGGTGGTGAAGGACATCTGGTCGGTGGAGTCAACGGTGGTTTTGCACTCGGCAGCCATCAATTGGCTGCTGGCCAGCGCCAGCAGGGATACCGCAACAACTTTGGAAAACATGGTGAATCTCCAAGGCAGGGTTAACAAAAACACGAATGGGGGAAAGACTGCCTGAAATCTTCGCAAGTTCCTATGACTTGAGTCAAAAATTGTATACAACTTTCAGGCTATGACACTCATCGAAACAATCTAACAGCCAGACGATTGGCCGGGCCGTATCTTCAGGGCTCAACTCTCATCTGGAGCATCAGTCATGTCCTTCAACAGTCTGTTGTGCAGCCTGCTCGCCGCCTACGCCTGTGGCGCCAGCGGCACCTACGAAACCCCGAAACGCGAAGTCTAGCCCTTGGATCAAGGCGTGCCAGCCATTACCCTGTGACGGATTGACCCAGGAGGAAGGCATGTCTCTCACATCCGTTTGTGTATTTTGCGGTGCCAACGCCGGCACCACCCCGGCGTACACCGAAGCCGCCATCGCCCTCGGCACAGCCATTGCCGAGCGCAAACTGACGCTGGTCTACGGCGGTGGCGCTGTCGGCCTGATGGGGATTGTCGCGGATGCCGCACTGGCGGCCGGCGGTGAAGTGATCGGCATCATTCCGCAGAGCCTGATGGACAAGGAAATCGGTCACAAGAGCCTGTCGCGCCTGGAAGTGGTCGACGGCATGCACGCCCGCAAGGCGCGGATGGCCGAACTCAGCGATGCGTTCATCGCCCTGCCGGGTGGCCTTGGCACCCTGGAGGAGTTGTTCGAAGTCTGGACCTGGGGCCAGCTCGGCTACCACGGCAAGCCGCTGGGCCTGCTGGAAGTGAACGGTTTCTACAGCAAACTCACCGCATTTCTCGATCACATCGTCGGCGAAGGCTTCGTTCGCGCACCGCACCGTGACATGCTGCAAGTGAGCGAATCGCCGCAATCGCTGCTCGATGCTCTCGACCAGTGGAAGCCGACCGTCACGCCAAAGTGGGTCGACCAGAAACCCGGTTAACCCCCGGGCACCGATACAGGGCAGAATACGCGCCGCTCAACCTCACCTTCGACCCAAGAGGATCGCCCATGGCCAAACCCAATTACTCCTTCGCCAAGCGTCAACGTGACCTGGCCAAGGAACAGAAGAAAGAGGAAAAGCTTCAGCGCAAGAAGCAGATGGCTGAAGAAGCGGCACTGAACCCTGACGGTGAAGTGGCGACCGATGATGATGTTGATGCACCGAAAGACCCGGCGCCCGACGCCTGAGCAACACCGCAGGACCACTGAACGCAAAACCTGCAGGATCGGGCTTGCCCGCTCCTGCAGTGTGCTTGTTCACTCATTCAGTGGCATCACCGTGACCCGGACCTCGGGATCATGGCTCCCCCCTCCCAGAATCACCCCCCGCAACGGCGACACATCGGAGAAATCCCGGCCCCAGGCCAGGGTGATGTGCTCCAGTGCCGGTTGCACATTGTTGGTCGGATCGAAATCCACCCAGCCCAGCACCGGGCAAAATACCGACACCCAGGCATGGGACGCATCGGCGCCGATCAATCGCGGCTGCCCCGGTGGCGGTCGTGTCAGCAGATAGCCGCTGATGTAGCGCGCCGCCAATCCTCGGGAACGCACGCAGGCCAGCATCAGGTGGGCAAAGTCCTGACAGACTCCGCGCCGCCGCTCCAGCACCTCGACCAGCGGAGTCGCGACTTGCGTCGCCTCGGCATCGAAGGTGAACTCGTCGAAAATCTTTTCCATCAACGCCTGCACGCCCAGCAGCAACGGTCGCCCGGGTGGAAAACAGCTTTCGGAGAACTCGACGAAACTGCGTTTCAAGTGAACGTAGGGTGACTGAAACCGATAACGGCAAGCCTCCAGCAATTCGGCAGACAACGGCTGGCTGCTGTAGGTCAGCGCATTACGGGTCAATTCCCAAGCCGGGGACAGATTGAAATCCAGCGCCGGCCGTGCCAGCACCTCGACCGTCAGCCGGGCGTTGACCTGCAACTCATCGTGAGGCCGCTCGAACGCCAGGCGCGTCAGCGGATTGCCGAACACATCCTGTTCGTCACGACGCGCAGTCGGCTCCGGACTGATCAGCAATTGCTGCTCAGTGCAGCGCTGCCAGGCGCACTCGCGGGGCCACAGATGCGCGAGCTGCTGTGCCAGCGAGACCGGGCTGTCGTAGTGATAACAAGTGTCGTGAAGGATCTGGTAGTGGGCGTTCATCAGACGGACACCGTACGCTGGCTGACATCATCGACATGGGCGAAATGGCGCAGGGCCAGACGATCGGACACCTGGCCGCTGGCGTCGGCGATGTCTTGCAGCAGATCCGCCAGCCCGTCGAGGGCCGCACGTACGCTGGATTCGCCGAATAGGGGATTTTCCAGACACCCCAGATCGAAGCGCGCCAGACGCTCGACCAGTTCTGGCAACCCGGCCTCCCTCGGCACACCAAAATCATCATTCAGACGCTTGAGCGTGCGCGTCACCAGTTTCAACTGGAACAACACCGCATGGGGGTTCTGCTCGTCCAGCAGCAACAGGTCGAGCACCGGAATCAACTGCGCCACTGCCAGATAACGCGAGCGATAGGTGATGCTGCTGTTGCCCAGTTCCAGCAACCACTCAAGCCCCGCTTGTTCGAACGCCCCGGCGCCGCGCAGGAAACCCGCGAGACTACTGCTGAGAAATTGCAGGCGCTCGATCCGCCGGCCGATCATCAGGAAGCGCCAGCCTTCGTCCCGGGTCATGTCGTCGAGAGCAAACCCGGACAGCGCCGCCAGCGACATCACCAGCCGGTTGAGAAAATCCAGCAACTCGCCGAAGTCCGGCTCGTCGGTGTCCAGCTCCGTCGCCTCGCGCTGCAACTCCACCAGCGCCTGCCAGTTCTCCCGCGATAGCTTGCCCCGCACTTGCGACGCCGCCCACTGCAAGCGCTGCAGGTTGGAACGCAGGCTGAACGACCAGTCCTCGCCGAGCAAAGCCGCGAGCAGGCGCTCCGGCAGCTCGCCTTCGTCCGGCAGCAGCATCAGCCGCTCACCGAGCTCTACGGCAGCCTGCAAAGCTTGTGGATCGTCACCGTCGACGTAGCGCGCCAGCATGATCCGCAACAGTCGCGCGCTGTCGTCGCAGCGCTCGCAGTAACGGCCGAACCAGAACAGGTTTTCCACCACCCGCGACGGCAGATACGGATCACGCCGCACCAGATCAGGCACACCGATGTTGCGCTGGGCCTTCCATTGTTCACCGCTCGGCGGCCGGTCACCCAGCACCCAGGTGTCCTTGCTCGCACCGCCGCGCTGCATCGACACCACTTCGGCATCGGCTTCGGCCGCCACCCGGGTCAGGCCACCGGGCAGCACTCGATAGCCGTCGCGACTGGCCACCGCATACATGCGCATGCCGATGGCTCGCGGTTGCAACTGGCCGTCCTCGGGCTGCCAGATCGGCGCGTGGGACAGTTGCGCGAGTTCTTGCGCCACATAGGCATAAGGCCGGGCCTGCATGCGCTCGGCGAGACTCTGGCGCTGTTTTTCGCTCAAATCACGCCCGAAAACGGGCGAAAAGCTCTGGGACGGAAAGGCCGGTTTGATCAGAAGCTCCGGCAGTTTCTCCAATGCCTGGGCCAGCACGGGCGCCTCGCCGCACCACCAGGTGGCGATGGAGGGCAGAATCAGTTCTTCGCCGAACAGGTATTGATTGATCTTCGGCAAGAAACCCAGCAGCCCCGGCGACTCCAGCACGCCGCTGCCCAGCGCGTTGGCCACCAGCACCCGGCCCTGACGCACGGCCTCAAGCAGCCCGGGAACGCCGAGCGCCGAATCCGTGCGCAGCTCCAGCGGATCGCAGAAGTCATCGTCGAGCCGACGCATGATCGCGTGAACCCGACGCAGACCGCTGAGGGTTTTCAGGTAGACCGTGGCATCGCGCACCGTCAGGTCACCGCCCTCCACCAGCGGATAACCGAGCTGGCGCGCCAGATAGAGATGTTCGAAATAGCTTTCATTGAAACGCCCCGGGGTCAGCAACACCACCAGCGGCGCGTCATCGTCGCAGGGGGCCTGACGGGCCAGGGTTTCCTGCAAGGTGCGGAAGAATCCGGCCAGGTGCTGCACCTTCAGGTCCCGGTACAACTCGGGGAAGGCCCGGGACACGATGGTGCGGTTCTCCAGCGCGTAACCGGCACCGGATGGCGCCTGGGTTCGATCCGCCGTCACCCACCAGCGCCCGTCCGGCGTGCGCGCCAGATCCACGGCATACAGATGCAGAAAGGCCCCGTCCGGAGGCGCGATGCCCTGACAGGGCCAGAGGAAGTTGTTGTGACCGAACACCAGCTCCGCCGGCAAAAGCCCTTCACTGATAAGCCGCTGCGGCCCGTACAGATCCGCCAGCACCGCATTGAGCAGGCGCGCGCGCTGGGCAATTCCGGCCGACAGTTGTTGCCACTCATCAGCGGCGATCACATGGGGCAGCAGATCCAGCTCCCAAGGACGATCCGCGCCCTTGGGGTCGGCATAGACGTTGTAGGTGACGCCGTTTTCCTGAATCTGCCGAGTCAGCAATGCCTGACGCTGCACCAGTTGCGCCGGGGTGCTGCGCTGCAATTGGTCGAACAGCCGCTGCCAGTGCGGACGCACCGCACCGCTGTCGTCGAGCAGTTCGTGATAGGTGCCCGCCGTCAGCGGGTAGCGGTCAAGCAGGTCAGGCATGGAAAGCTCGGCAGCCAGCAAGGAACGGTCAGACTAACGCAGGCACATGACGCCCGGATATACGAAAAATCCGGGCGTCGCGTACGATCTAAAAGCGTCGCAAATCGAGAGTCATCGGCAGTTCGTCGGAGATTGTCAGGTTCGGTATCGGAAGTTTCCCCGGCGTGTGCCCGACACGGAAGAAACGCGCCATGCGCCGGCTCTCCGCTTCGTTGGCGTTGACCGGCAACGTCTCGTAATTGCGCCCGCCCGGATGGGCGACGTGGTACTGACAACCGCCCAGCGAGCGCTGCATCCAGGTGTCGAGCAAGTCGAACACCAGCGGCGCGTGCACCGGGATCGTCGGTTGCAGGCAGTTGGCCGGTTGCCAGGCGCGGAAACGCACACCGGCGACAAACTCGCCGACCCGCCCGGTCGGTTGCAGCGGCACCGGGATGCCGTTGCAGGTCAGCAGGTAACGCTGCGGCGGCAGCCCCGTGAGCTTGACCTGCAGACGCTCCAGCGATGAATCGACGTAACGCACCGTACCGCCTGCCGCGCCCTCCTCGCCCAGCACATGCCAGGGTTCAAGGGCCTGACGCAACTCCAGCTCGATGCCGTTGACGGCGTAATCGCCGACCTTGGGAAAGCGAAACTCCAGATGCGCCGCGAACCATTCGGCGCGCAGCGGATAACCGGCATTGTTGAGTTCGACGATGACGTCGGCAAAGTCCTGCTCGATGAAATGCGGCAGCAAGAACCGGTCATGCAACTCGGTGCCCCAGCGCGCCAGTTTCGGCGGCGCATAAGGCTCGCGCCAGAACCGCGCCACCAGTGCCCGCAACAACAACTGCTGAGCCAGGCTCATCCGCGCATGGGGCGGCATTTCGAACGCACGCAACTCCAACAGACCGAGACGCCCGGTGGCGCCGTCCGGTGAATACAGTTTGTCGATACAGAACTCGGCGCGGTGGGTGTTGCCGGTGACGTCGATCAGCAGGTTGCGCAGCAAGCGATCCACCAACCATGGCGCGCACGCTTCTCCCGGCGCCGGCATCTGCGCGAAGGCGATTTCCAGCTCGTACAGCGCATCGTTGCGCGCTTCATCGACTCGCGGTGCCTGAGAAGTCGGGCCGATAAACAGTCCGGAAAACAGGTAGGACAGCGACGGATGGTTGTGCCAATAGCTGATCAGGCTGCGCAGCAGATCCGGGCGTCGCAGGAACGGGGAGTCCGCCGGCGTTGCTCCGCCGAGTACGAAATGGTTACCGCCACCGGTGCCGGTGTGTCGCCCGTCGATCATGAATTTCTCGGTGGACAGTCGGGTCTGGCGCGCCTCCTCGTACAGGAACTCGGTGCGCTCGACCAACTCATCCCACGTCGCGGACGGCTGGACGTTGACCTCGATCACGCCGGGATCCGGCGTAATGCGGAAGTTGCTCAGGCGCGGATCGCTCGGCGGCTCGTAGCCTTCCAGCAACACCGGACAGTGCAGTTCCTCGGCGGTGGCTTCGATGGCGGCCACCAGCTCCAGATAATCTTCGACCCGCTCCAGCGGCGGCATGAACAGATACAACCTTCCTTCTCGTGCCTCGGCGCAGAAGGCAGTGCGGGTCAGCCAGTCGGCGGACTCGTCGATCTTTGGCACCCGTTCGTCCGCCGTGGCCGGCGCATCGTGTCGATTGAGTTGCGCAGTGTCGGGCAGTTCGGGGAAGTCCTGATTCGGGTCGTTCGGATGAATGAACGGATACTCCGCCGCCTTCACCCAAGGCTGCGAACCCAACGGCAGGCGATAGCCGAGCGGTGAATCCCCCGGCACCAGCCGGCAATGCTCATCGCGCAGATACCAGCGCCCGCTCTGCCATTGATCGCCTTTGGCGGTGCGCGCCAGTGGCAGCACCTGACCGATGACTTTATCCAGCCCCTGACTGAACACCTTGCGCAGCCGCGCACGTTCCAAGGGTTCCTCCAGACGCGAGTCTTCGGCGCTGACGTTGCTTGGCAATGCGCCCTCGCGCCAGAGGTAGTAGAAATTGTCTTCATAGGCCGGGAACACAAAGCGTGTCGGCAGTTTCAGGCGTTCAGCGACACTCGCCAGAAAGCGCCCGGCCAATGCGCCATCGGCGCCGTAATCCTGTTGCTCATCGGCGATCAACGCGGTGTTGTGCCAGATCGGCACACCGTCGCGGCGCCAGTAGCAATTCAGCGACCAGCGCGGCAGTTGCTCGCCCGGATACCACTTGCCCTGGCCGAAATGCACCAATCCCCTGGGCGCGTAGTGTTTACGCATGCGCTGAAACAGTTCGGCGGAGAGCCGGCGCTTATCCGGGCCCAGCGCAGCGGTGTTCCACTCGGCGCCGTCCGGGTCGTCGATGGACACAAAAGTCGGTTCGCCGCCCATGGTCAGGCGCACATCGCCTTCCAGCAGATCGGCATCGATCTGCCGGCCCAGCGCCTGGATCTCCAGCCATTGCTCATCGGTGTAGGGCTTGGTGACTCGAGGCGCTTCCCAGATCCGCTCCACGGACATTTCGTGGCTGAACTCGCACTCGCAAGGCTCCACCAGACCACTGATCGGCGCCGCCGAGGACGGATCGGGACTACAGGCCAACGGGATATGCCCTTCCCCGGCGAACAGCCCGGAGGTGGCATCAAGGCCGATCCAGCCGGCGCCGGGCAAGTACACCTCGCACCAGGCATGCAGATCGGTGAAGTCCACTTCGGTGCCGGAGGGGCCGTCGAGGCTTTTCACGTCGGCGGTCAGTTGAATCAGGTAACCGGAGACGAAACGCGCCGCCAGTCCAAGGTTGCGCAGCAATTGCACCAGCAACCACGCCGAATCGCGGCAGGAGCCGGAGGCGTGCTCCAGGGTGTGCTCCGGGGTTTGCACGCCCGGTTCCATGCGGATCAGGTAATTGATGTCTTCACTCAGGCGCTGGTTGAGCGCCACGAGGAAATCCACCGCCGGCAGCGGCGTGCGGTCGATGGCGTCCAGGTAGGCCTTGAGTTTTGGCGTCAGCGGCAGGGTTTCGAGGTACGGCGCCAGTTCCTTGCGTTCATCGGCGGCGTAGGCAAAGGGGATTTTCTCGGCGTAGGGCTCGAGGAAAAAGTCGAACGGGTTGAACACCGCCATCTCGGCCAGCAGATCGACCTCGATCCGCAGTTCGGCGGTTTTCTCGGGGAACACCAGCCGTGCGAGGTAGTTCCCCTGAGGGTCCTGCTGCCAGTTGATGAAGTGCTGCTCGGGCGAGACTTTCAGCGCATACGACAGAATCCGCGTGCGGCTGTGGGCAGCCGGGCGCAGACGCACGATCTGCGGGCCGAGTTCGACAGCGCGGTCGTAGCGGTAATGCGTGACGTGATGCAATGCGACATGAATCGACACGGCGTGCCTCCTGCGAGCCTAAGCGTATTCGAAAGCGCGCAAGACTTATGCCATACAGAGGCTTGGGCGCTTTCCCGGAATGCTCAGGGCAGTACAGCACCAAAATCGGGCGATGCGGTGAAATGGTTTGCCACAGTTGCACGCAAATGTTGCGAAAGCGGACTGAAGCCTGATAGCCGTGACGCTCCGCGTCACTGGACGCGGAGCGTCCCCGGAGGCATTCCCACGCAGAGCGTGGGAACGATCAGCAAAACGCCAACCCGAAGGTTGGCGTTCTGTTCACATCAACAACGATTCAGCGTGGCACTACAGGCTTCTTCGTCGGCTTCGGCCCCTTGCCTTTCGCCGCGTCCTTGCGCTCCTTGGCAGCCTGCTGGTTACGGGCGAACGCCGCAGCCTTGGCCTGCTCACGCTTGTCCCACGGGTTGCCGCCGTCGCTGGCGCGAGGTGGCAGACCGGTGTGCTGGGTGAGGATCTTGGTGGTCTTCTCTTTCACGTCCTTCGCCACTTTATGGCTGCCGGACGGCGTCGAGTTCTTGCGACGGGCACTCTGGTAGCTGTCGGTGGCCGGCTGATGCGTCGGGATCAACTGGTTCTTGCCCGGCCCGATCAGGTCGGCGCGGCCCATGCGGATCAGCGCTTCACGCAGCATCGGCCAGCCTTTCGGATCGTGATAACGCAGGAACGCCTTGTGCAGACGACGCTGCTCCTCGCTCTTGACGATGGTCACGCCGTCGCTCTTGTAGGTGACCTTGCGCAGCGGGTTCTTGCCCGAGTGGTACATCGCGGTGGCGGTGGCCATCGGCGACGGATAGAACGCCTGCACCTGGTCGGCACGGAAACCGTTGCCCTTGAGCCACAGGGCCAGGTTCATCATGTCTTCGTCGGTGGTGCCCGGGTGCGCGGCGATGAAGTACGGAATCAGGTACTGCTCTTTCCCGGCTTCCTTGGTGTACTTCTCGAACATGCGCTTGAAGCGATCGTACGTGCCGATCCCCGGCTTCATCATCTGGTTGAGCGGACCTTCCTCGGTGTGTTCCGGGGCGATCTTCAGGTAACCGCCAACGTGGTGGGTCACCAGCTCCTTGACGTACTCCGGCGACTCGACCGCGAGGTCGTAACGCAGGCCGGAGGCGATCAGGATCTTCTTCACACCCGGCAACGCACGGGCGCTGCGATACAGCTGAATCAGCGACGAGTGGTCGGTGTTCAGGTTCGGGCAGATGCCCGGGAACACGCAGGACGGCTTGCGGCACGCGGATTCGATTTCCGGGCTCTTGCAGGCAATGCGGTACATGTTCGCGGTCGGACCGCCGAGGTCGGAGATGACGCCGGTGAAACCCGGCACCTTGTCGCGGATCTCTTCGATTTCGCGAATGATCGACTCTTCGGAACGGTTCTGGATAATCCGGCCTTCGTGCTCAGTGATCGAGCAGAAGGTGCAGCCACCGAAGCAGCCACGCATGATGTTCACCGAGAAGCGGATCATGTCGTAGGCCGGGATCTTTTCCTTGCCGTACGCAGGATGCGGGATACGTGCGTAAGGCATGCCGAACACGTAGTCCATTTCTTCGGTGGTCATCGGAATCGGTGGCGGGTTGAACCAGACGTCGACTTCGCCGTGTTTCTGCACCAAGGCACGGGCGTTGCCCGGGTTGGTTTCCAGGTGCAGCACGCGGTTGGCGTGGGCGTACAGGACCGCATCACCACGTACTTTTTCCATCGACGGCAGGCGGATCACGGTCTTGTCGCGAGTCATCTTCGGGCTGGCCAGGATCTGCACGACCTTGGCTTCTTCCGGATCTTCAACCGGCCCCTTCTCTTGCTCGATGGCACAAGCCTGAGTGTCCTGGGTGTTGACGTACGGGTTGATGATCTTGTCGATCTTGCCTGGACGGTCGATACGCGTGGAGTCGACTTCGTACCAGCCCGCAGGGGTGTCACGACGGATGAACGCGGTGCCGCGCACATCAGTGATGTCTTCGATCTTGTGACCGTAGGACAGACGCTGGGCGACTTCGACGATCGCTCGCTCGGCGTTGCCGTACAGCAGGATGTCGGCGCAGGCGTCAATCAGGATCGAGTTGCGCACTCGATCCTGCCAGTAATCGTAATGTGCGATACGGCGCAGGGAGGCTTCGATGCCACCGAGCACGATTGGTACGTTTTTGTAGGCTTCCTTGCAGCGCTGGCTGTAGACCAGGCTCGCGCGATCCGGACGTTTGCCGGCCATGCCACCCGGGGTGTAGGCGTCGTCGGAGCGGATTTTCTTGTCCGCGGTGTAGCGGTTGATCATCGAGTCCATGTTGCCGGCCGCGACGCCGAAGAACAGATTCGGCTCGCCGAGCTTCATGAAGTCGTCTTTGGACTGCCAGTTCGGCTGGGCAATGATCCCGACGCGGAAGCCTTGCGACTCCAGCAGCCGGCCGATGATCGCCATGCCGAACGACGGGTGATCGACGTAGGCATCTCCCGTCACAATGATGATGTCGCAGGAGTCCCAGCCGAGCTGATCCATCTCCTCCCTGCTCATCGGCAGGAATGGTGCCGGCCCGAAACATTCGGCCCAGTATTTTGGATAGTCAAATAACGGCTTGGCTGCTTGCATGTCGATGACCGGTGTTGAGGTGAAAAATCGCGGGCGCGGAATATAGCACAAAAAATGACCAATTCCGACGGCTGTGGTCGGAAATATCAGGGGCGGTCAGACGAGGACGGACTTACTCGTCGTCGTCGAAGTTATAGCTGCCCGGCGCAAGGTTTTCGAAGCGTGTGTATTTGCCGATGAAGGCCAGGCGGATGAAGCCGATCGGGCCGTTCCGCTGTTTGCCGATGATGATTTCGGCGATGCCCTTGTGTTCGGTTTCCGGGTGATAAACCTCGTCCCGGTACACGAACATGATGACGTCGGCGTCCTGCTCGATCGCTCCGGATTCCCGCAAGTCGGAGTTCACCGGACGCTTGTTGGGACGTTGTTCCAGGGAACGGTTGAGCTGCGACAGCGCAACCACCGGGCAGTTGAATTCCTTGGCCAGGGCTTTCAGGGATCGGGAGATCTCGGAAATCTCGTTGGTCCGGTTGTCACCGCTGGAGCCGGGAATCTGCATCAGCTGCAGGTAGTCGATCATGATCAGGCCGACATCGCCGTGCTCACGCACCAGACGCCGGGTCCGGGCGCGCATCTCCGACGGGCTGATACCGGCGGTGTCATCGATGAACAGCTTGCGGTCGTTGAGCAGGTTGACCGCCGAGGTCAGGCGTGGCCAGTCGTCATCTTCCAACTGACCGGAACGCACCTTGGTCTGGTCGATACGACCGAGGGACGAAAGCATACGCATGATCAGCGATTCGCCTGGCATCTCGAGGGAGTACACCAGAACCGCCTTTTCACTGCGTAGAACGGCGTTTTCCACCAGGTTCATCGCGAAGGTGGTCTTACCCATCGACGGACGGCCGGCGACGATGATCAGGTCGGACGGTTGCAGGCCGCTGGTCTTCTCGTCGAGGTCGGTGTAGCCGGTGGACAGGCCGGTGATCGCGTCGGCGGTGTTGAACAGAGTGTCGATGCGGTCGATGGCTTTGGTCAGCAGATCGTTGACGCCCACCGGGCCGCCGGTTTTTGGCCGGGCCTCGGCAATTGCGAAGATCTGCCGCTCGGCTTCGTCGAGGATCTCTTCGGCGGTACGGCCTTCAGGGTTGAAGGCGGCGTCGGCGATGTCGTTGCTGATGCCGATCAACTGGCGCAACGTCGCACGCTGGCGGACGATTTGCGCATAGGCCTTGATGTTGGCGACGGACGGCGTGTTTTTCGCCAGTTCGACTAGATAACCAAGGCCACCGACCTGCGAAGTCTGACCTTCCTTGTCCAATTGCTCGGAAAGAGTCACGACGTCGATCGGGGAGTTCTGATCGGCGAGTTTGGCGATCGCACGGAAGATCAGACGGTGGTCATGCCGGTAGAAATCGCCGTCGGAGACTTGATCAAGCACGCGTTCCCAGGCGTTGTTGTCCAGCATCAGACCACCGAGTACAGCCTGTTCGGCCTCGATGGAATGCGGCGGCACCTTCAGGGATGCGGTTTGCAGATCGTATTGCTCGGGAGCGGAGATTTCGTTCATGGCCACTTTTTTATTCAGGAAAAGCAGGGATTACAGAAAGACAAAGGGCACGACCTGTAAACAGGATCGTGCCCGATGTTAACCGTCTGACGGACAAGCCGCCAGCCGATCAGGTGTTGCTTAAGCTGCTACCACGACAACGCGTACGGTGGCTTCAACTTCGGCGTGCAGGTGCACAGCCACGTCGAATTCACCCACGTTGCGGATGGTGCCGTTCGGCAGACGAACTTCGCTTTTCGCAACTTCAACGCCGGAGGCGGTCAGTGCGTCAGCGATGTCGTGAGTACCGATCGAACCGAACAGCTTGCCTTCGTCGCCAGCGGTGGCAGTGATGGTCACTTCCAGCTCGGCCAGTTGGGCAGCACGGCTTTCAGCCGATGCTTTACGGTCTGCAGCAGCTTTTTCCAGCTCGGCACGACGCTCTTCGAACGCAGCAATGTTTGCTGGGGTCGCGGCGGTAGCCTTGCCGTAAGGCAGCAGGTAGTTACGACCGTAACCGGCCTTAACGTTCACTTTGTCACCCAGGTTGCCCAGGTTGGTGACTTTTTCCAGAAGGATCAGTTGCATGTGAAAATCCTCTTAACTTTTAACCTTCACCGTTCGCGCTATCGGTGTCTTTCGACACGTGACGACCGCGAAAATCAATCAGGCTGTCGACGATGGCCAAGACCACCAGTAACGGACCGAGCAAGTGCATGAAAGGCACGAGCGTCACGTATATCCCCACCAGCCAGAAACCGGCCAACCGCTTCTGCGCCACCAGCCCGTGAACCAAGGCCAGACCTGCGAAGAACAGCGGTACGCTGCACAACGGCAACAGGACCAAGGCATGCAGACCGAAGAACGGTGCCACACACATGACGGCCAGAAGCGACAGCGCAACGCTTTTCGGCAGTCGGATGGCGCGAAACTCGCGACCGAAACCGCCGGGGTTATACAACAACGCCTGCCAGTAGCGCCCAAGAATCAGGCACAGCACGCTAAAAACCTGCAACGACACCGCTGTCGAAATGATCGACAGTGGGACCGCCAATGCAGTGAGAATCGCTTTCTGGTCTGCCGAGAATTTCTCGTAGACCTCACCCATCGCCAGCGGCAAGACTTGTTCAAACGTCTGCACCAGAGTCTCGGTGAAGGAACTGAATACAGTCCCCAGGCTCACGGCAATCAACAATCCCACGGCCACGCTGACCAGCAGCGCGCGATTCCAGGTGTGGCCGGCGCGTAAAACCAGCGCCAGACCGCAGGTCCCGAGCAGCACAATCAGTGCTGTCGGATCTTTCAGGTAGTGCCAGCTCACTAACGCTGACAACACTCCCACACCCAGGACGCTCAAGGCGTCCGAACCGCGCCGCAGGAGCACAAGGCAACCTGCAGCGGCACTCAACCAGAACAACAGCGGCAATGCCGCAGATCCGGCCACGACCAGCGTGGCCTGCATACGCCCCCGCATGATGAATTCAGCTAAGGCACGCATGCATTCGATCCCTTACTTACTTGTCGACTACCCGGTCTCAGCGGCCGTGGCTGTCGGTGTAGGCCAGCAGGGCCAGGAAGCGGGCGCGCTTGATAGCGGTGGCCAGCTGACGCTGATAACGAGCTTTGGTACCGGTGATGCGGCTTGGAACGATTTTGCCGGTCTCGGATACGTAGGCTTTCAGAGTGTTGAGATCTTTGTAATCGATCTCCTTCACGTCTTCAGCGGTGAAGCGGCAGAATTTACGACGACGGAAGAAACGTGCCATTTGATAGGCTCCTTAAAAGGTCCGTGGATTACTCGTCAGCGTTATCGCTGTTGTCGCTGTCGCTATCGCTGTCATCGCCATCGGCGCTGCCATCGTGCTCAGGACGTTCGCGACGCTCACGGCGCTCACTGCGGTTTTCTTCAGCCTTGAGCATCTCGGACTGGCCGGTAACGGCTTCGTCGCGACGGATGACCAGGTTACGGATCACTGCATCGTTGTAGCGGAAGTTGTCTTCCAGCTCGGCCAGAGCCTTGCCGGTGCACTCAACGTTCAGCATCACGTAGTGAGCCTTGTGAACATTGTTGATTGCGTAGGCCAGTTGACGACGGCCCCAGTCTTCCAGACGGTGGATTTTGCCGCCGTCTTCTTCGATCAGCTTGGTGTAACGCTCAACCATGCCGCCGACTTGCTCGCTCTGGTCAGGGTGGACCAGAAAGATGATTTCGTAATGACGCATGAATGCTCCTTACGGGTTGTAGCCTGCCGCTCAAAAACGGTCAGACAAGGAGTGAATGACACTTATGGACTTGCCGGCGCGGGGCACATGCGTGCCTGCCGTCACAGCAAGGGGCGCAATTGTAGAGAAGGGATAGAAGAGGTGCAAGGCAATTGGTGATTATTTGAACAGCCACCAAAACTTCGCTCTGCCATAAAACGCTGCGGGAGCGCAGCCTGCTCGCGATAGGGCGAAACACTCAACAATGATGCTGAATGTAACTCCGCTTTCGCGAGCAGGCTCGCTCCCACATTTGGACTGCGTGAGGCTTAAGCCTTTTTGGCAGCTGCCTTGGCCTTGGCCCCGCGCTGGCGCTGGGCTTCGAACAGGCACACGCCCGTCGCAACCGACACGTTGAGACTGCTGACGCTACCGGCCATCGGCAGGTTCACCAGGTAGTCGCAATGTTCACGGGTCAGGCGACGCATGCCCTTGCCTTCGGCACCCATGATCAGGATGGTCGGGCCGGTCAGGTCCTGGTCGTAGATGCTGACCTCGGCCTCACCCGCCGTGCCGACAACCCACAGCCCGCGCTGCTGGAGCTTTTCCAGGGTGCGCGCAAGGTTGGTCACGGCCACCAGCGGAATCACTTCCGCCGCACCGCAGGCCACTTTACGCACGACAGGCGTCAGAGTGGCCGACTTGTCTTTCGGCACGATGACCGCCAGCGCACCGGCAGCGTCCGCCGAACGCAGGCAGGCGCCGAGGTTGTGCGGATCGGTCACACCGTCGAGCACCAGCAACAGCGGCGCGCCTTCGGTACGATCGAGCAACTCGTCGAGCATCGCTTCGCCCCAGACCTGGCTCGGACTGACGTCCGCCACCACACCCTGGTGCACGCCCTCGACCCAGGCGTCCATTTCACGGCGCTCGGCCTGACCGATCTGAACCCGGTTTTCGTTGGCCAGTTCGATCAGTGTCTGCACCCGCGGATCGTTGCGGCTTTCAGCCAGCCAGATCTGCTTGACGCGTTTAGGGTGGTGACGCAGCAACGCTTCTACCGCGTGAACGCCGTAGATTTTTTCCAACTGACTCATGACTTCGCCTTCGGTTTACGTGCCCCGCCGCTTTTGGCTGGAGCGGAACCCGCTTTTGGCGGGCCCTTGCGGTGTTTGCTCGGTTTGGCTGGCTTGCCGCCGGAGGCCTTTTCAGGCGCCGACCGCCCGGTCTTTCCCCCGGACGCCGCTTTACCACCGTTTTTGGCGTCGGCCAGCAAGGCCTTCTTCATTTCACGGCTTTTGCGCAGCTCGGCGTTTTTCGCCACGGCATCGCTCGGGCGATAAGCCTCGGCCACCTTTTCCTTGGCCGGACGACGGCTGGCGGTTTTTGCCGGAGCCTTTTCTTCCACAGCCTTGGCCGCTGGAGCAGCAGTTTCGGTGCCACGCTTCTTGCGGCCGATTGGCGCGCTGATGGTTTTTTCGGCCATCTCGAAGTCGATCTTGCGCTCGTCGAGATCGACGCGCATGACCCGCACTTCAACGGTATCGCCAAGACGGAAGCTGCGACCGGTGCGCTCGCCCGCCAGGCGGTGATGCACAGGGTCGAAGTGGTAGTAATCGCCCGGCAGCGCCGTAACGTGCACCAGACCTTCGACGTAGATATCGGTCAGCTCGACGAACAGGCCGAAACCGGTCACGGCAGTGATCACGCCCGGGAACGACTCGCCCACGCGATCTTTCATGAACTCGCACTTGAGCCAGTTCACCACGTCGCGGGTTGCTTCGTCGGCACGGCGCTCGCTCATCGAGCACTGCTCGCCGAGCTGCTCCAGGGCCGCCTCATCGTACGGATAGATGCGCGCCTTCGGAATGGTCATCGCGCCGGCACGGCGAACGTGCGGGGTGTCCTGTTTCGAATGGATCACGCTGCGGATCGCCCGGTGCGTGAGCAGGTCCGGGTAACGGCGGATCGGCGAGGTGAAGTGGGTATAGGCTTCGTAATTCAGGCCGAAGTGACCGTCGTTCTCGGCGCTGTACACCGCCTGGCTCAGAGAGCGCAGCATCACGGTCTGGATCAGATGGAAATCCGGACGGTCCTTGATGCTGGCCAACAGGGCCTGATAGTCCTTCGGCGACGGGCCGTCCTTGCCTTTGTGCAGGGACAGGCCGAGCTCGCCGAGGAACGCGCGCAGTTTTTCCAGTCGCTCCGGTGGCGGACCGTCATGGACACGGTACAACGCAGGGATTTCGTGCTTTTTCAGGAATTCGGCGGTGGCCACGTTGGCCGCCAGCATGCATTCCTCGATCAGCTTGTGCGCGTCGTTACGAGTGGTCGGGCGGATTTCGGCAATCTTGCGCTCGGAACCGAAGATGATCCGGGTTTCCTGCGTTTCGAAATCGATCGCGCCACGTACGTGACGGGCAGCCAGCAATACCTTGTACAGCGCGTAGAGCTGTTTCAGGTGCGGCAGGACGTCGGTGTATTCGCCGCGAAGCTTGCGACCTTCAGTCGCTTTCGGCGTTTCCAGCATCGCGCTGACCTTGTTGTAGGTCAGGCGGGCGTGGGAGTGGATCACCGCCTCATAGAAGCAGTAGTCGGTCATTTCGCCGGATTTGGAGATGGTCATCTCGCAAACCATGGCCAGACGATCGACGTGCGGGTTCAGCGAGCACAGGCCGTTGGACAGCTGCTCCGGCAGCATCGGCACCACGCGCTCGGGGAAGTACACCGAGTTGCCGCGCACCTGGGCTTCATTGTCCAGGGCCGAACCGATCTTCACGTAGCTGGAAACGTCGGCAATCGCCACGTACAACTTCCAGCCGCCGGAGAACAGGCGCAGCTTGCCTGGCTTGGATTCGCAGTAGACCGCGTCGTCGAAGTCGCGGGCATCTTCGCCGTCGATGGTGACGAACGGCAGATGGCGCAGGTCGACGCGTTTCTCTTTGTCTTTTTCTTCGACTTCCGGCTTGAGCTTGGCCGCTTCTTTCAGAACGGCTTCAGGCCAGACGTGCGGAATGTCGTAGGTGCGCAGAGCGACATCGATTTCCATGCCCGGCGCCATGTAGTTGCCGACGACTTCGACCACGTCACCTTGCGGCTGGAAGCGCGGAGTCGGCCAGTGGGTGATTTTCACCTCGACGAACTGACCGATCTGGGCGTTGGCGTTGCGACCCGGGGTCACCAGCACTTCCTGCTGGATCTTCGGATTGTCCGCGACAACAAAGCCAATACCGCCTTCTTCGAAATAGCGGCCGACGATGCTTTCGTGGGCACGGGACACCACTTCGACGATCACGCCTTCGCGGCGACCGCGACGGTCCAGACCGGAAACACGGGCCAGGGCACGGTCGCCATCGAACACCAGACGCATTTGCGCCGGGCTCATGAACAGGTCATCGGAACCGTCATCCGGTACCAGAAAGCCGAAACCGTCGCGGTGACCGCTGATGCGGCCGAGGATCAGGTCGAGCTTGTCCACCGGCGCGTACGTGCCACGGCGGGTGTAGATCAGTTGAGCGTCGCGCTCCATGGCGCGCAGGCGGCGGCGCAGGGCTTCGACCTGGTCTTCTGTGGTCAGACCAAATTCTTCGACCAGTTGCTCGCGGGCAGCAGGCGAACCCCGATCAGCAAGGTGCTGAAGGATCAGTTCGCGGCTGGGAATAGGGTTTTCATATTTTTCCGCTTCACGAGCGGCCTCGGGATCGAGGGACTGCCAATCGGCCATTAGAGAGTTTTCACCTTGTCTATATGCGGGTTAGTTTGGCATAGGCGCCATCAAACGGGAAATTTCCGACTCTATAAGGCGCGTCTTGAGCCTTGTATCGACGTCTGAAAGGCGTTTTGAACACCGCTGGTAAAAAAAACCATTTTTTTTGCTGGCAGGGGTTTACAGTTAAAAAGACGCTCCGTATAGTGCGCGCCATCGACGACGTACACACGTTGCCGAGATGCCCAGATGGTGAA
>NZ_JBWKVT010000004.1:0-489783 GCF_059421845.1 Pseudomonas sp. GW821-FHT02C04 | reverse complement strand
AAATTGGTAGACACGCCAGCTTCAGGTGCTGGTGACCTTACGGTCGTGGAAGTTCGAGTCTTCTTCTGGGCACCAATTTCGAGTTTGAGACTAGATCAGTTTCAAGACTCACACAAAAACCCGCGAAAGCGGGTTTTTTGCATTCTAAGCCGTCATTTTCTTAAAACTGATTTATTAAAATCAAATCAGGGGTTTACAGATCAAAAGACGCTCCGTATAGTGCGCCACATCAACAGCGGCAACGCTGAAGATGAAGCCCAGATGGTGAAATTGGTAGACACGCCAGCTTCAGGTGCTGGTGACCTTACGGTCGTGGAAGTTCGAGTCTTCTTCTGGGCACCAATTCAAATTCAAGGTCACGATCTTGAATCTCACAAAAACCCGCGAAAGCGGGTTTTTGCGTTTCCGGGGTTTGGAAAAGCCCGAGACACAGCGCTTACCAGACACACCATCTTCCCCGCAAGGAGCATTTGAGAAACGATATCGTTTATCATTGTTGCAAGTTTTTGCAATGCGACAGTGAGGAACCCTGCGAATGATGTTTCGAAATACCCTGCGCCGCGGCTTGACCTTCACCCTGCTCGGCCTGGCACTCGCCACTCCCCTCACCCAGGCTGCCGACGCGGTTTCCCTGACGCTCTACAACGGTCAACACAAGGAAGTCGGCGACGCGATCGCCAAAGCCTTCGAAGCCAAGACCGGCATTCACGTCAATGTGCGCAAGGGCAGCAGCAACCAGCTCGCCAGCCAGATCATCGAAGAAGGCGACCGCTCCCCCGCCGACGTCATCTACACCGAAGAATCCCCACCGTTGAACAACCTTGGCGAACAAGGCTTGCTGGCCAAGGCCGACGATGCAACTTTGGCTGTTCTGCCAAAAGAATACGTCGCCGGCAACGGCACCTGGATCGGCGTCACCGCCCGGGTTCGCGTGGTGGCCTTCAACCCGAAACTGGTCGATGAAAAGGACCTGCCGAAATCGGTCCTGGATTTCGCCGATCCGCAATGGCAAGGCAAGGTCGGTTTCGTACCCACCAGCGGTGCTTTCCAGGAACAGGCCGTAGCCATCATCAAAAAGCACGGCCGTGAAGCCGCCGAAGAATGGCTGACCGGTCTGCGCGCCTTCGGCAAGACCTACAGCAACAACATGGTCGCCCTCAAGGCTGTGGAAAACGGCGAAGTCGCCACCGTACTGGTGAACAACTACTACTGGTTCGCCCTGCAACGGGAGAAAGGCAAGCTTGACTCCAAACTGCACTACTTCACCGGCGGCGATGTGGGCGGTTTGATTACCGTCTCCAGCGCAGCCGTGCTGAAATCCAGCAAGCATCCAAAAGAAGCCCAGCAATTCCTTGCCTACATGGCCAGCGAAGAAGGCCAGCGCGTAATCACCCAGACCACCGCCGAGTATCCACTGCACAAAGGCATGGAATCGGATCGCGGCCTCAAGCCTTTCAGTGAACTGGAAGCGCCGGACGTCACGCCTGCCGACCTGGGCAATGCCGAAGAAGCGCTGGACCTGGAACGCGAAGTTGGCCTGAACTGATGACCGCATCGCTATCCGCCTCCGCCGCTCGCGGGGGTTACGTGCCACGCCGCAAGCGGCCATCGATCTGGCTGGTGCTGCCGGTGTTGCTGCTGGTAGTAATGAGTCTGTTGCCGCTGGCCTACGTCGGGCTCAAAGCCTGGCAGGCCGGCTGGACCGAAGCGCTGCATTTGCTGTGGCGGCCGTATGTGTTCGGCCTGCTGCGCAACACACTGGCGCTGATGGTCGGGGTCACCGTGACTTGCGGGGTGATCGGCCTGTCGCTGGCTTGGCTGCTGGAGCGCAGCAATCTGCCGGGCCGGCGCTTGTGGGGCGTGATTTTGTGCCTGCCGTTCGCGGTCCCGGCATTTGTCAGCAGCTTCACCTGGGTTTCTTTGAGCGCGCAGTTCGAAGGGCTCGGCGGAGCGATCCTGGTGATGAGCCTGTCGAAATACCCGCTGATTTTTCTGCCAGTGGCAGCCACCTTGCGCAATCTCGACCCTTCCCTTGAAGAGTCGGCAAGGACGCTCGGGCAGAATCGCTGGGGCGTGTTTTTCCGCGTCACCCTGCCCCTGCTCTGGCCTTCGTTGCTGGCCGGTTCGCTGCTGATTGCATTGCACATGCTGGTGGAGTTCGGCGCACTGTCGATCATCGGCCTGCAAACCTTCACCACCGCGATCTATCAGCAATTCGAACTGGAATTCAGCAATGCCAACGCGGCAATGCTGTCTGCAGTGTTGCTGGCGCTGTGCCTGATGCTGCTGTGGCTGGAACTACGGGTGCGCGGCAAGGGCCGTCATGTGCGTACCGGCCAGGGCGCAGCACGCCGGGCCGAGCAAGTGCAACTGGGACCTTGGGCGATTGCCGGCCAACTATATTGCCTGATGCTGGCGATTGTCGGCAGCGGGATTCCACTGGGGATGTTGGCGTACTGGCTCGCCGTGGGATCGTCAGCGGCGTTCCCGGTTGCAGCGATCACTGAAGCTTTGCTGTCTTCATTGGCGCTATCGCTGGGTGGCGCGGGATTGTGCCTGGTGCTGGCGGTGCCGGTCGGGTTGCTGGTTGTACGCTACAAAGGCCAACTGGCGATCTGGGCCGAGCGCCTGCCTTATCTGCTGCACGCACTGCCGGGGCTGGTGATCGCCCTGACACTGGTGTATTTCGCCCTGCATTATGTGCCGGCGCTGTACCAGACTTCCGCGCTGTTGCTGATCGCTTATGCGCTGCTGTTTCTGCCGCTGGCTCAAGCGCCGATCCGCACGGCGCTGAACAAGGCAGCACCACAACTGGAAGAGGCCGCCCGCACACTGGGCGCGTCTTCGTTCACGGCGTTCTGTCGCGTGACTTTACCGATCATCTTCCCGGCGCTGGGTGCGGCGTTTGCGCTGGTGTTTCTGGATGCCATGAAGGAACTGACGGCGACGCTACTGCTGAGTCCGACCGGGCTCAACACCTTGGCGACCGAAGTCTGGGCACACACCGCGAACGTCGAGTTTGCCGCGGCGGCACCTTATGCGGCGTTGTTGATTGTGGTGTCGGGCTTGCCCGTGTATCTGCTGACGACCCGGATGTATTTGAGCCGATAAAAAAATCGCAGCCGAGGCTGCGATTTTTTTGCCTGCACTATCAGGCCCGGAACTGGCCCAGGCTCGCCTTGAGCTGCGCCGCCAGTCCATCCAGAACCTTGCCGCTGGCCGTGGTCTCGACCACCGCCTGAGCGGCTTTCTCGGCCTGGGCATGAATCGTCTCGACGCGCCCACGAACAGCCTGCGCGCCTTGCGCCTGATGCGCCGCGGCCTGAGTCGCCAGACCAATCGCCGCATGCACCTGCTCGACCGACGCCTGCACCGACTGTTGCAGCCGCGCACTGTCACGCAGCACCAGCAAACCTTCGCTGGCCTGACGCCCGGCCTGCCCGATCGCCTCAACCGCCTCACGGGCGCCCTGCTGCAAGGCAACGATGTGCGCCTGAATGTCACCGGTGGAGCTTTGGGTCTTGCTCGCCAGCGCGCGGACTTCATCCGCCACTACCGCAAACCCTCGTCCGGTTTCACCGGCCCGGGCCGCTTCGATGGCGGCGTTGAGCGCCAGCAGGTTGGTCTGCTCGGCGATGCCATGAATCACGGTCAACACCACTTCGATCTGCTCACTTTGCTGCGCCAGGCGCTCGATGACTTTCGCGCCGGTATCAACCTGCCCTGCCAGCGCCTCGATCAGGCTGCCGACCTTGGCCGACGTGCGGGTGTTCTCGTCGGTGGCCTGACGAATATCCACCACCTGCTTCAGCGCCGCCTGCATCGCATGGCTTTCCGACTGTGCCTCATCGGCCATTTGCGACAGCGCGCGCAAGCTCTCGGCGACTTCATCGCGCTGCATTCCGGCCGCTGCGTCAGCACCGGCATTGCGCAACGTCATTGCACCGATTTCCACACCGGTACGCTGAGCCACATCCCCGGCCTCGCGCACGATCGGTTGCAACTTATCCACAAAGCGGTTGACCGCCGAGGCCATGTCACCGATTTCGTCCTTGCTGTTGATCTGCACACGCTTGGTCAGATCACCCTCACCTGCTGCCAGGTCGTCCATGGCCGCGTTGAGCATTTTCAGGCGATTGACCACACGATGGCCGAGCACCACGGCCAGCAGCAACAGCACGCCGGCACCCACCAGCGCCAAGCCCATGCCGATACGCCAACGCAGCGTCGCGGCGGCGTCCTGTACGGTGCTGGTGGTGTTGGCTTTCATCTCGGCAGCGGTGGACTGCGCCGACTGCAGGCGCGCGCGCATGGCCGTGGCACTGTCGGCGGCGGCACCCTTGAGGCTGTCGCCGACCAGTTGATCGCTGCTGGCGATCAGCGCCGAAAAGCGCTGGTCGAGCGCCGCCAGATCGGTATCCACCGAGGCCGTCGAGACGCCCATCAGCACTTTGCCGATTTCCACCCCGTTGGGATTGATCGACGCTTCGAGGTAGTAGACCGAGGGATCGTGCTTCGCCGCATCCAGCACTTTATCCAGCGCACGCTCACCCTGGCCTTTTTCCAAAAGGGCCTTGTTGATCGGGTTTTCGCGGTTGAGATAGCGGGTCAGATGCTGGCCAGTGGCGTCGTCGTAAACCACGAACAGCACGTTGGGATTGCGCTGGGCTCGGCGGGCGAATTCGGACAGGGTCGGCACGTCGCTGTCCCACATGGCGCGAGGCGCTACGGAGGCGAGCAACTGGGCCATGTCGTTGGCCGAGTCCTTCAGGTCTTTTTCCAGGGTCGCACGCAGTTGTGCCTGCTCGTCCTTCAGGCGCGAGGACAGGCCTGCAGTCAGGCGCTGACGAGTGTTGGTGGACAAGGTATCGAGGCTCGACGTGACTTCACGCCCGGCCTGCTCCAGTTCACCGGACAGCTTCTGGCTGTCGACACCCAGGCGAGCACCGAGATCGGCTTCCAGTGCGGTGACGGTGCTCCGCGTCAGGGCGACGGCCACCAACACCTGCACCAAAAGGGCGATACCAAGGGTAACGAATACGGGCCGCAACAAACGGCTTTGTAACAGTGAGAGAACGGCCGACACTGTGAATCCCTCTACTTCTGACGCCATTAATTTGATGGCACTCTTGTAGACAGATTCACAGCAAAGGTCATGCCGTCCAACAGGCATAAACGACAAAGGCCCCGATGAAGGGGCCTTTGTGTTTTTACATCAACGACTTATCAAGCGAACGGATGACGCAGAACGATGGTTTCGTTGCGGTCCGGGCCCGTCGAAATAATGTCGATCGGCGCGCCGATCAACTCTTCAACGCGCTTGATGTAGGCACGAGCGTTAGCTGGCAGCTCTTCCAGGGTTTTGGCACCCACGGTCGATTCGGTCCAGCCCGGCACTTCTTCGTACACAGGCTGCAGGCCCACGTAGCTGTCAGCGTCAGTCGGGGCAACGGTGTTGCCTTGCGCATCTTTGTAGCCGACGCAGATGTTGATGGTTTCCAGGCCGTCGAGTACGTCCAGCTTGGTCAGGCAGATGCCCGAGATGCTGTTCACATCGATAGCGCGACGCAGGATAACGGCGTCGAACCAGCCGCAACGACGGGCACGGCCGGTGGTCGCACCGAACTCGTGACCTTGTTTGGCCAGGTGTGCGCCCACTTCGTCGAACAGCTCAGTCGGGAATGGACCCGAACCTACGCGAGTGGTGTAAGCCTTGGTGATGCCCAGGATGTAGTCCAGGAACATCGGGCCAACGCCCGAACCGGTCGCCACGCCACCGGCGGTGGTGTTGGAGCTGGTCACGTACGGGTAGGTACCGTGGTCGATGTCGAGCAACGAACCTTGGGCGCCTTCGAACATGATGTCTTTGCCGGCGCGACGCAGGTCGTGCAGCTCGGCAGTGACGTCCAGCATCAGCGGCTTGAGAAGCTCAGCGTATTCCTTGCACTCGGCCAGGGTCTTTTCGAACTCGATGGCAGGCTCTTTGTAGTAACCGACCAGCATGAAGTTGTGGTAGTCCACCAGTTCACGCAGCTTGTCTTCAAAGCGCGGCATGTTCAGCAGATCGCCAACACGCAGGCCACGACGTGCAACCTTGTCTTCGTACGCCGGGCCGATGCCGCGACCGGTCGTACCGATCTTCAGCTCGCCACGGGCCTTTTCACGGGCCTGGTCCAGCGCCACGTGGAAGGAAAGGATCAGCGGGCAGGACGGGCTGATACGCAGACGCTCGCGCACCGGTACGCCTTTCTCTTCCAGCTTGGTGATCTCGCGCAGCAGGGCGTCAGGTGCAACCACCACGCCGTTGCCGATCAGGCACTGCACGCCTTCGCGCAGCACGCCCGACGGGATCAGGTGCAGGACGGTTTTTTCACCGTCGATCACCAGAGTGTGGCCAGCGTTGTGGCCACCTTGGTAGCGCACTACGGCGGCAGCATGTTCGGTCAGCAGATCAACGATCTTGCCTTTGCCCTCATCACCCCATTGGGTGCCCAGGACTACGACATTCTTACCCATAACACTTGTCCTCATTCGCGCAAACTTGGTGCCGGCGGTGGCCGGCAGGAAAACTCAAGAAGCCAGTGGCGATACTTGCCAAAGCCCGTTCTGCTGGATCAATTGCCGGTCGCAGTCCGCATCACGGGCGGCGGCCAAAGGTTGTCCAGGCAACGCCTGAACGACACGCTGACCCTCACTGCGCAACTGGCAAACCTGCTGCCAGAGTGCCGCATCCGTACTGTCAGGCATCCAGATACCGCCAGACGGTAGCTCGATCTCAGCACGCCCCAGGGTCACCAGGGTTTTCAAATCGGTGGAAAAGCCGGTGGCCGGACGGGCGCGACCGAAGTCGGCGCCGATGTCGTCGTAACGACCGCCCTGAGCGATGGACTGACCAACACCCGGTACGAACACCGCAAACACCACACCCGTGTGGTAGTGGTAACCGCGCAACTCGCCCAGATCGAAGTACAGCGGCAGCTCCGGGAAGCGCGCCGACAGCCGCTCGGCGATCGCCAGCAAATCTTCCAGCGCGGCCAGTACCGGCGCCGGCGCATTGGCCAGACGCTCACGGGCAGCGCTCAATACTTCACGGCCGCCGCACAGGTCGACCAGCGCACGCAGCATGCCGGACAGATCGGCCGGCAGGCCTTCGGTCAAGGTAATGACCTCGTCGATAGCCTTGCGTTGCAACGCATCGAACAACTGCTGCTCGACCTCACCCGACAGACCGGCCGCCTGGGCCAGACCGCGGTAGATGCCGACATGCCCCAGGTCCATGTGCACGTCCGGCACATCGGCCAGTTGCAGCATGGCCAGCATCAGGCTGATGACTTCAACGTCGCTGCTCGGGCTCGCATCGCCGTACAACTCGGCGCCCAACTGGATCGGGCTGCGCGAGGACGACAAGGCACGCGGCTGGGCATGCAGCACGCTGCCGGCGTAGCACAGACGGCTCGGGCCTTCGCGACGCAGGGTGTGCGCATCGATGCGCGCCACTTGCGGCGTGATGTCGGCACGGAACCCCATCTGCCGGCCCGATTGCGGGTCGATGACCTTGAAGGTACGCAGATCCAGGTCCTGGCCCGCGCCGGTCAGCAGGGATTCCAGGTACTCGATATGGGGAGTCACGACAAACTCGTAACCCCAGCTCTGGAACAGATCCAACACCTGACGACGCGCGACTTCAATGCGCGCCGCTTCCGGTGGCAGTACTTCTTCGATGCCATCTGGCAGCAGCCAGCGGTCTACCGTTGCCATTACGCCATTCCCCTTAGATCCGGGCGGCCAGCCCGAGGGCGAGCCTTGAGTGAAGCAGAAAATGACCGGCCCGTTCAAAACGCACGCGCATGAACGACGCGGCGAAAGGCCTGTTACCGGCTTCGCCCATCACTTTCCTCGAAAAACTGCCGGGTCATTCAACCCGATCTTCTGCAACAAAAACAGCAATCAAACGTGCAGACGCAAAAAAGCCGGGAATTTCCCGGCTGCCGCATCATACACACGTTTTCCCAAAGGATCACCCCGCCCGAGGTTTTAGCCGCCGGGCGGAATGATTCAGGTCAACGTCGTATCAAGGCTTGGACTTTTCCAGGTAACGGAAGAAGTCGCTGCTTGGGTCGAGGACCAAGACGTCGGATTTGTTCGCGAAGCTTTCACGGTAGGCACGCAGGCTACGGTAGAAACCGTAGAACTCCTGATCCTGGCCGTAGGCCTTGGAGTAGATCGCAGCAGCCTGGGCGTCACCGTCACCGCGAATCTCTTCGGATTCACGATAGGCTTCAGCCAGCAACACGCGGCGTTGACGATCGGCGTCGGCACGGATGCCTTCGGCCAGCTCGTTACCCTTGGCGCGGTGCTCGCGAGCTTCACGCTCACGCTCGGTGCTCATACGTTCGAACACACTGCGGTTCACTTCTTTCGGCAGATCGATGGCCTTGACCCGGACATCGACCACTTCGATACCCAGCTCTTTTTCCGCCATCTTGTTCAACGACGCCGTGATATCGGCCATCAGCGCATCGCGCTCACCGGACACCACTTCGTGCAGGGTACGTTTACCGAACTGGTCACGCAGGCCCGATTCCAGACGACGGGACAGACGCTCGTCGGCGATCTGCTTGAGGCCGGAAGTCGCGGTGTAGAAGCGCTCGGCATCCTTCACGCGCCACTTGGCGTAGGCATCGACCATCACGGCTTTCTTTTCCAGCGTCAGGAAGCGTTGTGTCGGTGCATCCAGCGTCATCAGACGTGCGTCGAATTTACGCACCTGGTTAACGTAAGGCACCTTCACATGCAGACCAGGCTGAACATCGGCCTGAACCACACGACCGAACTGCAGCAACACCGCACGCTCGGTCTGAGCCACGATGTAGAAGCAGTTCCAGCCGACCAGTACCACAACAACGCCAACGATCAGGGCGATCAGCGATTTATTGCTCATCAGCGGGTCTCCCTTGTGCGCGACTGCGGCAGGTCAGTGACATGCGGCGTGACGTCCGTGTTGTTGCTGGCGGCAGCCGAGCCGGTGACCGGTGCATTGCTGCCCGAACTGTTCTGAATCATTTTGTCCAGCGGCAGGTAAAGCAGGTTGCTCTGGCCGTTCTTGTTGCCGGTCACGAGCACCTTGCTGGTGCTGCTGAAGACTTCCTGCATGGTGTCCAGGTACAGACGCTGACGAGTGACCTCGGGCGCCTTGCGATACTCGGCAACCAGTTTGGTGAAGCGATCTGCCTCACCCTTGGCGCGCGAGACCGTTTCGTCGCGGTAACCGTTGGCATCTTCGAGGATGCGCTGGGCCTGACCACGGGCTTCCGGCACCACGCCGTTGGCGTAGGTTTCAGCCTGGTTGCGCGAACGCTGCTCGTCTTCACGGGCGCGGATCACGTCATCAAAGGCTTCCTGCACTTCACGCGGTGCAGCTGCGCTCTGTACGTTGACCTGAGTGACGGTGATACCGGTGCGATAGGTATCGAGGAAACGTTGCAGACGCTCCTTGATCTCGCTGGCCATCAGCTCACGGCCTTCGGTCAGCACCTGGTCCATCGCGGTGGAACCCACCACATGGCGCAGCGCACTGTCGGTCGCATGTTGCAGGCTGATCTCCGGCTGGTCGACGTTCAGCACGAAGTCCTGCAGGTTGCTGATCTTGTACTGCACGGTCAGCGGCACTTCGACGATGTTCTCGTCTTCGGTCAGCATCTGGCCCTGCTTGGTGTAGGCACGCTCACGCGTGACGTTTTCCATGTACTTCTTGTCGATCGGCGGGAAGTAGATGTTCAGGCCCGGGCCGACGGTCTCGTAGTACTTGCCGAAGCGCAGCACCACGGCTTGCTCCTGCTCGTCCACCACGTACACCGCGCTGTACAGCCACACGGCCGCCAGCACGACGAGGCCGATGCCGAGCAGGCCGCCGAAGCCGCCGCTCTTGCCCGAACCACCGCCATCATCACCGCGTTTCTTACCACCACCGAACAACCCGTTCAGGCTTTCCTGCAGCTTTCGGAAGGCCTCGTCGAGATCTGGTGGTCCCTTGCGGTCGCCGTTATTGCGGCGCTTGCCACCCCAAGGATCCTGATTGTTCGAGTTGCCACCCGGCTCATTCCAAGCCATAGCGCTCTCCATCTGATAAAGCAAAGACGCACCCACGGCGCGCCGACCAATGCTACAGAATGCCTGCCGTTGCGGCACAACCGCTTTTTCAGGCTTTTATTGCAAAGTGTGTTGCTCGATGAACTCCGTCGGCACAACGCCTTCACGACTGACCAGTCGATTGAGCTCCGAGCGTGGCAATCGAATGGCCAGCAAGCTGACACCTTCTTCGTCGTATTCTTCTTTCTGTACCGCGCCCAGCTCGAAGAACTGTGCACGCAGACGCGCAAACCGCTGGGGCAAACGCAAGGTTCCGACAAACAAATCACTGCCCAGCAATTCGGCAATGGCTTGCTCAAGCAATTCCAGACCCGTGCCATCTCGCGCCGACAACCAGACCCGTTGAGGCTTGCCGTTCTCGTCGCGCTGGATTTGTGGCTCAACGCCTTCAAGCAAATCGAGTTTGTTATAGACCTCGAGGATCGGCAAGTCCTGGGCACCAATCTCGCCCAGCACCACCATCACCTGCTCGATCTGCAACATGCGATCCGGTTCGGCCGCATCGATCACGTGCAACAGCAGGTCGGAATTGCTCGACTCTTCGAGCGTAGACCGAAATGCCTCGACCAGCTTGTGCGGCAAATGACGAATGAAACCCACGGTATCGGCCAGGACAATCGGCCCCAGGTCGTCCAGTTCCAGACGGCGCAAGGTCGGGTCCAGCGTGGCGAACAACTGGTCAGCCGCGTACACGTCGGATTTCGTCACGTTATTGAAGAGCGTGGATTTGCCGGCGTTGGTATAGCCCACCAGAGACACGGTAGGGATATCCGCACGCGAGCGGCCGCGACGCGACTGTTCGCGCTGGCTGCGCACTTTTTCCAGCCGGCCCTTGATCTGACGCAGGCGAACCCGCAGCAGTCGCCGGTCGGTTTCGAGCTGCGTTTCACCCGGACCGCGCATGCCGATACCACCACCCTGACGCTCAAGGTGAGTCCAGCCGCGAACCAGCCGGGTGCTCATGTGGTCAAGCTGAGCCAGTTCTACCTGGAGCTTGCCTTCATGGGTACGGGCGCGCTGGGCGAAAATATCGAGAATCAGACCGGTACGGTCGATCACGCGACACTCGAAAACACGTTCGAGGTTACGTTCCTGACTGGGCGTGAGGACGTGATTGAAGATCACCAGATCGGCTTCTTCGGCGTGGACCAGGTCGCGCAGTTCCTCGACCTTGCCGCTGCCAATCAGGAATTTGGCCGTTGGCCGATGACGCGGCACGTTAAAAAACGCAACGGTCTCGGCGCCGGCCGAATTTGCCAACTCCTGAAACTCCTGCGGATCTTCGCGCGCCTCAGGGTCCTGTCCATCCAAGTGAACGAGGATGACTCGCTCACCACCACCGTGGCGCTCAAAGAACAAAGGAGACTCCTATCAGGCGTTACCTGGCTCAGCGTCACCTGCTTCGGATTCGGTTGCACTTGGCAGACGAATTGGACGAACCGGCACGACTGTAGAGATAGCGTGTTTGTAAACCATCTGGCTGACGGTGTTCTTCAGCAGGATAACGAACTGGTCGAACGACTCGATCGTGCCTTGCAGTTTGATACCGTTGACCAGGTAGATGGAAACCCCAACTTTCTCTTTACGTAAAGTATTCAAGTAAGGGTCTTGTAGCGAATGCCCTTTTGACATGTGCCGCACTCCTTTAAGGATTCAATATAAAAAATAGGTAATCAGATGGCTTTTGCCGCCACACCCCCAAGGATAGACGGCAATTGCAAGGACTCAGCTCAATATGGAGATGGTCCCAAGGTATTTCAAGGCGCGTGGCAGATTGTCGCAATCCAGACTGTCGAGCCAGTGTAAATCGTCCCAGCTGCGCAGCCAGGTAAACTGGCGTTTGGCCAATTGGCGCGTGGCAATGATGCCCCGCTCCTGCATTTCGGCCGACGTCAGCTTGCCATCCAGGTAATCCCAGACTTGGCGATAGCCTACCGCACGTATAGACGGCAACCCGGCATGCAGGTCACTTCTATTACGCAGGGCTACGACCTCGTCGATGAATCCCTGTTCCAGCATATTTGTGAATCTTTGTTTAATGCGGTCGTGCAGTACCTGGCGATTTGCCGGAGCAATGGCCAAGTTCGCGACAGTATAGGGCAATTGTTGCAGTCCCGATGCCGCAGCTTGGGTACTTTGTTCAGATTGTTTCAGCCGCAGTTCAGTCATGCTCTGACCGCTGACCCGATAGACTTCCAGCGCACGACTCAGGCGCTGCGGGTCGTTCGGGTGAATACGCGCCGCCGATTCCGGATCGATGGCTGCCAACTGATCGTGCAAGGCTTGCCAGCCAAGGCGTGCAGCCTCTTCCTCGATCTGCGCGCGAACTTCGGGGTCCGCCGCCGGCATGTCTGCCAGACCGTCGACCAAAGCCTTGTAATAGAGCATCGTGCCGCCCACCAGCAGCGGAATTTTTCCGCGTGCGGTGATTTCGGCCATGGCTTGCAGGGCATCGCGGCGAAAATCGGCCGCCGAATAACTCTCGGCCGGGTCAAGAATGTCGATCAACCGATGAGGATGTTCGGCGAGCAGTTCTTTGGACGGTTTGGCCGTGCCGATGTCCATGCCGCGATAGACCAGCGCCGAGTCGACACTGATCAACTCGCACGGCAGCACCTTGGTCAGCTCGATGGCCAGGTCGGTCTTGCCCGCAGCGGTCGGGCCCATCAGGAAAATCGCTGGAGGAAGCTGGCTCATCAACGACCGCGCAGGAACAGTTTGTCCAGATCGTCCAGGCCCAGTTGGGTCCAGGTCGGTCGGCCATGGTTGCATTGACCGCTGCGCTCGGTGTTTTCCATGTCGCGCAGCAGACCGTTCATTTCCGGCAAGGCCAGGCGGCGGTTGGCGCGGATCGCGCCGTGGCAGGCCATGGTGCCGAGCAGTTCATTCAAGTGCGCCTGGATTCGGTCGCTGGTGCCGTACTCCATCAAGTCCGACAGCACGTCACCCACCAGACGGTTGGCCTCGGCCTGTTTGAGCAGGGCCGGAATCTGGCGGATCGCCAGGGTTTCCGGTCCCAGACGCTGCAATTCGAACCCGAGACGCTGGAACCACGCCGCATGCTCCTCGGCGCAATCGGCCTCGCGCTGACTGACTGCCAGCGACTCCGGCACCAGCAACGGCTGGCCACTCAGGCCTTCGCTGGCCATGGCGATCTTCAGGCGTTCGTACATGATCCGCTCGTGAGCGGCGTGCATGTCCACCAAAACCAGGCCCTGAGCGTTCTCGGACAGAATATAGATGCCCTTGAGCTGCGCCAGCGCATAGCCAAGTGGCGGAATGTCTTCCTGACCGGCCGGTAGCGCATTGGCATTCGCCTCGGGCAGCGGCGCGAAAAACTCGCGGTACGCAGCCTGAGCTTCAGCGGCCGGCGGCACCGCAGATTGCGGACGCGGCGTGTATTGATACTGATAAGCGCCGCCAGTGCTGGCGCCCGACGAGGTATTGAACGCCGGTTGTGCCTGCGGCTGTTCCAGCAACGCATTGGCGGCCAGACGCATTTCGCCCTGCGGTCCGAACTCCCCAGCTTCGAGGCCGGTGGGCCGGACGATTGCGGTAGTGACTGAGCCGGCAAGCTGATCTTCCGGCCGCACATCACCCAGCGCGCGGTGCAAGGTGCCATAAAGGAAGTCATGCACCATGCGCCCGTCACGGAAGCGCACTTCGTGTTTGGTCGGGTGCACGTTGACGTCGACCGCTGCCGGATCGACCTCGAAAAACAGCGCGAACGTCGGATGCCGGCCGTTGAACAGCACATCGCGATAAGCCTGACGCACCGCGTGGGCCACCAGTTTGTCGCGCACCGCGCGGCCGTTGACGAAGAAATACTGCAAGTCCGCCTGACTGCGGTTGAACGTCGGCAGTCCGACCCAACCCCACAGGTGCAAGCCATTGCGTTCGATCTCGATCGGCAACGCCTGCTCAAGGAAGCCCGAACCGCAGATCGCCGCCACACGCCGAGCACGGGCCGCGTCGTCGTGAGCCTCGTGCAGGCTGAGGATGGTCTTGCCGTTGTGGCGCAGATGGAACGCCACGTCGAAACGCGCCAATGCCAGACGCTTGATCACTTCTTGCAGGTGATCGAATTCGGTTTTTTCGGTCTTGAGGAATTTGCGCCGTGCCGGGGTGTTGAAGAACAGGTCACGGACTTCCACCGAGGTGCCGACCGGATGAGCCGCCGGCTGCACGCGGGGCGCCATGTCGCGGCCTTCGGTTTCGACCTGCCAGGCCTGATCGGCGTCGCGGGTACGCGAAGTCAGGGTCAGGCGCGCCACGGAGCTGATCGACGCCAGTGCCTCGCCACGGAACCCCAGGCTCATCACCTGTTCGAGGTCTTCAAGGTTGCGGATCTTGCTCGTAGCATGTCGGGCCAGCGCCAGCGGCAGGTCATCGGCAGAAATGCCGCTGCCATCGTCGCGCACCCGCAGCAGTTTGACGCCGCCCTGCTCGACGTCGACGTCGATGCGCCTGGCGCCGGAGTCGAGGCTGTTTTCCAGCAACTCCTTGATCACCGAAGCCGGGCGCTCAACCACCTCGCCAGCGGCGATCTGGTTCGCCAGCCGTGGGCTGAGCAGTTCGATGCGGGCTGCGTTCAGAACCTGATTCATTCTTTGGACGCCAGTTCGGTGCCAGGAATGGTCAAGTGCTGACCAACCTTCAGCTCATCGCTGCTCAGGTTGTTGGCACTGCGCAGAGTGGCTGGCGACACCTGATAACGGACGGCAATCATTGCCAGGGTTTCGCCCGGGCTGACCCGGTGATCACGTGGCCCCTGGGCGATCTTGCCCGAATCTCGCAGCCAGGCAATGTAAGTGCCCGGTGGCGGGTTCTGCTGGAAGAACTGACGCACGCCGCTGCTGATCGAACGCGCCAGCGCCTGCTGGTGGCTCGAGGCCGAGAGTTTGTTCGCTTCGTTGGCGTTGGAGATAAAGCCGGTTTCCACCAGGATCGACGGGATGTCCGGCGACTTCAGCACCATGAACCCGGCCTGCTCAACGCGTTGCTTGTGCAACGGCGTGACGCGACCAATGTTGGTCAGGACTTTCTGGCCGACGTTGAGGCTGGAGGTCAGCGAGGCGGTCATCGACAGGTCGAGCAGCACGCCGGCAAGCATCCGGTCCTTGTCGTCGAGGCTGACGTTGCCGGCACCACCGATCAAGTCAGAACGGTTTTCGCTGTCGGCCAGCCAACGGGCGGTCTCCGAAGTGGCGCCACGGTCAGACAAGGCAAACACCGAAGCACCGAAGGCCGCCGCAGACGGCGCAGCGTCGGCGTGGATCGAGACGAACAGATCGGCGCCCTTCTTGCGGGCGATTTCGGTACGGCCACGCAGCGGGATGAAGTAGTCGCCGGTACGGGTCAGTTCGGCGCGGAAGCCTTTCATGCCGTTGACCTGACGCTGCAACTCACGGGCGATCTGCAGCACCACGTCTTTCTCGCGCTGACCGCGTGAGCCGGATGCACCCGGGTCTTCGCCGCCGTGGCCGGCATCGATCACCACAATGATGTCGCGCTTGCCGGCCGGGGCGGGAGGCAGTTTGATCGCCGGTTCTGTCGGGGTGACCGGCACGGCCGGAACGGTCGCAACTGTCGGTGTCGGCGCAGGTGTGGGTGGTGGCGGCGCGGCATCGGCCGGGTTATCAAACAGGTCGACCACCAGACGGTTGCCATACTGCGCGTTTGGCGCCAGCGAGAAACTCTTCGGAGTGACGGCTTTTTTCAGGTCGATGACCACCCGCAGGTCGGTCGGCGTACGCTGGGCCGAACGCATCGCAGTGATCGGCGTATTGGCGGTGGAGACTTTCAACGGCGCGCCGAGGGTGGCGCCATTGATGTCGATGACCAGACGGTCCGGCGACGTCAGGGTGAAAACGCTGTGCTGCACCGGGCCGGTCAGGTCGAACACCAGACGCGTGTTGTCCGGCGCCCGCCACAGGCGCACGCTGTTGACCTTCGTGTCGGCCACAGCGTTGACGGTTACTGCCATCAACATCAGTCCAGCGGCAGCCACCAACGCGCGAAAGCGCATACCTAACCCCATCATTTAATTGGTTTCCAATGCCAAAGCGGCACACCAGGCCTCGCCACGCGAGCCCTGGGACAAAATAGTCAGCGAACGCCCGCTGTCTTGCGGGCTAATGGTAATGGTCAGGTCAGGCTTTGGCAAAAAGCCTGCACCTTTATCGGGCCACTCGATCAGGCACAGAGCGTCGTCTTCGAAATAGTCGCGAATGCCGAGAAACTCCAACTCTTCCGGATCGACCAGACGATACAGATCAAAGTGGAAGGCGCGGATGTCACCGATCTCGTAGGGTTCAACCAACGTGAAGGTCGGGCTTTTCACCGCACCGACGTGCCCCAGCCCGCGAATGATGCCCCGCGACAGCGTGGTTTTACCCATGCCGAGGTTGCCTTCGAGGAAGATCAGGCCATGCCCCCCGGTCACGCGGGCGATCCGTGCGCCAAAGTCGCTCATCGCCTGTTCATCGGCCAGGTACAGGGTTACTTCAGACACGGTGCATGCTCCTCCAACAACTGACGAATGGCTGGAATCAGATCACTGGCCGCCAGCCCACGGCCGAATTTACCTTGTTGCGCTCCGGCGTTGGCGTGCAGCCAGACCGCCAGGCACGCCGCGTCGAACGCATTCATGCCCTGAGCCAGCAACGCACCGACCAGACCGGCCAGCACATCGCCAAGGCCCGCAGTGGCCATGGCCGGGTGGCCTTGATGACACAACGCCAGACGCCCGTCGGGATGAGCGATCAGACTGCCGGCGCCCTTGAGCACCACCACCGCTGTATATTTTTTGCTCAATGCCAGTGCTGCCGCAGGACGATCGGCCTGCACCTCGGCGGTGCTGATCCCCAGCAAACGCGCCGCTTCACCCGGATGCGGTGTGATCACACAATCCTTGGGCAGAGTGACGAAACCGGAGGCCAATAGGTTCAACGCATCGGCATCCCACACCTGCGGCAGCGGCGCATTGGCGGCGGCCGACAGCAGTGCCCTGCCCCAACTCGCCTGTCCAAGCCCCGGGCCGACTACCAGCACGGACACCTTTTCCAGCAACCCCATCAGTTGATTGGCCGACGAAGTACCCAACGCCATGGCTTCCGGAACCCGGCTCAACGCCGCCGGAACATGCTCCGGACGGGTCGCCAGCGACACCATTCCAGCTCCGCTGCGCAACGCACTTTCGGTGCTGAGCAGAATCGCTCCGCCAAAGCCGTGATCGCCACCGATCAGCAGGACATGGCCAAAACGCCCCTTGTGCGCAGCCGGTGCCCGGGCTGGCAGACGCGGCAGATTACCGACATTGAGCCGGCGGGCGGCGACGGCAATGTCACTGTAGGTTTCGGCAGGCGCTTGCAGATCGTTAAACAGCAGGTCACCGACGTGATCCGCCGCGTCCCCGGTAAACAGGCCGAGCTTCAGCCCGATGAAAGTCACGGTGAGGTCGGCGTGCACCGCGCTGCCCAGCACATGCCCGGTATCGGCACACAAACCGGAAGGGATATCGACCGCCACCACCGGCAGGCCGCTGGCATTGATGGCTGCGATGGCAGATGCATACGGCTCACGCACCTCACCGCTCAGACCGGTGCCAAGCAGCGCGTCGACAAGAATTCCACGCAATTCACCGGAAGCAGTCCACGCCGCAATCGCAACGTCTTCGGCCACCGCTTCGGCATGCGCCAGGGCCGCATCGCCCTGCAAGCGTTGCGGATCGCCGACGGCCAGCACCTGCACCGCCCAACCCGCACGCCGGGCCAGCGCAGCCACCAGATAACCATCGCCGGCGTTGTTGCCGTGCCCGGCCAGCACGGTCAATTCGTTCGCCGAAGGCCATTGGCGCACCAGTGCGCGCCAGGTGGCATGGGCGGCATGCCGCATCAATTCGAAGCCCGGCGTGCCGGCGGCAATCAGCCGTGCGTCGAGTGCCCGCACTTGCGCGGCGCAGTACAGCGCGTCGGGTAATTGATCTTTAGTGTGCGGCATGCGTCTTCGGGCTCCGATGTCTGGCAGAATTATACGCACCTCAGCTCCGGTTTCTCTCGCCTCATGTCCGCCATCACCACAGATCTTCCCGCCCTCGCCCAATCCATCAAGGACTGGGGTCGCGAGCTGGGCTTCCAGCAAGTCGGCATCAGCGGTCTGGACCTGGCCGAGCACGAGCAGCATCTGCAACGCTGGCTCGAGGCCGGCTACCACGGCGAAATGGATTACATGGGCGCCCACGGCAGCAAACGCTCGCACCCCGAAGAGCTGGTGCCGGGCACATTGCGCGTGGTGTCCCTGCGCATGGACTACCTGCCGGGCGACACACAAATGGCGCAATTGCTGGCCAAACCGGAAAAGGCCTACATCTCGCGTTATGCCTTGGGCCGCGATTATCACAAATTGATCCGTAAACGCGTGCAACAACTGGCGGACAAGATTCAATCCGAAATCGGCCCGTTCGGCTTCCGCGCCTTCGTCGACAGCGCCCCGGTGCTGGAAAAAGCCATCGCCGAACAGGCCGGCCTGGGGTGGATCGGCAAAAACACCCTGGTGCTGAACCGCAAGGCCGGCAGTTACTTCTTTCTCAGCGAACTGTTCGTCGACCTGCCGTTGCCGGTGGACGAACCCCACAGCACCGAACACTGCGGGCGCTGCACCGCGTGCCTCGACATCTGCCCGACCAACGCTTTCGTCGGGCCGTATGTGCTGGATGCGCGACGCTGCATTTCCTACCTGACCATCGAACTGAAGAACGCCATCCCGGAAGACCTGCGACCGCTGATCGGCAACCGGGTGTTCGGCTGCGACGACTGCCAGATCTGCTGCCCGTGGAACCGCTTCGCCCGCCCGTCCGGCGAAAGCGATTTCAAGCCACGGCACAATCTGGACAACGCCGAACTGGCCGAGCTGTTTCTGTGGGATGAAGACAAGTTCCTCAGCAGCACCGAGGGTTCGCCACTGCGCCGCGCAGGATACGAACGCTGGTTGCGCAATCTGGCGGTAGGTCTGGGCAACGCACCGTCGAGCATTCCGGTGCTGGAAGCACTCAAGGCGCGGCGCGAATATCCGTCAGAGCTGGTGCGTGAGCATGTGGAGTGGGCGCTGAAACAGCACGCCGACCGTCAAGGCGCGTCGTTATAAACGAACTTCGGCATTTCCCAATGGAAGCGAATCGCCAACAGCCGCAATAGAAAGCCGCCGAACAACGTGATCAGGATCGCCTGCTCGCTCGGCACGTTCAGGAATAGGCAAAGCATGTAGCACCACGCCGCAGCGAACGAGACGCTGGCGTAGAGTTCGCGGCGGAAGATCAGCGGGATGTCGTTGCAGAAGATGTCGCGCAGGATGCCGCCGAACACCCCGGTGATCACACCGCTGACCGAGGCCACCAGCATGCCGTGGCCCATTTCCAGGGCGGTCATGCAGCCGATCAGGGTGAACGCCACCAGACCGACCGCATCGAGCACCAGAAACAGCGAGCGCAGATGGCGCATCCAGCGTGCCGTGAACACGGTGATCATCGCCGCGACCGTCGTCAGCACCAGGTATTCCGGGTGTTTGACCCAGGTCAGCGGGTAGTGCCCGAGCAGCACGTCGCGCACCGAACCGCCGCCCAATGCCGTGACGCAGGCGATCAGCACCACGCCGAACCAGTCCATGCCGCGGCGGCCCGCAGACAGGGCGCCGGTCATGGCTTCGGCAGTAATGGCGACGAGGTAGAGCATCAGCAACATGGTGGCGATCCTGGCAGGAAGGCGCGCAGTCTACTCACTTCGCCGGGGCACCAAAAGAGGGCGCCTCGGCGTGGGTCGCCGATCTCAGAACTTGATGAAATGCTTGCGGTAGTGCTGCAGCTCGGCGATGGATTCACGGATGTCGTCCAGTGCCAGGTGAGTACTGCCCTTCTTGAAGCTGTCGCGCACGTCCGGCGCCCAGCGCGCGGCCAGTTCCTTGAGCGTGGAAACGTCGAGGTTGCGATAGTGAAAGTAGCTTTCCAGCGACTTCATGTGGGTATAGAGGAAGCGGCGATCCTGGCAGATGCTGTTGCCACAGATCGGCGACTTGCCCTTCGGCACCCACTGTTCCAGAAAGGCGATGGTTTCGGCTTCAGCTTCGGCCATGCTCACGCGGCTTTCACGCACGCGCTGGGTCAGGCCTGAGTTGCCATGAGTGCGGGTGTTCCACTCATCCATGCGGGCCAGCACTTCGTCGCTGTGGTGGATGGCGATCACCGGACCTTCGGCCAGGGTGTTCAGGTCACTGTCAGTGACAATGGTGGCCATTTCGATGATGACGTCGTTTTCCGGATCCAGACCGGTCATTTCCAGGTCGATCCAGATCAGATTCTGCGGGTTTTGCATATTTCGGCTCCTAGGCAATGCTGCGCAGTTTAGCCTAGGCAGCCTGCCGGGCGTGCTAAACTCGCGGCCGTTTTACCTAATCGCTGCATTCTTCAGACGGAACACCCATGGCCAAACGCCAACTCAATCGTCGTCAAAACTGGCGCATCGAAAAGATTCAGGGCGAGCGCGCCGCCCGCGCCGCCAAACGCGAGTCCTCGGCTGTCGAGGCGCTCGAAGGCGGCGATCTGGGCCCGGAACAGCACGGTCTGGTGATCGCCCACTTCGGTGTGCAGGTCGAAGTCGAGGCCGTCGACGGCGAACTGGCCGGCCAGGTTTTCCGCTGCCACTTGCGGGCCAACCTGCCCGCACTGGTGACCGGCGATCAGGTGGTGTGGCGCGCCGGCAACCAGGGCATCGGCGTGATCGTCGCGCAACTGCCGCGCACCACCGAGCTGTGCCGTCCGGACAGCCGTGGCCAGCTCAAACCGGTGGCCGCCAACGTCGACATGATCGTGATCGTGTTCGCCCCGCTGCCCGAGCCCCATGCGAACCTGATCGACCGCTATCTGGTCGCGGCCGAGCACGCCGGCATCCGCCCGTTGCTGCTGCTGAACAAATTCGACCTGATCGACGAACAGAACGCCCCGGCGCTGAACGCGTTGTTGGCGGTGTACCGCACTCTGGGTTACCCGGTGCTGGAAGTGTCGGCGCACCACGGCAATGGCATGGAGCAATTGCAGAAGCAGCTCGACGGGCGCATCAGCGTGTTCGTCGGTCAGTCCGGTGTCGGCAAGTCATCCTTGGTCAACAGCCTGCTACCCGAGGTGGAAACCCGCGTCGGCCCGTTGTCCGAACTGTCCGGCCAGGGCACCCACACCACGACCACCGCGCGCCTGTTCCACTTCCCTGGTGGCGGTGAGCTGATCGACTCCCCGGGTATCCGCGAATTCGGCCTGGGCCACGTCAGCCGCGCCGACGTCGAAGCCGGTTTCATCGAGTTCGACGACCTGCTCGGCACCTGCCGCTTCCGCGACTGCAAGCACGACCGCGAGCCAGGATGCGCACTGCTCAAGGCCCTGGAAGATGGCCGCGTGCAGCAGCAGCGAATGAACAGCTACCGCTCGATCATCGCCAGCCTGCCGGAAAACGGTTACTAAACCACTGAGTAGCCAGACACAAAAAAGCCGCGATCATCTCGCGGCTTTTTTGTGGGTCACTGTTTCGGCGCGGGGGCCGGTGCAGTGGCGGGTGCAGCGGGTGCCGGGGCTGGTGTCGTGCTGCCCGGCGCGGTTGGCTTCGGCGCCGCGTCGTCGAACAGGTTCAGCCGTTCGCGCAGCTCGTGCGCAGGCACTGGCTGCTGATCCGCCGGCAAGGCGTTCGGGTCGACCGGCGTGGCCGGGGCCGCACCGTTCTGGCCTTGATCTGCCGGTTTCGACGGTTCGGTACCTTGCGAACCTTCGATGGCCGCCTGGGCCTTCTTGGTCAGCACCACGATGTCGATGCGGCGGTTGACCGGGTTGAACGGGTTTTCCTTGTCGAACAGCGCCGACGAGGCGTAACCCACCACCCGCGCCACTTGCCCGTCCGGATAGCTGCCCGCCACCAGCGCACGCCGGGCGGCGTTGGCACGGTTGGCCGAGAGTTCCCAGTTACCGAAATCACCGGTGCCGGTGTACGGCTTGGCATCGGTGTGGCCGCTGATGCTGATCTTGTTCGGCACCGCTTTGATGGTGTCGGCCATGGCCAGCAGGATGTCTTCGAAATACGGCTTCAGGCGTGCAGAACCGGAGTCGAACATCGGACGGTTTTCCGCGTCCATGATCTGGATGCGCAAGCCGTTCGGCGTGATCTCGAACAGGATCTGGTCCTTGAACTTCTGCAGCTGCGGGTTCTCGTCGACCTTGTTCTGCAGTTCTTGCAGCAACAGTTCCAGACGCTCCTTCTCGACCTGCTCGGCCATGCCTTCAACCTGTTCGGTGTCGACCGTGACCTTGTCCGGTTGCGGCTGCGACTTCACTTCAGGGTTGAGGGTATTTTCCGGTGCCAGGGTCGGCGTGCCGCCCAGATCGATGATGTACGGCGTGCCGCTCTCGGAGAAACCGACCGGGTCCTTGAAGTAACCGGCGATGGCGATCTTCTGTTCCGGGGTCGCGGTGGACAGCAGCCACAACACCAGGAAGAACGCCATCATCGCCGTCGCGAAGTCGGCGAAGGCGATCTTCCACGCCCCGCCGTGATGCCCGCCGGCGATGCGCTTGACGCGCTTGATGATTATCGGCTGGTTATTTTCCATGACTTAACGACCGCGAACGGCTTGTTCCAGCTCGGCAAAGCTTGGACGGTGAGCCGGGTACAGAACCTTGCGACCGAACTCGACAGCCAGCGATGGCGGCATGCCGGACGCCGAAGCCACCAGCGAGGCCTTGATGGCTTCGTAGACGTTCAGCTCTTCCTTGGCATCGTGTGCCAGGGAGTGCGCCAGCGGACCGAAGAAACCGTACGCCGCGAGAATACCGAAGAAGGTACCCACGAGTGCCGCACCTACGTGCAGACCGATGGACTTCTGATCGCCTTCACCCAACGAGGCCATGGTCACCACGATACCCAGTACCGCCGCGACGATACCGAAACCCGGCATGGCGTCGGCGATGCCGTTCACCGCGTGGGACGGATGCTCGAGGTCTTCCTTGAGGCTGTACAGTTCCATGTCGAACAAGCCTTCCAGCTCGTGCGGCGCCATGTTGCCGGACGACATGATGCGCAGGTAATCGCAGATGAACGCGGTCATGCGTTCGTCTTTCAATACCGCCGGGTACTTGGCGAAGATCGGGCTCGCAGCGGCATCTTCGATGTCGCCCTCGATGGCCATCATGCCTTCACGGCGGCTCTTGTTGAGGATCTCGTAGATCAGGCCCAGCACTTCCAGATAGAACGTGTGGCTGAAACGCGAGCTGAACATGCTCAGGGATTTCTTGAGCACGTGCATCGTCATGTAACCGGGGTTGGCCTGGAGGAATGCTCCAAGTGCCGCACCACCGATGATCATCACCTCGAAAGGCTGGATCAGGGCGGCAATCTTGCCGTGGGAGAGCACGTATCCGCCGAGCACGCTCGCGAATACGACGATGATGCCGATAATTTTAGCCATAGGTAGAAAGTACTTATTTAAGTCGGGTTCAAGGTCATATTCGGAAGTTAAAAAATCTCTTCTTCTACTTATCGGCAAAACTGCGCCAGACTATAGCCAGTTCAGGCGAAAAGCCAATTTAGCCCATGCCGGGCGCGTCTACAGTCAGTGAAGATCTCGTCCAGACATGGCTAATGAAACGAACGTCCCACACGTAAAACCCACCACACTCGATGGCTGGGTGAAGCTGCTCGACGGCGTACGCCTGCCGGTGCCGCAAGAAGCCCACGATCGTGTCTGCCGCGCCATCCGCGATAATCGCAGCTCGCTGCGCGACATCGCCGACCTGATGCAGGACAGCCCGGCGCTGGCGCTGAGCATCATTCGCGAAGCCAATCGCCACACCCAGGGCAGCATGACTGCACCGGCGGAAAACCTTGAGGTCGCGATCAATCGCCTTGGCCTCGCCCGCACCGAAGAACTGCTGGCTCGCCTGCCCGCCGAACCGCAGGCACAAATTCCCCAGGCCTTGCGCCAGATACAGATGATCAGCCAGCACGCCACGCAACAGGCCAACGGCTTTTTTGCCAGTCGCCTGGCGCGGCTGTGGCAGGACATTCATTGGGGCAGTCTGTTGTTTCTGTCGCCGCTGTGGCCGCTGGCACTGACCTTTCCCAAACTGCTCGAAGAGTGGGAAGTGCGGGTTATCCACAAGGGCGAATCGGCCCGCGACGTGGAAAAGCAATTGTTCGGCGTGCGCCTGCTGAAGATCGGTGAGGCGCTGGTCGAAGTCTGGCGATTGCCGATCTGGGTGCAGCAGGGCTATCGATTGCTGCTCACCGAGCAGCGCGAACTGGTCAAGGTTTTGCGCATCGCCCGCGATGTCGATCACCCGCTACGCCAGCAGAATCGCCTCGATGACGACCCGACCCTGCGCCACTGGCTCAATCAGCCGGCCAACACCGTGCTGCTGGCCAACGGTCTGGCGCTGTCGGCGCAACAGGCCTGGGACAGTCCGCACAGCGAGCGCTGGCAGTACCTGACCAGCCTCTATCTGCAAATCTCGATGGACGAGGTGCAACAACAGCTGCACCAGCAGGCCGCCAACAGCGCACGCCGGCATTCGATGCCGGATCTGTGGCACCCGGCGGTTTCCCTGCTGTGGCCGTGGGGCACCCATCGCCTGCCCGCCGGAATGCTGCCCGCCGCTGCACCCAATGCCGACGATCTCGCCAAGTGGCGCCGGCAATGTGCCGAACTGCTGGCCGAGCCGAGCCGATTCACCAACGCCATGCACTTGACCATTGCCGCTCGCGACGCGCTGGTGGCCAGCGGCATGCGCCGGGTGATGATCCTGATGGCCGACCGCACGCAGTCCAGTCTGCGCGTGCATCAGATTTCCGGCCTGCCGAAGGAAGCCGCTGCGCTCAACTTCGTCGTCAGTCAAAGCACCGTGTTGCAACGCTTGCTCGCGCAGCAGGCACAAGTGCGGATCACCCCGGACAACAACGCCCAGTTTTCCGCCCTGCTGCCGCCCTCGCTGCGCACGCTGTTCCGAGGCGAACACCTGTTCCTGCGCTCGCTGGTCCACAACGGCCGCGTCATCATGATCGTGGTGGCCGACCAAGGTGGCGGGCCGTTCGCCGACATCACCGTGCAAGCCTTCGGCAAAACCGCGCAGTGCATCGAGAAAGCCCTGCACAGCTTTAGCCAGCGCGGCCAATGACAGCTACAATCCTTCCCCTTTGTGCTCTGGAGACCTCACATGTCTGACTTCTCTGGCCTGGCGCTGGTGATCGAGCCGAGCGACCTGCTCCCTCGCCTCGAAGCCCGCAACCTGATTCTGGTGGATCTGACCAGTGCCGCCCGCTATGCCGAGGGTCACATTCCCGGCGCACGCTTCGTCGATCCGAAGCGCACCCAGCTGGGCCAGGCACCGGCTCCGGGCCTGTTGCCGACAAAAGAAAAACTCGAAGAGCTGTTTGGTGAACTGGGTCATCACAAGGACGCGGTCTATGTGGTCTATGACGACGAAGGCGGTGGCTGGGCCGGACGTTTCATCTGGCTGCTCGACGTGATCGGTCACGACAAGTACCACTACCTCGACGGCGGTCTGCCGGCGTGGCTGGCGGAAGGCTCGCCGATGTCGATCCAGATCCCTCCTGTCGTCGGCGGTCCGGTAGCCCTGACCCTGCACGACGAACCGACCGCCACCCGCGAATACCTGCAAAGCCGCCTCGGTGCCGCCGACCTGGCGATCTGGGATGCTCGCGGGCCACTGGAATACTCCGGCGAGAAAGTGCTGGCGGCCAAGGGTGGGCACATCCCCGGCGCAGTCAACTTCGAATGGACGGCAGGCATGGATCAGGCGCGTCAGCTGCGCATCCGCACCGACATGCCGCAGATCCTCGAAAGCCTCGGGATCACGAAAGACAAAGAAATCATTACTCACTGCCAGACCCATCACCGGTCCGGTTTCACTTATCTGGTGGCCAAGTCCCTCGGTTATCCGCGGGTCAAGGGCTACGCCGGTTCCTGGGGCGAATGGGGCAACCACCCCGACACCCCCGTCGAGCTTTAAGGATTTTTAAGGACAGTCATGAAAGAGCGTTTGTTTATCATCAGCCAGTACCTGCTGCCTCACCACTTGTTGTCGCGCCTGGCCGGCTGCATTGCCGAGTGCCGCGTGCGCTGGTTCAAGAATGCCTTCACCACCTGGTTCGCCAAGCGTTATCAGGTGGACATGTCGCTGGCGCTGGTTGAGGACGTGACCGCTTACGAGCACTTCAACGCCTTCTTCACCCGTGCGCTGAAAGACGGCGCCCGCCCGCTGGACGAGACACCGGGCGCGATCCTCAGCCCGGCCGACGGTGCGATCAGCCAGCTCGGCCCGATCGAACACGGTCGCATCTTCCAGGCCAAGGGCCACAGCTTCAGCGTGCTGGAACTACTGGGTGGCGACGCAGCCAATGCTGCGCCGTTCATGGGCGGCGAATTCGCCACCGTTTACCTGTCGCCGAAGGATTACCACCGCGTGCACATGCCGCTGGCCGGCACCCTGCGCGAAATGGTCTACATCCCGGGCCGGATCTTCTCGGTCAACAAGACCACCGCTGAAAACGTCCCTGAGCTGTTCGCCCGCAACGAGCGCGTAGCGTGCATCTTCGACACCGAGCGCGGGCCGATGGCCGTGGTGCTGGTGGGCGCAATGATCGTGGCGTCGATTGAAACCGTGTGGGCCGGCCTGGTCACACCGCCGAAGCGCGAACTGAAAACCTTCCGCTACGACGAAGCCGCCCGTGCGCCGATTCATCTGGAAAAAGGTGCGGAACTGGGTCGCTTCAAGCTGGGTTCGACCGCAATCGTGCTGTTTGGCCCGGATCAGGTGAAATGGGTTGAAGAAATGAAAGCCGGTTCGCCGGTACAGATGGGCCAGGCCTTGGCATTGCCGAACGCCTGAACCTGTTGATCCGCCCTTTCGCACGTCTGCGAAGGGGCGGACACGACCTGGGTGGCGCCGTTACTCTATCTGCCCACGGAAGCCGATCGGCCCTTCGTTGGCGTAGGTATTGGTGCCGCTGAGGTTTTTCCCGCCGTCACTCGACGTGACACTCAACGCGATAACGTTCTGGTTATCCCGCCCGCCGATCACCCATTTGCCACCTGGATGCCACGGGGCATCGTTGCCACCCCACTGGTTCTCGACGTTGTACTGGTTCTGGCCAGTGCGCTGAGCCTTGAAGCCAATAGGGCCTTCGCCGGCGTAGGTCATGGTGCCGGTGAAGCTTTTGCCGCCGTCGCCGGACTTGATCTCGATCGCGACGACTTTCTGGTTGTCCCGCGCGCCCAGTACCCAGGTTCCACCCGGATGCCAGGGTGCCGAATTACCGCCCCATTGATTTGCCACTGCGTATTTAGACATGAACCTCATCTCCTTGAAGTTTTTCAGAGACCTGCCCGACGTGTGCGGCAAGCCGTGCAACCGTGCGTTTCCGATCGCACGCCTGAGAGCCTAGTAGCGCCTACCGAAATGGCACCAAGCCAGCAGACCAACGGTAAAAAAGCCTGACAAACGCCTGCGAAACAAACCACAACTGCTAGAGTTTTGGGCATTGCCCTATTCGCCGCCGGAGCTGGTCACGGCATGAGTGAGCCACGATCCCAACCCCAACTGAGCGCCCCGACACCGACTCAGTTGCGCCTGTCGTTCTGTGAAGCGACCCCACGCGATCTCAAGCGCTGGATCGCCGGCCTGCCGAAAGCCAACATCGGCGAAACCGCGCGCCTGCTCTATCAGGGGCTTGGCGAACTCAATCAATTGCTGACGCCCAGCGACAATCGCCTGCAACTGCTCGAGCTGCTGCGGCCCGAGGTGTACTTCGTCTGCCAGCACCTTGAGCGGCACTTTCTGCATCAGGCGATCATGCTCGATGAACGTTCACGCAAGATCAGCAACCTGTGCCAGGCACTGCAAAGCCAACTGGCCATCGGTTACAAACAGATCGTTTTGCGGATCGCGCCCAAATACACAAAGGATCGGGCGACTCTGCTGAGCGAGGCGCTGCAACGCGCCGCCCATGCGCTGAAAGGGCAATTGGTGCGCGCCACGCAGTTGTACAGCCCGGCGCCGGAACAGCTGTGGTTTGAACTGCACCAATTGTTTCGCTGCGCCTGCGACTTGCAGCTGCAACACCGTCGGATTCGTGACGACCTGGCCAGCCTCGCCGGTGAACTGAGCGTCGAACAGACTTATATCGCCGCCCTGCTGCTGGGCAGCGCCCGTTGCAATCAACTGCGTCAGAACCCGATCGCCCAACTCGCGCAGGTGCTTGAACCGTGGAGCGCCTGGTTGAAACTGCATCCCGGTGCCTCGGGCGAAGGGCTGTTCGCGATTTCTGCGGAGATCGACGCCGGTCCGCGCTATCGCAGCAAATTTCGCAGCGAACAACAGCCGGGGCTGCTCGGCTTTGATCCGCAACCGCTGGTCGATGCCATCGAAGCCCACCTGCTGCATCAGGACACCTCGACGCCGCTGCCAGTACCGGCCGGTCTGACGCTCGACACCCTGCAACATCTGCACGCCACCTGGGGCGAAGCCGCCGAACGCAGCTTCCAGCGCACCGTCGGCCAGGGCAACCTGACCGTGTGCGTCGGCATGAGCGCCCTGCACTTCTATCTGGGTGGCGAACGCACGTTCAGCGAACTGCTCAAGCATCCTGGCTCGCGCGCCGCAAACTTCAGCCGCGCGGTGGCCCAAGGCGAAAAGGACAGCTGGAGCCAGGCATTCGACGCCGCGCCGCAGAGCAAGTCCGACGAGTTTTTGCCTTACGAAGAAATCCGCTACGAACCGCTGGCCGATGACGAGGGCGATGCTGACAGCCCGCCGCATTACCCGACCTATGCGTTGCCCGTCATCAACCACAGCCCCGGCGGTTACTGCCTGGCGTGGCCAAAAGAAGTGCCTGCCGAATTGCAGGCCGGGGAAATGGTCGGCATCCAGGACACCACGAATCAGGGCTGGAGCATTGCCGTGGTGCGCTGGATCCGCCAGGTACGCGGGGCGGGGACGCAAATGGGCATCGAACTGGTGGCGCCACACGCCCAACCCTGCGGCTTGCAACTGGTGCGCACGCGGGACGATCACAGCCATTACCTGCGGGGTTTGTTGTTGCCGGAAATCAGCGCCATCGACTTGCCCGCGACACTATTGGCGCCACGACTGCCGTTTCAGGAAGGCAGTAAAGTCATGATCAACACCCAGGGTGAAGAACACCGCGCCGGGCTGGATCGGCGGGTGGCGAGCACACACAGTTTCAATCAGTTTGCCTATCGCTCGCTGGAGGCCGCGCAGAATGGCGGGAGCGAGGAGGATTTCGACTCGTTGTGGAAATCCCTTTAAGCCAGGACCGCAGCCGAGGGCCGCGATCCTTTGCCTAGGTCAGAGCTGCCCGTCGCGATCCCGGAAGCCCAGCAGGTACAGCACGCCATCCAGCCCGAGGGTCGAGATCGCCTGTTTCGCCGACTGTTTGACCAGCGGCTTGGCGCGGAACGCCACGCCCAGACCGGCAATCGCCAGCATCGGCAGGTCGTTGGCGCCGTCACCCACCGCGATGGTCTGTTCCAGGCGCAAACCTTCTTTTTCAGCCAGCTGTTTCAGCAGATCCGCCTTGCGCTGAGCATCGACAATCGGCTCGATCGCTACGCCGGTGCACTTGCCGTCGACCACTTCCAGTTCGTTTGCGAACACGTAGTCGATGCCAAGTTTGGCCTGCAACTGCTTGGCGAAGTAGGTGAAGCCACCCGACAGGATGGCGGTCTTGTAACCCAGACGCTTGAGTTCGGCGAACAGGGTTTCGGCGCCTTCGGTCAGGCGCAGCGAGGCGCCAATCGAATCGAGCACGCTGACATCCAGGCCTTTCAGCAGCGCCAGACGCTCCTTGAAGCTGGCGCGGAAGTCCAGCTCGCCGGCCATCGCCCGCTCGGTGATTTCCGACACCTGGTCGCCAACGCCGGCCGCTTTGGCCAGTTCGTCGATGACTTCGGCTTCGATCAGGGTCGAGTCCATGTCGAACACCGCCAGACGACGGTTGCGACGGAACAGCGAATCTTCCTGGAAGGCGATGTCGACGTTCAATTCCTGAGCCACGCTGAGGAATTCGGCGCGCAGGGCCTGCGGATCGGCCGCTTCGCCACGCACGGAGAACTCGATGCAGCCCTTGCCCTTGTCAGCCGGGGTGTCCAGTGGCATGCGACCCGACAGACGGTCGATATGGTCGATGTTCAGGCCGTATTTGGCAGTGATCGAGCTCACGGCCTGCAACTGGCCAGCGGTGACCTTGCGGGTCAGCAGGGTAACGATATGGCGTTTCTTGCCCTGATTGCCCACCCATTGCTGGTAATCCTCTTCGGACACCGGGGTGAAGCGCACCTGCTGGTCGAGCTCATAGCCCTTGAACAGGATGTCCTTGAGCACCGACTTGCCTTGTTCGGAGTCGGGAATTTCCACGAGGATGCCGAACGACAGCATGTCGTGGATCACCGCCTGACCGATATCGAGGATGTTCACACCACCCTGAGCCAGAACACCGGTAATGGCCGCCGTCAGACCGGGACGGTCGACTCCCGTGATGTTAATCAGGACGATTTCGCGCAACGCGCACCCCCGCAACTGGAAAAAAACCGCATTCTACCCACTTTCAGTGACCATCGGGCACCGCCAGCGCTTTGCCGGTCTAGGGCCTGTCGCTATACTGCGCGTCAACTTCACGGACAAAAGAGCCGAGCTCAGTGAACCGGCCCACGCCAGTTAAAACCGATAACTTCTTTCTGCTGATCTTCCGTGCACTGCGCCACCGCCGTGTACCGATTGCATTGCGCATTGCCAGCCATAACGTGATCCTGGTCGCCCTGGCCCTGGTGATCTATGCCTGCGTGATGGGCTTGCAGTTCAAGCAGGCCATGCACGAGCAGGCCGATGCGCTGGGCGAAAGCCTGACCACGCAGACCGCCACCTCCGCGACCGAGCTGCTGGTGTCCAACGACATCCTCAGCCTCAACGTGCTGCTCAACAACCTGACCAAGAACAAGCTGGTGGCCCACGCCGCCATCTACAGCGTGGACAACCGCATCCTCGCCGAGTCCGGTCAGCGGCCCAAGCACAGCCTGCTGGGCGAAGCCGAGGGCATGTACGAGAGCAAGATCACCTTCCAGGACGTAACCGCCGGGCAACTGCGCATCAGCCTGGACATGGACCAGTTCCAGCAGCCGATGACCATCAGCCTGCAAAGCATGGGCATCCTGAGTGCGATCCTGCTGGCACTGTCCCTGGCCCTGAGCCTGCGCCTTGGCCGGCACATTTCCACGCCGCTGCTGCAATTGCGTGTGTGGCTGCGCCGGATCGACGAATACACGCCGGGGATCGAACGTCAGGACGAGATTGGCGATCTGGCCCGTCAACTGCACGCCAGCTACGCTCCGGAGCCGACCATTCCCGAGCCTGAGCCGGAACCCGAGTTCGAGGACGACGACGTCGAGCCGGAGTTCGAAGTGCGCAACCTGCGCGATCCGAGTTTTGACGAGAGCCGCCCGATGGCCGCGCAGAAGCCTGCGCCCCGCCATGTGGTCAGCACCGTTGAAGACGACGATGACGAAGACCCGTTTGCCGATCTGCGTGACGAATCGCTGAACGAACCCGCGCAACCTGCCGTTCGCAAGCCAACCCCGAGCGTGCCGCAACACACGGCGGTGCTGGCGGTGCAACTGGGTTCGCAAGAACAATTGCGCCGCTTGCCACGGGCACGCCTGGAAGAGTTGCAGGATCGTTATCGCGACTGCCTGGAGCAGGCCGCTTCGCTGTATCAGGGTGAAATCGAAACCCTGAACGACGGCAGCACGCTGATGCTGTTCCACACCGAAGACAGCGGCGACGATTACCTGACCAACGCCATCTGCTGTGGCGAGTTGCTGCGAGCGCTGGGCCACCAGTTGCAGATCGAAGTCGCCGACAGCGGCATCACCCTGCAATTGCAGCTGGGCCTGACCCTCGGCGACGAACTGTTCGGCCTGAGCCAGATCGACCTGCTGCTGACCGACTCCGCCCAAGACGCTTTGGCGCTGTCGCAACACAGCCGCAACCTGTTGCTGGTGGAGCGCAAGATCGGTGACGACGCGCTGATTCGCCAGCGTGCGAGGATCCGGCCGATTGCCAGCCCTGAGGGGGCTTGCTGTGTGGAGCGATTGATGGAGCCTTATCCGTCGATGCTTGAGCGGCAATTGGCGCGGATGCATGAGCGCCGGGCCTGAAGCCTTGATGTAAAGAAGCCCGCAGATGATCGCTCGTCTGCGGGCTTTTTTGTGCGGGGTGTTTTCGTGATTGCGCCAGACTTTGGAGCCCCCTCACCCTAGCCCTCTCCCAAAGGGAGAGGGGACCGATTGGGGGATATTCGAGCGATACACCGACTTGAACGCTCGGCTGTGGATCCGTAATCGACACGATTTCTCAGGTCGATGGATAACGCCAGACACCTCGGTCAGTCCCCTCTCCCTTTGGGCGGTCCGACGTTTCGGGAGGGCTAGGGTGAGGGGCTTTTCCAGCCGAGTACCAAAGCATGATCCACCAACGCCCAGAAACAACAAAGCCCGCACAAGGCGGGCTCTGTCTTGACTCGTTCAAGCCTTAGAAGCGAAACACTTCCATATCCGTACGAATCGGCGAAGCCATCGGTATCTTCGGCTGCTTCTCGGCTTCCGCCGCCGGTGCTGCCGGTTTCGGTGCCGACTTACGCGGCGCCTCAGCGACCGGTGGCTGATTGGCCAACGGTTTGAGCGCTACCGACAACTGCTCGGCCAGACGCTGCAATAACACACCTTGCGCCTGCACCTGCGCGGCAGTGGTGCCGGCATGCTGCTCCTGCAGATGAACAATACGGTTATCCCGTACCTGACCACGACGGTCGATCAAACGCCATTGCGCGTCGAGGATCGCCGGTTGCGACTGACCCGAATCCAGACGCGTGATGGTCAACAGCACCTGCACATCCGGGGTGAACCCCAGAGTGGCCGGCGCCAATACCACACGCTGGCTGTCCAGGCGGCCGGCGACCTGACGCAACAGTAACTGATCAATGTCCGAAGACAGGCTGCCGGCCCAACGACCGTCGATCGATGCCTGCAGGCTGCCGTCCGGCTGACGCTGCAACAGGGTTTCACGTTGCAGGTAGTCGGCAACTACCACAGGGCCCAGCAAAACTGCCATGCCCGCGCTTTGCGCAGGCTGAGCCGGACTTCCGCTGTCCAGCTGATACAGCGACACCGGCTGGTGTACGCTGCAACCCGCCAGGCCAAGAACGCCGGCGAGCAGGAAAATAAGGGGGCGCAGAGAAGTCATCATCCCGTCCAGGTGGTCGCCACAAGGCTGACCACAGTGAAAATACTCAAAAAATATGAAGAACGCTCGGCCACGCCGGCGCTTGGAAAGGCCATATCATCCGTGAATATGCGTTCCGACTCCAGCGCCAAAGCGCCGATCTACGGGTTAAATCGAAGATCGGACGCTCTAGAGAGGCGTTCTCACTCATTTTCTCCGCCGGAGAAATAAGCGCGAATGCCCCCTGGCCGCTTAATTGAGGTTTTCGACGAGCAGCGCATCCACTCGCTGGAAGCCCCGCGGCAGTTTATTGCCACGGCGACCACGCTCACCCTTGTAGTGTTCGAGGTCGTCGGCTTTCAGCGACAAGGTACGTTTTCCGGCCTGCAGCACCAGCGTGGCGCCTTCCGGAAGAACGGCGATGTCCGTGACATATTCTTCGCGACTGGCCACGCGTTCACCGGAAATGCCGATGATCTTGTTGCCTTTGCCCTTCCCTAATTGTGGCAGATCGCTGATTTTGAAGATCAGCAGGCGACCCTCGGTCGTCACCGAAGCCAGCCAGTTCTGCTCGCGATCGGCCACTGGGCGCGGCGCGATCACCTTGGCATTGTTCGGCAGGCTCAACAGGGCCTTGCCGGCCTTGTTCTTGGCTTGCAGGTCTTCACCCTTGACCACGAAACCGTAGCCGGCGTCAGAGGCGATCACGTACAGCGCATCGTCTTCCGGCATCAGCACGCATTCGAACGTGGCGCCAGGCGGTGGCGTCAGACGGCCGGTCAACGGCTCGCCCTGGCCCCGTGCCGACGGCAAGGTGTGCGCGGCCACAGAGTAACTGCGACCGGTGGAGTCGATGACCACGGCTGACTGGTTGGAGCGCCCCGCCGCCGAGGTCTTGAAGCCGTCGCCGGCCTTGTACGACAGGCCGGTGGCGTCGATCTCGTGGCCCTTGGCCGAACGAATCCAGCCTTTTTCCGACAGCACAACGGTCACTTTCTCGTTCGGCAGCAGATCGTGCTCGGTCAGCGCCTTGGCTTCCGTGCGCTCGACGATTGGCGACCGACGGTCATCGCCGTAGGTTTCGGCGTCTTTCAACAGCTCGGTACGAACCAGTTTTTTCAGCTTGGCTTCGCTGCCCAGCAGGGCTTGCAGCTTGGCCTGCTCCTTGAGCAATTCGTCCTGCTCGTCGCGCAACTTCATCTCTTCCAGTCGCGCCAACTGACGCAGACGGGTATCGAGGATGTAGTCGGCCTGGATTTCGCTGAGGGCAAAACGCTCGATCAGCTTGGCTTTCGGGTGCTCCTCGGTGCGGATGATGTGGATCACTTCATCCAGGTTGAGGTAAGCGATCAGCAAACCGTCCAACAGGTGCAGGCGACGCTCGACCTTGTCGAGGCGGAACTGCAGGCGGCGACGCACGGTCAGCACGCGGAATTCCAGCCACTCCACCAGCAACGCCCGGAGGTTTTTCAGCTGCGGCTTGCCGTCCAGACCGATGATGTTGACGTTGACCCGGTAGGTCGACTCCAGCTCGGTGCTGGCGAACAAATGCTGCATCAGCGCTTCGTGATCGACGCGGCTGTTGACCGGGATAATCACGATGCGGCACGGGTTCTCGTGGTCGGACTCGTCACGCAGGTCGGCGATCTGCGGCGCTTTCGACGGTTTGGCCTGCATCAGCGCGGCGATCTGTTCCAGCACCTTGGCCCCGGAGACCTGGTGCGGCAGCGCGGTGACGATGATGTCGCCGTCCTCGACGTGGTACACGGCACGCATGCGCACCGAACCCTTGCCGGTTTCGTACATTTTCAGCAGGTCGGCACGCGGGGTGATGATTTCCGCTTCGGTCGGGTAATCCGGGCCCTGAATGTGTTCACAGAGCTGTTCGACCGTGGCTTTCGGCTCATCGAGCAGACGCACGCACGCCGTGGCGACTTCGCGCAGGTTGTGCGGCGGCACGTCGGTGGCCATGCCCACGGCAATACCAGTGGTGCCGTTGAGCAGGATGTTCGGAAGACGCGCAGGGAGAACCAGCGGTTCCTGCAGGGTGCCGTCGAAGTTCGGGCCCCAGTCTGCGGTGCCCTGGCCCAGTTCGCTGAGCAGCACTTCGGAGTAACGCGACAGGCGCGCTTCGGTGTATCGCATGGCGGCGAAGGATTTCGGATCGTCCGGCGCACCCCAGTTACCCTGGCCGTCCACCAGCGTGTAGCGATAGCTGAACGGCTGGGCCATCAGCACCATCGCTTCGTAGCACGCCGAGTCGCCGTGCGGGTGGAACTTGCCGAGCACGTCACCGACGGTACGCGCCGACTTCTTGTGCTTGGAATCGGCGTCCAGCCCCAGCTCGCTCATGGCGTAGACGATACGCCGCTGTACCGGTTTCAGACCGTCGCCGATATGCGGCAGGGCACGGTCCATGATCACGTACATGGAGTAGTTGAGGTAGGCATTTTCGGTGAAGTCAGCCAGCGACCGGCGTTCTACGCCATCTAAGCTGTCTGCAAGGTTGTCGCTCATGCGGGCCTCATCGGTTCGTTGTCTGGCGCAGCAGCATGGTGCCGCCGCGCTGAGTAAATTCAAGTTTGTTCAGGGCGCTCATGCCGAGCAGCACCTGATCACCATGCAGACCGGGCGCCACCAGTGCGCGGACGTCCCGCAGCACGATGTCGCCCAGTTGCAGGCGGTCGATACGGGTGCGATAGCCCTGGCTCAGGCCGTTGGCCGTGCTCAGGGTCACACCGAAACCTTCTTCCAGCTTCAGGCTTTTCGCCACCTCCGCCGGGATTGCCACGTCGGTCGCGCCGGTGTCGAGCATGAACTCCACCGGCCGACCGTTGATCAGGCCGCTGACGACAAAATGCCCTTGGGCGTTGCCGATCAGCTTCACTTCGATATAGCCATTGCCCTGCTGCGAAGTCACCTCTGCATTGGGATTACGCTGGCGCTCTTCCCACTGGCCGAAAAACCGCGTGGCCAGAAACAGCGCCGCGCACCAGGCCAGAATCATCAGCACCCGACCGGCGCGTTTGCCCGGCGGTTGCTGACTCACGGCTTGGCGCTCCAGCCACCCTCAGGTGCGGCGAAACGCCAGACGATCGGGCGGACCTCGCCATCGGCGCGAGGACCAAAATTATTGTCGACACCGATCCAGGCGCCTTGAGCATCGACGACCAGCGCCTCTTCCAGCCCGAAGTTCTGCGCGTAACGACGATTGCCCTGTAACAGCTCGGCCGCGTACGACCAGCAAAGCTCGACCTTGGCCGTCTGCGGATCGCGGCGACAGATCTGGTAGGCGTTGCGCTCAAGGGTAAACAGTTTGCCGTTGAACAATGACAGGTCGGAAAAATCCCGATTGACCGGTCTGGCCTTGGGAAACTGCTGCGGCTGCATTTCCATCCCGCCTTCGCTCAGCAGCACGCAGCGACCGTCACAGTCCCACACTGTCTGTTGGCGCTTGATCAGCAACAGGCCACGGCTTTGTCGTTCGGCGGCCAGCCACATCTGATCGCCCGCCGGATTGATCGCCAGGCCTTCGAAAATCGCATTGAATTGCAGCAGCAGGCCACTGGCCCGCGCTTCGCGCACCATCATCGGCGAAATTTTCAGCCACGACGACGGCCCCTGCGGCGGCACTTGCAGTACGGCTGCATGGCCTTCGCTGACAATGTAGCGATTGCCGGCGCTGTCGCAGGTGATCCCTTCGAAATCCAGATCACCGCCGCGAACGAACGACGCCGCCCAGGTCCGCGACTTGATGCCCCACGGCAAGCCGCTGTCGGGTACTGGCGGCGGATCGATGCGCACGGCAGTCGCCTGCCAGACGGGATCGCGAGTATCGAGACGGTAGATCTGATCATCATCGCGATCTGACACCGTCCACAGCTCGTTGCCACACAGGGCCAGCCCCGACAGATTGCCGCCGCGCATACCTTCGACCGGGTGTTCGGCGAGCACGCGCAGCTCTTGCACGGGCTCTGCCGACACCGTCATCGAACCCAGCAGCAACGCACCCGCCAAGGCCCAGCCAAACCGCATCAGGCCAGCACCTCGGCGAGGTTGCCCTTGGATTCGAGCCAGGTCTTGCGGTCGCCGGCGCGTTTCTTCGCCAGCAGCATGTCCATCATTTCCGAGGTCTCGGCGAAGTCTTCCCCGAGGGTCAACTGCACCAGACGCCGGGTGTTCGGGTCCATGGTGGTTTCACGCAGCTGCGGCGGGTTCATTTCACCCAGACCTTTGAATCGGGTGACCTGCGGTTTGCCGCGTTTCTTCTCGGCTACCAGACGGTCGAGGATCCCGTCGCGCTCGGCGTCATCCAGGGCGTAGAAAATCTCTTTGCCCAGGTCGATACGGTACAGCGGCGGCATCGCGACGTAGACGTGACCGGCATCCACCAAAGGGCGGAAATGCTGGACGAACAAGGCGCACAACAACGTGGCAATGTGCAGACCGTCGGAGTCGGCGTCGGCGAGGATGCAGATCTTGCCGTAGCGCAGCTGGCTCATGTCCTCGGCGCCCGGATCGACACCGATGGCCACGGCGATGTTGTGCACTTCCTGGCTGGCCAGCACTTCACTGCCGTCGACTTCCCAGGTGTTGAGGATCTTGCCGCGCAACGGCAGGATCGCCTGGAATTCCTTGTCCCGCGCCTGCTTGGCCGAACCGCCGGCGGAATCACCTTCCACCAGAAACAGTTCGGAGCGCATCGGGTCCTGCCCGGCGCAATCCGCCAGTTTGCCCGGCAGTGCCGGCCCTTGGGTGATGCGCTTGCGCTCGACTTTCTTGCTGGCTTTCAGGCGACGGCCGGCGTTGCTGATTGCCAGCTCCGCCAACGCCAGACCGGTTTCCGGGTTGGCGTTAAGCCACAGGCTGAACGCATCCTTGACCACACCGGAGACAAACGCCGCCGCTTCACGGGACGACAGACGCTCCTTGGTCTGGCCGGAGAATTGCGGTTCCTGCATCTTCATCGACAGCACGAAAGCAATGCGCTCCCAAACGTCTTCCGGCGCCAGCTTCACGCCGCGCGGCAGCAGGCTGCGGAATTCGCAGAACTCGCGCATCGCGTCGAGCAGGCCCTGACGCAGACCGTTGACGTGGGTGCCGCCCTGCTCCGTCGGGATCAGGTTGACGTAGCTTTCAGTGACCGAGGTGCCGCCTTCCGGCAACCACAACAGCGCCCACTCGACCGCTTCCTTGGTGCCGGCCAGGTTGCCGCAGAACGGCGCGTCCGGCAGGCGCTCGAATTCGCTGACCGCGTCTACCAGGTAGGAACGCAGGCCGTCTTCGTAATGCCACTCGACCTTTTCGCCGGTGCCTTTGTCTTCGAAGCTGATCAGCAGACCCGGGCACAGCACGGCCTTGGCCTTGAGCACGTGCTTGAGGCGGCTGATGGAGAATTTTGGCGAATCGAAGTATTTCGGGTCCGGCGCGAAGTACACGCTGGTCCCGGTATTGCGCTTGCCGACGGTGCCGATCACCTGAAGATCGGTGGCCTTGTAGCCGTCGGCGAAGGTCATCTCGTATTCGTTGCCGTCACGCTTGACCCGCACCCGCACCTGGGTCGACAAAGCGTTGACCACAGAAATACCTACCCCGTGCAGACCGCCGGAGAACTGGTAGTTCTTGTTGGAAAACTTGCCGCCCGCATGGAGCTTGGTGAGGATCAGCTCAACGCCCGACACACCCTCTTCCGGGTGGATGTCGACCGGCATGCCGCGACCGTCATCGCAGACTTCCAGCGAGTGGTCGGCGTGGAGGATGACCTGGATCGATTTGGCGTGGCCGGCCAGGGCTTCGTCGACGCTGTTGTCGATGACTTCCTGGGCAAGGTGGTTCGGCCGACTGGTGTCGGTGTACATGCCGGGGCGTTTGCGCACCGGGTCGAGGCCCGAGAGGACTTCGATGGCGTCGGCGTTATAGGAGCTAGCGCTGGGAGTGGCCATAAGGTCTCGTCGTCAGTGTTCGGTGAATAAGGAATTAATGGGGCAACCGCTCACAGCGCGGTGAAATCGATTGCCTGAAACAAATCGGCGCCAATGCCGGCAAAACTCAGCAACGCCGGCAATTGCCCGGCAAACCCCTGAAAACTATGGTCGCCGCCGGCCTGGATGCGCAAGGCACAGGCCCGGTAATACTGCTGGGCATGGCGATAGTCCAGCGTTTCGTCCCCGGTCTGCAACCACACCTGATACCGCTGCGAATCCTGCGGCGCCGGCACTTCCAGTTCGGCCAGGGCCGTCACATGGTCGTGGGTCAATTCCCAGGTTTCGTCGGTGTACAGGTTTTTCTGCGTCCCCAGGTATCCGTCGAACATCCGGTGCGGACTGACGGCCGGGTTGACCAGCAGGGCTTTCAGGCCATGGCGCTCGGCCAGGTGAGTCGCATAGTAGCCGCCGAGCGAGCTTCCCACCAGCAACGGCCGGCCGAGTTCGGCGATTGCCTGCTCCAGCTGACCGATGGCTTCGCGCGGGTGGTGATGCAGCGCCGGGACACGCAGTTGATCGCTCAAACCCAGCCGCTCCATCACCTCGACCAGCTGACAGGCCTTCTTCGAGGCCGGCGCGCTGTTGAAACCGTGGATATAGAGGATCGAACCGGACATTTGAGCTCCCTGGGTGTCGGCTAAAGAAAGCGGAGTTTACAGGGAGTCGGGGGGTGTTGGGCCAGCACCCGAGGAAATCAGCGCCGCGCCCCTGAATCAGTAGCCGTTGGAGCCATAATCGACGGTGAACCGGAAATCGGTGACACGCTCCACGCCCGTTTCGATCCGCCCATCCGGCAGCAACCGCAACCAGCGATACCCTGGCGCCTGTTCGCCGACCTTGAAGTCGACACTGCCCGGCTCGAACTGAATGCAAGTCGACGGCGAGGCGATCAGTCGCACGCCGTTGCGATCGCGGTCGATCTCCTGATGCACATGTCCCCACAGCACGGCGCGGGCCTGCGGGAAACGGTCGAGCACGTCGAAAAACGCTTCGGGATTGCGCAAGCCGATCGGCTCCATCCAGGCACAACCGATCGACACCGGGTGATGGTGGAAACACACCAGATGATGCCGATCCGGCGCCTCGCTCAGCGAACGGGCCAGCAATTGCAGTTGTTCATCCTGCAGATAACCCGGCACCGAACCCGGCACCGCCGAATCGAGCAAGGTCACGCGCCAGTTGCCGACATCCACCACCGGCTCCAGCAAGGCACTCTGCACCGCGGCCATTTGCATGATCTGCGGTTCGTCGTGGTTGCCGGGGATCCAGCGCGCAGGTGCGTCGATCTGCGCCGTCATCTGACGAAATTGCTGGTAGGACTCCAGCGTGCCGTCCTGGGACAGATCACCGCTGGCAACGATCAAGTCGATCTGCGGCTGCTGCTCGAGCACCAGTTCGATGACTTTTTGCAGGCTCTCGCGAGTCTTCATGCCCAGCAGCGCACCGTCCGCCTCGGCGAACAAATGACTGTCGGACAGTTGCACCAGCAACGCCGCATCGGCGGTGGTCAGAGTCGATACGCTCGGCAAGGCGTTCTCCCAAGGCTGGATCGCCGGGTCGGAAAGGTTCGCAATTATGCTGGGGGAAAGCCCCGGGAAGAAACCGCCGAACCGGACGCAGTTCACAACTTGCCGCTGTTAACAGCTATCGACGCTATCGAACGGCGGCGTACTCGTGACCGCAGGCCAGGCAATGACTCAGCCATTCTCCGAGGAAGAGATTGAGCTGGGCCTTTTCGTCCGGCTGATGCATGGCCGCGTTGGGGTAAGGATAGATGCCGCGAAAGCGTCGTGCATGTTCGGCGCTGATCACTTCGGCCATGCGCGCGTCGTGATAGACCTGCACTTCCAGTTGCGGCACCGGCAGCCACGGCAGGCTGTGTTCCTGACGCACTTGCAGGGTCGTGGTGTAGGGGCAGGCCTGCAACACTTCGATGGCCAGCACGCCGAGCATCTGGTCGCCCTGGGTCACGGCGATGCGCCGCGCTTCAGGTTCGCGGCGCATGTCCGGCAACAGTCGCATCAGGCGCGCGTAGTTGGCCTCGCAGGCGGCTTGCAGGCCCACGAGGTCGACACGATAGCGATCGCGCAGTTTGTTTACGACCATAGCCCCCTCACTTCGGCGCGATTGAGCGCCAGCCACTGCAAGGCGATGATGCTCGCCGCATTGGCAATCCGTCCGTCGCGTACGGCCTGCAAGGCATCTTCGAAGGCCCAGACCGTGACGCGGATATCTTCTGCCTCTTCCTCCAGCCCGTGCAGGCCGCCAACGCCTTCGGTGCTGCAACGCCCCAGATACAAATGCACGAACTCGTTGCTGCCCCCCGGCGACGGGAAATATTGCATCATCGGCCACAGGGCCTTGATGTCCAGTCCAGCTTCCTCCTGCGCTTCGCGGCGAGCAACTTCTTCCGGCACTTCTTCCTTGTCGATCAGACCGGCGACCAGCTCTACCAGCCAGGGATTGGTGGTCTTGCCCATGGCGCCGACGCGAAACTGCTCGATCAGCACCACTTCATCGCGCTGCGGATCGTAGGGCAGCAGGCACACGGCGTCGTGTCGCACGAACACTTCACGATTGATCTCACGGCTCATGCCACCGGCGAACAGTTCGTGGCGCAATTGCACGCGATCGAGCTTGTAGAAGCCCTTGTAGCATTGCTCGCGTCGCACGATGTCGATGGCGGACGGAATGGCTTTGGCGAAATCGGTCATGAGCATCCTCGTTTACTGCAAATCCAATACGAGGTTCATTTCAGTTACCTGCAACCTCGACTTCGCGCCATCCTAACGCGCCCGTGACGTTTGATGCAGCCCCTTTACCGTCACCGGGATGGACGGTGGAGGCGAAACCCACTCTAATTAGCTTAGTGGCGAACTGACCGCTTCGTTGAGAGTCGAAGCGGTAACTTTTTGCCTTCCCCTGTTTCAGAAAGGACGCCCATGTCGCTTTTCAAAATTGCCTCCGTGGCCGCCATCGCCCTGACCCTGGGCGCTTGCGCCAGCCTGTTCCAGCCCAACTACCGCACGCCGCTGGAAACCACCCGCGATGCCTCGGAAACACTGAAACCCGGTTGCGCCAACCCTGATTGCCCGCTGGTGAACATCGACACCCTGCACTTCCCGGCAGAGCCTGCACTGGATGGCATCGTCGAAAAACGCCTGCTGCAATTCACCCGCACATCGCCGGATGCTCCGGTTGCACCGACCCTGGCCGCCTACCGCGAGCAGTTCCTGCGCACTGCAGGCCCACGCAACAGCAGCTATTTGCAGGCGAAAGTACGCGAGCAGCATGACGGTCTGGTGATTGTCGAGGTGTCGAGCTACCTGGACACCGACGGCGCCCATGGCACACCGGGTCGCGGTTTCATCAACTATTCGCGCCAGCAGCACAAGGTGCTGAGCCTGTCGGACATGTTGGTGCCGGGTCAGGAAGAAGCGTTCTGGAAGGCTGCGCAAGTCGCGCATAACAGCTGGCTGATCAGCACCAAGCTCGATCAGGAACCGGAATATGTGAAGAACTGGCCATTCGTCAAAACCCCGCACGTGGCGCTGACCTATGGCGGCGTGATCCTCAAGTACGACGTGACCACCATCGCGCCTTATGCGCTGGGCCACGTCGAACTGAAGATCCCTTACCCGCGCCTGAACGGCATCATCAAGCCCGAGCTGTTTCCCGGCCGTAACTGAAGGCCCGGCCCAGCACCAGCTGCAACAGCCCTGCCAGGACCAGCGCCGGCAGGGTTGCGCCGACATCCGGATACAGATTGGCCAGCAAGTGATAAGTGCTGATGCCACCCAGCCAGGCCAACAGCGCCGGCCAGCGCAACGCGGCCGAAGCCACCTGGCCACTGCGCTTGCGCAGGATGAAGTGATCCACCAGCACCACGCCGAACAGCGGCGCGAACACCGAGCCGATCAGCAGCAGGAAATTCTGGTATTGCGCCAATGGCGCGAGCAAGGCGATCAGGGTGCAGATCACACCGATGGCCAGCGCCAGATGCTCGACTTTCAGGCGCAACAGAATCCCGCTGGAAACCGCTGCCGAGTGAATGTCGGCGAAGGCGTTTTCCGACTCGTCCAATAGAATCAGCAACAGTGGAATCCCCAGACCGGCACCGGCCAGCGCCAGCAGCAACGCGTTGACTTCACCGCTCGGCGCAAAGGCCAGGGTGTAAGCGACGCCCAGGCTCATCAGCCAGAAGTTGCCGATGAAGAAACCGATCGCCGTACCACCGAACACGTTCTTGGCCTTCTTACCGAAACGCGAGTAGTCGGCAATCAGCGGCAGCCATGACAGCGGCATCGCGATGGCAATGTCGAAGCCCACGGCGAACGGCATCGAACCATCCCCGGCCTGTGCCCACAGAGTGCCCAGATCGGCCTTGGCGAACAGGTTCCAGGTCAGCCAGATGCACGCGGCCAGAATCAGCCAGATGCCCCATTTACGCAGGATCTTGCGCACGAATGTCAGCGGACCGCTGACGGCGAGCAAGGTCGCCAGTGCACCGAAGCACAACGTCCACAACATCGGGCTGGCCCACAGCGAGCCTTCGCTGAACGCACGGGTGCCGAGCAGACTGGCAGCGTCGCGCATGACGATGATTTCGAACGAACCCCAACCGATCAGTTGCAGCAGGTTGAGCAGCGCCGGCAGGCTTGCGCCTCTGCTGCCGAGGCTGAGCTTCAGCGCGGCCATCGACGACAGGCCGGTATCGCTGCCGATCACGCCAACGGCGGCCAGCAGCAGGACGCCGACCAGGGTGCCGAGGAAAATCGCCAGCAGCGATCCCGACAGGCCCAGCCCCGGCGCCAGCAACGCACCGGTCTGCAATACCATCAGGCCGATGCCGAGGGAGAACCACAGGGAAAACAGATCGCGACCGCCGAATACACGCTTGTCAGCGGGCACGGCGAGGTCGGGGGAATAAGTACCGGGTTGAATGCTCAAGGGTGTTATCTCAAAGGGACATTTGTTGTTTTTTTGATCGCCATATGATCGTTCCCATGCTCTGCGTGGGAATGCCTCTAGGGACGCTCCGCGTCCAGTGACGCGGAGCGTCACGGGCTGCGTTCCCACGCGGAGCGTAGGAACCATCGGCGCGGGTGGTTCGGCGCAGAGTGCGGGAACGATCAGTGCGGGATCAAACTTTTTTGTACAGCTGACTGCCTTCCTTCTTGAACCGCTCGGCCTGTTCCGCCAGGCCTTGGGCGACGTCCACGTCGACCGCGTCGATCCGCTGGTTGGCCGCGTATTCGCGGACTTCCTGAGTGATCTTCATCGAGCAGAATTTCGGCCCGCACATCGAACAGAAATGCGCGACCTTCGCCGAGTCCTTCGGCAGGGTTTCATCGTGATACGAACGGGCGGTGTCCGGGTCCAGACCAAGGTTGAACTGGTCTTCCCAACGGAATTCGAACCGCGCCTTGCTCAAGGCGTTGTCGCGGATCTGCGCGCCCGGATGCCCCTTGGCCAGGTCCGCTGCGTGGGCGGCGATCTTGTAGGTGATGATCCCGGTCTTCACGTCATCCTTGTTCGGCAGCCCCAGGTGTTCCTTCGGCGTCACGTAGCACAGCATCGCGCAACCGAACCAGCCGATCATCGCCGCACCGATACCCGAGGTGATGTGGTCGTAGCCCGGTGCGATGTCGGTGGTCAGCGGGCCGAGGGTGTAGAATGGCGCCTCGTCGCAGCACTCCAGCTGCTTGTCCATGTTCTCTTTGATCAACTGCATCGGCACGTGGCCCGGGCCTTCGATCATGCATTGCACGTCGTGCTTCCAGGCGATCTTGGTCAGCTCGCCGAGGGTCTCCAGTTCGCCGAATTGCGCTTCGTCGTTGGCGTCGGCAATCGAGCCCGGACGCAGGCCGTCGCCCAGCGAGAAGCTGACGTCGTAGGCCTTCATGATTTCGCAGATTTCGTCGAAGTGGGTGTAGAGGAAGTTCTCTTTGTGGTGCGCCAGGCACCACTTGGCCATGATCGAACCGCCACGGGAAACGATGCCGGTCACGCGCTTGGCGGTCAGCGGCACGTAGCGCAACAGCACGCCGGCGTGGATGGTGAAGTAATCGACGCCCTGCTCCGCCTGCTCGATCAGCGTGTCGCGGAACAGCTCCCAGGTCAGGTCTTCGGCGACGCCGTTAACTTTTTCCAGTGCCTGATAAATCGGCACGGTGCCGATCGGAACCGGCGAGTTACGGATGATCCACTCGCGGGTTTCGTGAATGTGTTTGCCGGTGGACAAGTCCATGACGGTGTCCGACCCCCAGCGAATGCCCCAGGTCAGTTTCGCCACTTCTTCTTCGATGGACGAACCCAGCGCGCTGTTGCCGATGTTGCCGTTGATCTTCACCAGGAAGTTACGGCCGATGATCATCGGTTCCAGTTCGACGTGGTTGATGTTGGCCGGGATGATCGCGCGGCCACGGGCGATTTCTTCGCGCACGAACTCGGGGGTGATTTCTTTCGGGATGCTCGCGCCGAAGCTGTGGCCGGCGTGTTGCTGGTTCAGCAGGCCGGCAGCGCGGGCCTCTTGCAGCTTCATGTTTTCGCGGATGGCGACGTATTCCATCTCGGCGGTGATGATGCCTTTACGGGCGTAATGCATCTGGCTGACGTTGGCCCCGGCCTTGGCGCGGCGCGGGTTGTTGACGTGGGCGAAACGCAGCTTGGTCAGTTCGGCGTCGGCAAGGCGTTGCTGGCCGAAGTTCGAGCTCAGGCCTGGCAGGCGCTCGGTGTCGCCACGGTCGTCGATCCACGCCGAACGCACATCGCCCAGACCTTTGCGTACGTCGATCACCACGTTCGGATCGGTGTACGGGCCAGAGGTGTCGTAGACGGTGACCGGCGCGTTGATTTCGCCGCCGAAGTCGGTCGGGGTCACATCGAGGGTGATTTCGCGCATCGGCACGCGGATGTCCGGGCGAGAGCCCTGAACGTAGACTTTTTGCGAACGGGTGAACGGTTGAACCGACTGTTCATCGACCTTGGCCGAGTCACTCAGGTTGATCGCGTTTTTAGATTTTGTAGTCATCACGGGCTCTCCAGACAGCATCCAGGCAGTGGATTGTCGGAGCAGAACCTGAAAGGCACGGACGCACCAGGACTGGTGCTGTGCATCGTCGTCGAGCGTTCGATTGTCGAACAATTTCCCGGACGAAGCACAAGAGGACTCGCCGGGTGACGAGAAATCTTGTTCCCTACGCAGGCGCTAACCTGATCAGGTTCAACGGGATCCGAAATTATTCGATCTCAGCCTCATAGCAAGGCACCCCGACAAGAACCCGGCCAGTCTAGACACAACCGGCAAAGAACGCCAACACCGTGGCAAACACCATGATGAATGGCGCAATTGCGGCGGCCGACAGGATTGTGAGCGCCTCAATGCACAACTACACTCGCCTTGCCCTGCTGCGCCTTGGCGCCAAGCCTTGACGATGCAGTGCCCGCGCCCTACCTTTGGCGCCCGGATTATTTCCATAATATTCATGCTAGGGATCGCCTCATGCTGCGCAAACTCTCACTGGCTGTTGCCGTGTCTTGTGCGTCCAACGCAATGGTCTGGGCAGCAGAAGCGCCCTTGTCGACCAGGACCGATCTGGTCAGCGTCTATCAGGAAGCGGTCGACAACAACGCCGATCTGGCCGCCGCCCGCGCCCAGTACGGTGCCCAGAAAGAAGTCGTGCCTCAGGCCCGCGCCGGGCTGCTGCCGAACCTCTCCGGCGGCGCCGAAACCGCCAACGTGCGCACCTCGATCGACCAGCCCTCGGCCATCGCCAACCGCAGCGCGCACTCCTATCAGGCGACACTGGCCCAGCCGCTGTTCCGCGCCGATCGCTGGTTCCAGTACCAGGCCGCGAAGGACGTCAACGAGCAGGCCGCGCTGCAACTCTCGGCCACCGAGCAGAATCTGATCCTGCAATCGGCCGAAGACTACTTCAACGTACTGCGCAGCCAGGACAACCTGGCCTCGACCAAGGCCGAAGAAGCGGCATTCAAGCGCCAGCTCGACCAGTCCAACGAGCGCTTCGACGTGGGCCTGTCGGACAAGACCGACGTGCTGCAATCGCAAGCCAGTTACGACACCGCCCGCGCCAACCGGATCGTTGCCCAGCGTCAGGTCGATGATGCATTCGAAGCACTGATCACCCTGACCAACCGCCAGTACAACTCGATCCAGGGCATCGTCCACACCCTGCCGATCCTGCCGCCGGCGCCGAACGACGCCAAGGCCTGGGTCGACACCGCCGCCAAGCAGAACCTCAATCTGCTGGCCAGCAACTTTGCGGTGAGCTCCGCCGAGCAAACCCTGAAGCAACGCAAGGCCGGCCACTTGCCGACCCTCGACGCCGTGGCCAAGTACGAAAAAGGCGACAACGACGCCCTCGGGTTCGCCAACCCGAATGCCTTCGGTACGCCATACAGTGGCAACGTCGAGCAGAGCACCGTGGGCCTGCAACTGAACATCCCGATCTACAGCGGCGGGCTGACCAGCTCCCAGGTGCGCCAGTCCTATGCGCAACTGGATCAGAGCGAGCAGCAGCGCGAAAGCCTGCGCCGGCAGATCGTGGAAAACACCCGCAACCTGCACCGCGCGGTGAACACCGACGTCGAGCAGGTGCAGGCGCGCCGCCAGTCGATCATCTCCAACCAGAGCGCGGTGGAAGCCACGGAAATCGGCTATCAGGTGGGGACGCGCAACATCGTCGACGTGCTCGACGCCCAGCGTCAGCTCTACACCTCGGTGCGCAACTACAACAACACCCGTTACGACTACATTCTCGACAACCTGCGCCTGAAGCAGGCGGCGGGGACGTTGAACCCGGGTGACCTGCAGGACCTGACCCGTTATCTGAAGGCCGACTACAACCCGGACAAGGATTTCCTGCCGCCGGATCTGGCCAAGGCTGCGGAAGCACAGCTCAAGGCCCGGCCTTAAACAAAAAACGCAGCCCTGAGGCTGCGTTTTTTTATGGGCGGTCGATCAACCTTCCCAGGCCATCGAGCAATCGCTGCAACGCGCCCTGATTGCGGCGCATCACGCTCAATCCGGCTTCGGCCATGCGCTGTGCATCGCGCGGCAACTCGAACAGCCGCTGCACTTCTGTCGCCAGACCTTCGGCGTCATCCACTTCGGCCAACGCCCCGGCGCTGCGCAGTTGCGCGGCGATGTCGAGGAAGTTGAACAGGTGCGGGCCGCTGATCACCGGTTTCGCCAGGGCCGCCGGTTCCAGCAGGTTATGTCCGCCGTTGGGCACCAGGCTGCCGCCGACAAACGCGCTATCGGCCAGGGCGTAGAGAAACAGCAACTCGCCCATGGTGTCGCCGAGCAGCACCGACGTTGTGGCGTCGACGTTGACGCCGGTCGAACGACGCACCGTGGCGAAACCTTCGCGCTGGCACAGTTCGAACACCGAGTTGAAGCGCTCCGGATGGCGCGGCACCAGAATCAGCAGCGCATCAGGGTGATTGGCCAGCAAACGGCGATGGGCATTCAGCACCACCTCGTCTTCGCCTTCATGGGTGCTGGCTGCGATCCACACCGGACGCTCCTGCGCCTGCCATTGGCCGCGCAGTTCAGCGGCGCGTTGCAACAGCTGCGGGTCGATGGTCAGGTCGAACTTGATCGAGCCGGTGACTTCGACTGTCTCAGGGCGTGCGCCCAAATCACGGAAACGCTGCGCTTCAGCTTCGGTCTGCACGGCGAACAGGCTCATTTCGGCGAGCATCGGCGCGGTCAGTTTGCTGAACCGGCCATAGCCTTTGGCCGAACGCTCGGACAATCGACCGTTAGCCAGTGCCACCGGAATCCCGCGTTTGGCGCATTGATGAATGTGGTTGGGCCAGAGTTCGGTCTCCATGATCACCGCCAGTTTCGGCTGCACACGATCGAGAAAACGCGCCGCCGCGCACGGCAAATCGTAAGGCAGGTAGCAGTGCTGGATGCGCGGTTCGTCGGCGAACATCGCATGGATGCGCTCCGACCCGGTCGGCGTCATGCAGGTCACGGTGATCGGCAGCTGTGGATAACGTTGCAGCAGCGCGCGGATCATCGGTGCGGCCGCGATGCTTTCGCCCACCGACACCGCGTGGACCCAGATGCCGCCGGGTTGCAACGTCGGCATCCCGTAGGAGAAACGTTCGCCAATCCGTTTGGCATACGCCGGCGCCTTGCGCGAACGCAGCCACAGCCGAATCGCCACCAATGGCAGCCCCAGGTAAAACAGCGCGGTGTAGAGAGTTCTATTCATGGCGGCGGAGTTTATCGGCTTTTGCCGCCGATCGCCCGCAGGTGTATGGCAAATCGCTCCGCCAGCCAGCGCGCCGCCGGCCCGAGCGGTTCATCACGGCGCCAGACCAGCTCCACCACCAGCGCCGGCGGCGTCCATTCGCTGTCCAGTTCCACCATCAGGCCCTGATACGCCGAATACTGCACCACGTGGCGCGGCAGCCAGGCCCAGCCAAGGTCGCGCACCAGCCATTCGGCCATCACGTAGAAACTGTCGGCGCGCCACACCTGTGGGCTGGCCGGTTCACTGCCGGGGTAGACGCTGGTCTGGGTCGACATCAACAGCTGCCGATGCTGGGCAAGCTGCTGACAGTTGACCCGGGATTGCGCCGCCAGCGGATGATTGACGCCACACACCGTGACCATTTCCACGCTGCCCAGCACCCGACGCTCCAATGCCTCGGGGATTTCATCGTGATAGAACAACAGCCCGAGATCGGCCCGGCGCTCCACCAGTTTGCGCGAAACCTCGCCCTGGGCGGCGCTGGTCAGTTGCACCTCCAGGCTCGGAAACTGCTCGGCCAGTGCGCCGAAGCTTTCCACCAGTGCCTGATACGGCATTGCCTCATCCTGGGCGACGCGCAATTGCGCCTCCTGGCCGCGCAACATGGCCATGGCCCGGCCGTTCAGGCGCTCGCATTGACGCAGGACTTCCCGCGCCTCTTCGAGCAAGGCTTCACCCGCTTCGGTAAGACTCGGCTGGCGACCGCTGCTACGCTCGAACAGACTGACACCAAGGTCGTCCTCCAGCATCGCGATCGCGCTGCTGATCGCCGACTGCGCCTTGCGCTGTTGGCGCGCCACGGCGGAGAACGAACGCTGTTCGGCGACCGCGACGAACACGCGTAACTGATCCAGATTCCACTGCATGCTCATCGGCCAACCCATCTCGTAAACAGATAGGTAATGACTTTACCCCATCTGGGGAGTCACTAGAATGCCGCCTCAGAAAGCAACGCTTCACACGAGGATTTGAACATGAACGCTTACGTCTACCTGGCCATCGCCATTTGCGCCGAAGTGATCGCAACCGTTTCGATGAAAGCCGTCAAAGGTTTCAGCACGCCTTTGCCACTGGTGCTGGTCATCGTCGGCTACGGCATCGCGTTCTGGATGCTGACGCTGGTAGTGCGCAGCGTGCCGGTGGGCGTGGCCTACGCGGTGTGGGCTGGTATGGGCATCGTGATGGTCAGCATCGCCGCGCTGTTCATCTACGGGCAGAAGCTGGATATCCCGGCGATGCTCGGGATGGGCTTGATCGTGCTCGGCGTGGTGGTGATCCAGCTGTTCTCGAAAACCGCCGGCCACTGATAAGCCGATCCAGATTCCTGTGGGAGCCAGCGTGCTCCCACAATGGCGGGTGCCTTCCCTCTGTTGATCAGCAACAAATCCCCTTTTCCCCGAGTCTGTATACTGCGCCCTCGTCTTGAACACTGAGGTCGTTGCATGCCATCTCCAATTTCCACCGACGTGCTGATTGTCGGCGCGGGTGTCGCCGGCCTCTGGCTGAACGCGCGCCTGCGCCGCCAGGGTTTTTCGACCGTGCTGGTGGAAAGCGCCAGCCTCGGCGGCGGGCAGAGCGTGAAGTCCCAGGGCATCATCCACGGCGGCGCCAAGTACGCGCTGCACGGTGCGCTGACCGGCGCCTCGGAAGCCATCGCCGACATGCCGCGCCGCTGGCGTGAAGCCCTGGCCGGCGACGGCGAACTGGACCTGAGCGGCGTGCGCCTGCTGTCCGAAGCCCATTACCTGTGGTCGCCGGGCACCCTGGCCGGCAACCTCACCAGTTTCTTCGCCAGTAAAGCGGTGCGTGGCCGGGTCGATCAGGTCAAGGGCGATCAATTGCCACCGGCCCTGCAAGACAAGCGCTTCAAGGGCAAGGTCTACCGCCTCGCCGAACTGGTGGTCGATGTGCCGAGCGTGATCCAGCGCCTGGCCGACCTGGCGGGCGACGGTCTGCTCGCCGGTCAGAACATCGAGCCGTTGCTGGAAAGCGGCGTGCTGGTTGGCTTGAAAGTTGATGGCCGAGAGATTCGTGCCCAGCGCATTGTCATCAGTGCCGGTGCCGGCACCGCAGCGCTGCTGGAAACCCTCGGCCTGACTCATCCGGCCATGCAACGCCGGCCGCTGCACATGATCATCGCCAAGGGCCCGGGCCTGAAGCCGCTGTACGCTCACTGCCTCGGTGGCGGCACCAAGCCGCGCATTACCGTGACGACCCATCCGGCAGCAAATGGTCAGTGGGTCTGGTACATGGGCGGCGACATTGCCGAATCCGAAGGCGTGGCCCGTGAGCCGGCCGAGCAGATCGCCACTGCGCAAAAGGAAATCGCACAGTTGTTGCCGTGGATCGATCTCAGCACCACGCAGTGGGCAACCCTGCGCGTCGACCGCGCCGAACCGCTGCAAACCGGCCTGACCCGCCCTGACAACGCCTTCCTCGCAGAAGAAGGTCGCCTGCTGGTCGGCTGGCCAACCAAACTCGCCCTGGCACCGGACTTCGCCGACCGAGTGATCGCGTCCCTGGCACGCGATGGCATCCAGCCGAGCCACCCGGCTCCGCTGCCCGAGCTGCCAAAACCACCGATGGGCGTTCCGGCCTGGGAGCAACTGCTGCCATGAGCCTGCCGACCCTCCACGATCTGCATCGCCCGTTGGGCAGCACCGGCCTGAAGGTTTCGCCACTGGGCCTGGGCACCGTCAAACTCGGCCGCGACCAGGGCGTGAAATACCCCAACGGCTTTCAGATCCCCGACGACGACGCCGCGCGGATGCTGCTCAAACAGGCGCGAGAGCTGGGCATCAACCTGATCGACACCGCACCGGCCTATGGCCGCAGCGAAGAGCGCCTCGGCCCGCTGTTGCGCGGCGAGCGCGAGGATTGGGTGATCGTCAGCAAGGTCGGCGAAGAATTTGTCGATGGCCAGTCGACTCACGACTTCAGCGCCGCTCACACGCAGATGTCGGTGGAGCGCAGCCTGCAACGTCTGGAAACCGATTTCATCGACCTGGTGCTGGTGCACTCCGACGGCAATGACCTGGCGATTCTCAATGACAGCGAAGTCTATGCAACCCTCGCGGCGCTGAAGGCCGAGGGCAAGATTCGCGGCTTCGGCTTTTCCGGAAAAACCGTCGACGGTGGCCTGAAAGCACTGGAGCAAGGCGATTGCGCGATGGTCACCTACAATCTGAACGAGCAAAACGAGAAGGCAGTCATTGACTATGCTGCTGCCCACGGCAAAGCCATTCTGGTGAAGAAGGCGCTGGCCAGCGGTCACGTGTGCCTGAGTCCCGGCGTGGACCCGGTGCGCGCCAGCTTCGAGTTGCTGTTCGCCCAGCCCGGTGTGGCCAGCGCCATTGTCGGGACGATCAATCCGCTGCACCTCGCCCATAACGTTGCGACCGTTGCCCAGGTCCTTCGTGGTCAATGACGCCGCTTCGCGGCCTTAAGCAGGAGCCGACATGCCGCGTACGCTCATCAGAAAGAACCCGAGCAACTTCAAGACGCTGCCGCTGTTCGTCGAAGCGACGCCCGAAGGCCTGACCTACCAGAGCGTCGGCATGCCGCTGAACTTCGCTCAGACCCTGCAACGGCGCAAACCGGTCAGCGTGGCGGATGCCGAGCGATTTGCGCTGGAGCTGGCCAACCTCGGCGTCTCGGTGCGCCTGACCCTGCACTGGCAGAATCGCGATTACTGGGTGCTGGTGCGCCAGCGGCGGCAGGATCGCGGCGACGTCGTGCTCAAGCTGATTTCCGGCTACGTACCGGCCCATGAACTGAATATCCCGCTGCACACGGCGATCCAGGAGATTGCCGAAGAATGCCTGCTGGAAACCCCGGAAGGCTGGCTCGGCGGGCGTTTCAACGACACCTGGCTGCCGGCGCCGTATGCGTCGGCGCTGCATTATCGCGAGGCCCTGCCCTTTCGCCTGACGCCGCTGTCCGGTTCGGCTCGGCCGGTGCGCTGCGCCAATCTGCAATTGCTCGAACGGCCACAGGCCTACGTGCACTTGCCGACCGCGTCACTGCAATTGATCTACGACCTGCGGCTCGACGTGCCCAAGGAAGCCAAGAGCCTGAGCCTGTTCCATGTCGATGAACGGCTGGAAGGCGACCAACTGGTCGCCCGGCTCGACCGCAAACGCCCCGATCTGTACTTGATGCCACTGCAGGACGGCGAACCGCTCCCTGAGTTGTATACGCTGAAGAAAGGTCAGCTGTACCCGGCAGGCACTCGCGGTCTGTATCTGGCCGAGAGTTTCTCCAGACAGGACGGCTGGCTGGTGCGCGAGGAGCGGATTCGCTGGAAGGACTGGCTGCGGCAGCAAGGTTTGACGCCGCCGCCCAAGGACACGGGGCTGGCGCGATTGCGCGGCAAGGCGAAACAACTGCTGAAGAAGATTGTGCCGCGCAAGAAAGTGAATTCCTGAACGGCAAAAGACCGCGCCTGCGAGTGACTCCAGAGAGTCATCGCAGGCGCGGTCTTTATGTTTGCATCACTCGGACTTGCGGATTTTTTCCACAATCGCCGTGGTCGAGCTGTTTTCCACCAGCCCCAGCACTTTAACGGTGCCGCCGTAGGCTTTGACGATGTCGGCGCCGACAACCTGGTCGATGCCATAGTCGCCGCCCTTCACCAGCACGTCCGGCTTGACCTCGCGCAACAGGTTTTCAGGGGTGCCTTCGGCGAAGCTGATCACCCAGTCCACCGCACCGAGACCGGCGAGCACCGCCATGCGCCGATCAACACTGTTGATCGGGCGGCCAGGGCCTTTCAGGCGGCTGACCGAAGCGTCATCGTTGATCGCAACGATCAAGCGATCGCCCTGGGCCCGCGCCTGCTCGAGGTAGGTCACATGGCCGGCGTGGAGGATGTCGAAACAGCCGTTGGTGAATACGATCCGCTCGTTGTGCGCCCGGGCATCGGCCACCGCCAGCAGCAGTTGCTCCAGACCCAGCACGCCGCGCTCGGAACCTTCTTCACGCTGAATGGCGCGACGCAGTTCCGGGGCGCTGATCGCCGCCGTACCCAGCTTGCCGACCACGATGCCCGCCGCCAGGTTGGCCAGCGCCACCGCGTGCGGCAGTTCTTCACCGGCGGCAATCGCAGCCGCCAGGGTGGAAATCACCGTGTCGCCGGCACCGGTCACGTCGAACACTTCACGGGCCCGGGCCGGCAGGTGCAGCGCCGGATGATCCGGACGCAGCAGGGTCATGCCGTGCTCGCCACGGGTCACCAGCAGTGCGCCGAGCTCGAGGTCGTGCATCAGCGTTGCGCCCTTGCTCACCAGTTCGTGCTCATCGGCGCAACCGCCGACGATGGCTTCGAACTCGCTGAGGTTCGGGGTGATCAGGCTCGCGCCACGGTAGATCGAGAAATCCTTGCCCTTCGGGTCGGCCAGCACCGGGATGCCTTTGGCACGCGCGGCCTGGATCAGCGCCTGATGGTTTTTCAGGGCGCCTTTGCCGTAGTCGGACAGCACCAGCACCTTGATGCCTTCCAGCAGGTCGTCGACCTGAGAGGCAAGCGCCAGGGCGTCGGTGGCGAACGGTTCTTCGAAGTCGATACGCAGCAATTGCTGGTGCCGGCTCATGACCCGCAACTTGACGATGGTCGGCTGGTGCGCGATGCGCTGGAACAAGGCTCGCACGCCCGCACCCTTGAGGCTGTTGCTCAGGCTGTCGGCAGCCTCGTCATCACCGGTCACACCGACCAGCGACGCCGGCGCACCCAGCGCGGCAATGTTCAAGGCAACGTTGGCGGCACCGCCCGGGCGGTCTTCGATTTGCTCGACCTTTACAACCGGTACCGGCGCCTCAGGGGAAATCCGTGAGGTACCACCATGCCAGTAACGGTCGAGCATGACATCGCCGACCACCAAGACAGGGGCTTGATCGAATCGCGGCATGGACAACTTCATGGAGCAACCCACATACAAAATGAACAGGGGCGCGATATTAACACAGGGTTGGCGAAGGCTTGTGCGGTGGCTGCAACAGGATGAAACGACAGGCTTTTTTGCTCATTTTTTGCACAGGAACGCGGCCAGTCGATGACAGGCATCGGCCAGTTTCACCTCATCGGTATCGATCCGGCACTCGGCCGCCAACGGAGCCTCGTACGGGCTGTCGATCCCGGTGAAGTCCTTGATCCGCCCTTCTCGCGCCGCCCGGTACAAACCCTTCGGGTCGCGTCGGGCACAGACCTCCAGCGAGGTGCTGACATGCACTTCAATGAAATCGCCTTCGGCAAACAGCCGGCGTGCCGTATCCCGCTCGGCACGAAACGGTGAAATGGCGGCCACGATCACGATCAACCCGGCGTCCACCATCAACCGCGCCACTTCGGCGGTGCGCCGGATGTTTTCGCGCCGGCAGGCCTCGGTCATCCCCAGATCGCGACAAAGACCGCCGCGCAGGTTGTCGCCATCGAGCAGGAACGTATGCAGACCGAACTGGTGCAGATGCAGCTCCAGTGCATTGGCCAGCGTCGATTTGCCGGCCCCGGACAACCCGGTCAGCCACAGGCAGCGCGGTTGCTGCGACTTCTGCTCGGCGCGAGCCTGGGCGGGCAGTGCCAGGGCATAGGGGCGGATGGCCGGGGGCAACAGCGAAACGGACAGTGCTTCATTCATAGCCGAGCATCTCGTAGTCACGTTCATAGACCCGCCGAACCAGGCGTCGGGTGCGCTGCGTGCAGAAATCACGCGCCGGCGACGGACGCCGCTGACGGGAAACGTTGACGTGCTGCAATTGACTCGTCAGCCCCAGGTGCTCGCACACCAGGCGAAAATCCCGCTCCAGATGCTCCTGATAGCCGACGAAATCCAGCGCCAGGCGGCCCAGCGAATCGGTGAGAAAGTCGGTTTGCGCGGCAAAGTGCAATTGTCGCGAAATGGTGTCGGCATGTAGCCAGCGCGCAACAAAATCGTCGAAGTCGCGGTAATTCCTGACCATTTGCTGCGCTGCGTGATCACGCTCGCTCAGTTCGTTGCCCCGCAGGAACGCGTAGGCCGAATAGGCACGCTCCAGCGGATCACGCACGAAAGCGAACTTGTATGCAGCCGCAAACTGCGCGGGAAACTGTTCTTCATACCAGTACAACGGCAGATGGCCCGGCCGCCAACCGTCGAACATCGCCGCGCACACGCTGCTGCCGGCGCATTTGGGCACATGAATGAACAGGCAGGAATGCTGCGCGAAGGCCTTGGGAAAGCTCAGGTTGGCGGACATCGACTTGTTCACCACTTGCCGGTCGACCACCGACAGGCGCCCGAGCAGAAAGGTCCGCTGCGACTTGGGCAACAGTTTCCACAGATAGCGTTGCAGCATGAGAGTACCCGCGCGACGGGGATAGCCCCTTCGTTGGAAGTCAGAGTTCAGTCAGGAACCTTAACAAGCGCGATGCCGGGTTTTATGCAGGTTTGGTCAAGAAGGGTAAAGATTCGGATACAAATGGCCGGGCGCATTGCGCGCCCGACCTTCACAAGGCTGGATCAGGCGATGTCTTCGGCCGGCGCATCGAGGCCCATGGCGTTCAGACGCGCGTAGTAGCCGTTTTGCGCCAGCAGGTCGCCGTGAGTCCCGCGCTCGACGATCCGGCCCTGATCCATGACCAGAATCAGATCGGCCTTCTCGATAGTCGACAGACGGTGAGCGATCACCAGCGTGGTGCGGCCTTTCATCACCTGGTCCAGAGCCGCCTGAATGTGCCGCTCGGATTCGGTGTCGAGAGCCGAGGTGGCCTCGTCGAGGATCAGCAGCGGCGCGTTCTTGAGCAAGGCTCGGGCAATCGCCAGGCGCTGGCGCTGACCGCCGGAAAGCAGCACGCCGTTCTCGCCGACCTGGGTGTCCAGGCCTTCCGGCAGTTGCGCGATGAAATCCATCGCGTACGCATCACGCGCCGCTTTCTCGATGTCTTCACGCGGTGCCCCGGCCAGGTCGCCGTAGGCAATGTTGTTGGCCACGGTGTCGCTGAACAGGGTGACGTGCTGGGTCACTTGGGCGATGTGGCGGCGCAGGTTGAGCAACTTGTACTGCTCGACTTCCACGCCATCGATCAGGATTTCACCCTTGTCGTGGTGATAGAAGCGCGGGATCAGGTTGGCCAGCGTCGACTTGCCGCTGCCGGAGCGCCCCACCAGCGCCACCATCTGCCCCGGCTCGACCGAGAAGCTGATGTTGTCGAGTACCTGACGCTCGGTCCCCGGGTAGGTGAAGCTCAGGTTACGCACATCGAGACGACCGCTGACCGCATCGCGCTCGATCGTGCCGGTATCGACTTCCGGCTCGACGTCCAGTTGCTCGAAAATGCTTTCGGCACCGGCAACGCCCTTCTGGATGGTCGAGCTGACTTCGGACAACTGGCGGATCGGCTTGGGCAACAGGCCAGCCAGGGTGATGTAGGCCACCATGTCACCCGCCGAGGCGTCACCGCGCAGGAACAGCACCAGGAACATCAACACCGCCATGGCGCTGTAGATCACCAGTTGCAGCATCGGCGTGTAGATCGCGCCGGTGCGGGTCATGCGCAGTTGTTTGTCGGTATTGCTCTGACTGGCGTTGAGGAAGCGCTTTTCTTCGTAGGTTTCGCCGCCGAAGCTGCGCACCACGCGATAACCCTGGATGGTTTCCGAGGCCACGTGTGTCACGTCGCCCATGGCCGCCTGGATCTTCTTGCTCTGCTTGCGGAATTTCTTGCTCGCGGTACGCACCATCACGGCGATCAGCGGCAGGATCGCGACCATCACCAGCGTCAGCTTCCAGTTCATGAACAACAGGGAGGCGAACAGGAAGATCACCGTCATGCCTTCACGGATTACGACCTTGATCGCATCTGTTGCCGCCCCCGTGACCATGGTCACGTTGAAGGTGATACGCGAAATCAGATGGCCGGAGTTATGCTTGTCGAAATACCGGTTCGGCAGCACCAGCAGGTTGTTGAACAGCTGTACCCGCAGATCGTGCACCAGGCCCAGGGAAACCTTGGCCAGGAAGTAGTTGCCCAGATAGGATCCCAGGCCCTGCCACGCAGCGATCAGGATGATCAGCAGCGGTACCGCCTGCAACAGTTGCAGGTCGCGCAGGTACGGCACGGTGGGAAACAGCACTGCCTCGGGATTGGACAGACCGTCGACGAAATACTTGAGAATGTAACCGAGCATCGGCTGGGTCGATGCGAAAATCAGAAAACCGACGATGCTGATCAGGAACAGACTGATATACGGCCGGACGTAGCCGAGCAGGCGGAAGTAGATTTTCAAGCTCGAAGGGCTTGCGGCGAGACTGGAGTCGGTCATATCACGCGAGAGTCGATAAAAAGGACGCTGACTTTAGCACAGCTTCTTCAGGGTTCTGGCAATCGGGCAAAGGCTGTTATTGTTAGGCATCTTTTTCAGCATCAAATAGCCATCAATGAAATGGCCGATTAACTTCAGGATTGAATCTCACAGCATGCAACTTCGCGGCTTCAGCAGTACGTCCAATCGAATCTTCGATTTCATCAGCCTGTGGATACTTCCCGTCGGCTACTTCCTGCTCTTGTGCGCGCTGTTCTTCCTGCCGGGTCGCAGCCTGCATCACAAACTGTTTTATGGTCTGTTCAGCATTCCTGCACTGATCGCCCTGTGCCTGCGCCCGCGGGAGTTGAAAGAGCTGCTGGGCGAACCGGTGATTCTGGCGGTACTTGCGTTCATTGCCTGGGCGCTGCTCAGTCTGTGCTGGGGTCCGCCCGATGGCGAATCGTTCGGCGGCATGCTCAAACCCCCGCTGCATACCTTGCTGTTGTTCGTCGGTTGCTACCTGGTGGTGCGCTACCGCAGTGACATTATTTCGCCAATGCTGTTCGTCGCGGCCGTGGTTGCCCTGATCGCCACGATCTGTTTCCTGATCCCCTTTATCCATCATTACCAGCCAGGTGCGCGTCTGGTCGGCGGCGGGGCGTTCGACAACCCGCTGCTCAGCTCCCATCTGTTCGGTTTTTTCTGTGCCTACTGGCTCAGCGTCAGCATGTCCTGCAAACATGGCCGCCTGCTCTGGCTCAGCCTGCCGGCGATGCTGATCATGTTCGCGGCGGTGATCTCGACCGGTTCCAGAACGCCGCTGGTCGCCTTGACCATGGCGGCCTTGTGGCTGGCCTTCATCTGCTGGAACCGGCGTTCGCTGGTGATGCTGGGGTCACTGGCGGCCGTCGGCATCGCCGTGGTCGCCCTGTTCTCGAAGATGATCACCGAGCGCGGCGACTCCTACCGTTTCGAAATCTGGCAGATTGCCCTGCAAAAAATTGCCGATCACCCCTGGATCGGTCATGGCTACAACGCCGATCTGGCGATTGACCCGGGCGTTGGCTACAGCTTTCAGGAACCGCACAGTTTTGCCCTCGGCGTGCTTTATTACGTCGGCATCCTGGGCCTGCTGCCGTGGCTGTTCTTCCAGGGCTGGAGCTTGCTGAGCAGTTGGCGTCAACGCGTACAACCCTTGCTGATCATCGCCTCCACCTGGCTGGTGTTCGGCATCGGCGCCGGGCTGACAGAAGGTGGCGGCATCATCTCGCGCCCCAAGGAACACTGGTTCCTGCTGTGGATTCCGCTGGCGCTGATTGCTGCGATCAGCATCAATCAGCGGGCCCGACGACTGTTGGCAATACCGGTGCAGAAACTGTCGGTCTCCGGCCTGCAACAACGCTGCGCCGATGCTCAGGTGATTGAAGAGGACGGCCTGGGTCCAAAGGTTCTGCGCCTGACCGATGGCAGCTTCCTCAAGCTGTTCCGTCGCCGCCGCTGGTACACCTCCGGCAACTTCAACCCGTACTCCGAACGCTTCGCCATCAATAGCGAACAATTGCGCCGGATGGGCATCCCGACCCCGCAGGTGCTGAATCTGTATCGCCTGGACGATGGCAGCAGCGCGGTGCACTACGCTCCGCTGCCGGGTCACACCTTGCGTCAGGTGCTTCAGGGCATCCCTGCACCGGCGGTGCGACAGGCGCTGGTCGAACGTTTCGGCAAGTTCATGGCCCGGCTTCATGAGCAGGGTGTCTATTTCCGCTCACTGCATCTGGGTAACGTGCTGGTGCTGGAGGACGGTGAGTTCGGGCTGATCGATCTGGCCGACCTGCGCATCTATCCATCACCCTTGAGCCTTTCATTGCGCCAGCGCAACTTGCGCCACATGCAGCGCTACACGGAAGACAAGCGCTGGCTGTTCGAGGATCACTTCGATGCCCTGCTCCAGGGGTATTCAGTGACGGCCTCCAAGGCTGCCGTCGACAATCTGCACCGGCAAGTGCAACAGGGAGGTCGCCCGGCTCGGGCCCACTGATCATGACGGATACAAACCCAGTCTTTGCCGCGATAGCGTATCTGCTCGCTATCGCGACGTCGGTAATGTTCCTGCGTCTGATACCCAAAGCCGCCCTGCACCTGCGTCATAGCGGCGAAAGCCGCTATAACAGCATTGACGGCTTGCGCGGTTATCTGGCTTTTGGCGTGTTCATTCATCACGCAATCATTACCTGGTTCTACCTGCGTACTGGCGTCATCGACTTTCCGCCCAGCAATCTCTATTCCCAATTGGGCCAGGCCAGTGTCGCGCTGTTTTTCATGATCACCGGCTTCCTGTTCTGGAGCCGCCTGCTCAAACAGGGTCGCGACCATGACTGGCAGGCATTTGCGGTCTCACGGGTATTTCGGCTTTACCCGCTTTACCTGCCGCTGATGCTGATCGTGTTTGTCACCGTCTTCCACCTGCAAGGCTGGGAGCTGAAAGACTCCGGCACGCAGCTGGCCGGGCAGATACTGGCCTGGCTGACGTTCGACCGACCCGACATCAATCAGTACCCCCATAGCGGCATGTTGATTTCCAACGTGACCTGGACGCTGGCCTATGAGGTGTTTTTCTACCTGGCGCTGCCACTTCTGGGGCTGATATTCATCTACCGCAAGCACTGGCTGCAGGTGGTCCTGTGCCTGATCGGGATCTATGCCCTTTATCAGGTGGTCGGCTGGGAGCATTCGCTGAAAAAGCACTTTCTGGCGAGTTTCCTGGGGGGTATCGCCGCGGCTTACTGGGTGAGACGTCCCCATCTGGTGGCATGGAGCCAGACACGGTTCGCCACCTTCATTGCCCTGCTGGCCCTTGTTCTCGTGATGACGCAATACAAACGCGCCTTCAGCCTGATGCCGCTGCTGTTGCTGGGCGTGTTTTTCGTCATCGTGGCATCGGGCAACGCACTATTTGGCGCCTTGCGCCTGCGTAGCGTCCGCTGGCTGGGAGAGATCAGCTACAGCACCTATCTGCTGCACGGCTATGTGCTCTGGATGATGGTGCAGCAACTGCCACACCTGGTTCCCTTCAATCCACAGAACCCGATCCTCTATCTGCTGTTGATGGCCGTGTGCAGTTGTCTGCTGATCGTGATCGCCAGCCTGACATTTCTGTACGTCGAGAAACCGGGCATCGAAGCAGGCAGGAAGTTTCTGCAATGGTTACGCCAGAAGCAGGCGCCGAAAAAACTGGCCGACAAAGCCGTTCAGGACCACTGAGCGGCTACACCGGCTGACGTTGACGGGCATAACTCAGGAAAGCCTCGATGTCATCGCTGCAGAGCTTGTCGACCAGCCCACGCAGTTCGGCTTCCGGCCAATCCCACCAGGCACTCTGCAACAACTGCTGACGCTGCTCCTCGGGAAACCGCCAGCGCAGGAACTTCGCCGGATTGCCGCCCATGACCGCATAGGGTTCGACATCCCGTGTGACCAGTGCACCGGCAGCGATGATCGCGCCACTGCCGATGGTGACACCCGACAGGATCGTGCAGTTGGAGCACAGCCAGACATCGTTGCCGATTATCACGTCCCCGTGAGTACCGCTGTAATCGCAGATGCCAGCGGCCTCCGGCAGCATCGCCGGAAAGGGAAACGTGGTCACCCAGTCCGCCCGGTGATGCCCGCCAAGAAAGATCTGCACACCTACGGCAATCGAACAGTAGGCACCGATCTTCAGCGTCGAGCCTTCCTTCCAGTCATGAACGAGCGGCAGACCATAACTGCCCCGGCCAAAGCTGTAGTCAGGGTAAGCCCGGGCGAACCGCGCCGCGCCGCGTTCGATCTTCGGCAGCTTGCGAATCGCCCGTTTGGCGCGCTGCTCACGCCAGCGCTGAAGCCAGCCCATGGCTCAGTCCTTTTCCAGCGGTGAAAACAGCAACCGGCCCAGACCGCGCCAGGTTTTCTTGTTCCAGGCCTTGAGCGGAATCTGTGCCAGCAGCTCCCGCGCCAGTTTGCGGTCACGGTTGGCGGTTTTCAGGAACATCGAATTGAGCGACTTGTAGCGCACCTCGTCGTACAGCGGGTGATCGCTGAACAGCGCGTAAGTGCGCAGGATGTTTTCGATCATGAAACGATGGTTTTTGTACGAGTTCGTGGCGTGTTTGCGATAGCGCGCCATCACCACGTTCAGACCGTCGATGAAATACCCGGCGCGGGTGACTTTCAGCTCGATGTACAGATCCTCAAGACGAATCGTCGGATCGAACCCACCCACCTTGTCCAGTGCCTCGCGGCGGATCATCAGGGTCGGCGCCGGCGGATACGGCTTGCGCTCCAGGAACATGTCATCGAAATCCAGGCGACGGAACGGCACGTCCCGACGCTGGCGCTTTTCCGGGTAGAGGTTGCCATCGGCGTCCATCAACTCGATGTTGCCGGCGCAGATACCCACTTCCGGCTTGCCGTCCATGTACGCGACCTGGGTGGCGATCCGGTCCGGGTACATGATGTCATCGGAGCCGAACGGTACGATCAGGCTGCCCCTGGCCCGCGCAATCGCGCCGTTCAGCGTATTGGTCAGGCCCTGGTTCTGCTGCACGCGGAAGTCGAAGCCGTGCTTGGCCTGCAAGGCATTGATGCGCTCGACGCTATCATCCTTCGAGCCGTCGTCGACCACCAGCAGCTCAATATTCTTGTAGCTCTGGTTGATGACGCTGAGGATGCTTTCCTCGATGTACGGTCCGTGGTTATAGGACGCGATGATCACGGTGACGATGGGTTGTGCATCGCTCAGGGCGGTGACCTCACTCATGGCTGTTCCTTGCGGGCCTGCGCCAGGCCGGAGTCGATCAGGGTCAGGTATTCCTGACGGAAGACCTCGATGTCGTGTTGTTCCTGCAAATAGCGATAGGCCTGCTCGCCCTTGGCCTTGAGCTCGTCATCCGACAGCCCGAGGTAGGTATCCAGTGCCGTCACCAGGCTCGTCACGTCCTTGGGGGTGATCGACAGACCACCGGCACCTTCGATCAGCGGCAACATGGCCGGCACGTTCGACGCGATCACCGGCAGATGCCCGCTCATGCCTTCCAGCAAGGCCAGGCCCAGGCCTTCGGCCAGTGACGGCATGGTCCAGATATCGAACGCACGCACGTATTGCAAGGCGTTTTCCTTGAAGCCCAGCAGGTGCGCGCGACCGCTCAGGCCCAACTGTTCGATCTCGGCCGCCAGCGGCGCTTGCAGGCGCCCGGCACCGATGATTGCCAGTTGGGTGTTCGGGTATTTGTCTTTCAGTTGGGCGAAAGCCTGCAACAGGTAAGTGTGGCCCTTGACCGACACCAGCCGGCCCAGCGCACCGATCAGGCGCACCTTCGGGTCGATACCGAGCAGCTCACGGGCCCGCTCGCGGCTGTGTTGCAAACCTTCCGCCTGTTCGATGTCGATGGCGTTGGTGATCGCGTACGTATTCTGATCGGTGAAACCGCAATCGCAGTCCAGCAGGTACTGTTTGACCGCCGGCGACACACCGACGAAACGCCAGTGGCGATCGATCAGACGCTGGGTCTGACGACGGCGGTAGAAGCGATCGTACTCGCCAAAACCGTGGGAAATGCCGATGCACAACGGCACTTTCAACCAGCGGTTGAGCGTCAGCATCATGTTCACCGGTTTGAACCGGTTACAGATCACCACGTCGAACTTTTCCCGCCGGCAGAACTTGTACAGCTGCCACATCGCCCGCAGGCGCATGCCTTTGAGGGACTTGTCGGAAAACTCGAAATACACCGAACGGTCGGCCCGGCTGACGGCTTCACCCGGCCCGGGCTTCCCGCGCAGGAATGCTGCCGTCACCTCATAACGATCCGTCGGCAAAGCCTTGACGATCTGTTCGGCGAGGTCGGCGAAATCATGGGATTTGACGTTGTAGTCGGGCTGCAGCTGCAGAACCTTTGCGCGTTGACTCATGACTCTCCCCGTTGCGAACCCGTCGCGCCTGTTTCGCTCTGCTTCAGCACCCAGAACAACTCCTGGCGCCTGACCGCTTTGCGGAAAAATTCGTTCTCGCCGTAGACCGACGGCGTTCGGCCGGCCAGCACTCGCTGAAACAGCCGGCGCAGTCGCCGCTTGAACGGTGCCGGCGGCTGCAGGTCATGCATCATGCCCAGCGCCATGGCTTTGTCCCGTTGCAGCTCGATCGACAGCGGCAGGCACAGCGGCTGCATCGCCACGCTCGCATCGAACGTCGGCGGCAAGGCGATGCCCTGCCCGCTGTCGCCCATCGGCCAGCGATCGTTGTCGTGCAGGTGGTTGGCGTAACCGAGCAGGGTCGGTTGGTAATCGAGACCGCGCAAGGCTTCCAGTACGGCCTCCTGGGCGCAGATATGGTCGGGATGCGGATCCAGCGTCGGATGTGGCAACACGATCACATCCGGACGCGCACGAGACAGGACGTCACGCAGGTCGGCCAGCAGATTGTTCCAGGTCGGCGCGCCGTCGGCATCGCCGGGCAAGGCAAACGGATTCAACTGACGAAAAATTCGCGTGTCGCTCAGATCAGCTTCCCGCGAGCCAATCGGTTGATTCGGCGCAGCCTTCATCGCCGCCAGTTGCAGGCAGAAGTAACCGAGCTGCACGCAATGTTCCTGCGGCACACCGGCCCAACGCGGCACGGCGAGGCTGTCCCAGGCCCGCAAGCGGCCCTTGAGCCGCGATGCCTCGACCTTGTTCAGGCCCATCTGCTGATAGTGTTCGGCTTCGATCTCACCAGCGGTCAGGGTGACGATCCAGGCCTCATCGGCCTGACTGTACAAGCCGTAAGCGGCCAACTCGGCATCGTCGGCGTGCGGCGCGATCACCATCACCCGCTGCCGGCGGTAGTCCGGCTGCTCCAGCGCCCACAACACCGGCTCGCCGGTCACCCGGCAGAAACGTCCGCGCAGGCGCAGCAGCCCTTGCGACAAGGTCTGTGCCTGACCGCTGAGGTTCAGATAACGCAGGCCGTTGACGCCACGTTCGAAGGTCAGTGCATCCGGATTCGCACCGCCCGCAAGCTCCACACGTGGATCGAAGAAACGTCCCAGCCAGGTGCTTTTCACCCGCACGGCGAGGATCAGCGTGGCGTCGTCCACCAGCATCACGCCCTCGTCGAGGCGTAATTGCTCACCGCTCAAATGCACTTTCGGCTGCGGTGTGAACGGCGGAAAGCTGTATTGGTAATCGTCTTTCGGCGAGTAGAACAAGTGATCGGCGAACCACGCTTCGTGAGCGATCCAGCCAACCACCGCCAGCACCAGCGGCAACCACCAGGCCACCAGCACACCGAGGGCGATCAACACGATCAGCGCGATCAACAGGCCGATGCGTTTATTACGCCGGTGACGCTTGAGCAGTTGCTGTTTGCGGCTCATGGGCTGACTCATACGGTGAAGACCGGCACAGGATTGCACCAGCGATCCTTGTATTCACGGTCGGCACGACCGAAGGAAAAGCGCAGCGGCTTGTCCAGTGCCCGCGCGTGTTCCCAGGCAGATTGGGTATTGAGGAAACTCAGGACGCTGCCAGGGCTGAACTCACGGGTTTCGGGATCGACGCCGCCGTTGATGTACTCGACGCTGATCCACTCCGGCGCTTCGACGCGATACACCAGCTGAATGGCGATCGGCGCATCGTTGAGGAAGATCACCGAACCGATCAACAGCTCGCGCAGCAGCTCGATGACCTCGGCCATGCGTGCCGCGCCAGTGGCCGGGAAACCCCAGCGACGCTGAAACAGATCGCAGTAGATCGCTGCCAGTTCGGCACTCGAAAAGTCGCTGACCGGCCGTACGACACCGCCCGCTTCTTCCAGCAGGCGCAGTTCGCGGCGCTGGTTGTAGCGAAACTTCTTCGACAGTTCTTCCGGGGTGCGGGCCATGGCCAGTTGTTCGGTCTGCAACTTGAGACCGCTGAAGCGGTTTTCGTTGAGCGCCGACAGGTAGCGCCCGCGATGGCGCAGCGGGGCCTGGGCATCGACGGCGGCCGGCAGGATCAGCTCGGCGTTGCCGAGGTCGAACAGGCCTTTCTTGCCGTTGCGCTTGAGCACGTCCTTGGACAAGGCCAGATCACGGCCCCAGGTCGGGATCGCCGCTTTGACTTCGCCCTGCTGCTCCCAGGCCAGATAGCGCACCGGAATGCCGGCCAGATCCGCCAGACGCTCGACGACCAGCGGATGAGTCGCGACGCTGCCACCAAAACGCTGCCAGGCCTGTGCATAAGTTGAGGCGTCAACGGGCGACCAGCCACGTTCGCGCCAGCCTTGAAATCGGTTGAGCATCAGCCCCTCGGTGCCAGATCGGTAACTTGCGGCAAATGCCAGAAGGTGTCGCGTACGGCGCGGTCGGAGAAGCACTCGCGCAGGCGATCGAACATCATCTCGGCGCATTGACGGCGTTGCTGCTCGTCCATGCCGGCCAGATGTTTCAGACCCTGGGCCAGATGTTCGGCGTCACCCAGCGGGAACAGGATGCCCACGCCTTCGACCACTTCTTTCGCCCCGCCGCACGCAGTCGCCAACAACGGCACGCCAGCGGCCATGGCCTCCAGCAGCACCATGCCGAACGGTTCGTGATCTGAGCTCAGGGCAAACACATCGAACGCCCGGAAGTAATTGCGCGCGTCCGGCACCTGACCGAGAAACAGCACGCGATCACCGACGCCCAGTTCGCGGGCCAGCGCCTTGAGGTCATCCTCAAGACGACCCTTGCCGAGAATCACCAGTTGGCTGTTGGCCGGCAGACCGGGCAGCGCCGCGGCAAAACCGTGCAGCAGCGTGGCCTGATCCTTGTCCGGGTGCAGGCGACCGACGTTGCCGACAATGAATGCATCCGCAGACAAACCGAGGGTTTCGCGGGCTTCACGGGCGGACACCTGACTCATCTGCAACGCCGAAACATCGATGCGGTTGTAGAGGGTCTGGATTCGCGTCGCCGGCCATTTCGGCAGGCAGCGGCGCATGTCGTCGCGCACCGCGTCGGACACACCGAGCAGGCTCAGACGTTTGCGGAAAATGTGCGCGAACAGCTTGCGCGTGCCGCGTTTGTAATCGCCAAACGCGTGGTGCACGCCAATCACCGGCAGCGAAGTGCCGAGCAAGGCGATGTAGATCGGCTTGAAGCGATGGGCGATGCAGAAACTGAAATTGCGTGAAGCGGCGATCTTGCGCAGATCGCCGATGGCGCCCAGCTTCAGGCCACGAATGGCCTTGGAGCTGTATTCCATGAACAACACTTCGTCGGAAGCGCAGGCCGCAGCCACCTCGCTATCGGCCGCCCCGGTCAGAAAGACCGTGGTGACCCGATAACCGGTGCCCGCGAACAGGCTGGCGTACTGCCGCGCGCAGTCCAGGAACGGCCCGTCATAGCCGTGGCAGAACTGCAGCACATGGCGTTCAGCCGAGCGTGTCATAAGCGTTTGCGCCTTCTTTGACCACCAGGATGTCTTCCATGATCAGGTACTGCAGATCGGAGCCGAAGAACATGTTCAGGGCGTCGGTCGGCGAGCAGATCATCGGTTCACCACGGCGGTTGAGCGAGGTGTTCAGGGACACGCCGTTGCCGGTCAGCACTTCCAGCGCCTTCATCATGTCGTAGTAGCGCGGGTTGTATTCGCGCTTGAGCACCTGGGCCCGGGAAGTACCGTCTTCGTGGACGACTTCCGGCACGCGGGTCTTCCACTCTTCAGCCACTTCGAAGGTGAAGGTCATGAACGGCGCCGGGTGATCGATCTTGATCATCTGTGGCGCAACGGTGTCGAGCATCGACGGGCAGAAAGGCCTCCAGCGCTCGCGGAACTTGATCTGGTGGTTGATGCGGTCAGCCACGCCAGCCACGCTCGGGCAACCGATGATCGAACGACCACCCAGTGCACGCGGACCGAACTCCATGCGGCCCTGGAACCAGGCCACCGGGTTGCCATCGACCATGATTTTGGCGATCTGCTCCGGCATGTTGTCGAGCTTGCGCCAGGTCGGCTTGTTCTCGTGACGGGCGCACGCTGCGATCACGTCTTCGTTGCTGTACGACGGGCCGAGGTAGACGTGTTCCATCTTCTCGACCGGCACGCCACGGGCGTTGGACACATAGGCCGCTGCGCCGACCGCAGTGCCGGCATCGCCGGATGCAGGCTGCACGAACAGTTCCCTGACGTCATCGCGGGCGATGATTTTCTGGTTCAGCTTGACGTTCAACGCACAGCCACCGGCGTAGGCCAGTTTGCCGGTTTCCTTGAGCACGTCGCCCAGGTAGTAGTCGATCATCTGCAGCGCAATTTTTTCGAACAGCGCTTGAATGCTGGCGGCGTAGTGGATGTACGGCTCGTCGGCGATGTCGCCTTCGCGCTTCGGACCCAGCCACTCGATCAGCTTCGGCGAGAAGTAGTAACCCTTGCCCTTCTCTTTGTAGCGACGCAGGCCGATCACGTTGGCGTAGTCGGTGTTGATCACCAGCTCGCCGTTCTCGAACGAAGCCAGGCGCGAGAAATCGTATTTGCTGGCGTCGCCGTACGGCGCCATGCCCATGACCTTGAACTCACCGTCCAGCATGTCGAAACCGAGGAACTCGGTGATCGCGCCGTACAGGCCGCCGAGAGAGTCCGGATCGAAGAATTCCTTGATCTTGTGGATCTTGCCGTTTTCGCCATAACCGAAGAAGGTCGTGGCGTACTCACCCTTGCCGTCGATGCCGAGGATCGCGGTTTTCTCTTTGAAACCCGAGCAGTGGTAAGCGCTGGAAGCGTGGGCCAGGTGGTGTTCGACCGGTTCGATCTTGATTTTCTTCGGATCGAAGCCCAACTGCTCCAGGCACCAGACGATCTTGTTGCGATAGCGCTTGTAGCGACGGTTACCCATCAGGATCGCGTCGAGTGCACGGTCCGGGGCGTACCAGTAACGCTTCGCGTACTGCCAGCGGGCCTTGCCGAAAATGCTGATCGGGGCGAACGGAATCGCCACCACGTCAACGTCGGACGGCTTGATGCCAGCCTGCTCCAGGCAGAACTTCGCCGATTCGTAGGGCATGCGGTTCTTTGCATGTTTATCGCGTACGAAGCGCTCTTCCTCAGCCGCCGCGACCAGCTTGCCGTCGATGTACAAGGCTGCTGAAGGATCATGGCTAAGGGCGCCGGACAGGCCAAGAATCGTCAATGCCACAGGGGTCTAGCCTCTTTAGTCTGCATTCAGGCGCGATGCGCCTTGAAAAATGATGTGCCCTCGCACCGGGCGAGAGACAGCTAAAGGGCGGGATTATAGCTTAAAAGCGCCGACAAACCTCTAGCGGAACTGGCCGGCCGGTGCGTTGACGCAACAGAAGCTTCAACTTAGGCTCCCCTGCAAATGGACTGGGAGATCCCGGTCGGCGTTGATGCCTCGGTGAGATCACCGGGGCTTTTCGCTTTCTGGAAGCCGCAAAAGTTTTAAAAGCCTCACCCACGGCTTGGTCGCCAATAAACACTGATATTCCCGTCCACCGCCTGGCGATAGATCGTATACGGCAGGAACGCCGTATCGAACACACCGGACAGGGTCAGGTCGAGCAGGACGACCGGCACCAGAATGCCGGTAGGATCGGGCGGCGCGTGCAGCAGGCAGAAATCATGGGCGAGCCCGCTGTAGATGCGCGGAATCGACTGACAGTAGGTCTTCTGTTTGCGCAGGCCGCGCGTGGCGTCTTCATCGTCCTGCAACACCGTGACGGCGGTGCCGCAGCCGGACAGTGCCAGGGAAAATGCGCCGATCGTGATAGCGTTTTTGATGCTCAAGGTTTGCCCTCCGGGAACGTCGGGGCAAACTAGCATCGGGGCTTTGCAGGGGGCAGTTCATGGTTTCCGGGAAGGCCGTAGGACAAGTCACAAGGATTTGTCGCCACAACCCTCACCCGGATTCAACTGCAGAAACGTCTTACGCGCTGGCGAAAACAATCACGCAGTGCCCGCTACATCCTTGGGCAATCGCTGATCGATCACACGATATAACGCGCTGCTTTCCGGCCAGTTGCGCATGAACCGCGCACGATCCCGGGCATAGGCCGGGGCGAAGCTGCTCACCGAGCCGTGCTGACACATCGAATCCAGATCGATCAAGGCCCAGCGGTCTTCCTGCCAGAACAGGTTATGACCCTTGAAGTCGCCATGGCTGATGCGTTCGGCGATCAACCGCGCAAACAGTTGATCCAGTGCCTGCAACTCCGCTTCCGGCGCCTCGCCGCTTTCAACATATGGCGCAAAACGCTCGATGATGTCCGGTCCGGCCAGGTACTCGGTGATCAGGTACGCCTTGCTGCGCAGCCAGAAAAACCGCGTTTCCAGCACCGCCAGCGGTTTGGGCGTGGCGATGCCGAGGAACGCCAGGCGATTGCCTTCGCGCCACGAATGCCAGGCACGGCTCGGGCGCCAGAAGCGCTTGAGCCAATGGGCAAAGTTCTTGATGTTGTAACGCTTGATCACCAGCGGACGCCCGGCGACTTCGACCTTGCCGACGCTCGCCGCGCCGCCGGTCTTGTACAAATGGCCCTGATCGAGCAAGGCATCCGCCTGCTCCAGCATCGGCAGCATCGCGGGTTCTTCCTCGCGACGGATCGACCGCAGACCGAAAGCCCCGCGTCGCACGCTGAACAACGTGCATTCACGTCCGACCTTGATCAGGAAATCCTTCAACCGCCAGGCGCGGACCTTGTCGATCTGCTTTTGCAGGGCTTCCAGCGGCAGCGCGTGCTCGCTGTTGCTCAGCAGGTAATACACCAGCAACTCTTCAGTGAACGGCTCGAGCGACTTGGGCAACTGGGCGAAAAACACCCCGAGGTTTTCCAGCACTTTCTGCCGGGACAATGGCTGACCAGCGTTTTCTGCACAGATACCGGCACCATCGATCAGGTACAACTGACCGCCGTGGCGCAGCAGGTTGTCCAGGTGCAGGTCTTCCTGCCACAGGCCTTTGCCGTGCAATTGGCCAATGGCGCCGAGGGCTTCGGCCAGTACCGACGATTGCTCGTCGGCCAACACCGGCAAGGATTCGACCTTGCTCCAGGCATCGCCCAAGCTTTCGGCGCCTTCGAGGAACTCGAACAGCAGCCAGCCACCCTCGCCGTCCTTCAGGCCATCGGCCAGCAGCAACGGCGTAGTCATGCCCTGGGCGGCGAGCAGTTTCACCCCTTCCAGTTCACGCTGAAAATGCCGTGCAGCCTTGCTGCCAACCAGCAATTTGGCCAACACCGGACGCCCGCGCCACACGCCGGCACCGACATAGCGCTGCCCCGGCAACACCCGCAACAGGCTGAGCAACTGCAAATCAGCAGCACCCGCCGCATCCGCGAGCGAAACCGTCAGCGGCAGGCTCGGCGTACGCCCGGCATTTTTCAGGTCGGACAACTGCATCAGCGCGTCTCCTTGCGACTGCGCCGCGCAGTCAGCCGCGTGACCCAGCTATCGACCAGCGAACTGTCGACCGACTGATCGAGATAGGCCGCCAGCAACTCGCGCAACTGGGCATCACTCCACTCCGGCGCACGGCGCAGCAGCGGCTCAAGATCCTTTACCCGATCACGCTGGCCGAACAGCAGGGGCCGGGTCTTTTCCAGGTCGATCAGTTGCGCCTGATACCCGGCACCCTCGGCACGCAGGAAAATGTGCTTGGGATAGAAGCAGCCGTGCACCTGACGAACACCGTGCAGGAGCCGCGCCAGTTGGCCGCAGGCCTTGAGAATCGCCGAATGCTGCGTGACTTCGAGGCTCGACCAGCGCTGCAGCAACGAATCCAGATCATCCCAGCCGTCGAGGGCGCGGGTCAGCAGGACCGCGCGCACTTCGCCGTTGACCTTGCGCTGGCCGAAAAACGCCGCTTGCAGCGCCGGAATGCCGAGCTGGTTGTAACGGCTGATGTTGCGAAACTCCCGGGCGAACGTCGGCTCGCCAAACGGCGCGTGCAAGGTGCGGGTCAGGTAATTGCTCTGACGCTTGAGGTAATAGCCGTGGCCCTCGAGCTCAAGCCGGAACACACTGCTCCAGCCGCCGCCGTCGGTGTTCGGTTCATCCACCGCATCGAGTTGCTTGTCCCACAACGCGTCGAACGTGCCGAGGCCGTGGCGCTCCAGCAGCGCACGGTCTTCAGCGGCGAGAAAATCAGTCATTCGCGTCCCTCGAAAAATCTCACCACGTGACGAATCCGTTTCTTGTCGGCGGCATTGAGCCGGTCACGCTGGCGGTATTGCAGGTAGAAGCGCAGGCGCTGGGTGTTCGACAGGTGATATTTGGCAACCTTGTCGAGACAGGCCAGGTCCTTGGTAATCCGGTATTTGAGCCAGAAACCGCGCCAGAAATCGCCGTTCGGGCAGTCGATGAGAAAAAGCTGCGCCTGATCGTCGATCAGCAGGTTGCGCCACTTCAGATCGTTATGGGTGAAGCGATGGTCGTGCATCGTCCGCGTGTAAACGGCCAATTGCCGACTGATGCCGTCAACCCAGCTGTGACTCTTCAGCTTGGGGTCGTTGCGCTCGGCCAGTGCCGAGAGGTCCTCGGTACGCGGCAGTTCGCGGGTGATCATCGCCCCGCGATCATAGGCCATGCCATTGCGTTCCAGGCCCCAGGCCACCACTTCGGCGGTGGGAATGCCCCACTTGGCGAAACGCTTGAGGTTCTGCCACTCCATCTTCACCCGCGGCTTGCCGAGGTAACGGCGCAAGCCCTTGCCGGCGCCGACGTAGCGTTTGACGTAGTAATTGACGCCGTTGCGCTGCACACGGATGACTTCGGACAGCGGATCGCGGGTCAGACGCTCGCCTTCAAGCGCGAATACCGCTTCAAGGCTGCCAAAATCCGCTGCGAGGTCGCTGTACTCGGGTTCAAGATTCCAACCCGCCATCAGAGCGCATCCCCGTAACGCAACTTGCGCTCGTAGAGTTTGTTGGCCTTGCCTTCGAGCCAGCTCAGCAACGGCGCTTCTTCCGCCAGGATCTGGCGCAGCGGTTGCTGGAAGTAACCTTTGAGAAAGCGCAGCTTGTCGCGACGGGTCAGGCCGATGTCCAGTGCGGAAAAATACAGCGCCGCCAGATCCTTGTTGCGCCAGCGCTGAGTGATCGCCGGGCGGGTCTGGGCGCGGTGCAGGTCGATCACCGAAAGTTTGAAATCTTCCGGGGTCACCGGTTTGTCGGTGTGCAGCAGGAAGTGGCAGATGTAGCAGTCGCGGTGGTTGACCCCCGCGCGGTGCATCATGCCCGTCATGCGTGCAACTTCGGCGATCAGCGCGCGCTTGAGCGTTGGCTGCGGCGGCTGCTTGACCCAGTCGATGCTGAAGTCTTCGAGGCTGATGGTCGGCGCCAGTTCTTCGGTGACGATGAACGAATGCTGGTCCGCCGGGTTGCTGCCCTTCTCGCCGTACGCAACGGCGGTCATGGTCGGCACGCCGACTTCCTGCAGACGCTGGATAGCCTTCCATTCCTGGCCCGCGCCAAGCACCGGCAGCTTGGCGGTCAGCAGGTTCTTGAAAATCTCGCCCCAGCCAATGCCACGGTGGATCTTGACGAAAAAACCGTTGCCGTCGACTTCCGTGCGCAAAGTCCTGCGGGCTTCCAGCTCGCGGTACACCTCGCCCTGCAAGCCCTCGACTTCCGCGAACGCATCGCGGCCGGCCCAGAGGCTCTTGAACGGTTCAGCCAGCATCAACTTCATTTATGCGTGCTCCGCCAGAATCACATCGGCCGCGTGCTGCGGCATGCTGTAGAGGTCGGCCGTCTCGGCGAAAGCCAGACCGTTGCGGCTCCAGGCCGCCCGTGCAGCGTCGTCGTTCAACATGTCAGTCAGGTATTGCGTCAGTTGCGCCTGATCGAACGGTTCGTCCAGCACTCGCCCGGCATCGGCCTCGGCAATGTAATGGGCGTAACCGCAGACTGCGCTGACCAGCACCGGCAACCCGGCGACCAGCGCTTCAAGCAATACTGTACCGGTGTTCTCGTTGTACGCCGGGTGGATCAACAGATCGGCGCCGAGCAGGAAACGCGGGATATCGCTACGCCCCTTGAGGAACGTCACGTTGTCGCCCAGACCCAATGCTGCACTCTGCATCTGGAACAATTTGGGGTCATCCTGGCCGATTACAAACAGCCGGGTGCGTTTCTTCAGTTCGGCGGGCAATGCGGCCAGCGCTTTCAGGCTGCGATCGACGCCCTTGGTCTTGAATCCGGAGCCGATCTGCACCAGCAACAGTTCGTCGTCCTTGAGATTGAATTCGGCGCGGAAACCGGCGCGAATTTCGTCGGCATCCGCCGGACGCCGACGATCCTGGGCGATGCCCGGCGGCAACAGGTGGAAGCGCTCGAGCGGCGTGTCGTAATGCTTGATGAACAGCGGTTGCTGCACTTCGGAGATCATCAACACTTCAGTCTTGGCGTCTTTGGCGAACACCGCGCGCTCGTACTCGGCGAAGTGGCGATAGCGCCCCCAACGGCGATACAGCGAATTGCGCAGGTTCTGCGCCTTGTCCTCGAAGCAGCCGTCGGCGGCGTAGTAGACGTCCAGCCCCGGCATCTTGTTGAAGCCGATCAGGCGATCCACCGGGCGCCTGGCCAGGTCCGCTTCCATCCACGCGCTGAGTTTCTCGTTGCGGCGATGGTTGAAGAACGCCTTGACCGGCGCCACCAGCACTTCGAAACCGGGCGGGACGTCGCCTTCCCAGATCAGGGTGTAGACGCGGATCTTGTGGCCACGCTTCTGGCATTCGAGGGCGATGCGCATGAAATCGCGCTGCAAACCACCGAACGGGAAATACTTGTAAAGGACAAATGCCAATTGCATCAACGCAGCTCCTCAGCCATCAACAACGTGCTCAGTCGGCTGGCGACACGCTCGGGATTCAGACGCGTGAAGCACAAAGGCAACTCGCGTTTCAGGTCAAACTGACGGGCATCCTGCGCGGTCGGTTGATACGTACATTTCTTTTGCAGGCACGGCGCGCACGGGAAATCGCTGCCGAGGTGAATCTGCAGCTTGCCGTAGGCGCCGGTCAGGCCCGGATTGGTCGGGCCGAACAGCGAAATCGTCGGCACGTCCAGTGCCGCAGCGAGATGGCCGAGACCGGTGTCCACCGCGACGCAGGCCTGGGCGCCGGCCAGCACCTTGCCGACCCCGGCCAGGTTCAGCTTCGGCAGCACTTCGGCATGCTTGAAGCCGGCAGCGATGCGCTCGGCCCGGGCCTTCTCCAGCGGGTTGCCCCACGGCAGCTTGATCCCGACGCCGAGGTAGCCGACCCGCTCGGTCAGCTCACGCCAATAGCTTTCCGGCCAGTGCTTGGTGTCCCAAGTGGTGCCGTGGAGGAAAACCACGTAAGCATTCTTGCGTGGCAACTCGACCAGACGCTCGACGTTGAGGCCGTAATCACCGAGGCCTTTAGGCAGGTCGTAACCCAAGGCAATGGCAAATAACTGACGCACACGCTCGACGGCGTGCTGACCACGGGCCACCGCCAGTTTGCGGTCATAAAAACGCGCAGCGATCGGCTCGCGGGCCGAGCCCTTGTCGAGACCGGCCACCGGGGCTTTGACGTAGCGAGTCAGCCAAGCGCTTTTCAGCAGGCCTTGAGCATCGATCACCAGGTCATATTTGTTCGCCCGAACGGATTGCTTGAAGCGTTTCCACTCGCCGCTGGTGATGGTTTTCCAGAGATTCTTGCGCCAGCGGCGAATCGCCACCGGAATCACCTTGCCCACGGCCGGGTGCCAGGTCGGGATTTCGGCAAAGCCTTCTTCCACCACCCAGTCGAACTTGATCCCGGGAATGGCCCGGGCGGCGTCGGTCAACGCCGGCAACGCATGAATCACGTCGCCCAGCGAAGAAGTCTTGATCAGCAATACCCGCAACTTAATGGACCTCGACCACAGAGCCCTGCAAACGCTGCAAGGCATCGTTGACCGCGTCCGGCATCAGCTGGCGCAGGCAGTTGTAATGGCCGAAACGGCAAGTGCGATCAAAGCAAGGGCTGCAATCGAGGCCCAGACGGACGATTTCCACATGCTCGGCCAACGGCGGGGTGAAACCCGGCGAAGTCGAACCGTAGACCGCCACCAACGGACGGTTCAGCGCTGCAGCAACGTGCATCAGACCGGAATCGTTGGAAACCACAGAGTCAGCGCAGGACATCAGGTCGATGGCCTCGGCCAGCGAAGTACCGCCACTGAGGTTCACGGACTCTTCACGCAGGCCCGGAATCAGCCGTGCGCGGATGTCTTCGCCCACGGCGTGATCGTTCTTCGAGCCGAACAGCCAGACTTGCCAGCCTTCGCGGATACGCGCTTCGGCGACCTTGGCGTAATGCTCGGACGGCCAGCGTTTGGCTTCGCCGAATTCGGCACCGGGGCACAACACCAGCACCGGGCGATCGAGGGTCAGCCCGAACTTGGCCAGCGCCGCCTCGCGGGTCACCGGGTCGATCTGCAGGCTCGGGCGCGGATACGGTTTCGGCAGCTCGGCGTTCGGCTCGTAGGCCAAGGCCATGAAGCGCTCGATCATCAGCGGATAACGTTCTTTGTCCAGCGTGCGCACGTCATTGAGCAGGCCGTAGCGGAATTCACCGCGCCAGCCGGTGCGTTTCGGGATGCCGGCGAAGAACGGCACCAACGCCGACTTCAGCGAGTTCGGCAGCAGGATCGCCTGGTCGTACTGGCCGGCCAGGGATTTGCCGATCCGCCGACGGGTCGCCAGTTCCAGCGCGCCGTGGCCGAGCGGGAAGCTCAAGGCCTTGCGCACTTCAGGCATGCGCTCAAGGATCGGCCGGCTCCACTCGGGGGCCAGCACGTCGATTTCGCACTGCGGGTGGCGTTGCTTGAGACACTGAAACAGTGTCTGCGCCATCACCATGTCACCGACCCAACTGGGCCCAACGATCAGAATATTCATGTGGTTTCCAAAAACGAACCGGGGAGGCTTTACGCCTCCCCGTCTCGAGAATCAGCTTAGCCCCAGCTCGCGCCAGATCCGCATCACCTGCCGCCGTTCGTCCGCGAACTGATCGCCCGGTATCACCCCGGCGTCCTTCTGCAAGGCCTGCCGGTGGGCGGCGGAACGATAGGCCTTATAGGCCTCGCGCAACAGGCTGGCGTCTTCGACGGGCATCAGCCCCTCGTGTTCCAGCTCTTCCAGAATGCGGATATTGTCCGTCCAGCGCAGCAACGGCGGGTGGGTCTGCGACCACGCCAGGGCCGCGTATTGCACCATAAATTCAATATCGACGATACCTCCGGCGTCCTGCTTGAGGTCGAACGGCGCCGTGGCATCGAAGGCATTCGCCCCGGTACCGGCGGCGGTGCTCTTGCTGCCGAGGTTATCGCGCATCTTGGCGCGCATCTCGCTCACTTCCTGTTGCAGTTTCGCCAGATCCCGCGCCTTGCCCAGCACCTGAGCCCGTACTTTCTCGAACGCCTGGCCGACATCCTGACTACCCACCAGCACCCGCGCCCGTACCAGAGCCTGATGCTCCCACGTCCAGGCTTCATTTTCTTGATAGCGGGCAAATGCCCCCAGCGAACTGACCAACAGCCCCGACGCACCGGACGGCCGCAGGCGCATGTCCACTTCATAGAGCTGGCCGGAGTTGGTCTGCGCCGTCAGCAAGTGAATGATCCGCTGGCCAAGCCGGGTAAAGAACTGCGCGCCATCAATCGGCTTCGCCCCGTCGGTTTCCGCCTGCGGATCGCCGTCATGGATGAACACCAGATCCAGGTCCGAACCATGCCCCAACTCGATCCCGCCGACTTTCCCATAACCGACAATGATGAAGCCGGGATCGCACAACGTGCCGTCGGTGCGCAGCGGCGTGCCGTATTTGGCCACGGTCTGGCGCCAGGCCAGTGCCAGCACTTGCTCCAGAATCGCTTCCGCCAGCCAGGTCAGGTAATCGCTGACCTTCATCAACGGCAGGCTGCCGGCGATTTCCGAGGCGGCGACGCGCAAGCGGTGCGCCAGTTTGAAATGGCGCAGGGCTTCCATCTGCTGTTCGAGGTCGTCTTCCGGGATCCGGGTCAGGCGCTCGCGCAATTCGGCGGCCAGTTCCGGCGCCAAGGGCGGCTTGAACAGGCGGCCTTCGTTGAGCAATTCATCAAGCAGCAACGGGAAACGGGTGATCTGCTCGGCGATCCACGGGCTGGCAGCACACAGGGTCAACAAGCGACGCAGCGCGCCCGGGTTTTCCGTCAGCAACACCAGATAAGCCGAACGCCGGGCCACCGCTTCAACCAGCGGCAGGACCCGTTCGAGCACCAGGTCCGGATTGTCGTGCTCCACTGCCTGAGCGAGCAGGCGCGGAATAAAGGCGTCGAGGCGTTCGCGCCCCAGACGCTGCATCGCCCGCAGCTGCGGACTGCTGCGCAGACCGGCCAGCGCTTTCAAGGCTTTGGTGGCGTCGGCGAAACCGCCTTCTTCCAACTGACGGCAAGCGGCTTCTTCGTCCTGAGCCTCTTCCCACAGCGGCAGCCATTCGCCGCCGACCACCACTTCGCAGTCGGCGCCTTCTTCCTCATCGGGATCGGCGATGACCTGAGCAAAATGCCAGGCCACCCGGCCACGCCAGAACATCAGCTTTTCATGGAAGGCGTCCCAGTCGGCGAAACCGAGCATGAACGCAATGCGCGCCTGATCCTGCGGGCTGTCCGGCAGCATCTGGGTCTGGCGATCGGCAATCGCCTGGATCGCGTGTTCGGTGTAGCGCAGGAATTCATAACCTTCGCGCAACTCGCTGATCACCGCCGGCGGCAGATAACCCTGCCCTTCCAGCGTGCTCAACACCTTTAATAGAGGCCGCTGTTGCAGGCTCAGGTCGCGTCCGCCGTGAATCAGTTGAAAGGCCTGAGCGATGAACTCGACTTCACGGATACCACCGGAGCCAAGCTTGATGTTGTCGGCCATGCCCTTGCGCCGGACTTCCTGCTGGATCAACTGCTTCATGGTGCGCAGCGCTTCGATCGCCGAAAAGTCCAGATAGCGCCGGTAAACGAACGGCCGCAGCATTTCCTGCAACTGCGCCCCGGCCACCTGATCGCCGGCCACCACCCGCGACTTGATCATCGCGTAGCGTTCCCAGTCGCGGCCCTGATCCTGGTAATACTGCTCCAGCGCATTGAAGCTCAGCACCAGCGCGCCCGACGAGCCGTACGGGCGCAGGCGCATGTCAACGCGGAACACGAAACCGTCGACGGTCATCGGGTCGAGGGCCTTGATCAGGCGCTGACCGAGACGAATGAAGAATTCCTGGTTATCCAGTGCGCGCTTCACGCCGACCGTTTCGCCGCCCTCGGGGTAGGCAAAGATCAGGTCGATGTCCGACGACAGGTTCAACTCGACCGCGCCGAGCTTGCCCATGCCGAGGATGACCATTTGCTGCGGTTCGCCGCTGCGCCGGCCGGTCGGTGTGCCGAACTGTTCGCAATGGCGGCTGTACAGCCATTGATAAGCCTGGTCGATGCTTGCGTCGGCCATGTCCGAGAGGTCGCGGCAGGTCTGCACCAGATCGGCCTGGCGAGTCAGGTCGCGCCAGATGATCCGCACCTGATGCCGGGCGCGCTGACGACGCAGGACGCGGCCCAATTCATCCTCGCTCTGCGCGGTGCTGACCGCCCCGGCAATCTGTCCGCACAGCTCGCCCGGGGCGAACGGCCGGTCGAGTTCGCCGGACTGCACCAGCGACAGCAACATCAAAGGGTCACGAACGCTCTGTTCAATCACGAAATCGCTGGCGGCGGTGACGCGGGCGAATTGCGCCCAGCGCTCCGGAGTCCAGGTGGAGAAGCCTTGATCGTCTTCAAGCTGAGCGACGGCCGTACGGAACGACTGCTCGGATCGGCTGACCAACGGCAGGAGAATGGCGGGCAGTTCGGCAAGCGCGGGCAGGGTCATGGTCTATCCTTGATCGGCGTGTAAATGGCCGCTTGTAGTGATGATTGAAAAACCGCTACGCGAAGGACTGTCGAACAAAAGTGAGAAATAGCTGAAATTTCTTTTTCTTTGGCAGCCAACATCAAACTTTCACCTTTTTCGGATGGCTAAAGAGCAACCTTAACGATTATTCTCACAACGCAGTCGGAGGCCACAAGCCTTTCATCTGTAGTTTTACTACTCGTCTATACATTCGAAAGGCTGAAATGCCGGATGATTTGTAGTAAAACTACACGCCGCCGGAACAACCTGTCGGCAATCCAAGAATTTTAAATCGTCTGCCCACAAGGCCAGTCGCAAACTCAGGCAACCGATTCTGGAAGCCTTTCCGCCCTGGAGCAAGCCATGCAAGACCTCGATCCCGTCGAAACCCAGGAATGGCTGGACGCCCTGGAATCGGTTCTCGACAAAGAAGGCGAAGACCGTGCTCACTATCTGATGACCCGTATGGGCGAACTCGCGACCCGCAGCGGCTCGCAACTGCCTTACGCCATCACCACGCCTTACCGCAACACGATTCCCGTTACCCACGAAGCACGCATGCCTGGCGACCTGTTCATGGAACGCCGCATTCGCTCGCTGGTACGCTGGAACGCGATGGCCATGGTAATGCGTACGAACCTGAAAGATTCTGACCTGGGCGGTCACATCTCCAGCTTCGCCTCCAGCGCGACCCTGTACGACATCGGCTTCAACTACTTCTTCCAGGCCCCGACCGACGAACACGGCGGCGACCTGATCTACTTCCAGGGCCACACCTCGCCAGGCGTTTACGCCCGTGCGTTCATGGAAGGCCGCATCACCGAAGACCAGATGAACAACTTCCGCCAGGAAGTCGACGGTCAGGGCCTGTCGTCCTACCCGCACCCTTGGCTGATGCCTGACTTCTGGCAGTTCCCGACCGTTTCGATGGGTCTGGGCCCGATCCAGGCGATCTACCAGGCTCGCTTCATGAAGTACCTGGAACACCGCGGCTTCATCCAGCCGGGCAAACAGAAAGTCTGGTGCTTCCTGGGCGACGGCGAGTGCGACGAGCCGGAATCCCTGGGCGCCATCTCCCTGGCCGGCCGCGAGAAGCTGGACAACCTGATCTTCGTCATCAACTGCAACCTGCAGCGCCTCGACGGCCCGGTTCGCGGCAACGGCAAGATCATCCAGGAACTCGAAGGTGTGTTCCGCGGTGCTCAGTGGAACGTGACCAAAGTCATCTGGGGCCGTTTCTGGGACCCACTGCTGGCCAAGGACGTCGACGGCATCCTGCAACGTCGCATGGACGAAGTCATCGACGGCGAGTACCAGAACTACAAGGCCAAAGACGGCGCGTTCGTGCGTGAACACTTCTTCAACACGCCTGAACTCAAGGCGATGGTTGCAGACCTGTCCGACGACGAGATCTGGAAACTCAACCGTGGCGGCCACGACCCGTACAAGGTCTACGCGGCGTACCACGAAGCGGTCAACCACAAAGAACAACCGACCGTCATCCTGGCCAAGACCATCAAGGGTTACGGCACCGGTGCGGGCGAAGCGAAGAACACCGCGCACAACACCAAGAAAGTCGACGTCGACAGCCTGAAGCTGTTCCGCGACCGCTTCGACATCCCGGTCAAGGATGAAGAGCTGGAAAACCTGCCGTTCTTCAAGCCAGAGCCAAACAGCGCCGAAGCCCGTTACCTGGCCGAGCGTCGCACTGCACTGGGCGGTTTCGTCCCTCAGCGCCGCGCACAGAGCTTCAGCGTACCGACTCCGGACCTGGATACCCTCAAGGCAATCCTCGACGGTTCGGGCGACCGTGAAATTTCCACCACCATGGCGTTCGTGCGGATCCTCGCGCAACTGGTCAAGGACAAGGAAATCGGCCCGCGCATCGTTCCGATCATCCCGGACGAAGCCCGTACCTTCGGTATGGAAGGCATGTTCCGTCAGCTGGGCATCTACTCGTCCGTCGGTCAGCTCTACGAGCCAGTCGATAAAGACCAGGTGATGTTCTACAAGGAAGACCAGAAAGGTCAGATCCTTGAAGAAGGCATCAACGAAGCGGGCGCCATGAGCTCCTTCATCGCGGCCGGTACTTCGTACTCCAGCCACAACCAGCCAATGCTGCCGTTCTACATCTTCTACTCGATGTTCGGCTTCCAGCGTATCGGCGATCTGGCCTGGGCTGCCGGCGACAGCCGTACCCGTGGCTTCCTGATCGGCGGCACCGCCGGCCGCACCACCCTGAACGGTGAAGGCCTGCAGCACGAAGACGGTCACAGCCACCTGCTGGCTGCCACCATCCCGAACTGCCGCACCTACGATCCGACCTACGGCTACGAGCTGGCGGTGATCATTCAGGACGGCATGAAGAAGATGACCGAAGAGCAACAGGACATCTTCTATTACATCACCGTAATGAACGAGTCCTACCAGCAGCCAGCCATGCCGGCCGGTGCCGAAGAAGGCATCAAGAAAGGCATGTACCTGCTGGAAGAAGACACCCGCGAAGCGGCGCACCACGTACAACTGATGGGCTCCGGCACCATCCTGCGTGAAGTCCGTGAAGCGGCGAAGATCCTGCGTGAAGAGTTCAACGTCGGTGCCGACGTGTGGAGCGTCACCAGCTTCAACGAACTGCGTCGCGACGGCCTGGCCGTAGAGCGCAGCAACCGTCTGAAACCAGGCCAGAAGCCTAAGCGCAGCTACGTCGAAGAGTGCCTGAGCGGCCGTAAGGGTCCGGTCATCGCTTCTACCGACTACATGAAACTGTTCGCCGAGCAGATCCGTCAGTGGGTACCGTCCAAGGAATTCAAAGTCCTGGGCACCGACGGTTTCGGCCGCAGCGACAGCCGCAAGAAACTGCGTCATTTCTTCGAAGTCGACCGTCATTTCGTGGTGTTGGCAGCCCTGGAAGCACTGGCTGACCGTGGTGATATCGAACCTAAAGTCGTGGCCGAGGCCATCACCAAGTTCGGTATCGACCCGGAAAAACGCAACCCACTGGACTGCTGAGGAGAAACTCTGTGAGCGAACTCATTCGCGTACCTGACATCGGCAGCGGTGAAGGTGAAGTAATCGAACTGTTTGTGAAGGTCGGCGACCGTATCGAAGCCGACCAGAGCATCCTGACTCTGGAATCGGACAAGGCCAGCATGGAAGTGCCGGCCCCGAAGGCCGGCGTCATCAAGAGCCTGAAAGTGAAGCTGGGCGATCGCCTGAAAGAAGGCGACGAACTGCTGGAACTGGAAGTCGAGGGCGCCGCGCAAGCGGCCCCGGCGCCTGCCGCTGCTCCTGCTGCCAAGGCTGAAGCCAAACCGGCCGCCGCTCCTGCTGCCGCCGCGCCAGCCGCTGCACCTGCTGCCGCTTCGGTTCAGCAAGTGCACGTGCCGGACATCGGTTCGTCGGGCAAGGCACAGATCATCGAGATCCAGGTCAAGGTCGGCGACAAGGTCGAGGCTGATCAGTCGCTGATCACCCTGGAATCCGACAAGGCGAGCATGGAAATCCCTTCGCCTGCCGCTGGCGTGGTCAAGGCCATCAGCGTCAAGTTGAACGATGAAGTCGGCACTGGCGACCTGATTCTGGATCTGGAAGTGGCGGGTGCTGCGGCCCCTGCTGCAGCCGCTCCGGCCCAGGCTGCTGCTCCAGCCGCTGCTGCTGCTGCTGCGCCGGCTCCGGTCGCTGCACCTGCCGCACCGGTTGCCGACAGCGTTCAGGACATCCACGTTCCGGACATCGGTTCGGCCGGCAAGGCCAAGATCATCGAAGTGTTGGTCAAGGCTGGCGACAGCGTTGAAGCCGACCAGTCGCTGATCACCCTGGAATCCGACAAGGCAAGCATGGAAATCCCGTCGCCTGCCGCTGGCGTGGTGGAAAGCATTTCCATCAAGCTGGACGACGAAGTCGGCACTGGCGATCTGATCCTCAAGCTGAAAGTCAAAGGCGCTGCTCCGGCTGCTGCCCCGGCTCCAGCTGCCGCTGCTGCTCCGGCTGCCGCTGCACCTGCTGCTGCCGCTCCGGTTGCTGCTCCAGCCAAGCCGGGCGCCAAAGTTCACGCCGGCCCTGCCGTGCGTCAACTGGCTCGCGAGTTCGGCGTCGAGCTGAGCGCTGTCGGCGCCAGCGGTCCGCACGGTCGCATCCTGAAAGAAGACGTGCAGACTTACGTCAAAGCCATGATGCAGAAGGCCAAGGAAGCACCGGCCGCTGCTGCTGGCGCAACCGGTGGCGCGGGCATCCCGCCGATTCCGGTCGTCGACTTCAGCCGTTTCGGCGAAATCGAAGAAGTGCCGATGACTCGCCTGATGCAGATCGGTGCGTCGAGCCTGCACCGCAGCTGGCTGAACATCCCGCACGTGACTCAGTTCGATTCGGCTGATATCACCGAGCTGGAAGCGTTCCGTATCGCTCAGAAAGCCGTTGCAGAGAAGGCTGGCGTCAAGCTGACCATCCTGCCGCTGCTGCTCAAGTCCTGCGCGCACATGCTCAAGGAGCTGCCGGACTTCAACAGTTCGCTGGCACCAAGCGGCAAGGCGATCATTCGCAAGAAGTACGTGAACATCGGCTTCGCCGTCGACACCCCGGATGGCCTGCTGGTACCGGTCATCAAGAACGTCGACCAGAAGAGCCTGCTGCAACTGGCAGCCGAAGCCGCTGCGCTGGCCGCCAAGGCCCGCGACAAGAAGCTCACCGCTGACGACATGCAAGGCGCCTGCTTCACCATTTCCAGCCTCGGCCACATTGGCGGCACCGGCTTCACGCCGATCGTCAACGCGCCGGAAGTGGCGATCCTCGGTGTTTCCAAGGCAACCATCCAGCCAGTCTGGGACGGCAAAGCCTTCCAGCCGAAACTGATGCTGCCACTGTCGCTGTCCTACGATCACCGTGTGATCAACGGCGCCGCTGCCGCACGCTTCACCCAGCGTCTGAGCAGCCTGCTGGCGGACATCCGCACCATCCTGCTGTAAACCGCTTGGCCCTCCGGCAACGGAGGGCCAACCGGGTTCCACGTTTTCGAGCGCCACACGCTCGTACCTCAACCCCGTCAGTTTGGCGGGGCTTTTTTTTGCCTGAAATAACTGCCGCCCGCACTTTTCCCACAACTTGCGCTGACTTCAGCCACGGCCCAAGTCCATTTTCTGTCAATATTTTTAAGCAGCAGACAACTAACCTTGGCGCGCCGAAGTTAACCAACAAAGTTGGATAACCTCATATTCAACTTACACTTATTCGAATGGATTCGAACATGCTAAAGCCTACTGCCGGCCCGATCATTGGCCACACCACAACTCATCAGGCAAGAATTTTTGTTCGCGGCGACCTGAAAAACAGCGCCGCAGTATTTGCGGGCATTCGCTACCGGATAACTGATTCGAAACAATGGCTGAAGGGGTTGTTTGTCAAACTGGATGCCAGCCGTGACCAGTCCGGTGTCCTGGTGCTCGATAACTTGAACCCCGACACCGACTACGAATACCAGACCGGCTGGTTCAGCCCGATGAGCCCGGCCCACACGATTGAAAGCGTGGCGGAACTGCCATTGCAATGGCCACGGGAAACCTATCGCTTTCGCACCCGCAGCAGCCAGCCTCTGCAACCACGGGCCTACATCCTCGGCTCTTGCCGTTGCTTGCGACTGACCGCCGGTATCCCCGTGCTCCCGCAACTGGGCGACCGGATCTTCGCCTCGATCAGCCAACTGATCGAGGGCGCACAACCGGCGGTCAGCGCAATCATGATGAGCGGTGACCAGATCTACGCCGATGATTTGAACCTGATTGCACCCGACCGCGAATATAACGAGATCATTGCCAAATATCGCGCGGCTTTCTCTCAGCCCAACATTCAACGACTGATGTCAGGCACTTCGACTTACATGATTCTGGATGACCATGAAATAGAAGATAACTGGCCGGCGAATGCCGACACACCCGACACAGCGCTGTTTCACAATGCAATGACGGCTTATGAAATTTATCAGGCCAGTCACAGCCCGGCCTGCTCGCTGACAACTAACGGCCAAGTAGATCATTCTTCGCTGAAGCACTATTGGTATCAATTCAGCGATGGCGATATCGAATGGTTTGTGACCGATAGCCGAACCCGTCGCAACTTATCCAGCGAGAACCGCCGCATCCTGGATGAAGAGCAGGAACAGGCCTTGTGCAAGTGGCTGGTCGAAAGCCCTGCGCGGGTCAAGTTCGTGGTCACCGGCGTCATGTTTTACCCGGATCGCAGAACGAACGGCGAGGATGCCTGGATGGGCTTCCCCGAGCAGCGCCTGCGTCTGCTGGAAATCATCCGCAGGCATAGAATCAGGAACGTCGTATTCATCTCCGGGGATGTGCATGGCTCGCTGACCAGTCGTCTGACTCACAGTGAAGACTCGGACTTCGAAGTAAACACCGTCGTCTCTTCGCCGCTGAGCAACAGCAAACTGCTGCCGTACGCCACGGCATCGACGTTCATTCTCGATCAGCCGCTGGCTCGCACGGACGCGGGAGAATACCGGCACACACTGACCAGCAAGGTCGTCAGCCAGGACAATTTTGCCCACATGCTGGTCGAAGCCGAACACATCCGGGTCAACTACCACGACCGGGATGGTAAACACTTGCAATCAATCGATATTCCACTGCACTGAAATGAAAAATGTCGCCGTTCCGGACGCCAGAAGGCTCTGGAACGGCACTCTCAGCGCGCCGCTGCATTACTTTCCAGCGCCCGCTGGAGAAATGTTCAGCGCAGCCGACATATTCTTATAGCACTTGGCCTTCATGTCTCTTGTCAGTCGGTGCCGCAATGATGCAACCTTGCCGCAGGCAACAGTAAAGAGGGCGAGAGCCCGGCGCGTTCAGCAAATTTCCAAGCGAGTTCCCTTCATGAAGAGCCAACCCGATGCCGCCAGCCGTATGGTGGCCGAGGTAGTGACGCAGTTGCCTGTGCCCTCGCGGCTCGGCATGCTGCGTTTCGAGCGCCTGAATGAAGCCAGCTGGGCGATGCTGTTTCTCGATCCCAACTGTGAACGACAGTTCGGCCAGCCCGCCGTCGAACTCTGCGCTTTGGTCGGTTCGCCCTACGCCAGCCTGATGGAGCCCGAGGCGCGCTATCAGCTGCACGACGCGATCCAGCAACAACTGCGCGACAGCCCGCATTATCTGGTGCGCTACACCCTGCACACCGCCGCCGGGGCGCTGAGCATTCTCGAACTCGGTGAAGCCTACAAGCAGCACAACCGTCACCTGCTGCGCGGTTACCTGCTGGCGGTCGACGACGTGTTCGACGAAGCGCCAGCATTGCCGTCCGTCGACCTTGAAACCCAGAACTCGCGCCTGCAAATCGCCCTTGAGCTCAATCAGCGTGCCCAGCAGGAACAACTGCAGCATCTGGAGCGGGTGCGCGCCCAGCAGGACCTGATCCTGCTGCTGGCCCGCCAGCGCTACAGCAGCCAGAACTCCCTGCAAGAAGCCGCCGAACTGATCACCCGCTGCGCCTGCGATATCTATGAAATCGACTGCGCCAGCCTGTGGAACCTCGAAGGCCAGAAGCTGGTGCCGATTTCCGCCTATCACCGCGCCACCCAGGAATACATCCTGCCGGAGGTGATCGACGTCAGCGGCTTCCCCGATTACATGGACGCGCTGCACGGCAGCCGCGCCATCGACGCGCACAACGCGATGCGCGACCCACGTACCCGGGAAATGGCCGAAGCCCTGCGTCCGCGTGACGTCAACGCCATGCTCGACGCCAGCATCCGTGTCGACGGCCAGGTGGTCGGCGTGCTGTGCCTGGAGCAGACCGGCGTCACCCGCGCCTGGCAGTCCGACGAAATCGCCTTTGCCGGTGAGCTGGCCGACCAATTCGCCCAGGTCATCAACAATCACAACCGCCGCACCGCCACCAGCGCCCTGCACCTGTTCCAGCGCGCGGTCGAGCAAAGTGCCAACGCCTTTTTGCTGGTCAATTGCGACGGCGTGGTCGAGTACGTCAACCCGAGCTTTACGGCGATCACCCAGTACACCACCGAGGAAGTCCACGGCCAGCGCCTGTCGGAACTGCCGGCCCTGGAAAACCTCAGCGAGCTGTTGTTCGACGCGCCCTCGGCGCTGGCCAAGAGCAACAGCTGGCAGGGCGAATTCAAGAGCCGCCGCAAAAACCTCGAACCCTACTGGGGCCAGTTGTCGATTTCCAAGGTCTACGGCGACAACCGTGAGCTGACGCACTACATCGGCATCTACGAAGACATCACCCAGACCAAACTGGCGCAGCAGCGCATCGAGCGTCTGGCTTACACCGACAACCTGACCAACCTCGGCAACCGCCCTGCATTTATCCGCAATCTGGATGAGCGCTTCGCCCGAGACAGCGATACCCCGATCAGCCTGCTGCTGGTGGACATCGACAACTTCAAGCGGATCAACGACAGCCTCGGCCACCAGACCGGCGACAAACTGTTGATCAGCCTGGCCCGGCGCCTACGCAACAGCCTGAGCCCGAGCGGCAGCCTGGCGCGATTCGCCAGTAACGAATTCGCGGTGTTGCTCGACAACACCGACCTCGAAGCCGGCCAACAGATCGCCAGCCAATTGCTGCTGACCCTCGACAAACCGATGTTCGTCGACAACCAGTTGATCAGTGTCACAGGCTCCGTGGGCCTGGCCTGCGCGCCGCTGCACGGCCGCGACCCGCAGACCCTGATGCGCAACGCCGGCCTCGCCCTGCACAAGGCCAAGGCCAACGGCAAACATCAGGTGCAGGTGTTCACCGAAGCGCTGAACGCCGAGGCCAGCTACAAACTGTTCGTCGAGAACAACCTGCGCCGCGCCCTGACCCAGAACGAGCTGGACGTGTTCTACCAGCCGAAGCTGTGCCTGCGCAGCGGCCGGTTGCTGGGCATGGAAGCGCTGCTGCGCTGGAACCACCCGGAGCGCGGCATGATCCGCCCGGACCAGTTCATCAGCGTGGCCGAGGAAACCGGCCTGATCATCCCGATCGGCAAGTGGATCGCCCGCCAGGCCTGCCGCATGAGCAAGGCGCTGACTGCTGCGGGCATGGGCAACCTGCAAGTGGCGATCAACCTGTCGCCCAAGCAGTTTTCCGACCCGGATCTGGTGGCCTCCATCGCCAACATCCTCAAGGAAGAAGCGCTGCCGGCCAATCTGCTGGAACTGGAACTGACCGAAGGCCTGCTGCTGGAAGCCACCGAAGACACCCACTTGCAGCTCGACCAGCTCAAGCGCCTGGGCCTGACCCTGGCCATGGACGACTTCGGCACCGGTTACTCGTCGCTCAGTTACCTGAAAAAATTCCCGATCGACATCATCAAGATCGATCGCAGCTTCATCCACGAAATCCCGGACAACCAGGACGACATGGAGATCACCTCCGCCGTGATCGCCATGGCCCACAACCTGAAACTCAAGGTCGTGGCCGAAGGCATCGAGACCGCCGAGCAACTGGCGTTCCTGCGTCGGCACCGCTGCGACGTCGGCCAGGGCTACCTGTTCGACCGGCCGATTCCGGGCGCCGAGCTGATCCAGGCGCTCAAGCGCTACCCGCGCGGCCCTCTCCCTCTGTAAACCACAACCAAAGTACCCGCACATTTTGACTAGTGATTAACTGGGCATCATTGGGCACACTGGTGGTCTGTGTAATTGACATCCCATCCTGACTGAGAGGAACGATCATGGTTCTGCGCTCGGAAATTCTGGTGAACAAAAACGTGCTACCGACTAAAGAACAAGCTCTGCCTGGCCGCGAAACCGCGATGACCCTGCCTGAAAACCATTTCGTCTTCAAAGACACGCCGCTGCTTGGCCCGTTCTTCCAGGACGTCGATTTCGCGATTTTCGGACTGGGCTGTTTCTGGGGTGCGGAACGTCGCTTCTGGCAGCGTGAAGGCGTAGTCAGCACCGTGGTCGGTTACGCCGGCGGCTTCACGCCGAACCCGACCTACGAAGAAGTCTGCTCGGGCCTGACCGGTCACTCGGAAGTGGTGCTAGTGGTTTTCGACAAAGACAAGGTCAGCTACGAAGAGCTGCTGACAATGTTCTGGGAACTGCACAACCCGACGCAGGGCATGCGTCAGGGCAATGACATCGGCACTCAGTACCGTTCGGTGATCTACGCGACCCATCCGGAGCAACTGGATGCGGCGCTGAAGAGCAAAGCCGTTTATCAGGCTGAGCTGTCGAAGGCAGGCCTGGGTGAAATCAGCACCGAGATTGAACAGGCCCCGACCGTTTACTTCGCAGAGACCTATCACCAGCAGTATCTGGCGAAAAACCCGGAAGGCTACTGCGGGATTGGCGGCACTGGCGTTTGCATGCCACCGAGTCTGGCGGGTAACTGACCTAAAACTGTGGCGAGGGAGCTTGCTCCCGCTGGGGTGCGAAGCGCCCCCAAAACCGGTGAACGCGTTCTTCAAGAAGAACCGGCTCTCCGATTTTACGACTGCTGCGCAGCCGAGCGGGACGGTGCGACGACTCGACAAGCTCCCTCGCCACAAACTCTGCGAATCAGCTCTCGGCGATCAACCAATCCATCTGCCACCCACCCTGGGTCTGCCCAAGTTTCTTGGACAGCCACGGCAGCAGCTCACGCAATTCTTCCTCCAGCCCCCACGGCGGATTGGCAATCGCCAGCCCGGAACCGTTCAGACTGTTCGGCGTGTCCAGCGGATGTACCAGCAGTTCGACCCGCAGCAGTTTCGGCGCACCGGTGCCGGCCAGATCCTGATAGAAACGACGCAGCGCGCGCTGGTCCTTCACCGGATACCAGATGGCCGCCACGGTTTGGCGCATCCGGCCAATGGCCTCTTTCATCGACGCTGCACAACGCTGCATTTCATCGAGCTGTTCGAACGGCGGATCAATCAACATCACCGCGCGTTTCTCCTGCACTGGCAACATCGCGCGGGCGACATGCCAGCCCTCGCCCAGATGCACTTTGACCCGACGATCGCCGGCCATGTTGTCCTTGAGCAAAACGCCGTCTTCGGGGTGCTTCTCGTTGAGCATCACCCGGTCCTGCGGCCGGGTCAGACGCCGCGCCAGCTCCGGCGAGCCCGGGTAATAGCGCAACTGGCCATCCGGGTTCATCTCGTGCAGCACTTTCATATAGTCGGCAGTCAGCGCCGGCAGATCCGGCTGGTCCCACAAGCGCGCGATGCCTTCCAGGTACTCGCCGGTACGGTTGGCCTGATCGCCCTGCAGGTCATACAGACCGATGCCGGCGTGGCTGTCGAGATAGGCAAACGGCTGCTCCTTGCGCGACATCAGGGCGATGAGGCGGGTCAAGGTCAGGTGTTTGAACACATCGGCGTGATTGCCGGCATGGAAGGCGTGACGATAATTCATGGCTGCTCCTGCGAGGGCCGTGAAGTTTACCTTTTACCGGGCGGCAAGTCAGGGGTTGGGGGCTGAGTGGGCGTTCCCGGCGTTACACTGGCCGCAACCACCTGACAGGAAGTCTGAAAATCATGTACCGCCGGATCATTGCCCTCCTGTGCCTGCTGGGTTCATTTCACGCCTTCGCTGACGAAGAACACACCGAACAAGCACGCCAGAATCTAAAGAACTACGGCTTGAGCCACTGCATCCTGGCGCCATTCAAAGAACAATCTGCACTGGAAAAAGACATCGGACTCTCCGCCGGAGCGTACTCGTTCATGGGCAAAGGCCTGCACACCGTTGTTCAGAATGAAGACACGCTGCATGTCCTGCACGATCCCTACAAGGAAACCAGAGACTACATGCTCGCGGCCTACGATCAGACACCGTCGGCCAGCAAGCACTCGAATCGCAAAGTCGTGTTTTACGCGTGCCTTGAGGTTTACAACTCCCAAGCTTTCGACCGTTTCATCAAGACCCAGGACGCTTACGTCTCGCAATGACCACCAAACGGTAGACCGGGCGATCCTTTGAGTTTGCTGTTGTGGCGAGGGAGTTTGCAGGGTCTGTCAGGCCTGCGTTCGTAGGCGCTTTCCAATCACATCCAACACATCACAGCCGTCGCGCAACGGAATCACGCAGAGCTGGGCAAAGTCGCTCAGGATGACCGAGTCGCACTCGACCGAGCCGCGCATGCACATGTTTTCCAGGACCTGGATGACCGCGCGGATGCGGTAGTTGGCGGCGTCCATCAGGATGTCGAGCGGGGCGTGGGTGTCGATGAACAGGGTGGGCATGTCGTTGCAGTTGCTGGTCAGCGCCATGAGGCGGTTGCTGGGGTGGGGGATGAAGGGTTCGTAGGGTGGATCGGGTTTCAATGTTGGCACAGGAGTAACTCCTAACGTATTGGATGGAGCCGCCAACTCTCACTTCCACGCATTAGGTGGCGGCTGTACGCAGGTGTGGAAGACCGGGACGTTAGGCACCCGGCGCACTCGAAAGCGCCCCGCGCACAGCCACCAAAAACTCAAACGACAAAGACGTCTGACTGGTGCAGCTTGACGCGCCTAACGATAAAAGGGCTTCCACGCCCTGTCACCGAATTTGCGGTGACCGCCAAAAGACTATCCCCGCACCACCGCGCCCACCAGTTCACGCAAACCGCCGCAACTCGCAGGAAACGTCCGAAGCCCTTGCCCAGAAATTTCACTCTGACTCGTCCCGCAAGTAGTCCTGCAATGCCGAAACCGACGATTCGTCCGACGCCGAAACTTCGAAAAACCTGACAACCTTGCAGCGCAAAACATCGGCGGGAAACGCCTCGAATAACGCCGGCTGCTCCTCGCTCAACCACTGCAAGGCATTGTTGATTCGAGCATCACCGCCGAATTGCGCCAGCAGTTTTTCCGGTACCGACCACCAAGGAAACTCACGCCCCGATACCTGTGCCCTGCCCCCGATTTCAACGGCCTGACCGTTGACCAATCCTCGGGTGAGGACCGGCAGCAATTTCCCGGCATCCACCTCGGGGGACTCAAGGATCGGCAACAAGAACCGCCCATCCCAAAACCGAAAGAACACCGCTTTCCCGTCCGGCATCAGCACCTGAGTCAAACTGCGAAAGTGCTCGACCACCGCCTCAAGCCCCGCCGAAGAAACCGCCAGCCAGCCCCAGTCCCGAGACTCCGTGGTCGCCACCCAATCCAGAAACTCACAGCCTGCGTCGACGATTCCCACATAGGGCATCACCGCATCCCACTCGGCATAGATCGTTTCCGTCCAGACCGGTTTCGGCATCTGCGCATTCGAAGGCCAGGCTTTCAGCGGACCCACCGCACTGGCGCTGCTGAAAATCGCGAACAACTGCTCCGATGGTTTCAGCGGATCTCCCTTCAACCATTGATCAGGCTGCACAGACTCCCTCCTTACAGCGCTCGCATTCTTCGCAGAACGGCGCATCTCCCTTAAGGCTCATGATTTGCGCAGCAGTCAGAATCGCAGCCGGCGCCGCCACCAGTTTCTCCGGCAACCCCGGCACTGTCGGCGCGGCGCTCATCGCCGCCATCGGCGCACCACCCACCACAATCGGCACGCTGCTGAAGATCCCGCCGGGGCCGATGTTGATCCACTGCCCGCCCGCCTGAATCGTCGCGCTCGCCCCGCCGTCAATCACCACCTGCTGGCCGGCGCTGACGTGAAATTGCGCACTGGCATTGATCGCCTGATTGCTCACGCGGATGTGCCGGTCGCCGGTCACCGTCAGGTGGTCGTCCTGCTTCACCTCGGTCTGGCGCTGGCCGTGGGTGATGCGCTGTTCATCGGCTTTCAGTTCGTGTTTTGCGAGGCCAGTGACAACGACGCTGCGCTGGTTATCCACCTGCACCTGCTGATCATTCAACACATGCTGCGTCCAGTTTCGCTGGGCGCGCAGGTAGATTTCCTCGGCGCCTTTGCGATCCTCGATGCGCAATTCGTTGTAACCACCGCCACCGGGACTACTCTGGCTGCGGAAAATACTGCGGGTCTTGTCGGCCGGCAGATCCAGCGGCACCGGCGTCGCCGCGTTCGGCAGGCAACCCATGACCAGCGGTTTGTCGGCGTCGGAATCGATGAACCCCACCAGCACTTCCATGCCGACCCGTGGAATCAGCACGCTGCCATAACGGTCATGGGCCCAACCGCTGGCGACCCGCAGCCAGCAACTGGAATGTTCGTTGAGTTCACCGTCGCGATCCCACGCCAGTTGCACCTTGACCCGGCCGTACTCGTCGCAATGGATTTCACTGTCTTTCGGGCCGGTAACCACGGCCGGTTGATAACCAAGCATCCGTGGCTTTTCCGGGCCCATCGGTGGACGGAAGAACACGTCCCACGGCGTGGCGAGAAAGGTATTACGGTAACCCTGGAATTCATCGCCATCGCTGGTGACCGATTCCTCCAGCACTTGCGGCTGTCGTCCATGGTGCTCGACGGCAGTCAGCAGCCAGAGGTCATTCAAGTCCTGGCGCGGATGCTCGGTCAGTTGCAGGAAATGTCCGCTGACCAAGGCAGATTGATCGCTGCGACCTTCAGCCTGACGGTAGTCGGCGACATGTCGCTCAAGGGTGCGCTGGGCCAGTTGTTTGCCGGTTTCGCGCTCGGTGAACTGGCCGGGAAAGTGGTAATCCTCCAGCACCGGGCGCTGTTCGCTTTCTGAGCGACTTTGCAGCGACAGCCGGGGTTTGCTGAAGTCGTAATCACGTCGTGTGACCACGCTGGTGCGGGTTTCTACCCGGACGGTGAAGCGCTTGATCGCCGGCGCCGATGCGGCCATCCCGCTGCCCGGCAGGTACAGCGTCGGCTCGGCCAGACGCGGGAATACGGTTTGATCGTCGCCAAACACCAATAGATGCCCGTCCGGGCTGTGCTGAAAATGGAAATGAATGCCGACTTCGGAACACAGGCGCTGGATGAACGCCAGATCGCTCTCGGCGTACTGCACGCAATATTCACGGGGCGGGTAATCGCTGCCGAGGCGAAATTCGAAGGCATCGCGCAGGATCGAGTGATCCTTGAGGATCTGCGTCACGATCTGCGGCACGCTTTGATGCTGGAAGATTCGTTGATTGATCCGATGGCCGAGATAAGCCAGGCGTGGAACAAGGCTGACGTGATAGCGGGTCAGACGCTTGCCGGAATCCCCCTGTCCGACCCGATAGATCTGACCGTGAATACCGGAACCCTCTTCATCGAAACTCAGAAACGCCTGACAGTGCAGCAGGCTTTCAAGGTCCAGGTCTGGCCGCTCGCTGACCAGTTCCAGGTCGAAGCGAAAGGGCTGGCTGATGGCTTCCTTGCCCGAGAACTCAAGGACTTTGAGGTCAAACCGGGCGCCTTCGACGGTCAACGTGAAACGCGGTTGATTGGCAGGCGCGAACATCCGATGTCTCTCTGCAGAATGAGGGCGGGCGATTCTGCATGAGGGGCAAGGGGTGCAGGTTGGGTGACTGAAAAATCAGATTTCCCCTACTTGAAACTTCGATCTCCCCTTCAAAAATCGGCGCATCCGACTACAGACTTTTCCTTCAGAAAAATCGCAGGCAATAAAAAACGGCCCGCTTCCTGGTAGGAAACGGGCCGTTTTCTTGTGAGCCTCAGCTCATTTCCATCACTTGTTCAGATGGAAATCCTTCTCGGCCGCTTCAAAGCGTTGAACCATGCCGGTGCTCGGCTGGCCCAGCAGGCTGACGAAGTAGATCGCCAGGCTGGCGAAGATGAAGCCCGGGATGATTTCGTACAGGCCGAGCACTTCGAAATGCTTCCACACGATCACGGTGATCGCGCCGACCAGGATGCCGGCCAGTGCGCCGTCGCGGGTCATCTTCTTCCAGATTACCGAGATCAGTACGACTGGACCGAACGCTGCGCCGAAACCAGCCCAGGCGTAGGACACCAGGCCCAGCACGCGGTTTTCCGGGTTGGCCGCCATCGCGATAGCGATCAGTGCAACCAGCAACACCATGGCGCGGCCGACCCATACCAGCTCGACTTGCGAGGCGGATTTGCGCAGGAAGGTTTTGTAGAAGTCTTCGGTCAGGGCGCTGGAGCACACCAGCAACTGGCAGCTCAGGGTGCTCATCACCGCCGCCAGAATGGCCGACAGCAGGACACCGGCAATCCACGGGTTGAAGAGGATCTTCGCCAGTTCGATGAACACACGCTCGTGGTTCTCGCTCACGGGCATTGCCACGTCCGGGTTGGCCGAGAAGTAAGCGATACCGAAGAAACCCACAGCCACGGTGCCGCCCAGGCACAGGATCATCCAGGTCATGGAGATGCGACGGGCGTTGGCGATGGATTTCACCGAGTCAGCGGCCATGAAGCGCGCCAGGATGTGCGGCTGACCGAAGTAACCCAAGCCCCAGCCCATCAGCGAAATAATGCCGATGAAAGTGGTGCCTTTGAGCATGTCGAAGTTGCCAGGATCGTTGGCTTCGATGGCCAGGAACGTGGTGTCCACGCCGCCGGTGGCCAGCAGCACGATGATCGGCGTCAGGATCAGCGCGAAGATCATCAGGGTGGCTTGCACGGTGTCGGTCCAGCTTACCGCGAGGAAACCGCCGACGAAGGTGTAGGCAATTGTCGCCGCAGCACCGGCCCACAGCGCGGTCTCGTAGGACATGCCGAAGGTGCTTTCGAACAGACGGGCGCCGGCCACGATGCCGGAAGCGCAGTAGATGGTGAAGAACACCAGAATCACCACCGCCGAAATGATCCGCAGCAGGCCGCTTTTGTCTTCGAAACGGCTGGAAAAGTAGTCCGGCAGGGTCAGCGCATCGCCGTTGTGTTCGGTTTGAACACGCAGACGGCCGGCGACGAACAGCCAGTTCAGGTAGGCACCGACGATCAGGCCGATGGCGATCCAGCTTTCGGACAGGCCGGACATGTAGATGGCGCCCGGCAGGCCCATCAGCAACCAGCCGCTCATGTCGGAAGCGCCGGCGGACAATGCGGTCACCACGCTGCCCAGGCTGCGGCCGCCCAGAATGTAGTCGGAAAGGTTGTTGGTGGAGCGATAGGCCATGAAGCCGATCAGCACCATTGCTGCGATGTAGATCACGAACGTGATCAGGGTTGGATTGCTTGCGCTCATTACGTACGTGCCCTGGCTTTGTTTTTATGTAGCGGCGGCGGTTGCACCGTTTGCAGACTGACGTCTGACAGACGATTCGCACGGCCGCGCATTTATGACCAATGTTTCCCCAGGAAAGCCATTGGCCGGTACACCGGGTTCCCCGGTTGCACCTTGGGCGCGAATCCTATGCAACAAAGCAAAACAGGTGCAACCAGTTTCTTGAGAATTAGTTGCACCTACGTCGTTTTTTCGACTGCAAACCGCCTATTTTGCACTGTTCCGGCGCAGTGACACCCCTCCATCTTCCTTGAAAGCACCTATCTAGAGCGGTCATCGCGAAGCTGAAATTTATTCCTGACAAGCTGCCGAATATTCCGACAAAAAAAGGGTTGCACCCGGTTGCACCTCTGCAAGCTCACGGCTAATCTTGCCGCCAGCTGTTGTCGCGCAACTGCGGCACCTATGAGGATAAAAATATGGCTACCACCACCCTTGGGGTCAAACTTGACGACCCGACCCGCGAGCGCCTGAAGGCCGCCGCAACCTCGATTGATCGCACGCCGCACTGGCTGATCAAGCAGGCAATTTTCAATTACCTGGAAAAACTCGAGGGTGGTGCAACCCTGACCGAGCTGAACGGTTTGACCGCCAAGGATGCCGACGAGGCAGGCGAAGTCCACACCGATCACGCCCACCAATGTTTCCTCGAATTCGCCGAAAGCATCCTGCCGCAATCGGTGCTGCGCGCCTCGATCACCGCCGCGTACCGTCGCCCTGAGCCGGAAGTGGTGCCGATGCTGATCGAGCAGGCTCGCCTGCCGGCACCGATGGCCGAAGCCACCAACAAACTTGCCGCCTCCATCGCGGAAAAACTGCGTAACCAGAAGAGTGCCGGCGGTCGTGCAGGCATTGTTCAGGGCCTGCTGCAGGAATTTTCCCTGTCGTCCCAGGAAGGTGTGGCGCTGATGTGCCTGGCCGAAGCGCTGTTGCGTATCCCGGACAAAGGCACTCGCGATGCACTGATCCGCGACAAGATCAGCACCGGCAACTGGCAGCCGCACCTGGGCAACAGCCCGTCGCTGTTCGTCAACGCGGCGACCTGGGGTCTGCTGCTGACCGGCAAACTGGTGTCGACTCACAACGAAGCCGGCCTGACTTCGTCCCTGAGCCGCATCATCGGCAAGAGCGGCGAGCCGATGATCCGCAAGGGCGTCGACATGGCCATGCGCTTGATGGGCGAGCAGTTCGTGACCGGCGAAACCATCGCCGAAGCCCTGGCCAACGCGAGCAAGTTCGAAGCCAAGGGTTTCCGCTATTCCTACGACATGCTCGGTGAAGCGGCGCTGACCGAACACGACGCCCAGAAGTACCTGGCCTCGTACGAACAAGCCATTCATTCGATCGGCAAAGCCTCTCACGGCCGTGGGATTTATGAAGGCCCGGGCATCTCGATCAAACTGTCGGCCCTGCACCCGCGTTACAGCCGCGCCCAGTACGAGCGCGTGATGGATGAGCTGTATCCGCGCCTGCTGTCGCTGACCCTGCTGGCCAAGCAATACGACATCGGCCTGAACATCGACGCCGAAGAAGCCGACCGCCTGGAGCTGTCGCTGGATCTGCTCGAACGCCTGTGCTTCGAGCCGCAACTGACGGGCTGGAACGGCATCGGCTTCGTGATCCAGGCCTACCAGAAGCGTTGCCCGTATGTGATCGACTACGTGATCGACCTGGCTCGCCGCAGCCGTCATCGCCTGATGATCCGTCTGGTGAAAGGCGCGTACTGGGACAGCGAAATCAAGCGCGCCCAGGTCGAAGGTCTGGAAGGCTATCCGGTCTACACCCGCAAGGTGTACACCGACGTTTCCTACATCGCCTGCGCCCGCAAACTGCTGTCGGTGCCGGAAGTCATCTACCCGCAGTTCGCCACGCACAACGCCCACACCCTGTCGGCGATTTATCACATTGCCGGTCAGAACTATTACCCGGGCCAGTACGAATTCCAGTGCCTGCACGGCATGGGCGAACCGCTGTACGAGCAGGTTGTAGGCAAAGTCTCCGAAGGCAAGCTGAACCGCCCGTGCCGTGTGTACGCTCCGGTCGGTACCCACGAAACCCTGCTGGCGTACCTCGTGCGTCGCCTGCTGGAAAACGGCGCCAACACTTCGTTCGTCAACCGCATCGCCGACCAGTCGATTTCGATTCAGGAACTGGTGGCCGATCCAGTTGCGCAGATCGAGCAAATGGCGACCGTGGAAGGTGGTTTCGGCCTGCCGCACCCGCGCATTCCGCTGCCGCGTGACCTTTATGGTTCCGAGCGCGCCAACTCCAGCGGTATCGACATGGCCAACGAACATCGTCTGGCATCGCTGTCCTGCGCCCTGCTGGCGACCGCGCACAACCACTGGAAAGCCGCGCCGATGCTCGGTTGCGCCTCCAGCAACGAAGCACCGGCACCAGTCCTGAACCCGTCCGATCTGCGTGACGTGGTCGGCCATGTGCAGGAAGCCACCGTCGAAGACGTCGACAACGCCATTCAATGCGCCCTGAACGCTGCACCGATCTGGCAGGCCACCCCGCCGGCCGAACGCGCCGCGATTCTGGAACGTGCCGCCGACTTGATGGAAGGCGAGATTCAGCCGCTGATGGGCCTGCTGGCTCGCGAAGCCGGCAAGACCTTCGCCAACGCCATCGCCGAAGTCCGCGAAGCGGTCGACTTCCTGCGTTATTACGCAGTGCAGGCCCGCAACGATTTCAGCAACGACGCCCACCGCCCACTGGGCCCGGTGGTCTGCATCAGCCCGTGGAACTTCCCGCTGGCAATCTTCAGCGGTCAAGTCGCCGCCGCACTGGCCGCCGGTAACCCGGTCCTGGCCAAACCGGCCGAACAAACTCCGCTGGTGGCTGCACAAGCCGTACGCCTGCTGCTCGAAGCCGGGATCCCGGAAGGCGTGCTGCAACTGCTGCCGGGTCGCGGTGAAACCGTCGGTGCCGGCCTGGTGGGTGACGAGCGCGTCAAAGGCGTGATGTTCACCGGTTCCACCGAAGTCGCGCGCCTGTTGCAACGCAACATTGCCGGTCGCCTCGACAACCAGGGCCGTCCGATTCCGCTGATCGCCGAAACCGGCGGCCAGAACGCGATGATCGTCGACTCTTCGGCACTGACCGAACAGGTGGTGATCGACGTGGTGTCGTCGGCCTTCGACAGCGCCGGTCAACGTTGCTCGGCCCTGCGCGTCCTGTGCTTGCAGGAAGATTCGGCTGATCGCGTCATCGAAATGCTTAAAGGTGCGATGGCTGAAAGCCGTCTTGGCAACCCGGAGCGCCTGTCCGTGGACATCGGCCCGGTGATCGACGCCGAAGCCAAGGCCGGCATCGAGAAGCACATCCAGGGCATGCGCGACAAAGGTCGCAACGTGTACCAGGTGGCTATCGCCGATACCGAGGAAGTCAAACGCGGCACCTTCGTCATGCCGACCCTGATCGAACTGGAAAGCTTCGACGAGCTGCAACGCGAGATCTTCGGCCCGGTGCTGCACGTGGTGCGCTACAAGCGTAAAGAAATCGACCAGTTGATCGCCCAGATCAACGCCTCCGGTTACGGACTGACCCTCGGCGTGCACACCCGCATCGACGAGACCATCGCCAAGGTGATCGACAACGTCAACGCCGGTAACGTCTACGTCAACCGCAACATCGTGGGTGCCGTGGTCGGCGTCCAGCCGTTCGGTGGTGAAGGCCTGTCGGGTACTGGTCCGAAGGCCGGTGGTCCGCTGTACCTGTACCGTTTGCTGTCGACGCGTCCTACCGATGCCATCGAACAATCCTTCGCTCGCGGTGATGCAGCCGTGGCACCGGATGTTCGTCTGCGTGACGCCCTGAGCAAACCGCTGGTCGCCCTGAAAGCCTGGGCCGACAGCAACAAGTTCGCCGACCTGAGCACTCTGTGCGTGCAATACGCAGCCCAGTCGCAAAGCGGTATCACCCGCGTACTGGCCGGCCCGACCGGCGAGAAGAACAGCTACGCGATCCTGCCGCGCGAGCACGTGCTGTGCCTGGCGGACATCGAAGGTGACCTGCTGACCCAACTCGCTGCGGTACTGGCAGTGGGCGGTTCGGCGGTCTGGCCGGAATCCGACACCAGCAAGGCATTGTTCGCACGCCTGCCGAAGGAGATTCAGGCGCGGATCAAGCTGGTTTCCGACTGGAACAAGGATGACGTGGTGTTCGACGCGGTTCTGCATCACGGCCATTCCGACCAGTTGCGTGCGGTCTGCCAGCAGATCGCCAAGCGTGCCGGCGCCATCGTCGGGGTTCAGGGCCTGTCCCAGGGCGAGACCAACATTGCGCTGGAGCGCCTGGTGATCGAGCGCGCATTGAGCGTCAACACCGCAGCAGCGGGCGGTAACGCCAGCCTGATGACCATCGGTTAATCGCCGACTCTGTCAGCAACATAAAAAATGGGCGCCCTCACCGGCGCCCATTTTTTTTGCCTCTCCATCACCGTTATCAATCTTCCTGTTCAGCCTTTATTCGCAAGCCTAGACTCGGTCCATTCCAAAAAAAGGTAGGCCGCCATGTCCGAGACGCTGCTCAGTTCCCGCAATCTGGCTTTCGAGCTGTACGAAGTCCTCGATGCCGAGGGCCTGACCCGGCGCGAGCGGTTTGCCGAACACAACCGCGAAACCTTCGATGCCGCCATCGGCACGGCGCGCAACATCGCCGAAAAGTACTTCGCACCGCACAACCGCAAGGGTGACGAAAACGAGCCGCGCTACGAGAACGGTCAGGCGATTCTGATTCCCGAAGTGAAACCGGCGGTGGATGCCTTCCTCGAAGCCGGATTCCTCAACGCCGCGCGCAGTTTCGACGCTGGCGGCATGCAACTGCCTACATTGTTGTCCCAGGCCTGCTTCGCCCACTTTCAGTCGGCCAACGCGGCGTCGACCTCGTACCCGTTCCTGACAATGGGCGCGGCCAACCTGATCGAAAGCTTCGGCACCGACGAGCAGAAGCAGCGCTTCCTGCAACCGATGATCGACGGTCGCTTCTTCGGCACCATGGCCCTGACCGAACCCCATGCCGGGTCGTCGCTGTCGGATATTCGTACCCGCGCAGAACCGGCGTCCGACGGCACTTATCGCCTGAAGGGCAACAAGATCTTCATCTCCGGCGGCGATCACCCGCTCTCGGAAAACATCGTGCACATGGTGCTGGCCAAATTGCCGGACGCGCCAGCCGGGGTGAAGGGAATTTCGCTGTTCATCGTGCCCAAGTTTCTGGTCAACGATGACGGCAGCCTCGGCAAGCGCAATGACGTGCTGCTGGCCGGGCTGTTCCACAAGATGGGCTGGCGCGGAACGACCTCGACCGCGCTGAACTTCGGCGATAACGGCGAGTGTGTCGGCTATCTGGTGGGCAAGCCGCATCACGGTTTGAGCTACATGTTCCAGATGATGAACGAGGCGCGGATTGGCGTCGGCATGGGCGCGGTGATGCTCGGTTACGCCGGTTACCTGTACTCGTTGGAGTATGCCCGCGAACGTCCACAGGGCCGTGTGCCGGACAGCAAGGACCCGACGACGGCGCCGGTGGCGATCATTCAGCACGCGGATGTCAGACGCATGCTGCTGACGCAGAAGTCCTACGTCGAAGGTGCGTTCGATCTTGGCCTGTACGCGGCGCGGCTGTTCGATGACACCACCACGCTGGAAACCGAAGCCGGGCGCAAACAGGCCCATGAATTGCTGGACCTGCTGACGCCGATCGTCAAATCCTGGCCATCGGAGTTCTGCCTCAAGGCCAACGAACTGGCGATCCAGATTCTCGGCGGCCACGGCTACACCCGCGAATACCCGGTGGAACAGTACTACCGCGACAATCGCCTGAATCCGATCCACGAAGGCACCCACGGCATTCAGTCCCTTGATCTGCTGGGACGCAAACTGGCGCAAAACGGTGGCGCCGGGCTCAAGCAACTGATTCGCCTGATTGCCGACACGGCCGAACGCGCGGTGGCGTACGAATCGTTGACCGCATTGCGTGAGCCGCTGGAGAAACTGGTCGCACGCCTGCAGAGCGTGACCATCGGCTTGCTGACGGATCTGGCCCAGGGCAAGGTCAACAGCAGCCTGGCGAATTCGGCGCTGTACCTGAAAGTGTTCGGGCACACGGTGATTGGCTGGCGCTGGCTGGAGCAGGCGATTCGGGCCGAAGAAGGGTTGGCCAAGGGGAATGCGGCGGATACCGACTTCTATAAGGGCAAGTTGCAGGCGGCGCGGTATTTCCTGACGTGGGAAGTGCCGGGTTGCCATCATGAGCTGGCGTTGCTGGAGGCTCGGGATGATACGTGCCTTGCAATGCAGGACGCGTGGTTCTGACCCGTTGATGATCGTTCCCACGCGTTGCGTGGGAACGATCAACTAATCAGGTAAGTTTGAACCCACCCATCTGCCGCGCCAGATCATCCGCCAGCCGCTGCAGCATCTGACAATCCTCACGACAAGCCCGAACCTCTCCCGCCGTCGCCCGCGCCAGATCGGAAATCCCCTGCACGTTGCGGTTGATCTCCTCGGTCACCGCCGACTGCTCCTCCGTCGCCGTCGCCACCTGATGGTTCATGTCGCTGATGCGCTCGACCTGCCCGGTAATCGCGGTCAAAGACGCACCCGTACGCTGGCTCGACTCTACGCCGGTGCCGGTTGCCGCCTGTCCCGTACGCATTGAAGACACCGCATTCTCCGCCCCCTGCTTGAGGCTGCCGATCATCTGCTGGATTTCGTCAGTGGATGCCTGAGTGCGGCGCGCCAAGGTGCGCACTTCATCGGCCACCACAGCAAAACCACGCCCCATGTCCCCGGCCCGCGCCGCTTCAATCGCCGCATTCAGCGCCAGCAGATTGGTCTGCTCGGAAACACCGCGAATCACTGCCAACACTTGATCGATCGACGCCACCTGATGCGCCAACTCACCCACCGCCCCCGCCGCGACGCCGATTTCATCGGACATGCTTTCTATATGGCGAATCGAACTGCCGACCACTTCCCGCGCCTGCATCGCTTCATCGCGAGCCGTTTGCGAGGCGAGCGCAGCGTTGCCTGCGTTCTGGGCGATTTCCTGCACGGTCAGGCCCATTTCGTGGACGGCGGTGGCAACCATGTCGGTCATTTCCTGCTGGCGACCGGAGCGCTCGGCGGTGTTATCCACAACCCTGGCAACTTGGCCGACCGCAACGCGCAGACGCTCACTGGTGGTCAGCACCTCGGCGATCATCCCGCGCTGACTGTCGAGGAAACGGTTGAAGCCCCGAGCGAGGTCGCCCAGCTCGTCGGCGCGGCTGGAATCTAACCGATGGGTCAAATCTCCACCACCGCTACCGATTGCTACCAGTGCGGCTGTTACCTGACGAATCGGGCGCACCAATCCCTGAGCCAGCCAGATCACCAGCGCCAGACAAACCAGCGCCACCGCCAGACCGATGCCGCTGCTCATCCACATCGCACGGCGGGCTTCGGCGTAGATCTGTGACTGCGGCACTTCGGCCACCAGGGTCCAACCGAGGTCACGCAAAGGCAGGCTGAAGGCGAGGAAGTCTTCGCCGTCACGCTGGAAGCTGCTGTTGGCCGCCACTTTATGGCCCATGACCGCTTGTGCCGCGCTTGCGCCGATCTGCTCGCTCAAGGTGCGCTTGCCGCTGAACTGTGCTTCGGGATGGACCTGGATCAAACCGTCGGAACGCACGAGATAGACCTTCCCGCGCTCGCCGAAGCTGAAGTTGTGGATCAGCTCCGACAGCTCTTTCATGCTCAACCCGAGCCCCGCAACGCCGACCACTTTGCCGGCCTGCTCGACCTTCAAATCGATGAACAGCGCCAACTCTCCGGTTGCCCCGTCGTTGTCGATGTTCAGGGTTCGGGGCTGATTGCTGTCGAGGAAAGAGTAAAACCAGGCGTCGGCCGATTTGGATCGGCTGAGGGTGCGATCCAGGCCTTTTTCGGTGATGTAGTGATTGGATTCCGTGCCGATGATCAGCGCGGTAAACGCCTTGTGTTCGGCGCGGATGCCTTCCAGATACTGCGCGAAGCCTGCCGTTTTAGCGGAATCTTCGCCATTGGCCAGCCAATCGCGGACCATCGTATTGCTGGCAATGTCTTTGGCGGCGGTGAGGGGTTGAACGAGAATTCGCTCGATGTCGTTGCGCGTCGCTTCGATGCTCGACGGCAACGCCTGCTCGACCAGATAGCTCTGGGCGAGGCGGTTGACCACCAGGGTATAAATGCCAACCACGATCAGGATGCTGACCAGCAGGGCGGTGCCCATGCCGAGGATCAACTGCCATTGAATACTGCGACGCCAGAACTGCATGGAGCACCCCCCAAAGAATAAGAGGCTGAAACACTGCAACAGCCGTGCCGATTGTATACAACGCAATCGACAATCTTATTCTTTGGTTGTGCGCAACCCATCAACCCTGATTGATGGTCTTGGCGATGGTCTCGACCGTGGCGCTGACTTGCTCTTGGTAACGCTCGAGTTCCTGCTGGTGCTGCTTCTTCATTTCAATCTGCTGCGAGCACAGATTCATCGCCGCCAGCACCAGCAGGCGGTCACCGATCAGCGTCGGGTATTTGCGTTTGGTGTCGGCCAGTGCGGCCTTGAGCATCAATGCGGCGTCCAGCAGGGTCTGTTCTTCCCCGGCCGGTGCCTTGATCGAATAGTCCTCCCCCATGATGGAGACGACTTTTACCCCTGCTGTGCCGTGGTTCATGCGCTGACAGGACCTGCGTTGACGCGATCAACCAGGGCCTGGATGCGAGCGGCAGTGGCGCCGTGTTTTTCTTCCTGCTCCATCAGGCTCAGTTGCAGGCTTTCGTTTTCATCCTTGGCCTGGGCCAGTTCCGTGGACAGGGTCTGGTTGGTTTCCGAGAGGGTCTGGTTCTGTTGCACCAGATCGCTGACGAGCTGTTCCAATTGGCTGAGGGATGCTTCCAACATTTTGATCTTCCAGGGCATTTTCAAAGGGCGCGTACGATAAAGAAAAGTCGTCGTGGATGCCAGGGTTAAACCGGCGCAAGGCCTTGATTTTCCTGGTGGCCGACCGTTCCTGCGAGTGTTAGAGACTGTGATCTGCCGATCTGGTTCCTGCACTTCGTCGCCCGGCCTTCAGTGCGACAAATACGCGCACCGGCTCAAGACTTTAGTCGTATGACCGATAAGTCATCCAACAGCAGTCTCAGCCCGCATGGATGCGGCCCTTCCTGGTATACGCCCCATGTCCCTTCGCAATATGAATATCGCCCCCCGGGCGTTCACCGGTTTTGCCCTGATCGGCGGCCTGATGCTCATTCTCGGTGTGTTCGCCCTGAACCAGATGAGCAAGATCCGCGGCGCCGCCGAAAACATCACCACCACCAGCGTGCCGAGCATCAAGAACCTCGACGAGTTCACTCAGCTGACCCTGCGCCTGCGAGTGCTGTCGTACCGTTTGCTGGTGAACCGCGAGCCGGACATCCAGCAGAAAACCATCGAACTGCTGGAGATGCGCAACCAGCAGATCCGCAAGGCCCAGACCGATTACGAGCCGTTGATCGGCAGCCCGGCCGAACGTGCGGCCTATGACCAATATGTGCAGTTGCTGGGTCAGTACCGCCAGATCGAAGACCGGATGAAAACCCTGTCGCGCAACAATCAGGTGGATGAACTGCGCAACCTGCTGAACACCCAGTTGCTCGACAACTCCGAAGCGATGAACTCGGTGCTCAACCGTCTGATGCAAATCAACGGCGAGCAGATCAGCACCACCAACCAGCAAGCCGCCGAGCAGTTTTCTTCGGCTTTCAGCCTGGTGGTGACGCTGCTGGTGATCGCGACCGGCCTGACCTTCCTCTTCGCCTGGCTGCTGACCCTGAGCATCACCAAGCCGATTTCCAAAGCGCTGGATGCGGCGGAAACCATCGCCGAAGGCAACTTGACCCAGCCGATCCACGTTGACGGCACCGACGAAGCCGGACGCCTGCTGGCGGCCATGGCCAAGATGCAATCGAAGCTGCGCGACACCCTGCAGCGAATCTCCGGCTCGGCCACCCAACTGGCCTCCGCCGCCGAAGAGCTGAACAGCGTCACCGACGAAAGCGCCCGTGGCCTGACCCAGCAGAACAACGAAATCGAGCAGGCTGCCACCGCAGTCAACGAGATGACCAGCGCGGTTGAAGAAGTCGCACGCAACGCCGTCAGCACCTCGGAAGCCTCGAAGAACGCCACCACCTCCGCCGGCGACGGCCGTGACCTGGTGCAGGAAACCGTCAGCGCCATCGAACGCATGAGCGCCGACGTGCAGAGCACCGCCACCCTGATCGGTGATCTGGCCAACGAATCCCGTGACATCGGCAAGGTGCTGGACGTGATTCGCGGCCTGGCCGACCAGACCAACCTGCTGGCACTGAACGCTGCCATCGAAGCGGCCCGTGCCGGTGAAGCCGGTCGCGGTTTTGCCGTGGTGGCGGACGAAGTCCGTGCCCTGGCGCACCGTACTCAGCAATCGACCAGCGAAATCGAGCGCATGATCGGCAGCATCCAGAGCGGCACCGAACACGCCGTGGATTCGATGCGCAACAGCACCGAACGCGCCGAATCGACCCTGAACATCGCCCGTGGCGCCGGCCTGTCGCTGGACACCATCAACACGGCCATCGTCGAAATCAACGAGCGCAACCTGGTGATCGCCAGCGCCGCCGAAGAGCAGGCGCAGGTAGCGCGGGAAGTGGATCGCAACCTGGTGAACATTCGCGATCTGTCGGTGCAATCGGCGACCGGCGCGAATCAGACCAGTGCGGCGAGCAACGAGCTGTCGCGCCTGGCGCTGGATCTGAACAATATGGTTGGGCGGTTCAGCCTGTAACCTTCCGCATGACTGATCGTTCCCACGCCCGTGGGAACGATCTTGCACTCCGCGCAAAAAGCTTTTTGACAGCATCACATTTCAACAGGTTAGAATCGCTGGCACGCAGACTGCATGGTCAGTTTGTGCCCGTCTTTCCGCTTCTGGAGTACTGCCTTTGAATGCGACGACCATCAACAGCCTGTTCTTGATCGGCGCGTTGCTGGTAGGTGCGAGCATTCTTGTCAGTTCCCTTTCGTCGCGTCTCGGCATCCCGATTCTGGTGATCATCCTTGCAGTCGGCATGACTGCCGGGGTCGATGGCGGCGGCATCATTTTCGATAACTACCCGACGGCCTATCTGGTCGGCAACCTCGCTCTGGCGGTGATCCTCCTCGACGGCGGTTTGCGCACCCGGGTGTCCAGTTTCCGCGTGGCCTTGTGGCCGGCCTTGTCGCTGGCCACCGTCGGCGTCCTTATAACCACCGGTCTCACCGGCATGGCCGCTGCGTGGCTGTTCGACCTGAACCTGATTCAAGGCCTGTTGATTGGCGCCATCGTCGGCTCGACGGACGCCGCGGCGGTGTTCTCGCTGCTCGGCGGCAAGGGCCTGAACGAACGGGTGACCGCCAGCCTGGAAATCGAATCCGGCAGCAACGACCCGATGGCGGTGTTCCTCACCGTGACCCTGATCGACATGCTCGCCAGCGGCCAGACCGGCCTGCACTGGAGCCTGTTGACCCACCTGATCCGCGAGTTCGGCATCGGTGGCGTGATCGGCCTCGGCGGCGGCTGGCTGATGCTACAACTGGTCAACCGGATCAACCTCGCCACCGGCCTCTATCCGATCCTGGTAATCGCCGGCGGCCTGGTGGTGTTCGCCCTGACCAACGCCCTGCACGGCAGCGGCTTCCTCGCCGTTTACCTGTGCGGCCTGGTGATCGGCAACCGTCCGGTGCGCAGCCGTCACGGCATCCTGCACATGCTCGACGGCATGGCGTGGCTGGCGCAGATCGGCATGTTCCTGGTGCTGGGCTTGCTGGTTACTCCTCACGACTTGCTGCCGATCGCCCTGCCTGCTCTGGGCCTGGCGCTGTGGATGATTCTGTTCGCACGGCCACTGTCGGTGGTGGTCGGGTTGCTGCCGTTCAAGGCGTTCCACGGTCGCGAAAAGGCCTTCATTTCCTGGGTCGGCCTGCGTGGCGCGGTACCGATCATTCTCGCGGTGTTCCCGCTGATGGCCGGGCTGCCGAATGCGCAGCTGTACTTCAACCTCGCGTTCTTCATCGTGCTGGTGTCGCTGCTGGTGCAGGGCACGAGCCTGCCGTGGGTGGCCAGACTGCTCAAGGTGACGGTGCCGCCGGAGCCTGCGCCGATCTCCCGTTCGGCCCTGGAAGTGCACATCACCAGCGAGTGGGAGCTGTTCGTTTACAAGCTCGGCGCGGAGAAATGGTGCATCGGTTCGCCCCTGCGGGAGCTGAAAATGCCCGAAGGCACACGTATCGCAGCCCTGTTTCGCGGTCAGCAACTGCTCCATCCGTCGGGTAGTACGGTGCTGGAAGTCGATGATTTGCTGTGCGTTATCGGCCATGAACACAACTTGCCGGCCCTCGGAAAACTGTTCAGCCAGGCACCGCAACGGGGCCTCGATCTGCGTTTCTTCGGCGACTTCGTACTCGAAGGAGACGCCCAGCTCAAAGCGGTTGCGGCCCTGTACGGCCTTCCGGCCGATGGCATCGATCCAGACATGACCCTGGGCCACTTCATTGCCCAGAAAGTCGGCGGTGCGCCGATCGTGGGCGACCAGGTGGAATGGAACAACACCCACTGGACGGTTGCGGTCATGGACGGGAACAAGATCGCCAAAGTGGGCGTCAGATTCCCCGAAGGAAGTCGCCCGGGCCCCGGGCTCTTCCTCTAAACTGCCTCCACTCTCACTTGCTTGACCGGTCTCTATGCCTACCCTGCGCTCCTTTTTCCTCGCGGCCCTGCTGGGCCTGAGTCTTACTGTCGGCCCGCTGCACGCCGCAGAACCGCCATCCAGCGACGCCGTGCAGGCCAACCTGGACAAGCTCACCGACAGCAAACTGCCCGAGGCCGACAAAAAGGCCCTGCAAACGCTCCTGCAAAACACGCTGAACCAGCTCAACAACCGGCGTGACTACGAGCAGAAGCTGAGCGACCTCAAGCAGCAGTTGGCCACCGCGCCGAAGCAGACCATCGAGAACGCGCGCGAACTGACGCGACTCAAGGCCACCCCTGTGGTGCCAGTGGCGCAGCGCTTCACCAAAGAAAACATCCAGCAGCTGGAACAGATACTCACCGAGCGCTCGACCCAGCAAAGCGATCTGCAAAAAGCCTTGGCCGATGCCAACAGCCTGATCATCACTGCGCAGACTCGCCCTGAGCGCGCCCAGGCAGAAATCGCCAGCAGCCAGACGCGCATCCAGCAGATCAACAGCATCCTCAAGACCGGCAAGGACAGCGGCAAGACCCTGAGCGCCGAGCAACGCGACCTGCTCAACGCCGAGCTGTCGGCGCTCAATGCACTGATCCCGCTGCGCCGTCAGGAACTGGCCGGCAACAACCAGTTGCAGGATCTGGGCAACAGCCAGCATGACCTGCTCACGGAAAAGTCCGACCGCCTGGACCATGAGATTCAGGAACTGCAAACCCTGATCAACCAGAAACGTCTGACCCTGTCTCAGGAAACCGTGACGCAGCAGTCGATCGAGGCTCAGAAGTCCGGCAGCAGCACCCTGCTCGCCACTGAAAGCGCGGCCAACCTCAAACTCTCCGACTATCTGCTCAAAAGCACCGACCGCCTCAACGAACTCACCCAGCAGAACCTGCAGACCAAGCAGCAACTGGACAGCGTGACCCAGAGCGATTCGGCCCTCGACGAGCAGATCAATGTGCTCAAGGGCAGCCTGCTGCTGTCGAAGATTCTCTATAAACAGAAACAGGCGCTGCCGCGCCTCAAGGTCGACCGCGACCTGGCGGATCAGATCGCCGACATTCGCCTGTACCAGTTCGAAATCAACCAACAGCGCGAACAGTTGAGCAATCCGGCGACTTACGTGGACACCCTGCTGTCCACCCAGCCGCCGGAGCAAGTCACGCCGCAGCTGCGCAAGAGTTTGCTGGAGCTGGCCAACACCCGCGTCGATCTACTGGAGCGGCTGAGCCGCGAACTGAGCGCGATGCTCAACGAGTCGATCACCCTGCAACTGAACCAGAAGCAACTGCTGAGCACCGCGCAAAGCCTGCGCGCGACCCTCGACGAGCAGATGTTCTGGATCCCCAGCAACAAGCCGCTGGACAACGAGTGGATTCGCGGCGTGCCGGAACGCCTGAAACGCCAGATCGACACCCTGCCGCTGGCCTCGAGCCTGAGCGAACTGACCGACGGCCTGACCCAGCGCCCGTTGCTGTTCCTGCCGCTGGCGCTGCTGATCGGCGCGCTGCTGTGGCGCCGCAAACAGTTGTATTCACGACTGAACAAGGTTCACCAGGACATCGGACACTTCAAACGTGACAGCCAGTGGCACACGCCGCAGGCGATTCTGATCAACATCCTGCTGGCGATGCCGGTGGCGCTGGGCCTGGCGTTGTGCGGGCTGGCGCTGCAGATCGATGCCCGGGGCCAGAACGCCAACATGGGCGCAGCCCTGCTGCAAATGGGTCAGGCGTGGCTGGTGTTCTATACCGCTTACCGGATCCTCGCGCCGGGCGGTGTGGCCGAGCTGCACTTCCGCTGGGAAAAACCGCAGGTCGAATTCCTACAGGGCTGGGTGCGTCGCCTCGGTCTGGTGGTGATGGCACTTGTGGCGGTGGTGGCGGTTGCCGAGCTGCAACCGGCGGCGCTGGCCGATGACGTCATCGGCATGCCGGTGGTGCTGACCTGCTACGCCCTGATGGGGTGGCTGCTCAGTCGACTGCTGATCAGCAGCCCGGCCCACGAAAACGCCTCGCTGTTCCGCAAGGCCGTGGGTGTGATGTTCACGCTGCTGCCGATCGCGCTGTTCGTCGCGGTGTGCTTCGGCTACTACTACACCGCGCTGAAACTCAGCGACCGCTTGATCAACACCCTGTACCTGCTGATGTTCTGGCTGGTGATCGAAGCCACCTTCGTCCGTGGCCTCGCGGTCGCGGCACGGCGCCTGGCCTACCAGCGCGCCCTGGCCAAACGTCAGGCAGCGAAAGAAGCCGGCGACGGAGAAGCGGTGATCGAAGAACCGACCCTGGACATCGAAAAGGTCAACGAACAGTCCCTGCGCCTGATTCGCCTGGCGCTGCTCGGCGGTTTCATCGCCGCGCTGTACTGGGTCTGGGCCGACCTGATCACGGTGTTCTCGTACCTCGACAACATCACCCTCTACGAATACACCAGCGGCACCGGCGCCAACATGAGCATGGTGCCGATCAGCATCGGCGACATGCTCGGCGCGCTGATCATCATCGGTATCACCTTTGCGCTCGCACGCAACTTGCCGGGCCTGCTGGAAGTGTTCGTGCTGTCGAAACTCAATCTGGCCCAGGGCAGTGCCTACGCGACCACGACGCTGCTGTCGTACGTGATCGCCGGGGTCGGTTTCGTCTCGACCCTGTCGACTCTCGGCGTGAGCTGGGACAAGTTGCAATGGCTGGTGGCGGCGCTGTCGGTCGGCCTCGGCTTCGGTATGCAGGAGATCTTCGCGAACTTCATCTCCGGCATCATGATCCTGTTCGAACGTCCGGTGCGGATCGGTGACACCATCACCATCGGCAACCTGTCTGGCACGGTGAGCAAGATCCGCATCCGCGCCACGACCATCACCGACTTCGACCGCAAGGACATCATTGTCCCGAACAAGACGTTCATCACCGGGCAACTGATCAACTGGTCGCTGACCGACACCATCACCCGGGTGACGCTGAAACTCGGCGTCGATTACGGTTCCGATCTGGACCTGGTCAAGGAATTGCTGCTCAAGGCCGCCCGGGAAAACCCGCGCGTGCTGAAGGAGCCCGAGCCGCATGTGTACTTCCTCAACTTCGGCGAAAGCACCCTCGACCACGAACTGCGCATGCACGTGCGCGACCTCGGTGACCGCAACCCGGTGATCGACGAGGTCAACCGCTTCATCAACCGCGAGTTCAAGAAGCAGCACATCAACATCTCGTTCCGGCAGATGGAGGTTTACCTGAAAAACCTCCACGGCCAGGAGTACAAACTGGTGCCGGTCGAAGACGACAGCAAAACCATCGTGCCCGTCAGCGGCGAGCAAAAACCGCTGCAAGAGCCGCCGCCCGCCAAACTCGACTAACCCGACTAATCCCAGCAGAATGCTCGGACATTCTGCTGGAGCCGGCCCTTGAAAGCCCTCGACGAACTGACCTTCGACAACCGCTTCGCCCGCCTGGGCGACGCGTTCTCGGCCCATGTGCTGCCTGAACCGATCGACAACCCGCGACTGGTGGTCGCCAGCCCGGCGGCCCTGGCGCTGCTGGATCTGGATCCGGCGACGGCCGACACCCAGGAATTCGCTGAACTGTTCGGCGGCCACAAGTTGTGGGCCGATGCCGAGCCGCGGGCGATGGTCTATTCCGGGCATCAATTCGGCGGCTACACCCCGCAACTGGGCGATGGTCGCGGGCTGCTGCTGGGCGAGGTCTACAACGCGGCCGGCGAGCATTGGGACTTGCACCTCAAGGGCGCCGGACAGACACCGTTTTCGCGCATGGGAGATGGTCGTGCGGTGCTGCGTTCGTCGATCCGCGAGTTCCTCGCTTCCGAAGCGCTGTATGCGCTGAACATCCCGTCTTCACGCGCCGCGTGCGTGATCGGTTCCGACACCCCGGTCTGGCGTGAGAAACAGGAACGCGCCGCGATGGTGCTGCGGCTGGCGCCAAGCCACGTTCGCTTCGGCCATTTCGAATATTTCTATTACACCAAGCGTCCCGAGCAGCAGAAGTTGCTCGGCGAACACGTGCTGGCGATGCACTTCCCCGAATGCCTGGAACAGCCGGAACCGTATCTGGCGATGTTCCGCGAAATCGTCGAGCGCAACGCCGAGCTGATCGCCAAGTGGCAGGCCTACGGTTTCTGCCACGGGGTGATGAACACCGACAACATGTCGATCCTCGGCATCACCTTCGACTTCGGCCCGTTCGCCTTCCTCGATGACTTCGATGCGAACTTCATCTGCAACCACTCCGATGATCAGGGCCGGTACTCGTTCAGCAATCAGGTGCCCGTCGGCCAGTGGAACCTCAGCGCCCTGGCCCAGGCCCTGACGCCGTTCATCAGCGTCGAAGCCCTGCGCGAAACCCTTGGCCTGTACCTGCCGCTGTTCCAGGCCCATTACCTCGACCTGATGCGCCGCCGTCTGGGCTTCACCACGGCCGAGGACGAGGACCAGCAACTGCTGGAACAACTGCTGCAATTGATGCAGAACAGTGGTGTCGACTACACCTTGTTCTTCCGTCGTCTGGGTGAGGAATCAGCGGATCAGGCTGTTGCCCGGTTGCGCGATGACTTTGTGGATATCCGAGGTTTCGACGCCTGGGGCGAGCGTTACGTCGACCGTGCTGCACGCGATGGTGCGACCGATCAGGAACAACGCCGCGCGCGGATGCATGCGGTGAATCCGCTCTACATCCTGCGCAATTACCTGGCGCAGAAGGCGATCGATGCGGCGGAACAGGGTGACTATTCGGAGGTTCGCCGACTGCATGCGGTGTTGAGCAATCCATTCGAGGAACAGCCTGGAATGGAGAGCTATGCGGAACGGCCGCCGGAGTGGGGAAAGCATTTGGAGATCAGTTGTTCGTCGTGATCAAGGTCAGGTAAACACGTCGATCGGTACATTGAAGCGCTCGGCCAACCAGCGGATTTGGCGCAGGTTGAGCTTGCGCTTGCCACTCAATACTTCCGAAACAACCGATTGAGTCCCGACACCCGGCAGGTCGCTTTGTGTCAGGCCGTGCTCGCGCATCATATAGCCGAGGACTTCTTCGCCGCTCGCCTCGGCCATGGGGTGATGCGTGCGATCCCATTCCGCAATCCAGTCACTAATGATGTCGACCAGACTCATCAATGGATGCGATTCATCATCACCGGTTATGTCGAGTATTTCTTCGACAGCCCGCACCAGCCTGTCGTAGTCCTCTTCACTTTTCGGTTTTCGAAGCAAAGGCGAGACAAACTCCCAGTGCTCGGCAACCGTCTTGATCAGAATGCTCATACCTTTCCCTCCTTCCATTTACCGCGCTCGTATTCGCGGTGATCAAGCACATGCTTTATGTAGAGCGTCCGAGATCGATAACTGACGAAAGCGATCAACCTCAGTTTGTTGCCTCCAATATCGAAAACATGAAATTCACCGACCTTGTCAGTCGCAGGAAAAATTGACTTCATCGCCGCGAAATCGCAGGGATTACTTCTTTTTGCCAAACGAAACCACTGTGCCAATGCACTTGCTGCCTGTGGCCACATTTCCTTGGCCTCTCGAATTGGTTTTTCGCTAAACACATGCATGCAACATCCTTATCGCATTCTGCTATGGGGAGTTAATCACAGATCAAAGATATCGCAAGTTGCGATACTGCCAGGCAGACCAACGGACTCAGCCGGCATCTCTCAGCCTAGGCTCGGTGCTGAACACTGCACGATTGAAAATATGAGCAAACGTCTCCAACTAGCAGTCATCAGTTCTCCTCCGGATCCCTATCATGACCGACCCACTCCTCATCCCCTGCCCCTCCTGCAACGGCCTCAACCGCATTCCAGCCGAGCGCCTCAACGACCACCCGAAATGCGGGCGCTGCAAGTCAGAGGTGCTGTTGAGCAAGCCGTTCGAACTCAAGCAAGGCGACTACGCCAGCCAGATCAAAGGCGATCTGCCGTTGCTGGTGGACGTATGGGCGGACTGGTGCGGGCCGTGCAAGTCGTTTGCGCCGGTGTTCGAGCAAGCCGCTGCGCAATTGGCAGGCAAGTGCCGGCTGGCCAAGCTGGACAGCGAGGCCAATCAGCAGTTGTCGGCGCAATTGGGGATCCGCTCGATTCCGAGCCTGATTCTGTTCAGGAATGGCCGTGAGGTGGCGCGGCAGAGCGGGGCGTTTCCGCTGCCGCAACTGATGGCGTGGCTGCGCAGCCAGGGCATCTGATCGCGGCGCACATTCCCTGTGGGAGCGAGCCTGCTCGCGATGACGGTTGCTCATTCAACAAATGGTTTGAATGAAAGACCGCTATCGCGAGCAGGCTCGCTCCCACAGTTCTTGATGCTGGCTCAGACGGTCAGGCGTCTTCCAGCAGGTTGTGCAGTTCGACGAACTGCTGCGTCAGCTTGTGTCGCGGATCGAGGTGGATCAGCGGTGTGCTGGCCTGGTGCGATTCGCGCATGCGCACTGAGCTGGCGAGGTAAACCGGCAGCACCGGCAAGCCTTCAGCGATCAATTCATCGAGAATCTGCTGCGGCAGGCTGGCCCTGGCCTGGAACTGGTTGACCACGATGCCTTCGACTTCCAGGCCTTCGTTGTGGTCATCCTTCAACTCTTCGATCTCCGACATCAGCCCGTACAAGGCCTGGCGGGAAAAGCTGTCGCAATCGAAGGGAATCAACACCCGATCGGCAGCAATCAGCGCCGAAACCGCATAAAAATTCAGGGCCGGCGGCGTATCAAGGTAGATACGGTCGTAGTCCTCGCTCAACTCATCGAGCAACTTACGCAGCTTGTTGATCTTGTGCTTGGCCTCGAGTTTGGGCTGCAAGTCGGCCAGTTCCGCCGTGGCGGTGATGATGTGCAGGTTGTCGAACGGGGTTTCGTAGATATCGGCCTTGTTCTTCTTGGAGAACGGGCCTGAAGACAGGGTCTGCTTGAAGAAGTCGGCAATACCCATCGGAATGTCGTCACCGGTGAGCCCGGTCAGATACTGAGTGGAGTTGGCCTGGGCATCGAGGTCCACCAACAGCGTGCGATAACCTTCGCTGGCGCTGACCGCCGCCAGATTGCAGGCGATGCTGGATTTGCCCACGCCACCTTTCTGATTGAACACCACGCGCCGCATGACAAAACCTCCGTGTATCAAAGAATGACCGAGTGTAGTGGTGCCCGACCCCGCTTCGCTACCTTCACGGACACGGACTACAGGGTCAGGCGCAAATATCTCAATGGACACGGCGCAAATGCCGCCATTGACCGCCGATATGCCCGACAGACAATCCCGCCGCAATCCGGATAATGGCCAAGTGACAGTTTTTGCCATGTACCCTTCGGTCCATTTCAGCGCGCAAAATGTAACCAGCATTTGCTACACACTCGTCGCACCGGGATAATGCGCGCCACCCGGCGCCAAGCGCCACGCCACTTTCGGCAAGGTCAGCACCTCTGTGGCTTTGGCAGAACCGCGTCAAAAACAGCCCGCAGGGGCGGGATGAATGTCCGTGATCAACTTCAACATCGCCCAATGGCGCGCCTGGGCTCCCGGGCTCGACAGTGTGGACGCCTGGCAAGCCTGGAGCCGACAGCCGGTCGTGCTCCCGAGCAGCGATGCCGCACCCGATGTGTCGTTCCTTCCCGCCATGCAGCGCCGCCGTCTCAGCCGCCTGGCGCGGATGGCCTTCAGTGTCGGCTGGCCACTGGCCGACGGTCGGGAAAACCTGCCGCTGGTCTTCGTGTCCCGCCACGGTGAAACCCCGCGCACGTTCGACATCCTCAGCGACCTGGCCAACGAACAACCGCTGTCACCGACCCAGTTCAGCCTCTCCGTGCACAACGCGATCATCGGCCTGTGGTCGATCATGCGCGGCGAAACCAGCGAGATGACGGCCCTTGCCGCCGCTGGCGACGGCCTCGAACACGGCGTGCTGGAAGCCGCCGCCCTGCTGGAAGAAGGCGCTCCCGCCGTGCTGCTGGTGATCACCGAAGAGCAGCCGCCCGAGGCCTATTCGGCGTGGATCGATGATGTGCCGTTTCCGTATGCGGTGGGTTTGCTGCTGACCCCCGGTACCGACTGGCGGCTGACCCTGAACAGCGCCCCGGAAGCACTGTCCAAAGCGCAATGGCCCCACGCGTTGAATCTGCTGCAAACCCTGCTCGGCCAGCAAACCCTTTGCCAACATGCCTGGAAAAATCGTGTATGGACCTGGCAACGCAACCCGTGACCGAAAAAAACCGCGACGCCTACTACTGGCGTCTGCTGGCCACCGCCACCAGCTTCGCCCTGTTCGGGCTGGGCGGGCTGTGCCTGCGCCTGCTGGTGTTTCCGCTGCTGGGTTGCCTGCCGGGTGACGCGAAGACCCATCGGGAGCGGGCACGGCAGACCGTCAGTCGGCTGTTCTGGTTTTTCGTCCGGTTCATGGCCCGCACCGGGGTGCTGACCTACGACATCCAGGGTGCTGAGCGCCTTGGCCGTCCGGGGCAGATGATCATCGCCAACCACCCGTCGCTGATCGACGTGGTGTTCCTGATCGGTCTGGTGCGCCACGCCAATTGCGTGGTGAAAAAAAGCCTGTGGGAAAACCCTTTCACCCGCGGCCCGCTGCGCAGCACCGAATACATCAGCAACGACGGCAGCATGGACATGCTCGATGCCGCCGCCGATGCGCTGCGAGACGGGCAGACCCTGATCATTTTCCCGGAGGGCACCCGCACCCAGCCCGGACAGGCACCGGCCTTCCATCGGGGCGCGGCGGCCATCGCACTGCGGGGTGCGAAAATTCTCACCCCGGTGATCATCAAGGTCAGCCCGACTACGCTGACCAAGGCCGAACCCTGGTATCGCATCCCCTGCCGCCGTGTTCACTTCAGTTTTCGCGTCGGGGCCGATATAGACCCACAGACCTTTGCCGCACAAGGCCCTGCACCGCAGGCCTCGCGCAAGCTCAACGACTTTCTGCACCATTTTTTTATCAAGGAGCTCGCCGAAGATGAGCGATCTGCACCGTGAGATAAAACTGCTGATCATCGACGCCCTGGGCCTCGAAGACATCAGCGTCGACGATATTGGCGACGACCAGACGCTGTTTGGCGAAGGCCTGGGCCTGGATTCGGTCGACGCCCTGGAACTTGGCCTGGCCATCCAGAAAAAGTACGGCATCAAGATCGATGCCGACGCCAAGGACACCCGCAACCATTTCACCAACGTGGCGAGCCTTGCGGCGTTCGTCACGGCAAAACAGGCAGCTTGAGACCGGACCATGCAAACTCGTGACGACATTTTCAACACCCTGCGCGATGCCCTGGTCGAGCTGTTCGAACTGGACCCGGCCCGTGTGAGCCTGGAATCGAACCTGTATCAGGACCTGGAAATCGACAGCATCGACGCGGTCGACCTGATCGACCACATCAAGCGTCAGACCGGCAAGAAAATCGCCGCCGAGGAATTCAAGTCGGTGCGCACCGTCGGCGACGTGGTCGAGGCGGTCTACCGTCTGGTTCAACCGGCCGCATGAGCCGACTGATCGGCCTCGGCCTGCTGCTGGCAGGCCTGTTGTACCCCTTTGCGGTGTATTTCGGCATGGAGCACTTTGCGCCGTGGCAGTTCGGCCTGCTGCTGGGCAGCCTGTGGCTGGCCCGCGCACTGACCGGCGAGCGCAAGCCCGGCAGCCTGTGGATGGCGTGCGTGGCGATCGTGTTCTGCCTGCTGCTGGCGCTGTTCGACAGCCCGCTGTTACTGCGCTGGTACCCGGTGCTGATCAGCGGCTTCATGTTGATGCTGTTCAGCCTGAGCCTGAAATATGGCCCGCCGATGGTCGAGCGCCTGGCGCGAATTCGCGAGCCGCAACTGCCGCCCGAAGCGATCCGCTACACCCGCCAGGTCACCGTGGCCTGGAGCGTGTTCTTTTTCTGTAACGGCTTGTGCGCGGCCCTGCTGACCCTTTGGGCGCCGCTGCACTGGTGGATGTTGTACACCGGCCTGATCTCCTACGGATTGATCGGCCTGATGTTTGCCATTGAATGGCTGATACGACAACGGGTAAGAGGTCGCCCATGAACTGGATAAAACTTGAGCAACTGTTGCTCAAGGATCTGCCGCAGCGCGCCATCACCGTCGCGCCGGCGCTCGATCACGCACACCTGCGCGAACAGGCCCTGAGCCTGGCTGCGGGCCTGCAAGCCAAAGGTGTGCAGCGAATGGCCGTGCACCTGGAAGATGCCGCAGAACTGGCCGTCGCCCTGCTCGGTGCCTGGCGCGCTGGCGTCAGCGTGTTGCTGCCTTCGGATCTGCAAGCGCAGACCCGCCAGCGCTGGTCGAACGAAGTCGACCTGTGGCTGACCGATCACGCGGACGACGCGCACCTGAGCGATTGGCAGCACACCGCACTGACCGGCGCCGAACTGGATCTCGACCAGTGCCGCCTGAGCCTGTGCACCTCCGGCTCCAGCGGCGAACCCAAGCGCATCGACAAATCCCTGCGGCAACTGGCCAACGAAGTCGAAGCCCTCGAGCAACTGTGGGGCGCGGATCTCGGTGAGGCCTGCATCATCGGCAGCGTCGCCACCCAACACATTTACGGTCTGCTGTTCCGTGTGCTGTGGCCGCTGTGTGCCGGACGCCCGTTTCTACGCAAACAACTGGCCTTTCCCGAAGACATGCAGCGCGCCAGTCGCGAGCACCCGGCCTTCGCCTGGGTCGCCAGCCCCGCACTGCTCAAGCGCATGGGCGACAACCTCGACTGGCCGGCCCTGAGCGCCGTGCGCCGGGTGTTTTCCTCCGGTGGTGCGTTGCCGGCGGATGCCGCGCAAAGCCTGCACCAGCGTTTGCAACAGTGGCCGACGGAAATCCTCGGCAGCTCGGAAACCGGCGGGATCGCCTGGCGTCAGGGCGAGTCGCTGTGGCAGCCGTTCGCCGGGGTCGAGCTGAGCCAGGATGGCGACGGCGCCCTGTTGATCGCCTCGCCGTACTTGCCTGTCGGGCATGTCGAACACACCGCCGATGCCGCGCGCATCGAGGCCGATGGTCGTTTCGAACTGCTCGGGCGACTGGACCGGATCGTCAAACTGGAAGAAAAGCGTATCTCCCTGCCGATGCTGGAGCAGGCCTTGGTCGCCCACGAGTGGGTCGCCGAAGCGCGACTCGGTGTGGTGCAGGAAAACCGTGCGTCTCTCGGTGCCTTGCTGGTGCTCAGCGAATCCGGTCTGTTTGCCCTGCGCGAACACGGCCGGCGCAGCCTCACCGAAACCCTGCGCCGTCACCTCGGCGAGCATTGCGAAGCCCTCGCCCTGCCTCGGCGCTGGCGCTTGCTGCGACAACTGCCGCTGAACACTCAGGGCAAGTTGCCTCAGGCCGACGTCGAAGCGCTGCTGCTGGCACCCCGTCCGAAGGCACCGGAAGTTCTGGAGCAGACCGAAACCGAGGGCGAATGGAGCCTGCAACTGAGCGTGCCGCCGGATCTTGCCTACTTCAGCGGTCACTTCCCCAAGGCCCCGGTGTTGCCCGGCGTGGTGCAGGTCGAATGGGCGCTGAACCTCGGTCGGCACTTGCTGAACCTGTCTGGTGCATTCGCCGGGATGGAAGTGCTGAAGTTCCAGCAACTGGTGCGCCCCGGCGATGAAATCCAGTTGCACCTGCGCTTCGACGCCGAACGCGGCAAGCTGTATTTCGCCTACCGCAACGACACCGCGACCTGCTCCAGCGGCCGGATTCTGCTGGGGACTGCCGATGCATAATCCTTGTGCGGTCATCCCGGTCTACAACCACCAAACCGCGATCTCCACGGTGGTCGACGCTCTGCTCGCCCAAGGCTTGCCGTGCATTCTGGTGGACGACGCCAGCAGTAAATCCTGCGCAGCCGTGCTGGATGTTCTGGCCGAACGCGAGCGCGTGTATCTGGTGCGACTCACCACCAATCAGGGCAAGGGCGGCGCGGTGATGACCGGCCTGCGTGAAGCCGCGCGACTGGGTTTCACTCATGCCTTGCAGGTCGATGCCGACGGTCAGCACGACTTGCAGGACGTCAGCCGCTTCGTCGAAGAATCCCGTGCCCATCCGCGAGCGCTGATCTGCGGTTATCCGCTGTACGACGCCAGTGTGCCCAAGGGTCGGCTGTACGCCCGTTACCTCACGCACGTGATGGTGTGGATCAACAGCCTGTCGCTGCAGATCCGCGATTCGATGTGTGGTTTCCGTGTCTATCCGCTGGAGCCGACACTGGCGCTGATCGACTCGGCGCGGATCGGCAAGCGCATGGATTTCGACTCGGACATTCTGGTACGCCTGTCATGGCGCAACCAGCCGATGCGCTGGCTGCAAACCAGCGTGCACTACCCGCTGGACGGCGTGTCGCACTTTCGGATGTTCCACGATAACGTGCTGATTTCGAGCATGCACACGCGCCTGTTCTTCGGCATGTTGCTGCGCTCGCCCGCGATTCTCTGGCGACGGTGGCGCGCATGACCGTCGAGACCGACAAGAAGCACTGGGCCGACCGCGAAGAGCGCGGCAGTTTCCTGCTGATGAAATTCACCGCGTTCGCCGCCAAGGTTCTTGGCCGACGCCTGCTGAGCCCGTTGCTGTACGGCATCGTCCTGTACTTTTTCCTGTTCGGCCGCACGGCCCGGCGCAGTGCCTGGCAGTATCAGCAACGCCTCGCCGACTGGAGCGGTCGCCACGAGCTGCGTCCGAGCCTGTGGCGGGTGTTCGGGCAGTTCATGGCGTTCGCCGATTCGCTGCTCGACAAGCTCGACGTGTGGAACCGCAAGCTGCGCATCGAGCAGATCGAAATCATCGACCCGGCGCTGTTGCGCGATCAGTTGCGCGGTAGGCGCGGGCAAATGCTGGTAGGCGCGCATTTGGGTAACCTCGAAGTGTGCCGGGCGCTGGCGGAGATCGGCGAAAAGGTCACCATGAACGTTCTGGTGCACACCAAGCACGCCGAACAATTCAATCGCTTGCTGGGCGAGGCCGGGGCGACCAATCTGCGACTGATCCAGGTCAGCGAGCTGGACCCGGTGATCATGCTGCAACTGCACGAACGCCTGGAGCGCGGCGAATGGCTGGCGATTGCCGGCGACCGCGTGCCGCTGCACGGCGGGCGCAGCGTGACCGTGGACTTCCTCGGCCACCCGGCGCGTTTCCCACAAGGCCCGTGGCTGCTGGCCGGCCTGCTGAAATGCCCGGTCAATCTGCTGATGTGCCTCAAGCAACCTGACGGGCACTATCGCCTGACCCTCGAGCCATTCGCCGATGCCGTGACGTGGACACGCCGCGATCGCGAACAGGTCATTCATCAGTGGGCGACCCGCTACGCCGAGCGCCTGAGTCACTATTGCCTCGAAGCACCCAAGCAATGGTTCAACTTTTACCCTTTCTGGAAGACCGATGACGACGCCAACCCATGAGCCGGTAACCTTCGGCGAACGCCCTTTGCGCATCGAAGACGTGCTGGCCCTGGCCAACCGTCAGGCACCCGTGCAGTTGCAGAGCGACGCCGACTACCGCGAACGCATCGCCAAAGGCGCGCGGTTCCTCGATTCGCTGCTGGACAAGGAAGGCGTGATCTACGGTGTGACCACCGGTTACGGCGACTCCTGCGTGGTCGCGGTGCCGCTGCATCACGTCGAGGCGCTGCCACGTCATCTCTACACCTTCCATGGCTGCGGGCTGGGCAAACTGCTCGACGCTCAGGCCACCCGCGCGGTGCTGGCGGCGCGTTTGCAGTCGCTGTGCCACGGCGTGTCCGGGGTGCGCATCGAACTGCTGGAGCGGCTGCATGCCTTCCTCGAACACGACATCCTGCCGCTGATCCCCGAAGAGGGTTCGGTGGGCGCCAGCGGCGATCTGACGCCGCTGTCCTACGTCGCCGCGACTCTGTCCGGCGAGCGTGAAGTGATGTTCCGTGGCGAACGCCGCCAGTCCGCCGATGTGCATCGCGAACTCGGATGGATGCCGCTGGTGCTGCGCCCGAAAGAAGCGCTGGCACTGATGAACGGTACCGCCGTGATGACCGGTCTCGCCTGCCTTGCCTACGCCCGCGCCGATTACCTGCTGCAACTGGCTACCCGCATCACCGCGTTGAACGTGGTGGCGCTGCAAGGTAATCCGGAACACTTCGACGAGCGCCTGTTCGCCGCCAAGCCGCATCCGGGGCAGATGCAAGTTGCCGCATGGCTGCGCAAGGATCTGGCGATCGACGCACCGACCGCGCCGCTGCACCGGTTGCAGGATCGCTACTCGCTGCGTTGCGCACCGCATGTGCTCGGCGTATTGGCCGACAGCCTGAACTGGCTGCGTTCGTTCATCGAGACCGAGCTGAACAGCGCCAACGACAACCCGATCATCGACGCCGAAGCCGAGCGCGTGCTGCACGGCGGGCATTTCTACGGCGGGCATATCGCGTTCGCCATGGACAGCCTGAAAAACCTCGTGGCCAACGTCGCCGACCTGCTTGACCGGCAACTCGCGCTGCTGGTGGACGAGCGTTACAACCACGGTTTGCCGAGCAACCTGTCCGGCGCCAGCGCGGATCGGGCGATGCTCAACCATGGCTTCAAGGCTGTGCAGATCGGCGCCAGCGCCTGGACCGCCGAAGCGTTGAAAAACACCATGCCGGCCAGCGTCTTCTCGCGCTCCACCGAGTGCCACAACCAGGACAAGGTGAGCATGGGCACCATCGCCGCCCGCGACGCCATTCGCGTGCTGGAGCTGACCGAACAGGTCGCCGCCGCCACCTTGCTCGCGGCCAATCAGGGCGTCTGGCTGCGTGGCCGTGATGAAGACGCACGACCACTGCCACCGTCGCTGGCCGCCATGCACGAAGAGCTGGCCAAAGACTTCCCGCCAGTCATCGAAGACCGCGCCCTGGAAGGCGAACTGCGCCTGTGCCTGCAACGTATCGCCGAACAACACTGGAGGCTGCATGCGTAGCGCCGGAGTGCTTCACGCCGATACGGAAATCCTCGTGCCGTTCTTTGACATCGACACCATGCACGTCGTCTGGCACGGCCATTACGTGAAATACCTGGAAGTGGCACGCTGCGCGTTGCTCGACAAGATCGGCCACAACTACAACCAGATGGTCGACTCGGGCTACGCCTGGCCGGTGATCGACCTGCAATTGCGCTACGTGCGCGGCGCGGTGTTTGGTCAGCGGCTGAACGTGCGCGCCAGCCTGGTGGAATGGGAAAACCGCCTGAAGATTCACTACCTGATCACCGACGCCCAGACCGGCGAACGCCTGACCCGCGCCAGCTCGGTGCAGGTCGCCGTCGAGGTGAGCAGCCGCGAGATGCAACTGGCCTCGCCGAAAATCTTCACCGATGCCGTGGAAAGGATGCTGCGATGAATGTGTTTGTGAAATCCCTCGGAGCCTTGGCGCTGCTGACGCTGTCGTCGCTGGCCAATGCCTTCGACCTGCAACAGTTGAGCGATCAGTTGGCGAAACCGGACGTGATCCACGGCCAGTTCATCCAGGAAAAGCACCTGCGCGCCCTGCCCCAGCCGCTGATCAGCAAGGGCAGTTTTGTCCTCGCTAAAAATCACGGCCTGCTCTGGCTGCTGAAAACCCCGCTGCAGCAGGATTACCGCATCAGCGCCAAAGGCATTGCCCGTCGTGACCTCAACGGTTGGCAACTGTTGCCCGGCAAGAGCGCCGGCGCCGAGCAGAACCGTTTGTTCCTCGCCGTCCTGCAAGGCGACAGCAGCGGTCTGCAACGGGATTTCGAACTGGCCCTGAACGGCGACGCGCAGAAATGGCAACTGACGCTCACCCCGCGTTCGGTGCTGCTCAAGCAAGTGTTCAACCGGATCAACATCACCGGCGGCACGCTGGTGAGTACCATCGAACTGCTGGAAACCCAGGGCGACAGCACCGTTCTGCGCATGCAGGACAGCACCGCCGGCCAACCGTTGAGCGACGCGGAGCAACATGACTTTGCCGAGTGAACGCAGGCTGCCCTGGCTGTTCCTGATCCTGCTGCTGGCCGTCGTCGCACTGGGCGCCTGGCAGTGGCGCGACGGCGCACCGCTGTCGGCGAACCTGATGGAGCTGGTGCCCGGCACCCATCCGGACGCCGTCGAGCAGCGTGCCGAACAACGCATGCAGGAACCGCTCAACCGGGAAATGCTGGTATTGGTCGGTCACACCGATCGCCAGCAGGCCGTCGCCATGGCCCAGACCCTGGGCGAGCAATGGCAGGCCAGCGGCCTGTTCAAAAAGGTCCAGTGGAACCTGCAAGCCGATCTGCCCGCCCTGCGCATGCAATTGCTGCAAGGGCGACTGGCAATGCTCTCGGCCGATGATCGACAGTTGCTGATCGAACACCCGGACGCCTTCATCCAGCAACGGGTGCAGGCGCTGTTCGACCCATTCACCGGTTTCAGTCTGGTGCCGAGTCAGGACGACTGGCTGGGCCTCACCGGACGCATCCAGAACAACCAGCCGCAGCATGGCGCGGTGCAGCTGGACATCGGCAGCGGCGCGCTGATTGCCGATGCCGACGGCAAGAGCTGGGTGCTGCTGCGCGCGCGCACCACCGGCAACGCCTTCGACATGAACCTGCCGCTGCAAGTCGCCGCGCTGCTGCAACACAGTCGCGAGCAAGCGACGAAATCCGATGTGCAACTGCTGGCCGCCAGCGGTTTGCTGTATGCGGCCAATGGTCAGCAACAAGCGACCCGGGAAATTTCCTGGGTCGGCGGCGGCGCTACCCTCGGCATTCTGTTGCTGCTGTTGTTCGCCTTCCGCCGCTGGCGGGTGTTGCTGGCGTTCATTCCGGTGCTGGTGGGCATGCTGTTCGGTGCGGTGGCCTGCGTGGCACTGTTCGGGCATCTGCATGTGATGACGTTGGTGCTCGGTTCGAGCCTGATCGGCGTGGCGGTGGATTACCCGCTGCACTATCTGTCCAAGAGCTGGAGCCTCAAGCCGTGGCGCAGTTGGCCGGCGCTGCGCCTGACCCTGTCGGGCCTGACCCTGAGCCTGATCACCAGCGCCATTGGTTATCTGGCGCTGGCCTGGACGCCGTTCCCGGCCCTGACCCAGATCGCCGTGTTCTCCGCCGCCGGGCTGCTGGGCGCCTACCTGTCAGCGGTGTGCCTGCTGCCGGCGCTGTTGAGCAACGTCGAGTTACGCCCGGCGCAGTGGCCGCTACGTCTGGCCGAGCGCATGGTCAGCCTTCGGGAAACCCTGCTGGAACACGTGCGCACACCGATTCTGGCGGCACTGCTGATCGCGTTCTGCGCCGGCGGCCTGGTGCAACTGCAAAGCAAGAACGACATCCGCCAATGGGTCGGCGCGCCGCAGCACCTGACCGACGAAGCGCAGGCCATCGCCCGCATCACCGGTTATCAGCCGACCAGTCAGTTCTTCCTGGTGCGCGCAGAAAACCAGGAGCAACTGCTGGAGCGCCAGGCAGCCCTGAGCGAGCGCCTGGATCAACTGGTCAACCTCGACAAGTTGCAGGGTTATCTGGCGCTCAACCAATTGGTCAGCCCGCCGAGCCAGCAGCAACAGGTTCGCGAAGCGCTGAACAAATTGCCGCAATTCTGGCAGCCCCTGCTTGAGGTCGGCGTACCGCTGGCAGCCCTGCAAACCGAACTGACGCAATTGCAGGCCCTGCCCGCCGAAGACATCGACGCCGCACTCATCGGCCCGCTCGGCGAGCCCTACCGCACCTTGTGGCTCGGCCCGACCGAGGAAGGCGTGGCCGCGATGGTCAGCCTGCAAGGCCTGAACAACCCGGCGCTGCTGCGGGTGCAGGCGCTGGATCTGCCCGGTGTGGAATTGGTGGATCGCCTCGGTGACTTGAACCGGGTGTTTGCCGAAACCCAAATCAGCGCCGCCGAGCTGAAACTCGCCTCCTGCGTGCTGATCGTACTGGTGCTGATCCTGCCGTTCGGTCTCGGCGGTGCGTTGCGCATTGTTTCCCTGCCGCTGCTCGCGGCGCTGTGCAGCCTGGCCAGCCTCGGCTGGCTCGGTCAGCCGCTGACCCTGTTCAGCCTGTTCGGCCTGCTGCTGGTGACGGCGATCAGCGTCGACTACGCGATCCTCATGCGTGAGCAGGTCGGCGGCGCGGCGGTCAGCCTGCTTGGCACTTTGTTGGCGGCGCTGACGACCTGGCTGTCGTTCGGCCTGCTGGCGGTGTCGAGTACGCCGGCGGTGAGCAACTTCGGTCTGTCGGTGAGCCTCGGGCTGGCCTTCAGCTTCATGCTCGCGCCTTGGGCCGGGCGTCATGCCCATGCCGCGACAGTCGCGGAGCCGGCAGCATGATGATCGCGATTTTCTGGCTGATGGCACTGGCCCTGTTCGCCGTGGCCACCCGCGTCGGTCGATATTTCGGGCTGATTCCGATCGTCAGCCAGTTGCTGCTGGCCAGCTTCGTCCTGCCGCTGTTGATGTACTTCTGGATCGAGCCGGGCTGGCAACTCAGCGGTGCCGAACTGATTGCGCCGGCCTGGCTGAAGAACCTCTACAGCCTGAGTTTTGCGCTGTTGCTCGGGCACATTCTCAGCGACGTGATCGACCTGCGCCTGGATCGTCAGAGCGTGAAAATCGCCGTGCCGAGTTTCGCCGTACCGTTCGCCTGTGGACTCGCAACGGCGTACTGGCTACTGCCGGCGCAACCATGGATCAACTCGCTGGCGATCGGTCTGGTGTTCGCCATCACCGCGATCCCGGTGCTGTATCTGTACCTGCGCCACATCGACTATCCGCCCGCCGCTACCCGACGCTTGGTGCAGACTGCAATCCTGATCGACCTGACCTGCTGGACCCTGTTCGGCCTCGCTCAGGGCAGCCTGCACCTGAGCAGTCTGTTGCTGCCGCTGGGGCTGGCCTGCGTGCCATTGCTGTTGCGCGTGTTCGGCATCCGCCGGCCGCTGACGTACAGTCTGGGCTTTTTTGCGCTGCTGGTGCTGGCTGAACACTACAAACTCAATGCACTGATTTTCGGCATCGGCTACCTGCTGTGCATGGCCGCGCTGAAGGTGCCGTTGGTGCTGCCGCTGCCGGCACGCTGGATGAACCGTTTGCAGACGTGGATCGCGATTCCGCTGATCCTCACCTTCGGCATCGTCCAGATCGACGTGCACAGCGCCCTCGCCAGCCTCGGCGCTGTGCAATGGATGGCGCTGCTGCTGTTGCCGATCGCCAGCAAACTGCTGGGCAACTGGCTGGGCCTCGGCTGGGCCGGAGCCTCGTTCGAAGGCGCCAGCCGCTGGCGCGAAAGCGTGCTGCTGAACATTCGCGGCTTGAGCGAAATCGTCTTTCTCAACTTGCTGTTGCAACAACAACTCATCAGCCCGGCGCTGTACTTTGCGCTGATGCTGATGGGCCTGATCGCGACGCTGTTGCCGGCCTTCATCGGCCTGCACCGTGCGTCTTTGAACCCTATTGCCGTACCCAGGAGCTCGCGTGCCAATCGTTGAAATGGAATCCCGTCAGGTCGTGATCATCGGCGCCGGCCCGTCCGGCGCCATCGCCGCCGCGTTGCTCAAACGCAAGGGACACGACGTGCTGGTCATCGAGCGCCAGCATTTCCCACGGTTCTCCATCGGCGAAAGCCTGCTCAGCCATTGCCTGGATTTCGTCGAAGAAGCGGGGATGCTCGAAGCGGTGAACGCGGCCGGATTCCAGCGCAAGACCGGCGCGGCATTCGCCTGGGGCGAGCGCTACAGCGCGTTCGATTTCGGCGATACATTCACCGGCGGCAAACCGACCACCTTCCAGGTGCAACGCGCCGACTTCGACAAATTGCTGGCCGATCAAGCCGCGCTGCAAGGTGTGGAAATCCGTTATGGCGACGCCATTGTCAGCGTCGACTTCGAGCGTCCGCGTCCGCAACTCGATGTGCATCGCGAAGACGGCAGCGAGTACCGCGTCGAGGCCGATTTCGTTCTCGATGCCAGCGGCTACGGCCGCGTGCTGTCACGCTTGCTGGACCTGGAGGCGCCGTCGAATTTCCCGGTGCGCCAGGCCGTGTTCACCCACGTCGAAGATCACATCGACCACCCGGCCTTCGACCGCGAGAAAATCCTCGTCACCACCCACCCGCAGCATCGTGACATCTGGTTCTGGACGATCCCGTTCAGCAACGGTCGCTGCTCGGTCGGCGTGGTCGCGGCAGCCGAACATTTCGCAGGGCGCGATGCCGACCTCGACGCCTGCCTGCGCGGTTTCATCGCCGAAACCCCGAGCCTGGCCAAGGTGCTGAACAATGCGGTGTGGGACACTCCGGCGCGTACCCTCGGCGGTTATGCGGCCAACGTCAAAACCCTGCACGGCCCCGGTTTTGCCTTGCTGGGCAACGCGGCGGAATTTCTCGACCCGGTGTTCTCTTCCGGCGTGACCATTGCCATGCGCTCGGCGAGCATGGCCGCCGGTGTGCTGCATCGACAGTTGCAGGGTGAAACGGTGGACTGGCAAAGCGAGTTCGCCGAACCGCTCAAGCGCGGCGTCGATACCTTCCGCTGCTATGTCGAGGGCTGGTACGCCGGCACCTTCCAGGACGTGATTTTCCACGAGCAAGGCTCCCCCGAAATCCGTCGCATGATCTGCTCGATCCTCGCCGGCTACGCCTGGGACGAACGCAACCCGTTCGTCAGCGAAGCGCGCCGTCGGCTGAAGACGATCTCCGAACTCTGTGCAAGGGACGACACATGAATTACTTGAGCGACAGCTACGTCGAGGAAACCCGTTTCGGCTTCTGGTTCCTGCGCAGCCACACCTGGCAGCACCATGTGTTGCGCGTGGCGATCAACGATTTGCGCGGACTGTTCAGCGAGTCGCTGCCGGCCAATCCGGTGCTGCTGGATGCGGGCTGCGGCCAGGGTAAATCCTTTGGCCATCTGCGCCAGACCTTCGCGCCACAGCGTTTGATCGGCGTCGATGCCGATCCGCACAGCCTGGAATTGAGCGCCGCAGAAGCCGCGCGTCAGGGCTTCGCCGTCGAGCTGATCGGCAGCGACTGCGCGACATTGAATGTGCCGGATGCGAGCGTCGATCTGCTGTTCTGTCACCAGACCTTCCATCATCTGGTGGAACAGGAAAAAGCCCTCGCTGAGTTCTACCGGGTGCTCAAGCCGGGCGGTTATCTGCTGTTCGCCGAGTCCACCGAGGCTTACATTGATACATGGGTCATCCGTTGGTTGTTCCGCCATCCGATGCACGTGCAGAAGAGTGCGGCGCAGTATCTGGGAATGATTCGCCAGCAGGGATTCAAGTTCGGCGAGCGGAATGTTTCCTACCCGTACCTGTGGTGGAGCCGGTCGAAGGACTTTGGTCTGCTGGAACGTTTTGGCCTGCGCAAACCGAAGCCGTTTGGTCAGCGTGAAGAAACCCTGGTCAACGTCGTGGCGCGCAAACCGCTGGAAGAGGCCGTCTGATGCTGCGTGTTCTGCTGCTCGCCTGCGTCCTGCTGCTGACCGCGTGCGCCAGCCAGGCGCCGTTGCCTGTGGATAACCCTACGCTGCCCTTGCCGCTGCAACTGCACATCGAGCGCCAGCAAGCCGAGCAGCGCCAGGACTGGTTGCTGGTGATCCAGCGCGAGGGGCAAGGCATTCGCTGGTCGATGATGGATCCGCTGGGCATCCCCCAGGCCCGTCAGCAACTGATCGATGGGCGCTGGCAGGCTGACGGGCTATTGCCGCCGAATCCGGAAGCCCGGGAGTTGTTCGCTGCGCTGCTGTTCGCCCTGACGCCTGCCGGCGAACTGTCGCGCAATTACCCCACCGCGCAGCAACACGGCGGGCAACGTTCATTGCCGGCACGCTGGGACATCCGATATTCGCAACCGTTGAGCTTCGAATTGAACCTGCCCCAAGGCCCGCACTATCGGGTTTCTCCCTTAGGTGAATCGACGCCATGACCGCCTACCTCAACGCCCTCGGCGTGATCTGCGCCCTGGGCCGTGACAAGCAAGAAGTCGCCCGCAACCTGTTTGCCGGCGATTGCTCAGGCATGCGCCACGAGTCTGGCTGGGTGCCGGAGCGCGTGTTGCCGGTGGCCGCAGTGCACGGCGAACTGGCGGCGATCCCATCGCAGATGTTGGCGCAAAAGAGCCGCAACAATCAGTTGCTGCTGGAAGCCGCGTTGCAGATTCGCGACGACATCGACGCCGCCATTCAGACCTATGGCCCCGACCGCGTCGGCGTGGTGCTCGGCACCAGCACTTCGGGCATCGACGAGGCCAGCCAGGGTCTGGCGCATTACATTCGCGACCAACAGTTCCCGGCTGATTACGACTATCGGCAACAGGAACTTGGCGCCCCGGCGACCTTCCTCGCCGACTGGCTGCAACTGAGCGGCCCGACCTACGTGATTTCCACCGCGTGCACTTCCAGCGCCCGGGCCTTGATGAGCGCCCGGCGCCTGCTGGATCTGGGGATGTGCGATGCGGTGCTGTGCGGCGGTGTCGACAGCCTGTGCAAGCTGACTCTCAACGGATTTTCGTCGCTGGAAGCCGTGTCCGACGAGCGCTGCAACCCGTTCTCGGCCAACCGCAACGGCATCAACATCGGCGAGGCCGCGGTGCTGTTCGTGATGAGCAAACAGCGCGGCGACGGCACGGCCATTGCCCTGCTGGGCGCTGGCGCCAGCTCCGATGCGCACCATATTTCCGCACCGGAGCCGTCCGGCCGTGGCGCGTTGCAAGCCATGCAACAGGCGCTGGATCGCGCGCAGCTGCAAGCCACGCAAATCAGTTATCTGAACCTGCACGGCACCGCCACTCAGCACAACGACGCCATGGAAAGCCTGGCCGTTTCCACGCTGTTCCCGCAGGGCGTGGCGTGTTCCTCGACCAAGCCGATGACCGGCCACACCCTCGGTGCTGCCGGCGCACTGGAAGCCGCGTTCTGCTGGCTGAGCCTGAGTGCCGACAACCCCGACCACGCCTTGCCGCCGCACGTCTGGGACGGCCAGGCCGATCCCGACCTGCCAGCGCTGAAGTGGGTGACCGCGAACGAACGCCTGGCGTCCATTGCACCCCGCTACCTGATGAGCAACTCGTTTGCCTTCGGTGGCAATAACGTCAGCCTGATTATCGGAGACGCCCCATGAATGACTGGCCGCTCGCCGAATTGCTGCCCCACGCTGGCGACATGATTCTGATCGACCGGATCCTTAGCTTCGACGACGAGCAGATCCACACCACCCTCACCGTCCGGCCCGGCGGCCTGTTCAGCCTGCCCGACGGCAGTCTTCCGGCCTGGGTCGGCGTCGAGTTGATGGCACAAAGCGTCGCCGCGTTCGCCGGCTGCCATGCACGGCAAAAAGGCAACCCGGTGGAGCTGGGCTTTCTGCTCGGCACACGCAAGTTCGAATGCAATGTCGCGGCCTTTCCGGTTGGCAGCGAACTGACCATACATGGCCTGCGCTCGCTGGAAGACGACAACGGCATGGGCGTCTTCGAATGCCACATCAATGCACCCGGCATCGAAGCCAGCGCCCGGCTGAACGTGTTCCGCCCGCCGCACGCGGCGCAATATCTTGAACAATTGAAGGAGTCGAACGATGACTGAATTCGTACTGGTCACCGGCTCCAGCCGTGGCATTGGCCGCGCCATCGCACTGCGCCTGGCCCAGGCTGGCCACGATATCGTCCTGCATTGCCGTAGCGGCGTGGCCGAAGCGCAAGCGGTGAAATCCGAAGTCGAAGCGCTCGGACGCCATGCGCGCATCCTGCAATTCGACGTCGCCGACCGCGAAACCTGCAGAGCCATCCTCGAAGCCGATATCGAAGCCCACGGCGCGTACTACGGCGTGGTGCTCAATGCCGGGCTGACCCGCGACGGCGCTTTTCCGGCCCTCAGCGATGACGACTGGGACGTAGTTTTGCGTACCAACCTCGACGGCTTCTACAACGTCCTGCACCCGGTGATGATGCCGATGATCCGCCGCCGCGCCGCCGGTCGCATCGTTTGCATCACCTCGGTCTCGGGGCTGATCGGCAACCGTGGCCAGGTCAACTACAGCGCCTCGAAAGCGGGTGTGATCGGTGCCGCAAAGGCGTTGGCGATCGAACTGGCCAAGCGCAAAATCACGGTGAACTGTGTCGCGCCGGGCTTGATCGACACAGCCATGCTCGATGAAAACGTGCCGGTGGAAGAACTGATGAAAATGATCCCGGCACAACGCATGGGCACGCCGGAAGAAGTGGCCGGTGCGGTGAATTTCCTGATGTCGGCGGAAGCGTCGTACATCACCCGCCAGGTGCTGGCAGTCAACGGAGGCTTGTGCTGATGAAGCGCGTTGTCGTCACCGGCATGGCCGGCATCACCTCGCTGGGCAGCGACTGGGACACCATCGCCGGCAACTTCGCCGCCAACCGCAGCGGCATCCGCCGGATGGACGAGTGGGATCGCTTCAGCGAACTCAACACCCGACTGGCCGGGCCCATCGACGATTTTCTGGTGCCGGCGCACTGGACCCGCAAACAACTGCGCAGCATGGGCCGGGTCTCGCGGCTGGCGGTCGGCGCGGCTGAAAAAGCCTTGGCCGATGCCGGCCTGCTCGGCGACGAATCGATCAAGGACGGCCGTATGGGCGTGGCCTGCGGTTCGTCCACCGGCAGCACCGACGAGATCAAGGCGTTCGGCAACATGCTGCTGAATTCGGTGGCCGAAGGCCTCAACGCCAACTCCTACGTGCGGATGATGCCGCACACCACGGCGGCGAACATCAGCATCTTCTTCGGCCTCACCGGTCGCCTGATCCCGACCTCCAGCGCCTGCACCAGCGGCAGCCAGGGCGTCGGTTATGCCTACGAGGCGATCAAGTTCGGTCGCCTGCCGCTGATGCTCGCTGGCGGTGCCGAAGAGCTGTGTCCGACCGAGGCCATGGTGTTCGACGCGCTGTACGCCACCAGCCTGAAAAACGATGCGCCGCAAACCTCGCCACGTCCGTATGACAAGGGCCGCGACGGCCTCGTGATCGGTGAAGGTGGTGGCATGCTGGTGCTCGAAGAACTGGAACACGCCCTCGCTCGCGGCGCGCACATTCACGCCGAAATCGTCGGTTTCGGCAGCAACGCCGACGGCCAGCACACCACTCGTCCCGAGCAGGTCACCATGCGCCGTGCGATGGAGCTGGCACTGGAAGACGCGGGTCTGACGCCTGACGCCATCGGTTACGTGAACGGTCACGGCACGGCCACCGAGCAGGGCGACATCGCCGAAACCCTGGCCACCAGCAGCCTGTTCGGCGAGCGCATGCCGATCAGCTCGCAGAAGAGCTTCCTCGGCCACACCCTGGGTGCCTGCGGTGCGCTGGAGTCCTGGTTCAGCATCGAAATGCTCAATCGCGACCTGTACGTGCACACGCTCAACCTCGACGAAGTCGACCCGCACTGCGGCAAGCTCGATTACCTGCGCGGCGAATTCCGCCAGATGCACCACGATTACGTGATGAACAACAACTTCGCGTTTGGCGGGGTCAACACCTCGCTGATCTTCCGCCGCTGGACGCAACCGAATTAATTCAGGTCAAGGAGACCTCCATGCGTTTGAACAAACTCGCGGCCGCCACCCTGCTGCTCTGCGCCTTGCCCGCCGTCAGCCAGGCCCGTGACACGGCGGTGTACCTGCCGTTCGACAAGGCGGTCGCCGAGGCAACCCGCACCGGCAAGATCGACGGTAGCGTGAAGTTCTATCTGGCGGGCAACGCCCCGGCCGGCAAAGTCACCGTGGTCAGCAGCGGCGCGGTGACCAACAAGAAGACCAACGCCTTCAACAAGTCCGATGAAGTGGCCTGCGAATGGGTCGTGCAATCGGCGATCATCAGCCTGCACCAGGCCGCGAAAAGCGCCGGCGCCAACGCCGTGACCAACATCGTCAGCTTCTACAAGAGCAACGAGCGCAAGGATGCGAAGAACTACGAGTGCCACGCGGGCGCGATCATGGCGGGTGTAGCCTTGAAGGGTGATCTGGCGACGGTTCAATAACGGCCGGAAACGACAAAGGGCGCCTTTCGGCGCCCTTTCACAAACAGGTTGGCTTGTCATCGCCTCTCACCTGTCTGGCTCTGCGATGGCTGGTTGCCCAGGATCCTCAGAGTCTCACAAGCCCCTTTCGGGAACGCCGGCAGTATTGCCTGAAAAGGTACTCCCCACAACGCTGGCATTTCGCTGCACCTTTGCATGCACCATCTACACTCGCTCAAACAGGCCGACACATAGCGCCTGCCGGAACGGCGAGCCCGGTCGGTCGAGCACTCGCGGTTCTCTTTCATCGTCAAGGAGATGACCATGCAAGCGAAAGCCCTGATCGCCGCCGCCCTTTTCAGCCTGCTCCCCAGCGCCAGCCACGCCACCAACCTGATGTACATGCCGTTCGAAACCGTGCTGTCGGATGCGATTCGTGCCGGGCGGCTGGATGGCAGTGTGAAGTTCTACCTGATCGGCAATGGACCACAGGGGACTCAGCGGATGTTGCAGCGCGGGGTCGTCAGCGATCTGAAGACCAACGGTTTCAACAAGAGCGATCACGACTCGTGCGAGTGGGTATTGCAGTCGAACCTGATCGCGCTGCAGGCCCAGGCCAAGCGCGTCGGGGCCAACGCGGTGACCAATATCGTCAGCTACTACGACCAGCATGTGCGCAAGGATCTGAACACTTACGAATGTCGGGCCGGGGTGTTTGTGACGCGGGTGGCGTTGAAGGGTGATCTGGTGCGGCTGCCTTGATCAGCCGGCTTCGACCTTGCGTGTAAGCAACTCGACAAACGCCTTGGCCATTGGCGATTTCTGATCCTTGCGCTGCACCAGCCACACTGCTGTCACTGCCTCGGGATCCAGCAGCGGTCGATAGACCACGCCGTCGATGCGCATCCGCTGATACGAGGCCGGCATGACCGACACACCCAGACCTGCTGCCACCAGACCGATGATGGTCATGGCTTCGCCGGCCTCCTGGGCAAAGTGCGGGCTGAACCCGGCGTCACGGGCCAGGCTGATCAGTTGCGAGTAAAGACCGCTGCCGTAGCTGCGCGGAAAGAACACGAACGGCTCCAGAGCCAGAGCCGACAAAAACAGACCTTCCTCACTGCCCTGTGCCAATGGATGTTTGGAACTGAGCACCGCGACCAAGGGCTCGCGCATCAGTTCGACCACGCTCAGCGAATCCGGCAGGCCCAGCGGGCGCATGATGCCGACCTCGATCGACTCGTCCACCAGCGCGTCAGCCACCATGGTGCTGCTCATCTCCCGCAGATTCAGGTGCACGGCCGGGAAACGCTGGCGGAAGGAAAAAATCGCCTGGGGAATGGTCGAGTTGAACGGCGCCGACGAGGTGAAGCCGATTTTCAGTTCACCCAGTTCGCCGAGCTGCGCGCGGCGGGCCACATCCGCCGCTTTATCGACCTGAGCCAGCACCAGCCGCGCCTCCTCCAGAAACAATCGCCCGGCTTCACTTAGCTCGACCCGACGATTGGTACGCTCGAACAGCCGTGCGCCGACTTCCTGCTCCAGCGCCTGAATCTGCTGGCTCAGCGGCGGCTGGGAGATGCCCAGCACCTGGGCGGCGCGGCCGAAGTGCAGTTCTTCGGCGACGGCGATGAAGTAGCGCAAGTGACGCAATTCCATGGAAACCCCATTAGGTCGTTAAAGCTATCAAACAGGTCGAACAATATATTGGATAGAAACATTAGCCAGCTATATGATTTTTTCATTGCCTGCCTGCCCGCGCCCTCCGAGGTCTGATGTGAAAACCGCCGTCGCTCCACTGGCCCATGAAGTCCCGCCCGCTGCGGCGGACGATGTGCTGACCGAACTGCAAGAGATCTACATCGAGAAAGGCACGCCCGCGTTCATGCGCACGGTGCTCGCGCTGTTCAGCGGCGGCTTCGCGACCTTCGCTCTGCTTTACTGCGTGCAGCCGATGATGCCGTTGCTGTCCCAGGAATATTCGATCAACGCGGCGCAGAGCAGCCTGATTCTTTCAGTGGCCACCGGCATGCTGGCCTTTGGTCTGCTGATCACCGGCCCGATTTCCGATCGGGTCGGGCGTAAACCGGTGATGGTCGCCGCTCTGTTTGCCGCAGCCCTGTGCACCATCGCCAGTTCGATGATGCCGAGCTGGCACGGCGTGCTGATCATGCGTGCGCTGATCGGGTTGTCGTTGAGTGGTCTGGCGGCGGTTGCAATGACTTACCTCAGCGAGGAAATCCATCCGCAGCACATCGGTCTGGCGATGGGCCTGTACATCGGCGGCAACGCGATTGGCGGGATGAGCGGGCGATTGATTACCGGTGTATTGATCGACTTCGTCAGCTGGCACACGGCGATGCTGGTGATCGGCGGCCTGGCGCTGATTGCGGCAGCGGTTTTCTGGAAGATCCTGCCGGAGTCGCGCAACTTCCGCTCCCGCTCGCTGCACCCGCGCAGCCTGCTCGACGGTTTCACCATGCACTTTCGCGATGCCGGCCTGCCGTTGCTGTTCCTTGAGGCGTTCGTGCTGATGGGCGCGTTCGTCACGTTGTTCAACTACATCGGCTACCGTCTGCTGGCCGAGCCGTATCACCTGGATCAGGTGTTTGTGGGACTGTTGTCGGTGGTCTATCTGTCGGGCATCTACAGCTCGGCGAAAATCGGCTCGCTGGCCGACAAACTGGGCCGCCGCAAAGTGCTGTGGGCGACCATCGCCCTGATGTTCGCCGGCCTCGCCCTGACCATGTTCACACCGCTGCCACTGGTGATCATCGGCATGCTGATCTTCACCTTCGGCTTCTTCGCCGCACACTCGGTGGCCAGCAGCTGGATCGGCCGTCGGGCGCTCAAGGCCAAGGGCCAGGCGTCGTCGTTGTACCTGTTCAGCTATTACGCTGGCTCGAGCATCGCCGGGACGGCGGGCGGGGTGTTCTGGCACATGGCCGGGTGGAACGGGATCGGCCTGTTTATCGGCGCGCTGTTGCTGGTGGCACTGTTGGTGGCGTTGAAGCTGGCGAAGTTGCCGCCGTTGGGCGGCGTCAAAGCCTGATTCACGCCCACAAAAAACGCCCGGCATAAGCCGGGCGTTTTTGTTTTCTACCATTAGAGCTGAGCGCCGATCACTCGTGATACTGCGCCGACAACTCGTGCACCGCACGCAGGAACGCGCCCGCGTGTTCCGGGTCGACTTCCGGCGTGATGCCGTGGCCGAGGTTGAACACGTGGCCGCTGCCCTTGCCGTAGCTGGCGAGGATGCGCCCGACTTCGGTGCGGATCGCTTCCGGCTTGGCGTACAGCACGGTCGGGTCCATGTTGCCTTGCAGCGCGACCTTGTCGCCAACGCGGGCGCGGGCGTTGCCGATGTCGCAGGTCCAGTCCAGGCCCAGCGCGTCGGCGCCAGCGTCGGCGATGCTTTCCAGCCACAGGCCGCCGTTCTTGGTGAAGAGGATCACCGGCACCTTGCGACCGTCGTGTTCGCGGATCAGGCCGCTGACGATTTTCTTCATGTAGGCCAGGGAGAATTCCTGATACGCCGCCGCCGACAGGTTGCCGCCCCAGGTATCGAAGATCTGCACCGCTTGCGCACCGGCCTGGATCTGGCCGTTCAGGTACGAGGTCACCGACTGCGCCAGCTTGTCCAGCAGCAGGTGCATGGCTTGCGGGTTGTCGTAGAGCATCGCCTTGGTCTTGCGGAAGTCTTTCGACGAGCCGCCTTCGACCATGTAAGTAGCAAGGGTCCATGGGCTGCCGGAGAAACCGATCAGCGGCACGCGGCCGTTCAGTTCGCGGCGGATAGTGCTGACCGCGTCCATCACGTAGCCGAGGTCTTTGTGTGGATCAGGGATCGGCAGGGCTTCGATGTCGGCCAGGGTGCTGACGACTTTCTTGAAGCGCGGACCTTCACCGGTCTCGAAGTACAGGCCCTGGCCCATGGCATCGGGAATGGTGAGGATGTCGGAGAACAGGATCGCCGCGTCCAGTTGCGGATAGCGGTCGAGGGGTTGCAGCGTGACTTCGCAGGCGAATTCCGGATTCATGCACAGGCTCATGAAATCACCGGCCTGGGCGCGGCTGGCGCGGTATTCCGGCAGGTAGCGGCCGGCCTGGCGCATCATCCACACAGGGGTGACGTCTACGGGTTGCTTGAGCAGGGCGCGGAGGAAACGGTCGTTCTTCAGGGCAGTCATGTCGGCATCCGGAAAAAAAGTGCGGGCATTTTCTCAGAGCGCGACGCAAAAGGCACGGTTGCAGGTCAGCCTTTTGTCTATCGGGTCAATTTGTCGCAAGGATTTCGCGGATTTCAGCAACACCCTGAAAACAATGTGGGAGCTGGCAAGCCAGCTCCCACAGGTTTTGCGGCGCAGTTTCGAGCGGGGTTTAGACGCCCAGGTAATCCAGGATCCCTTCAGCCGCATTGCGGCCTTCGAAGATCGCCGTCACCACCAGGTCGGAACCGCGCACCATGTCGCCACCGGCGAAGATTTTCGGGTTGCTGGTCTGGTGCTTGTACTGACCTTGCTCAGGCGCAACGACGCGGCCCTGGCTGTCGGTCTGGATCTCGAACTGTTCGAACCACGGCGCCGGGCTCGGGCGGAAACCGAAAGCGATGACCACGGCGTCGGCCGGGATGATCTCTTCGGAGCCCGGGATCGGCTCGGGGCTGCGACGGCCACGGGCGTCCGGTTCGCCGAGACGGGTCTCGACCACTTTCACGCCTTCGACCTTGTCTTCACCAACGATAGCGATCGGCTGGCGGTTGTAGAGGAATTTCACGCCTTCTTCCTTGGCGTTCTTCACCTCTTTGCGCGAGCCGGGCATGTTCGCTTCGTCACGACGATAGGCGCAGGTCACCGACTTGGCGCCCTGGCGGATCGACGTGCGGTTGCAGTCCATCGCCGTGTCGCCACCGCCCAGAACCACAACCTTCTTGCCTTTCATGTCGACGAAATCTTCCGGCGACTTTTCAAAGCCCAGGTTGCGATTGACGTTGGCGATGAGGAAGTCCAGCGCGTCGTAAACGCCCGGCAGGTCCTCACCGGCAAAACCGCCCTTCATGTAGGTGTAGGTGCCCATGCCCATGAACACGGCATCGTATTCGGCGAGCAGTTGCTCCATGGTCACGTCCTTGCCGACCTCGGTGTTGAGGCGGAACTCGATGCCCATACCGGTGAAGACTTCGCGGCGATTGCTCAGCACAGTCTTCTCAAGCTTGAACTCGGGAATGCCGAAGGTCAGCAGACCGCCGATTTCCGGGTTCTTGTCGAACACCACCGGGGTCACGCCGCCGCGCACCAGCACGTCGGCACACCCGAGGCCCGCCGGGCCTGCACCGATGATCGCGACACGCTTGCCGGTCGGTTTGACCTTGGACATGTCCGGGCGCCAGCCCATGGCGAACGCGGTGTCGGTGATGTACTTCTCGACCGAACCGATGGTCACCGCACCGAAGCCGTCGTTGAGGGTGCAGGCACCCTCGCACAGACGATCCTGCGGGCACACCCGGCCGCAGACTTCCGGCAGGGTGTTGGTCTGGTGCGACAGCTCGGCGGCCTGGAGGATGTTGCCCTCGGCCACCAGCTTCAGCCAGTTCGGAATGAAGTTGTGCACCGGGCACTTCCATTCGCAATACGGGTTGCCGCAACCCAGGCAGCGGTGGGCCTGGTCGGCCGACTGCTGGGGTTTGAACGGTTCGTAGATTTCCACGAACTCTTTCTTGCGTTGACGCAACAGTTTCTTCTTCGGATCTTTGCGCCCGACGTCGATGAACTGGAAGTCGTTATTCAGACGTTCAGCCATTGTTAAAACCTCATCAAACTCTTCAGGCGCATATCACTGCGGGTTGGCACGGGTGCTGGAAAGCAACGACTTCAGGTTGGCAGCCTTCGGCTTGACCAGCCAGAAACGACGCAAGTAGTCATCGAGGTTCTCGGCGAGTTCACGACCCCACTCGCTGTCGGTTTCCTCGACGTACTCGTTCAGCACGTTCTGCAGGTGGCTGCGATAGGCTTCCATCGCTTCGCCGCTGATCCGCTGGATTTCCACCAGTTCGTGGTTGACCCGGTCAACAAAGGTGTTGTCCTGGTCGAGCACGTAGGCGAAACCACCGGTCATGCCAGAGCCGAAGTTGTAACCGGTCTTGCCCAGGACGCAGACGAAACCACCGGTCATGTACTCGCAGCAGTGATCGCCAGTGCCTTCCACGACCGTGTGGGCACCGGAGTTGCGCACGGCGAAACGCTCGCCTGCGGTGCCGGCGGCAAACAGCTTGCCGCCAGTGGCGCCGTACAGGCAGGTGTTGCCGATGATGGCGCTGTTCTGAGTCTGATAAGCGCTACCCTTCGGCGGCACGATGACCAGTTTGCCACCGGTCATGCCTTTGCCGACGTAGTCGTTGGCGTCGCCTTCCAGGTACATGTTCAGACCGCCGGCGTTCCACACGCCGAAGCTCTGACCCGCCGTGCCCTTGAAGCGGAAGGTGACTGGCGCCTTGGCCATGCCCTGATTGCCATGCTTGCGGGCGATTTCGCCGGAGATCCGCGCGCCGATCGAACGGTCGCAGTTGCAGATGTCCAGTTCGAACTCGGCGCCGCTGAGGTCGTTGATCGCCGACGTCGCCATCTCGACCATTTTCTCGGCCAGCAGGCCCTGGTCGAATGGCGGGTTGCGCTCGACGCCGCAGAACTGCGGTTTGTCCGCCGGGATGTGATCGCTGCCCAGCAGCGGGGTCAGATCCAGGTGGTGTTGCTTGGCGGTCTGGCCTTCGAGGATTTCCAGCAGATCGGTGCGGCCGATCAGCTCTTCGAGGGAGCGCACACCGAGCTTGGCCAGCCACTCACGGGTTTCTTCGGCGACGTAGGTGAAGAAGTTCACCACCATGTCGACGGTGCCGATGTAGTGATCCTTGCGCAGCTTCTCGTTCTGAGTCGCGACGCCGGTGGCGCAGTTGTTCAGGTGGCAGATGCGCAGGTATTTGCAGCCCAGCGCAATCATCGGTGCAGTGCCGAAGCCGAAGCTTTCGGCGCCGAGGATCGCTGCCTTGATCACGTCGAGGCCGGTTTTCAGGCCGCCGTCGGTCTGCACCCGGACTTTGCCGCGCAGGTCGTTGCCGCGCAGGGTCTGGTGGGTTTCGGCCAGGCCGAGTTCCCACGGTGCGCCAGCGTATTTGATCGAGGTCAGCGGCGAAGCACCGGTGCCACCGTCGTAGCCGGAGATGGTGATCAAGTCCGCATAGGCCTTGGCCACACCGGCGGCGATGGTGCCGACGCCCGCTTCGGCCACGAGTTTCACCGAAACCAGCGCCTTCGGGTTGACCTGTTTCAGGTCAAAGATCAACTGCGACAAGTCTTCGATGGAATAGATGTCGTGGTGCGGCGGTGGCGAAATCAGGGTCACGCCCGGCACTGCATAACGCAGTTTGGCGATCAGCCCGTTCACTTTACCGCCCGGCAGTTGCCCGCCCTCGCCCGGCTTGGCACCCTGGGCGACCTTGATCTGCAGCACTTCGGCGTTGACCAGGTATTCCGGGGTCACCCCGAAACGGCCAGTCGCGACCTGCTTGATTTTCGAGCTCTTGATGGTGCCGTAGCGTGCCGGGTCTTCGCCGCCTTCGCCGGAGTTGGAACGCGCACCCAGGCGGTTCATGGCTTCGGCCAGGGCTTCGTGAGCTTCCGGCGACAGGGCGCCCAGCGAGATACCGGCGGAGTCGAAGCGCTTGAGCACCGATTCCAGCGGTTCGACTTCACTGATGTCCAGTGGCTTGTCGAGGGTCTTGACCTTGAACAGGTCGCGGATCATCGACACCGGACGGTTGTCCACCAGCGAGGTGTATTCCTTGAACTTGGCGTAGTCGCCCTGCTGCACGGCGGCTTGCAGGGTGTTGACCACGTCCGGGTTGTACGCGTGGTATTCGCCACCGTGGACGAACTTCAGCAGACCGCCCTGCTGGATCGGCTTGCGCGGACTCCAGGCTTCGGTGGCCAATGCTTTCTGCTCGGCTTCGATGTCGACGAAACGCGCGCCCTTGATGCGGCTCGGCACACCACGGAAGCTCAGCTCGCAAACTTCTTCGGACAAACCAATGGCTTCGAACAGCTGCGCACCGCGATAGGACGCGATGGTCGAGATGCCCATCTTCGACAAGATCTTCAACAGACCTTTGGTGATGCCTTTGCGGTAGTTCTTGAACACCTCGTAGAGGTCGCCCAGCACTTCACCGGTACGGATCAGGTCGCCCAGCACTTCGTACGCGAGGAACGGATAGACCGCCGAGGCGCCGAAACCGATCAGCACCGCGAAGTGATGCGGATCGCGGGCGGTTGCGGTTTCGACGAGGATGTTGGAATCGCAGCGCAGGCCTTTTTCGGTCAGGCGGTGGTGTACCGCGCCGGTAGCCATCGAGGCGTGGATCGGCAGCTTGCCCGGCGCGATATGGCGGTCGCTCAGAACGATCTGGGTACGACCGGCGCGCACGGCTTCTTCAGCCTGATCGGCGACGTTGCGGATCGCCGCTTCGAGGCCGACGCTTTCGTCATAGTTGAGGTCGATGATCTGCCGCTCGAAACCCGGGCGGTCGAGGTTCATCAGCGAGCGCCACTTGGCCGGCGAGATCACTGGCGAGCTGAGGATCACGCGCGAAGCGTGCTCCGGCGATTCCTGGAAGATGTTGCGCTCGGCACCGAGGCAGATTTCCAGCGACATCACGATCGCTTCACGCAGCGGGTCGATCGGCGGGTTGGTCACCTGCGCGAATTGCTGGCGGAAATAGTCGTACGGCGTGCGCACACGCTGGGACAGCACGGCCATCGGCGTGTCGTCGCCCATCGAGCCAACGGCTTCGTAGCCTTGCTCGCCGAGCGGGCGCAGTACCTGATCGCGCTCTTCGAACGTGACCTGATACATCTTCATGTATTGCTTGAGCTGATCGACGTCGTAGAAAGCCGAACCGTGATCGTTGTCTTCCATGGTCGCCTGGATGCGCAGGGCATTCTTGCGCAGCCATTGCTTGTACGGATGACGGGATTTCAGACGGTTGTCGATCGCGTCGGTGTCGAGGATCTGACCGGTTTCTGTGTCCACAGCGAGGATCTGCCCAGGACCGACGCGGCCCTTGGCGATCACGTCTTGCGGCTGGTAGTTCCAGACGCCGATTTCCGAAGCGACAGTGATAAAACCGTTGGTGGTGGTGACCCAGCGCGCCGGGCGCAGACCGTTACGGTCGAGCAGGCACACCGCGTAGCGACCGTCGGTCATTACAACGCCGGCCGGGCCGTCCCACGGTTCCATGTGCATCGAGTTGTACTCGTAGAACGCACGCAGATCCGGGTCCATGGTTTCGACGTTCTGCCACGCAGGCGGAATGATCATCCGCACGCCACGGAACAGGTCGATGCCGCCGGTGACCATCAGTTCGAGCATGTTGTCCATGCTCGAAGAGTCGGAGCCAACGCGGTTCACCAGCGGGCCGAGTTCTTCCAGATCCATCAGATCGTTGCTGAACTTGGTCCGACGGGCCTGGGCCCAGTTGCGGTTGCCGGTGATGGTGTTGATCTCGCCGTTGTGGGCGAGGAAGCGGAATGGCTGAGCCAGCGGCCATTTCGGCAGGGTGTTGGTGGAGAAGCGCTGGTGAAACACGCAGATTGCGGTTTGCAGGCGCTGGTCACCCAGGTCCGGATAGAACGCAGCCAGGTCGGCCGGCATCATCAGGCCTTTATAGATGATGGTCTTGTGGGAAAAGCTGCAGATGTAGTGGTCGGTGTCAGCGGCGTTGGCCACGGACGAACGACGACGTGCGCTGAACAGCTTGACCGCCATGTCCTGATCGCTCAGGCCTTCGCCGCCGATGTACACCTGCTCGATCTGCGGCAGGCGCTCAAGGGCGAGGCGGCCGAGGACGCTGGTGTCGATCGGCACTTTGCGCCAGCCGATCAGTTGCAGACCTTCGGCCAGGATCTCGCGGTTCATGTTCTCGCGAGCGGCTTCGGCCTTGGCCGGATCCTGGTTGAAGAAGACCATGCCCACGGCATATTGCTTGGGCAACTCGACGCTGAAGGCTTCCTGGGCAATCGCGCGCAGGAAGGCGTCAGGCTTTTGAATCAGCAGACCGCAACCGTCACCGGTCTTGCCGTCGGCATTAATCCCACCGCGGTGGGTCATGCAGGTCAGGGCCTCGATGGCCGTTTGCAATAGGGTATGACTGGGTTCGCCCTGCATATGGGCTATCAGGCCGAAACCGCAGTTATCCTTGAATTCATCTGGTTGGTACAGACCTGCTTTCATAGACACTTTCTCACCAGGCTGCCTCTTTTCGAGGCAAATTTCTTTTCAATTCAACCACTTGCATCTCGCGCCGAACGTACGCCGGCTTAGCGGGGGCAAAAGGGTGGTCATTGTACACAGCGACACAGAGGCTCACAAATTTGACGACGAAATGTCGCAAATTCATGTCGCATTTGTGAAAGGTTTAAAGCGATCTGCTGTGCTAGTCAAAACTTTTTTTAATTTTGACCGCAACGACTCAAAGACTACTGTGACGCAGACACCACAAGGCACGCGGTCTGTAGAGACGGCGCGCACTTGTAGAGATTTTGAGGTGCTTGGAGAGGCGGCCTGGGTAAGGCCGCCGAATCTTCAGCGAGTTGTTGCCAGTTCCTGTTGGACGCTGGCGACAGTGCGAGGCCAAGGTTTACCAGCCTGAACCTTCGCTGGCAAGGCCTTGATGGCAGAAACGGCCGCATCACGATTGGCAAAGCTGCCATAGGTGATCACGTAGAGCGGCTTGCCGTTGAGGACTTTCTTGAAATAACGGTACTCGCCGCCCTGCTCCTTGACGAAGCTTTGTGCGGCCGATTCGGAGCTGGTGCCGAGGATCTGCACCACGTAGTTGCCCGGTGCTTGACCGGCGTACCAGCTACCGCCAGCGGCTTTGGCGACAGTGACCGGCTTCTCGGCGGCTTTCTCGACAGGTTTGGCGGCGGCGACAGGCTTGGCCGGCGCTGGGGCAGGCTTGGCGACTGGAGCGGCCGGAGCAGGCACTGGCTTGGCCGTGGCAACCTGAGTCGGTGCCGGTGTCGGTTTGGCCGCAGGGACCGGAGCCGGCGTCGGTGCAGGACCGGCCGGCACACCGACAGGCGGCGCAGTAGTGGTCACGGTTGGCGGCGTATTGCTGGAACCTTCCAACGGCACACCGTCGTCACCCTCGGTAATACCGCCCGCCGCTTCGGCCAATGGCTTGCGCATGACCGGTTGCGAATTGCCGACCAGCGGCAACGGCATCGGCTGGGTGTTACCGGCGAACTCCACGTTCGGTGCGCCACCCTGGCCCAATGGCAGCTGTGCCTGTTCATTGGCCGGTGCGCCAGTGGTCGGCGCCTTGTTGCGACCGGGCATCAGCCAGGCGGCAGCGACCGCCACCACGACGACGGCGGAAATCGCCAATACGTGTTTCTTCGGCATGTTGAACCCCATACTTGGACGCTTGACCGCAGAGCGGCTGGCAATCATGACTTCGATCAGAGCATCGCGAGCGACCTGGTTGATGTTGCCCGGCCAACCCTCGGAGCTTTCGTGAATATCAGAGATCTGATCCGCGGTGAAAAGTTCGACGCCACGGCCGGCGCCTTCGAGCCGCTGGTCGAGATATTCGCGGGTTTCTTCTTCGGTGTACGGCTGCAATTCGATGACGTGGAAGCGCTCTTCCTCAAGGTGCAGCGCCTCAAGCTGAGCAATCAGCGACGACTCACCGAACAGGAACACATGCGGACGGCCTTCCGGCGCGCCGGCGCCCAACGCCATGAGAGCTTCGAGGGCAGACTCGTCGAGCTGCTCGGCATCGTCCACCAGCAGATAGACTTCCTGACCGGTCAGCGCCAGTTGCACGACCTGATCGAGGATCGCCCCGACGTCGGCCTGGGCCACGTCCAGCGCCTGGGCAACCTGACGCAGCACACCGGCCGCATCGCCGGCGCCACGGGCGGAAACCACAACACTTTGAACCGACTGCTTGTTGGTGCTGGCAACCAGCGCCTGGCGCAGCAACGTCTTGCCGCTGCCCTGAGGGCCGGTGACCACCAGCAGCAACTGGCTGTAACGCGCCAGGTGGTGCAGTTGACCCAGCACCGGCTTGCGCTGGGCCGGGAAGAATTTGAAGCCCGGGACCCGAGGAGCGAAAGGGTCATGACTTAACTGGAAATGGCCGAGGAACGCCTCGTCGGCATGCAAACTAGTCATCGGAATCTTATTAACCTTTAAGCTGAGCCAGAGCGCGGTAATCCGCTCCCAGCGTGGCCTGTAGAACCTCTTTCGGATAATCGTCGGTCACTACCGCTTCGCCCATCCGGCGCAGCAGCACCAGGCGCAAACGACCGTCGATCACTTTTTTGTCAATTGCCATGTGTTCGAGAAAATCGGCTTCGGTCATCTCTGTCGGCGGCACCACCGGCAGGCCGGCACGCTGGAACAGACGAATCCCGCGATCGCGCTCCTGCTCGCTGATCCAGCCCAGGCGCGCGGACATTTCCAGCGCCATCACGGTGCCAGCGGCAACCGCTTCGCCATGCAACCAGACACCATAGCCCATGTGGGTTTCGATGGCGTGGCCGAAGGTGTGGCCGAGGTTGAGTGTGGCGCGCACACCGGTTTCTTTCTCATCGGCGCCGACCACCGCAGCCTTGGCCGCGCAGGAGCGCTCGATGGCATAGGTCAGGGCTTTCTGATCCAGCGCGCGCAGGGCGTCGACGTTGTCTTCGAGCCAGGTCAGGAACGGCTCGTCGCAGATCAGGCCGTACTTGATGACTTCGGCCAGGCCTGCCGACAGCTCGCGCGCTGGCAGGGTTTTCAGGGACGCAGTGTCGATCAGCACCACGTTCGGTTGATAGAAGGCGCCGACCATGTTCTTGCCCAGCGGGTGGTTGATTCCGGTCTTGCCGCCCACCGACGAATCGACCTGGGACAGCAGCGTGGTAGGAATCTGGATGAAATCGACGCCGCGCTGGTAGCAGGCGGCTGCAAAACCGGCCATGTCGCCGATCACTCCGCCACCAAGGGCGATTACCGTGGTGCGACGATCGTGACGCGCGGTCAGCAGGCCGTCGAAGATCAGTTGCAGGGTTTCCCAGTTCTTGAAGGCTTCGCCGTCCGGCAGCACCACGGAAACCACAGAGAATTGCGACAGGCCGCGGGTCAGACGCTCGAGATAGAGCGGCGCAACGGTCTCGTTGGAGATGATTGCCACTTGCCGCCCATGGATGTGCGGAGCCAGCAATTCAGGCTGATCCAACAGTCCTTCGCCAATATGAATCGGGTAGCTGCGCTCGCCTAGATCGACCTTGAGTGTCTGCATGTGTCCCCACAGTGAAGATGGAAGCAGGCGTCCTGCCTTGAATTATCGGATGTCCCCGGTCTTGAGTGATGTGACGCCGCTTGCATGCGATCCGCCACAACCCTCGACAGAACGCCGAGGATAGCGCATTTCGAGCGGCGCTTTAACGGGGCGGAAGCTGCTGCAGGCGGTCGAGAATATCGAGCACGACCATGCGTGGTGGCCGCTCGTCGGTTTCCACCACCAGATCGGCGATTTCCCGATAAAGCGGATCACGGATCGCCAGCAGGTCGCGCAAGGTTTTCTCGGGATTGGCCGTGCGCAGCAGCGGCCGATTGCGGTCGCGAGAAGTGCGGCCGACCTGCTGCTCGACGGAGGCATGCAGATACACCACCCGTCCACCCTCATGCAGGGCCTTGCGGTTGGCATCGCGCATCACCGCACCGCCGCCCGTCGCCAGCACGACGCCGTCGAACGCGCACAGCTCGGCGATCATCGCCTGCTCACGATCACGAAAACCGGGCTCGCCTTCCTTGTCGAAGATCCACGGGATATTGGCGCCCGTACGCAGTTCAATTTCCTTGTCGGAATCCTTGAACGGCAGGCGCAGCTCTTTGGCCAGTAATCGGCCGATGGTGCTTTTTCCAGCACCCATCGGTCCTACAAGAATCAAATTTCGCACAGAATCAACGACTCACAGCAATCGCCTGGTTATTCATGATACGCGGAGTGAGGAATACCAGCAGCTCGGATTTTTTCTCCGAAACCACATCACGCCGGAAAAGGCGGCCAAGATACGGCACATCGCCAAGAAATGGCACCTTATCTACGACCTTGCTTTGAGTATTTGAGAAAACCCCACCAATCACGATGGTCTCGCCGTCGTTCACCAGCACTTTGGCGTTGACCTCGTTTTTCTTGATCGGCGGTACATCCTGCACTTTGTTCAGGTAGTCCGGTTCGTCCTTGGTGACCTTCACCTCCATGATGATGCGGTTGTCCGGGGTGATCTGCGGCGTGACCTCCAGCGACAGCGAGGCCTCCTTGAACGACACCGACGTAGCGCCGCTGGAGCTGGCTTCCTGATAGGGGATCTCGGTGCCCTTGAGGATCTTCGCGGTCTCTTTGTCGGAGGTAACCACCTTGGGCTGCGAGACGATTTCACCGTTGCCGGTCTTCTCCATCGCCGTCAGCTCAAGGTCCAGCAAGACGTTGTCGGTGATGAACGCAATGCCGATCCCGGACGTGTTGTTGACCGTACCCATGTCGACGAACGGCGAGTTGGTGCTGGTGCTGCCCGGCGTACCAATGGTGGTCGACGAGCCATTGCTGACCCCTGAAGTATTCCAGTTGCCCTTGTTCTGGATCGATCCGCCCCAGCGCACGCCCAGACTTTTGTCGTAATCGACGTTGGCCTCGACGATCCGCGCCTCGATCATCACCTGACGCACCGGGATATCCAGTTGCGCCACGATCCGCCGCAGCTCGTCGAGACGATCCTGGGTCTGGTAGGCAATGATGTTGTTGGTCCGCTCATCGACGGTGATCGAACCCCGTTCGTCGACCTTGGCTTCGGCACTGGTGACCGACTGGAACAGCTTGGCGATGTCCGCAGCCTTGGCGTAGTTCACTTGCAGCAGCTCGCGGCGCAGCGGCGCCAGCTCGGCGATCTGTTTCTGCGATTCCAGCTCCTGCCGCTCACGAGCCGCGATCTCATCCGCCGGCGCCACCAGCAACACGTTGCCGACCTTGCGCTTGTCCAGGCCTTTGGTCTTGAGCACCAGATCCAGCGCCTGATCCCATGGCACATTCTGCAGGCGCAAGGTGATCCCGCCCTGCACCGTATCGCTGGCCACCAGATTGAGGTTGGTGAAGTCGGCGATCAGTTGCAGCACCGAACGCACATCGATGTCCTGAAAGTTGAGAGAGAGCTTTTCGCCGTTATAGGTGTTGCGGTCGGCGTTGCGCTTTTGCAGGTCATCGACGGTCAACGGCCGGATGCTGACGGTCAGCTTGTTGTCGGTCTGGTAAGTGGAATAGTCGAAGGTGCCGCTGGGCTCGACGGTGATGGTCGCCCGATCACCGCTGACGCCGGCATTGACGAACTGCACCGGGGTGGCGAAGTCCTTGACGTCGAGGCGCACCCGCAACGGCTCGGGCAATTGGGTGCGAGCAAAATTGAGAATGATCTTGCCGTCATGTTCCTGGATGTCCGGCGCAATGGTCGGGTCGGACAGGTCGATGACGACATTGCCCTCGCCCGCCGTGCCACGCTGGAAGTCCACGCCACGGATAGCCTTGGCCGTCGGCGCGAACGCCCGAGCCGGTGCCGCCACGGGTGTGGCGCGCGGAGCTCGAGTCGCTGGCTTCGCGGCGGCGACCTTGGAGCCCTGCCCGACCACCACGAACAGCGTGTTCCCCTCGACCCGGGCGTCATACGGCGCCAACTGCGTCAGGTTGATGATCAACCGGGTACGGTCGTTGGCCTCGACCACTGTGGCAGTGCGCGCATTTCCGCTACCGAGGTCGCGAGTCTTGCTCGCGAGCTGGCTGGCCACTCCCGGCAGATCCAGAGCAATCCGCGCAGGCGAATCGGTGGTGTAGCCCTTGGGCTGTGGCGGTGGGCCGTCGAACGACAGCTTCAACTCGACGCGATCGCCCGGCAGCGCCGCAACGTCCAGCGTCTTCAGATTGGCCGCTTGAACCATCGGCGACAGCAGCGCTATCCATAGCGAAAAACCGAGGGTGGAGAAAATCCTGTTCATTGTTCGACTTCCACTATGAGTGCTCTTTCAAAGGAATGGTGCGCGGCCGCTCCAGCCAGGCCCCTTCGCCATCGGGAACGATTTCGACCACATCGACCTGGGAGGCGCTGATCGCGACGATGCGCCCGTCATTGCGCCCCAGGTAATCGCCGACTTTCAGCCGATGCACCCCGCCCGCCCCGCGCAGCAGCGCAAAGGAGCCGGAGGCATTGGCAATCGTGCCGACCATCTCGAATTGCTCGATGTTGAAACCTTCGAGGTACTGCTTGACCCGGTTCGGGTCCGGCTTGACGTTGCGCGAACCATGCTGCTGCCCGGCCAGATCGACCCGCACCTGACGCGAGAACGGGCTGCGCAGGCTGGCGGCGCTGTAGGTGAACGTCGGGTAGGAACGGAAGGTCGGCGTCGGCTCGATCTTGCCCGGCGGTCGCAGGCGCACTTCATTCATGTAGGCGTCGAGATCGCTGAAGTCGTTGCCGCCGCAACCGCTCAAGCCCAGCGTCAAGGTCGACAATAGAAGGAAACGGATCGGGCTCATTTTTGCAGCCCCTTGTCGTTGTAGCGGTACGTCTTGGCGAGGATGCTCATGCGCAACTTCGTCCCGCCTTCCGGGTTGGCCGGCGCCAGCTCGAAGTCGTGCAGGGTCACGATCCGCGGCAATCCGGCCACACCGCTGACGAAGGTGGCGAGGTCGTGATACGCGCCTGTGACGGTGATCTGGATCGGCAATTCGATGTAGAACTGCTGCGTCACCTCCGGCAACAGCTTGATCTCCTCGAATTCAAGACCGCTGCCCAGACCGGTGCGCGTGATGTCTTCCAGCAGCCCCGGCACTTCGGTGTCGCTGGGCAATTGCCGCAGCAGGACGCCGAACGAGTTCTCCATTTCCTTCATCTGCTGGGTGTACAGCTCGAGATTGGCCGCCAGGTGCGCCTTGCTGGTGAACTGCTCCTTGAGCGTGGCCTCCTCCGCACGCTTGAGCTCAAGCTGGTTTTCCATGTCGCTGACGAAAAAGTTGTAGCCCAGCGCCAGGACCAGGATCATCAATAGCGCCCCGGCCAGGCCTTTGACGGCCGGCGGCCAGGAGCCGATGTTGCTGGTATCCAGGTCGTTGAAATCGATATTGCGCAGGCTTGCGAACCATTCGGACGGTTTCATTGATCGTCCTCCAGGTTCTTGGGCCGGGTCTGACGTACGGTCAGTTGAAAGACGTTGGCCTGATCCAGTTGCCCGGCCGTGGTCGCCTTGACCTCGTTCAGGCTCGGCGCATCGAACCAGTCGGATGCATCGAGATTGCGCATCAGGTCGGACACCCGATTGTTCGACTCCGCCGCGCCGCTGATCGACAGGGTCTTGCCGACCATCTTCACGCTGGTGAAATACACCCCGTCAGGCAGGGTGCGCGCCAGTTGATCGAAAATCCGCCCGCTGACCTGCCGGTTGGCCTGCAGGTCCTGGATGATGCGCATCCGCTCCACCAATTGCTGGCGACGTGCCTTGAGCTCGCTGATCTGCTGGATCCGCTCATCGACCACCGCGATCTGTTTGCCGATGTAATCGTTGCGCGCCTGCTGCCGCTCAATGGCGGTGCTGAAAACCTGAGCAGCAATGAAGACCGCGCCGACCGAGCCGACCACTACGCCGGTCAGGGTCAGCAGGAAGCGTTTGCGTCGTTCTTCGCGGCGTTCCTCACGCCAGGGTAAAAGGTTGATCCGCGCCATCAGTCGAAACTCCTGAGCGCGAGCCCGCAGGCAATCATCAGGGCCGGCGCATCACTGGCCAAGGCCCCGGCGTTGACCTTGCTGCTCAAGGCCATGTCGGAAAACGGATTGGCGACCTGGGTCGGCGTGCCCAGGCGCTCTTCGATCAGCCGATCCAGCCCAGGCACCGACGCCGTGCCCCCGGCCAGCAGAATGTGGTCGACCGCGTTGTACTGGCCGGAGGCGAAGAAGAACTGCAGGGAACGCGAGACCTGCTGCACCAGCGCCTCGCGAAAGGGCTGCAGAACCTCGCTGACATAATCGTCCGGCAGACCACCCTGCTTCTTGGCCAGCCCGGCCTGCTCAAGGGTCAGGCCATAACGGCGCTGGATTTCCTCGGTCAATTGACGCCCGCCAAACAGTTGCTCGCGGGTGTAGATGATCCGGCCGTTGTGCAGGACGCTGAGGGTGGTCATGGTGGCGCCGATATCGACCACCGCAACGGTCAGGCGCTCCTGGGAAGCCGCCAGTTGCGTGGCCAGCAGGCCGAACGAGCGCTCGAGCGCATAGGCCTCTACATCCACCACCCGCGCAGTCAGGCCGGCAAGGGCCAGCGCCGCCTCACGGACTTCGACGTTTTCCTTGCGACAGGCGGCCAGCAGCACGTTGACCCGCTCGGGGTTACGCGGTGAAACGCCCTGGACTTCGAAGTCAATGGCGACCTCGTCCAGCGGATAGGGGATGTATTGATCGGCTTCAATCCTGAGCTGGTTTTCCAGCTCGTCGTCGGACAGCCCGGCGTCCATTTCGATGACCTTGGTGATCACCGCCGAACCGGCCACCGCCACCGCCACGCTCTTGAGCCCGGTACGCGCCTTGACCAGTACCCGGGACAGGGCATGCCCGACGCCTTCGAGTTCGGCAATGTTCTTCTCGACCACGGCGTTGGCCGGCAACGGCTCCACCGCGTACGCCTCGACCCGGTAGCGCTCACCCTGACGGCTCAGCTCCAGCAGCTTCACCGATGTGGAGCTGATGTCGATCCCCAGTAACGTGTTGTTCTTTTTGTTGAAGAGTCCTAGCACTACCAATTCCCTATGACTATCCGTGAGTTACGGACTCTGTAATGCGCATTGCGTTCCCTCGCCCCGTCTTGACAGAAGCGCAAATGACGCCCCCAGCGGAAAAGTGCTTATAATGCCCAGCGATTTTTTCCGCTTTTTACTGCCGGCGCGGGCCGTTCTGTGTGTTTCCGGAACCCTGTCGCCCAATTCATTCTTTGCCCTGGATGTCCAAAAGCCTTGATTCGTCTGCTGAAATTCTTCGGTTGGTCCATCGTCGCCGTTTTTTGCGGACTGCTTTTAGGTCTCAGCGGCGCGTTTCTTTACCTTAGTCCGGGTTTGCCATCTGTGGAGGCGCTGAGAAGCATTCAGTTGCAGATTCCGCTCCGGGTGTACAGCAGCGACAACAAGTTGATCGCGGAATTTGGCGAAATGCGCCGCACACCGATCCGTTTCGCCGACATTCCCCCCAATTTCATCAATGCGTTACTAAGTGCTGAAGACGACAACTTCGCCAACCACTATGGCGTCGATCCGAGCAGCCTGATGCGCGCCGCGACCCAACTGGTCAAGAGCGGACACATCCAGTCCGGCGGCAGCACCATCACCATGCAGGTGGCGAAGAACTTCTTCCTGACCAGCGAACGCAGCTTCTCGCGCAAGACCACGGAAATCCTCCTGGCCCTGCAGATCGAACGGCAGCTGACCAAGGACGAGATCCTTGAGCTGTACGTGAACAAGATTTATCTGGGCAACCGCGCCTACGGCATCGAGGCGGCGGCGCAGGTGTATTACGGCAAGTCGATCCGTGAGGTCAGCCTGGCGCAGATGGCGATGATCGCCGGCCTGCCGAAAGCCCCGTCGCGCTTCAACCCGCTGGCCAACCCGGCGCGCAGCAAGGAGCGTCGTGACTGGATCCTCGGGCGCATGTACAAGCTCGGCAAGATCACCGAGGCCGACTACACCGCCGCCATCAACGAGCCGCTGAACGCCAGCTATCACGTGCCGACCCCGGAAGTGAACGCGCCGTACATCGCCGAGATGGCCCGCGCCGAAATGGTCGGCCGCTACGGCAGCGATGCCTATACCGAAGGTTTCCGCGTCACCACCACGGTGCCGAGCAACCTGCAGGAAATGGCCAACACCGCGCTGCACGAAGGTTTGATGACCTACGACCAGCGTCATGGCTACCGTGGCCCTGAATCGCGTCTGCCGGGCAAGACCCATGAAGCCTGGGCCACCGAGCTGACCAAGCAGCGCACCATCAGCAGCCTCGAGCCGGCCATCGTCACCCAGGTCGACAAGAACGGTTTGCAAGTGCTGACCCGCACCGGCGAAGAGCACGTGGCGTGGGACACCATGAAATGGGCCCGTCCGTTCCTCAATACCAACAGCATGGGCGCCGCGCCGCGTCAGCCATCGGATGTCGCGCAGGTCGGCGACCTGGTGCGCGTACAGCGCCAGCCGAACAACTCGTTGAAGTTCAGCCAGATTCCTCAGGCACAGGGCGCGCTGGTCTCGCTGGACCCACAGAACGGCGCGATCCGTTCGCTGGTCGGCGGTTTCGCCTTCGAGCAGAGCAACTACAACCGCGCGATGCAGGCCAAGCGTCAGCCGGGCTCGAGCTTCAAGCCATTCGTCTACAGCGCCGCACTGGATAACGGCTACACCGCCGCCAGCCTGGTCAACGACGCACCGATCGTGTTCGTCGACGAGTACCTGGACAAGGTCTGGCGCCCGAAGAACGACACCAACACCTTCCTCGGCCCGATCCGTCTGCGTGAGGCGCTGTACAAGTCGCGTAACCTGGTTTCGATCCGCTTGCTGCAGGCGATGGGCGTAGGCAAGACCATCGACTACATCACCCGCTTCGGTTTCAACAAGCAGGACCTGCCGCCCAACCTGTCCCTGGCGCTGGGCACCGCGACCCTGACACCAATGGAAATCGCCACCGGCTGGAGCACTTTCGCCAACGGCGGCTTCAAGATCACCCCGTACATCATCGACAAGATCGAAAGCCGCAACGGCGACACGCTGTTCGTCGCCAACCCGCCGACCGTACCGCAGGGCGGCGCGGCGACCGACGGCATCGCGGCACCGGCGACCCAATCGATCACCGTCAACGCAGCGCCGGTCCCGGGTGAAGCGCCGGGCAGCGCAGCAATGCCACAAGCTCCAGCAGTCGCCGAGCGCATCGTCGATGGTCGCACCACGTACATCCTCAACAGCATGTTGCAGGACGTGATCAAGCTCGGCACCGGTCGTCGTGCACTGGCCATGGGTCGCAGCGACATCGCGGGTAAAACCGGTACCACCAACGAATCCAAGGATGCGTGGTTCTCCGGTTACAACGCCGATTACGTGACCACGGTCTGGACCGGTTTCGACCAGCCGGAAAGCCTTGGTCGCCGGGAGTTCGGCGGCACCGTGGCGCTGCCGATCTGGATGAACTACATGAGCGCTGCGCTCAAGGACAAGCCGCCGCATGTCCAGCCAGAGCCGGAAGGCATCCTCAGTCTGCGGGTGGACCCGGTCAGCGGCCGCGCGGCCACGCCGAGCACACCGGGCGCCTACTTCGAACTGTTCAAGGCCGAAGACACGCCGCCGTCGGTCAACGAGATCGGCAACGGCACCGTGCCGGGCAGCCCGCTGCCAGCGGATGAGCAGGCGCCGATAGACTTGTTCTGATCCCGATCCTGATCCGCTAAAAAGCCCCGCCTTCGTGAGAAGTGCGGGGCTTTTTTATTGCCTTCAGGATTAGTGCTGGATGAACCGGCCACTCCCGACACAAAACCCTCAGGCACAAAAAAGCCCCGACTCTCACGAGCCGGGGCTTTCGGTTGAAGCGCTACAACGACTTAGCCGTTGAACACGTCATCCACGCTTTTCAGCGGGTAGTGCTTCGGATACGGCAGGGTGGCCACACCGGTCTCGATCGCAGCCTTGGCCACGGCGTCGGAGATCAGGGTGATCAGGCGCTTGTCCATTGGCTTCGGAATGATGTACTCACGACCGAATTCCAGCTTGATGCCGCCGTAGGCGTCGCACACTTCCTGTGGAACCGGCAGTTTGGCCAGTTCACGCAGAGCGTTGGCAGCAGCCACTTTCATTTCTTCGTTGATGCGCTTGGCGCGAACGTCCAGGGCACCACGGAAGATGAACGGGAAACCCAGCACGTTGTTGACCTGGTTCGGGTAGTCCGAACGGCCGGTGGCCATGATCACGTCGTTACGGGTGGCGTGAGCCAGTTCCGGGGAGATTTCCGGATCCGGGTTGGAGCACGCGAAGACGATCGGGTTGGCCGCCATGCGCTTCAGTTGCTCGGCGCTCAGCAGGTTCGGGCCCGACAGGCCGACGAATACGTCAGCGCCTTCGATGGCGTCGTCCAGCGTGCGTTTCTCGGTAGCGTGAGCAAACACAGCCTTGTACTGGTTCAGGTCGTCACGGCCAGCGTGGATCACGCCGGTACGGTCGATCATGAAGATGTTCTCGACCTTGGCGCCCATGCTCACCAGCAATTTCATGCAGGAGATAGCGGCAGCGCCGGCGCCCAGGCAGACGATCTTGGCTTCGCCGAGGGTTTTGCCAGCGATTTCCAGGGCGTTGATCATGCCCGCAGCGGTCACGATCGCGGTGCCGTGCTGGTCATCGTGGAATACCGGAATGTCGCACTGCTCGATCAGAGCGCGTTCGATCTCAAAGCACTCAGGCGCCTTGATGTCTTCCAGGTTGATGCCACCGAAGGTGATGGAAATGCGTTTTACGGTGTCGATGAAGGCTTGCGGGCTTTCGGAGTCGACTTCGATGTCGAATACATCGATGCCGGCGAAGCGCTTGAACAGCACGCCTTTACCTTCCATCACTGGCTTGGAAGCCAGTGGGCCGAGGTTACCCAGGCCCAGAATCGCGGTGCCATCGGAAATGACTGCAACCAGGTTGCCCTTGCCGGTGTACTTGTAGGCCAGTTCAGGATCGCGAGCGATCTCGCGCACTGGTTCAGCTACGCCGGGGCTGTAGGCCAGCGACAGGTCGCGGGCAGTAGCAGTGGCCTTGGTGAGCTCGACACTCAGCTTTCCTGGACGAGGATGGGCGTGATATTCGAGAGCGGCAGTTTTCAGATCAGACATTTTGGCATTCCGCTTTTTACTGTTGGACAGACTGGTCAGCGAGGATACGCGCCTCGCAAAGTCCCCACAAGACTGCCCGGTCACCCCTGTCAAGCGCCCTGCCCTACGACTTTGGGCCAAGAGCCACGGCGCACAAGGGCTTGACTGTTCACAATCGACAGAAAAAATGTCTACAATTTTTATTCAGCGAGACGATTGCAACATCGAAGGATCGGTCAGCGGCAACAACCAGCGGGCCTGACCCGGTTTCAATCCGCCCCGTCGCGAACGGTCGACCACCCAGCCCCGGGCCTCGATCTGCTTGCCCTTCAGCGCTTGCAACGACGCGTCATCGAAACGCTCCAGCAGATTGGGTGCAACACGCAGTACAAGCTTGTCCTGCAATTCGATCCAGATTCCGCCACGATTGCGCTGAACCTTGCTCACACGACCGCTGACCACGGCGAAACCCGATCGCTCGATCTGCTCCGCTTTCAGTACAGGTGAGCGCTTCCACAGGCCAAGACCGGCCTGCCGTGCACGTCGTTCGGCAGCCTGCTGGCAATCGACAAGATCGACATTCGGCGCCACCGCGACCTGGAAACCGAGGCCATCGGCGAGCATTTGCGCTTCGAGATTCTCACCCTTGGCGCTGAAAACATGGGCCAGGGTCCGGCCGTAATGATCTTTGGACTCGGCGCCGAGTTGCAGGCCGACCCGACCGCCGCTCTCTGCGACCAATGCTTCGAGACGCTTGCGCGCCGCTACCGCGAATGGCTCGTCGCTGCGACCCTGCTTGCCGAGCTCAGGGGTGTTGAGCCCGATCATCCGCACGCTGCGCCCGTCGCTCAGGCGCAAGGTGTCGCCGTCGACCACGCGCTGCACGGAGACGCTGGTCAGGCCGGCGGGCGCCGGACAGAAAGCCTGGGCGCCGGACAGCCAAATCGCGGACACAAAAAAAGCGCCCGCAAGGGACGCCTTTTTCATCAGACCGGAAAAACCATTGAGGCTTTCCAGAATGAAGGGCCTTAGGCCTTTTTCGCGCCGAAAGCACCGAAACGGTCGGCGAACTTCTGAACGCGACCACCGGTGTCCAGAGTCTTCTGCTTACCGGTGTAGAACGGGTGGCACTCGTTGCAAACGTCGATCGCCAGGGCTTTGCCGAAGGTCGAACGGGTTTCGAACTTGTTGCCGCAGCTGCAGGTAACAGCAACTGCTGGGTATTCTGGATGGATATCAGCTTTCATGGTGTCTTCCTCAGGCTAGCGTGCCGCCACCCAACACTATTGTTGAATACCGCACGTAATTAGGCCGCGGATTCTACCAGACAATGCTAATCACGCAAGCTGTCACTGAGACCGACCGTCTGCTAGGCTCCCGCCCTTCTTCACCGCCCCGCCTATGAGAATCCTCCGCGTGCCCGACGCCATTCTGCGCCTCGCCCTGCCTTCGCCCCTGCGCCGCCTGTTCGACTATCGGGCCCCGGCCGGCGTGCTGCGTTCGCAGTTGCAACCGGGCATGCGCCTGCGAGTACCGTTCGGTCGGCGGGAAATGATCGGGATTCTGGTGGAAGTCACTGACACCAGTGAAGTGCCGGTGGAGAAGCTCAAACCGGCGCTGGCCCTGCTCGATGCCACGGCGCCGCTGCCGCCGGCACTGTTCAAGCTGTGCCTGTGGACCGCCCAGTATTATCAGCACAGCCTCGGCGACACCTTGAGTTGGGCACTGCCGGTCCTGTTGCGTCAGGGCGAATTGGCCGAGGCCCGCCAGGAACGCTTCTGGTCCGCCGCCCCCGGCGCCAGCCTCGATGACCCGCGCATCGCCCGCGCGCCGCGCCAGCGTGAAGCCCTGGCGACTTTGGCCCAGCATCCTCACGGCGTCGCCCATCAGTTGCTGAGCAAACTGATGCTGAACAAGGACAGCCTCGATCTGCTGCTGGCCAAGGATCTGGTGCAGGTCGAAGTGCGCCGCCACGCCCCCGGTGCACGCCACGAGCACTGGCTGGCCCAGCCGGAGTTGCCGCTCAACAGCGAACAACGCGCCGCGTATGAAGCGATTCGCGCCGGTTTCGACAGTTATCACGCGTTCCTGCTGGCCGGTGTCACCGGCAGCGGCAAGACCGAAGTCTATCTGCAACTGATCCGCGAAACCCTCGAAGCCGGCAAGCAGGCGCTGGTGCTGATCCCGGAGATCAACCTCGGCCCGCAGACCCTGGCGCGCTTCGAACAACGCTTCAACGCCCGCATCGCCCTGCTGCACTCGGCAGTCAATGATCGCGAACGGCTCGACGCCTGGCTCGCCGCCCGCGACGGCGAGGCCGACATTATTATCGGTACCCGCTCGGCGCTGTTCACCCCGATGAAAAAACCGGGGCTGATCATCATCGACGAAGAACACGACGGTTCCTATAAACAGCAGGAAGGCCTGCGCTACCACGCACGGGACCTGGCGCTGGTGCGGGCACGGCAGGAAAACATCCCGATCGTCCTCGGTTCAGCGACGCCATCGCTGGAAAGCCTGCACAACGCCTACACCGGTCGCTACGGGCTCCTGCGCCTGAACGAGCGGGCCGGCGGCGCCAAGCAGCCACGCTTCCTGCGCCTGGATGTGAAAAGTCGTCCACTGGACAGCGGCATTTCCGGGCCGATGCAGCAAGCCATCGGCCAGACCCTCGCTGCCGGCCAACAAGTACTGGTGTTTCTCAACCGCCGGGGGTTTGCCCCGACTCTGCTGTGCCACGATTGCGGCTGGATGTCCGAGTGCCAGCGCTGCGATGCGCGGATGACCGTGCACCAGCGCTACGGCGAACTGCGCTGCCACCACTGCGGTTACGTCGAGCGCGTGCCGCGCCAGTGTCCGAAGTGCAACAAGGTCGATCTGCGGCCGGTGGGCGCCGGTACCGAGCGGGCCGAGGAGCGGCTGGCGATTCTGTTCCCGGACTATCCGGTACTGCGCGTCGACCGCGACAGCACGTCGCGCAAGGACGCCATGAATCAGTTGTTCGCCACGATCCAGAAAGGTCAGCCGTGCATTCTGGTCGGCACGCAGATGTTGGCCAAGGGTCACCACTTCCCCCGGGTCACCCTGGTGTCGATCCTCGATGCGGACGGCGGATTGTTTTCCGGTGACTTCCGCGCCAGCGAGCGCATGGCGCAGTTGATCGTGCAGGTCGCCGGTCGCGCCGGACGGGCGGAAGAACCGGGCAAGGTGATCATTCAGACGCACCTGGCCGACCATCCTTTATTGGTGCAACTGACCGAACAGGGCTATTTCGCCTTCGCCGAACAGGCCCTGAGCGAACGCCGCGCCGCCGGCCTACCGCCGTTCTCGCATCTGGCACTGTTGCGCGCCGAAGCCCACAAGCCGGGGCAGGCCGAAGGTTTTCTTGATGAAGCCTGCAGCGAAGCCGAGCGCTTGCTGGCCGAGCAGAACCTGAGCGGCATCGAACTGCTGGGACCGGTGCCTGCGCCGATGGAACGTCGGGCCGGACGCTTCCGCGCGCAGCTGCTGTTGCAGGCCACGGCCCGGGCGCCGCTGCATCGGTTGCTGGCGAGCTGGCTGCTGGCGCTGGAGCAGATGCCGAGCGGCCGGGCGGTGCGCTGGTCGCTGGATGTCGATCCGGTGGATCTGTACTGACCGGGCAAAACCGCTCGAATTGTCACCACACATCCACATCCTGCCTGCTAAGGTTGGCAAGCCCGTCTTCGCAACGGATAATGCCCAGTTTTTCCACCCGCGCATCGATGCGCCGCCGCGCTTGCGGTCGAAAGAGAAGACCATGAAAGACACCATTCGCCAGCTGATCCAACAAGCCCTCACCCAACTCGTCAACGAAGGTGTGTTGCCTGAAGGCCTGACGCCGGCGATCCAGGTGGAAAACGCCCGGGACAAGACCCACGGCGACTTCGCCAGCAACATCGCGATGATGTTGGCCAAGCCTGCGGGCATGAAGCCGCGCGACCTGGCAGAGAAAATCATCGCAGCCCTGCCGGCTGACGAGAACGTCACCAAGGCCGAAATCGCCGGCCCAGGCTTTATCAACTTCTTCCAGAACACTCAAGCGCTGGCCTCGCGCCTCGACGCCGCACTGGCCGACGCTCACGTTGGCGTGCGCAAGGCTGGCCCGGCGCAACGCACCGTGGTCGACCTGTCGGCACCGAACCTGGCCAAAGAGATGCACGTCGGCCACTTGCGCTCGACCATCATCGGCGACGGCGTGGCCCGTGTGCTCGAGTTCCTCGGCGATACCGTGATCCGTCAGAACCACGTTGGCGACTGGGGCACCCAGTTCGGCATGCTGATGGCGTACCTGCAGGAAAACCCGATCACCAGCGACGAGCTGTCGGACCTGGAAAACTTCTACCGCGCCGCCAAGCAGCGTTTCGACGAGTCCCCGGAATTCGCCGACCGCGCCCGTGGCCTGGTGGTCAAGCTGCAGGCCGGCGATGCCGAATGCCTGGCGCTGTGGACCAAGTTCAAGGACATCTCGCTGTCGCACTGCCAGAAGATCTACGAACTGCTCAACGTCAAACTGACCATGGCCGACGTGATGGGCGAAAGCGCCTACAACGACGACCTGATCAACGTGGTCAACGACCTGAAAGCCGCCGGCATGCTGGTCGAAAGCAACGGAGCCCAGTGCGTGTTCCTCGACGAATTCAAGAACGCCGAAGGCGAGCCGCTGCCGGTGATCATCGTCAAGGCTGACGGCGGCTACCTGTACGCCACCACCGACCTGGCGGCCGTGCGCTATCGCAGCGGCAAACTGAAGGCCGACCGTGCGCTGTACTTCGTCGATCAGCGTCAGGCCCTGCACTTCCAGCAAGTGTTCGCCGTGGCGCGCAAGGCCGGTTTCGTGACCCATCCGATGGAAATGGAACACATGGGCTTCGGCACCATGAACGGCGCCGACGGCCGTCCGTTCAAGACCCGTGATGGCGGCACCGTGAAGCTGATCGATCTGCTGACCGAGGCTCAGGAACGCGCCTACACCCTGGTGAAGGACAAGAATCCGGAGCTGGCCGAAGACGAGCTGCGCAACATCGCCAAAGTCGTGGGCATCGGCGCGGTGAAATACGCCGACCTGTCGAAGCACCGCACCAGCGACTACAGCTTCAACTTCGACCTGATGCTCAACTTCGAAGGCAATACCGCGCCGTACCTGCTGTACGCCTACACCCGCGTGGCCGGTGTGTTCCGCAAGCTGGGCAAGGATTTCAGCGAAGTCGACGGCCAGATCGTCCTCGAAGCGGCGCACGAACAGGAACTGGCGGCCAAACTGGCGCAGTTTGGTGAAGTGCTGAACAACGTTGCGGAAAAGGGCACGCCACACACTCTGTGCACCTACCTGTACGACGTCGCCGGCCTGTTCTCCAGCTTCTACGAGAACTGCCCGATCCTCTCCGCCGAGACTCCGACACAAATGCAAAGCCGTCTGCGCCTTGCCGCGCTGACCGGCCGTACCCTCAAGCAAGGCCTGGAACTGCTCGGCCTGGAAACCCTGGAGCGTATGTAAGTTGGCTGCCAAGAAAAAACCTGCACCCAAGCGTGGCGCCAGCCGTTACCAAGCTCCTGCAAAGCAACCGATCCCGGGTTGGCTGTGGATGGCCATCGGCCTGACGGTCGGCGCGTTCATCGTGTTTCTGATGAAACTGGAGCCGGGCAAAGGCAGCGACACGGTCAAGCGCGAGAAGATCGAGCAACAGCAGCAACAGAAAGCCACCAAGATCGCCGAGGCCAACAAGACCCCGCCGAGCCCGACGCAACCGGTGAAGCCGAAGTACGACTTCTACACCCTGCTGCCGGAATCGGAAGTGATCGTACCGCCTGACGCGGTGCCGGAGAAAACCCTGCCGACGCCACAAGTGCCGGCAATCCCGACCACGCCGGTGACCCCGGCCGAAGCGGCGAAGATCGACACGGCGCGCGCGCAGGCTGCACTGGCCGGGATTACCCCGCCGCCAGCGCCACCGGTGACCAAGGCTGCGCCGGTGACCAAGTTCTTCCTCCAGGCCGGTTCGTTCCGCAAAGAGGCCGATGCCGACAAGGTGCGCGCGCAGATCATTCTGCTCGGCCAGGCGGTAGCGGTTGAATCCGGGACGGTGAAGGATGAAACCTGGTATCGCGTACTGGTCGGCCCGTTCAGCAACCGCGAACAACTGACCACCGCCCAGAAACAACTGGCGGGCGCAGGGTTCAGCAACCTGTTGTTACAACAACGCCAGAGCCGCTGATCCCTCCCCACTGATCGTTCCCACGCTCTGCGTGGGAATGCAGCTCGGGACGCTCCGCGTCTCCTGCCGCAGGGACGCAGAGCGTCCATTGAGGCATTCCCACGCGGAGCGTGGGAACGATCACGTACAAAGCACCGCTCGTCCCCTCTCCTTCCCCGCAGTTGAAATCCTCTCCACCACCCCCATATGAATGGGCATAAGGCATTTTCGCCCCGCAGTGTGGAGACTCTTCCCTTGACCACCATCGTTTCAGTCCGCCGCCACGGCAAAGTCGTCATGGGCGGCGACGGCCAGGTTTCTCTCGGCAACACCGTGATGAAAGGCAACGCGAAGAAAGTTCGCCGCCTGTACCACGGCCAGGTCATCGCCGGTTTCGCCGGTGCCACCGCCGACGCCTTTACCCTGTTCGAACGTTTCGAAGGCCAGCTCGAGAAACATCAGGGCCACCTGATCCGCGCCGCCGTCGAACTCGCAAAAGAATGGCGTACCGACCGTTCCCTGAGCCGCCTCGAAGCGATGCTCGCGGTCGCCAACAAGGACGCCTCCCTGATCATCACCGGCAACGGTGACGTGGTCGAACCGGAAAACGGCCTGATCGCCATGGGTTCCGGTGGCGGTTACGCCCAGGCCGCTGCCAGCGCGCTACTGAAAAAGACCGATCTGTCGGCCCGCGAAATCGTCGAGACCGCTCTCGGGATCGCCGCCGACATCTGTGTATTCACCAACCACACTCAGACCATTGAGGAGCAGGATCTCGCTGAAGAAGCCTGAGTCGGCCCTGTGCCACGGCTTGTTTCTGCTTGAGGACCGTCAATTATTATGTCCATGACTCCCCGCGAAATCGTCCACGAACTCAATCGCCATATCATCGGCCAGGACGATGCCAAACGCGCCGTCGCGATTGCCCTGCGCAACCGCTGGCGCCGCATGCAGCTGCCTGAAGAGCTGCGTGTTGAAGTGACCCCGAAGAACATCCTGATGATCGGCCCGACCGGTGTCGGTAAAACCGAGATCGCCCGTCGCCTGGCCAAGCTGGCCAACGCGCCGTTCATCAAGGTCGAAGCGACCAAGTTCACCGAAGTCGGCTACGTCGGCCGCGACGTCGAATCGATCATCCGTGATCTGGCCGATGCCGCGATCAAGATGCTGCGCGAGCAGGAAATGACCCGCGTTCGCCACCGCGCCGAAGACGCTGCCGAGGACCGTATCCTCGACGCGCTGCTGCCGCCGGCACGCATGGGCTTCAGCAACGAAGAAGCGCCGAGCCCGGACTCCAACACCCGCCAGCTGTTCCGCAAGCGCCTGCGCGAAGGTCAGCTGGACGACAAGGAAATCGAGATCGAAGTCGCCGAAATGGCCGGCATCGAGATCGCCACGCCGCCGGGCATGGAAGAGATGACCAACCAGCTTCAGTCCCTGTTCGCCAACATGGGCAAGGGCAAGAAGAAGTCTCGCAAGCTCAAGGTCAAGGAAGCGCTGAAACTGGTGCGCGATGAAGAGGCCGGCCGCCTGGTCAACGAAGAAGAGTTGAAGGCCAAGGCCCTGGAAGCGGTCGAGCAGCACGGTATCGTGTTCATCGACGAAATCGACAAGGTCGCCAAGCGCGGTAATGTCGGCGGCGCCGATGTGTCCCGTGAAGGCGTACAACGCGACCTGCTGCCGCTGATCGAAGGCTGCACCGTCAACACCAAGCTGGGCATGGTCAAGACCGACCACATCCTGTTCATCGCCTCCGGTGCGTTCCACCTGAGCAAGCCGAGCGACCTGGTGCCTGAACTGCAAGGCCGTCTGCCGATCCGCGTCGAACTCAAGGCCCTGAGCCCGGAAGACTTCGAGCGCATCCTCAGCGAACCGCACGCCTCGCTCACCGAGCAATACTGCGCGCTGCTGAAGACCGAAGGCCTGAACATCCAGTTCCAGCCTGACGGCATCAAGCGTCTGGCGGAGATTGCCTGGCAGGTCAACGAGAAGACCGAGAACATCGGTGCCCGTCGCCTGCACACGCTGCTCGAGCGCCTGCTGGAAGAGGTGTCGTTCAGTGCCGGCGACCTGGCCAGCGCCCATGACGACAAGGCGATCCTGATCGACGCCGAGTACGTCAACAGCCACCTGGGTGAATTGGCGCAGAACGAAGATCTGTCCCGTTATATCCTGTAAGCCATACTGACAGTGGTCGTGAAACTGTGGGAGCCATCGGCTCCCACAATTTTTTTCACCTGACGGAACGCCGGCAATGACCCAACTCCCCACCGACATCAAACTGCACAAAGCCTCGAAAACCCTGTCGCTCAAATACGCGTCCGGCGAGGAGTACACCCTGCCCGCCGAATTCCTGCGTGTGCATTCCCCCTCCGCCGAGGTCCAGGGTCATGGCAAACCGATCCTGCAATTCGGCAAGCTGCACGTCGGCCTGACCAAGGTAGAACCGGCCGGTCAGTACGCACTGAAACTGACCTTCGACGACGGTCACGACAGCGGCCTGTTCACCTGGGATTATCTCTACGAACTGGGGCGACGTTATGACGCACTCTGGGCGGATTATCTGGCCGAGCTCAAAGCCGCCGGCAAAACCCGCGACCCGGACGAGTCCGTCGTCAAGCTGATGCTCTAGTCCGCGCCTCGGACTGTTTAGAGGGCATTTTCTAAATTCATCTGTTTGAATGCTCCGCTAAAGCGGCCCGGGATCGGCTGCTTGCGAAAAAAATTAAACTCGGGTAACCAATGGAGCTGGCAAGTTCCCTGCAGTGCTCTACGACTGTAAAGCAGCTATGCAGAATCAACGGTCACCCGAGCAGTAGTACCTGGCATTGGCTGTGGAACTGCACAGCAGAAAACCGGGTACTCGTCTCAGGACAATGGAGCGTCGTAGATGAGTAACAAGAATAACGATGATTTGAAGTACCAAGCCTCGGAAAACACCCTGGGGCTGAATCCTGTCGTTGGGCTTCGCGGAAAGGATCTGCTGGCCTCTGCTCGAATGGTGCTGACCCAGGCCATCAAACAACCGATCCATAGCGTCAAACACGTCACTCATTTCGGCCTCGAATTGAAGAACGTGCTGTTCGGCAAATCAGAACTGCAACCGGCTGGCGATGACCGTCGCTTTGCCGATCCGGCGTGGAGTCAGAACCCGCTGTACAAACGTTACCTGCAAACCTACCTGGCATGGCGCAAGGAACTCCATGCCTGGATCGACGACAGCAGCCTCTCGCCCAAGGACATTGCGCGCGGCCACTTCGTGATCAACCTGATGACCGAAGCCATGGCGCCGACCAACACGGCGGCCAACCCGGCGGCGGTCAAACGTTTCTTCGAGACCGGCGGCAAAAGCCTGCTCGACGGCCTCTCGCATCTGGCCAAGGATCTGGTACACAACGGCGGCATGCCGAGCCAGGTCAACATGGGCGCGTTCGAGGTCGGCAAGACCCTGGGCGTGACCGAAGGCGCGGTGGTGTTTCGCAACGACGTGCTGGAGCTGATCCAGTACAAACCGATCACCGAGCAAGTGCACGAGCGACCGCTGCTGGTGGTGCCGCCGCAGATCAACAAGTTCTATGTATTCGACCTGAGCCCGGACAAGAGCCTGGCGCGTTTCTGCCTGCGCAACAATGTGCAGACCTTCATCGTCAGCTGGCGCAACCCGACCAAGGAACAGCGCGAGTGGGGCCTTTCGACCTACATCGAAGCCCTCAAGGAAGCGGTCGACGTGGTTACCGCGATCACCGGCAGCAAGGACGTCAACATGCTCGGCGCCTGCTCCGGCGGCATCACCTGCACCGCCCTGCTCGGCCATTACGCGGCGATCGGCGAGAACAAGGTCAACGCCCTGACCCTGCTGGTCAGCGTGCTCGATACCACCCTGGACAGCGACGTCGCCCTGTTCGTCGACGAGCAGACCCTGGAGACCGCCAAGCGCCATTCGTATCAGGCCGGCGTGCTGGAAGGCAAAGACATGGCCAAGGTCTTCGCCTGGATGCGCCCGAATGACCTGATCTGGAACTACTGGGTCAACAACTACCTGCTCGGCAACGAGCCGCCGGTGTTCGACATCCTGTTCTGGAACAACGACACCACCCGGTTGCCGGCCGCGTTCCACGGCGACCTGATCGAGATGTTCAAAAACAACCCACTGATCCGCCCCGATGCACTGGAAGTGTGCGGCACGCCGATCGACCTCAAGCAGGTGACCGCCGACATCTTCTCGCTGGCCGGCACCAACGACCACATCACCCCGTGGAAGTCCTGCTACAAGTCGGCGCAGCTGTTTGGCGGCAAGGTGGAATTCGTGCTGTCGAGCAGCGGGCATATCCAGAGCATTCTGAACCCGCCGGGCAACCCGAAATCGCGCTACATGACCAGCGACGAAATGACCGCCAATGCCGATGACTGGCAGGAAAACTCGACCAAGCATGCCGATTCCTGGTGGCTGCACTGGCAGGCGTGGCAAGCGGCGCGTTCGGGCGAGCTGAAAAAGGCACCGACGAAACTGGGCAACAAAGCGTATCCGGCAGGCGAAGCATCGCCGGGCACTTACGTACACGAGCGGTAACCGATACACCTCACTCCCTCCGGGGAGTGAGGTGAACACTGAGATTGCGACCCACAGGGCCTTGAAGCATGCCGCAACCGTTCATCTTTCGTACTGTCGAGCTGGATGGCCAGACCATCCGCACGGCGGTTCGCCCCGGCAAGCCTCACTTGACGCCCTTGCTGATTTTCAACGGCATCGGCGCCAACCTGGAGCTGGTGTTTCCTTTTGTCGCGGCGCTGGATCCGGACCTGGAAGTGATCGCCTTCGACGTGCCCGGTGTCGGTGGTTCTTCGACGCCGAGACGACCGTATCGCTTTCCGGGACTGGCGAAACTCACTGCACGGATGCTCGACTACCTCGACTACGGACAGGTCAACGTGATCGGCGTGTCCTGGGGTGGTGCGCTGGCGCAACAGTTCGCCTATGACTATCCCGAGCGCTGCAAGAAGCTGGTACTGGCAGCGACGGCGGCGGGCGCGGTGATGGTGCCGGGCAAGCCGAAGGTGCTGTGGATGATGGCCAGTCCACGGCGCTACATCCAGCCGTCCCATGTGATCCGCATCGCCCCGATGATCTACGGCGGCTCGTTCCGCCGCGACCCGACACTCGCCGCCAGCCATGCGGCCAAGGTGCGTTCGGCGGGCAAGCTCGGCTACTACTGGCAACTGTTCGCGGGCCTTGGCTGGACCAGCATTCACTGGCTGCACAAGATCCATCAGCCGACCCTGGTGCTGGCCGGTGACGACGATCCGCTGATCCCGCTGATCAACATGCGCATGCTGGCCTGGCGGATTCCCAACGCCCAGTTGCACATCATCGATGACGGTCATCTGTTCCTGATCACCCGGGCCGAAGCCGTGGCGCCGATCATCATGAAGTTCCTCCAGGAGGAACGTCTTCGTGCAGTGATGCACCCCCACCCGACACCGCTGGGCGGATAACCGGCCCGGTCCGGCTTTCTGGACAGCTCCTTGCAGAGCCTTTTCAAAGTGCGTGGCAGGACGCCGCGCAGGCAACAACCCGCAACAGCGTCTATGGTGTTCTGGTTCGGTGTGTTTGTTTTTGACCTGAAGACGAAGGAGTGTTGAGTCATGCGCGACAAACCAGCGACGGGCGTAGTGCCTAGTCCTGCCGTTTTCATCAATGCACAAAGTGCAATGACCGGCCTGCGTGGCCGCGACCTGATTTCGACGTTGCGCAGCGTAGCCGCCCACGGCCTGCGCAACCCGATTCACAGCGCGAGGCACGCGTTGAAACTCGGCGGCGCGCTCGGACGCGTGCTGCTCGGCGAAACCCTGCACCCGACCAACCCCAATGACAGCCGCTTCGCCGACCCGGCCTGGAGCCTCAACCCGTTCTACCGCCGGAGCCTGCAGGCTTATCTGAGCTGGCAGAAACAGGTCAAGAGCTGGATCGACGACAGCAGCATGAGCGATGACGATCGCGCCCGTGCGCACTTCGCTTTTTCCCTGATCAACGACGCCGTTTCGCCCTCCAACACACTGCTCAATCCGCTGGCGATCAAGGAGCTGTTCAACTCCGGCGGCCACAGCCTGGTGCGCGGGCTGAGCCATCTGTTCGATGATCTGTTGCACAACGATGGCCTGCCGCGCCAGGTGACCAAGCAGGCTTTCGAAGTCGGCAAGACCGTCGCCACCACCACCGGCTCGGTGGTGTTTCGCAACGAAATGCTCGAGCTGATCCAGTACAAGCCGATGAGCGAAAAGCAGTATTCGAAACCGCTGCTGGTGGTGCCGCCACAAATCAACAAGTACTACATTTTCGACCTGAGCCCGAACAACAGCTTCGTCCAGTACGCCCTGAAGAACGGCTTGCAGACCTTCATGATCAGCTGGCGCAACCCGGATGTGCGCCATCGTGAATGGGGGCTGTCGACCTACGTCGAAGCCGTGGAAGAAGCGATGAACATCTGCCGGGCGATCACCGGCGCCCGCGAAGTCAACCTGATGGGCGCCTGCGCCGGGGGGCTGACGATCGCCGCGTTGCAGGGGCACTTGCAGGCCAAGCGGCAACTGCGGCGGGTCTCCAGCGCGACCTATCTGGTGAGCCTGCTCGACAGCCAGATCGACTCTCCGGCGACGCTGTTTGCCGATGAACAGACCCTCGAAGCGGCCAAGCGCCGCTCCTATCAGAAAGGCGTGCTGGACGGTCGCGACATGGCCAAGGTGTTCGCCTGGATGCGTCCCAACGATCTGATCTGGAGCTACTTCGTCAACAACTACCTGCTGGGCAAGGAGCCGCCGGCGTTCGACATCCTCTACTGGAACAACGACAGCACCCGTCTGCCCGCTGCATTTCATGGCGATCTGCTGGACTTCTTCAAGCACAACCCGCTGATTCATTCGGGCGGCCTGGAAGTCTGCGGCACGCCGATCGACCTGCAGAAAGTCACGGTCGACAGTTTCAGCGTGGCCGGCATGAACGACCACATCACGCCATGGGACGCGGTGTATCGCTCGACCTTGCTGCTCGGTGGCGAGCGGCGTTTCGTGCTGTCCAACAGCGGCCATGTGCAGAGCATTCTCAACCCGCCGAGCAACCCCAAGGCCAACTACGTCGAAAACGGCAAGATGAGCAGCGACCCGCGCGCCTGGTACTACGACGCGAAAAAAGTCGACGGCAGCTGGTGGCCGCAGTGGCTGGAATGGGTTCAGCAGCGCTCCGGCACCCTGCGCGAAACCCAGATGGCCCTCGGCAACGCGAACTATCCACCGATGGAGGCGGCGCCCGGCACTTACGTGCGTGTGCGCTGACCGGCCCCAACCGCCCTTTAAGAAGACTGGATGAAAACAAGCGAACGGATCCTCGAATGTGCCCTGCAGTTGTTCAACGAAAAGGGCGAGCCGAACGTCTCCACCATGGAGGTTGCCAATGAAATGGGGATCAGCCCCGGCAACCTCTACTACCACTTTCACGGCAAGGAGCCGCTGATTCTCGGGTTGTTCGAGCGCTTCCAGAACGAACTGGCTCCGCTGCTCGACCCGCCTGCGGATGTAGAGCTGGCGCCGGGGGATTACTGGCTGTTCCTGCACTTGATCGTCGAGCGCCTGGCGCAGTACCGGTTCCTGTTCCAGGACCTGTCGAACCTGGCCGGACGGCTGCCGAAGCTGGCCAAGGGCATTCGCAACTTTCTCAACGTCCTGAAGCGCACGCTGGCGTCATTGCTGGCGCGATTGAAGGCGTCCGGGCAGTTGGTCAGTGATACCCAGGCGCTGGGGCAACTGGTCGAGCAGATCACCATGACCTTGCTGTTCTCGCTGGACTATCAGCGGATTCTCGATCGCGAGGGGGAAGTGCGGCTGGTGGTGTACCAGATCATGATGCTGGTGGCGCCGCACCTGTTGCCGCCGGTGAAGGTGGCGACGGAGAGAATGGCTCTGCAATACCTCGAAGATCACGAGTGACCGACCAAACAAAAACGCCCGACCTTCACAGGCCGGGCGTTTTCTTGAGCCCTGAAAATCAGGACTGACTGGTCGGCGTCGACGGGGTCGATGCAACAGTCGGAGCAGGCGCCGGGGTTGGAGCCGAGGCGGAGTTCGACGTGCTTGCCAGTGCTGCCGGTGTGGTCACCGGTTTCGGCGCAGCGGCTTTCGGCGCGGCCGGTTTTTTCACTGCTGGTTTTTTCGCCGCAGCCGGTTTGGCGGCAGGCTTGGCAGCGGGTTTGGCGGCAGCGGTTTTCGCTGCTGGCTTGGCCGCTGGTTTTGCAGCAGGTTTCGCGGCGGCCTTGGCGGCAACCGGTTTGGCCGCGGCTTTCGCTGCGGGCTTGGCGGCTGCGGTTTTGGCCGCTGGTTTAGCTGCTGGTTTGGCGGCAGCCTTGGCCAATGGCTTGGCAGCAGGTTTTGCCGCCGGTTTGGCTGCTGCGGTTTTGGCCGCCACAGGTTGGGTTTTCAGGCCGGTGAGCTTTTCAATCTGCTTGGTCAGGGTATCGACCTTCTTGTGCAGATCCTTCACCTCGTTGCGGCTCGGTACGCCCAGGCGCGAAATCGCACTGTTCAGGCGCTTGTCGAAAGCCCCTTCCAGTTGATCCCACGTGCCCAGCGCGCGATCTTTCACGCCGCTGATACGCGATTTGGCCGAGTTTGCAGAATCCTTGGCAGCATCGACTGTCTTGCCGACTGCAGCCTTGGTGAGCTTCTCGGCTTTCTCGCCGTCTTTGACCAATGTATCGAAGAGCTTGCTGCCGTCAGTGTCGATCTTCGAGTACACGCCTAAACCAGCCAGCCAGATCTTGCGGGAGTAGTCTTCGACTTTCCCGATCCACGAGCTGCCTTCTTTATCGGTGTTCTTTTTACCAGCCATCCCGTTCTCCTTAAGATTTACGCGCGACGCGTTCGAGCAATGCCGTCAGCTCATCGAGCTTAGCAGAGAGTGCCTCAACGTCATGTTTAGACGGAATGCCGATACGATTCAAGGCACTGGCGACACGCGTGTCGAACGCCTTCTCGACCTTGTCGAGCTGAACTTCGACGCGGCCTTTGAAAGAGCTGACTTCGCTCTTGGCTTCGTCGATCTCGGCATTGGCCGCTTCGAGTTTTTCGGTGACGACTTTTTTGCCTTTCTTTTCAACAGTTTGACCAGCCTTGATCAACTCCTGAAAGTACTCGCTGCCCTCCTGACCGACCTTGGTGTAGGCACCCAGGCCTGCCAGCCAGATCTTGCGGGCATAGGATTTGACGTCGCTCAGAGCAGAAGTCGAGGCGTCGATTTTTTTCTTCAAAATAACTTTGGCCATGGTGCACCTCACGCGCAGAAGGTTTGAGGAACTGCCCGGACGTGTGTCGGGCTCAGGCACAAAGTAGGGAGAAAAATTAGAAACGGCACCCTAACAACTGACATAAAAGGCAGGTGCACCACAAAGAAAAAGAGGAGCCCGAAGCTCCCCCTCTGTTCTGTTCAGACCAGCGCCTTGTCCAGCGCCTTCTCGATCTCGGCTTTGATCATGCCGCTCATGGCCGACATCATCAGGCCCAGTTCCACGTCGACCCGGATCGAGTCCTCGGCCACATGCACCGCGCCTTTCACGCCCGAACGCTTGAGGTTCAGGGTGTCACCCGCCCACTGCGGCTCCAGGCCATACTGATCGGACAGTTTCTGCGCCAGCTTGTCGGCTTTCTCGCGGGCAACTTCCTTGCCCAGGCTGTGGGCACGCTCAACACTGATATGGGCCATTGAATGACTCCTGCTTTTTGAATGGGGCTATGAATGCCTGCAACGAATCTTGACCGCCACTGCGGCAAATCGTCCCGAAGGTTGCCCATCTTACCTTTAGCCATTCCAAGACAAAGCATGGCTTGGGGATTAGAATGTCGCGCATTCTCTTTTGGTGACAGCGATATGACTGATCAGCGCAAAGGCAGCGATGCCGAACCCACCACTCACTTCGGCTTCAAAAACGTTCCGGAAAGCCAGAAAGCGGAAAAAGTCGCTGAGGTGTTCCACTCCGTAGCCGCCAAGTACGACCTGATGAACGACCTTCTGTCGGGCGGCATGCACCGTCTGTGGAAGCGCTTCGCAATCGAATTGTCGGGCGTGCGCGCCGGCAACCGCGTGCTGGACATCGCCGGCGGCACGGGCGACCTGACCAAGAAATTCTCGCACCTGGTCGGCCCGACCGGTCAGGTGGTTCTCGCGGACATCAACGAATCCATGCTCAAGGTCGGTCGTGACCGCCTGCTGGATGTCGGCGTGTCGGGCAACGTCGAATTCGTCCAGGCGGACGCTGAAAAACTGCCGTTCCCGGACAACCATTTCGACTGCGTGACCATCGCCTTCGGCCTGCGCAACGTGACGCACAAGGAAGACGCCCTGCGATCCATGCTGCGCGTACTCAAGCCCGGCGGCCGCCTGCTGGTGCTGGAGTTCTCCAAGCCGACCAACGCGCTGATGTCCAAGGCCTACGACGCCTACTCGTTCGCCTTCATGCCGCTGATGGGCAAGCTGATCACCAACGACTCGGAAAGCTATCGCTACCTGGCTGAATCGATCCGCATGCACCCGAATCAGGAAACCCTGAAGTCGATGATGGTCGACGCCGGTTTCGACCGCGTGACCTATCACAACATGACCGCAGGCATCGTCGCCCTGCACCGTGGCATCAAACCCTGATGCTGCTGACCGGGCTGCTCGCCAGCGTCGAACTCGGCCTGAACCGGGTGCTGCGTCTCGACAGCACGGCGCTGCCGCGACTGGCGCATCTGACCGGCAAGGTGATTGCCGTGGATTGCCGCAGCCCGGCGCTGCAACTGTTCATCCTGCCGAGCGATGAAGGCCTGATGCTGGCGTCCCACTGGGAAACCGGCGTCGACTGCACCCTGCGCGCCCCGGCTTCGAGCCTGGTGAAACTGGCCCTGAGCAAGGACAAGACCGGGGTGCTGCACGCACCGGAAGTCGAACTCGACGGCGACAGCGGCGTGCTGCTGGAACTGGCGGGCGTGCTGCAGGACCTTGAGCTGGACTGGGAGTACGAACTCTCGCGCTGGCTGGGCCCGGTCGCCACGCAACTGGTCGGCGGTCACCTGCGCAGCCGCGCCCGCTGGTATCAACAAGGATTTGCCAGCCTCAACCAGAACCTCGCCGAATACCTGGCCGAAGAATCGCGCACCCTCGTCGGGCAGCGCGAAGCCGAAGCCCGTTTCAGCGAACTGGACCGGATCAAACTCGATCTGGAACGTCTCGAGGCGCGCTTCGAGCGCCTTTCCCGATCCCTCGACCCAAGCGATAACGCATGAAGCTGCTCGCCGTCCGCCGTCTGTTGCGCATCCAGCGCGTCGTGATCCGCTACCGCCTCGATGACCTGCTGTTCGATCTGCCATTGCCGTGGTTCCTGCTGGCGCTGCGCTACGCCTTGCCGTGGCGCTGGTTCCCGCGCAAGCCGCTGGACCTGAGCCGTGGTGCACGCCTGCGCCTGGCGTTGCAGGACCTGGGGCCGATCTTCATCAAGTTCGGGCAGATCCTTTCGACCCGCCGCGACCTGCTGCCGGAAGACATCGCCGATGAGCTGATGCGGTTGCAGGACCGCGTACCGCCGTTCGATTCGCAGCTGTCGGTCAAGCTGATCGAAGAACAGCTGGGCAAGAAGATCAGCGAGGTGTTCAGCCGCTTCGACGTCGAACCGCTGGCCTCGGCCTCGGTCGCGCAAGTGCACGCCGCACAGTTGAAGACCGGCGAAGAAGTGGTGGTCAAGGTGATCCGCCCGGGCCTGAAGCCGATCATCGCGCAGGATCTGGCGTGGCTGTTCATCCTCGCCCGCGCTGCCGAAAAGGTCTCCGCCGACGCCCGCCTGCTGCACCCGGTGGAAGTGGTCAGCGACTACGAAAAAACCATCTATGACGAACTCGACCTGTTGCGCGAGGCGGCCAACGCCAGCCAGTTGAAGCGTAACTTCGAAGGTTCGCCGCTGCTCTACGTGCCGCAGGTCTATTGGGACTGGTGCCGGCCGAAAGTGCTGGTGATGGAGCGTATCTACGGGATTCAGGTGACGGATCTGGCGACCCTCGCCGACCAGCGCACCGACATGAAAATGCTTGCCGAGCGCGGCGTGGAGATCTTCTTCACCCAAGTGTTCCGCGACAGTTTCTTCCACGCCGACATGCACCCGGGCAACATCTTCGTCAGCACCGTCAACCCGTGGAGCCCGCAGTACATCGCGATCGACTGCGGCATCGTCGGCAGCCTGACCCCGGAAGACCAGGACTATCTGGCGCGCAACCTGTTCGCCTTCTTCAAGCGCGACTACCGTCGTGTGGCGCAATTGCACATCGATTCGGGCTGGGTGCCGGCGGAAACCAAGCTCAACGAGTTCGAAGCGGCGATCCGCACCGTGTGCGAGCCGATCTTCGAAAAACCGTTAAAAGATATTTCATTTGGCCAGGTGCTGATGCGCCTGTTCCAGACCGCGCGCCGCTTCAACATGGAAGTGCAGCCGCAACTCGTTTTGCTGCAAAAGACCTTGCTGAACATCGAAGGCCTGGGCCGTCAGCTGTACCCGGACCTGGATCTGTGGAACACCGCGCAACCGTTCCTCGAACGCTGGATGCGCGAGCGCGTCAGCCCGAAAGCCTTGATCGGCAACGTCCAGAGCCAGTTCGAACAACTGCCGCACCTGGCCAACATGGCCCGCGACCTGCTCGAACGCATGTCCCAGCCCCACGCCAACGATCCACCGCCGCCGTGGCACAAACGCAAGGACGACTGGTTCCTGCGCCTGCTCGGCAGTGCCCATCTGGCGGGCGGCACGATCCTCGCCGCCGGTGGCCCGTTGCACGAACTGGGGCATTGGCCCGCCGGGATCATGGTGGCAGTCGGCTTGTATCTGGTCGTTCGCCGATAGCCAGTTCCGCGATCGGCTGGCACACTGTTTCAACGCCTGAACCCGACTATTGAAGTGTGGGTTCGCTGTCGGAGTCGAAGATGAAAAACTGGCTGGACGAGATCAAGTGGGACGCCGATGGCCTGGTGCCGGCGATTGCCCAGGATCACAAGACCGGACGCGTGCTGATGATGGCCTGGATGAACCGCGAAGCCCTGGAGCTGACCGCCGCGGAAAACCGTGCAATCTACTGGTCACGTTCCCGTGGCAAGCTGTGGCGCAAGGGCGAAGAGTCCGGCCATGTGCAGACCCTGCATGAAATGCGCCTGGACTGCGACGCCGACGTGATCATCCTGATGGTCGAACAGATTGGCGACATCGCTTGCCATACCGGCCGTCAGAGCTGCTTCTACCGCGTCTTCGAAAACGGCGACTGGAAAACGGTCGACCCGGTCTTGAAAGACCCGCACGCAATCTATTCCGCAGGACACAAACATGAGTGACACCCTGACCCGCCTCGCTCAGGTGCTTGAAGAGCGCAAGGGCGCTGCTGCCGACAGCTCGTATGTAGCCAGTCTGTATCACAAGGGCTTGAACAAGATTCTGGAAAAGGTCGGCGAAGAATCGGTCGAAACGATCATTGCCGCCAAGGACGCCGCCGTCAGTGGCGACTGCAGCGACGTGATCTATGAGACCGCCGACCTGTGGTTTCACAGCATGGTCATGCTCGCCCAACTGGGGCAGCATCCGCAGGCTGTACTCGACGAGCTGGATCGTCGCTTCGGTCTGTCCGGACACGTCGAGAAAGCCTCGCGTCCGTCCGCCTGAACAACTATTAGAGAGGAACAGCAACATGGGCATTTTTGACTGGAAACACTGGATCGTCATTCTGGTTGTCGTGGTGTTGGTGTTCGGCACCAAGAAACTGAAAAACCTTGGCACCGACGTCGGCGAATCGATCAAGGGCTTCCGTAAAGCCATGAACGACGACGAGAAGCCGGCCGATCCGACCGTCACGCCTGCGCAACCGGTGCCACCGGTTCAACCGCAAGCCACCGCTCAGGCCAACCCGCCGCACACCATCGACGTGCAGGCGCAGAAAGTCGAAGAGCCGATCCGCAAAGACGTGTGAGCACTGACTAATGTTTGGTATCAGCTTCTCTGAACTGCTGCTCGTCGGCCTCGTTGCCCTGCTGGTGCTGGGCCCCGAGCGTTTGCCGGGCGCTGCACGCACCGCTGGCCTGTGGGTCGGGCGACTGAAGCGCAGCTTCAACGCGATCAAACAGGAAGTTGAACGTGAAATCGGTGCCGACGAAATCCGTCGGCAACTGCACAACGAACACATTCTGTCGCTGGAGCAGGAGGCGCGGAAGATTTTCACGCCGACCCAGCAAGAGCCGACACCAGTGCCGCCGATTGCAGAGCAGACGCCAGTGGCTCCCGTTGCGGAGCAAACGATTCATGCGCCGACAGCGAGCGTCGAACACGTTTCTGCCACAGCCGCTGAGGCTGCACCGGTGATGAGGCCGATTGAACCTGTTGCTCCAGCCGCTGCGCCAGCCACACCGGCGCCCCAAGACACCACTTTGCCGCCGCGAGCCCCATGAGCGATCTCCCCGAAAACGACCAGCACATGCCGCTGGTTTCGCACCTCACCGAGTTGCGCACCCGCCTGCTGCGCTGCGTCGCGGCGATCTTCATCATCTTCGCCGGGCTGTTCGCCTTTACCCAGCAGATCTACACCTTCGTCTCGACGCCGCTGCGCAGTTACTTGCCGGCCGGCGCGACGATGATCGCCACCGACGTGTCGTCGCCGTTCCTGACGCCGCTGAAGCTGACGATGATGGTGTCGCTGTTCCTCGCGATCCCGGTGATCCTGCACCAGATCTGGGGTTTCATCGCGCCGGGCCTGTACAAGCACGAGAAACGTGTCGCAGTGCCGTTGCTGATCTCCAGCATCCTGCTGTTCTACACCGGTATGGCATTCGCCTATTACTTCGTGTTCCCGCTGATCTTCAAGTTCTTCGCCTCGGCCACCCCGGCCGGCGTGGAAATGATGACCGACATCACCAGCTACCTCGATTTCGTCATGACGCTGTTCTTTGCCTTCGGCGTGGCGTTTGAAATCCCGGTGGCCGTGGTGCTGCTGGTGTGGATCGGCGTGGTCGACGTCAAATACCTGAAGAAGATCCGCCCGTACGTGATCATCGGCTGCTTCGTGGTCGGCATGATCCTGACCCCGCCGGACATCTTCTCCCAGACCCTGCTGGCCGTGCCGATGTGGATGCTGTTCGAAGTCGGCATCCTGTTCGGCAGCCTGGTCAGCAAGCGCGAGCGACCGGACGAAACCGTCGACGACCACAACGACCAGCCGCCAGCGACGCAGCCATGAACCTGCTGTTGCTCGAAGAGGCCGATTTCATTGCGGCCGACCGCGTCGTGCTGCGTGATCGACGCCTGACCCACATGCAGGAAGTCCACCGCTCGGAAGTCGGCGACAGCCTGCGGGTCGGACGCATCAACGGGTTGATGGGCTCTGCCGAGCTGCTGCGCCTGGAAGCGGGCGAAGCCGAACTGCGGGTCACCCTCGATCAGCCACCGCCGGCCAAGCTGCCGCTGACCCTGGTACTCGCCCTGCCACGCCCGAAGATGCTGCGTCGGGTGTTCCAGACCGTGGCGACCATGGGTGTATCGAAGGTGATTCTGGTCAACAGCTATCGCGTCGAGAAGAGTTTCTGGCAGACGCCGTTTCTCGAACCGGAGGCGATTCGCGAGAATCTGATCCTCGGCCTCGAACAGGCCCGCGATACCGTGCTGCCGGAAATCATCATCGAGAAGCGCTTCAAGCCGTTCGTCGAAGATCGCCTGCCGGCCATCACCGACGGCACCCTCGGCCTGGTCGGCCATCCGGGCAACTTCCCGCCCTGCCCGCGTGCCCTGAACGAACCGGTGACCCTGGCCATCGGCCCCGAGGGTGGCTGGATTCCCTACGAAATCGACCTGCTGGGCAAATCCGGCCTGCAACCGGTGCAACTCGGCGATCGCATCCTGCGGGTCGAAACCGCCGTCACTGCCCTGCTCGCCCGCCTGTTCTGAACCGCTCTGGCGCCCTTCGGCGCCAGACAAATTGCGTTACAGATTGCCATCACTCAGCCGATACAGTCTCCATAAGTCCAATTAGTGGTCCGAGGGGAGTCGTCGCATGTACCGTTGGTTAGCCGAGAATCTTGGAAACGTCAGCGTCAAACGCAAGCTGGGCATCGGTTTCGGCCTGGTGTTGCTGCTGACCCTGTTGATCACCTTCACCGGCTGGACCGGCATGAGCGGCATCATCAGCCGCGGTGACAAACTCGGTTTCATCTCCAGCCTCAACGAGCTGACCAAGGACCTGCGCCTGGCGCGTCTGGACTACGAAATGCGTCGTGGCGAACAAGGCCCGGGCACAGTCAACGACCTGCTCGGCAAACTCGACAGTGGCCTGCAAACTGCTCGCAGCCTGATCGAACAACCATCCGACGCGGCGATGGTCGATCAGCAACTGGCCGCCGTTGCCGAATACAAGCGCGCCTTCGCCGACATGACCCAGGCCACTGCCCTGCGCGAAGACGCCCGCAGCAAACTCGGCGCCACCGCCGACAATGCCGTAGCCAAAGTCGCCGAAGTCGAGAAATCCATGCTGCAAGGCGACAGCGTTGCCCAGTTCAACGCGGTGATCGACCTCAGCAAACTGATCCAGCAGGCCCGTTTCCAGGTGCGCGGCTACACCTACAGCGCCAAGGCCGAGGCCGAACAACCGGCCCTCGACGCCATCGACAACGCCCTTAAAAACCTCGAGACCCTGCCGGCCAAATTGCCGGAACAGCATATCGCCAACCTGCAACAGGCCACCGAGTCGCTGAAAGCCTATCGCGCCGCTGTCAGCCAGTTCCGTGATTCGCAGGTTGCCAGCGCCAAGGCGCTGGCCCGCATGTCGACCCAGGGCGACCTGTTGATGGACATCAGCAAGAAACTCACCGACTCCCAGACCATCGTGCGTGACACCGATGCCGCCAGCGCCAAGAACCAGTTGCTGATCGCCACCCTGCTGGCCGTGGCCTTCGGCCTGCTAGCCGCCTGGGCGATCACCCGGCAGATCATCATTCCGCTGGAGCAAACCCTGAAAGTCGCCGAGCGTGTGGCCGCCGGTGACCTGACCCACAACCTGATCTCCCAGCGTCGCGACGAACTCGGCCAGTTGCAGCGTTCGATGCAGAGCATGACCCAAGGCCTGCGCGACTTGATCGGCGGGATCAGCGACGGCGTCACCCAGATCGCCAGCGCCGCCGAAGAACTGTCGGCCGTGACCGAGCAGACCAGCGCCGGCGTGAACAATCAGAAAGTCGAGACCGATCAGGTCGCCACCGCCATGAACGAAATGGCTGCCACCGTGCAGGAAGTCGCGCGCAACGCCGAGGAAGCTTCGGAAGCGGCCGTCGCCGCTGACCAGCAGGCCCGCGAAGGCGACAAGGTGGTCGGTGAAGCCATCGCCCAGATCGAACGCCTGGCCACTGAAGTCGGCCACTCCACCGAAGCCATGGGCGAGCTCAAGCGCGAAAGCGACAAGATCGGCAGCGTCCTCGATGTGATCAAGTCTGTGGCCCAGCAAACCAACCTGCTGGCCCTCAACGCCGCCATCGAAGCGGCCCGTGCCGGTGAAGCCGGACGAGGTTTCGCGGTGGTCGCCGACGAAGTGCGCAGCCTCGCCCAGCGCACCCAGAAGTCCACCGAAGAAATCGAAGAGCTGATCGTCGGCCTGCAGAACGGCACCCAGCAAGTGGCGACGATCATGGACAACAGCCGCACACTGACCCAGAGCAGCGTGGAGCTGACCCGCCGTGCCGGTGGTTCGCTGGAAAACATCACGCGCACCGTGTCGGCGATTCAGGCGATGAACCAGCAAATCGCAGCGGCGGCCGAGCAGCAGAGTGCCGTGGCCGAAGAGATCAACCGCAGCGTGCTGAACGTGCGGGATGTATCGGACCAGACGTCGGCGGCGAGTGAAGAGACAGCGGCCTCCAGCGTCGAGCTGGCGCGCCTGGGTACTCACCTGCAAACGTTGGTGGGACGCTTCAAGGTTTAAACCGCGCAAACAAAAATCGCAGCCAATGGCTGCGATTTTTTTTGCCCTGCGCTTAGAGAACCTGGCGCAGGAAAGCCTGGGCCCGAGGATCCTTCGGTGCATCGAAGAACTCGGCCGGCGAGGCGTCTTCCAGCAGTTTGCCGTGATCGAAGAACAGCACCCGATCCGCCACTTCCCGGGCAAAGCCCATTTCGTGGGTCACGCAGACCATGGTCATGCCTTCCACGGCAAGGTTTTTCATCACGTCCAGCACTTCACCGACCATTTCCGGATCGAGGGCCGAGGTCGGCTCATCGAACAGCATGACTTTCGGGTCCATCGCCAGCGCCCGGGCAATCGCCACGCGCTGCTGCTGACCGCCGGACAGGCGCGAAGGATATTCGCGGGCCTTCTGGGCGATGCCGACCTTTTCCAGCAACGCCAGGGCCTTGGCCTCGCTTTCCTTCTGGCCACGCTTGCGCACGACTTTCTGCGCCAGGCAGAGGTTTTCCAGCACGGTCATGTGCGGGAACAGGTTGAAATGCTGGAACACCATGCCGACTTCGCGGCGGTAGGCGTTGACGTCGGTTTTCGGGTCGGCCAGTTGCAGGCCGTCGATGCTCACCGAGCCGGAATCGAATTCCTCCAGACCATTGAGGCAGCGCAGGAAGGTCGATTTGCCGGAACCGGACGGGCCGATCACCACCAGTACTTCACCCTTGGCCACGTTGGTGCTGACGTTATCCACCGCGCGCACCACCTGCCCACGGGTGTCGAAGACTTTTACCAGATCGCGGACTTCAATCACTTTGCGCGAGCCTCCGCTCAAGCCGACTGGCGATTTTCGACAGCGGCAGGTTGATCAACAGGTACAGGCCGGCAACGCAGAACAGGATCTCGAACGGCGAGAACGAGGTGGTGATCACTTCACGACCGCTTTTCAGCAGCTCGGTAATGGCGATCACCGACACCAGCGAGGTGTCTTTCACCAGACTGATGAACTGTCCGGCCAGCGGTGGCAGCACGCGCTTGAGGGCTTGCGGCAACACCACATGACGCATCGACTGGCCAGCGCTCAGACCCAGCGAACGGGCGGCTTCGTTCTGCCCACGGGCAATCGACTGCACGCCGGAACGGATGATTTCCGCCACGTAGGCGCCGGTGAACAGCGACAGCGCGGCGATCCCGGCGAACTCCCGGGACAGGTTCATCACCGTGCCGATGAAGAAGTAGAAAATGAATATCTGCACTAGCAGCGGCGTGCCGCGCACCAGTTCGACATAGATCGTCGACAGGTCTCGCAGGGTCGGGTTGCTCGACAGTCGGCACAGCCCGGTCGCCAGACCGATCAACAGGCCCAGCACGCCGGACACCACCGACAGCCAAAGCGTCGTCCACAGGCCCCACAGCAGCGGCCCCGCCGCCCAATGTCGGGTCACGCCCACGACGTCGCCCTCGGCCACATCGTCGCCCTGGGCGAATTGCAGGCTGTTTTCGTCGACGGTCAGGTGCTGCTCGTCACCGGCATCGTTGCGCAGGGTGACTTGCGCGCTGCCGCCCTTGCGCACCAGTTCGCTGACGGTGGAAATGTCGGTGGCGCGCTGGGTTTCCTCGGCCTGATAGGCGAAGTACTGCGGCACGCGGTTCCAGCGCCATTCGTAGGACATCAGCGACGTGGCGTAATACAGCGCGCCAGCCAGGCCGATCAGCACCAGCACGGTCAGGACGTGCCAGGGCCATTGGGCTTTTTTCTGTTTCATTGAATGTTTCTCTGATTCGCTCGTTCCCACGCTCTGCGTGGGAACGCATCCTGTGACGCTCTGCGTCACGCTTGCGAAGGGACGCGGAGCGTCCCGGGCGGCATTCCCACGCGGACGGTTCGACGCCTCGACGTGGGAACGATCGGCGAGCGGGAGTTATTCCATGTCCTTGAGCCACTCGGTGCTCTTGAACCACTTGTCATGGATGCGATCGTAGGTGCCGTCTTCGTGGATCTGGTGCAGGAAGTTGTTGATGAAGTTGATGCTGTCGTAGTCACCCTTCTTCAGGCCGAAGGCCAGCGGCTCGTAGGTGAACGGCTTGTCGAGGAACACCAGTTTGCCGGCGCCGACCTTGTTCACCGCGACCACGTTGTACGGCGCGTCGTAGATGAAGGCGTCAGCCTTGCCGTTGACCACGTCGAGCACGGCTTCCTGCTCGTTGTCGTAGCCGTGGTACTTGGCCTTGGCGATCAGCTTCTTGGCGACCATTTCGCCGGTGGTGCCGAGTTTGGAGGTGATGCGGTAGTCGGCGGTGTTCAGGTCTTTGTAGGACTTGATGGTGCCTTCCAGCTCTTTGCGGATCAGCAGGGTCTGGCCGACCACGATGAACGGTTCACTGAAGTTCAGGCGCAGGTTGCGCTCCTGGGTCAGGGTCATGCCGCTGCCGATCATGTCGAACTTGTCGGTCATCAGCGCCGGGATGATCCCGTCGTAACCGGTCGAAACCAGCTCCAGCTTGACGCCCATGGCCTTGGACATGGCTTTGAGGATGTCGACTTCGAAACCGATGATCTCGCCGCGCTTGTTGGTCATCTCGAACGGCATGTAGGTCGGGTCCATGCCAACTTTCAAGGTGCCGCGCTTGACCGCGTCATCGATTGCGCCGGCCTGCGCCGCATTGACTGCAACCAGTGCCGTGACGCCGACCAGCAGCATCGACAGATACTTCTTCATCTTCAAGTCCCCAAAACCATTGCGTTTGCGGCGCGAAAACCGACAGAGGTGGACAAGATTGTCCGGGTGCGCCAATTCGGGGACGGATGCTAACGCACTCGATTTTTTGCACAAGGTTTAATGGACGATTTGTTTAACAATCAAGGGCCGGGGTGAGAGGCGCCTTTAATCGAGAACAAAAAAAACCCCGCTTTCGCGGGGTTCTTCATCAGGCCGGTTGCGCCTGCAAGCTCACAGGCTTGAGCGGCAGCAACGGCGCATGGGGATCGGCTTTCACCGAGGCCCGCCACGCGTCCAGCCACTCGGCGTGACCTTCGGCCCACACCTGCTCGTGCAGACGGGCCAGGGCGACCGGGTCGCTCAGCAGTTGCAGGCGATCATGGTTGTTCAGCCCGGCCGGGCCAACCTTGATCGCGTGACGCACACGCTCCTGACGCAGCCATTCGATCGGCTCGGCCTCACCGTGACGCGAGGTCGCCAGCGAGCACGCCAGGGCGTTCTGCTGCGGGTCGACCACGGCGCGGACAAAGCCGTCGTTCAGCGCATGCCAGCGGTTTTCGTGGGTGTACTGATCAGTGGCCAGCAGCGCCTGTGGCGGATTGTATTCCTCAGGGATGAGGAACAGGCTCTCGTCACGGGACTTCAGGCCCAGGCCCACACGGCTGGAAATCACCGACACCGGAATCGACAGCATCAGCGAACCGACGATCGGCACCAGCCACCACAGGAAGCTCGGGTTCAGCCAGATCACCAGCAGCGCCCAGAGGAAGCCCAGCAGGGTCTGCGGACCATGACGCTTGACCGCTTCGCTCCATGGCGTGGAGTCGTCGTCACGCTGTGGCGAGTTCCAGGTCGCGGCCCAGCCGAGGAACGCGGCGAGGACGAAACGGGTGTGGAAAATCATCCGCACCGGCGCCAGCAGCATGGAGAACAGCATCTCCAGCAGCATCGACAGGGTCACCTTGAACTTGCCGCCGAACTCTTTCGCGCCTTTGGCCCAGATCAGGATGATGCTCAACAGCTTCGGCAGGAACAGCAGCACGATGGTCGTCGAGAACAGTGCGACCGCTTTATCCGGGTGCCATTGCGGCCACAGCGGATAGAGCTGACGCGGCTCCATGAAATACTGCGGTTCCATCAGCGTGTTCACCGCCAGCAGCGCGGTGGACAGCACCAGGAAGAAGAACCACAACGGCGCCGACAGGTAAGACATCACGCCGGTCAGGAACACCGCACGGTGCACCGGATGCATGCCCTTTACCAGGAACAGACGGAAGTTCATCAGGTTGCCGTGGCACCAGCGACGGTCACGCTTGAGTTCGTCGAGCAGGTTCGGCGGCAGTTCTTCATAGCTGCCCGGCAGATCATAGGCAATCCACACGCCCCAGCCGGCACGGCGCATCAGCGCAGCTTCAACGAAGTCATGAGAGAGGATCGCACCGGAGAACGCACCTTTGCCCGGCAACGGCGCCAGGGCGCAGTGGTCGATGAACGGCTTCATGCGGATGATCGCGTTGTGACCCCAGTAGTGGGATTCACCCAGCTGCCAGAAGTGCAGGCCGGCGGTGAACAGCGGACCGTAAACGCGAGTGGCGAACTGCTGCATGCGTGCATACAGCGTGTCCATGCCCGAGGCACGCGGCGCGGTCTGGATGATGCCGGCGTCCGGAGTGGCCTCCATCAGGCGTACCAGACTGGTCAGGCACTCGCCGCTCATCACCGAGTCGGCGTCGAGCACGACCATGTACTTGTAGTCACCGCCCCAGCGACGGCAGAAGTCGTCGAGGTTGCCGCTCTTGCGTTTGACGCGACGGCGACGGCGGCGATAGAAGATCTTGCCGAAGCCCTTGGCTTCACGGCAGACGTCCAGCCAGGCCTGCTGTTCGGCGACGCAGATATCGGTGTCGTTACTGTCGCTGAGCACGAAGAAGTCGAAGCGATCCAGGTCACCCGTGGCCGCCACCGACTCGAACGTCGCGCGCAGACCGGCGAACACCCGAGGCACGTCTTCGTTACAGATCGGCATCACCAGTGCGGTGCGCGCGTCTTTCGGAATCGGCTCGTTACCGGCGCTTTTACCGGAGATCCGGTATTTATCGTGACCGGTGAGCAACTCGAGGAAGCCCATCAGCGCGGTCCAGAAACCGGCCGATACCCAGCAGAACAGAATCCCGAACATGATCAGGATGCTGGTCTGCAGCGCATACGGCAGCACTTGCGTGGCGGTTTGCAGCAGCGGTTGATGCAGGACTTCTTCCAGATCGACGAACGACCAGCCCTGGTACGGCATGATGCCTTTCATGTACCAGCCGGCGACGATGGTCTGACCCAGCATCAGGATCAGCAAAATGTAGCGACGGATCGAACCGACAGTGCGCCAGCGCGCAGCCGGCAGCACGTTTTCGTCTTTCGGCGGTTGCGGCGGGTTGGTCCGGCCGGTCAGGCGGCGCCAGCCACGCACCAGGATATTGGTGCGCCATGGCTCCGGCACGACCTTGGTCCGACGAATCGGTGGAGTGGCCTTGAGGCGGACTCGACCGCTGGCGTCTACGCCCAGCATTTCCGCGTCTTCCAGCTCTTCGGCGGTGCTCAGGGTCAGGCGCTTTCCGACCGAAGCCTGGGCGGCTTCGGTCGGCGCGTCGAACGTCGAGGACGACAGGCGTTCATGCAATTCGCTGAAGGACTGGCAGCCCGCGAGTTCCGCGCGCTGCTCGTCGGTCATCGGCAGATGCGCCAGGTACTCGGACAGAGTCTCTGGCTGTACTTGAGAGTTACTCATCGGCAGGCAACTGATAGCTCCAGGTCTCGGTCAGGACTTCTTCAGTCGGTGCCGATTCCGGTGTGGCTGGGGCCGCGTCCGCAGCGGCTGGCTGCTTGGCGTCTTTGTTGGCCTTGTCCTTGGCGTCTGTCGCTGGCTTGGCGTCGGCCTGTTTGGCTTCGGCGGCCTTGGCTTCCTTGTCGGCTTTCTCTTGTTGCTTGGCGGCGACCTTGTCGGCCTTGGCAACCGAGGAGTTGGACGCCGGCAGCGAGGTCTTGGCCAGATCGGCCGGGACGATGTTCTGCACCAGTGCGGCACGCATCTCGGTCGACTTGCTCGCGTCCTTGATCTTCATCCGCAGGGTCAGGCGCCAGCCCTTGGTTTCAGGGTTGTAGCGCACGCTGTTCTCGACCAGTTCGGCGTTGTCGCCGACGCTGACCTGGCTGCGAACGTCCGCATCCGGGGCCAGGGCCGCCAAGGACGGGCCTTCGAAATCGACCAGATAGGCAACGCTGCCATCCGGCTGACGGATCAGGTTCGATTGCTTGACGTCACCGGTCGAACGCAGGGTCTGCTTGACCCAGGCGCTGTCCGGCGCGTGAATCGCCGCTTCGTCCATGGTCCAGTGCATACGATAGGCGAAGTCCAGCGGCTGGCCTGGCTCCGGCAGTTTTTCCGGGTTCCAGAACGCAACGATGTTGTCGTTGGTTTCGTCGGCGGTCGGGATCTCGACCAGATCGACGGTACCTTTACCCCAGTCACCCTTCGGCTCGATCCAGGCGCTTGGACGCTTGTCGTAGCGGTCGTCGAGGTCTTCGTAGTGGCTGAAGTCACGGCCACGTTGCAGCAGACCGAAACCACGCGGGTTCTCGACGCTGAACTGGCTGACAGCCAGATGTTTAGGGTTGTTCAGAGGGCGCCAGATCCACTCGCCGTTGCCGGCATGGATCGACAGACCGCTGGAGTCGTGCAGTTCGCGACGGTAGTTGAGCACTTTCGACGGCTGGTTGGCGCCGAACAGGAACATGCTGGTCAGCGGCGCGACGCCGAGCTTGCCAACCTTGTCACGCAGGTACATCTGGCCTTTGACGTCGACGATGGTGTCGCTGCCAGGACGCAGGATCAGACGGTAGGCGCCGGTGGCGCGCGGCGAATCGAGCAGAGCGAAGATCACCAGGTGCTTGTCGCCCGGCTTCGGCTGCTGAATCCAGAACTCGCGAAAACGCGGGAATTCTTCGCCCGATGGCAGAGCGGTATCGATCGCTAGACCACGGGCCGACAGACCGTAGGTGTGCCCCTTGCCGACGACGCGGAAGTAGCTCGCGCCCAGCATGGTCATGATTTCGTCTTGCTTGTCAGCCTTGTTGATCGGGTACAGCACACGGAAACCGGCATAGCCCAGTTGTTCGGTGGCCTTCGGATCGAACTGCAGATCGCCGAAATCGAAACGGCTCGGATCGTATTTGATCTCTTCGACGGTGTTCGCGGTGATTTCGTTGATTTTAACCGGCGTATCGAAGTGCATGCCCTGATGATAGAAGGACAGCTTGAACGGGTTCTTCTGGTCGGCCCATTCGGCTTTTTCGGTGCGGAAACGAATCTTTTGATAGTCCGCGAACTTCATGTCACGGAATTCGTTCGGCAGGTTGCTGCGCGGGGCTTCGAATTTCTGCCCGGCCAGCTCTTTGGCCTTGGCCGACACATCGTCTAGATTGAATGCCCAAAGCTGGCCGGCGCTGAGCAGGCAGAGTACTGCCGAGCCCGCTACCAGAGCGCTGCGCAAGCGTTTGGCAGACAATTTTGCTGCATTACAGGGACTAACAATCACGAGCAACCCTCGCCGAAAACAGATCAATAAACCAACGGCCAGATGAAGTGCCTGTGAGGGATTCGGTACAAAAAAACCGACCTTTCAGGGCACCCTTGCCAAGTTGGCGAGCATTGTTCCGACTCCGCTGGGTCAAAATGATTCCCCAATCGGATCCGGACAAGTCTCTACCTAAGTCAAAATGGACCAACGAACGCTGATCCCCGTAGCGCGCGATTATCTAGTAGCCCGCGTGACAACGCATCAGGGGTAACAAAGTATTTATCGCGAAAATTCCCTGTTTTCAGTCGAAAAGCCCTTAAAAAGTTGTTTCAAGCACTTTCATGTCTGTAACAGGAAGGTTACCGGGCCATCGTTGACCAGGTGCACCTGCATATCCGCGCCGAATCTACCTGATGCCACAGTGCCATGCATCTGTTTCGCTTTGCTTAATAGATAGTCGAACAATTCCTCGCCCAGCGCCGGAGGGGCAGCGGTCGAGAAACTCGGACGCAACCCGCTTTTGGTGTCGGCAGCCAGGGTGAACTGAGAGACCAGCAGCAGCCCGCCGCCCACATCCGCCAAAGACAGATTCATCTTGCCTTCGGCGTCACTGAATACTCGATAGTTAAGCAGCTTATGCAGAAGTTTGTCGGCGCTGGCCTGCGTGTCGTCGGGTTCGACCGCCACCAGCACCAGCAAACCCTGATCGACGCTGCCGACCACCTCCCCCGCCACTTCGACCCGCGCGCCTTTCACGCGCTGCAAAAGCCCCTTCATGCTTCTTCGGGCGGCAGGTCGAGCAGGCGCCGGGCCATGTTGCTGGCGGCGCGGACCAGCGCATCAGTGATGCCCGGTTCGGACGCGGCATGACCGGCGTCGCGGATCACCTGCAGCTCGCTGTTCGGCCAGGCCTGATGCAGTTCCCAGGCATTGTCGAGCGGGCAGATCACGTCGTAGCGGCCGTGGATGATCACACCCGGCAGGTGGGCGATCTTGCCCATGTCGCGAATCAACTGGTTCGGCTCAAGGAAAGCGTTGTTGGTGAAGTAGTGGCATTCGATCCGCGCAATCGACAAGGCGCGCTGCGGCTCGGAGAAACGGTCGACCACCAGCGGGTTCGGCCGCAGGGTCGCGGTGCGCCCTTCCCAGGTCGACCAGGCCTTGGCCGCATGCATCTGGGCGATCTGGTCGTTGCCGGTCAGGCGTTTGTGGAAAGCGCTGAGCAAGTCATCACGCTCGTCCAGCGGGATCGGCGCGATGTAGTCCTGCCAGTAATCGGGGAACAGACGGCTGGCACCGGCCTGGTAGAACCATTCGATTTCTTGCGGGCGGCAGAGAAAGATCCCACGCAAGATCAGACCATGCACGCGCTCCGGGTGGGTCTGCGCGTAAGCCAGCGCCAGGGTCGAGCCCCAGGAGCCGCCGAACAACACCCATTTCTCGATGCCCAGGTGTTTGCGGATTCGCTCGAGGTCTTCGACCAGATCCCAGGTGGTGTTGTTTTCCAGGCTGGCGTGCGGCGTGGAGCGACCGCAACCGCGCTGGTCGAAGGTGACAATGCGATACAGGTTCGGATCGAAGTAGCGACGGCTCTGGGCATCGCACCCGGCACCCGGGCCACCATGGATGAACACCACCGGCAAACCTTCCGGTGAACCGCTTTCGTCGACGTACAGCGTATGGGTGTCGTCGACGGCCAGATCGTGCCGTGCGTGAGGTTTGATCTGCGGAAACAAAGTCTGCATTGCGCGCTCCGTAAGGGTCGAGGTCATCCCTGGGGGGACTTCTATTATTCTGCCGTCCGGCATCATAAACCCGATTTACGTCAATGAGCATGCCCGTGCGCTGTCACAATTTGTCAGCCATGAACCCCAGCAGGTTTTCGTAGAGCCGATCGACTTCGGCGACCTGATGCCGCGCCCGCAGGCAGCCGTGAACCAACCCTTCGCCGTAATACAGCGTGACCTCGCCCCCGGCGGCGGACAGTCGTTCGGCGTAGCGCACACCGTCGTCGCGCAACGGATCGAACTGCGCCACGCCGATCCAGGCCGGGGGCAATCCGCTGAAGTCATCAGCGAGCAACGGCATGGACCAGGCATTCGGTTGTGGCGTGCCGCGCAGGTACAACGCGTGATAACAGTCCACGTCGTTGCTGGTCAGTAACGGCGCATCGGCGCATTCGCTGCGTGACGGCAGATGTTCGTCGCCGCCCAGTCCGGGATAGATCAGCACCTGAGCGCCGGGCAGAGGCTCGTCGGCATCGCGCAAAGCCAGGCACAACGCGGCGGCGAGAGTGCCACCGGCGCTGTCGCCGGCCACCAGCATCCGCTCGCGGTCGAAGCCGAACGATCCGTCGCGCAAGGCACGCCAGACACTCAGGCAATCGTCGAACCCGGCGGGAAAGGGATGCTCGGGAGCAAGCCGATAATCAACTGCCACCACCATTGTCCCCAGCGCCATGGCCAGTTCGCAGCAGATGAAATCGTGGGAGTCGAGCCCGCCGACTACCCAACCGCCACCGTGCAGGTACACCACACAGGATGGTGACGCAGCAGACGGGCGATAGGCGCGAACCGGCACCGCCCCCAACCGAAAGTCCTCCACCTCAAGCCCTGCCGGTCGCGGCGGGGTGAACGCCCGGCACATCTCGTCATAGCCCCGGCGCAATCCAGCGAAGCTGCTGTCATCACTGGCGAAGCTTTCGGTTCTGGCGACAAACGCCGCCATCGCCGGAGAAAGTGGATAAGTGCCCATCAGTTTTTCAGACTGGCCTGAACCGTGGCCACGCCATCCTTGCCGTCGAAACTGCTGACACCCGCCAGCCAGCGCTGCAAATCTTCCGGGTGCTCACGCAGCCAGTTCTTTGCCACTTCTTGGGGTGTCTTGCGCTCCATGATCGGCACCATCAACTGGCTTTCCTGAGCGGCGGTGAAGGTCAGGTTTTCCAGCAGTCGATGGACGTTGGGGCAGCGCTCGGCGTAGTCCGTCGAGGTGACGGTGGAAACGGTGGCGGCGCCTTCGTTCGGGCCGTAGACATCGTCGCTGCCGGTCAGGTAGGTGATTTTCATGTTGATGTTCATCGGGTGCGGGGTCCAGCCGACGAACACCACGAATTCCTTGCGGTTCACCGCCCGCTGCACGGCGGCGAGCATGCCGGCCTCACCGGATTCGATGATCTTGAAATCCTTCAGACCGAAATGGTTGGTTTCGATCATGGTCTTGATCGTGGTGTTGGCGCCGCTGCCGGGCTCGATGCCGTAGATCTTGGCGCCTAGCTGATCCTTGAACTTCGCGATGTCACCAAAGGTTTTCAGCCCCGCCGCCGCGACATAGTCCGGCACTGCCAGCGTCGCCTGAGCGTCGGCCAGGCTTGGCTTGTCCATCACTTTGACTTGATTGGCAGCGAGGAACGGCGCGATGTTCTTGTCCATCGCCGGTTTCCAGTAGCCGAGGAAGATATCCAGACGCTTGTCGCGGATGCCGGCAAAGATGATTTGCTGCACGGCGCTGGTCTGTTTGCTTTCGTAGCCGAGACCATTGAGCAGCACGTCGGCCATGCCGCTGGTGGCGATCACGTCGGTCCAGTTGACCACACCCATGCGCACGGCCTTGCAGGAAGCGTCGTCATTGGCCATGGCGCCGGCGCTGAGCAGCGCACTGCCGGTGAGGATTAACGCACAACGAGTGAACAGTTTTTTCATGTGGGATCGTCTCGTGCGGCAGCGGTTTATTGTTCGGATCGGTGTCTTCTTGCACCGTGGCCGAACATTACGCAGCAGACGAGACGGAAAAGCGACCTGTGGCGACCGGGATTTGCACGGTGGCGACTGTTTGGCTATGCCCCCGATGCAGCTCGTTCCCACGCTCTGCGTGGGAACGATCACGACAGACTCAGTTGTAGTGCTTTTCGCCCCAGGCGAGCAGCCCTTGCAGCAACTCCTTGAGCACCACCCGCGTCGGCTCCGCCAGATCGGCGCGGTAGCGGAACGGTTCGAACTCTTCCATATAGGTGCACTGGCCCAGTTCCAGTTGCACGGCGTGGATGTTCTCGGCCGGGTTACCGTAGTGACGGGTGATATGGCCGCCCTTGAAGCGTCCGTTCAGCACATGGCTGTAATCGCCGTGGCGTGCGCAGATCGCTTCCAGTTGCGTGGCCAACTGCGGATCGCAACTGGCGCCGTTGAAGGTGCCGAGGTTGAAGTCCGGCAGCTTGCCGTCGAACAGGTGCGGGATCACCGAACGGATCGAATGCGCATCGAACAACAGTGCGTAGCCGAACTCGGCCTTCAGCCGCGCCAGTTCTTCCTGCAAGGTGCGGTGGTACGGGGTCCAGATCTGTTCCAGGTACGTCGCACGTTCTTCTTTCGACGGTTCCTTTCCTTCCTTGAACAACGGAATACCATCGAACAGCGTCGCCGGGTACAGGCCCGTGGTGGCACCGACGTACATCGGTTTGTCGTCGGACGGCCGGTTCAGGTCGATGACGAACCGCGAGTACTCGGCCGCCAGCGTGCTGGCGCCCAGTTCGGCGGCGAAGTCGTAGAGCTGCGGAATATGCCAGTCGGTGTCCGGCAGGCTTTTCGCGTCCGGGATCAATCCGGCCTCGACGACCGGCGTCAGGCGCACACCCGCGTGGGGCATGCTGATCAGCAGCGGCACGCGACCTTGTTTGAAATTCAGAACCTTATCCACAACCGTTCTCCTACAGACTTGATTCAACGCCGTGACGCACGACGCGTTTGTCCAGTTCACCACCCAGCCAGTACGCCAGATCCGCCGGCCGGTCGATGTGCCAGGCGACGAAATCCGCCACCTTGCCGACTTCCAGCGAACCGTGGGTATCGGCCATGCCCAAGGCTTGCGCCGCATGAATCGTCGCCCCGGCCAGGGCTTCTTCCGGGGTCATGCGGAAACAGGTGCAGGCCATGTTCAGCATCAGGCGCAACGACAGCGCCGGCGAGGTGCCGGGGTTGAGGTCGCTGGCAATGGCGATTTTCACTTTGTGTTTGCGCAGGGCTTCCATCGGCGGCAACTGGGTTTCGCGCAGGAAGTAGAACGCGCCCGGCAGCAACACCGCGACGGTGTCGGATTCGGCCATGGCGATCGCGTCGTCTTCATCCATGAACTCCAGATGGTCGGCGGACAACGCGTGATAGCGCGCGGCCAGACTGGAGCCGTGCAGCGACGACAATTGCTCGGCGTGCAGCTTCACTGGCAGACCCAGCTTTTGCGCGGTGATGAACACCCGCTCGACCTGCTCCGGGGAGAACGCCAGGTATTCACAGAAGGCATCCACCGCGTCCACCAGCCCTTCGGCAGCCAGCGCGGGGAGCATCTCGGCGCAAATGTGCTCGATGTAATCGTCAGCGCGATCCTTGTATTCCGGCGGCAATGCGTGGGCGGCCAGGCAGGTGCTGCGCACGCTGATCGGCAGCTCGGCGGCGAGGCGACGGATGACCCGCAGGATCTTGCGTTCACTGGCCAGATCGAGGCCGTAGCCGGATTTCATTTCGACCGTGGTCACGCCGTCACGCATCAGGCTTTTCAGGCGTTTCGCGGCGCTGGCGAACAGTTCGTCTTCCGAGGCTTCGCGAGTGGCGCGCACGGTGCTGGCGATGCCGCCGCCGGCTGCTGCGATTTCCGCGTAGCTGACGCCTTGCAGGCGTTTCTCGAACTCACCGCTGCGGTTGCCGCCGAACACGGTGTGGGTGTGGCAGTCGATCAGGCCGGGGGTGACCCACGCGCCTTGCAGATCGTTGACCGCCGGGTATTCGCCGGACGGCAATTGAGTGCGCGGGCCGATCCACTCGATGTGTGCACCGGACGTCACGATGGCCGCATCCTCGATGATCGAGTAGACGCCTTGCGCCATGGTTGCGACGTGGCAGTGTTGCCAGAGGGTTTTCATCCCAGGTCCTCGTCTTGCGATCGTTCCCATGCTCTACGTGGGAATGCCTCAAGGGACGCTCCGCGTCCAGTGACGCGGAGCGTCACGGGCTGCATTCCCACGCGGAGCGTGGGAACGATCGGTGGTGGGGTTAAAGGCTCGGCAGCAGTTTCGCCGGAACCAGTTCAGTCAGAATGCGCGAAGCCAGAAGCTCGGTCGCTGCATTGATGTCCGGCGCGAAGAAGCGGTCCTTCTCGTAGAACGGTACTTCGCGACGCAGAATCGCCCGGGCCTTTTCCAGTTTGGTCGAGGTCTTCAGGCCGTTGCGCAGATCCAGACCTTGCGCCGCCGCCAGCCACTCCACCGCGAGAATCCCGCGCGTGTTCTCGGCCATTTCCCACAGGCGCTTGCCGGCGGCCGGGGCCATCGACACGTGGTCTTCCTGGTTGGCGGAAGTCGGCAGGCTGTCCACCGAATGCGGATGGGCCAGCGCCTTGTTCTCGCTGGCCAGTGCGGCCGCAGTCACTTGGGCAATCATGAAACCGGAGTTCACGCCACCGTTGGCCACCAGGAACGGCGGCAGTTGCGACATGTGCTTGTCCATCATCAGCGAGATGCGACGCTCGCTCAGGGAACCGATTTCAGCGATGGCCAGCGCCATGTTGTCAGCGGCCATGGCGACTGGTTCGGCGTGGAAGTTACCACCGGAAATCACGTCGCCTTCAGCCGCGAACACCAATGGGTTGTCGGACACGGCGTTGGCTTCGATGACCAGCACTTCAGCGGCCTGACGGAACTGAGTCAGGCACGCGCCCATGACTTGCGGCTGGCAGCGCAGCGAGTACGGATCCTGCACCTTTTCGCAGTTCTGGTGCGAGTCGGAGACTTCGCTGCGTTCGCCGAGCAGATCGCGGTAAGCGGCGGCGGTGTCGATCTGGCCTTTCTGGCCACGGGCAGCGTGGATACGGGCGTCGAACGGCGAGCGCGAACCGAGCACCGCTTCCACCGTCAGACCACCCAGCGCCAGCGCGCCAGCGAACAGGTCTTCACCTTCGAACAGACCGCGCAAAGCGAATGCTGTAGAGACCTGAGTACCGTTGAGCAGCGCCAGACCTTCTTTGGCAGCCAGCGTCAGCGGGGTCAGACCAGCGACTTTCAGCGCCTCGGTGGCTTCCATCCACTCGCCCTTGTAGCGCGCCTTGCCTTCACCCAGCAGCACCAGCGACATGTGCGCCAATGGCGCGAGGTCACCGGATGCGCCCACCGAACCTTTCAACGGAATGTGCGGATAAACCTCGGCGTTGATCAGGGCGATCAGAGCATCGATCACCACGCGACGGATGCCGGAGAAACCACGGCTCAGGCTGTTGACCTTGAGCACCATGACCAGGCGCACCAGCTCATCGCTGATCGGCTGGCCGACGCCGGCGGCGTGGGACAGCACCAGCGAGCGCTGGAGGTTTTCCAGGTCTTCGCTGGCGATGCGGGTCGAGGCCAGCAGGCCGAAACCGGTGTTGATGCCGTAGGCCGTGCGGTTCTCGGCGAGGATCTGCTCGACGCAGGCGACGCTGGCTTCGATCTGCGCCGAGGCGCTGTTGTCGAGGGTCAGCTTGACCGGGTTCTGGTAGACATCACGCAGTTGGGCCAGGCTCAGTTGGCCGGGGATCAGGTTCAGCGCAGTCATTTATGTGCTCCTTTTGTGAGTTCGTCTCTTGAATAAAGAGAAACTACCAGTCGCTCCGGAGCATTCCGTTATCCGTCGCCTCTCGTCTTTTGGACGATCCGCGCCTTGGCACGCTGGTATGGGCAGTTGTCAGTGCAAATTCGGCAGTACGTGGTGCAGCAAATCCGAGTCCTTCAACACGCTCGCGGCAGCGGCGATATCCGGCGCCAGCCAGCGGTCCTGATCGTAGGCCGGGACCTTCTCGCGCAGCAGTCGCCACGCCACATCGGTGCCGGCGCCGAAGCGTTGTTCCTTGAGAAATTCAAACGCCTGGGCCGCGAGCAGGTACTCGATGGCGAGGATCTGCGTGCAGTTTTCCAGTGCGCGGTGCAGCTTCAGCGCGGCGTTGGTGCCCATGCTCAGGTGGTCTTCCTGCAGGCCCGAAGTGACGTAATTGTCGAGCACCGCCGGTTGCGCCAACTGGCGGTTTTCCGCGCACAGCGACGCGGCGACGTATTGCACGATCATCATCCCGGAGTTCACCCCCGGATTGGCCACCAGAAACGCCGGCAGACCGCTGACATGCGGGTTGATCAGTCGATCCAGACGCCGCTCGGCAATCGAGCCGATTTCGGCCATCGCGATCGCCAGCAGATCCGCCGCCAGCGCCACCGACTGCCCATGCGGGTTGGCCTGGGACATCACCCTGAAGTTGTCCGGTGTGCCCAGCAGCAACGGGTTGTCAGTGCAGCCGTTGAGTTCGGTTTCGATCTGTTTGATCGCGTGTTCCAGCTGATCGCGCGCGGCGCCGTGCACCTGCGGGATCGAGCGGATGCTCAGCGCATCCTGGGTGCGAATGCCTTTGCTCGTCGCAATCACTTCGCTGCCATCGAGCAGCGCCCGCAGATTGACGCCGACTTGTTGCATGCCCGGGTGCGGCTTGAGCGCGATGATCTCGGCGTCGAACGCGGCGATCTGGCCGCGCTGCGCTTCGAAACTCATGGCACCGACCACGTCCGCCCATTGCACCAGACGCGTGGCATCGGCGATGGCCAGGCAGCTGAGACCGGTCATGCACGGCGTGCCATTGACCAGGCACAAACCGTCCTTCGCGCCGAGTTGCAGCGGTTGCAGGCCTTCTTCGGCCAGCGCTTGCTGCGCAGAGACAACCTGCCCGCGATAGCTGACATTGCCCACGCCCAGCAGCGCGATGCCGATGTGCGCCATGTGGGTCAGGTAACCCACCGAGCCCTGGGACGGCACTTGCGGGGTGATGCCGCGATTGAGCAGCGCCAGCAGCGCTTCGACCACTTGGCGATGAATCCCGGATTTGCCGTGGCTGTAATTGCGGATCGCAGCGCACATGATGGCGCGGGTCTGCTCGTCGGCCAGCACCGGGCCGACGCCGCAGGCATGGCTGAGCAAGGTGTTGCGCGACAACTGACTGAGCTGCTCGCCCTGCAGCGAGACGTTGGACAAACCGCCCAGCCCGGTATTGACGCCATAAGCACGTTCGCCGCTGGCAACGATGCGCTGGACGATGCCCTGAGCATTTTCGATGCGCGCCCAGGTCTGGGCCGACAGCTCGAGCTGCGCGCCGTGACGGGCTACCGCGACCACATCCTGCCAACGCATCGGGGCGTCGGCGATAACGATTTTTTCAGCCTGGGACATCTAAAACCTCTTTAACCTGATCGTCACGGAATACATTCCCACGCAGACGGTTCGACGCCTCGACGCGGGAACGAACCTCAAACCACCGCCGCCCGCCGCTGCACGAAGCGGTCAACATACTCGTCCGCCGGCGAGTGCAGGATCTCTTTCGGCGTACCGACCTGGATCAGGCGGCCGTCCTTGAGGATCGCGATGCGGTTGCCGATGCGCACAGCCTCGTCGAGGTCGTGGGTGATGAAGACGATGGTCTTGTGCAGGGTCTTTTGCAGCTCCAGCAACTGATCCTGCATCTCGGCGCGGATCAGCGGATCGAGGGCACTGAACGCTTCGTCCATCAGGATGATGTCGGTGTCCGCCGCCAGGGCGCGGGCCAGGCCGACACGCTGGCGCATGCCACCGGAGAGCTGGTGCGGGTATTTGTTTTCGTAGCCTTTGAGGCCCACGGTGTTGATCCAGTGCAGTGCGCGTTCGGCGCACAGCTGCTTGGTCTCGCCGCGCACTTTCAGGCCGTAGGCGACGTTGTCGAGGACGGTCTTGTGCGGCAGCAGGCCGAAGCTCTGGAACACCATGCTGATCTTGTGCCGGCGAAATTCGCGCAGGGCTTCCATGTCGTATTGCAGGATGTCCACGCCATCCACCAGGATCGCGCCGCTGGTCGGGTCGATCAGGCGATTGAAGTGGCGCACCAGCGTGGATTTGCCGGAGCCGGACAGGCCCATGATCACGAAGATCTCGCCGGTGCCGATGCTCAGGGACAAGTCGTTGACCCCGACCACGCAACCGGTTTCGTTCAGCACCTGATCCTTGGTCTTGCCCTGGCCGACCATCGCCAGGGCGTCCTTGGCGCGGTTGCCGAAAATCTTGAAGACGTTTTTGACTTCGATCTTGCTCACGGTTGCGTTGTTCATTTGCTCACCTCATGCCGTGGCCGACCATACGCCTGGGTAATGCGGTCGATGACCACTGCGAGAATCACGATCGCCAGACCGGCTTCAAGACCGCGTCCGACGTTGAGGGTCTGGATGCCTACCAGCACGTCTTCACCCAGGCCACGGGCGCCGATCATCGAGGCGATCACCACCATCGACAGGGCCATCATGGTGGTCTGGTTGATACCGGCCATGATGCTCGGCAGGGCCAGCGGCAGTTGCACGCCGAACAGCTGCTGCCAGCGGTTGGCGCCGAAAGCGTTGATGGCTTCCATCACCTCGCCGTCGACCTGGCGGATGCCCAGATCGGTCAGACGGATCAGCGGCGGCGCAGCGTAGATCACGGTGGCGAAAATCGCCGGCACCTTGCCCAGACCGAACAGCATCAGCACCGGGATCAGGTACACGAAGCTGGGCATGGTCTGCATGATGTCGAGCAGCGGCATCAGGATCGAACGCAGGCGATTGCTGCGCGCCGAGAGAATCCCCAGCGGCACACCGATCAGCACCGAGATGACCGTGGCGACCATCATCAGCGCCAGCGTTTGCATCAGTTTGTCCCACAGGCCGACGGCGCCTACCAGGAACAGCAAACCGACGATCACGGCGGTGGTCACGACTTTGCGCGTGGCGTGCCAGGCAACGCCCGCGACGATGGCCAGCATCAGCCACCACGGCGCTGCGCGCAGCAGGCCTTCAAGGTTGACGATGGCCCACAGCAGGGTGTCGGAGATATGGCGGAACACGTCGCCGTAGTTGGTGACCAGTGCATCGACCCAACCGTTGACCCAGTCGGCGATGGAAAACGTAAAGCGTTCGGGAAACATAAGAGACTCTCAATCAAGGGGTTGCGATCAAGCGTCCGACTGCCGTTGCCGGCAGCCGGTGAAGCTCGACCTACAAGGCCGCGTCGATTTTCTTGGCTGCGTCGTCGCTCACCCATGCGTGCCAGACTTCAGGATGTTCCTTGAGGAAGATTTTCGCCAGCTTCGGCGACTCGATCCGCTCCTTGGTCATGCGACCCAGGTTCTGGTTCAACAGGTCGATCGGCAGGTTGACCTTTTCCAGCACGGCCACCAGCTCCGGCGCTTCCTCGTGGAACGTCTTGGACAGGCCGACCTTGATGGTCACGCGCTTGTCGACGCCCGGTTTCTCTTCCAGTTTGACCGCGTCGATCTGGCCCATCAGCGGGGTTGGCGACCAGTAGTAGAACAGGATCGGCTCGCCACGCTTGTAGCTCGACAGCACCGCCGCATCCAGCGCCGGGCCGGTGCCCGGGCGGAAGTTGGTGTAGGTGCTTTCCAGGCCGTAGCTTTTCAGCATTTCGCTGTTGTCCAGCTCGCAGGTCCAGCCGGCCGGGCAGTTGTAGAAACGGCCTTTGGACGGCTCCTCGGCATCCTTGAAGATTGCCGAGTATTTGCCCAGATCAGCGATGTTTTTCAGGTCCGGCGCCTTGGCTTCGATCTTGCGTTTGGCATCGCCTTCGATCACGTAGCGCGGCACGTACCAGCCTTCAATCGCACCGACGACCGGCGCGCCGACACCGACGACCTTGCCGGCCTTCTCGGCCTTGTTCCAGACCTCGCTGCGGCCGACCCACTCTTCGGCGAACACTTGAATATCGTTGCTGCTCAGGGCGTTTTCCATGGTGATGGAGTTGCCCGGCAGGCTGTCGGTCTTGCAGTCGTAACCTTTCTCCAGCACGACTTGCAGCACGTCGGTCAGCAACATCGCGCTTTCCCAGTTCAGGCCGGCGAATTTCACCGGTTTGCCGGATTCGCACCAGCCGGCAGCCTGGGTGGCGCCGGCACTGGCCAGCAGGCCCATGGACAGCAATGTGGTCAGCAGGGTCTTGTTCGATTTCATTGTTGTGACGCTCCTAATCATGAGTTGGCTTACGGCAGTCAAGAGGCATCCAGCCCTGTCCACGTCCAAATCAGGCCTGCGCCGCAGCGCGACCGGCCCCGCTTGCTTTAGGTTGTACAACGCTGTTCTGCTCGACCGGCAGAATCAGTTGATCGGGCACGCTGCCGTGCCATTTCTTTGCGCACACGTAGTACAGCGCGGCGGGCAGCACCAGACCGATGATCCACGAGATATCCACATCACCCAGCGCGGCCACCAGCGGACCGGTATAGAACTTGGTGGAAATGAACGGCAGCTGCACCAGCACACCGAACACGTAGACGCTGATACCGAGGAGGTTCCAGCGGCCGTAGCGACCGTTCGGATCGGCCAGCGCCGGTACGTCATAGCGCTCGCGGGTGATGCAGTAGTAGTCCACCAGGTTGATCGCGCTCCACGGCGTGAAGAACGCCAGCAGGAACAGGATGAAAGACTTGAACGCCCCGAGGAACGAGTGCTGGCCGAGCAGCGCCATCAGCGTCGCCGCACCCACGATGACCAGCACGAACACCAGACGCTGCATGCGCGTTACTTTCAAGTCACCACGGAAACCGCTGATGATGGTCGCAATGCACATGAAGCTGCCGTAGGAGTTCAGGGTCGAGATGGTCACCTTGCCGAACGCGATGCTGAAATACAGCAGCGCCGCGGTGGCACCGGTGCCGCCCAGACCGACGATGTAAGCCACTTCATGGCCGGCGAATTGCCCGTTGGCCGAAGCCGCCGCGAACACGCCGAGGATCATCGCCACCTGCGCGCCAATCACCGAACCGGCACCGGCAGCGAAGAAGGTTTTCACCGAAGAGGTCTTGCTCGGCAGGTAACGCGAATAGTCCGCCACGTAAGGGCCGAAGGCGATCTGCCAGGACGCCGCCAGCGATACCGCCAGCAGGAAGCTGCTCCAGCTGAAGTGACGGATTTCCAGAAGTGCGCCGACATCCACCTGACTCATCAGACGGCTGAACAGATAAACAAAAGCAATCACGCCAATGACACTGGCGATACGGCCGATCCAGTGGATCACCCGATAGCCGAGCACCGTGACCACGACGATGACGCTGGCGAAAAGCAGGATGCCGACGGTGTCGCTGACACCAAACAACTGGCCCAGCGCCTGACCCGACAGCACGGTGCCGGTCGCGGTGAAGCCCAGGTACATCAGGCACACCAGCACGATCGGAATCGCCGCGCCATAAACCCCGAACTGCACACGGCTGGAGATCATCTGCGGCAGGCCCAGCTTCGGTCCCTGCGCCGCGTGCAGCGCCATGACGCCACCGCCCAGCAGTTGACCGATCAACAGACCGATCAGCGACCAGAACACGTCACCACCCAGCACCACGGCCAGGGCCCCGGTGACGATTGCGGTGATTTGCAGGTTGGCACCCATCCACAGGGTGAACTGACTGAATAGACGACCGTGTCTTTCCGCTTCCGGGATGTAGTCGATCGAACGCTTTTCGATCAACGGTTTGTTGCTTGCACGATCGGTGTTGCCAGCCATGATTCAACCTCTGTGGATTGTTCTGGGTTTTGTTGTTGTATTGGCTTGAGCGGGAGCGAGCATGCTCGCTCCCGCCGGTTTTTATTTGCCGGTGATCATCGGCAGGTTCAGCCCTTGCTCCTTGGCGCAGTCGATGGCGATCTGGTAACCGGCATCGGCGTGACGCATCACACCAGTGCCCGGGTCGTTGTGCAGGACGCGAGCGATACGCTCGGCCGCTTCATCCGTACCGTCGCAGACAATCACCATGCCCGAGTGCTGGGAGAAACCCATGCCGACGCCGCCGCCGTGGTGCAGCGACACCCAGGTCGCGCCGCTCGCGGTGTTCAACAGCGCGTTGAGCAGTGGCCAGTCGGAGACCGCATCGGAGCCGTCCTGCATCGATTCGGTTTCGCGGTTCGGGCTGGAGACCGAACCGGAGTCGAGGTGGTCACGACCGATCACGATCGGTGCCGACAATTCGCCGCGACGAACCATTTCGTTGAACGCCAGGCCGAGCTTGGCGCGCTGGCCCAGGCCGACCCAGCAGATCCGCGCCGGCAGACCCTGGAAGCTGATGCGCTCGCGGGCCATGTCCAGCCAGTTGTGCAGGTGGGCGTCGTCCGGGATCAGCTCTTTGACCTTGGCGTCGGTCTTGTAGATGTCCTGCGGATCACCCGACAGCGCCGCCCAGCGGAACGGGCCGATGCCACGGCAGAACAGCGGACGGATGTAGGCCGGGACGAAACCCGGGAAGTCGAAAGCGTTTTCCACGCCCTCTTCCTGAGCCATCTGGCGGATGTTGTTGCCGTAGTCGAAGGTCGGGATGCCTTGCTTCTGGAAGTCCAGCATGGCTTTGACGTGCACCGCCATCGACTGCTTGGCGGCTTTGATTACAGCGGCCGGTTCAGTCTTGGCGCGGGCGCGATATTCGTCCCAGGTCCAGCCGGCCGGCAGGTAACCGTTGAGCGGGTCGTGGGCGCTGGTCTGGTCGGTGACCATGTCCGGACGCACGCCGCGACGGACCAGTTCCGGGAGGATTTCCGCGGCGTTGCCCAGCAGGGCGATGGAGATAGCCTTGCCTTCTTTGGTGTACTTCTCGATGCGGGCCAGGGCGTCGTCGAGGTCTTTGGCCTGCTCGTCGACGTAACGGCTTTTCAGGCGGAAATCGATGCTCACCTGCTGGCATTCGATGTTCAGCGAGCAGGCACCGGCCAATGTTGCAGCCAGTGGCTGGGCGCCACCCATGCCGCCGAGGCCGGCGGTCAGGACCCAGCGGCCCTTGAGGTTGGAGTTGTAATGCTGGCGACCGGCCTCGACGAAGGTTTCATAGGTGCCCTGGACGATGCCCTGGCTGCCGATGTAGATCCAGCTGCCAGCGGTCATCTGGCCGTACATGGCCAGGCCCTTGGCGTCGAGTTCGTTGAAGTGTTCCCAGGTCGCCCAGTGCGGCACCAGGTTGGAGTTGGCGATCAGTACGCGCGGCGCATTGCTGTGGGTCTTGAACACGCCGACCGGCTTGCCGGATTGCACCAGCAGGGTCTCGTCGTCGTTCAGGTTGGTCAGGCTTTCGACGATCTTGTCGTAGCACTCCCAGTTACGCGCGGCGCGGCCGATGCCACCGTAAACCACCAGCTCTTTCGGGTTCTCGGCCACTTCCGGGTCGAGGTTGTTCATCAGCATGCGCAGCGGCGCTTCGGTCAGCCAGCTTTTGGCGGTCAGCGTGTTGCCGCGCGATGCACGGATTTCGACGTCACGATATTTTGTAGGCTTATTGTCAGTCACGAAAAAGACTCCTCAGCGATCAATTCAAACCAACCCTGGCGATGGGCAAGCGGCTTGTGCGCTTCAATGCGCGACAAGCGAATCAGGGACGCTGCGGAGAACCTCTAACGACTCATACGCATACGTCTTTACTTGTACATACAAGCATATGCAATCGAGCGGCCAACTTGTTGGAGGGCTGTTCAACAAAAATGCCGGGCACGGCTGGAGGACGCCTGAATCAAGGGTTGTGGCGTGTATGAATTTTTTCGCGAGGTTGGTTTGAGCAAGCAGGAGGCTGGTTCATAAACGTGGTTTTGCGCCACGCTGGGGCGTTCGGTAACAAGTTGGTGCGCTGAGGGAAACAGGACTTGAAATGCGAATGTGGCGAGGGAGCTTGCTCCCGCTGGAGACCGAAGGGCTCCCAGTTCTGGCGAATACCAGCCTGGGGCCGCTTCGCAGCCCAGCGGGAGCAAGCTCCCTCGCCACAATGTGTTTTTACATGCGCAGAAGTATCAGTGTGCAGTCAGTTCGATCACACAGCAGCCCGCGTTGACGGCGATTTCCACCAGACCGGTGTTGCCGTCCAGTTGCAGGCAATCATGCCGGCCAAGTTGCGAAGCGCTGTCACCGACCGTCACTTCCAGCAACTCGCTGACGCTGAAGACGAGAACAGTGGCGGCGGAGCTGAAAAACCGTTGCTCGTCATCCAGCCACTGCAAACGCGCGCTGTAGCGCTGCGGTGCGTAGATCAGGTTGAAATCGCGAATCGCGCCGCCGAGCAAGGTGCAGGACACCTGGCTTTCACCGCTGAAGGCAAACGGGTCGAGGGGTAACAGCGGCCGAGTGTCGTCACCGTCGACACACAAGGTCATGCCATCGCCCTGCAACACCGTGATCACCCGTTGATAACCGGTGAACGTCGAGAAGCCGCCGGATTCGGCGATGTCGGCAATCGACAGACGCCAGCCGAAGCCGTCAAGGCCGGCACCGGCGTCACGGGTGATTTCTTCGGTGCTGCCGCCGCCGTTTTTCCACGGCATGCGCGGGTAACCTTCGGCGCGTAGAACCTTCAACTCGCTCATTTATGCTCTCTATTTATGCTTTTTATTTATGAAACCGACCTTCCAGACGATGACGGGAACCGGGGTGAATCAGACGCGCCGCCGTCACCGGCTGACGGCCCGACCACGTACGGCGACGGATCAGCAGGCACGGCTCGCCTTTTTCGATCTGCAGCAATTTGCATTCGGTCGGCTCGGCGAGGATCGCTTCGACCACATGCTCGCCTTCGGTCAGCGGCGCGACCTGGTTCAGATAGGCGTAAGGCGTTTGCAGGGTGAAGTCCTGCTTGAGGTATTCCGGAGCGACCAGCGCGTTGACGAAACGGTCTTCGATCTGCACCGGAATATCGTTTTCGTAATGCACGATCAGCGAGTGGAACACCTTCTGCCCTTCGCGCATGTCCAGCGCCAGGGCGCGCTCGGAACCGGCGGCCTCTTCTTCCAGGGTGATCACCTGGCAAGTGTGGCGATGGCCACGGGAGGCGATTTCGTCGGCGATGTTGTGCACCTCGAACAGCGCGGACTGGCTCTTCGGCTCGGCGACGAACGTGCCGACGCCCTGCATGCGCACCAGCAAACCGTCGGCGGTCATTTCCCGCAGCGCGCGGTTGATGGTCATGCGGCTGAAGCCCAACTGGCTGACCAGCTCGCTTTCCGACGGCACGCGGTAATGCGGCGGCCAGTTACCACTGTCGATCTGCTGGGTGATCATCTGTTTGACGCGGGCGTACAAGGGCGCCGGACTGTCGCCCATGTTCGCGGCCAACGGAGAGACTGGAGGCGGAGTCGGCACGGTGGATCCCTGTTCATTGGATAAGGTTGCTAGCTTGCCGGAGTTTACCGGGCAGGCAAACGTCTGTATATGTATATACAAATAACACACGATGGGGTGCTGAACCATGTCCGCCTTCTTTGCCGAACGCGCGCTGCTGCCTAACGGATGGGCCAACAATGTACGTCTCGAGGTCAGCGCCGAAGGCGTGTTGACCCGAGTCCAGGCCGATTCCACCGCAGATGGCGCCGAACGGTTGGGCGGCCCGCTGCTGCCGGGGATGCCGAATCTGCACTCCCACGCGTTCCAGAGAGCGATGGCCGGGCTGGCAGAAGTGGCCGGTAATCCCAACGACAGTTTCTGGACCTGGCGCGATCTGATGTACCGGCTCGTCGGAAAAATCAGCCCGGACCAGCTCGGCGTCATCGCCCGTCAGCTGTACATCGAAATGCTCAAGGCCGGTTACACCTCGGTCGCCGAATTCCATTACGTTCACCACGATCACAACGGTCAGCCCTATGCCGATCCGGCCGAACTGGCGTTGCGCATCAGCCAGGCCGCGAGCTCCGCCGGCATCGGCCTGACGCTGTTGCCGGTGCTCTACAGCCACAGCGGTTTCGGTGGCCAGACACCGAACGAAGGCCAGCGCCGCTTCATCAACAGCACCGAAAACTACCTGAAACTGCAATCACGCCTGCAACCGCTGCTGGCTCAAGAAAAGGCTCAGTCGCTGGGATTGTGTTTCCACTCGTTGCGCGCAGTCACGCCGCAGCAGATCAGCGAAGTGCTGGCGGCCAGCGACAAGCAATGCCCGGTGCACATCCACATCGCCGAACAGCAAAAGGAAGTCGACGACTGCCTGAGCTGGAGCGGTCGCCGTCCGCTGCAATGGCTGTACGAAAACACCGAAGTCGATCAGCGCTGGTGCCTGGTGCACGCCACCCACGCCAATCCGGAAGAAGTCACGCTGATGGCCAAGAGCCGCGCCATCGCCGGCCTGTGCCTGACCACCGAAGCCAACCTTGGCGACGGGATTTTCCCGGCGGTGGATTTCCTGGCTCAGGGCGGACGCATGGGTATCGGCTCCGACAGCCACGTGTCGTTGAGCGTGGTGGAGGAACTGCGCTGGCTGGAATACGGCCAGCGTCTGCGTGATCAACGGCGCAACCGCTTGTATGGCGCGGATCAGCCGATGGTCGGCCGTACCTTGTACGACGCGGCACTGGACGGTGGTGCCCAGGCGCTGGGCCAGCCAATCGGCGCGCTGGAAGTCGGCAAACGCGCCGACTGGATTGTGCTCGATGGCAACGATCCATATTTGGCCACGGCCAGCGGTGACGGGATCCTCAATCGCTGGCTGTTTGCCGGTGGCGACCGTCAGGTGCGCGATGTATTGGTCAACGGTCAGTGGGTCGTGCGTGACGGGCGACATGCCGGGGAGGAAGACAGCAATCGCGCCTTCACCCAGGTCCTGCGAGACCTTTTGGGCTGACACAAAAAAACCTGTGGAGGGCAACCTCCACAGGTTTTTTGTTGCGCGTCAGTTGGACGTCTTGGCCATCTGCTGATCCGACGCCCGCCAGATCAATCGCGTGGTGTCGTAACCCTGCTGACGCGCCTTGCTCAGCAGTTCTTCGCGCACCACACCGTTGACGGTCGGCGTGCGGGACAACAGCCACAGGTAACGTCGGCTCGGGTCGCCAACAATGGCGGTCTTGTAGTCGTCACTGACGTACAGCACCCAGTATTGACCCTTCGCCGAACCCGGAATCAAGCGCGAGAACCAGGTATCGAACTCGACCCACAATTTGTCGGTCTTGCCCGGCACCTGTGGATAAGCCGTGCCCTTCACCTCTTCCCACTGCCAGTCCTTGGTCAGGCAACGATTGAACACGCCGAGGTTGCCGTCAGGCTGGAGGCTGTAGCGGGCTTCGGATTGCGCACAGTTGCGCTGGAAATACATCGGCAGCCGCGCCAACTCGTACCAGGTGCCCTGATAACGCTTGAGATTGACGCTGTGGACTGTCTTGGGCGCCAGCGGATCTTCACCGGTCGTGGCGCAGCCGGCCAATACCAGGCCGGCAAAAAGGACAAGCAATAACCGCTTCATTGTTTTTCTCCCGTGGGCGCGTAGCCCCGGTTTACTTCAGGCCTTGGCCGGAAAACATCAACACTTTGTCACCGGCGTACTGCACGCTGATAAAGCTGTTCTTGTCGCCCCAGGTGCAACTGGACATGCCGAGCGCGCCCGAGCAATCGGTGGGCTTGCCGAGCAGCGTCTCCACTTCGGCCTTGGCCATGCCGGCCGAGAGCTTCGAGTAGTTTTCCTGATTGACCTTGCTGCATGCGGCCAACAGCACGCAAAACGACAGAAGGGCGATAGATCGCAGCGACATGGTGTAACTCCTGGAACGGAAGGGGGATGGCATGGCGCCAACCAGAAGCTTAGAAGAGAAAACCCCTGTCTGGTTCCCTGGGCACATGGCTATTTGTTAGCCCGCTCGTCCGGCATTCATCGGCAAATCAGACACTTTGTAGGGCTATTGAGCATTTCGTCGCCTTTCGCAAAAGCCGCCTAATCTTTGGCGCGCCGCGGTCGAAATAAGAGCAGCGCAAAGCCCGATAGTGTGGCAAATTGCCGCCCTTTCTTGACCAGCCCCTTCGCGGTAGCTCACTTAATGACCAGAAACATGAAATTCAGCCACAAGATCTTGTTGGCTGCCGCCCTCGTGGTGGCCGTTGCGTTCGCCTGTTTCATTTTGTTCAACGACTATCGACAACGCGAAGCCCTGCAAAGCAGCACCGAAGCATCAATGCAGGAACTGGGCAGCCTGACCACCAGCAACATCCAGACCTGGCTGGAAAGCCGCATCCAGTTGCTGCAATCGATGTCGCAGCAGGTTGTCGCCGACGGCAATGCCCCGGCGAGCCTGAAACGCATCATCGACCTGCCCGCCTACACCGGCAATTTCCAGCTCAGCTATTTCGGCGGTGCCGACGGCGTAATGTTCTCGGTGCCGGCCGGCAACCGCGCACCGGATTACGACCCGCGCGCCCGTGGCTGGTACAAGGCTGCGAACAGCGCCCAACAGACCATCGTCACCGAACCGTACATCGCCGCTTCGTCGGGCAAACTGGTGATTACCGTTGCCACTCCGGTGCAGCGCCAAGGCCAGATGATTGGTGTGGCCGGTGCCGACATTGATCTGTCGAGTGTCAGCGCAATCATCAACTCATTGAACTTCGGCGGCCATGGCCACGCGTTCATCGTCAGTGCCGACGGCAAGATCCTGATCCACCCGGACAGCAAACTGGTGCTCAAGACGCTGGCCGAGGCCTATCCCAACGGTGCACCAAAAGTCAGCCCGGGCCTGAAGGAAGTCGAGTTCGACGGCAAGACCCAACTGATCTCCTTCACTCGCGTCAACGGCGTACCGTCGGCCGACTGGTACGTGGGCCTGGTGCTGGACAAAGACACCGCGTTCTCGATGCTCAGCGAGTTCCGCACCTCGGCACTGATCGCCATGGTCATCGCCGTCGTCATCATCATCGCCCTGCTCGGCATGCTGATCCGCGTCCTGATGCAACCGCTGCTGACCATGGGTCGCGCCATGCATGACATCGCCGAAGGCGAAGGCGACCTGACCAAACGCCTGACCATCCACGGGCACGACGAATTCGGTGCGCTGGGCTTGTCGTTCAACCGCTTCGTCGAGCGTATCCACACTTCGATCCGCGAAGTGTCGTCGGCCACCGGGCAAGTCAACGAAGTCGCCCTGCGCGTGGTCGCGGCGTCCAACTCGTCGATGTTCAACTCCGACCAGCAAGCCTCGCGCACCAACAGCGTGGCCGCCGCGATCAATCAACTCGGCGCCGCCGCCCAGGAAATCGCCCAGAACGCTGCCCTCGCCTCGCAACATTCCAGCGATGCGCGCAGCCTGGCCGAAGACGGCCAGCAGGTGGTGGATAAAACCATCCACGCCATGCAGCAGCTGTCGGCGAAGATCAGCGATTCCTGCGGCAACATCGAAACCCTGAACAGCAACACCGTGAACATCGGGCAGATTCTGGAAGTGATCACCAGCATCTCCCAACAGACCAACCTGCTGGCGCTCAACGCTGCGATCGAAGCGGCCCGTGCCGGTGAGGCCGGTCGTGGTTTCGCCGTGGTCGCCGACGAAGTACGCAACCTGGCGCACCGCACCCAGGACTCGGCGCAGCAAGTGCAGAAAATGATCGAAGAGCTGCAAATCGGGGCGCGCCAGGCGGTCGGCATCATGACCGAGAGCCAGCGCGAGAGCGAAAGCAGCGTCGGCATCGCCAACCAGGCCGGCGAACGCCTGGAAAGCGTGACCCAGCGCATCGGCGAGATCGACGGCATGAACCAGTCGGTGGCGACGGCGACTGAAGAGCAGACAGCCGTGGTCGAGTCGATCAACGTCGACATCAACGAGATCAACACGCTGAACCAGGAAGGTGTGGAGAACTTGCAGGCGACGTTGCGCGCTTGTGCGGATCTTGAGCAGCAGGCGGCGCGGTTGAAGCAGTTGGTGGGCAGCTTCCGGATCTGAGGCGCGGCTACTGACCTCATCGCTGGCAAGTCGAGTCGTCGCACCGTAGCTCCCACAGGTAATGTGTGTTTACACAATTTGTGTTTCACATCAAACACTGTGGGAGCGGGCTTGCCCGCGATAGCGGTATACATGACGCAGAAGGCCGAAAATGTAATCCGCGATTCGCAAGGAGATGTGGCTAATGAACAAGAAACACGATTGCACGGATTCAGATCAAACTACTTTACTGGCAATCCTTGCATTGGGTGCCGACGAGATTGATCAAGAAAAGTACAGAGACGTTGAAGACTTGTTTCTTGAATTGGATAAAGTGGACGCGGACAAGCTAGAAACTTGACCCAAGCTGTTTGAGAAACGCCAACTCCTGCGCCGTAGACACCCGCCCCAACACCGCATTGCGATGCGGAAACCGCCCAAACCGCGCAATCACCCGCTGATGCCGCTCGGCATAATCCAGGTTGTCGGCAAACACCCCGCGCTCCGCCTCCGGCTGTTCAGCCACCAGTTCGATGAATCGCGAGACGGCTTCATTCTGCACCGCGAGGTTTTCGCAGTGTTCGAAGACGAGGTAGATGAAGAGGCGCTGGATCGGTTTCAACTGCCGATCGAAGTCTGCAGCAATCCCCTGAGCAACCAGCTTCTGTGCCCTTAGATCACCAGAGAAAGCTTTGGGAGTATCGCGAAAGATCATTCGCGGGAGTTGATCGAGCAGCAGCACCACCGCCAACCAACCTTCGGGACGTTGCGTCCACTCGGTCAATTCGCCAGCGAGGGCCTGATCGACAAAGACCCCGAAACGCTCACGCGCTTCGAGGTCCTGGCTGTCTTTCTTGCCAAACCACAACTTGCCCTGTTGCGCCGTCACTTCAGTGGCTGACTCGGAGTGACCGAACCACCAATCGAGCAACGGCTGCCAGGGCGCGGTCATGGTTTATTCCTTGTGGTAAGCCGTGGCGCGAGCAACTTCTTCTTTCGAGCCGAGGAACACCGCTACGCGCTGGTGCAGGCCTTCTGGCTTGATGTCGAGGATGCGCTGGTGACCGTCGGTGGAAGCGCCGCCCGCCTGTTCCACCAGGAACGACATCGGGTTGGCTTCGTACATCAGGCGCAGTTTGCCTGGTTTGGATGGCTCGCGGCTGTCGCGCGGGTACATGAACAGACCGCCACGGGTCAGGATGCGGTGTACGTCGGCAACCATCGCCGCGACCCAGCGCATGTTGTAGTTCTTTTTCAGCGGGCCTTCTTCACCGGCCAGCAGTTCCGAAACGTAGCGCTGTACCGGGGCTTCCCAGTGACGCTGGTTGGACATGTTGATGGCGAATTCCTGGGTGCTTTCAGGAATGGTGATGTCTTCGTGAGTCAGGACGAAGCTGCCCATTTCGCGGTCCAGGGTGAAGCCTTTCACACCGTGGCCCAGGGTCAGCACCAGCATGGTTTGCGGACCGTAGATGGCATAACCGGCAGCCACTTGCTGAGTGCCTGGCTGCAGGAAGGCCTTTTCATTCAAAGGCTCGTTCTGGCTCAGGTATTCGTTCGGGCAACGCAGTACCGAGAAGATGGTGCCGACCGGCGCGTTGATGTCGATGTTCGACGAACCGTCCAGCGGGTCGAAAACCAGCAGGTAGGCGCCTTTCGGGTATTTGCCCGGGATCTGGTAGGCGTTGTCCATTTCCTCGGACGCCATGCCGGCCAGGTGACCGCCCCATTCGTTGGCTTCGAGCAGGATCTCGTTCGACAGCACGTCGAGCTTCTTCTGCACTTCACCTTGCACGTTTTCAGTGCCCATGCTGCCCAGAACGCCGCCCAGGGCGCCTTTGGACACGGCGTGGCTGATCTCCTTACAGGCACGCGCCACCACTTCGATCAGGAAGCGCAGATCGGCAGGAGTGTTGTTGCTGCGGGTCTGCTCAATCAAATAGCGACTCAGGGTAACGCGGGACATGGACGGCTCCGGTGGAATGGGGGGCTAAAAACCCGCGCAGTTTACAGGGAGTCTGAAACCGTAGCGAGCAATGACGCCCGGTAACGTGCGTCGGGTGCAATTCCTGCTATCAGACGTGATCGAACCGAGAGAGTTCATGCACCGGATTCAGCGTAGTTGGAAACCCGACGGGTGTAGAGGCCACACCCGTCATATTCAGGACTTGGCCGGCGGCTTGCGCAGCAGACTGAACGCCATCGCTGCCAGAAACAGCACACTGAGCAGCAACACCGCCCACAGGCCGAATTTCTTCCAGTTGGTGTCGGTTGCAGCCGCCGAGGTGGCCGTCGAAGTCTGGGTCGCCACCGCCTCACCCTGCACCGTCGCCTTGCCAAGTGTGGCCAGTTTCTCCGGTTTGAAGTCGGGGATGAGCGTGGTCAGCGGCAGGTTCGCCGTTCTCACCGTCGGATTGCCCAGCGCCAGGCTGTAAGGCCCGTCGCCGCGTGCGAGGAAGATCACCTGGGTGGCGCGCACCGCGTACTTGACGCTCGGCGCCTGTTCGCCGAGGCCGCCGCCGCGTTCGTCGACCGTCAGTTTCAACTGCTGGACGGTCTGCCCGTAGAGCTGCAATTCGTTCTGCACCACGTCCTGGCCATTCTGGGTCAGGCGATAGAGCAAGCCGCTGCTCAACGGCTGCCACGGCAGACTGGTTTCCCGGCGCCCCGAGAGCGTCACCGGCGCCAGGCTGTTGGGTTGCTTCAGCTCGACCTGGACCCGTTCGACATTCAGCCCCATCGGCAGCTGCCAGGTGTATTCCCCGGCCTTGGTGCTGCTGCCGGCCAGCGCCGGCGACCAGACGAGCGGCAACGGCAGGTTTTGCGGGTCGCTGCTTTTCAACTGCGCCGACGTCAGGGTCGGGGCCGCAGTGGACGAATCCCACAGCAAACGCAGATAACGCGCCGATTGCCCCGGCAACGCGACTTCATGCTGCTCGATGCGCTCATCGGAAAAGGTCAGGCGCGCGACCTGGCCTTCGCCCCAGGCTTGCCAGTGCTGCAAGTCGTCGCTGGCCTCGATGCTGAAACGCTGGAAGCCGTCGCGCTCGCTGGTCCAGTCGAGGATCAGTTGCTGCAACGGTGCCTTGATCGCACTGGCATCGAGCAGCCAGCCGCGCAGCACTTCTTCACCGGCTTCAAGCTGACTGGACGGCTGCACCTCCACCAGCGTGCCGGTGGTGGTGGACTGCACGCGCACGCTCGGTGCGCGCTCAGTGGCATCCGCCGAGTTGTACAGCGGGAACCACTTCACCGTGCTCAACTGACCGTCGTCGCGAGTCTGCGCCGATTCCCGGGCCAGCGCATAGGCCTGTGGCTCTCCGGCGGCGTTGAATACCCGCAGGTCGCTGAGATCAGTCTGACGCGCCTGCAACTGCACGCTCAGCGGCAGTTCGAGGCGATACCACGGGCCTGCGCCACTGACCGACAACGGCACCTGCGCGGCGAAGTCCGCCGGTTTTTCCTGGGCGCCGGCCGTCATGGCCACGCCCAGCAACAGCCACCCCAGATTAAGCTTGCGACTCAAGACGACACTCCTTCGGTTTCCGGGGCCGGTTTGTCCGCCTCCGGTGCAGCTTCGACGCGTTTGGGCGGCAGCGGCGCGAAGTAGCCCACCACCAGCAGCAACACGCCGACGCCGATAAACGAAACGATCCGGGCCAGCCCGCCACGGTTGCTCAATTCGACAAAAATCAGTTTGGCCACCACCAGCGCGATCAGCGCCGCACCGATCAGCCACACTTCGCGGCGATGACGCAGATGCCCGCCGATCATCAGCCCGAGCGCCATCAGCGTCCAGACGATGGACAACCCGGCCTGCACCAGCATCGATTCGAGCAACAGATCGAGCTCGAACGGAATCCCCGCCCAATGGTGCGCGGCGCGGGTCACCAACGCGGTCCAGAAGGCGAACAGCGAAACACCGGCGATCAGTTGCGAGGCGTGAGCGGCGTAATCCTTGCGGATCGACAACTCGGTTACCGCGTTGCGCGACCAGACATAAACGCTGAACAACGCGATCAACAGGCCCAGCTCCAATGGGTTGATCAGCGGCACGTAAGGCAGCGGTTCGGCGTTGCCGTCGCTCACTCCGTTCGCCAGCCAGAACCAGACGAGCATCAACACCGCCAGCGGCGCCGCCGCGTACAAGCGGTACTCGCGAGGGAAAGCCGCCACCGGCCACGGCCAGTTGCGCGGCGCGGCCATCAGCAACAGATACACGCTCGGCAGAATCGCCCAGCCCAGCCAGCGCCAGGCGTTGTATTGCTCGGACAACAGCAGCAGGCCGTAGCGCAGCTCCAGCGCCAGCACGCCGATCAGCAGCCAGCAACCGAGCACATGCGCCGTGCTCAAGGCCCGCGCCGGCAACATCGGCGCCAGACGCCGCAGGCTGAAGAAATGCACCGCGAACACTGCTACCCACGCCAGCCAGCCGACGTTGGCCGCCGGGTGATAACGCGAGTGCCACGCGGCCAGCAACACCAGCCCCGCTGCCGGAATCAGCAAGGTGCAGAGCAGACCGAGCGACGGCCATTTCAGGCGCAACGCCAACAGCGTCCACAACGCGACGCTCAGCGCGGCGGCCAGCAGCAACAGCGTTGCCTGCAGATTCAGCGGCGCAAAACGCAGCACTTCGCTGACCCACGCCAGCGCCCACCAACCGGCGCCCCACACCAGCAACACTTCGGACAGTCGCTGCAAACTCAGCACATCGAACGCCGAAGCGTGATTGCCCAGTTGCAGGCGCCACGCCCCGATCATCGCCGCCAGCCCCAGCACCAGCGGCGTCCAGAACCCGCCATGGGCCAGCGGTCGCAGACCTTCGCTGGACAGAGGCCCGAGCAGCTCGGGACCGGCCAGCAAAAACGCCGCGCCGCCGATCAGTTGCAGCAGCAGACCGAAGACAAAACTCACGCGCTGCTTGAGGTACAGGCTGAGCCAGATAATCAGCAACCCACTGGCCGCCCACACGGCGCTCGCAGTTTGCCATGGCAGGACGAACAACACCGCCAGATTGATCAGCACCAACCCCGCCAACAGCACCACCGACAAACCGCGCAGCAGACGAACATCGTTGCGCACCATCTCGTCACGCGCCGCCAGCAGCATGCCGGCGATCAGCGCCAGACCGATCAGCGAGGCGCTGAGCAAACCGCTCCAACCGGCGCTGAACACGGCTGCCGAGTCCTCGCCCGCCCCTTGCAGGCGCAACAGGAACAAAGCACCACCCAGCAACTGCACGGCAAATGCGGTGAACAGGAACGTGCGCGATTGCAGGCGCAAGCCGACGAACAAGGTCACCAACCCGGCCAGCGCCCAACTGATCGCAGTGCCGTGGGTGAAGAAAAACAGCGGCGCCAGCAGATAAATGAAGGTCAGGCCCAGACTCGCCAACACGGGCAAACCTTGGCGTTCCCACGCCGAGGTGTGTTCCGCCGGGGCTTTGCGCAGTTGATAGAAACTGAACAGCAACGCAATGCCGAGCATCAGCGCGCCCAGCGGTGCACCGTCGAGCAGGCTGCTTTCGCCGACACGCAACTGGCTGAGAAACGCCAGCGCCGAACCGAGTTGCAGCAGCAACGCGAAGGCGCGGGCAAACGGCCGGTGCTGACGCAGACCAAGCCAGAAAATCCCCGCGCCCTCCACCGCCCAGGCGGCGGACGTCCAGCGTGCATCCAGCCCCAGCGGTATCGCCAGGCTGGCGAAAATCACGCCGAGCGCCAGGCAAGTCTCGCCCAGCAACAACGCCCGGCCGCCCATCAGCACCCGAGCGAGCGTCATGTAAATCATGCCCAGTGCCAACGCGCTGAACGCGGCGGCAAATTCCAGATGCTGCACCAACGCGAATTGCAGGCCGAAACCCACCAACGGCGGACCGAACAGCATCGTGCCGTCGACGTAATCACCCTTGCGCGCCGACCAATTCAGCAGCGCCTCACGATCGCCCTCCGCCGGGGCATCCGGCATGTCCAGCAACTTGCGTCGGGCGAACAGCAGGCCGATGGCCAGGTACATCAGGAAGAACAGAATCAGGAACGGCTCGGTGCTCCACAGCAGTTCCGGCGCATACGAACGCACACCCCAGGCGAAACCGATGCCGAAGGTACCGGCGAAACCGATCAGGTTGAGCAGGCGCCAGGCCTTGAACCAGGCGATGGCCAGAATGCCGGCGTTGAGCAGCGCGAAATAGCTGAACAGCGCGACATGGTTACCGGCGCCGGTGGACGTCAGGATCGGCGCGGCGAAACCGCCCAATGCGGCGACGCAGGCCAGGGCAAGGGAATCCTGGGTGATCGCCAGAATGGCCGAGAACACCGTGACCGCCACCAGCAATCCCAGCGCAGCGGACGGATCGAGCAGCGGGTGCAGACGCATCGCCGCAAACACCGTCAGGTACAACACCGCGATCCCGGTGCCTTGCAGCATCAATGCGTAGCTGCTGTTGCGATGGCGCAACCACCAGCCCAGCGCCAGCAACCCGAGCGCCGCTGCCGCGACCCCGGCGTAACGCATTTCGATCGGCACCACCATGCCTTCGGTGGCGTAGCGCAGCAGGAAGGCCAGGCCGAAGAACAACAGCACAACGCCCACCCGCAGCACGGTGTTGCCGCCGAACAGCCAGTTGCGCGCAGCGCTGATGCCGCGCTCGATGAAGTTCGGGCCACGGGGTTCGGCTGGCTGTCGGGTTTCCGGGGTTTCAGGGGTAACGGCGTCGAGACGCCAGACATCGGCCGGTAGCGGCTGACTGGCTTCACTGGCGACGGCTGAGAGAGGTTCGAGTTCGGGCGGTAGCTCCCAGACCAGCTCGGGGGCCGACGCTTCTTCGACGATATCGACCGGCTCGACGAAAGGTTCGCTGACCGGCTCTACGCCTGGCGCCGGTACCGCATGCGAGGGCGATCCCTCCAGCAAATACAGACGCTGCGCGACGCCCTGCAAAGCCACCTTCGCCTGTTCAAGTTGCTGCTGTTGCTCCGCCACTTGTGAGCCGAGCCGCATGATGCGGATCGTCTGCCCGATTGCCAGGCCCAGCAACGCGCCCAATAGCGCAGAACTGAACGATTCGTCGAGCAGCCAACCGAGCAGCAGCCCGATCAACATGAACATCCATTGCATGGTCGATATCCCTGAGCAGCCCCGAAGCGGGGCCGAACCAGGGCTCAGTATATCGGCCCGGCCCAACAAGCGTGGGGGCCGGGCGCACATTTGTCGCTAAAAGTTACTCCAATGCCTTCCAGATATCCGTGGCGTACTCGCGAATCGTCCGGTCGGAGGAGAACCAGCCCATCCGCGACGTGTTCAACACCGCCGAGCGCCACCACTTGTTGGAATCGTGCCAGAGCGCATCGACGCGCATTTGCGCCTCCCAGTACGAGTCGAAATCGGCGCAGACCAGGAAGCGGTCGTAATCCACCAGCGAATCGATCAGCCCGGTGTAGCGCGACGTGTCGTCCGGTGAAAACACCCCGCCGCGAATTGCCTGCAATACATCGTTCAAACGATGGGAGGCGGCGATATCCGGCACCGCGCTGAACTCGTGGTTCTGCTTGCGCGCTTCGACCTGCTGGGCACTGAGGCCAAAGATAAACATATGCTCGGCACCGATGCGCTCGCACATTTCCACGTTGGCGCCGTCGAGGGTGCCGATGGTCAGCGCGCCGTTGAGGCCGAACTTCATGTTGCTGGTGCCCGAGGCTTCGAAACCGGCGGTAGAGATCTGCTCCGACAAGTCCGCTGCCGGAATGATGCTTTCCGCCAGGCTGACGTTGTAGTTGGGCAGGAACACCACTTTCAGCAGCCCGCGCACGGTCGGGTCGTTGTTCACCACGCGGGCGATATCGTTGGTCAGTTTGATGATCAGCTTGGCCTGGTGATAGCTCGCCGCCGCTTTGCCGGCGAAGATTTTCACTCGCGGCACCCAGTCGATTTCCGGCTCGGCGCGGATCGCCTGATACAGCGCGACGGTGTGCATCAGGTTGAGCAACTGGCGTTTGTATTCGTGGATCCGCTTGACCTGCACGTCGAACATCGCCGCCGGGTTGACCGCGATCCCCAACCGTTCGTGAATCAAATAGGCGAGGGCCTTTTTGCTGTGCAGCCGTTGCTCGGCGAAGGCTTTGCGGAAGGCGGTTTTCTCGGCGAAAGGCTCGAGATCGAGCAGACGCTGTTCGGGGTTATCCAGAACGTCCGGGCCGAGGGAATCGACCAGCATCGACGTCAGCTCCGGGTTGGCCTGGTACAGCCAGCGGCGGAAGGTGATGCCGTTGGTCTTGTTGTTGATCCGCTCCGGGTAGAGCTTGTGCAGTTCAGCGAACACGGTCTTGCGCATCAGTTGCGTGTGCAGCCCGGATACGCCGTTGACGCTGTGGGAGCCGAGGAATGCGAGGTTGCCCATGCGCACCCGGCGGCCATTGTCCTCTTCGATCAGCGACACCGCGCGCAGCACGTCGAAATCGTGGATGCCCTTGGCCCGCAGCGAATCGATGTGCTGGGCGTTGATCAGGTAAATGATCTGCATGTGCCGGGGCAACATGCGCTCCATCAGCCCCACCGGCCAGGTTTCCAGCGCTTCGGGCAGCAGCGTGTGGTTGGTGTACGAGAGCGTGTCGACAGTGACTTGCCACGCCGCATCCCAGGCAACGTCGTAGACGTCGACCAGTTGGCGCATCAGTTCGGCGACGGCGATCGAGGGGTGCGTGTCGTTGAGCTGGATCGCCGCGTGATCGCCCAGGGTCAGCACCGAGGTGTGCATGTTGCGATGACGGCGCAGCAGATCCTGAAGCGATGCGGCGACGAAGAAGTATTCCTGACGCAGGCGCAATTCCTGTCCGGCCTCGGTGCTGTCCGCCGGATAAAGAACGCGGGAGATACTCTCGGCCCGGGCCACTTCGGCGACCGCTCCTAGGTGGTCACCCGCGTTGAAGCGCTCCAGGTGCAGATCTTCCATCGCCCGGGCCCGCCACAGGCGCAAGGTGTTGACGCTCGCCCCGCGCCAGCCGACCACCGGGGTGTCGTAGGCAATCGCCCGGACGGTTTCTGCCGGGTGCCAGACCTGTTTGCTCTTGCCGCTGACATCGGTGACGGTCTCGACGCTGCCGCCAAACCCGATGGAATACACGACCTCCGGCCGCTCGAACTCCCACGGATTGCCGAAATCCAGCCAGTGTTCGGTCTGCTCCTGCTGCCAGCCATCGACAATGGCCTGACGGAACAACCCGTGTTCGTATCGGATGCCGTAACCATGACCGGCGATGCCGAGGGTCGACATGCTTTCCATGAAGCACGCTGCCAGCCGTCCGAGGCCACCGTTGCCCAGTGCAGCGTCAGGTTCCAGCAGGCGGATGCGCTCCAGATCCACGCCCAGTTCGGTCAATGCTTCACGGGCGACGTCGAGCAGACCGAGGTTGCTCAGGCTGTCGTACAGCAAACGACCGATGAGGAATTCCAGCGAGAGGTAATACACCCGCTTCTGACCTTTGCGGTAGATCTGCCGGGTGTGGTCCATCCAGTGCTCGACCATGTGATCGCGCGCCGCCAGGGCGATGGCTTCGAACCAGTCATGGTCGAAGGCGTGATCCGGGTCTTTGCCCACCGCGTAGGTGAGTTTGGTCAGGACGGCGTCGCGGAATGCGGCCACCTCTGCTTCGCGAACTAGTGGTTCTTGAGTCATCGATAGGACCTCGAGCGAGCGGGGAATTGTCAGAGCCTAGACGGTCTGACCGACGGTGTTGGCTCTGGTTCGGCAGTTTTTCCTGAGAGTGAGCGTTCGTCCGGCAATACCCTGGCGAATGCCTGAATGAATGCAGGGGCCGTGCCGAATTGTCAGCCCTGGTGGCGGCAGGAAGAAAAAATCTGGCGAAAGGTTGTTCAAAAATCCACCAGTCCCGGTATGATCGCGCGCCCTGATGCACATGCCTGGTAAACCCCGATGATGAAGCCCAACCTGATCGCCGCAGCCGAGATCGACCGTCTCGATACCTGGGCCAAATATTCGGCCCCGATGTGCGGTTCGTGCATGTCCAGCTGCTGCACGCTGCCGGTCGAGGTCAAGATCAAGGATCTGGTGCGCATCGGTGTGGTCGACGAGTTCGAACTGGGCGACCCGCCGAAGAACATCGCCAAGCGCCTGCAAAAGGAAGGCCTGGTGGAGCGCTTCAACCAGAAGTCGGGGATCTTCACCCTGCAGCGCATGAGCAACAACGATTGCTACTACCTGGATCGTAAGAGCCGGCTGTGCACCATTTATGACAAGCGCCCGGACACTTGCCGCAACCACCCGAAGATCGGGCCGCGCCCGGGGTATTGCGCGTACAAGCCGAAGGAAGTGGAGCGGGTGCAGAATTTCCGGGCGATCGAGAAGTTCTGATCTGCCCTTGATCGCTCCCACGCCTTGTGTGGGAACGAGACATCAAAAAACCCGGACAAACAAAAACGCCCCCGGTCTCTCGACCGGGGGCGTTTTTTTAAGCCTGGGCTAAATTACGCCTTGGCTTTCTTGGCAGCGCGGGTACGCTCGCTTTCGTCCAGGATCTTCTTGCGAAGACGGATGGACTTAGGAGTGACTTCGCACAGCTCGTCTTCCTGGATGTATTCCAGAGCCTGTTCCAGGGTGAAGCGAACAGGTGGAACCAGAGCGATGGTTTCGTCTTTACCCGAAGCACGCATGTTGTCGAGCTTCTTGCCTTTGGTCGGGTTTACACCCAGGTCGTTGTCGCGGGAGTTCTGACCAACGATCTGACCGTTGTAGATCTCCTGGCCGTGTTCTACGAACAGCTTGCCACGAGCCTGCAGGGTTTCCAGGGAGTAGGTCAGAGCCTTGCCGGTTTCAACCGAAACCAGAACGCCGTTCTGACGGCCAGACATGTGGCCCGACTTCACTGGAGCGTAACGATCGAAGATCGAGGTCAGGATGCCAGCACCGTTGGTCAGGGTCAGGAACTGGTTACGGAAACCGATCAGACCGCGAGCAGGGATGTTGTATTCCAGACGAACACGGCCCTTGCCATCCGGCACCATGTTGCTCAGGTCGCCTTTACGCAGACCCATCTCTTCCATGACCTTGCCCTGCGATTCTTCAGGGATGTCGATGGTTACGTTTTCGAACGGTTCCTGCTTCACGCCGTCAACTTCACGGATGATCACTTCAGGACGGCCCAGGGCCAGCTCGAAGCCTTCGCGACGCATGGTTTCGATCAGTACCGAGAGGTGCAGCTCACCACGGCCGGATACCTTGAACTTGTCAGCCGAGTCGCCTTCTTCAACGCGCAGTGCAACGTTGTACAGCAGCTCTTTGTCCAGACGATCCTTGATGTTACGGGAAGTCACGAACTTGCCTTCTTTACCGCAGAATGGCGAGTCGTTTACCTGGAAGGTCATGGAAACGGTTGGCTCGTCAACGGTCAGAGGCTTCATCGCCTCGACGGTGTTGATGTCGCACAGGGTGTCGGAGATGAACAGCTCGTCGAAACCGCTGATGCAGACGATGTCGCCAGCAGCTGCTTCTTCAACGTCGATGCGGTGCAGACCGTGGTGACCCATCAGCTTCAGGATACGGCCGTTGCGGCGCTTGCCGTTGGCATCGATAGCCACAACCGGAGTGTTCGGCTTGACGCGACCACGAGCGATACGGCCAACACCGATAACACCCAGGAAGCTGTTGTAGTCCAGAGCGGAGATCTGCATCTGGAACGGACCGTCACGGTCAACAGCAGGAGCTGGAACGTGGTCGACAACCGCTTGGTACAGCGGGGTCATGTCTTCCGCCATGGCGGTGTGGTCCAGACCGGCGATGCCGTTCAGGGCCGAGGCGTAAACAACCTGGAAGTCCAGTTGTTCTTCGGTAGCGCCCAGGTTGTCGAACAGATCGAAGATCTGGTCCAGAACCCAGTCAGGACGCGCGCCCGGACGGTCAACCTTGTTGATGACCACGATTGGACGCAGGCCGGCTTCGAAAGCCTTCTTGGTCACGAAACGGGTTTGCGGCATAGGGCCGTCTTGAGCGTCGACCAGCAGCAGCACGGAGTCAACCATGGACATTACGCGCTCAACTTCGCCGCCGAAGTCGGCGTGGCCCGGGGTGTCCACGATGTTGATGTGGTAGCCGTTCCAGTTGATGGCGGTGTTTTTCGCCAGAATGGTAATGCCGCGCTCTTTTTCCTGGTCGTTGGAGTCCATCACGCGCTCGTCGTTGAGCTCGTTGCGCTCCAGAGTGCCGGATTGACGCAGGAGTTTGTCTACCAGGGTGGTTTTACCATGGTCAACGTGGGCGATGATGGCGATGTTGCGTAGATTTTCGATCACTTGTGTATCTCGATCAGAGGATTCGGTTTGCTGACAAGTCTTGGCAGCGATTAGCAGTAGTGTCCGGCATGGCCGTTACAGCTTGACGGCGGTGTCGGGGGGCCGGTGACGCAGGCCACAGGCAAACAGCCCCGGGCACTTAGCTCGGTCGATAAACGCGCACATTGGCATGCCCCTCACTGAGCAAATGGTGAGCATGCAGGCGACTCATCACGCCTTTGTCGCAATACAGCAGGTACTGGCGAGTCGGATCCAGCTCCTTGAAACGAGCGTTCACTGCGTAGAACGGCATCGTCTGTACTTCTATGCCCTCGAGCTCCAGCGGCTCATCCTCGGCGGCATCCGGGTGACGGATGTCGATGACGATCTGGCCGGCCAGTGCTTCGCTGACTTCTTCGATTTGCAAATCCTGGCCCAATTCGTCGATCACCCGATCGATCGGCACCAGTCTGGCGTTTGCGAGCGCACGCTCAAGCACCGCCATGTCGAATTCCTGCTCTTCGTGCTCAACGCGACCACGCTTGGCGGCGGTTTTCGGATTGACCGAAATGACCCCGCAGTATTCCGGCATGTGCCGGGCGAAATCGGCGGTGCCGATCTCGTTGGCCGTGTCGATGATGTCCTGCTTGTGGGCGACGATCAGCGGACGCAGGACCAGTTTGTCGGTCACGCAGTCGATCACCGACAGGTTCGGCAGCGTCTGGCTCGACACCTGGGAGATCGCCTCGCCGGTGACCAGCGCATCAATGTGCAGACGCTCGGCGATGGCCGAGGATGCGCGCAACATCATACGCTTCAATACGACGCCCATATGACTGTTATCGACTTTGCCGAGAATTTCGCCCAACACTTCTTCGAACGGAACACTGACAAATAGCACGCGTTGCGAGCTGCCGTACTTCTTCCAGATGAAATGCGCGACTTCCATCACGCCCAATTCGTGGGCACGACCGCCCAGATTGAAGAAGCAGAAGTGCGCCATCAGGCCGCGACGCATGATCTGGTAGGCGGCAACCGTCGAGTCAAAGCCACCGGACATCAATACCAGCGTCTGTTCCAGCGCACCGAGCGGGTAGCCGCCGATGCCATTGTGCTGGCTGTGGATCACGAACAACCGTTTGTCGCGAACTTCGATGCGGACTTCGATTTCCGGCTGTTTCAAGTCGATTCCGGCGGCACCGCACTCACGGCGCAGCTTGCTGCCGACGTATTTTTCGACGTCCATCGAGCTGAAGGCATGCTTGCCCGCACGCTTGCAGCGCACCGAGAAAATCTTCCCGGCCAGTGCATCGCCGTAGTGCTCTTTGCACTTCTCGGTGATGTCGTCGAAGTCGCCCAGCGGGTACTCGTCGATCTGCAGAAAGTGCGCGATGCCCGGCATGCAGGTCAGGCGCTCGCCCATCTCTTTCAGGGCCTTGGGGTCTGTAACGCGGGTTTCCAGCTCGAGATTGTCCCACACACCGTTCACCACCACGGCCGGGTCCAGGTCGCGGAGCACGGTGCGGATGTTCTTGGCCAGCTGGCGGATGAATTTCGTCCGGACAGGTCGGCTTTTGATGGTGATCTCGGGGAAGACTTTTACGATTAGTTTCATGAAAACAGCGCGCGCAGGGCCAGCCGAAAAAGGGGGGCGCGGATTATAGCGGAAATTGCTCAAGGTTTAACCAGTTAATGTGCAGAAGGTTTTGCATGCACCAAAACGGGTCATTTTCGACTTAAAGCGCTACATTAAAGGGCGAGATTTTCACCCTTTATGCGCTTCGCACCTTTATAAGCGTGAATTTGGGGCAAAAAACCCATGCTGGGGCACTGGCATGCAATTTGCTCCCTTGTGAGGCAGGTTGCCTTGGCAGAGTATTCGCGCCGGCATCACCAACATTTAAGGGCATCCACTACCAGCCCTAAGCCACCCGGAGGACACTATGTCGAAGTCGGTTCAACTCATCAAAGATCATGACGTCAAGTGGATTGATCTGCGCTTCACGGACACCAAAGGCACTCAGCACCACGTGACCATGCCGGCTCGCGATGCGCTGGAAGACGACTTCTTCGAAGTTGGCAAGATGTTCGACGGTTCCTCCATCGCTGGCTGGAAAGGCATCGAAGCCTCCGACATGATCCTGCTGCCGGACGACGAAACCGCCGTTCTCGACCCGTTCACCGAAGAGCCGACCCTGATCCTGGTCTGCGACATCATCGAACCGTCGACCATGCAAGGCTACGATCGCGACCCGCGCGCCATCGCCCACCGTGCCGAGGAATACCTGAAGACCACCGGTATCGGTGACACCGTATTCGCCGGTCCAGAGCCAGAGTTCTTCATCTTCGACGAAGTGAAGTTCAAGTCCGACATCTCCGGTTCGATGTTCAAGATCTACTCCGAGCAAGGCTCGTGGATGTCCGACCAGGACGTGGAAGGCGGCAACAAGGGCCACCGTCCAGGCGTGAAAGGCGGCTACTTCCCGGTTCCGCCGTTCGACCACGACCACGAAATCCGTACCGCCATGTGCAACGCACTGGAAGAGATGGGTCAGACCGTTGAAGTTCACCACCACGAAGTGGCAACTGCCGGTCAAAACGAAATTGGTGTCAAGTTCAACACCCTGGTGAAGAAAGCTGACGAAGTTCAGACTCTGAAATACGTTGTACACAACGTGGCCGATGCCTATGGCCGCACCGCGACCTTCATGCCGAAGCCTCTGTACGGCGATAACGGTTCGGGTATGCACGTTCACATGTCCATCGCCAAAGATGGCAAGAACACCTTCGCTGGCGAAGGCTATGCCGGCCTGTCCGAAACCGCCCTGTACTTCATCGGCGGTATCATCAAGCACGGTAAGGCCCTGAACGGCTTCACCAACCCGGCCACCAACTCCTACAAGCGTCTGGTGCCAGGTTTCGAAGCTCCGGTGATGCTGGCCTACTCGGCTCGCAACCGTTCCGCCTCGATCCGTATTCCTTACGTCAACAGCCCACGCGGCCGTCGTATCGAAGCACGTTTCCCGGATCCGGCTGCCAACCCGTACCTGGCTTTCGCAGCGCTGCTGATGGCTGGTCTGGACGGTATCCAGAACAAGATCCACCCAGGCGATGCGGCTGACAAAAACCTGTACGACCTGCCGCCTGAAGAGGCGAAAGAGATCCCGCAAGTTTGCGGCAGCCTGAAAGAAGCCCTGGAAGAGCTGGACAAGGGCCGCGCGTTCCTGACCAAGGGCGGCGTGTTCTCCGACGACTTCATCGACGCCTACATCGCGCTGAAATCCGAAGAAGAAATCAAGGTTCGCACCTTCGTACACCCACTGGAATATGAGCTGTACTACAGCTGCTGATCCGGTAGCGCTGCGCTACGCGGCGTGACAAAAGAGAGGCCTCCTTCGGGAGGCCTTTTTTGTGCCCGCTCATCCATGGATAATCCGCCGCTTTCGCGCCACGACCGGCGCCTTGACGAAGGGATTCGCATGAAGTGGTTACGGGCTATCGCCCTGATGGCGGGCCTCGCTTGCTCGACAGCCGGCGCTGCCGATTTCTATGAAGACAAGCCACTGGCTCACCCGCTGATTCAGGGCTTGCAAGAAAGCTCGATGACCCTGGCGTTCATCAAGGAAGCGAACGGCGTCAAAGGTTATTACTGCCTTTGTGAGACGCCGGGCGAACGTCCGCAGTTGCTTGATGATTTTGGCCCTGCGACCATCGAATCCGTTTTCCTTATGGCGCTGGACAGCGAAGATCCAACCCGCTTTGTTCTATTCCGGCAAAAAGCTGCGTACCGAATCTACGCTTACAAATACGACATTAACGATCATCTTTATCACCGCGTAACGGCCTTGCAAAAAGGCCTCGACCGCATCACTGCCGGCAAGAAGCAGCTGGATGCGCTAACAGTCAAAAAAGCCCTCAGCCAACTCACGCCTGCCAACTACCGCTTCCACTACGAGCAATCGGGCATTCACGAGTTCGACCAACTCGATCTCACTGCAGGAACACTGGTCGGCTACTTCAATGAGCAAGCCAAGCCTCTCGACATCGACACGCCCGGTGCTGATCAGCACTACTTCAAAAAGACCTATCAGGAAAAAGGCGGGCGCTTTCTCACGGTCACGTTCTGGCGCGGCATCGAAACCCCGCTCAATGACGGCAATCGCATGCTTTACAACTATCAGGTCAGCCGCATGGCCTGGGAAACTGCGCCCGCAATGTTCAATGGCAGCGAAGAAGGTGAATCGATTTCATATAACTACGGTGAGATCGATGGTCGAGGCGCCTACAAAGATGGTTTGCGCGTGGGCGCCTGGTCTTTTGCCAAGGATTTTAAATACTCGGCCAGCGGCAACTATGTGGCGGGCAAGCGACAGGGTGAATGGACCGAAACCGAGTATTCGAAATCCTTCACCGGACAATATGTCGATGACCTGCGCGAGGGACGCTGGGCAATCCTCGACGATGGCGATTCCGATAACACGACGACCGGGTTCCAGACTTACCTGCACGGCGCACTCGACGGCCCGAGCGAAGAAATCACCGGCACCGTCACCGAGCGCGGCAGTTACCGCGACTACAAGCGCGAAGGCCCTTGGGTGACCCAAGAGGGCAGCGGCTCCTTCGAAAACGACCTGAAAAGCGGACCATGGGTTCTCAAGAACGACAAGGGCCACAGCCAGAACGTCAACTTTATAGCCGGCAAAAAAGAAGGAGAGCTGAGAGAAACCGATGCCAGCGGTGTCTTGGTCCTGATCGAGCATTACAAGGCCGATGTGTTGTCTGGCACCCAAGAGTTCTACAGCCCTGACGGCAAACTGCTGAACTTGCGCAATTACGAAAACGGCAAAAAAGAAGGTCGCTCTCTGGATTACAGCAACGATGGCAGCGTACTGATCAACGATTTCTCATGGCACAACGATGAGCGTGAAGGCCCGTACCTGACTTACTTGCACGATGGCACGCCGGCTACGGTCGGTCGCTTCGAACTGGGACGTTTCATCGGCCTGATGAAACGTTACGACCAGGATGAAATGCTGTATGAGGAATCCAACTGGTGCCGTTTCGACAACAATGGCCCAACGATTGACCGATGTGGAAAGTTTCGTTTTTTCAATCGCGGGAGGCTGGAGTGGGAAACCGATTTTCTCTTTGGTAAAAGCCAGGGTTTCGTAAATTACAACTACGAAACAGGTCAGAAAACCAGCGAGAAGATCATTGGCGACAATGACAAGATCACCGAGCGTACGTTCTACGACAACGGTCAGATCGAATGCCAGAAAAACTCGGTGGGCTTCAGTTGGATGACCATCAATCAACAGCAAGTCAAAAGTTACGAGTACGGTGGCGACCTGACCGGAGAGCAACTTTGCTATCACCGCAACGGCGTGGTTAAAAGTCGTGCGTTTTACGACAAGGGACCCGTCGGTTGCACCACGCAGTACGACGAGTCAGGCCAGCAGACCTTTCCCGGCCCTGAAGGCTGCCCGAAACCGGTGCTACCGGTTGGAAAGCAGAAACGCATGCTCAATTTCAGCAGTTAAAGACTGATGAAAATCACCCGGTTTGTGTGAGCGGATGTTGAGCCGACAGAGTCAACCGCCGCTCCCTGGCCTATGCTGCATCCACTCTCATCGTTTATCGGTCGATTTCATGGGTCGTGGTTTTTTGCTCCTGATGCTGCTGATCGCACTGCCCGCCAGCGCGCAGATCTACAAATACACCGACGCCAGCGGCAACACGGTGTACAGCGATCATGCGCCGGACGGCGTGAAGGCGCAGCCGGTGGAGTTGCCGCCGCTCAACAGCGTCCAGCCTCAGGCACCGAGCGCGCCGTCGTCGGACACGGCCAGCCGGGCGCCTGCGCGCAATGCCTATGACGTGCTGGAACTGACCGGCCTGCCCACCGAAGAGGCCCTGCGCGCCAACAACGGCACGTTCACCGTCAGCGTGCTGATCAAGCCGCGCCTGCAACCGCCACATCAATTGCGCCTGCTGCTGGACGACGCGCCTTATGGCCAGCCGAGCAACGTGCCGATCCTGCAACTGGTGAACATTGACCGGGGTGAGCATCGGCTGGCGGTTCAGGTGATCAATGGCGAGGCGATCATTCAGCAGAGTCCGGCAGTGGTCTTCACTGTGCAGCGGGTGCACAAGCCATGACTCGCGGGTTGATCGCTGTGTGTCTGGCTCTGTTCGCGGTTGGTGCATCCGCCGAGGTCTTCACTTATGTCGACTCGCAGGGCAATCGGGTCTACACCGATCAACCGCGCGGCAATGCCAAGCGTGTGCCGCTGGCCACCAGCAATCGCATGGCCTCAAACCCGACCGGTGCGGCGCCCATCACCAAAGCTGAAAAATCACCAGAGCAACCGCTGTTCCGCTACGACATGCTGCGGGTGCTGGTTCCCGAACCGGACGCGACCATTCGCAGCAGCGCCGGCGAATTGATCGTCAGCATCACCAGCGAGCCGGGGCTGCAAAAAGGTCATCGCTATCGCCTGCTGCTGGACGGCCAGGCCACCGGAGAGCCCGGCCTTAGCCCGGTGTTCCCGCTGAGCAATATCGATCGCGGCAGCCATAACCTGTCGGTGGAGATTCTCGACGCGCAGGATCGCATCGTCGAGCGCACCGCCAATCAGCCGTTCCACATGCAGCGCATTTCGCTGGCACAGAAACGCCAGGTCAAACCCTGCACCACCGAAGACTACGGCGTTCGCCCGGAATGCCCGCTGAAAGACAAACCCGTCGAACCGAAAAATCCCTTCCTGCGTTTCTTCTAACGCCGTTCAGCTTTGCGCACTATATTGGTGCAACAGTCTGCACCGTACCCACATTGCAACCCATTTTGGTTCGAAAGTACCCGTCAGGGCCGGCGGATCGCCACGCAAACGAGCGTCAAACGCCCGTTTCAGGGGTCGAACGCTTCTTTTCGGAGCCTTGGTTTGGTTTTTGCATTTTCCTGATATCGGCGCTTGGTTCCTTGCGCACGCCTTGCTCCAAAAGAGGTCCTGATGACCATAAGCGACGCACTCCACCGTTTGCTGCTCGACAACCTGACCACCGCCACCATCCTGCTCGATGCCGAATTGCGCCTCGAGTACATGAACCCGGCGGCGGAGATGCTGCTGGCCATCAGCGGTCAGCGCAGCCATGGCCAGTTCATCAGCGAGCTGTTCACCGAATCTACCGAAGCGCTCAATTCGTTGCGCCAGGCGGTGGAACAGGCGCATCCGTTCACCAAGCGCGAAGCGATGCTCACCGCCCTCACCGGTCAGACCCTGACCGTGGACTACGCGGTGACGCCGATCCTCAGCAACGGCGCGACCCTGCTGTTGCTGGAGGTTCACCCTCGCGACCGCTTGCTGCGGATCACCAAGGAAGAGGCGCAACTGTCCAAGCAGGAAACCAGCAAGATGCTGGTGCGCGGCCTCGCCCACGAGATCAAGAACCCGCTGGGTGGCATTCGTGGCGCCGCGCAATTGCTGGCCCGCGAGCTGCCGGAAGACAGCCTGCGCGACTACACCAACGTGATCATCGAAGAGGCCGACCGCCTGCGCAATCTGGTCGACCGCATGCTCGGCTCGAACAAACTGCCGTCGCTGGCCCTGTGCAACGTCCACGAAGTGCTGGAGCGCGTCTGCCAACTGGTCGAGGCCGAAAGCCAGGGCTGCATCACGCTGGTGCGCGATTACGACCCGAGCATTCCCGACGTATTGATCGACCGCGAGCAAATGATTCAGGCCGTGCTGAACATCGTACGCAACGCGATGCAGGCGATCAGCAGCCAGAACGAACTGCGCCTGGGTCGCATCAGCCTGCGTACCCGCGCCATGCGCCAGTTCACCATCGGCCACATCCGCCATCGCCTGGTGACCAAGATCGAGATCATCGACAACGGCCCGGGGATCCCCGCGGAACTCCAGGAAACCATTTTCTTTCCCATGGTCAGCGGCCGTCCGGACGGTACCGGGCTGGGCCTGGCCATTACCCAGAACATCATCAGCCAGCACCAGGGCCTGATCGAGTGTGACAGCCATCCAGGCCACACCACGTTCTCGATCTTTCTGCCACTGGAACAAGGAGCCACATCGACATGAGCCGTAGTGAAACCGTGTGGATCGTCGATGACGACCGTTCTATCCGTTGGGTCCTGGAAAAAGCCCTGCAACAGGAAGGCATGACCACCCAGAGCTTCGACAGTGCCGATGGCGTGATGAGCCGCCTGGCCCGCCAGCAGCCGGACGTGATCATCTCCGACATCCGCATGCCGGGTGCCAGCGGTCTGGACCTTCTGGCGCGGATTCGCGAGCAACACCCACGACTGCCGGTCATCATCATGACCGCTCACTCCGATCTGGACAGCGCTGTCGCCTCCTATCAGGGCGGCGCCTTCGAGTACCTGCCCAAGCCGTTCGATGTCGACGAAGCCGTGTCGCTGGTCAAACGCGCCAACCAGCACGCCCAGGAACAACAGGGCCTGGAAGTCGCACCGACCCTGACCCGCACCCCGGAAATCATCGGCGAAGCGCCGGCGATGCAGGAAGTGTTTCGCGCCATCGGGCGCTTGAGCCACTCCAACATCACCGTGCTGATCAACGGCGAATCCGGCACCGGTAAAGAACTGGTGGCCCACGCCCTGCACCGCCACAGCCCGCGTGCGGCCTCGCCGTTCATCGCGCTGAACATGGCGGCGATCCCGAAGGATCTGATGGAGTCCGAGCTGTTCGGCCACGAGAAAGGCGCCTTCACCGGCGCGGCCAACCTGCGGCGCGGACGTTTCGAGCAGGCTGATGGCGGCACACTGTTCCTTGATGAAATCGGTGACATGCCGGCGGATACCCAGACCCGGCTGCTGCGGGTACTGGCCGACGGCGAGTTCTATCGCGTCGGCGGGCACGTGCCGGTCAAGGTTGATGTACGAATCATCGCCGCGACTCACCAGAATCTGGAAACCCTGGTTCACGCCGGGAAATTCCGTGAGGACTTGTTCCACCGCCTCAACGTGATCCGCATCCACATCCCGCGCCTGTCGGACCGTCGCGAAGACATCCCGACCCTGGCCAAGCACTTCCTCAGCCGCGCCGCGCAAGAGCTCGCAGTCGAACCAAAGCTGCTGAAAAGCGAGACCGAGGAATACCTGAAAAACCTGCCATGGCCCGGCAACGTGCGTCAGCTGGAAAACACCTGCCGCTGGATCACGGTGATGGCGTCCGGGCGCGAGGTGCACATCAGCGACCTGCCGCCGGAACTGCTGAGCCTGCCGCAGGACTCGGCACCGGTCACCAATTGGGAACAGGCGCTGCGCCAGTGGGCCGATCAGGCTCTGGCACGCGGCCAGTCGAGCCTGCTCGACAGCGCGGTGCCGGCGTTCGAGCGGATCATGATCGAGACCGCGCTGAAGCACACCGCCGGTCGTCGTCGTGATGCTGCCGTGCTGCTGGGCTGGGGCCGCAACACCTTGACCCGCAAGATCAAGGAGCTGGGAATGAAGGTCGATGGCGGGGATGACGACGAAGGCGAAGAAGGCTGACCTTCAGCGCCCGCCTGCACCGCCGCAAGGCACCGTGACCCGTAATCGGGCACGGTCGCTGGCTCATTCCTGCACCGCAACCCGCTGAAAAGCCATCCGATGAAAAGATGAAGGCCCCGTATTACGGGGCCTTCATCATTGTGTCGGGCTTTTTTGTTTCAAAACGATAAAAAGTGGCACGCCCCCTGCAACAACCCAATCAGGTGATTCGTTTCACCAACCCTTTCGGGGGCCTTGGTACAGGCAGGCCGGGGATTCCCCTCTTTACACCGGACTCATCGAGTCCACCCTTTTGGGGCCCTTGATACAGGCAGGTCAGGGGTTCCTTCTTTACACCGCCTCAGTACGCGATGCGATGAGCCCGCCCGTTTCGGGAACCTTGGTACAGGCAGGCCGGGGATTCCCTCTTTTATTGCTCCCGGAGATGGATCTCCAGTCGCCAGCGGTCATCGACCGCCTGGCCGGCCCAGTCGCCCTGCAGCGGCCGCGCCGCCACCAGCGTCAGCAACAGCCCCCCGTCACTCAATCGCGTCCGCCAGTTCACGTCCTTGCCGTTGAGCTTGAGCTGGCCCTTCTGCGCCTTGCCTTCAGCCTCGAACAACAGCGCAACGCTGCCATCGACGATCTCGCCGTGCAGCTTCGGCTCGTTGTTGAACCAGACCGCCAGACCGCCATCGATCACCTCGACCTGCTGCAAGACGCTCGGGTCAGGCGTGGTCAAACGGCCGATCATCATCCCGACCATCACACCGACGATCGCCAGCGACGCCATCACCCGCGGGAATAGTTTCGAACGCGGGTCGGCTTGCGGCGTAGAATGCGCGTCATCTTTACCTTCGGAGCCGTGCATGTTTCACGTCATCCTTTTTCAACCGGAAATTCCACCGAACACCGGTAACGTTATCAGGCTGTGCGCCAACAGCGGCTGCCACCTGCATTTGATCGAACCGCTGGGCTTCGAGATGGACGACAAGCGCCTGCGTCGCGCCGGTCTCGACTACCACGAGTATGCCACTCTGCAGCGCCATGCCGACCTGGCCAGTTGCCTGGAAAGCCTCGGCAACCCTCGGCTGTTCGCCTTCACCACCAAGGGTTCGCGACCGTTTCACGATGCCGCTTTCGTCCCGGGCGATGCGTTCATCTTCGGCCCGGAAAGCCGTGGCCTGCCGGCGGAAGTGCTGGATGCCCTGCCCGCCGAACAGCGTCTGCGCCTGCCGATGCGCGAAGGTTGCCGCAGCCTGAACCTGTCCAACACCGTAGCGGTGGCCGTGTACGAAGCGTGGCGGCAGAACGACTTCAAGTAACGCCATTCGATCGCCCAAGAAAAAAGCGCCTGTAACGGCGCTTTTTTCGTTGTTGCATCGACCGCTTACTGAACGGTCGGGGTCTCGCCAGCTTCCTGCATGCGCTGCAGCTCTTGCGCGTACAGGGCGTCGAAGTTCACCGGAGCCAGCATCAGGGCCGGGAACGAACCACGGGTCACCAGGCTGTCCAGGGTTTCGCGAGCGTACGGGAACAGGATGTTCGGGCAGAACGCACCCAGAGTGTGGCTCATCGAAGCCGCGTCCAGGTTCTTGATCAGGAAGATACCGGCCTGTTGCACTTCAGCGATGAAGGCAACTTCTTCACCGTTTTTCACGGTGACGGACAGGGTCAGCACGACTTCGTAGAAATCGCCTTCCAGCGCCTTCTGACGGGTGTTCAGATCCAGACCGACCGCCGGGTCCCACTGCTGGCGGAAGATCGCCGGGCTTTTCGGGGCTTCGAAGGACAGGTCGCGTACGTAGATGCGCTGCAAGGAGAATTGCGGTGCGGTTTCTTCTTCGCTGGCTGCAGTGTTCTGTTGGTCAGTCATCTCAGATCCTTTCTGATCTTGGGTCTTTTAGGGTTCTTGGTTTGCAGGTGCAGCAGTTCAGGCCTTGAGCAGCGCGTCGAGCTTGCCGGCGCGCTCCAGGGCAAACAAATCGTCACATCCGCCGACGTGGGTGTCGCCGATCCAGATCTGCGGCACGGACGTGCGTCCGGCCTTCTGGGCCATGGCGGCGCGCACTTGCGGCTTGCCATCGACCTTGATCTCTTCGAAGGCCACGCCTTTGTTCGCGAGCAGGTACTTGGCGCGCGAGCAGTAAGGGCAGTAATCGCTGGAGTAGACGATGACTTCGCTCATGTCACTTCACCAGCGGCAGGTTGTCGCCTTTCCAGCTGGAAATCCCGCCGGACAGCTTGGCGGCGGTGAAGCCGGATTTCATCAGCTCGCGGGCGTGGGTGCCGGCGGTCTGGCCCAGGGCGTCGACCAGAATGATGGTCTTGGCCTTGTGTTTTTCCAGCTCGCCGATGCGGGCGGCCAGTTTGTCCTGGGGAATGTTCACCGCGCCAACGATGTGACCGGCGGCGTAATCCTTGCTCGGACGGATGTCCACCACCACGCCGGCTTCCTTGTTGACCAGTGCGGTCAGCTCGCCCGTGCTCAGGCTTTTACCGCCGCCCTGCACTGTGTGCGCCAGCAGCAATGCCAGCAGTACGACGAAGATACCGACAAGAATGTAGTGGTTAGTGGCAAATTCAATCAGGTGAGCAACCATCGAAGGAGGTTCCAGGGCGTTAAAATGTCGGCCAGTATACACAGCCACTATGGTCGGCCAAACCCCGTCCGGCGGTGACGCGGTCGGAACTTCGCTTTAAACTCCAACTCCCTTTTCCATCGCCCTCTTCTTTATTAGCCACGAGTGGATTCCATGACTACCACGCCTAAACCTTTGGTCCTGATGATTCTCGACGGCTTCGGTCACAGCGACAGCCCCGAATCCAACGCCGTCTTTGCGGCCAAGAAGCCCGTGCTGGATCGCCTGTGGGCCACCGTGCCGAACGGCTTGATCTCGGGCAGCGGCATGGACGTCGGCCTGCCGGACGGCCAGATGGGCAACTCCGAAGTCGGCCATATGAACCTCGGCGCTGGCCGCGTGGTGTATCAGGACTTCACGCGCGTGACCAAAGCGATCCGCGACGGCGAGTTCTTCGAGAACCCGACCATCTGCGCCGCCGTGGACAAAGCCGTGGCCGCCGGCAAGGCCGTGCACTTCATGGGCCTGCTGTCGGACGGCGGCGTTCACAGCCACCAGGATCACCTGATCGCCATGGCCGAACTGGCCTTCAAGCGTGGCGCCGAAAAAATCTACCTGCACGCCTTCCTCGATGGCCGTGACACGCCGCCGAAAAGCGCCGCGTCGTCGATCGAGCTGCTCGACGCGACCTTCCAGGCCCTCGGCAAGGGCCGCATCGCCAGCATCATCGGCCGCTACTTCGCCATGGACCGCGATAACCGCTGGGACCGCGTCTCCCAGGCTTACAACCTGATCGTCGACGGCAAGGGCGAATTCAACGCCGCCACCGCCCAGGAAGGCCTGGAAGCCGCTTATGCCCGTGGCGAGAGCGACGAATTCGTCAAGGCCACCAGCATCGGTGAGCCGGTGAAAGTCGATGACGGCGACGCCGTGGTGTTCATGAACTTCCGCGCCGACCGTGCCCGCGAGCTGAGCCGCGTGTTTGTCGAAGACGGTTTCAAGGAATTCGAACGCGCACGCCAGCCAAAAGTGCAGTACGTGGGCCTGACCCAATACGCCGCCAGCATCCCGGCCCCAGCAGCCTTTGCGCCGGGCAGCCTGGAAAACGTGCTCGGCGACTACCTGGCGAAAAACGGCAAAACTCAGCTACGCATCGCCGAAACCGAAAAATACGCCCACGTAACCTTCTTCTTCTCCGGCGGTCGCGAAGAACCGTTCCCGGGTGAAGAGCGCATCCTGATCCCGTCGCCGAAAGTCGCCACTTATGACCTTCAGCCGGAAATGAGCGCGCCGGAAGTCACCGACCGTATCGTTGACGCCATCGAGCACCAGCGCTACGACGTGATCGTGGTCAACTACGCCAACGGCGACATGGTCGGCCATAGCGGCGTGTTCGACGCCGCTGTGAAAGCCGTTGAATGCCTGGACACCTGCGTGGGCCGCATCGTCGAGGCACTGGAAAAGGTCGGCGGCGAAGCGCTGATCACCGCCGACCACGGCAACGTCGAGCAGATGGCCGACGAAGCCACCGGCCAGGCGCACACCGCGCACACCACCGAGCCGGTGCCGTTCATCTATGTCGGCAAACGCGACCTCAAGGTGCGCGAAGGCGGCGTGCTGGCGGACGTGGCGCCGACCATGCTGAAACTGCTGGGGCTGGAAAAACCGGCGGAAATGACTGGCACTTCGATTCTGGTCTGATATCAAAAACGCCCTGTAATCAGCCTGAAACGGCTTTTTATGACGAACGCCTCAAAGCAGTTGGCTTTGAGGCGTTTTTTTTGCCGCGTGGGGCGGGCATACTAGGCCGTCCCTTACCCTGGTGCCGCCCGCCCCTATGCTTCGCGTCCTGATCGCCCTCGCTCTGACATGCCTGCTCCAACCGGCCTTCGCTGACGAGCGTGCGCAAACCCAACAACAGTTGGACGCCACGCGTCAGGACATCGCCGAGCTGAAAAAACTGCTGGGCAAGCTCCAGGAAGAAAAATCCGGCGTACAGAAAGAGCTCAAGGGCACTGAAACCGAGATGGGCAATCTCGAGAAACAGGTCGACGCCCTGCAAAAAGAGCTGAAGAAGAGCGAATCCGAGCTGCAGCGGCTCGATGCGGAGAAAAAAAAACTCCAGAGCGCGCGCACTGAACAGCAACGACTGATCGCCATCCAGGCCCGCGCGGCCTATCAGAACGGCCGGCAGGAATATCTCAAGCTGCTGCTCAACCAGCAGAATCCCGAGAAATTCGCCCGCACCCTCACCTATTACGACTACCTGAGCCAGGCCCGCCTGGAGCAGCTGAAGAATTTCAACGAAACCCTGCGCCAACTGGCCAATGTCGAAAAAGACATCTCCGCCCAGCAAGCCCAGTTGCTGGTGCAGAAAAGCGACCTGGATACCCAGCGCGACGCACTCGACAAGGTTCGCAAGGAGCGCCAGCAGGTGCTGGCCAAGCTCAACGACGACGTGAAAGCGCGCGATCAGAAACTGGCCTCCCGCGAGCAGGATCAGGCAGACCTGTCTAAAGTCCTTAAAACCATTGAAGAAACCCTGGCCCGCCAGGCCCGTGAGGCAGAAGAAGCGCGGCAGAAAGCGCTCATCGCCCAGCAGGAAGCCGAAAAAAAGCGTTTGCGTGAGGCCCAGGCCCGCGCCGATGCGGACTCGGACACCAGCGACGCCCCGCGAAAACAAGCCAGACCCACACCTGGCGCGCTGGTTTCCAGCAGCGGCGAGACGTTCGGCGGCCCTTTTGCCGCCACCCGGGGAAAACTTCCATGGCCGGTTGATGGTCGACTGCTGGCACGCTTCGGTGAAACCCGTGGCGACGATGCCCGCACCAAGTGGGATGGCGTGATGATCAGCGCCTCCGCCGGCAGCCAGGTTCACGCCGTACACGGCGGGCGCGTGGTGTTTGCCGACTGGTTGCGCGGTGCCGGGCTGCTGGTGATCCTCGACCACGGCAACGGTTTTCTGAGCCTTTACGGTCATAACCAGACGCTGCTGAAGTCGGCTGGTGACGTGGTAAAAGCCGGTGAGTCCATCTCCACTGTCGGTAGCAGTGGCGGGCAGGACACACCAGCGCTGTATTTCGCAATTCGTCAGCAGGGTCACCCGAGTGATCCGGCGCAATGGTGCCGCGCGCAAGGATAGGCGTTGAGTCACCAACTTTAGGAGTTCGTTCGACATGCTGCATTTGTCCCGTCTTACCTCGCTGGCCCTGACGATCGCCCTGGTGATCGGCGCGCCTCTGGCGTTCGCCGCTCAACCGGCTCCGGCTGTCGCTCCGGCAGGCACTGCCGCGACGTCCAAGGCCCCGCTGCCGCTGGAAGAGTTGCGCACCTTTGCCGAGGTCATGGACCGGATCAAGGCCGCCTATGTCGAACCGGTGGACGACAAGACACTGCTGGAAAACGCCATCAAGGGCATGCTCAGCAACCTGGACCCGCACTCGGCCTACCTCGGCCCGGAAGACTTCACCGAGCTGCAGGAAAGCACCAGCGGTGAGTTCGGCGGCCTGGGCATCGAAGTCGGCTCGGAAGACGGTTTCATCAAGGTCGTGTCGCCAATCGACGATACGCCAGCATCGAAGGCCGGCATCCAGGCCGGTGACTTCATCGTCAAGATCAACGGCGCGCCGACTCGTGGCCAGACCATGACCGAAGCCGTGGACAAGATGCGCGGCAAGATCGGCCAAAAAATCACCCTGACCCTGGTGCGCGACGGCGGTACACCGTTCGACGTGACCTTGGCCCGTGCGGTAATTCAGGTGAAGAGCGTCAAGGCGCAACTGCTGGAATCGGGTTACGGCCTGATCCGCATCACCCAGTTCCAGGTCAAGACCGGCGAGGAAGTCTCCAAGGCCTTGGCCAAGCTGCGCAAGGACAACGGCAAGAAGCTCAACGGCATCATCCTCGACCTGCGCAACAACCCGGGCGGCGTACTGCAGGCAGCGGTGGAAGTGGTCGACCACTTCATCACCAAAGGCCTGATCGTCTACACCAAGGGCCGGATCGCCAACTCCGAACTGCGCTTCTCCGCCACCGGCAAGGACGAAAGCGAAGCCGTGCCAATGGTCGTGCTGATCAACGGTGGCAGTGCCTCGGCCTCGGAAATCGTCGCCGGCGCCCTGCAAGACCAGAAACGCGCCGTGGTCATGGGCACCACCAGTTTCGGCAAAGGCTCGGTGCAGACCGTGCTGCCGCTGAACAACGACCGCGCGCTGAAGATCACCACCGCACTGTACTTCACGCCGAACGGCCGCTCGATTCAGGCCCAGGGCATCGTCCCGGACATCGAAGTGCGCAAGGCCAAGATCACCAACGAAGCGGACGGCGAATACTTCAAGGAAGCCGACCTGCAGGGTCACCTGGGCAACGGCAACGGCGGCGCAGACAAACCGACCGGCTCCGGCGCGAAACCGAAAGCCATGCCGCAGGATGACGATTACCAGTTGGCCCAGGCCCTGAGCCTGCTCAAAGGCCTGAGCATCACGTCCGGCCGTTGAGGATGTCTTTGCGTTTCGTCTTTGTCCTGCTGTGCTGTCTGGCGGGTGCTGCTCACGCAGAACCGGCCAGACCGACACCTCAAAAAGCCTACCTGACACTGATCATCGACGACCTGGGGCAGAACCTGCCCCGGGATCGCCGCGTGCTGGCCCTGCCCGGGCCAGTCACCACGGCAATCATGCCCGACACCCCGCACGCTACCGAATTTGCCCGCGAAGCCCATCGCGCCGGCAAGATCGTGATCCTGCACATGCCGATGGACCCGGCCACCGGGCCGTTTGCCTGGCATCCCGAACTGCCCATCGAAGAACTTGGGAAACGGCTCGACGCTGCATTCAAAATGGTCCCCTACACCGCCGGCATCAATAACCACATGGGCAGTCGCATGACGGCTCAACCGGTGGCGATGGCGTGGTTGATGGGTGAGTTGCAGCGCCGTCACAAGTTCTTCGTCGACAGCCGCACCAGCGCCCAGACCGTCGCCGCGCAGCAGGCGCAGAAGATCGATCTGGCGAGCGTTTCCCGGGATGTGTTTCTCGATGACGAACGCACCGAAGCAGCCATTTTCACCCAATTGCAGACGGCGATCAGCCTGGCCCGCAAGCAGGGTTCGGCGGTGATGATTGGTCACCCCTACCCACAGACGCTGGCCGTGCTGGAACGTGAACTGCCGAAATTGAAAGCCCAAGGCATCGAGTGGATCGACATCAAGCAGATGATCAGCGTGCGCAGCAATCGCGCCACGGCCGCTCATGGCAAAGACGGCATTTACCGGTAACAAGCCGTCACAAAGCGATAGATAGATACCGCAGGTAACCACCTGCATACCCGGATATTGAGACCCGTCGCGGCGACACCGAGCCGCTTTCTCAATTCGGGATTAATCATGAATACCCAAAACACTCTCACATCGCCTGTCCGGCAAATGGAACCCGTAGCGGTTGAAAACCTGCTGATCAATTTCACCACCGAGTTTCACCGGATCTGGGACAACACGGGCTCGAAGTCAAAACCCGGCAGCTTCTGGCGCCCGACACCGGCCCCCGATCTGCTACCCGGCTACTTTCCCCTGGGCGATCTCGTTGTCTCCGGCCAAGACAATATCAACGACAGGCAGGTGATGGCGGTTGTGCGCGAGGGCGATCCGCAGCAGGCCGAAGCCGGCAAGGGGCCAGCACTGAGCAGGCCCATTGATTACCAATGGGTATGGAGCGATTCAGGTTCGCGAGCCAACGGTGACTGCTCCGTATGGCGGCCGATTGCTCCCGAAGGCTATGTGGCACTCGGAATGGTATGTTCCAACGACCGCAGCAAGCCTTCCTTCAACGCCGTTCGTTGTGTACGCGCCGATCTGGTGGTCGCTTCAAGCGCCAACGCCCTGATCTGGAGCGACAAGGGCAGCGGAGCCGACCGCGATTTCAGCACCTGGAGCGTCAAGCCTCCGACCGCACCCGCCGGAGAGATATTCTTTGCCCCTGGCACCTTTGTCGGCGCCAATGGCTACAGCAAACCTGAAGCGCCCATCACCGCCTACGCCTTGCGAATGCCGATCCCGCTTCAGGTCGATACACCACCGCCCCCCCCTGAATTGACCGGGCTGGATGCCTCTGCCGCCCTGACGCCGTCCAAGATCACACAGGTCGTCCGATTGCCATGGTTCGCGGTAATCGACCCAGTGATGACAAGCCTTGTGCAGCTACGCACTTCACCGTTTTACCGCCTGGAAAGAGCAGATCGCTATCTGCTCGTCGGCGATGGGCAAAACAGCACAGACACGCGCCGATCGCTCAAGTGGAGAGCCCGCCGTACTCAGTCCTGGGACATGTTGCGCAAATTCACCCGCAACACCGGTATCGACATCGGCAGCCAATGGCCATGGGCAATATCGACGTCTCAGTCGGCCATCACTTGCTCAGCCAGATTGGGCGACAGCTTCTGCAACACCGAATCATCACCCTATGAATGGGTGAACTCCTCGGAGGTGGAAGTGATTGCGCTGGTTGCGAAAAAACGGTTCGCAGCGGTTTATCTGATGCAGAGCGACTACCGATTGCTGCGCGAAGATGGCTCCCAAGTAGAAGGCCATCTCAGCTATACCGACATGGATAGCCTGCATCTGGTCGACTACCCTACCGAGCCGGAACCGACAAAGAAGCCGGAACCGAAAACGGAACCAGAACCGCTGCACCCCACCGAGCCGGTGAAGGAGCCTGCAAAGCAGCCGACTGCAGAATCGCAAATTGATCCGCAGGCGCCGGCCGAGTCAGCGGTGGTTACAGATACCGCCCCATGATCTCGTCCACCACGCCGTCCTTGCGCATCTGGTCAAGCGCTGCCTGAAGCTTGGCAACGGCTTCGTCCGGCACGTCTTTGTTCAGCGCCAGATACAGCTCGGCGCTGTTGAAACGCAGCACGGTTTTCAGCCCGGTCACGCCATCCTGCCGCGCCAGATAACGGCCGGCAGGATCGCCGGTGGCCCACAGATCGATCTGACCGCTGACAAGCTTTTTGGCGTTGTCCTGATCGCGCAGCACCACCACCGGTTTCAAGCCCTGTTTGGTCAGGGTCTCGGCAATGGCATCGCCCTTGTAGGCGCCGATCTTGTATTTACGCGCGTCATTGAGGGTTTCGAGGGTGATCTTGCTGTCAGCCTTGGCCAGCATGACCCAGTCATCCGGGCCGATGGGGCCGACCCACTTGAACAGCGTCTCGCGATCCGGCAGGCGCGCCATGACGAATGCACCGTAGCCGGGATTCTCCAGTGCCAGCTTGTAGACCCGCTCCCAAGGGAAGCGCAAGGTCAGGCTGTACGTGATGCCGGCACGCTTGAACATCTCGCGCACGATGTCTGTGGCGATGCCGTTGATGTTTTCGTCTTGAGCGAAATTCTTGCCGTTCTTCGCCATGTTGTACGGCGGGAAGTTTTCGGTGAGGAGCACCAGATCGGTGTCGGGACTTTCTTCGGCGTGGCCAGTGTTGATCAACAACACGGAGGCACTGGCGAGAGCGAGAAGCAGGCGTTTGATCATGTCGGGCTACCGAAATCCATGGCGTGCCCAAGAGTGCCTTGGGTACGCCATGCTGTCCACTGGCCTGTATGGATGTTTAACGCATTACGATGCCGCGTTTGGCCATGTAGGCCTTGGCTTCCTGAACCGTGTATTCGCCGAAGTGGAAAATACTCGCCGCCAGTACGGCGCTGGCGTGGCCTTCGAGGATGCCATCGGCCAGATGCTGCAGGTTGCCGACGCCGCCGGAAGCGATTACCGGAATCCCCAGCGCATCGCTGATGGCACGGGTCACACCCAGGTCGAAACCGTTTTTCATGCCGTCCTGATCCATGCTGGTCAGGAGGATTTCACCGGCACCGAGGCCTTCCATTTTCTTCGCCCACTCGACCGCGTCGAGGCCGGTCGGCTTGCGACCGCCGTGGGTGAAGATTTCCCAGCGCGGGGTTTCGCCCGGGCCGGAAACCTTCTTCGCGTCGATGGCGACGACGATGCACTGCGAGCCGAAATGCTGCGCCGCTTCGCCGACGAATTCCGGGTTGAACACGGCAGCGGTGTTGATCGACACCTTGTCCGCACCGGCATTGAGCAGATTGCGAATGTCCTGCACGGTCCGCACGCCACCGCCGACGGTCAGCGGAATGAACACCTGGCTGGCCATGCGCTCGACGGTGTGCAGCGTAGTGTCACGGCCATCGACGCTGGCGGTGATGTCGAGAAAGGTAATCTCGTCGGCACCCTGCTCGTCGTAGCGACGGGCGATTTCCACCGGGTCACCGGCGTCACGGATGTTCTCGAACTTCACACCTTTGACGACCCGGCCGTTGTCCACGTCCAGGCAAGGGATGATGCGTTTGGCCAGCGCCATGGTCAGTCCTCAGCCTTGGTACGAATCGCAGAAAGCTTGCGCTTCGGCGACGTCGAGGGTGCCTTCGTAGATCGCCCGGCCGGTGATGGCGCCGATGATGCCCGGCGCCTTGGCGTCGAGCAGCGACTTGATGTCACCCAGGTTGTGAATGCCGCCGGAAGCGATCACCGGGATCTTGGTGGCAGCAGCGAGCGCAGCGGTGAACGGTACGTTGCAGCCCTGCATCATGCCGTCTTTGGCGATGTCGGTATAAACGATCGAGGACACGCCGTCGGCTTCAAACTGTTTGGCCAGGTCGATGACCTGCACGGTGCTGATTTCAGCCCAGCCATCGGTGGCGACAAAACCGTCTTTGGCATCCAGACCGACGATGATCTTGCCCGGGAACGCGCGGCAGGCTTCCGCGACGAACGCCGGATCCTTCACCGCTTTGGTGCCGATGATCACGTAGCTGACGCCAGCCTTGACGTAGTGCTCGATGGTTTCCAGCGAACGAATGCCGCCGCCGATCTGGATCGGCAGGGTCGGGTAGCGCTTGGCGATCGCGGTCACCACTTCGCCGTTGACCGGCTGGCCTTCGAAAGCGCCGTTCAGGTCGACCAGATGCAGACGACGGCAACCGCCCTCCACCCACTTGGCAGCCATGCTCACCGGGTCATCGGAGAACACTGTGGAATCTTCCATGCGGCCCTGGCGCAGACGTACGCAGGCACCGTCTTTGAGATCGATAGCGGGAATAATCAGCATCTGGCAAACCTTCAAATTTGAATGTTCAGCTTGGCTCGGAAATCAGTTTTTCTCGAGCGCCCACAGGTCGCTTTCGATGCTTTCAAACCGCTCCTTGAGGTGGGTCTGCACATCGAAAATCGCCCTGTTGTAATAGTGCGGAGCAATTTCGCGGGTAAACAGCTCAAGAATTTCCGCCGCCTCGAACGAACCCAGGTCCAGTTCGAAACGATCCTCCATGAACCGCTGGATCTTGCGATTGGCGTCGCTTTCCTGCTCGGGCGTGAGGGTCAGGATTGGCGGCTTGGATTTCTTGACAGCCATTTACCAGCGACCATCCCACGCAGCGAAGTTCTGCAGCAATTGCAGGCCATGGGTATGGCTCTTCTCCGGGTGGAACTGCACGGCGAAACGCGAACCTTCGGCCAGCGCCGCAGCGAAATCGACACCGTAATGACCGCTGCCGACCACTTGGCGCGGATTACCGGCGGCGATGTAGTAGCTGTGCACGAAGTAGAAACGCGCCAGGTCCGGAATGTTGTGCCACAGCGGGTGATCCACCGACTGCTTCACTTCGTTCCAGCCCATGTGCGGGACTTTCAGGTGCTCGCCGTCTTCATGCAGGTCTTTGCCGAAGAACTTCACCGCGCCCGGGAACAGGCCGATGCAATCGACGCCTTCGTTCTCTTCGCTGGTGTCGAGCAAGGCTTGCATGCCGACGCAGATGCCGAGGAACGGGCGATCCTGGCTGACTTCACGTACCAGCGAGTCGAAACCGAGGCGACGGATCTCCGCCATGCAATCGCGAATCGCGCCGACACCGGGAAAAACCACGCGGTCGGCTTCGCGGATCACGTCCGCATCGCTGGTGATCAGCACCTTGCCGGCGCCAACGTGCTCGAGGGCCTTGGCCACCGAGTGCAGGTTGCCCATGCCGTAATCGATTACCGCAACCGTCTGCATTACAGCACGCCCTTGGTCGAAGGCATCTGGCCGGCCATGCGGTCGTCCAGCTCGACGGCCATGCGCAGTGCGCGGCCGAAAGCCTTGAACACGGTTTCGATCTGGTGGTGGGTGTTGGTGCCGCGCAGGTTGTCGATGTGCAGGCTGACCAGCGCGTGGTTGACGAAGCCCTGGAAGAATTCCTGGAACAGGTCGACGTCGAAACCGCCAACGGTGGCGCGGGTGTACGGCACGTGCATCTGCAGGCCCGGACGGCCGGAGAAGTCGATCACCACGCGCGACAGCGCTTCATCGAGCGGCACGTAGGCGTGGCCGTAGCGACGGATGCCTTTCTTGTCGCCGATGGCTTGCGCGAAGGCCTGGCCGAGGGTGATACCGACGTCTTCCACGGTATGGTGGTCGTCGATATGCAGATCGCCCTTGCATTCGATATCCAGATCGATCAACCCGTGACGGGCAATCTGATCCAGCATGTGCTCAAGAAAAGGAACACCGATATCGAATCGGGCCTTTCCGGTGCCATCAAGGTTGATCGAGGCTTTGATCTGGGTTTCCAGAGTGTCGCGCTCGACAGACGCCTTACGTTCGGCCATCACCAGCTCCGCAAAATCATTGGGCGAAAAAGGCAGCCATTATAGGGGCGCGGGGCCGAAACAGAAACACGAGACGTGATATGGCAGACGGATAGAAGCCCGTACTGTCGGGGATAGACATGTCCATACAAGCCATTTCGGACAGCCCAAAACAACTGTGGGAGCGAGCTTGCTCGCGATGAGGGCCGCACATTCAACATCACTGTCGACTGTCAGACCGCTATCGCGAGCAGGCTCGCTCCCACAGAGTTGAGACGTTTTACTTAGTGGAACAGCACCGCCGTCTTCTGCAGGGTCACCCACACACCCCACGCCAACGGAATCCCGACCACCAGCCACGCAGCAACCGCCAGCGGCTTGCTGCCCGGAGCGGCTTTCCACTCGAGCACAGTGCTGCTGTCAGCACCCTTGTCGTGGCCCAGCGCCTGCTCGGCAGCCAGTTCGGCGTCGGTCATGAAGTACTTGTCTGCCACCGGGCGCACCAGCAGGTTGCACAGGAAACCCAGCACCAGCAGGCCGGCGAGGATGTACAGGGTGATGTCGTAAGCGGCGGCGCGTTCTACGCCGATGCTCAGTTGATACTCACGCAGATAGTTCACCAACACCGGACCCAGCACGCCAGCGGCAGCCCATGCCGTCAGCAGACGACCGTGGATCGCGCCGACCATCTGCGTGCCGAACAGGTCGGCCAGATACGCCGGAACGGTTGCGAAGCCACCGCCATACATCGACAGGATGATGCAGAACGCCGCCACGAACAGCGCAACGTTGCCCAGGTGACCGAGGTTCGGGATCAACGCGTACAGCGCAAAACCCAGCGCGAAGAACACGAAGTAAGTGTTCTTGCGGCCCAGGTAGTCCGAGAACGACGCCCAGAAGAACCGGCCGCCGATATTGAACAGGCTCAGCAGACCGGTGAAGCCCGCCGCGATCGCTGCGATCGAGGCCAGTTGCCCGGCATCCAGTTGACCGAACGGCAGATCGACACCGATCAATTTGCCGCCAAACACTTCCTGCAACAGTGGCGAAGCCATGCCGAGGATGCCGATACCGGCGGACACATTCAGGCACAGCACCAGCCACACCAGACGGAATTGCGGGGTTTTCCACGCCACATTCACGTGAACGTGACGGTGGGTGATCATCGCGTTCGCGGCTTTTTTCGCCGGGGCGGTCCAGCCCTCAGGCTTCCAGCCGGTTGGCGGCACACGGTACGACAGCGCCCCACCGATCATGAACACGAAGTAGATCGCGGCCATCACCAGGAAGCTCTGCCACACGCCGACGCTGGTTGGCGAAGCGAAGTGACCCATCAGCGCTGCGGCCAATGGTGCACCCACCATCGCGCCACCACCGAAGCCCATGATCGCCATGCCGGTCGCCATGCCGCGCTTGTCCGGGAACCACTTGATCAGGGTCGAGACCGGCGAGATATAGCCCAGGCCCAGACCGATACCGCCGATCACGCCGGAGCCGATCCACATCAGCCAGATCTGATGGGTATAGATCCCCAACGCAGAAATCAGCAGACCGCCACACCAGCACAGAGCCGATACCACACCAGCCTTGCGTGGCCCGGCGTGTTCGAGCCAGCCACCCCAGATCGCTGCCGAGCAGCCGAGGAAGATGAAGAACAGGGTGTAGATCCAGCCGAGCATGGAGATCGGCCAGTCGCATTGCGACGAGAAGACTTGTGCGATGAAGCTCATGTCCGGCGCGCAAGCCACCGGAGCGGTGATACCCAGCGCCTTGGACAGCGGCAGCCAGAACACGGAAAAACCGTAGGCCATGCCGATGCACAGGTGAATGGCCAGAGCGGCCGGTGGTACCAGCCAGCGGTTGAAACCGGGCTTGGCGATGATGCGTTCCTTGGACAGGAACGCAGGCTGGTCGGCGCTGAGGCCGTCCGCCGTAATGCTCGTGCTCATTGTGTATCCCCCAATTATTAGTATGGTTCGCCAGCCACTGCTCACCCCCGGCCTTTATGCACGCAGGCATGACCGTGTTGGTGGGTGAAGCTCCTTGAGGCGCGACCAAAAGTCGCAGAAGGGCGGACGAACGGGCGAAGGTTACCATCTGCACGTGACAGAAAAACCAAACTGATATCACCTTTTTTGAGTCATCTGATCTCCTGTGACCGGGGAACCCTCCTGCCGACCGTTGTCGAAGCGCTACACGTCGCGGATCGACAGGTTCCTCAGGACGCCGCACCAGCGCGGGGTTATGCAGCGCTATACTCCCCGGCTAAATTACGAATTCGACTAACTACAAGGACTCGCCCATGAAAGCGTTCGGCAAAATCCTGGGTCTGGTACTTCTCGGGCTGTTGCTGATCATTGTGGCGGCGGGCTTCGCCCTGACCCACCTCTTCGATCCCAACGACTACAAAGACGAGATCCGCCAGATAGCCCGCGACAAGGCCCACATCGAGCTGACGCTCAATGGCGATATCGGCTGGAGCCTGTTCCCGTGGCTCGGCCTGGAATTGCACGAAGCCAGCGTCGCCACCCTGATCAAGCCTGCCGAACCGTTTGCCGATCTGCAGATGCTCGGCCTGTCCGTGCGCGTACTGCCGCTGCTGCGCCGCGAAGTGCAGATGAGCGATGTGCGCGTCGAAGGCCTGAACCTGCGCCTGAACCGTGACAAGAACGGTCACGGCAACTGGGAAGACATCGGCAAGCTGCCTGCTGCTGCTCCTGCGCCGGGCAGCACCCCGCCAGTTGTTGCTGGCGAACCGGTTGCCGAAACGCCTGCCCAGCCGGAAAAACCGCCGCAGCCGATCCGCCTCGACATCGACAGCCTGACCGTCAACAACGCACGGGTTGAATACAACGACGAGCAGACCGGCAAGCAGTTCAGTGCCGAAAGCATCCAACTGAGCACCGGCGCGGTACACGATTCGACCAACATTCCGCTGAAAGCCACGGCGTTCCTCAGCACCAATCAGCCCGTGCTGCGGGTACGCACCGAGCTCAATGGCGAGCTGCGCATCGAGCGCGCCCTGCAGCGCTACAAGTTCGAAGACTTGAAGCTGTCTGGCGAACTGACCGGCGATCCACTGCAAGGCAAGGCCATGACGTTCTCTGCCCAGGGGCAGATGCTGCTGGACAAGGCTGCGAACGTCGCTGAATGGACCGGGATCAAGATTTCCGCCAACCAGTTGCGCGCCCTGGGTGAACTGAAGGCCAACGATCTCGACAAGACCCCGCAGATCACCGGCGGGATTTCCATCGCCCAGTTCGATCTGGCGAAATTCGTCGACAGCATCGGCCAGACCCTGCCGGCCATGGCCGAAGGCAGCCTGAGCAAGGTCGAGCTGGTCAGCCGCGTTGCCGCCACGCCAACCAGCGTGTCCCTGGACAACATCAATCTGAAACTCGACGACAGCAGCTTCAGCGGTCGCATCGCCGTCGAAGACTTCGCCAAACAATCGCTCCGGGCGATCCTCAAGGCCGACACGTTCAATGTCGACCGCTACCTGCCGCCGAAATCGGAAAAGGCCACCAGCGCCACCCAGGCGCGTCAGACCGAAGTCGCCAGCACCGAAGCCGATGCCATGGCCGGTGCCGGCAGCACCCCGCTGCCGGACAAACCGAGCAAAAGCGCGTGGAGTACTGAACGCCTGTTTCCGGTGGAGCGTCTGAGCAAACTGGACGTGAATGCCGACCTGACCTTCGGCCAGTTGACCCTCGACAAGCTGCCGATCCAGAACGCTGCGCTGAAAGCCACCGGCCAGGGCGGCCTGCTGACCCTGGAGAACCTTCGCGGCGAGCTGTACAACGGCGACTTCGAAGCCAAGGGCACTCTCGACGTGCGCCAGACCGCGCCAGTGCTGAATCTGCAAACCCGGATCAACCGAGTGCCGGTGGAAAAAATCCTCGAAAGCCAGGGCAAGAATCCGCCGGTCAAAGGCCTGGTGAACCTCACCAGCACCGTCACCGGTAGCGGCAACAGCCAACAGGCGCTGATCGACACCCTCAACGGCAACGCCAGTTTCGTGATCAACAACGGCGTGCTGCTCAACGCCAACCTTGAGCAGCAACTGTGCAAAGGCATCGCCACCCTCAACCGCAAATCCCTGAGCGGCGAACCGCGCGGCAAGGACACGCCGTTCCAGGAACTCAAGGGCAACCTCACCTTCCGCAACGGCGTCGCCAGCAACCCGGATCTGAAAGTGCGGATCCCGGGCATGACCGTCAACGGTGACGGCGACATCGACCTGAAAGTGCTGGGCATGGACTATCGCGTCGGCATCATCGTCGAAGGCGACACCAGCGCCATGCCGGACCCGGCCTGTCAGGTCGGCGACAAATTCGTCGGAATCGAGTGGCCGCTGCGCTGCCGTGGCCCGCTGGAGCTTGGCGCCAAGGCTTGCCGCCTGGATAACGAACGGCTCGGCCAGGTCGCGACCAAAATGGCCGGCGACAAGCTCAGCGAAAAAATCGACGAAAAACTGGGCGACAAAGTCAGCCCTGAACTGAAAAACGCATTGAAGGGGCTGTTCAAGCGATGAGAGCGGAGCAGTTTTCCACGGCGGTGCTGGAATGGTTCGACCGCCACGGCCGCCATGATTTGCCCTGGCAACAGAACATCAACCCGTATCGGGTGTGGGTGTCGGAAATCATGTTGCAGCAGACCCAGGTCAGCACCGTGCTCAATTACTTCGACCGTTTCATGGCCGCGTTGCCGACGGTCGAAGCCCTGGCCGAAGCGCCGGAGGACGAAGTGCTGCACCTGTGGACGGGTCTGGGTTACTACACTCGCGCACGCAATTTGCAGAAGACCGCGAAGATCGTCGTCAGCCAGTACGGCGGCGAGTTTCCGCGCGATGTCGAAAAGCTCACGGATTTGCCGGGCATCGGCCTGTCCACCGCTGGCGCGATTGCCAGCATCAGCATGGGACTGCGCGCGCCGATCCTCGACGGCAACGTCAAACGGGTGCTGGCGCGCTTTACCGCGCAGGAGGGCTACCCCGGCGAGCCGAAGGTCGCCAAACAGCTGTGGGCCAACGCAGAACGCTTCACGCCGCAGGATCGGGTCAACGCCTACACCCAGGCGATGATGGATCTGGGCGCCACGCTATGCACCCGCAGCAAACCGAGCTGCCTGCTGTGTCCGCTGGAAAAGGGCTGCGAAGCGCACATGCTCGGCCTGGAGACGCGTTATCCGATTCCCAAGCCGCGTAAAGCCATCCCGCAGAAACGCACGCTGATGCCGCTGCTGGCCAACGAGGATGGCGCAATTCTGCTTTATCGCCGCCCGTCCAGCGGATTGTGGGGCGGTTTGTGGAGCCTGCCGGAACTCGACGACCTCGACGACCTGCAACACCTCGCCGCGCAGCACTCGCTGGAACTCGGCGAGCAGCAGGCGCTGCCGAGCCTTGTCCACACGTTCAGTCACTTCCAGCTGTCCATCGAACCCTGGCTGGTTCAGGTGCAGGAAGCCGGCGGTCACGTGGCCGAGGCCGACTGGCTCTGGTATAACCTCGCCACCCCGCCGCGCCTGGGCCTCGCCGCCCCGGTCAAGACCTTGCTCGAACGCGCGGCCGCCGTCTTGAATGCAGGAGAGTCGACATGACCCGCACCGTAATGTGCCGCAAGTACAAAGAACAACTCGAAGGTCTGGAGCGCCCACCGTACCCGGGCGCCAAGGGCCAGGACATCTTCGAACACGTCTCGGCCAAGGCCTGGGCCGACTGGCAGAAACACCAGACTCTGCTGATCAACGAAAAACGTCTGAACATGATGAACGCCGAAGACCGCAAATTTCTTCAGGGCGAAATGGACAAGTACTTCTCCGGCGAGGAATACGCCCAAGCGGAAGGCTACGTACCGCCAGCGGAATAACCCCCGAAAATCGGGGGTCGGATCGTAAGCGACGGAATTAATTTAAGAAATTTTAAAAAAAAGTTTGACGTAAATCCGAAAAACCCTTTTAATGCGCCCCGTTGCCCAGATAGCTCAGTCGGTAGAGCAGGGGATTGAAAATCCCCGTGTCGGCGGTTCGATTCCGTCTCTGGGCACCAAATACCGAAAACCCTGAATCGCAAGATTCAGGGTTTTTTTATGCCTGCGATTTGGTGGCGGCTGGATCCCGCGCTTCTTGCAGGCCGGAATTCGCGATACTTTTCCCAACCCTTACGGAAGAGGGTCATCCAGTCGATGAACCAGAAAAGAACCCGCATCCCCCTGCCCCATCCACCACCCTATCGCCAGAGCCGGACTTCGTTCTGGCTGACGCTTCTTGTCGGGCTGTTGATAACGTTCGCCGTTTGCGCGTCGATTTACATGATCATCGACAGCCTGATCAGTGGCTCGATCACCACAACCAATCGCGGCCCGCGCACAACCTACCTCCGGGATCTGCAACCGCGCAGGTACTGGTTCGAAGTCGTGTGGCAAAGCCTCATCCCCCTGATGCTGGTGAGCGTTGCGCTGTTCGGGTTACGGATCCACCTGAAGGTACGCAAGTGAACGTAATGGACGGGATTCAGCCCGAACCCCGTCCTGGTCGACGTTATTGATGCCAATCCCAATGAAACACCAGGTTACTTGCCCCGCCGCTGCCAACATTGGCAACGTCCCGGCGCACCTCGCCATTGCGCGTGGCAACCACGGTGTATTTGCCTGGCGGCAGTTGCGCATAGACCAGCGGCCCGATCTGACTCAGATTCAGCACCGTTTGTCCTGCGGCTTTCTGGATCACCAGATCGACATCCGAGGTGTACAGGTTTTGTGCACCGACAGAGAAGGTCATGTGCAGGTTGTAGCCGGCGGCTTGTTGAATCGCCCGTGACTCGTCCAGGCCAATCCCTCCGGACAGGTAATTGATACCGTTTTGCTGTTGTTGCTGGACTTGCACACCGGCACTGTCGATCGGCTCGGCGCTGCTCGCCTGCGCCATGAGCGGGAACATCAGAACAGCCACTGCAGCGACCGGCAGCATGAATGAAATGACGCGTTTCATGATGAGTACTCCCGGGTTCTCGCAGAACCCAATCGTTACTCCTGTTTAGATTTTGCTGAGCGGGACGGGTTTTAGATTGATTGGAACTTGGAGCGGGTACGAAAAGGACTACGCGTTGTATTCCTCAATCGCTATCTTCGTCGGTCGTATCTTGCAAACCCCGTCCCCCCTTCCTTCGTTTGAGCCAGACACGGCCGGCATCGCCAGTCCGTGAGTTATTGGCATGCTCTTGCTTCTGTTTCTCCTGAGCCGGAAGACCTGATGAGCCAACTTGAACCTGCTGATACGCAAGATCCAAAATTCGATTCGCTGTTGGGCGATCTGGGTGACCTGATACGCCAGGCGCGGCAGAAAGTGCTGCGAACGGTCGACACGATTCAGGTCCAGACCTGCTGGCAGATCGGGCGACATATTGTCGAGTTCGAACAACAGGGGGCCCGGCGGGCGGGGTATGGAAAGTTTTTGTTGGCCACGTTGGCGAAAGGGCTGACTGCAGACTTCGGAAAAGGCTTTGACGTAACCAATCTTCGAAAAATGCGGCAGTTTTACCAGCTCTTTCCAATTCGAGACGCACTGCGTCTCGAATTGAGCTGGACCCATTACCGCAGGATATTACAGGTCGAAAGCGAATCAGCCCGCCAGTGGTACATGAACGAAGCCGCCACGCAAAACTGGTCAAGCCGCGCCCTGGATCGCCAGATCAACACGCTCTACTACGAACGTCTGTTGATGAGCCGAGACAGAACCGACGTCTATGCAGAGGCAGCGACCAACATTGCCGCGATGAAAAGCAATCCCCGGGAATTCATCCGCGACCCCGTCCTTCTGGAGTTTCTCGGCCTGCCATCACCGGGCAAGCTTCAGGAATCAGAACTGGAACAGGCCTTGATCGATCAGCTCCAGGGTTTTCTCCTCGAACTGGGCAAGGGCTTCGCTTTTGTCGGCCGTCAGCAACGCATCAGCGCTGGAGACGATGATTTTTACATCGACCTGGTGTTCTACAACTATCTGCTCAAATGCTTCGTCATCCTGGATCTGAAGCGCGGCAAACTCAGCGCTCGGGACGTGGGACAGATGGACATGTACATACGCATGTACGACGACCTGAAACGCAGTGAGGGCGACGGGCCTACGGTGGGGATCATTCTCTGTGCACAACAAAATGAATCGGTTGCGCGCTACACAATCCTCAAGGGCAATGAACAACTGTTCGCCAGCAGCTACAAACTGGTGCTGCCGAGCGAAGAGGAATTACGAGCGGAGCTAAACCGGGAACACACGCTGCTGGAAGAACGCTTGATTGATCAGCCGGATGATTAACCGACGACGGATTGTTCACCGAGCCGCCTGAGACTATCGTTGGCAGCTACTCCGCGAAGGTCGAGAGCCATGGGTTTTCAAGAGACGCACGCACTGGAAGATGCCCGGAACAGAACCGCGCTCGCAAGCGATGTTCAGGACGCACCCTTTCAGGAGCCCGCCGCCGACGGCTATCGTCTTGGCGGCTTCACTTGGCGCCACGCTTCGCCCGACCCACAGCGCCCGGTGGTGATCATCAACGCCGCCACTTCCGTGCGCTGCCGTCACTATTCGCGCTTCGCGGCATACCTGTTCGCCAACGGCTTCGACGTGATCATTTACGACTACCGGGGCATTGGTGAGTCGCGGCCGAAGTCGATGAGGCATTTGCAGGCTTCTTGGACGGATTGGGGCGCGCTGGATTTCGAGGCGATGCTCAAACGCGCACAGCGGGAGTTTCCCGGTCAGCCGATCGATGTGGTCGGGCACAGCTTTGGTGGTTGCGCAGCGGGGCTGGGGGCCTCCGGGCAGGTAATCCGACGATTGGTTACGGTGGGCGCGCAGTTTGCTTACTGGCGCGATTACGCTCCGGATCACCGCTGGTGGATGTTCGGCAAATGGCATCTGCTGATGCCACTGGTCACGCTGTTCTGTGGCTACTTCCCGGGCAAACGCCTCGGCTGGCTGGAAGACACGCCCGCGGGCGTGGTGCGCGACTGGAGCACGCCTGGCGCACGTTATGAGCAGCGTCCGAGCGGTCGGGCGATGCTGGCGAAGAACGGCTGCCTGCCCTTCTCCAAGGTCCACGCAAACACCCTGGCAATCAGTATCGGTGACGATCCTTACGGGACCATTCCGGCAACCGAACGCCTGCTCGATTACTTCCACAATGCCCGAAAGACCCACCTGCGAATCGAACCCCAGAACATTGGCGAACAAGAAGTCGGACATTTCGCCTTTTTTCGCAGCGCATACCAAGCCACACTATGGCCCATCGCTCTGACCTGGCTGCAAACCGGCGCACTGGCCCCCGACACACCGGGGCGCAAAATCCCACGCAGCCAAACCCTTTAACGCACCACGGAACACACACCATGGCTTCCGCCAACAAGCAGCAAAAACGTGCCGCCCGGGCCAAGACCAAGGCCAAGCAGAACCGCACCAAACGTGCGGAAGCGCCAGTCGAGCTGGACCCGAACGACGACCGCATCGATTTCGAGTCGGTGGACCTGACCGAGCTGTTCAAGAAAATGATCGACGCTGAGAAGATCAGCCAGCAGGCCCTGTGCGCTGCGTTCCTCGAAGACCCGTTGCTGGAGCTGGTGTACGAGCAGGAAGGCGAAGAAGGTGCGATGGACTTCATCCTCGCCGCACTGATCGAGTACCGCCAGTGGTCCACCGAGACCGACGAGGCCGGTGCCCTGGCGTGGATTGAATCGCCCGCCTTCCAGAAAGACTATGTGGCCGCGTCCGACGCAATCGCCGCACAAACCCAACAGAAAAACTGAGTTCCCATGGCATCCCTGAACAAGCAGCAGAAACGCGCCAAACGCGCCAAGGCCAAAGCCAAGCAAATCCGCATGGTCGGCCGCAAACCTCTGGCCCAGGACGATGACCTCGGTCACCTGGCCGAGCCGATCCCGGAATACACCCTGGCGATGTTCAGCAAGATGCGCGACGCCGAAGCCGTCAGCCGCAACGAAATGCTCCTGACGCTGCTGCGGGAGCTGGCGTTCATCATCGTTGATCATCCTGAACTGCTGGACATGGAAAACGCCGACAACGAAGGCATGGCTGCCACCCATTTGGCCGCCGACATGCTGATCGATTACCGCATGTGGGCCGACGGCATGGATCGCGAGACCGCCCAGGCCTGGCTGAGCGAACCACAGTTCATCACCGACTTCGGGATTGCGCTGGACACCTACGGCCAGTCTCTGGATGCGCCGGAAGAGAAGAGCGAATAAACCCCGCTCAGTAACAAAAACGGCCGCTTGTCATCACTGACAGCGGCCGTTTTGCATTACGCGATACGGATCAGTTCAGAACCACCGCACCACGCTTTTCCGTCTTGCGACGGCGAGCCACCAACAGACCGGTGGCGACAACCACCAGACTCAGCAGGCCGGTCGCGAGGATTTCCACACGGTGGGCGTCCTGGAACAGCATGATGGTCAGGGCTGCCACGATGAAGGCGATCACCGCGTAGGTCAGGCCCGGGAACAGCCACATGCTGAAGACGATTTTTTCGCCGCGAGCCATGCGTTGTTTGCGCATGCGTAGTTGCGAAATCGCGATCACCAGGTACACCAGCAGCGCGATGGCGCCGGAGCTGGCCAGCAGGAACTCGAACACCGCAGCCGGGGCCACGTAGTTGGCGAAGGTGCACAGGAACGCCGCGCCAGTGGACAGCATCACTGCCCAGTAAGGGGTGCCGCTTTTGTTGGTGCGGGTTGCCATGGCAGGAGCATCGCCACGCTTGCCGAGGGAGAACAGCATGCGCGAAGAGGTGTACAGCGCCGAGTTCAGGCAGCTGGTCACCGCGACCAGTACCACGATGTCGACGATCATCTTGGCGTTCGGGATGCCCATGCGATCAAGCACAGTCTGGTAGGAGCCGAGGCTGGCCAGAACCGGATCGTTCCATGGCACCAAGGCCACAACGATGAAGATCGATACGAGGTAGAACAGGCCGATCCGCCAGATCACCGAGTTGGTGGCCTTGGAAATCTGCTTGCCAGGGTTCTTCGATTCCGCGGCCGCGATGGTCACGATCTCGGTACCCATGAAGGAGAACATGGTGGTCAGGATTGCGCCCAACACCGCGCCCATGCCGTTTGGCAGGAAGCCCTGGGTGTCGAAGATGTGCGAAACACCGCTGACCTGGCTGTTCGGCAGGAAGCCGAAAATGGCCGCGATGCCGAGGATGATGAAACCGATGATCGCCACGACTTTGAGCAGGGCGAACCAGAATTCGAACTCACCGTAGTTTTTCACGCTGAACAGGTTGGTCACCGTCAGCAGCATGGTGATGATCAGCGCGAAAGCCCAGATTTCCACGCTCGGGAACCAGGCGTGCAGGATGGTCGCGGCGGCGTTGGCCTCCAGCGGGATCACCAGCACCCAGAACCACCAGTACAGCCAGCCGATGGTGAAACCGGCCCAATGGCCGATGGCGCGGTCGGCATAAGTCGAGAAGGAGCCGGTGTCAGGCGAAGCAACAGCCATTTCGCCGAGCATGCGCATCACCAGCACAACCAGCGCGCCAGCAGCGGCGTACGCCAGCAGAACAGCGGGACCAGCAGCGGCGATGGCGTGGCCGGAGCCTACGAACAGACCTGCACCGATCACCCCGGCGATCGACAGCATGGTCACATGACGCGGTTTGAGCCCCTGTTCGAGGCCATTGGAGCTTTGGGTACTGCTCATTGAAACTACCTTTGCGAGGAAAGCGATTCAGTCCGTCCCGTCTGGCGTTCCTTCTCGTAAAAAGAATCCAACGGGGCGTTCCAGATTCTGCACGCAATAATTGCGCCAAAATGTTTCAAACTCTTCTGTCTCGCGGTTTTCAGCGCGACCGGACAGTCATCGCAAGTCCTTGAGAATGCTGGCCTTTCGCCAAAGCGTTACCCTGCGACTCACTTTTTAAACGAATCAGCGCACCAGAAACACACTGAAAAAGTGTGGGATGCACAATAAAAGGGCGAATGAGGAACGTTCGGCCGGTTAGCGCTTCCAACACCCCGCCAAAGGTGGCAACATCGCGCCTTTTTTTACGCGGCACCCACGGGATTCAACGTTCAAACACCCGTTCGGTTGTTGATGGGGCGACAGTCTGCTGCGCCGATGCGACAACCTGCCACACGCCATCCGTTTACCGCCCGTAGCGCTGTTGGCTGCCATTGAAACGCTATGCTAGCTTGGCCGCCTCGCCAGGAAGGCCAACCAACAGCAGGAGCGCAACATATATGAGGAACGCACATGGCTGAGGCCACGCCCGCGCTTGAAATCCGCAACTTGCACAAACGCTACGGACAGCTTGAGGTGCTCAAAGGCATCTCGCTGACCGCCCGCGACGGCGATGTGATCTCGATCCTGGGTTCCTCCGGTTCCGGCAAGTCCACGTTCCTGCGTTGCATCAACCTGTTGGAAAACCCGCATCAGGGCCAGATCCTGGTGGCCGGGGAAGAACTCAAGCTCAAGGCCGCCAAGAATGGCGAGCTGGTTGCCGCCGACGGCAAGCAGATCAATCGCCTGCGCTCCGAGATTGGTTTTGTGTTTCAAAACTTTAATCTGTGGCCGCACATGAGCGTGCTCGACAACATCATCGAAGCACCGCGCCGCGTGCTCGGCCAGAGCAAGGCCGAAGCCATCGAAGTCGCCGAAGCCCTGCTGGCCAAGGTCGGCATCGCCGACAAGCGCCACGCCTACCCGGCGCAATTGTCCGGCGGCCAGCAACAACGCGCGGCGATTGCCCGCACGCTGGCGATGCAGCCCAAGGTGATCCTGTTCGACGAGCCCACCTCCGCCCTTGACCCGGAAATGGTCCAGGAAGTACTTAATGTCATCCGCGCATTGGCCGAAGAAGGCCGCACCATGCTGCTCGTGACCCACGAAATGGGGTTCGCCCGTCAGGTTTCCAGTGAAGTGGTGTTCCTCCACCAGGGCCTGGTCGAAGAGCAAGGATCGCCACAGCAGGTGTTTGAAAACCCGCTTTCGGCGCGCTGCAAACAATTCATGTCCAGCAACCGCTAACGGAGCTACCCGCATGCAGAACTACAAAAAGGTCTTCCTGGCCGCCGCCGTCTCCCTGGCGTTCAGCGCCGGCGCCATGGCCGAGACCCTGAAGATGGGCATCGAAGCGGCTTACCCGCCGTTCAACAACAAAGATGCCAGCGGTAACGTCGTCGGCTTCGACAAAGACATCGGCGACGCCCTGTGCGCCAAGATGAAAGTCGAGTGCTCCGTGGTCACTTCCGACTGGGACGGCATCATCCCGGCCCTGAACGCCAAGAAGTTCGACTTCCTGATCTCTTCGATGTCGATCACCGACGAGCGCAAGCAAGCGGTGGACTTCACCGACCCGTACTACTCCAACAAGCTGCAATTCATCGCGCCGAAAAACGTCGACTTCAAAACCGACAAGGCTGCGCTGAAAGGCAAAGTGATCGGCGCCCAGCGCGCGACCCTGGCCGGCACCTTCCTGGAAGATCACTTCGGTGACGACATCACCGTCAAGCTCTACGACACCCAGGAAAACGCCTACCTCGACCTGACTTCCGGTCGCCTGGACGGCATCCTCGCCGACAAATACGTCAACTACGAGTGGCTGAAAAGCGACGCCGGCAAAGCCTACGAATTCAAGGGCGACCCGGTGGAAGAAAGCGACAAGATCGGTATCGCTGTACGTAAAGGCGACGCCATCCGCGAGAAGCTGAACGTCGCGCTGAAGGAAATCGTTGCCGACGGCACCTACAAGAAGATCAACGACAAGTACTTCCCGTTCAGCATCTACTGATCCTGACCTGCCGGATCGACGCCGCTACACAGCGGCGCCGATCCCCGGCCTTGCCTGCCGCGATTTGAAAAGAAATCCATGATTATCGACCTCTACGGATTCGGCCCGGCGCTCGCCGCCGGCGCGCTGATGACCGTCAAACTGGCACTCTCGGCCCTGTGCCTCGGGCTGGTGCTCGGTCTGCTCGGCGCCTTGGCCAAGACTTCCCCGTACAAGCCGCTGCAATGGCTTGGCGGCACATATTCAACCCTGGTGCGCGGCGTCCCGGAATTGCTCTGGGTGCTGTTGATCTACTTCGGTACGGTCAACGCCATGCGCGCCCTCGGTGAGTTCTTCGGCAATCCCGATCTGGAACTCAGCGCCTTCGCCGCCGGCGTCATTGCGTTGGGCCTGTGCTTCGGCGCCTACGCCACGGAAGTGTTCCGTGGCGCGATCCTCGCCATTCCCAAAGGCCACCGTGAGGCCGGCGTGGCCCTGGGCCTGTCGAAATGGCGGATCTTCACCCGGCTGATCATGCCGCAGATGTGGCGCATCGCCCTGCCCGGTCTGGGCAACCTGTTCATGATCCTGATGAAGGACACCGCACTGGTGTCGGTGATCGGTCTGGAAGAAATCATGCGTCACGCGCAAATCGGCGTAACCGTGTCCAAACAGCCGTTCACCTTCTACATGGTCGCTGCCTTCATGTACCTGGGCCTGACCGTACTGGCCATGACCGGCATGCACTTCCTGGAAAAACGCGCCGCACGCGGCTTCGCGAGGAGCGCTCAATGAACTGGGAAGTCATCATCAAGTGGCTGCCGAAACTGGCTCAGGGCGCGACCCTGACCCTGGAACTGGTCGCCATCGCCGTGATCGCCGGATTGCTGCTGGCAATCCCGCTCGGCATCGCCCGCTCCTCGAAGCTGTGGTACGTGCGCGCATTGCCCTACGCCTACATCTTCTTTTTCCGTGGCACGCCGTTGCTGGTTCAGTTGTTCCTGGTCTATTACGGCCTGGCACAGTTCGACGCGGTCCGTAACAGCTCGATGTGGCCATACCTGCGCGATCCGTTCTGGTGCGCTACCGCGACCATGACCCTGCACACCGCGGCGTACATCGCCGAGATCCTGCGCGGCGCGATCCAGGCGATTCCGCCGGGTGAGATCGAAGCGGCGCGGGCGCTGGGCATGTCCCGGCCGAAAGCGTTGTTCTACATCATCCTGCCGCGTGCTGCGCGCATCGGCTTGCCTGCCTACAGCAACGAAGTGATCCTGATGCTCAAGGCCAGTGCCCTGGCCAGTACCGTGACTTTGCTGGAACTGACCGGCATGGCCCGTACGATCATTGCCCGCACTTATTTGCCGGTGGAGATCTTCTTCGCGGCCGGCGTGTTCTATCTGGTAATGGCCTACGTGCTGGTTCGCGGCTTCAAACTGCTGGAACGCTGGCTGCGCGTCGATGCGTGCCAGGGGCGCTGACTCTTCTTACGTGCTGACGGGCGAGGATCTGCTCGCCCGCTTCACGGCACTGGATACATTTCTCACGGCGCATCAGGCGCTGTGGAAGCCCCGCCCGTTTACTCATCTGCAACTGCCCTGGGAAGCGTCCTACCCGGAGCTGTCCGCGTGGCTACGCGGGCGGTCGCTGGAAGATGCGGAAAACGCCCATAACCAACCTGCCGAACTCTTGGATGCGCCGGAGCCGTTCGCTTCATTGGCGGCGTTGTCGCTTGAATTGAGCGCTGTGGGTGAATTGCCTGCACGCTCACTGGAAGCCGCCGGTCATCGCTTGAATGTCGACGTGCCAGGGCGCAAATGGCAGCAGATCGAGGCCTTCGCCAGCTGCTTGTCGTTTATCTCGCAACCAAAGCACTGGCTGGATTGGTGTTCGGGAAAAGGCCATTTGGGCCGGCGTCTGCTCAGTGCCGACCAGCAACTCACGTGCCTGGAATATGACCCGGCGCTGGTCGCCAGCGGTCAGGCATTGAGTCAACGCCATCACCTGCATGCGCTGCATGTCGAGCAGGATGTGCTCGCGGCGAACACCGCTTTATTACTGAACGCCGAACACACGCCCGTTGCCTTGCATGCTTGCGGTGACCTGCATGTGCGCCTGATGCAACTGGCCTCCGCCGCTGGCTGCCGACACATGGCGATCGCACCGTGCTGCTACAACCGGATCAGTCGTACTGAATATCAGGCATTGTCCTCCGCTGGTTCGCGATCAGACCTACAGCTGTCGCTGGAAGATCTGTCCCTGCCGATGAGCGAAACCGTCACTGCAGGGGCCCGCGTCCGACGGCAACGTGATACCTCCATGGCCCGTCGCCTGGCTTTCGATCTCTTGCAACGCCAATTGCGCGGGGTCGACGAATACCTGCCGACGCCTTCCCTGCCGAGCGCCTGGCTGGACAAGCCGTTCGCCGATTTCTGCCGCGATCTGGCGGCGTTGAAAGAGTTATCCACAATCGGCGAGCAAGACTGGCCGGCACTGGAAGCCGCCGGTTGGCAGCGATTGGCCGAAGTTCGCAACCTGGAATTAATGCGTGGACTGTTCCGACGCCCGCTGGAGCTTTGGCTGAATCTTGATCGGGCACTTTTCCTCACCGAACAGGGATACGTCGTACGTCTCGGCACCTTCTGCGAAGCGCCGCTCACACCGCGTAATTTCCTGTTGCTAGCCGAACGCGCTTAATTCTTTACAGCCTGTGGATAACTCTGTTGATGGATTTCTCGTGGATCCAATATCCACGGCTGTTTCAAGCCATTAACAGCTCTGGTCATTTTTTGTTCATATGAATAAAAAACCGGTAAAACAGGGATTTGCGATTCAAATGAGAACCCGTCCACAAAATCCCGCCTGAGCCTGTCGAATTAAACGCCTGTTGTGCATAAGCCCCCAAGCAAAAGGACATAACCGCCGAATCACGGACGCCGGCAACGGAAAATTGCGCCTGCCCACCACCCTTGCTATACAGGCTCACACCGTGCCGGCAGTGCACGTACGAACAAGAAGAACCTGATCGACAGGGAGCGACCGTGACGTTCATCTCTTACGCACAGAATTTCGAAGACATCCGCCTGTGGCGCGCCCTCAAGTTCTTTGAAAACGGCTTCTACATTGATGTCGGTGCCAACGATCCGATCCACGACTCGGTCACCAAGGCGTTCTACGATCGCGGCTGGAGCGGCATCAACGTCGAGCCGATGCAGAACTTCCATGATGCCCTGCGCCAACAGCGTCCCCGCGACACGACCTTGCAATGCATCGCCAGCGATGAACCCGGCGAAGTGACTTTCTACGGCATTCCCGGGACCGGCCTGTCCACCGCCGACCCCGTCACCGCCCAGGAGCGCCGCGACCTTGGCCTCGATGTGCGCAGCCTCACCGTCCAGGCCCGCACACTGACCTCGATCTGCGAAGAACACGCAGGCGGCCGTGAAATCCACTTCCTGAAAATCGACGTCGAAGGCCACGAAGAGACTGTGCTGCGCGGCATGGACTTCAGCCGCTTCCGCCCGTGGATCATCCTCATCGAAACCCCGTTCGAACGCGACCACACCTGGGAACACCTGGTCACCGACGCCGGTTACACCAACGTTTGCTTCGACGGCCTCAACAGCTATTTCCTGGCCGACGAACACCTGAATCTGAAACCGGCCTTCGACATGCCGCCCTGCCAGCTCGACAACTTCCAGCTATGCCTCGGCCACCCCTTCGCCCACCCCGTCAGCCCCGGCGAAGCCGATGCCCTGGCGCAAATCAGCGCCGCCACGCAACGCGCCGAACACGCCGAAGCCCAACTGCGCGCCCTCCAGAACAACCGCGCCTGGCGAGCGATCCAGAAACTGCGCAACGTCCTGCGCCGAGCCTGATCGGAGCCCACGCAAAAATAGTCTGAATTCAGGGGTTTACAGAAGCAACCGAGTCGCTATAATCGTCGCCCACACGCCGGTATAGCTCAGATGGTAGAGCAACTGACTTGTAATCAGTAGGTCCCGGGTTCGATTCCTGGTGCCGGCACCATACAAAACAAAGCCCCTGCAGAAATGCAGGGGCTTTGTTGTTTCTGGAGTGTCCACATTTCGTCCACACTTCCGATCATCGGCAACCGTATTGCCAGTTTCTAGTCGGAACAATCCGTAGACGATTTCACCTCAGGCTGGCTGCAAATCCCGCAATGCTTCCGGATGCTGGCTAGCAACACGTAACAGCGTCTGTGCCGCACCTGTCGGCTGCCTGCGACCCTGCTCCCAATCCTGCAACGTCCGCAGACTCACACCGATCAACTTGGCGAACGCACTCTGCGAAACGCCCACCTTGGCCCGCGCTTCAGCAGCCGCCGAGAGTGGCACCTTTGTCACACGAGCAGCTTTGCCCGCCTTCATTTGGCGGACGGCAAAAATGGGGACAGATTTATTTCCAGTGTGGCCTTGGGAAGGATCATCTTCAGAGCCTACCCATACCCGGCACTCAATACGTGATCAAGGTGCAAGATTTTCTGGTTACAACTCGCACTTGCAGCTTCCCTCTCACGCTCAACATTACCCCTCCATATCAGTTGAGCCTGCAAAAAATAGATCTGTCACCATTTCCCAAATAACTGCTTCCGTTTGAATACGATGATCCGTTTCGGGGAGAATGTTGGTCGCTCAAATGCCACCAGGCCAAGGATCTCAAATGGAAGTCACACAAATCGCTGCGCTTATCGTCAATCGGCTTGACGAAATGGGCACTGATATTCAGAGACAGTGGAACAATCCTGAGGGCACCCACACTCGCCACTTTTTCGTTGACGACCTGCTCACAGACGAAATGGCCGAGGCGATTTATGAGGCGTTCCCGCGTAATGCTGATGGGTTCTTTGACCGCCAGTCGTTCCGGGAGAAGAAAAAGACGCTGACCAATCTCTCCGACTATCCGCAGATCCTGAGCGCCGTGACCTACGCAATGCAGCACGAATCTGTTGTGGCCAAGGTTGCACAACTGGTCGGGATGGACGATGTCGTGCCGGACCCAAGCCTGTACGCCGGCGGCCTGTCGATGATGTTCCAAGGCGACTTTCTGAACCCTCACATCGACAACAGCCACGACGGCACGCGCAACCTGTACCGCCGCCTGAATCTGCTCTATTACGTGTCGCCCGACTGGGTGCTTGAAAATGGCGGCAACTTTGAGCTGTGGGATCCGAAGGTCAAGCAGCAGAAAACGATCGTGTCCAAGTGCAATCGCCTGGTGGTGATGGAAACCAACAAACACTCCTGGCACTCCGTGAGCGGTGTTCGCGCCGAAATGCCTCGGTGCTGTGTTTCCAACTATTACTTCTCGGCAACTTCGCCGGATGATCACGAATACTTTCACGTAACGTCGTTCAGTGGCCGCCCGGAAGAAACGGGTCGTCGCCTGCTGGGTATTGTGGACAACAGCCTTCGTAATGTGGTCTCGAAAGCGCTGCGAGTGGGACGAGGAACGAAGCTGATCAACAAAAAAGATCAAAATGATTGAGCCGAATTTCAGCGATCCATTCGGTATCAGATTGATTCTGCAATCCTGGTTTCATTGACAGGCTAAAAGCAAAACAAGCCCCTTTGCGGCTTGAACCTATCGTTCACAATTTTGTATGGATGCAGCTGACCGAAGCCTCGGCCAGCCGCATCAGGTCAATCAACTGCGCCCGATCGACACACCAACGGTCAGTGCCCGGCGCTCTGCCCGCCATCCACATGCAGAATCTCACCGGTCACAAACGCCGCGTTATCCAGATACACCACGGCCTGCGCGATATCGTCGACCTCGCCCATGTGCCCAACCGGGTGCAGAGCCCCCAGTGCCGCGTGGGTTTCCTCGCCATGCATCGGCGTCTTGATGATGCCAGGCGACACCGCGTTCACCCGGATCCCGCGTTTGGCGTATTCGATGGCCAGTGATTTGGTAGCGGCATTGAGGCCGCCCTTGGTCAGTGAGGCGAGGACCGAGGGCACGCCGTCGACCGCGTGGTCGGTCAGGCTGGTGGTGATGTTGACCACGTGGCCCTTGCCCTGTTTTTCCATTTCGGCAATGGCCAGTTGGGTGATGTAGAAGAAGCCGTTTAGGTTGACCGACAGCACTGCGGCGTAGTCTTCCGGGGTGTAGGCGGTGAACGGTTTGGCGACGAAGATGCCGGCGTTGTTGACCAGGGTGTCGATGCGGCCAAAGCGCGCCACACCTTCGCTGATCACACGCTGAGCGGTGGCAGGATCGCCTATGTCGCCGGCGATGGTCAGGATCTGCGGGTCGTTCGACGGTTTGATCGAGCGCGAGGTGGCGACGATGTTGTAGCCCAGTTCACGGAAGGCCTTGACCATGCCTTCGCCCAGACCTTGGGAGGCGCCAGTGATGACGACGGTTTTTTTCGAATGGCTCATGATGAAATCCTCAATCAATAAGTAAGTGTTGAATCAGGCCGCAGCCAGTTGTTTCAGCATTTGTTCGTAGTACTCGACCGATTGCGATCCGGACACCACGTGCTTGCCGTTCAGGATCAGCGCGGGCACCGAATTGATCCCGTGCTGCCGGTAGAACGCCTGCAGTTGCCGCACTTCGCTGGCGAATTCGTCGCTGGCCAACACCTTGCGGGCCCTCGCCGCATCCAGCCCTGCTTCGCTCGCCAGACGTATCAGCGTCGAGTGATCGTTGGGGTTGTCGCCGTCGCGGAAATAAGCCCGCAGCAGGATCTTCTTCAGCGCGATCTGCCGCCCTTCCTGCGCCGCCCACATCAGCAAGCGATGGGCGTCGAAGGTGTTGTGGAAGTGCGTGCGTTTCTCCAGGTCGAACTCGAAACCGATGGCCTTGCCGCGTTCGATTTGCATCTTCTTGCCGGCGGCGACGTCTTCGGCTGTACGGCCGTATTTGCGCATCAGGTGCTGCACTGCCGGTTCGCCTTCGGCGGGCATGTCCGGGTTCAGTTCGAAGGGCTTGTAGGTCAGCTCCACCGAAACCTCGCCGGCCAGATTGCCGATCGCCTGCCCCAGCGCTGTCGCCCCGAGTGCGCACCAGGGGCACACCACGTCGGAGACGAAATCGATGGTCACTGCCGGGATCATGACTGGCCCCGTTCCGCCAGTTGTCGGCGGTATTCGGTGGTGGTGATACCGGCGTAGCCCCAGTTATCGGTGTCGACTTCTTCGATCACGATGTGGGTCAGATCCGGGCGTTTGTTGAGGACGCGTTCCAGGGTTTCCGTGATTTCGGCGATCACCTGAGCTTTCTGCTCGCGGGTAACACCGTCACGGGTGATGCGTACGCTGACAAATGGCATGACGATTACTCCAGTGACCTGGCCTCGGGATGATGGTCAGGTGTTGGAGCTCAATTTAGGCGTGTGCCGGTAGGGGAAAAAGTAGGGGTGGGGTACTTCATTTGTGAGGTGGTGTAATGAATAACTTGTCACAACCAGGCCTGAATTTGAGCAAAAGACCGCGTCCGATATCAGCTCATTCGCAGTGATCTCTGAGACCTATCCGTAAAATTTGCGGGCGAAAGCCCCCATTCGTGTCAGTCGTTTCCCTTTGAAAATCCCCGGAAACGCACCCAAACCGTGCACTTTTTTTGACCCCAATCACCCCAGCGTCACCAAAAACCCCGATCCTGTGTCAGCCTCCAGCCATCGGCAGGGACATCAATTCGCTACTAATTGCGCGACAACTATGCTCAGGTGCAGGAATATAGCCGGCAAATGGAGCCGTTCAGGCCGTCACGTACACAACAATACCCAGCCCACTTCAGAGGGCATTACCCATGGATAGCAGAACCTTACGCAACCTCATGCGCATCGTGCAGACCGGCTCGTTGTCGGCCGCAGCCGAGCATTCGTGCCTGACTGTGCAGGCCCTGGCCGCGCAGTTGAACAAGGTCGAAGAACAGTTCGGTTTCCGCTTGTTTCGCCGTTCCAACAAAGGGCTGACGCTGACGCCGCAAGGCACGGAGCTGACGCCCTATATGGACAGAGTGCTGATAGCCACGCGGCAGATGGAAGAGAAAGTCGAAGCATTGAAGGTGCCGGGACAGCGCACGTTGAAAGTGGCGTTGAACACCACGCTGGACCCGGATTTCAACCGACGATTGATCGGACGCCTGATCGACGTGTTTCCCGACTACCAGATGGAATTCAGCTACGCCGAGTCGATGGAAAACCTCAGCAAGCTGAAGAACGAGGACTTCGACCTCGCGGTGTTGATCGGCCCGCAGCGTCCGGGTTTGCCGAGCATTGTCCTGCCTGAAGTGCAGGTGCAAGTGGTCGGCGCGCATTGCGGTCAGGAAAACGATCCGCTGACGTTGCTCGGCAACAAGTTTCAGGTGCGTCCGGCAGAAGATTGTCCGTATTCCCACAGCTTTTTGCGTTTTCTCGACGCCGGGCTGGGCAATCACGAGAACAGCCAACGGACGATTTATTCCTGCAGCGAAACGCTGACCCTGTCGCTCATCACGCAAATGGACGCCGTCGGCATGGTCTCCCGCGAGGCCGCACAGAAGAACGGCCTGACGATTTTCCCCGGGTTCGAGGATTTCCTCGAAGTGCGCCTGGCGGTGAACAACCCGGATCTGTCCGGCCAGGCGTTGAACGACGTGGTCGATCTGCCGCTACATGAACGAGCCGAGCGCAATGTACGCAGCCGTCCCAACCGCCACACTGAGAAAGAGGTTTTTGCTGAAATACGCACATAACAGCGTCGGAATCGCTGCATAGAATTCCGGGCGATCGAGCTGTATGTGCTGATCCTTGATCAACAAGGGAGTCAGGCTGATCGCAGCGACGATCGCCACCGGCAGGTATTCCAGCGCCCGGGCGACGAAGGGCGGCCAGTGCTCGGTGTTGACCTGCAACGGCAAGGCACGCGGCAGGAAGGTCACGGCCATCATCAGCGCGACCACCAGAATCAGGAACGTTTGGTCAGGCATACACCCACTCCGCAGCCCACAAACGTGGCGATGAAAACGTTGAATGGCGAGCTGCCGACCAGGCTCAGTGCGCCCATGCAGACCACAGCGGCCAGTGCGGCGATGAGTTTGTTGCGGGTGTTGCACAGCGAGACCAGCACGTAGAGCATCATCGCGGTCAACGCATAGTCGAGCTGGTATTTGATCAGATGCGACGCGTACTGCGCGCACAGGGCGCCGAGCAATCCGCCGATCACCCAGGAGGTGTGGCAGAACAGGTTGAAGCCGATCAGATAACGGATGTTCACCGGCACCCCGGTGCCGAGCTTGACGCTGTGGAAGGCGAACGATTCATCGGTCAGGCCGCCGGCGTAGCACCAGCGCTCCATGCGGCTCAGGCCCAGCGCCCGCAGGGCCTTCGCCATGTAAACCGACATCAGCATGTGCCGCGCATTGATCAGAAATGTGGTCAGCACGATGGTGGTCAGTGACGCCCCGCTGCTGATCAGCGCCAGCGCCGCGAATTGCGAAGCCCCGGCATACACGAACAGACACATGGCCACCGGCAGCCACAGCGGCAGCCCGGCGTTGACCGCCATCAGCCCGAACACGAACGACACGGTGAAATAACCGGCCACCACCGGGCTGGCTTCGGCAAAAGTGCGCGACGGCTGACGGTCGACCATCAGCGGCGCACTGCCGGATGTTTCATTCATAGATCCCTCTCAAATGTCCGCTCGCCGTGTGGTTCGCAAAAACCCTGGGCAGTCCAGAAACGCTTGCCCGCGAGGTTAGCATCATCGACGAACAGGAACATCCGCAGCACACCGACTCGTTTCATGTCGGCCGACGCCGCTTCCACCAGCCGCTGGCCGACGCCCTGGCTGCGATAGCGCGCGCTGACCGCCAGATGGTTGATCGTGCCGCGACTGCCCAGCATGCCGCCCAGCACCGCGCCGACGATCTCGCCTTCGACATCGAAGGCCAGATACGCCGTGGTGGTTTTCTGGATCAACACACCGCGCAGGCATTTGGCGTCCTGCCATTCGCAGAACGACACTTCGTCGAACTGGCGGAAGAAGCGCTCCATGCGCTGCGCATCCTTGGCCGTCGCGCGCCGCAGCACCACCGGCGTCGAGCATTCGACGCCATCTATTTGAGTGATCTGATTAGCGAACAATGTCGAAAGCGGTCCCGGGCCGCGAGAAGGAAATCGCCAGAATCTGCCGGTACGCCATGGCATGGGAGTGGGTATTGCGTGCCGGTGTCACGTAGTGGCGCATGTCGCGGTCGAGGAAGTAAGTGGTGTCGAGGATTTCCAGGTAAGTGGTCGACGCCAGTTGCTGCTCGTGAATGTCGTACAGACGGCTTTCGGCGCCCTCGACATTGTTGCGGCCCCAGAAGTGCACACCGCTGAACGGGTAACCGTCGCAATGAATGCCTTCCGGCGTGATTTCCAGTTGTTTGCCGGGTTTGATCTCGATGCGGATCTGATGGATCTGGCATTGCCAGATTTCATCGTGCAGCTCTTCCGGCAACACGCTTTTGTACACTTCGAAATCGGTGTCGATCAGGCTGCGCATCACCGGCGAACTGATGACTTCATCAGAGAAGTCCTGGAAGTGCCGTACAACGCCGCCCACGTAAGCATTGTTTTCCTTGGACTGCACGTACGCGCGGTGTTCCAGTTGCTTCAGTTCGCGTGTCTTGGGGTTGTACTCAAAGTCGCTGTAACGACGGTAACGCATGCCGGCTTCGGCCTGACCGTAGTAACTGTCAGGCTCCATGTTTTCCCAACTTTTGGTCAGTCTGACGAAGTCGGCGAAATGACCGTAGAGATTGAAGTCAGCACCCTGCACATTGGCGTACTTGTCACGCCGTAGCGATTCGCCCACTTCTCTGGTTAAAACGATCATTACCAAATTCTCCGCTGCATTGAGCGGCCTAATCTATTAGGTGGAGAATTTGCGTCCATGAGAAAGAATTTCAGGCATTTAAAGCCCTGTTTGAAACGCGATTTGAAACGCCTTCAAAGTGCGTTTCAAATGACAAAAACACGGGTTTTTATGCTTTTTTTTCAAAAAACGTCAAAAAAAAACCCCGAACCAGTCGGGGTTTTTTATGGCGTTTCGCAGCCTTAACCGATCATCAGAAGATGTTGATCGGGTAATCCACGAACACACGCAGCTCGTTGCCGCTGACGTTGTATTCGCTGGATTTCTGCGAAACACGCAGGATCGAGCTGCGCAGTTTCACGCTCAGGTCTTTGGCCGGGCCACTTTGCACGACGTACTTGAACTGGTTGAAGATTTCGCGCTCGGTGCCGCCTTCGCTGGTGGACGTGGTGATGTTATCGCCACGCACGTACGCGAAGTTGTAGCTCAGACCCGGTACGCCGAATGCGCCGAAGTCCAGGCCGTAGCCCAACTGCCAGCTGCGCTCGTCTTCAGCGTTGAAGTCCGACCAGTAGGAGTTGGCCAGGTAGATGGTGTTGCCACCGTCACCCACGCGACCCTGACCTTTCTGGTAGCCGCCATAGGCGTAACCCAGGTTGCTGTCGCCGGTGGAACGCTGGTGCGCCACGGTGAACGAGTGCGGACCGGTAGCGAAGGTCGCTGCCAGGCTCCAGATCTTGTTGTCGTCGCCGGTTACACCGTTTTCGCGGACATAGGAGTTGTCCAGCTTGGTGCGGTAACCGTTGAAGTCCAGGGTCAGGGACTGATCCTTGCCCATCGGGTACACGTAGTTGGCGTTGACGTATTGCTTCTTCAGTACGTCTTCGACGTCGGAAGCGTACAGCGCAGCCTTGAACTGTTCGGTGAACTGGTAGCTACCGCCCAACACGTTGATCGACTTCAGACCACCGCTGTCACGGCCTTCAGCGCTTTTGCGCGATTCGGCAGTGAAACGACCGGCATCCAGTTGCAGACCTTTGATCTCTTTGGAAGTGATCAAGGTACCGGTGTAGCTTTCCGGCAGCAGACGCGAGTTGTCGTAGTTCAGCACCGGCAGGGCCGGCATCTGGTCACCGTAAGTCAGGGTGGTGTTGGACAGGCGGAATTTCACCGCTGCGCCGCCCTTGGACAGGTCATTGGCCGGGTGGCCGCTGTCGCCCTTCTTGAAGAAGTCGATACCTTGGGCGCCGCTGCGATCTTCGCTGCGCTCCAGGTTCAGGGCGTACAGACCGAATGCGTCCACACCGACACCGACGGTGCCCTGGGTGAAACCGGACGAGAACGTACCGATGGCCGCCTGGCCCCACTCGGATTTGTCCTTGTTGCCGTCTTTATAGTCACGATTGATATAGGCATTGCGCAGCAGCACTTTGAGGCTGCTGTCTTCAACAAAACCCTTGGACTCTGCCTGGTCGTTAGCCATGGCCTGAGTGGCGCTCAACATCCCCAATGCGATCAGACTGATCCGCTTGTTCAACATTTTGTTTTCCTTATTACGGGTTGAAACGCGCTGTGTCGAACGGCTGAAACGGCGCTAATGCACTCTTTTTTCACCCCGAAACAAAAAGGCCCGCCCACGACAAAGTCGTGGCGGGCCTTCTTATTATTTTTGAGTCATGGCGGTTGGCCACAGGCGTTGGGCCGAATCGTAGCCGCGCCCTGAACAATGTGTCAATTTCAAGAATCGTCTTTAAATAGGCAAAAATCGTCTAAAAAAAGTAAATTTTTCGATGGCTGCGTGCAGGGAAACGCCTGTAATCAGGGATTTTGATGCCGTCTCACGCACAACCGTCGAGGCCGCAAACCGGCAAGGTTTGCGCCGATGGTGCCGACGGAATCGACTCGCTCAACCACTGTGCAAAGGCCTGCGGTTTGCCGAGCCACGGGCCGATATCGATCAGGGTGAACTGCCCGTCCTGTTCCAGCGCAAAGGTCGGAAAGCCTTGGCCACCGAGTTTCGCCAACAATGCGCGGCTGTTCTTTATGTGTTGATCGGTGTCAGTCGCTTTGAGGGTTTTGAGGAACGTATCCGCCTCGTAGCCCATCTCTACCGCGCACTCCACGAGCACGGCTTCATCGGCAATTCGCCGGCCTTCTACATAGTGTGCGGTTTGCAAACGGCCAAGCAGTTCCAGGCCACGCTCATCGATGCTTTCTGCTGCCATGACAGCAGCAATCGGTGGCGCGGAATCAAAAACTGCCGTGTGATCGCGCAACAGACCTTCGAAATAGGCTTCGCCGAACGGCTGTCCGGTGTATTCGGCGATGCGTCGGTCGTGAGGCATCACGTAATTGCGCAGTTGCGGTGAAACACTCTGGCGGTTGGCACCGGTCATCATGCCGCCCGCATGGGCGATCACCGGCAGCACTTGTTGTGCGGCTTGTACCAGCGGTTTGGCGCCATAGCACCAGCCGCACAGAGGGTCGTAGATGTAATGAAGCGTCATCGGAAAGCTCCGGCAAGAAGGTGGGAAAAATGATGTCGCCACCTTAATCCCCTGGTCGTTGCGGAAAAACGCCGGAATGGCTTTCAGTCTGTTTCGGCAATCGGTCGAATAGAGGCGCTGTCAATCTTGTAACGGACTGGAAAAAAACTTGAAACAAAATGAAACAATCAAACAACGGAACCTTTCAGGAATAATTAACGGAAGTAAATGCAAAGCATTACCATTCGCGCACTCGAATTCTTCCACCCTTCCGGATGCGCTTTTCAATGCCTGCCCCGTTCCGTCTCACGCCCGTCACGCTTGGGCTTTCTGCCTTTTTGTCCTCTGGTTTCGCTTACTCCGCGACTGAGCTTCCCGCCACTTCGATCAGCGCCGAGGCGCAGGCCGACGACCCGCGCGTAAAGGTCAGCAACACCGCAACCCGCACGTCCACCCCCGTGCGCTACGTGCCGCAGGCGATCGATTCGATCAAGACCGCCAACGTCGCGGATTACGGCATCAATGACATCGAAGACGCCCTGAGCGGGATTCCCAACGTCAGCGGCGGAGGCGACACGCGCTTCGACAGCCTGCGCATCCGAGGTTTCGACGCCAGCAACGATTTCTATCTGGACGGCATCCGCGACGACAGCCAGTACAAGCGCGATCTGCACAACATCGAACGCGTCGAAGTGCTCAAGGGCCCCGCTGCTGTGCTGTACGGCCGCGGCAGCCAGGGCGGGATCGTCAACCGTGTGAGCAAGGCGCCCGAGTTCGGCCGCCGCTCGACCATTGAGGCCCAGGGCGGCAGCGAGGATCTGCGCAGCCTGTACGCCGACCTCAGCGCCGACCCGAGCGAGAACATCAGCCTGCGCCTGAACATGGGCAACATGGACGAGAACAGCTTCCGCGACGGTGTCAGTGGCAACCGCAAATTGTTTGCGCCGTCGATGAGCTGGCAGCTTACGCCTGACCTGAACTGGCTGGTGCAATACGAATACAGCCGCTACAACCGTACGCCGGATCGCGGCATCCCAGGAGTCGGTGGACGTCCGGCAGATGTCGGCCGGGACACCACCTACGGCAATGATCACGACTTCATCGACGACAAGGCACAGTCCCTGCGTTCGAAGCTGAGCTATGAAATCAACGACAACTGGCAACTGCGCCACACGCTCGGTGTGTTCAAACTCGACAGCGATTTCGACAACACCTACCTCACCGGCTTCGATGCGAAGACCAACAAGGTCACCCGCCAGCACTGGCAACAGGATCTGACCACCCGCAACGTGTTCAACAACGTCGAGCTGGAAGGCGGATTCGAAACCTTCGGTCTCGAGCATCGCCTGCTGACCGGAATCGAAACCGGCAGCCAGCGCCGCGACCCGACGCTGTACAACGCGGCCACCGGCCGTGGCACCCAACCGGTGCCGTCGCTGGATCTGTACAACCCGGATCGCAGTCAGCGCCACACCGGGCGCATGCAAGTGTCGAGCAGCAGCCACACCGAAGTCGAAAGCCGCGCGATCTATGTTCAGGATCAACTGCGCCTGAACGATGAATGGCAACTGCTGGCCGGTCTGCGCTACGACACTTTCGATATCGAGTCGACCAACAAACTGCGCAACATCTCCGAGGACCGCGACAGCCACAGCACCAGCCCGCGTTTCGGCGTGGTCTGGACGCCGCTGCAGAACCACTCGTTCTACGCTTCGTGGACCAAGACGTTTTCGCCGGTTGGCGGCGGTCTGATCGGTATCACCCCGGGTGCGGCCGGCAACACCAACGACCTGAGCCCGGAGCTGACCAAGCAGAAGGAAATCGGGGTCAAGAGCGACTGGCTCGACGATCGCCTGAGCACCACCCTGGCCATCTACGAACTGGAACTCTACAACCGCCGCACCACCGATCCTAACGACCCGACCCTGACGGTGCTCAGCGGCCTTCAGCGCTCGCGCGGGATCGAACTGACCGGCACCGGCAAAATCGTCGGCAACTGGTACGTGCGCGGCGGCGTTGGTGTGCAGGACGCGACCATCGAGAAGGACAACAACGGCCTGGAAGGCAAACGCGTCAACAACGTCGCCAAGCACAACGGCAGCCTGTTCCTGACCTGGAAACCGGAGATGGGCTGGTACGGCGAAACCGGCCTGACCCTGGTCGGCCAGCGTTACGCCGACAACGCCAACACCACCGTGTTGCCGGGCTACGGTCGCTGGGACGCCCTGGTCGGCTACCGCCACAAGGACTGGGACTTGCGCGCAGCGCTGAACAACATCACCGACCGCGAGTATTACTCGTCGGCCACCAGCGCCTTCCAGATCCAGCCAGGCGCACCACGCAGCCTGGTCATGACCGGCACTTACAGCTTCTGATTCGCGCCCATAAAAAAAGCGCTGCCATCCCGGCAGCGCTTTTACCAATCCTTGTTGTTCTGCTTATCCTTCCATCACATCCCACAACGCATCCAGTTCGGCCTCGCTGAACAGGCCAGCGGGGTAACGCTCGATCATCATCCGGCGCGGATCAGGTTCCCTGATCTGACGCGTTCCATTGGACTTCAACCAGTGCGCGACAATCTGGAGCGACTCACTATTTACAGCCATGGGATGCAACGTCCGCTCGCTGATTACGTTCACTTCGGCGTTCATTTCAGCGCTCTCTCCCCGTTCGTGAGCGGCTAAGTTATCCAAGGTTTATGACAGAACTGTTGAAGTTCTCCCCCCTCCCTAGTGCGTCATGAGCGATACAAGAGCTATGCCAATGTGTTGAAAATGCCGACAGGCGGATATAAAGAAACCCGCAGTCCTGACGGGCTGCGGGTTTCTCTTCAAGCGTGGGCAACAAATGACTGCCCGGTCGATTTTTCAATCAACTCAAGCTGTTACATCCGCACTCACTCTTTGTGCGGAGCGGGTTGCTGTTGGGTAAGGCAGTGAATATTGCCGCCCCCCAGTAACAGTTCGCGACCTGGCACCATCACCACTTCGTGTTGCGGGAACAGGTTCTGCAGGATTTCGCGGGCCGGGGCGTCCATCGGATCGTCGAAACTCGGCGCGATGATGCCGCCGTTGACGATCAGGAAGTTCACGTAGGAACCGGCCAGACGCACGCTCGGGTTACGTTCCTGAGTGCCGTCCACCGGGTCCACGCCCGCGCATTCTTCTTCGGTGGCAAACAACGGCCCCGGAATCGGCATCTTGTGCACCGTGAACGGGCGGCCCTTGGCGTCGGTGCTGCTTTCCAGCACTTTCATCGCAGCCTGGCAGCGCGGGTAGTTCGGATCCTGCGGATCGTCGGTCCATGCCAGCAGCACTTCGCCCGGACGCACGTAGCAGCAGAAGTTATCCACATGGCCGTCGGTTTCGTCGTTGAACAGGCCATCCGGCAGCCAGATGATCTTGTCCACGGACAGGTTTTCGCTGAGCACCGCTTCGATTTCTTCGCGGCCCAGGTGCGGGTTGCGATTGCGGTTGAGCAGGCATTCTTCGGTGGTGATCAGGGTGCCTTCGCCGTCGACGTGAATCGAGCCGCCCTCAAGCACGAAACCTTCGGTGCGGTAGCGTGGGCTGCGTTCGATCTCGAGGATCTTGCCGCCGACCTGGGAATCACGGTTCCACGGCGAATACAGGCCACCGTCAAAGCCGCCCCAGGCATTGAAGTCCCAGTTCACACCGCGCACTTCGCCGCTGTTGTTGATCACGAAGGTCGGGCCGCTGTCGCGTACCCAGGCGTCATCGCTGGACATCTCGACCACGCGGATATTCGGTACATCGAGGCGAGCGCGAGCGTTTTCGTACTGGCCGGAGGATACCGCCACGGTCACCGGTTCGAAACGCGCAATGGCCTTGGCCACCGCAGCGTGAGCGGCCTGCGCGGGCTTGCCGCCCAGACGCCAGTTGTCCGGACGCTCGGGCCAGATCATCCAGGTCTGGGTTTGCGGCGCCCATTCGGCCGGCATGTGGAAGCCATCGGCGCGTGGGGTACTTTTCAAGGTGGTCATGTCGATCAGGACTCCAGGGAACGGTCGAGGGTGTTCAACGCGCCGAACAGGTTTGGACGACGGACGATGGCGACTTTATAAACGATAAATATCGACTTTAAAAGCTAAAAACAAATAATGAGTTTTGTTTTTACCGATTAATACCGATAGAAATCGGCATTAATCGATCTATCACAGGCTCAGAGGCCTTCTTCCAGCACCTTCGACAGCATATCGACAAAGAAATCCACGCTCTGGCGCGAGGTGACCATCGGCGGTTTGATCTTGAGGATATTCAGGTCGTCGCCGGTCGGCTGCATGAAGATCCCCAGCGCTCGCAGGCGATCGCACAGCAGCGTGGTTTCTTCGGATGCCGGCTCCAGGGTCTGCCGATTGCGGATCAGTTCGACCCCCAGATAGAACCCCGAGCCATGCACCGCACCGACCAGCGGATGTTTATCGATCAATGCCTCCAGCCGCTGCTTGAAGTGCCCGCCGACCACCTGGGCGTTTTCCCAGAGTTTTTCTTCTTCCATCACATCGAGCACGGCCATGCCGATCTGGCAACTCACCGGACTGCCGCCGGCGGACGAGAAGAAGTAGCCCTCGGCTTCCAGCGCTTCGGCGATTTCCCGACGGGTGATCACGGCGCCCAAAGGCTGGCCGTTGCCCATGCCTTTGGCCATGGTGATGATGTCCGGCACCACGCCTTGCTCTTCGAAGCCCCAGAAGAAGTGGCCCATGCGCCCGTAACCGACCTGCACCTCGTCGGCGATGCACACGCCGCCCCGGGCGCGCACCAATTCATAGACTTTTTTCAGATAGCCCGGCGGCAACGAGATCCCACCCGCATTGCCGTAGACCGGCTCGCAGATGAACCCCGCCAGTTGGCGTTTCTGCTCGTCGATTTTGGCCAGGTTGTGTTCGACGCTGCGCACGTAGTCCGGCGCCGAATCAAGCCCACGGAATTCGCCGCGATAGATATTCGGCGCAGTCACCGGGTGCACCCAGTCCGGACGGCTGCTCAGGGCCTGCGGGTTGTCGGCAATCGAGGTCGACACTGCATCCGCGCCGACCGTCCAGCCGTGATAGGCCTCCAGCACGCTGATCATGTCGCGCCCGCCGCTGTAGGCCCACGCCAGACGGATTGCCAGATCATTGGCCTCGCTGCCGCTGTTGACCAGGAACACCCGGTCCATGCCTTCCGGCGCCAGTTTCAGCAAACGTTCGGAAAACTCCGCGACCGCCGCATAGTTGAAGCGCGAATTGGTGTTGAGCAACGACCACTGCCGGCTCGCGACTGCCGCCATGCGCGGATGACCGTGCCCGAGCACCGCGACGTTGTTGAGCATGTCGAGGTAGGAGCGGCCCTGCATGTCGATCAGGTGATTGCGCCAGCCGCGTTCGATGCGCGGCGGGTCGACGTAATAATGTTTCTGGGTGCGGGCGAAACTGGCATCACGGCGCGCCAGCAGGGTTTGCGCATCCAGTTCCGGCTCAGCGTCGCAGGCCAGGCCCAACAGCGCCGCTGGCGATGGCGACAGCGTCTGCCACGCCAGCGCGCGGGTCGGCGTGCAGAACAGCGGCGCCTCAAGGTGCGCATCGCGAATCAGTTGCACAATCAACGGACCGTCCACCGAACCCAGCACCTGACCTTTGACCAGCGCCGCGCCGCTGTGCAGCGACGGCGTCACGCCCCAAAGGCGCACGCTCAGTTGCGGGCCGTCGAGTCGCAGCGCGCCGTCAGCCGACAGATGCAGAACGCCCGCAAACGGCGCTTCCACCGTCGTACCCCGAGGTACACGCAACTCAACGTGCAGCGGGAATGTTTCTGGCTCCTCGGCGCTGTCAGGCCGGGTGCGGGACAAACGGTATTGCCCATATCGACTGGCGGCCAGACCGTGGATGGCGGCGGCCTCGTTCAACAGACGTTGATCAATACCCGATTGCTCCCAATTGCCCGCCTCGAAGTGCGCGCTCAACACACCCAGATCAATCAGCGCGAACTCGCGCCCGACCAAACCGGGCAACAACGGCGCGAAGCCTTCACTGTCGATGGCCGGCAACGTCCGTCCGACCGCCGAGAGAATCGCCGCCTCCATCAGCGCCAAAGGCACCGAAGTGGCGACCCGGAAGATTTCCCACTCATGAGTAAGGTTGTCGCGGCTGTAGGTATTGCCCGGATCAATGCTGACCTGTTGCTCGCCGCTGAGCACCAGCACCGCCGCGCGCGCCACAATCAGCGGCCACAGCGCCTGCAATTCTTCGTGTTGCAGCGGATTGACCGCGTGGTAGGCCTGCACTGCCGGCAGGATCACGAACGGATCGCCCCCGGCGTGATGCAGCAACGCCGCACAGGTGACCGACAGATCGGTGATACGCCAGGTACGAACCAGATCACCGAAATCGATGACGCCCTGCAGCTGCCAGTGCCGCCGGGCATCACGCTGCCAGACCACGTTGTCGTCGGTGATGTCCATGTGGATCGCCTGCACCGGCAGTTTTTCCAGCAACGGTTGCAGACGGCGCCCGGCCTGTTCGGCGGCCTCGGCGATCAGTGCGCGCTGGCGCTGATCCTCGATCACCGGCAGCAGATGCTCGATCAACGCGCTGGCGTGGCGCGCGTCCCACTGCAAGGTACGTTCGAGCCCCGGGTGGTCGAACCCGGCCAGGGCCAGGTCCATTTCACCGCAGAGCCGGCCGAATCCGGCGACGACTTCGTGGCCAAGATGATCGAGCGCCGTCAGCGGCTGGCCTTCGATGTAATCGAGCAACCGCACATGCACCGCCTCACCGTCGATCTCCAGTGACAGCAGGTCCTGGCCGTCATTGGCCGGGATGACCCGGGGAACATGGACATCGCAGTGTTCGGCCAAATATTTCAGGCCAGCATGCTGGGCCTGCAACTCCACCAGCGAATAGTCGCCCCGGCAGATTTTCAGCACGAATCGCCCGCGCTCGCTGTCCACGCGATAGTTGAGGTCCTGCTGGCTACCCAGTGCCTGCAACGTGCCGTTCAGCCCGTAATGCTGCGCCAGAACCTGCAACGCCTGCTCCGCAGTGACCTGTGGGCCTGGCAGACTGGCGCGATGAATCAACGTGGCGAACGACATGGAACGACCCCTGAAATTTTATTAGGCGCCTATATCGCCATTGCTTTGGACGATTCGCAACCCCTGCTCCGTCGGACGGGATCGCAAGTTCGGGCGAAATGTTTCAGACCACTCGCGCCCACCGGCACTTTGCGCAAGAATGTCGACCATTCACACCTCTCACTGGAAAAAACTCATGAATGTAATCGCTACCGATCTGCCCGGCGTTCTGATCATCGAACCCAAGGTGTTTGGTGACGAGCGTGGTTTCTTTTACGAAAGCTTTAATGCCAAGGCTTTTCAGGAAGCGACCGGTCTGGATACGCAATTCGTCCAGGACAACCATTCGCGCTCGCAGAAAGGCGTGCTGCGCGGCCTGCATTACCAACTGGAAAACACTCAGGGCAAACTGGTCCGTGTCACCGTTGGTGAAGTGCTCGACGTGGCGGTAGATATCCGCCGCAGCTCGCCGAACTTCGGCAAATGGGTCGCTGTACGGCTGTCGGCCGAAAACCATCGCCAGCTCTGGGTACCGGAAGGCTTCGCCCATGGTTTCGTGGTGTTGAGCGAATTCGCCGAGTTCCTCTACAAGACCACCAACTACTACACCCCGTCCGCGGAGCGCAGCATTCGCTGGAACGACCCGGACCTGGGCATCGACTGGCAGTTGGACGAAGAACCGAAACTGTCGGCCAAGGATCAGGCGGGTGCACTCCTCAAGGACGCCGACGTCTTTTCCTGAATGCCTGTGTGAAACTTCAGCGCTGCTGCGCACCCGACAACGGGTGCGCAGACTGCGCCTGCAAGCCTAGGCATAATGCGCCTGTATCCACAGGCGCTCGATGCTCATGACTCCGACCCTTCCCCGCCGCCCCCGCTGGCGCAGCCTCGCCCTGCTGGCCCTGTGCCTGGCCCCGCTGCTGTGGCCGCTGGAGCATCTCGCCGAGCGTTATTACCGCAGTGAACTGGCTGGCCAGAACCGCCAGACCCTCGACCTCTACGTCGCCAACCTGCTGGGCACTCTGCATCGTTACGAAGTGCTGCCACAGATCCTCGGCGACCTGCCGGCCCTGCGCGCGGTCGTCGGCGCGCCGGACGACGGTGTCACCCAGGGCAATGCCAACCGCCTGCTGAAGAACATCGCTTCCCAGACCGGCGCCGAAGTCATGTACCTGATGGACACCACTGGCCGAACGCTGGCGGCGTCGAACTGGGACAAGCACGACAGTTTCGTCGGGCGCAATTTCTCGTTCCGGCCCTACTTCAGCGAAGCCATGGCCGGACGCCTGGGCCGCTTCTTCGGCCTTGGCACCACCTCCGCCAAACGCGGCTATTTCTTCGCAGCCGCCGTGCGCAATGGCGAGAAAATCATCGGTGTGCTGGTGATCAAGGTCGACCTCGACCACACCGAAAGCCTGTGGGGCAAAACCCCGGAACAACTGCTGGTGACCGATCACAACGGCGTGGTCATTCTCACCTCGCGCCCGGAATGGCGCTTCCGCTCCACCCGTCCATTGAGTAACGACGAACGCTCGGCAATCACCGCGATCCAGCCGTACCCGACTCGCGAGCCGCGTCCATTGAACCTCAGCCCGACCGCCTGGCTGACCCAGACCCGGGACATCGAAGAAACCGGCTGGAGCGTCAGCATTCTTGCGCCGCGCACCCTGATCGACCGTCCGGTGCGCACCGTGGTGGCCGTCGGCGGCGCCACGTTGCTGGTGGTCATGCTGTTGCTCGGTCTGATGATGCAGCGCCGCCGCCATTACCTGGAACGGATCGCTTTCGAAGCCAAGGCGCGGCGGGAACTCGAAGGCCGGGTCGCCGAGCGCACCAGCGATCTGGAAGGACTCAACCGACGTCTGAAGCAGGAAGTGCTGGAGCGCGAACAGGCCCAGCAGGAACTGGTGCGGGCCCAGGACGATCTGGTGCAGGCCGGCAAACTGTCAGCGCTCGGGACGATGTCGGCGAGCATCAGCCATGAACTCAACCAGCCGCTGGCGGCGATCCGCAGTTACGCGGAAAACGCCGAAGTGCTGCTCGACCATCAACGCACCGACGATGCTCGCGGCAACCTCAAGTTGATCAGCGAGCTGACCGGGCGCATGGCGTCGATCATCGCTCACCTGCGCGCTTTCGCTCGCCGCGACCGCCACGCCCCGGAAAGCGTGGCCCTGCAACCGGCGCTGGACGATGCGCTGGCGCTGCTGGCCAAACGTCGCCGCAGCATGGATGTCGAACTGATCCGCGACCTGCCCGCCGCAACCTTGTGGGTCGAAGCCGGGGAAACCCGTCTGCGTCAGGTCCTCGGCAATCTGCTGGCCAACGCCCTGGATGCCCTGACTGAGAAAGGCCCGCCGCGTAAATTGTGGCTGAGTGCCGAATCCACGGGCGAGGGCGTCAATCTGTACATTCGCGACAACGGCCCGGGTTTCTGCATGGAAGCGCTGGGCCGCGCCAGCGAACCGTTTTACACCACCAAGACCCGCACTCAGGGCCTTGGTCTGGGGTTGGCCATCTGCGAAACCCTGATGCGCGCCTTCGGCGGCGAACTGTCGTTCGCCAACCACAAGCAAGGTGGCGCCTTGATCACCCTGAGGCTGCGCGCCGGCGCGCCCGGGGTCAGCCTGCAACCGTCCGAGGATCGAAGTGCATGACCATCGACAACCGCATTCAGGTGGTGCTGATCGACGACGATCCGCACCTGCGTCAGGCCCTGGGCCAGACGCTGGATCTGGCCGGCCTGAAAATCCTTCCGCTGTCCGAAGCCAAGGGCCTGGCCGCCCAACTGGAGCGCGACTGGCCGGGCGTGGTGGTCAGCGACATCCGCATGCCCGGCATGGACGGTCTTGAGTTATTGAGCGAACTGCACGCTCAGGACCCTGAGCTGCCCGTGCTGCTGATCACCGGCCACGGCGACGTGCCGCTGGCCGTGCAGGCCATGCGCGCCGGCGCCTACGACTTCCTCGAAAAACCGTTCGCCAGTGACGCCCTGCTCGACAGTGTGCGCCGCGCATTGGCCCTGCGGCGTCTGGTGCTGGACAACCGCAGCCTGCGCATGGCCCTGAGCGACCGCAACGAGCTGAGCGCGCGACTGGTCGGCCAGTCGGCCCCGATGGCGCGCCTGCGCGAGCAGATCGGCGCACTCGCCGCGACCAAGGCCGACGTCTTGATCCTCGGCGAAACCGGTGCAGGTAAAGAAGTCGTCGCCCGCGCGCTGCACGACCTGTCGAGCCGGCGCAACGGCCCGTTCGTGGCGATCAACGCCGGGGCACTGGCCGAGTCGGTGGTCGAAAGCGAGCTGTTCGGCCATGAGCCCGGCGCGTTCACCGGTGCGCAAAAGCGTCGGATCGGCAAGTTCGAATTCGCCAATGGCGGCACGTTGTTCCTCGATGAAATCGAGAGCATGAGCATGGACGTACAGGTCAAACTGCTGCGCATGCTGCAGGAGCGAGTCGTCGAACGGCTGGGCGGCAATCAGTTGATCCCGCTGGATATCCGTGTCATCGCGGCCACCAAGGAAGACCTGCGTCAGGCCGCCGATCAAGGGCGGTTCCGGGCCGACTTGTATTACCGCCTCAATGTAGCGCCGCTACGTATCCCGCCATTACGCGAACGGGGCGAAGACGCGCTGGTGCTGTTCCAGCACTATGCCGACGAAGCCAGCGCCCGCCACGGTTTGCCACCGCATGAACTGCAACCGGCGCAACGGGCATTGCTGCTGCGTCACTCATGGCCGGGAAATGTGCGGGAATTGCAGAACGCGGCAGAGCGTTTCGCCCTTGGCCTGGAGCTGGCGCTGGACAACACTCAGCCTGACGGCAGCAGCACCGCCATCGAGGTCACCAGCGGTGGCCTCAGTGAACAGGTGGAGAATTTCGAGAAGTCATTGATCGCCGCCGAACTGGCCCGTTCGCACAGCTCGGTGCGCAGCCTTGCCGAAGCCCTGGGCATTCCGCGCAAGACCCTGCACGACAAACTGCGCAAGCACGGACTGAACTTCGCCGATAGCAGCAGCCATGGAGACGAATCCGAATGAATCGCGACAGCCGCTATCTGGAATCCGTCCTCCATCACGACATCCCGTTGACCCGGGACATGGGCCTGAAAGTGCTCGACTGGCAGGAACAGCAACTGCGTCTGCATTTGCCGCTGGAAGCCAACGTCAATCACAAGAGCACCATGTTCGGCGGCAGTCTGTATTGCGGCGCGGTGCTGGCCGGTTGGGGCTGGCTGCATCTGCGCTTGAAGGAAGAAGGCATCACCGACGGACACATCGTGATCCAGGAAGGACAGATCAGTTATCCGCTGCCGGTGACCGGCGATGCCAACGCCATCTGCGCGGCGCCGAATGCGGCCGTGTGGAAGAAATTTCTGACGATGTATCAGCGCTACGGACGGGCACGATTGACGCTGCATACGCGAGTCGTCAATGCGGGGAGCGATGAGGATGCGGTGACCTTCAGCGGGCAGTACGTTCTGCACCGCTGAAGGCTGAGCGTTCCCGAGTCCGGGAACGCGCTTACGAACGGGCCAGTTCCAGCAACTTCGAACGCCACGCCGCTTTCGCCGGCAGCGCCAGAAAGAACGCGTTGCGCAACGATTCCCGCGGTGGATAACAGAACGCATCACCGTTCAAATCCAGCACCTCGCCACCGGCACCTTCCAGCACACCCTGAGCCGCCGCCGTGTCCCACTGGGACGTCGGCGCCAGTCGTGGATAACAATCCGCCGCACCTTCGGCCACCAGACAGAACTTCAGCGAACTGCCGATATTGGCCAATTGCAGCTCGCCAAGGCTTGCGCTCAAACCGGCCAGCAAGCGTTCCTGTTCCGGGCTCGAATGACGGCGGCTGGCAACCACAGTGAAGGCTTCGCCAGGCCCCGGCACGTCACGAACCTGAATCGCCACCGGCGTGCCGCCCGTGTCGCCACGCCAGGCACCGAGCCCCGCACCGCCAACGTAGAAACGCCCATTGGTCGGCATCGATACCACGCCAAAGACCACCCGGCCATTTTCGATCAGGGCAATGTTGACGGTGAACTCTTCGCTGCCGCTGATGAATTCCTTGGTGCCATCCAGCGGATCCACCAGCCACCAGCGCTGCCAGCCGGCACGCACGCTTTGCGGGATGTTGGCGTCCTCTTCGGACAACACCGGGATGCTCGGATCCAGGGCGGTCAGGCCGGCGACGATCACATGGTGCGCGGCGATATCCGCAGCGGTTACCGGCGAATCATCGGACTTGGCGGTCACCGCCACATCAGCGCGCCAGAACGGCAGAATCGCCTCGCCGGCCCGCAGCGCCAGTTCAACCACCAGCGCCATCAACGGATGGGAAAAACTCATAGACATCTCACTCATGACTGGAAAAAACCGCGCTGGGTCAGCAGATCGCGGGCCAGGTACAACGCCGCCAAGGCACGACCTTCGGAAAACTGCGGATTTTGCGCCAATGAAGAGAGATCCCGCAGGTTGACCTTGTCCACCCGCATCGGCTCCGGCTCGTCGCCTTCCAGTCGCTCCTCATACAGATCGCTGGCAAGCACCACCTGGATTTTCTGGCTCATGTAGCCCGGGGACAACGACAACTCGGTCAGGTGTTCCAATTGCCGGGCACCAAAGCCCGCCTCTTCCTTGAGCTCACGCTCGGCCGCCGCCAGCACATCCTCGCCCGGCTCGATCAAGCCTTTGGGCAGGGACAATTCGTACTCGTCGGTACCGCCGCAGTATTCCTCGACCAGCACTGCGTGCTCGGCATCGAGCATGGCCACAATCATCACCGCGCCGTAACCGGCGCCCTTGCCCACCAGCCGCTCGTAGGTGCGCTCCACGCCGTTGGAAAAGCGCAGTTTCAGCTCTTCCACGCAGAACAGACGACTGGTGGCGACGATTTCGCGGGCAAGTACGGTTGGTTTCTGGCGCATGCAAAGCTCCTTGGCGTGAACGCGCTACTATAACGCGGCTTTTCCGATTGTTTGCGTCGGATATCTTTCTACCGTTCGAGACGTTGCCATGCCTTCATTACCGTGGTCCGACATCGATACCGTTCTGCTCGACATGGACGGCACGTTGCTGGATCTGCACTTCGACAACCATTTCTGGCTGGAACACTTGCCGCAGCGCTACGCCGAACTGCATGGCGTGAGCCGGGCCATGGCGGAAATGGAATTGCAGCCGTTGTTCGAACGTCATGCCGGTCAATTGCAGTGGTATTGCCTGGACTTCTGGAGCACGGAATTGAAGCTGTCGGTGCGCGAGCTGAAGCTGGAAACCGCCCACCTGATTGCCCTGCGCCCGGACGCCGACACTTTTCTGGCCGCGATCAAACGGGCCGGTAAACGCGTGGTGATGATCACCAACGCGCACCGCGATTCGCTGTCGCTGAAACTGGAACGGGTTGAACTGGCGCCGTACTTCGAGCGGCTGATCAGCTCCCACGATTACGGCTTTCCCAAGGAGAACCCGCAGTTCTGGGATGCCTTGCAGGCCGATATCGGTTTCGACCCGGCGCGCAGCCTGTTCATCGACGACACCCTGCCGATCCTGCGCAGTGCACGGGACTTTGGTGTGGCGCATCTGTTGGCCGTAAAGGAACCGGATAGTTGCAAGGGACCGAAGGACACGGCGGAGTTTGTCGCAGTCGAAGATTATCGGGACTTGATAGCAGGACTCTGAACGTTGCAGGAGCTGCCGAGGCAGCTCCTGCAAGTCTGTTGTTACTCAGGAATACGCAGCGTCTGCCCCGGATAGATCTTGTTCACGTCCTTGAGCAGCGGCTTGTTGGCCTCGAAAATCTTGTTGTACTGGTTGGCATTGCCATACACCGCCAGGGAAATCGCGCTGAGGGTGTCGCCCTTTTTCACCACCACGAAACGTGCGGCAGTCACCACCGGCCCAGTGACTGTGATCTGGTCATCGACACTGCCGACGCCTTCAATATTGCCCACCGCCAGCAGAATCTTCTCTTTCTCTTCCTGGCTCGCCACCTCGCCGGTGACCGTCACCTTGTCGCCATCCACCGTCGCCTGAACATTCGGGTTACCCAACCCGACCTTGCTGATGTGTTCCTTCAATTGCTCGCTGGCATTGGCGTTACCGGGGGTCAGCAGGTCGATCAGCTTCTCACCGGCCTCTTTTACAAAGCTCAAAAGACTCATAGCGCACACTCCTTGATTTAAGTTCCAGACGCCCAAGCCTAGACCACCACAAACCAACCCGGTTCCAGACCGACCAATGACCCTGTCGCCGCGCAAGCGGTAGAATCGCCCACCCTTGCCAGCGCCCCGGAGCGAAGATGGACATCAAGCAGCTGAAATTCCTCATCGCCCTCGACGAAACCCGCCATTTCGGCCAGGCCGCCGCCCGCTGCCACATCACCCAGCCGACTCTATCAATGCGCCTGCGCAGCCTCGAAGAAGAACTCGATCTGCCGCTGGTCAATCGCGGCCAGCGCTTCGAAGGTTTCACCGCGCCAGGTGAGCGAGTGCTGGCCTGGGCGCGTACGGTGCTGGCGGCTTACGACGGCTTGCAAGCGGAAGCGGCAGCCTGTCGCGGCAACCTGATCGGCACCTTGCGCCTGGGAGTGGTGCCGCTGTCGAGTTTTGATCCGCTGCCGTTGATGCAACGCCTGCACGCTGCACACCCGGAACTGCGCTTCGAATTGTCGGCACTGAGTTCGGAGCAGATCCTCGAACAACTGGCGGACAACCGGATCGACATCGGCGTCTCGTATCTGGACCGCCTCGATAACGAACGTTTCGAATCCCTGGCGTTCGACGAAACCCGCATGGGCCTGCTTTACGACCAGCGCTCCTTCAGCTTCGGCGATGCACCACTGAGCTGGCAGGCGCTGATCGAACTGCCGCTGGGCATGCTCACCAGCGGCATGCACTTTCGCCAGTCCATCGACCACAACTTCCACAGCCGTGGCCTGACACCGCGGCCACTGTTGCAGACCGACGCCGTGCATCAATTGTTACAAGCTGTGCACGGCGGATTCTGCTGCGCGATCATGCCACTGGACGGCGGCCTCGAACGCCTCACCGATCACCTGCGCCTGCAACCGATCGAAAACGCCCAGACCCTCGCCCGGCTGGGCCTGATCATGCGCCGCGGCGCCCCGCGCTCGGCACTGGCCGAGGCCTGTTTCGCGCTGTATCAGAAATCGCCAGCGGCCGCTTGATCGACGGCATCTATCGATAGATCGACACTAGCGATTAGACGCGACAAGTTGCCGCGCCTAGTCTTAACGTTGATCAATCCGTCGGTGATGCCATGAACGCCAAGCGCCCGGCCTGCGCGGCGCCTGCACTCGAAACGCCCGCGCCCGCCGCCAGTCAGACCTACAGCTACAGCGACCTGCCCCTGGCGGAGTCGGCCAGCACCGCGCTGGCCGAGGAAGTCGCCTTGGCGATTGCCTACAACGGCATCAGCCAGGCCGTGATGCTGGTGACGCCAACCGACCTCGAAGACTTCATCGTCGGCTTCAGCCTGGGCAGCGGCATCATCGAAGACGCCTCGGACATCTACGACCTGCAACTGACCGGTTCGGGCTCGGCGCAATACGCCCAGGTGACCATCGCCAACCGCGCCTTCTGGAATCTCAAGCAGCAGCGTCGGCAACTGGCCGGCACCAGCGGTTGCGGGCTGTGCGGCGTAGAAGCGGTGGAACAGGCGCTGCCCGATCTCAAGGTCTTGCCCGGCGCTCCTTTGCCGCCGATTGAATGGCTCGACGGTTTGCGCCAGCGCATCGGTGCGTTCCAGCCGCTGGGCCAGCATTGCGGAGCGGTGCACGCGGCGGTATTCATGAACGCCAGCGGTGAATTGCTGCTGGGCCGCGAAGACATCGGCCGGCACAACGCCCTCGACAAACTGATCGGCGGCCTGATCCGGCAAAAGATATCCACAGCCGGCGGCCTGGCGATTGTCACCAGCCGTTGCAGCCTCGAATTGATCCAGAAAGTCCTGCGCGCCGGGATCCAGACCCTCGTCAGTCTGTCCGCGCCCACCGGCCTCGCCGTGCAATGGGCCCGCCGCCACAACCTCAATCTCATCCACCTGCCGCAGAAAAACGCGCCGCGGGTGTATAGCCCAGAAATGGAGAAACACTCGTGAGCCAACACCATCAAGCCGACCAGAAACCCGTCCCGCGCTACAAGCCCTACAAGGGCGCAGCCGGCGGCTGGGGCGCATTGATCAGCGTGGCCCAGGCCTGGTTGACCAGTGACAACGCGCTGAAGAACCTGCGCATGATGCTCAAGACCAACCAGAACGGCGGCTTCGACTGCCCGGGCTGCGCGTGGGGCGACTCGCCGGAAAGCGGCATGGTCAAGTTCTGCGAGAACGGCGCCAAAGCGGTGAACTGGGAAGCGACCAAACGTCGGGTGGACGGCAAGTTCTTCGCCAAACACAGCGTCACCTCGCTGCTGGAGCAGAGCGACTACTGGCTCGAATATCAGGGTCGTCTGACCGAGCCGGTCGTGTATGACGCCGAAACCGATCGCTACAAGCCGATCAGCTGGGACGATGCCTACGCGCTGATCGGCAAGCACCTGCAAGCCCTGCCGAGTCCGGACCTGGCCGAGTTCTACACCTCGGGCCGCGCCAGCAATGAAGCCGCCTACCTGTATCAACTGTTCGTGCGCGCTTACGGCACCAACAATTTCCCCGACTGCTCGAACATGTGCCACGAAGCCAGCGGCGTGGCGCTGGCGCAAAGCGTCGGTGTCGGCAAAGGCACCGTGACCTTCGACGACTTCGAACACGCCGATGCGATTTTCGTCTGGGGCCAGAACCCCGGCACCAACCACCCGCGCATGCTCGAACCGCTGCGTGAAGCGGTGAAACGCGGCGCTCAGGTGGTGTGTATCAACCCGCTTAAAGAGCGTGGCCTGGAACGCTTCCAGCATCCGCAGCACCCGATCGAAATGCTCACCAACGGCGACAAGCCGACCAACACCGCGTACTTCCGCCCGGCATTGGGCGGTGACATGGCGGTGCTGCGCGGCATGGCCAAGTTCCTGCTGCAATGGGAACGCGATGCTCAGAAGGCCGGTGCGCCGGCGGTGTTCGATCACGACTTCCTCAATGAACACAGCGTCAACGTGCTGGAATATCTCGGTGTCGTCGATGACACGCCGTGGGAGCAGATCGTTGCGCAGTCCGGCCTGACGCTGGTTGAAATCGAGCAAGCGGCGCGCATGTACGCCAAGGGCAAGAACGTGATCATGTGCTGGGCGATGGGCATCACCCAGCACCGCCATTCGGTACCGACCATTCAGGAAATCGCCAACCTGATGCTGCTGCGCGGCAACATCGGCAAGCCCGGCGCCGGTCTGTGCCCGGTGCGCGGCCACAGTAACGTGCAGGGCGACCGCACCATGGGCATCAACGAGCGTCCGCCGGTGGCGTTTCTCGACTCCCTGGAGCGTCGCTTCCAGTTCAAGGTGCCGCGCCACAACGGGCACAACGTGGTCGAAGCGATCCATGCGATGGCCGAAGGTCGGGCCAAAGTGTTTATCGGTCTGGGCGGCAACTTTGCCCAGGCCACACCGGACAGCCCGCGCACCTTCCAGGCCCTGCGCAACTGCGACCTGACCGTGCAGATCAGCACCAAGCTCAATCGCAGCCACCTGGCCCACGGCAAAGACGCATTGATCCTGCCGTGCCTGGGTCGTACCGACATCGACATCCAGACCGAAGGCCCGCAGGCCGTCACCGTGGAAGACTCGTTCAGCATGGTGCACGCCTCCAACGGCCAGTTGCAGCCGCTGTCGAACCAGATGCGCTCGGAGCCGTCGATCATTGCCGGCATTGCCGCCGCGACCCTGGGCAGCAAACCGGTGGACTGGAACTGGCTGGTGGCCGATTACCGGCGCATCCGCGAGCTGATCGCCGACACCATTCCGGGCTTCAAGGACTTCAACGAGAAGGTCAAGAACCCGGGCGGTTTCTACCTCGGCAACAGTGCCGGTGCACGCAAGTGGAACACCACGTCGGGCCGGGCCAACTTCAAGCCGAACATGCTGCCCAAGGACCTGATCCACGAGCGCACTCGCGCCACCGGCCAACTGCCGGATCTGATCTTGCAATCGATGCGCTCCCACGATCAGTACAACACCACGATTTATGGTCTCGACGATCGTTATCGCGGGGTGAAGGGACAGCGTGACGTGCTGTTCGCCAACGAGGCGGACATCATCCGTCTGGGCTTCAAGCCTGGGCAGAAGGCTGACATCGTGTCGCTGTGGGACGATGGCCGTGAGCGTCGCGTGAAAGGCTTCACACTACTGGCGTTCGATATTCCGGCGGGACAAGCGGCGGCTTATTACCCTGAGGTGAACCCGCTGGTGCCGCTCGAAAGCACCGGGGACGGCAGCCATACGCCGACGTCGAAGTTCATCGCGATCCGGTTGGAAGCGGCGAGCGAGACAGGGCTGATCATGGCCAGGTCGGCCTGACACCAAACTTTTCAGCGCCCACAAAAAAGGCCGCTTTTGTATAAAAGCGGCCTTTGTGAAGTAGCTAAAGACCGGCCAAAATCAGTTAAGTTCCGCCCAAAAATCAGCAACTTGCATAATTGTATACAAGTCGTGTTATTCGTCGGATTTCGATTGTCAGCCTTGTTACACAGCCTCAGGATCGCGCCGTCATCCCTTTGAGGCTCCTCTATGAAGTTCTCCCAGATTCTCTTGTTGTCCCTTGGCCTGGTCAGTGGCTTCGCTTCTGCCGGAGGCACCACCGAAGCAGGTGTGGGCGGCGCATTGGGCGGGGTTCTTGGCTCGGTCGTCGGTCAGTCTTTAGGCGGCAGCACAGGTTCAACCATTGGCGCGGCCCTGGGCGGCGCGGGTGGTAGCGCGGTGGGCGCCAACAAACACAGCCGTGGCGAAGCGGCCATTGGCGGTGCGTTGGGCGCAGCCGGCGGTAACGTGGTTGGCCGCAGCATGGGCGGCACCACCGGCAGCCTGATTGGCGCCGCAGCGGGTGGCGGCGCCGGTGGCGCGCTGGGGAACTACATGGGCAACGAGAGTAATCGCGAAGACCGCAATTACGATCGCGGCCGTGACCGTGGTCGCTACTACCGCGACGACCACCGTGGTCGTGGCCACGCCTATGGCCATCGCAAGCATCACCGCTACTACCGCGACTGAGGCTTGACCTCATTGCCGGTACAGCCAGATCGCAGCTCCCCCGAGCTGCGATTTTTTTTGCCTGTCAAACCGCCAGCCGTTCCAGCGCTCCGCGTAACCCCGCAGGGATCGCCACCGGCTGATTCGATGCACGATCAACGAACACATGCACGAAACGCCCCGCCGCACAGGCTTCATGCTCGCCAGCCTTGAACACAGCCAGCTCGTATTGCACTGAACTGTTGCCCAGTTTGCCAACCCGCAAGCCAACTTCGATCAAGTCCGGGAATGCAATCGAGGCGAAGTAATCGCAAGACGAACTCACCACAAACCCCACCACCTCCCCATCGTGGATATCCAGGCCACCCACCTGAATCAGGTAGGTGTTCACGGCCGTATCGAAAAAGCTGTAGTAGGTGACGTTGTTGACGTGGCCGTAGGCATCGTTGTCATGCCAGCGCGTGGTGATCGGCTGGAAATGTGGGTAATCGGCGCGTTGCGGCATCGGGTTGGACATCAGTGTCGATTCCTTGAGTGATCGGCCCAGTCTAAAGGTAAAAACCTTTGCCTCGTGCCGCCAGCTCGCCAATCAGTTGCGCCGGCCGCCATTGATCACCCTGTCGTGTTTCCAGCGCCAGCAGCCGCTTGTGAATGTCTGCCAGCCCCTGATCGTCCGCCCAGGCCATCGGCCCGCCTCTCTCAGCCGGGAAGCCGTAGCCATACAGGTACACCTGATCGATGTCATGCGCCGACTCGGCAATCCCTTCCTGCAGAATTTTCGCGCCCTCGTTGACCAGCGCCAGAAGACAGCGCTCAAGGATCTCCTCAGATCCGATCTCACGGCGATGAAACCCCAGACCTTCACTGACGCTCAACACCAGTGCATCCACCTCGGGATCATGTTCGGCCTGACGACTGCCCGGTTCGTAGTGGTAGTAACCATTGCCAGACTTCTGCCCGAACCGACCCAACTCGCACAAGCGGTTATCCACCTGAACCTCTGGAGCATCCTGGCCCTTGCCGGCCAGCTCACGAGCACGCCACTCAAGATCGATGCCGACCACGTCGTACATGCGAAACGGCCCCATGGCAAAACCGAAGCCCTGCAATATTGCGTCGATCTGCTGCGGCCAGGCCCCCTCAAGCAGCATCTTGCGCGCCTCGAGCACGTAAGGATGGAGCATGCGATTGCCGATGAATCCGTGGCAGTTGCCCGACACCACACTGACCTTGCCCATACGCTTGCCCAGCTCGAGTGCAGCCTCAAGCACGGCTGGCGAGGTTTGCGCACCACGGACGATTTCCAGCAATTTCATGATGTGCGCCGGGCTGAAGAAATGCAGACCCAGCACTTGCGTCGGCCGTCGTGTCGCGGCGGCAATCGCATCGATGTCCAGTGCCGAAGTGTTGCTTGCCAGCAGGGCTTCGGGTTTCAGCAAGCCATCGAGCTCACGGAAGATCTTCTGCTTGAGTTCGAGATTCTCGTACACCGCTTCGATCACCAGGTCGACATTGCGGATCGCCACATAATCCGCCGCCGCACTGATCCGGCCGATTCGCGCATCGGCCTCGGCCTGATCGATCCGCCCCTGACGCACGTTGTGCGCATAGGTATCGGCCACCGTCTTCAGCGCCTGCTCAAGCATTTGTGGATTGTTATCGACCCATTGCACTGACACGCCGGCGTTGGCCAGGCACATGACAATGCCACGCCCCATGGTGCCGGCGCCGATCACGGCGGCCTGCCGAATTTCGAAGGATGTCTGGCTCATTGTTGTTCTCTTGTTGGAGATCCAAAGACAGCCTTCACCATAGTCAGCCAACGGGTATTTTTGAAGTTTATTGCTGTGATGATCGACATTCAGCAAATGGATTCAATGCTTCAGAGATGCGCCTGAGCCCAAGCCCGCACGTCTGCGTAGGGATACGCCTCCAGCGCCGCATACCCGGAAATGGTCCGCGCCTTGAGCTTGGTGAACAGCGGCACACTGATCCCGCACAGAAAACGCGTCAGCCGCTCCGCTGAAGGCGCACTGCCTGTCTGCTGCTCATGCCTGTGGATAAAATCGCCGCACAACGCCGGGAAACTTTTATCCACAAGCGCCGGCAATTCCGGAGGCGCCGGGAGCCGGGCAATCTGCCCGTGACACACCGAGCAATGCCCGCACTGCTCGGGGGCATTGTGATCACCAAAGTACTCCGCCAGTCGATAGCCCAGGCACCGCTCGGTGGCGAACAATTCGAGCATGGCGTGAATCCGCGCCACTTCGGTCTGTTCGTGGCGGGAGAAGTATTCATGCAACTCGCTACTCAAGACCTGGCTGTCGAAGGCACTGTGAAGAACGTTGTAGACCTCGGTCATCTGTTTGCTTTCCAGCTCGACCCAGCCTTTCTCCTGGAAGTAATCCAGCGCCTTCACCACACGATTGCGCTCGGCCGAATACTGCGTGTACATCGCCTCGAAATTCACCGTGGCCCAGGTCCGCGCGCGGCTCGAAGTCTGGATGATCGCCGCGACGAAATCCCTTCGCTCACCCTCGAAACGCTCAAGCAACGCCTCGGGTTCCAGCAGGTACTTGAAACGGTATTCGGCGTAGTACGCGTAGCGCGGGGCAATCAACCCTCGCAGCTCCAGTTGCACCAGCAACGTCTTCAATGGCAGCGCACGAATGTTGCTCTGATCCGCCAGCGGCCCGAGCAAAAACTCCCACTGACCCTCAGGCGCAGCGGCCTGCAACTCGTCCAGCACATGACGAATGCCGTCGCGCTCCGGCGTGTCGCCGTACACGAAGTTTTCCAGCACATTGAGGCTGTCGCGGTTGGCCAGCACCAGGCAGTCGGATGGTTGCCCGTCACGCCCGGCACGACCGATTTCCTGGCTGTAGTTTTCGATGGATTTGGGCAGGTCGAAATGCACCACATTGCGGATGTCACTCTTGTCGATGCCCATGCCGAATGCGATGGTCGCGACGATGCAATTGGACTGCCCGCCCATGAAGCGCTTCTGGATCGCTTCCCGTTGTTCGTGGGGCAGCCCGGCGTGATAAGCCTCGGCCTGAATGCCATTGCGCCCCAGATGTTCGGCGATGTGCTCGGCGGTTTTCTGCAGGGTGACGTAGACGATGCTCGGCTGACCCGCACGCTCGGTCATCCACTGCACCAGCCGTCGACGCTTGTCCTCACCACGCACCGGCTCGACCAGCAGATTGAGGTTGGGCCGATAGAAACCGGTGGTCACCACATCCTCGGCAGCGATGGCGAATTTCACCTGCATGTCGGCGATGACTTTCGGCGTTGCCGTGGCGGTCAGCAGTAAGGTTTGCGGGATATTGAACTGGCGCTGGTAGTCCGGCAGCTTGAGGTAGTCGGGCCGGAAGTTGTGGCCCCATTCGGAGATGCAGTGCGCCTCATCCACCACCAGCAGCGAGATCGGCACCTGCTGCAAAAAGTTGCGAAAGCGCTCGTTCTTCAAGCGCTCCACGGAAATCATCAGGATCTTCAGTTCGCCCGAACGGGCACGGGCCATCACATCATTGGCGTCTTCGCGACTCTGTGCAGAATCGATGCTGCCTGCGGAAATGCCATGACGACGCAAGAACTCAAGCTGATCCTGCATCAGCGCGAGCAACGGCGAGACCACCAGCGTCAGGTGTGGCAGCAGGAGAGCCGGCACCTGGTAGCAAAGGGATTTGCCGGAGCCCGTGGGGAAAATCGCCGCCGCCGAACGCCCGGCGAGCACGGCGCTGATTGCCGCTTCCTGACCGGGTCGAAACTGTGGATAACCGAAAACCTGTTCCAGGGTGTTGTGCATTCGCTGTCACTCCGTTGACCGCTGTGATGCCAACAGCCTAGCGGGCGCTCGCAGCGAGTCGAGAAAAGGTCGGGGGGCAAATCGATACGAGATGATACCCGACGACCTCTAACCTTTCGCCAACGTCGTGAAAGCGGGGCTATGGACGCAACACGGCTACCCGCAATTGCTCATCCAACACTCGCTCATGCACGTCCAGGCTCTTGCTCGCCCACAGTGCATGGGCCGGGCTGATATCACCCGTGAACGCTGCTGCCAGTTGACGCAAGTCGGCGACGCTGCGCACCCGTGGGCAAAACGCTTGCTCGTCGCAATTCTGGCTGGCGTTGCGGTAGGTGTTGAGCAAGCGATCCCACAGACTGTCGCGCACTTGTCTGATCGACTTGAGCTGCACTTGCTGCACGCCCAATCGTTGCTTGAGTCCCGGTTCGTCCAGGGCTTCACTCGCCAGCAGGGCCTTGCCGAAGATCAGTACCTCAGCGCGGGAGGCTGTGTCGATGCTGGCCTGAGTGGTGAGTGCGTCAGGCCAGCCGCTGCGCTCCAGATTGGCAAGCGCCAGCCCATTGCCCGTATCGGAGGCCACCGTCAAACGACAACCACTGGCCCACAGCAAAATGATCGAGGCCATTCGTAGCCACTGCATACCTAATTCCCTTTAAGCGTGTGTCGGACGTCTGGAAACGCCCTACGGATTCTGGCGCGCACCATACAGAGGTTTACCGGGAATCGCCCGACAAACACGTGGGAAATTTCTCTCCTCAGGGTTTGGCTGTGAAAACGCCGCAAAAACGCGTAGGGCAAATGCCCGAACCCCGGAAAAACCCCTACGAATCCTGTCCATTGTGGCTGTCTTGTCCCACTCGATGGCGCCCTTCTATAGTGGCCGGCGCGGCTGAAAACACTGTGTCGGCCCACCGACGCGACTTCGTAAAGGACACGCCCCAATCATGAACATGTTCAAACCGCTGAATATTCGTTTTCGCCCTCTCAAAACCTGCGACGGCGACATCCCGGTCATGGTCATCGACACCGAAGCCAAACCTGGGGATCTGCTCAATGCTGCCGATCAACGCCTGCGTGCCGCCAGCGATCTGCTGGAAACTCTTTACTGCTTGTGTTTTAAACAGGCTGACGTGAAAGACATCCCCAACATCGTCAATGCGCTTTATTTGTTGACGCAGGACGGCTGTGACTTGCTGGAAGTTGCCAGACAACGAATGAACAACTAACACCGCCAGCCAAACTTACAAAGTTCGCAACAACCCGTCGCTTCCATTACCGCAAAGTTCAGAACTAGCCTGTTTGCTCTTACATCAACCCAGAGCAACAACATGACTACGCTGACTATTTTCTTTTGCGGTACAGGTTCGACAAAGTTCGATAACGCCCACGAAAACTATTGGGATGGCGAATTGGTCTCCACACTGGCCTCCCATCACGCCGGTCGTGAGTTCGCCGAATGGATCGTGGTCGACGGTCCCGGCACCAGCAACCTGCAGGCCGATGAACTGTTCACCCGATCCAAGGACTACGGCCTCAGCGGAACCCTGTTCGGCAAGGGCTGGGAGGAAAACGTCCAGCACGCGATGAACATCATCAAAGGCCGATGCGACTGGCAGCGTGAGCAACTGACCGAAGCGGAATATAACCGCCTCAAGGCTGCGGGAATTCCGATCGAAGATGTAAAAGTCGAAGGTTCGTGGCTGTGGCGAAAATACAACTATGGCGACCGTAGTGTGACGCAACAAAAGTTACAGGAGCAGATCATTAAAACGTTCCGCAAGGACGGTGTTATTCCAACAAAAGTCAATCTGGTGGGCTGGAGCCGTGGCGGTATTAGTTGCCACATGCTGGCCAATGCCATGTTCAACGACAGTGCGTTGAAAAGTATTCCGGTGAATATCTTTGCCATTGACCCGGTGCCGGGCATTGGTAACTTTCAGGAACACCGGGTGAAGCTCAATTACAACGTAAAAGAGTACGTGGGTTTCTATGCACGGGACGAACGCTCCAAGGGCTTCAGCTGCGTCATCCCGCAAACCGCGACCGGCACCAAAACCAGCATCTTCCCCATGCCCGGCCGTCACGCCACCCTGGTCGGCAACGCCGCCGCCGATGGCAACAGTGGTCCCAAAGTGCTGGCCGAACCCGGCCTCATCGTCCGTCACTTTGCCGAGGTCTGCCTGAAACGCTGGGGCACCGTGCTCGACAAAAACCTCAACCTCACCGACGCCACCCTGCGAAACCACACCGCCGCCATCGTCAACGCGGCAGCGAAATACAAAGCCATGGAGAAGTGCTCCTACACCTGGTTCACCGAACTGGATCAGGGTGAACGCTACGTGTCGCTGGGCAGCAAAGGCGTCCCGTTCTCGACGGTGAAAGGCACGATCTACACCCCGGCGACCGGTCTGACGACGAGTGTGCTGGATGTTGAAGGGTATCGGGCGATTCGTTGAAAACCGTGATTGATCTGTAGGAACGGCCTGCCCGAATCTGCATCCCGTTCCTACACGCAGCGGCGCCTTGTCTTCTATCGGCGCCGGTGGGCCAAAACCTATAGTTGTGACTGTCGCTGCCCAATCAGCGATTCAGGTTTGGTCACCTGAAAAACAGAGATAACTGATACATGCCCTTGTATGCTGCCGACCTCTTTCTGTCGGCACGCTTTATGGCGGGCTGTGTTTGGGACGCTTCGGCGTACCGGGTTATCTCTGCCGGTTTGACCAACTTGAACACAGTCCGCCTCCACCGCTTGGTCACGGTAGCAGCGGTTCATCGATGCCTACAGAGATAGAAAAAATGAAATCATGGAACGAGTTCCACTCCGATCACTACCGCCCACTCGACTCTAACCTCACCGATACCAAGCCTCTGGTCATCGACACCGATGCCAACCCGCAAGACATCCTCGAATGCGCCGTCCAGCGCCTGCGCGCCTCAAGCGACCTGCTGCAAACCCTCTACTGCCTCTGCTTCAAACACGCCGACGTTGAAGACATCCCGCACATCACCCACGCCCTCTACCTGCTGACCAAAGACGGCTATGACCTGCTGCAAGTCGCCCAGCAGAAAATGCTCAGTTGGAAAGCCCCGGCCTAACGAACTCCTCGGGCAGGCGTGTTCATGGCTAGAACTGCCTGCCTCTATTTCGAACACTGACGCTGCCATTTCCGGCGCAAAACTTAAGGGCCTGAATTTTGCAAACTATTATTGATTGCGTACGATGGGAGCCATTGTTCAACCAAGGGCTTGCTTTCATGACCACTGAAACCATTGATCACAGCACTCTCACGCGACTGTTTGAGAACGGTTCGATCAGTAGCGCACATATCGTCGCCAAGCCCGGTGGCTGGTCGATTCAAGTTCAGCAAGGAAGCAAAGAGTATTCACTGGCAGCACAACGCAGTGGCCAGGTGCGGCTGTTCAAGCGGTTCGAAACACTGGTGACCTACCTACAAGGAGTGGGTATCAATCACTTCGATGTGGACGCCTCCAGTTATGACCCTCTTCAAATAAAAACCTATGCCCGCCCTGATCGCGCCGAAGCGATGAAACAAGCTCATGAAGCCGCTGCGTATGAAGAATGGGTCAAGCAACAGGTACAAATCAGCATTGATGACCCAAGACCCAGCGTCAGCGATGAAGACGCTCGCAGGATATTTGCCGCCAAGCGTGATGCCCTGCGTCAGCGAGTACGTTGATGAGGTTGGTCTGGCGCCAAGAGGCGCTGGATGACCGAGACAACATCATGGAGCGTATCGGACAGGAAAATCCCGTTGCAGCGATTAGGCTCGATGAACTTTTCGAATCGAAGGGAGAAAGCGTCCGCCAGCACCCAGCTTTATACAAAAGAGGGATCGCGCAAGACACCCGCGAAATAGTTGTCACCCCAAACTACTACATCATCTACACAATCAAAGTTGATGCTGTGGAGATGCTGCGAGTACTGCATACCAGGCGGCAATGGCTATGAAGGCTGAAGAGAAAAAGAGCGGCGTTTAGAACTCACGGCTTCTTAAGTGGCATTATTCTGGCTGTTTAACGCGAACTCTGCGGGAATAATGGCAGTTGGTCTGATGATGACATCCAACCCATCACCCACAAAAAAGCCGCCCACAAGAGGCGGCTTTTTCATTCACCAGAACCCAGTCTTACAACTTAGGCCCGGCAGCCTTGATCGCGTCGCTCACGTCGAACTTCTTGAAGTTCTCGATGAACAGACCGGCCAGTGCTTTGGCAGCTTCGTCGTACGCAGCCTTGTCAGCCCAGGTGTTGCGTGGGTTGAGCAGGTTGGTTTCGACGCCCGGTACGGCCAGTGGCACGTCCAGGTTGATGGTGTCCAGGTGTTCGGTTTCGGCACCGATCAGTGCACCGCTCTGGATCGCTGCGATCACGGCGCGGGTGGTCGGGATGTTGAAGCGTTTGCCGACGCCGTAGCCACCGCCGGTCCAGCCGGTGTTGACCAGGTAGACCTTGGAGCCGAAGCCCTTGATGCGCTTGATCAGCAGCTCAGCGTATTCGCCAGCCGGACGCGGGAAGAACGGTGCGCCGAAGCAGGTGGAGAAAGTCGACTTGATGCCGCTGCCCGAACCCATTTCAGTCGAGCCCACCAGTGCGGTGTAGCCGGACAGGAAGTGGTAGGCCGCCTGCTCGTTGTTCAGGATCGACACTGGCGGCAGTACGCCGGTCAGGTCGCAAGTCAGGAAGATCACAGCGTTCGGCTCGCCGCCCAGGTTCTTCTCGGAACGCTTGGCAACGTGCTCCAGCGGGTAGGCTGCGCGGCTGTTCTGGGTCAGGCTGACATCGGCGTAGTCGGCGTGCTTGGCGTCGTCGATCACGACGTTTTCCAGCACAGCGCCGTGCTTGATGGCTTTCCAGATGACCGGCTCGTTCTTCTCGGACAAGTCGATGCACTTGGCGTAGCAGCCGCCTTCGATGTTGAAGACAACGCCTTCACCCCAGCCGTGTTCGTCGTCACCGATCAGGTAACGGCTTTCGTCGGCGGACAGGGTGGTCTTGCCAGTGCCGGACAGACCGAAGAACAGGGTCACGTCGCCCTCTTCGCCGATGTTGGCAGCGCAGTGCATTGGCAGCACGTCAGCGGCCGGCAGCAGGAAGTTCTGCACCGAGAACATGGCTTTCTTCATTTCACCGGCGTAACGCATGCCGGCGATCAGCACTTTTTTCTGTGCGAAGTTGAGGATCACGCAACCGTCGGAGTTGGTGCCGTCACGCTCAGGCACGCACTCGAAGTTGGCCACGTTCAGCACTTGCCACTCTTCACGACCGGCCGGGTTGTACTGGGCCGGGTTGATGAACAGGCAACGACCGAACAGGTTCTGCCAGGCAGTCTGGGTGGTCATCTTCACGGCCAGGTAGTGATCTTCGGCCGCGCCTACATGCACGTGGGAAACGAAATGCTCTTGCGCGTTGTTGAATGCTTCTACGCGGCTCCACAGGGCGTCGAACTTGTCGGCCGGGAACTTGCGGTTGATCGGGCCCCAGGCGATTGCGTCCTGGGTGGAAGGCTCTTCAACGATGAAACGGTCGACTGGCGAACGGCCGGTGCGGTGACCGGTGCGAACAACCAGAGCGCCGGTATCGGCAAGCTCGCCTTCACCGCGTTTCAGGGCTTCTTTTACCAGATCATCAACACTCAGATCGGTGTACACGGCGTTATTGGCTTGCGTCATGAGGTTCCCCGTCGGCCAGTGGCCGAGTGTGCTCCAAACGTTTTGTAGTAGAAAGTCGTGCACTACTACCGCGAAAAAAGTGGGCCGGATTATGCCAGAAAAGCCCAAAAAGAGTAGGGCCCTCCCGTCGTAACGGCGTTATTCCGTCGTTGAGCAGTGAATTTACCTGCGCTGAACCGTTTTAGTGCCGGGTATCTGACGGCGTCTCGACGCCCGCGCCAGCGAACAATTGAGCGATATCCGCCGCATCGAACAGGTAGCGCTGGTTGCAGAACTGGCAATCGATCTCGACTTTGCCACCTTGCTCGGCCACCAGCGCCTGCGCATCTTCCAGACCCAGGCTGACCAGTGCGTTGCCCGAGCGTTCGCGGGAGCAGCTGCAATGGAAGCGCAGTGTCTGCACATCGAACAGACGGACCTGCTCTTCATGGTAGAGGCGATGCAGAACCGTTTCGTTGTCCAGGCTCAACAGTTCATCAGCGGTCAGGGTGTTGCCCAACGCGGTGATGTGCTGCCAGCTGGCGGCGCGTTCTTCTTCGTCTTTCAGGCGATCGGCAGGCAGTTGCTGCAGCAGCAGGCCACGGGCGCGACGGCCGTCGGCGCACAGCTTGAAGCGGGTGCCAACCTGCTGGGACATGACGAAGTAGTTGGTGAAGCAGTCGGACAGGGTTTCGCCGTCAAGGTCGACGATGCCCTGGTAGCGCTGGCCCACCGTCGGATCGACAGTCAACGCCAACACTCCGTTGGGCATCAGGTCGGAGAGGGTCGCATCAGCGGCGATCAGGTCGGCTTCATAACGGGCCAGGCCACGAATTTCGCGATCGCTGGAGCACTCGATCATCAGCAGCGGGATCGGGCCTTCGGAGCGCGCCTGAAGAATCAGCAAGCCATCGAATTTCAGGGTGCCCACCAGCAACGACGCGGCCGCCATCAGTTCGCCCAGCAGTTGCGCAACCGGCTCCGGATACGGGTGCTTGGCGAGCACTTCGGCGTAGCTGCGTTCCAGCGACACCAGTTCGCCGCGCGTGTCGCTGTCATCGAAGATGAAGCGTTGGGTGTAATCGGTATCGAGGAAATCGGTCATAGGTCTAGGTATCTGATTTTAATGACAAAAAGGTTACAAAGAATGAAAATCCCGCGCTTCTGGCATCCATTTTGATGCCTATGTTCAGCCACGGGAGGCATTTTATGAACAATCCGGGTTTGTTCCAATCAAGGTGGAACCTCGGCCGGCTGGTTCTGTGCAATGCAGTGCCATTGGCACTACTGGCTTTCTGGTTATGGCCTACGGGTCAGATGCTGTGTGTGATTTTCGACGAGTGGCTGTTCCGCTCACTCAATGCACCGCTGGCCAGCCACCCCATATGGCTCCACATCTGGGCAATTGCAAGTCTGCGCCCGTTCGACGTTGTCGTCGGACTGATCCTGCTGACGCTGCTGATCAAGGGCGACTGGGTGTTCAAGGCGATTGACGTGCGTCGCGCCTTCTTCGGATTTTTCTCGATCCTGCTGCTGATGGTGGTGATCCGCGCGCTGTTTTCCAAATTCGCCGACCACATGGGCTGGCAGCACAATAGCCCATCCATGGTGCTCCAGGGCGCCGTTCATATGAGCGACTACTTCCCGCATCTGGAGAAGACCTTTGAGCTGAAGGATCGCTCGAGCCAGAGTTTCCCTGGTGACCATGCTTCAGTGCTGTTGATCTGGGCGCTGTTCATGGGTGTTTTCAGTCGCTCCGCCGGCCAGTTCCTGACGATCTGGGGTCTGGCGCTGCTGTTCATGTTGCCGCGGCTGGTGGCCGGTGCGCACTGGGGACAGGACGATTACATCGGTGGCCTGCTGCTGGCGGTGTGGGCGTTGGGCTGGGGTTACTACACCCCGTTTGCCTATCACGCAGCGAACTTCTGGCTGAAGGTTACCGCGCCGATTTTCGGGCTGGCAGGCAAGTTGCCGCTAGTCTCGCGGATGAGTGTGGTTGCGCTGCGCTAATTCGCTGCGCCTGAAAAGATCGCAGCCTGCGGCGGCTCCTTCGGAAGTGCATGCAGGCTGCGATTTTTTATTCGTTGCCACTGTTCCCACGAAATTTAAACAAGTCCCGACGCTGTTTCTTGCTCGGTTTACCGTCGGTGGTCACACCCAACGCGCCCGCCTTGCGCATCGCCGCAGCCGCCTCGCGCTTGGCGATACTGGCGTCGGTTTCCGCATACAGCGTCTGCGCTTCCGGCGCGCCACGGCGCACGATCGACAGGGCCTGGACCACGACAGTCTTTTCATCGAAGCCGGTGCGAATCTCGAATTCATCGCCGATGCGTGGCTCTTTGCCAGGCTTGCAGCGCTCTCCCCGACAATGCACCTTGCCACTTTCGATGGCGGCTTTGGCCAAGGCACGGGTTTTAAAAAAACGTGCAGCCCACAGCCATTTGTCGAGACGGACCTTGTCGTCCTCTTCGCTTTTTTGTGCCATGGAATTTCCTCATTCTGAAATATTGATGAACTGTACTACCGTTTCTGTCGTGCCATGAATTGTGCTGTCCCGGATTACAATGCACACATTCCGGGGCGTGCTTGAGAGCGCGCAAATCCGGGCCATAGATATCTGTCGCCTTTTAACCACTATTCTGCGTGAATACCGCAAATCCGGCCCCCTGCGGGCTGATCGGTTTTCACCGGTTGAGCATTTTTTTGAAGACATTTGACCATTTGACCGTTGTCGGTCTGCGCGAGTGGGTGGCGCTCCCGGGTTTGGGAGTCGCAGGCCTTCGGGCGAAAATCGACACCGGTGCCAGTACCTCCAGCCTGCACGCCACCGACATCGAGCCGTTCGAGCGGGACGGCGAGAAGTGGGTGCGTTTCACCGCGCACCTGGGCACGGTGGTGCAATTGCGCCACCGGCGTTGCGAAGCGCCGCTGGTCACCCGCAAGACTATCAAGAGTTCCAACGGCCAGGCCCAGGTGCGCTATGTAATCAGCACCACCCTGGCCCTCGGTGATCGGGTCTGGCCGGTCGAGTTCACCCTCGCCTGCCGCAAGTCCATGCGCTATCGCCTGTTGCTCGGTTCCAAAGCCCTGATCGACGGCCAGTTGGTGGTCAATCCGGGCATCAAGTATGTACAAGACAAGCCGGTGTTCCCGGTATCTACCTCCTCCACAGGTGTTGCATGAAGATCGCTGTGCTGTCGCGGAATCCGCGTCTGTATTCCACCCGTCGTCTGGTCGAAGCCGGCACCGAGCGCGGGCATGAAATGGTGGTGATCGACACCTTGCGCGCCTACATGAACATCGCCAGCCACAAGCCGCAGATCCACTATCGCGGCAAGCCGCTGGAAGGTTTCGATGCGGTGATCCCGCGGATCGGCGCGTCGGTGACGTTTTATGGCTGCGCGGTGCTGCGCCAGTTCGAAATGATGGGGGTGTTTCCGCTCAACGAATCGGTGGCCATCGCCCGTTCCCGGGACAAGCTGCGTTCGCTGCAACTGCTGTCACGCCGGGGCATCGGTTTGCCGGTGACCGGGTTCGCCCACTCGCCGGACGACATTCCCGACCTGATCGACATGGTCAACGGCGCGCCGCTGGTGATCAAGGTGCTGGAAGGTACCCAGGGCATCGGCGTGGTGCTGTGCGAAACCGCAACGGCGGCGGAGTCGGTGATCGAGGCGTTCATGGGCCTCAAGCAGAACATCATGGTGCAGGAATACATCAAGGAGGCTGGCGGCGCCGACATCCGCTGCTTTGTGGTCGGCGACAAGGTGATCGCGGCGATGAAGCGTCAGGCCAAGCCAGGGGAATTCCGCTCCAACCTGCACCGTGGCGGCAGCGCCAGCCTGATCAAGATCACCCCGGAAGAGCGCATGACCGCGTTGCGCGCCGCCAAGGTCATGGGCCTGGCGGTGGCGGGTGTGGATATCCTGCGTTCGAATCACGGGCCGCTGGTGATGGAAGTGAACTCGTCGCCGGGCCTGGAAGGGATCGAGACCACCACCGGCAAGAACGTGGCGGGGATCATCATCGAACACCTTGAGAAGAATGGCGGGCCGAACATGACACGCACCAAAGGCAAGGGATGAACCTTGACTCAGGCGGCCGCAAGGCCGCCTGAAACTTAAACCGCGTCCCGCGGCAGCATCAACCCCAGCGGCAAGCGCACCCGCGCCTCCAGCCCGCCACCGGAGCGGTTGCGCAGCTCGACATTGCCGCCATGCATCGAAGCAATCCGCTTCACGATCGCCAGCCCCAACCCGGTACCCTTTCCGCCCCGCGCACGGTCGCCACGGGTGAACGGATTGAAGATCGCCTCTAGCTCCGACGGATCAATCCCCGCGCCACGGTCCATCACGCTCAGCACCACATACGGCGCGCTGGTGTCACCGGACACGTAAGCCGCGACCTCGACGCCGCTGCCGGCATGGTTCAACGCGTTGCCGATCAGGTTGTTCAGCAGGCGCTTCATCGACACCCGACGCAGCGGAAACGGCTGGATCGGCTCCAGACGCAAGCGCACCTTTTCTTCACTCTGGTTGTACGGCGCCGCGACTTCGCGCACCAGATCGCTCAGGTCCACCTCTTCCACGGACTCATCCCGACCATCGCGAATGAACGCGAGGAACTGGTCGAGAATCGCGTCCATGTCTTCAATGTCGCGCACCATGTCGTCGGTCAGGTCGGTGCGGTCACCCATCAGTTCCAGCGACAACCGTAGACGGGTCAGCGGCGTGCGCAGGTCGTGGGAAACCCCGGCGAGCATCAGTTCACGTTCACGACCGGCCTGTTCGACATCTTCAGCCATCTGGTTGAAGGCGCGATAAACCTCGGTCATTTCGCTCGGTGTGTCGCTGATCGGCAAGCGTACGCTGCGGCCCTGACCTAGTTGCCGCGCGGCATACACGAGACGCTTCAACGGCTGATTGAGCTGGCTGACGAAGATCCATGCGGACGCGGTCGAGAGCAACCCGATGGCGAGGAACCAGCCGAGTACGTTCCAGATTTTCTGGCCGCGCAACGGATGCGGGTACAACGGCACTTTCAACCAGCCATCACCCAGGCTCGGCGCGCGCACCCACAACGCCGGCGGCGAATGCATGCGCAGCCGAACCTCGGTGTCGGCACCCAGTTCCGCCTGCATCTGCCGCTGGTAGATTTCGCTGTACGGCCAGTGCTGTTCGCCTTCCGGCACACCGGCACCGACCACCCGGATCAGGGTCGCGGCATCGGCGATCTTCGCGCGGTTCTCTTCATCGGCGGCCCAATAGGCACGCAGCGTCAGGGCGACGCCGTGACTGTATTGACGGTCCACCAGCACGTCCTCGTTCATCAGCAGATAAACCAGGGTCAGTGCCTTTGAGAACAATACGACGATGAGCACCAGCCAGAGGGTGCGGGAGAAGAAACTTTGGGGAAACCAGACAGGGGTTTTCATGGATAACCGCTACGCACTTGCAGGAGCGAGCAATGCTCGCATATTGCGGATAACGAGTCTGCGGAGGCGGCATTTTTGACCGCTCCCCACAGACTCGCTCCTACAAATCACCCGTCACTTGGTGGAGTTGCCATCCGGCACGAACACATAACCCACGCCCCAGACAGTCTGGATGTAGCGCGGTTTGGACGGATCGGGTTCGATCATCCGGCGCAGTCGGGAAATCTGCACGTCGATGGAACGCTCCAGGGCATCCCACTCCCGGCCACGGGCCAGGTTCATCAGCTTGTCGCGGGTCAGCGGCTGACGGGCGTTCATCACCAGGGCCTTGAGTACAGCGAACTCACCGGTGGTGAGCATGTGCACTTCGTCGCCGCGCTTGAGTTCGCGGGTGGCCAGGGACAGCACGTAGTCGCCGAACGTGACGTTTTCTTCTTCACTGCCCGGCGCGCCCGGCACCGGTGCGGCCTGACGGCGCAGCACGGCTTTTACGCGGGCCATCAACTCGTCCGGGTTGAACGGCTTGGCCAGGTAGTCGTCGGCGCCCAGTTCCAGGCCCTTGATACGGCTCAGTTCGTCGCCCTTGGCGGTGAGCATGATGATCGGGATCTGATTGTTCGCGCCACGCAGACGACGGCAAGCGGTCAGGCCGTCTTCGCCCGGCAGCATCAAGTCGAGAACGACCAGATTGAACACTTCACGCGACAGCAGACGATCCATCTGCTCGGTATTCGGTACGGCGCGGGCACGGTAGCCCTTGCTGACGAAGAAACGTTCCAGCAGGCTGCTCAGCCCCGGATCGTCATCAACAATAAGAATTTTTTCGCCTTCAGCAGTTTGTGCAGTGCTGCTCATTGGATGCTCCTTTTAGCTCGGCGCGCATTATGGCGTAGCTGCCGTTATACGCACCGTGTGCATTGTTAGCAGATTTTTCCTTCACTGCCAGAAAACCGGGGCTTGAGCCTACAGACTGTGTCGCCCCCGAATGACAGAACGCTGGTTATAATGCGCGGCCTTTTGTGTCAGGCAACGTCTGAATCGTTACCGCAGGTGGCCGTCTCTTATTTTCCCGGCCCTCGCAGTAATTGTTCGATTTCACGGGTCAATGGGATGCCTTTTGACCCAGGCAGCGGCAAGCGTCAGGCCGCCCAACCAGACTCCGGGCCTTTATTTACGTGCCTGCGAGCCTGCTTTCACAATTTGTCAGGTGGTTTTATGGACAGCATCAACAGCCGCATCGCCGAGGAACTCGGCGTACGCCCACAACAGGTCGAAGCGGCCGTCGCGCTACTCGATGAAGGCTCTACCGTTCCCTTCATCGCCCGTTACCGGAAAGAAGTGACCGGCAGCCTCGATGACACTCAACTGCGTCATCTGGAAGAGCGTCTGCGCTACCTGCGAGAACTCGACGAACGGCGCATCAGCATTCTTTCCAGCATCCAGGAGCAGGGCAAACTCACCCCTGAACTGGAGCGTGAAATCAAACTCGCCGACACCAAGACCCGCCTCGAAGACTTGTACCTGCCGTACAAGCAGAAGCGCCGCACCAAGGGCCAGATCGCCCTGGAAGCCGGCCTCGGCGAGCTGGCCGACGGTCTGTTCAACGACCCGAGCCTGGCCCCGGAAGCCGAAGCCGCACGCTTCATCGACGCCGAAAAAGGCGTGGCCGACGTCAAGGCTGCGCTGGAAGGCGCCAAGTACATCCTCATGGAGCGCTTCGCCGAAGACGCCAACCTGCTGGAAAAACTGCGCACTTACCTGAAGCAGGAAGCCACCCTCAGTGCCCGCGTGATCGCCGGCAAGGAAGAGGAAGGCGCCAAGTTCCGCGATTACTTCGAACACGACGAACCGCTGAAAAGCATGCCGTCGCACCGCGCGCTGGCGATTTTCCGTGGCCGCAATGAAGGCATTCTCAGCTCCGCACTGAAGGTCGGCGATGAACTGCCGGGCACCATGCATCCGTGCGAAGGCATGATCGGCCAGCAAGTCGGCATCCAGAACCAGAACCGTCCGGCCGACAAATGGCTGGGTGAAGTGGTGCGCTGGACCTGGAAGGTCAAGCTCTACACCCACCTGGAAACCGACCTGCTCGGCGAGCTGCGCGACGGCGCCGAAACCGAAGCGATCAACGTGTTCGCCCACAACCTGCACGACCTGCTGCTGGCCGCTCCGGCTGGCCCGCGCGCCACCCTGGGCCTCGACCCGGGCCTGCGCACCGGCTGCAAGGTCGCGGTGGTCGACTCCACCGGCAAACTGCTGGATCACGCCACGGTTTACCCGCACGTGCCGCACAACAAGTGGGATCAGACCATCGCGATCCTGGCCGCCCTGTGCGCCAAGCACTCGGTCGATCTGATCGCCATCGGCAACGGCACCGCCAGCCGTGAAACCGACAAACTGGCGATCGAGCTGATCAAAAAATATCCAGCGATGAAAATGACCAAGGTCATGGTCTCCGAAGCCGGCGCATCGGTGTACTCGGCATCGGAACTGGCGGCGAAGGAATTCCCGGATCTGGACGTGTCGATCCGTGGTGCCGTGTCCATCGCCCGTCGCTTGCAGGACCCACTGGCCGAACTGGTGAAGATCGATCCGAAATCCATCGGTGTCGGTCAGTATCAGCACGACGTGTCGCAACTGAAACTGGCACGCGGCCTGGACGCCGTGGTCGAGGACTGCGTGAACGCCGTGGGCGTGGACGTGAACACCGCGTCCGTGGCGCTGCTGGCGCGGATCTCCGGCCTCAACGCGACTCTGGCGCAGAACATCGTGACTCACCGTGACGAGCACGGCGCGTTCAAGACCCGTGCAGCGCTGAAGAAAGTTGCTCGCCTGGGCGAGAAAACCTTCGAACAGGCCGCCGGCTTCCTGCGCGTGATGAACGGCGACAACCCGCTGGATTCCTCGGCGGTTCACCCGGAAGCCTATCCGCTGGTGCAGCGCATCGCCGCTGAAACCGACCGCGACATCCGCTCGCTGATCGGCGACGCCGGGTTCCTCAAGCGTCTGGATCCGAAGAAATTCACCGACGAGACCTTCGGTCTGCCAACCGTCACCGACATCCTGCAGGAACTGGAAAAACCCGGCCGCGACCCGCGTCCGGAGTTCAAGACCGCCGAGTTCCAGGAAGGCGTCGAGGACTTGAAGGACCTGCAACTGGGGATGATCCTCGAAGGCGTGGTGACCAACGTGACCGCATTCGGCGCGTTCGTCGACATCGGCGTGCATCAGGATGGTCTGGTGCACATCTCGGCGCTGTCGGAGAAGTTCATCAAGGATCCGCGCGAAGCCGTGAAGGCCGGTGACGTGGTGAAAGTGAAGGTCATGGAAGTCGACATCCCGCGCAAACGCGTCGGCCTGTCGATGCGCATGAGCGACACTCCGGGCGAGAAAATCGACGGTGCCCGTGGCGCGCGCCCAGGCTCGGCGCCACGCCAGTCGCAGGGTTCGGCTCCGCGCAAGGAAAGCACCCCGGCGGCTCCGGCCAACAACGCCATGGCATCGCTGTTCGCCAACGCCAAGCAGTTGAAGAAACGCTGATGGAAATTCCGGCCGGGCTCGTCGAGAGCGCGTTTTTCAAGCTGTTGGGCTGCCGCCTGCACAGCCTGGAAACCGGGGTGGCGCAAGTCGCCCTGGTGCTGGAACCCGAACTGCGCAACCGCGGCGGCAAGCTGCACGGTGGCGCGCTGTTCAGTCTGGTCGATATCGCCATGGGGCTGGCCTGTTCCAGCACCCACGGCTTTGACCAGCAGAGCGCGACCATCGAGTGCAAGATCAACTACATCCGCGCCGTCTCCGAGGGCGAGGTGATGTGCACGGCGCGGGTGATCCACCCGGGCCGGCGCACGCTGGTGGTCGAAGCCGACGTGATGCAGGGCGACAAACTGGTCGCAAAAGCGCAAGGCACGTTCGCTGTCCTGTAGATGTTGTTCATCATTTTGAGTTAATTTCGGCGCTGTGATCGCAGCGTCGGAGTTTTCCTCGCCCGCGTCTGCCAGATTCAGGGACTGAAGTTGGCGTTTCCAATGGGGCTTTCATGGCCCGAAAACCAGGCGAAAACGCCAGTTTCAACTTCACCCTTGTAGACCGTCCTGCCCACCCCCATATTGGGGCGACTGACGCGTGAAGGAATCCAAATTGAGCGAACTTCTCAACCGCCGCCTGGCTCTGCTCGGTGAGCGCGCCAACCTCTCTCTGCTCGAGCAGTGCCTGCACGGTATCGAACGTGAATGCCTGCGCGTGACCGGCGAGGGACGTCTGGCGCAAACGCCGCACCCTGAAAGCCTGGGTTCCGCGCTGACCAACGAACAGATCACCACCGACTATTCCGAGTCGCTGCTGGAATTCATCACGCCTGCCCTGCCAGACCCGGCCGACACCCTGGCCAGCCTGGACAAGATTCATCGCTTCGCCTACAGCAAGCTCGGCAACGAGTACCTGTGGAGTCCATCGATGCCGTGCCCGTTGCCGGCCGAGGAAGACATCCCGATCGCCTATTACGGCACCTCCAACATTGGTCAGCTCAAGTATGTCTACCGCAAGGGCCTGGCCCTGCGTTACGGCAAGACCATGCAGTGCATCGCCGGGATTCACTACAACTTCTCCCTGCCGGAAAAACTCTGGCCGCTGCTGAAAGAAGCCGAAGGCTTCGTCGGCACCGACCGGGATTTCCAGTCGTCGTCCTATATCGCGCTGATCCGTAACTTCCGTCGCTACAGCTGGCTGCTGATGTACCTGTTCGGTGCTTCGCCGGCGCTGGACGCGGGGTTCCTGCGCGGCCGTTCGCATCAGCTTGAACAACTGGACCCGGACACCCTGTACCTGCCCTACGCCACCAGCCTGCGCATGAGTGACCTCGGTTACCAGAGCAACGCCCAGGCTGGCCTGACCCCTTGCTACAACGACCTGGCAAGCTACACCGACAGTCTGCGCAAAGCGGTGGCCACGCCATACGCGCCGTACGTAGAAGTCGGCACGCACCAGGATGGCGAGTGGGTGCAACTGAACACCAACATCCTGCAGATCGAAAACGAGTACTACTCCAACATCCGCCCGAAACGCGTGACCTACACCGGCGAGCGGCCGATCCAGGCGCTGGTCGCCCGTGGCATCCAGTACGTCGAAGTACGTTGCCTGGACATCAACCCGTTCCTGCCAATGGGCATCGACCTCACCGAATCGCGCTTCCTCGATGCGTTCCTGCTGTACTGCGCGCTGAACGACAGCCCGCTGCTGACCAACATCAGCTGCGGCAACGCCACGTCGAACTTCCTCAGCGTGGTCAAGGAAGGTCGTCGTCCGGGCCTGCAATTGCAGCGTGACGGCCAACCGGTCGAACTGAAGGAATGGGCCGCCGAACTGCTGGAAAAAATCGCTCCGCTGGCGGCGCTGCTGGATCAAAGCCATGGCGGCGATGCCCACAGCAAGGCACTCGACGCTCAACTGGCCAAGGTCAAGGATTCGTCTCTGACGCCTTCGGCCCAGGTGCTGGCGGCGATGGCCGAGCACAAGGAAAGCTTCGCGCAATTCTCCCTGCGCCAGAGCCAGGCTCACGCCGAGTTCTTCCGCAGCGAGCCGTTGGCGGCTGAGGAACAGGCGAAGTTCGAAGAACTGGCGCGGTCGTCGCTGGCGCAACAGGCTGAGCTGGAGCAGAACGAGGTGGGCGATTTCGACGTGTTTGTCGGGTCGTATCAGGCGAGTATTCTGGCGATCAGCAACTGACACTTCCTTCTCTGATCATTCCCACGCTCCGCGTGGGAATGCAGCTCCTGACGCTCAGCGTCACGGTCACTGGGACGCTGAGCGTCCATTGAGGCGTTCCCACGCAGAGCGTGGGAACGATCTGCTCTGCCTTCCCTTAGATTTTTCCGCTCATAAGCTAAGTCTAAAAAGTTATTTATTTCTAGATTCTTAGATCATTTAGTCTCCTTTCACGCCGACGCTCGGTCGCCTGATATGGAGCTCTTCAATGAAACTGAATGTCCCGCTTCGCCTGCTGGCCGTGGCCTCTCTGGCTGCCGCGAGTTTCCTGGCTCAGGCCGCCGACCTCACTGTCGCCTACCAGACCACCGTTGACCCGGCGAAAGTCGCTCAGGCCGACGGTGCCTATGAGAAAGCCACCAAGGCCGACATCAGCTGGCGCAAGTTCGATAACGGCGCGGACGTCATCACCGCCATCGCTTCCGGCGACGTGCAGATCGGCTACCTCGGTTCCAGCCCGCTGACCGCTGCGATCACCCGCAAAGTCCCGGTGGAAACCTTCCTAATCGCCACACAGATCGGCGCCGCCGAAGCGCTGGTCGCCCGCGACGGTTCCGGCATCAAGACGCCGCAGGATCTGGTCGGCAAGAAAATCGCCGTGCCATTCGTGTCCACCGGTCACTACAGCCTGCTGGCCGCGCTGAAGCACTGGAACATCGACCCTTCGAAAGTCACTGTCCTCAACCTCGCCCCGCCGGCAATCATTGCCGCGTGGAAGCGCGGTGACATCGATGCCACCTACGTTTGGGATCCGGCGCTGGGTGTGGCCAAGGAAAACGGCAAAGTGCTGATCACTTCCGGAGAGCTGGCCAAGTTCGGCGCGCCGACCTTCGACGCCTGGATCGTGCGTAAAGACTTTGCCGAGAAGCACCCGGAAATCGTTACCGCATTCGCCAAGGTCACCCTCGACGCCTACGCCGACTACCGCAAGGATCCGAAAGCCTGGATCGCCAATCAGAGCAACGTCGACAAGCTGGTGAAACTGTCCGGCGCCAAGGCCAGCGACATTCCTTTGCTGCTGCAAGGCAACGTCTACCCGCTGGCGGCGGATCAGGTCAGTGACCTCGGCGCGCCGACCACCAAAGCCATCACCGACACCGCTGCGTTCCTCAAGGAGCAAGGCAAGGTCGAAGCAGTACTGCCGGACTACGCGCCGTACGTCACCCCCAAGTACATCACCAACTGATCGGGAGCTAATTGCGATGGCCTTGCTACAGCTGGAGCGCATCAGCGCACAGTATCCCGGCAGCCCGGAACCGGTACTGGCGGATATCTCTCTGACCCTGGGGCCCCAGCAATTGCTGGTTGCCCTCGGCCCGTCCGGCAGTGGCAAGACTTCGCTGTTGAACCTGATTGCCGGCTTCGTCGAACCGAGCGCCGGCCGTATCACCCTCGACGGTGTGCCGGTCAAAGGCCCGAGCGCCGAGCGCGGCGTGGTGTTCCAGGACGACGCCCTGCTGCCCTGGCAGGACGTGCTGGCCAACGTCGCCTTCGGCCTTGAGCTGGCCGGTGTGGCCAAGGACAAACGCGAACAGCGTGCACGGGAAATGCTCGCGCTGGTCGATCTCTCCGGTTTCGAAAAACGTCGCATCTGGCAACTCTCCGGTGGCCAGAAGCAACGTGTCGGCCTGGCCCGCGCCCTCGCAGCCGACCCGCGCGTGCTGCTGATGGACGAACCCTTCGGTGCCCTCGACGCCTTCACCCGCGAACAGATGCAGGAACTGTTGCTGCAAGTCTGGCAACGCACCGCCAAACCGGTGTTCCTGATCACCCACGACATTGAAGAAGCAGTGTTCCTCGCCACCGACCTGATTCTGCTGGCGCCGAATCCGGGGCAGATCGTCGAACGCCTGCACCTCGACTTCGGCCAGCGCTATGCCGCCGGCGAATCGGCGCGGTCGATCAAGTCCGATCCGCGCTTCATCGAAACCCGCGAACACGTGCTCGCCAAAGTGTTCTCGCAACGCAGCGCCGTTCAGCGGCAGGAGCGCGCATGAGCAGTTACGACGTTTCCGCCACCGCAGTGAAACCCGCCGCCACGTCGGTGGTGATTCCTGTGCGTCGCAGCCTCAGCACTCGCTGGATCAGCCTGCTGACCTTGTTCGCGTTGCTGGTGATCTGGTGGGCCGTCACGGCCACCGGCCTGATCGAACCGCTGTTCCTGCCGCCACCGTCCGCCGTGCTGCAGAAAGGCTGGTTACTGGCGACCACGGGTTACATGGATTCGACGTTGTGGCAGCACCTGGGCGCGAGCCTGAGCCGCATCGGTCTGGGCCTGGGTTTTGCGATTCTGACCGCCGTGCCGGTGGGCATTGCCATCGGCGCCAACCGAATCGCGCGTGGTGTGCTGGATCCGCTGATCGAGTTCTACCGCCCTATTCCGCCACTCGCCTATCTGCCGCTGATCGTGATCTGGTGCGGTATCGGCGAATTGTCGAAAGTGCTGCTGATCTACCTGGCGATTTTCGCTCCGATCGCGATTGCTACCGCCACCGGCGTGCGCACCGTCGACCCGGCCAAACTGCGCGCTGCGCAATCGCTGGGGGCGACTCGCGCCCAACTGATTCGCCACGTGATTTTGCCGAGCGCGCTGCCGGACATTCTGACCGGTGTGCGCATTGGTCTGGGTGTCGGCTGGTCGACGCTGGTCGCCGCCGAACTGATCGCAGCCACCAGCGGCCTGGGCTTCATGGTGCAGTCGGCCGCGCAGTTCCTGGTCACCGATGTGGTGGTGCTGGGGATTCTGGTCATCGCCCTGATCGCCTTCGCCATGGAGATGGGCCTGCGCGCCCTGCAACGCAAACTGGTGCCGTGGCACGGCCAGGCCCACTGATTTTTCAGCACTGACTACCCCGACAGTTTCGGGGCCCCGGAATTGAAGAGAACCACCATGAGCAGCCTGAACATCACCCCGTTAAGCTCGGCCCTCGGCGCACAGATCAGCGGCGTCGACATCAGCCAGCCGCTGAACCTGGAACAGCGCGACGCCATCGAGCAGGCGCTGCTCAAATACCAGGTGCTGTTCTTCCGCAATCAGCCGATCGAGCCGTCGCAACAAGCGCGCTTCGCCCACTATTTCGGCGACCTGCACATTCACCCGATCTACCCTAATGTGCCTGAGCAACCGGAAGTGCTGATCCTCGACACCGCCGTCACCGACGTGCGCGACAACGCGATCTGGCACACCGACGTGACCTTCCTGCCAACCCCGGCCATGGGCGCGGTGCTCAGCGCCAAGCTGTTGCCGGAGTTCGGTGGCGACACGTTGTGGGCCAGTGGGATTGCTGCGTATGAAGCGCTGTCGGCGCCGATGAAAGCAATGCTTGAAGGGCTGACCGCGACTCACGACTTCACCCGCTCGTTTCCGCTGGAGCGCTATGGCAACACGCCGGAAGCATTGGCGCAGTGGGAAGAGGCGCGGCGCAAGAATCCACCGCTGTCGCATCCGGTGATTCGCACGCATCCGGTGAGCGGGCGGCGTTCGTTGTTCGTCAACGAAGGCTTCACGTCGAAAATCAATGAGCTGTCGGAAACCGAGAGTGAAGCGGTGCTGAAGTTTTTGTTCGCCCACGCGACGCGGCCGGAGTTCACCATTCGCTGGCGCTGGCAGAAGGATGACATTGCGTTCTGGGATAACCGCGTGACGCAGCATTACGCGGTGGATGATTACCGCCCGGCGCGGCGGGTGATGCAGCGGGCTACGGTGTTGGGGGATGTGCCGTTTTTTCGCTGAACCTTTTTGATCGTTCCCACGCTCCGCGTGGGAACGATCAGCGTTCTGTTATTCCGCCGTCGAAGGCTTCTCCCAAAGATTGATCCCGCCCTCTTGGGCAAACCGATCAATCTCCGCCAGCTCTTCCGCACTGAAGCTCAGGTTCTTCAACGCCCCGACGTTCTCGATAATCTGCTCCGGCCGGCTTGCACCGATCAGCGCCGAGGTCACTCGCGGATCCCGCAGCGTCCACGCCAACGCCAGTTGCGCCAGGCTCTGGCCACGACGCTTGGCGATCTCGTTCAACGCCCGCACATGAGCGATGTTGGCCTCGGACAAATGCGAAGCCTGCAACGAACCTCCGCCCGGACGATTGACCCGCGCATCCGCCGGTACGCCGTTGAGGTATTTGTCGGTCAACAGACCTTGCGCCAGCGGGGTGAACGCAATCACACCGGTGCCGAGCTCGTCGGTGGTGTCGAGCAGGTCTTTTTCCACCCAACGGTTGAGCAGGTTGTACGCCGGCTGATGAATCAGCAGCGGCACTTTCCACTCTTTGAGCAACGCGGCGATCTCGCGGGTTTTCACCCCGGAGTACGACGAGATGCCGATGTACAACGCCTTGCCCTGCTGCACCGCAGTGGCGAGGGCGCTGGCGGTTTCTTCCAGCGGGGTGTCCGGGTCGAAGCGGTGCGAATAAAAGATATCCACATAGTCGAGACCGAGGCGTTGCAGGCTCTGGTCGAGGCTGGCCAGCACGTATTTGCGCGAACCGCCGCCCTGGCCGTAAGGGCCGGGCCACATGTCCCAGCCGGCCTTGCTGGAGATGATCAGTTCGTCGCGGTACTGCTTGAAGTCTTCGCGTAGCAAGCGGCCGAAATTGATCTCGGCGCTGCCGTAGGGAGGGCCGTAGTTGTTGGCCAGGTCGAAGTGGTTGATGCCCAGATCGAACGCCGTGCGCAGCAAGGCGCGCTGAGTGTCGATCGGCGTGCTGTCACCGAAGTTGTGCCACAGGCCCAGAGACAGCGCCGGCAGCACCAGACCGCTGCGTCCGACGCGGCGGTAAGGGATGGAGTCATAGCGGTTTTCGGCAGCGGTGTAAGTCATCGAATCCTCTCTTGTCGGTCTTGAAATGGGTGTCGATTGCTACGCAAATCTATTGCCGGGTCGGGCGAGGCCAAGGTTCTGGCGCAAGGTCCGGCCCTCGTATTCGGTTCTGAACAGTCCGCGCCGTTGCAGTTCCGGGACCACGCCGTTGGCGAAGTCTTCGAGCCCGCCGGGCAGGTGCGGCACCAGCACGTTGAAGCCGTCCGCCGCGCCTTGCTCGAACCATTCCTGCAAGCGGTCGGCGATCTGCGCCGGCGTGCCGACGACGCTGTAATGCCCGCGACCGCCAGCGATTCTGCGGCCCAGTTCAGCGAGGGTCAGATGCTCGCGGCCAGCCAGTTCAGTCAGCAGTTTCTGCCGGCTTTGCTGGCCGCTGTCGGTCAGCGGCAATTCCGGCAGCGGCCCGTCCAGCGGGTACTTCGACAGATCGAAGTTGCCCAGCATACGCCCAAGCAGGGCGACGCCAACCTCGGGTTCGACCAATTGCTGAAACGTTTCACATTTTTCCTGCGCTTCGGCTTCCGTCTGCCCGACCACGACGAATACGCCGGGCATAATTTTCAGCGAATCGGCACTGCGTCCGTACTTCGGCAAGCGTCCCTTGAGGTCGGCGTAGAACGCCTGGGCGCTGGCCAGTGAGGTTTGCGCGGTGAACACTACTTCGGCCGTTTGCGCCGCCAGTTCACGCCCGGTTTCCGACGAGCCGGCCTGCACGATCACCGGCTGACCCTGTGGCGAACGCGCGACATTCAGCGGGCCTTTGACCCGGAAGTGTTCGCCGACGTGATCCAGCACATGCAGTTTTTCCGGGTCGTAATAGGCACCGCTGGCTTTGTCGCGTAGGAACGCATCGTCCTGCCAACTGTCCCAAAGTCCGGTCACCACTTGGTGAAACTCCCGGGCGCGGCTGTAGCGTTCGGCATGGCCGATGTGTTCGTCGCGGCCGAAATTCTGCGCTTCGGCGGCGTTGTCCGAGGTCACCAGATTCCACCCCGCTCGCCCGCCCGACAGGTGATCGAGCGAAGCGAATTTACGCGCCACGTGGTACGGCTCGTTGTAGCTGGTGGTGGCGGTAGCGATCAAGCCGATGTGTTCGGTCACGGCACTCAAGGCCGAGAGCAAGGTCAGTGGCTCGAAGTGATCCGAACGGGCCATGCGGCTGGCGATGTCCTGGGTCGGCGCAGCGATGCTGTCGGCGACGAACAACGCATCGAACTTCGCCGCCTCGGCAATCTGCGCCAGGCGTTTGTAATGGGCGAAATCCAGCCCGGCGTTCGCCGGTACGTCCGGATGACGCCACGCGGCAACGTGGTGCCCGGTAGCCATGAGAAACGCGCCGAGTTTCAGCTGTCTGCTCATCTCAGAAGTCCTTGCGCAGTTGCACGCCGAAGTAGCGTTCGTCGTCGCGGGGCACGGCGCGGTAGATGTAGTTGCCACCACTGGCGAGCAACGGCGAATACGATTTATCGGTGAGGTTCTTGCCCAGCAATGCCACGCGCCAGCCGTTGGTGTAATCGGCCAGGGCGACGCTGGCGTTCCAGAGGCCGTAGGCGCCTTGCTTGGTGTCGGCGTTCTGGCTGATGTCGTACTGCACTTCGCTCTGCCAGCTGTAGTCGGTGCCGAGTTCGATATCCAGACCGTTTTCCAGCGGGATGGTGTAGTCGGCCCGCACGTAGCTTTTCCAGTCCGGGCTGAACGGCAGCGGTTTGCCGTTGACGTTGCACGACGCCGCCGCGCCCGCCGGGCAGGCGAACTCGTCGATACGAGCGCGGGTGTAGGCCAGCGCGCCGGAGAACTTCAGTTGCTGGGTCGCCTGCAGGGCGTAATCGAGTTCCACGCCCTCGGTGCTGACGCTGCCGGCGTTGATCAGACGCGTTACGACTTGCCCGGCGACGGTGTCGAAAAAGTTCGCCTGATAGTTGTCGTAGTCGCTGTGGAAAACCGCGAGGTTGGTGGTCAGGCGATTGTTCCAGCTTGAGGCTTTGATCCCCGCCTCCCAGGTGTTGGACGTTTCCGGTTTCAAGGCTTCGGTATCGCGCGGCTGCATGTTGAAGAACACGTTGTAGGCCTGGCCTTTGTAGCCGCGCGAGTAGGTCAGATAAGTGGTGACCGCATCGCTCAAGTCGTACTGCAAACCGAGCCGACCGGACCAGCCGTCCTCGTCCACCGAACCGGAGCTGCGGGTGGCCGGTTGAATGCCGCTGACGGTGGTGACGGAAGTGGAAACGCGACGGTGATCGTATTCGAGATCGTCGTGGGTGTAGCGCAGGCCGGCGATGCCACGGAAATCCGAGGTGAAATTCAGCGTGCTCTCGCCGAACACTGCGTAGCTGTCGCTGGTGGTGCTGTAATCGGCGACGCCGCGATCAGTCCGTGTGGTGGTCGTCAGGGTGCGTTGGTAGGTCTCGTCATCCTTGCCGTGCATGTAGAACAGGCCGCCGACGTATTCGAGGAGCTCGCCTTTCGGCGAGGCCAGACGCAGCTCCTGCGAATACTGGTCGAAGGCCAGGTCGCCCTTGTCCGCCGTGCCGGGGAACGCTGCCGTCACCGTGCCGAGGCGGTCGCCGTCCTGATACTGGGTGTTGTCCCAGCCGCGCCACGCGGTGATAGACGTCAGGGTGTAATCGCCCAGTTGCCAGTCGAGCTGGCCGGACAGGCCCTTGTTGGTGTCTTCGACGTGGGTGCGGGTGTCGGTGTTGATGTCGCGGTTGTGGCTGGTCGCGCCGACCGGGCTCAACGCATTGGCGAAGGCCGGAGTCAGTGCCTTGGTGACGACGCCGTTCGGGCCGTCATCGTGGGACTGCATGTAGTCGGCGATCAGGGTGAAGGTGACGTCGTCGTTCGGGGTGAATTCCAGTTTGCCGCGTACGCCGCGATGGCTATAACCGTTGACCTCCTGGCCATTGTGCTTGTTATCGACGTTGCCGTCGTAAGTGCCGAACAGGGTGCTGATCGAACCCTTGAGCGTGTCCGGAATCAGGCTGCCGCCAATGCCGAAACGGGTGCGGCTTTCGTTGCCGCTGTAGTACGACTGATCGATGTAACCGTGGGTCTCGGCCGTCGGCGCCTTGCTGGTGATGTTCAGCACGCCGGCCGAGGCGTTCTTGCCGAACAGTGTGCCTTGCGGGCCACGCAAGACTTCGACGCGTTCCAGATCCAGCAGATCCAGAGTCGACTGGCCAGGACGGGCGTAGACCACGCCGTCAATCACCGTGGCCACCGTCGGCTCGACGCCCGGCGAGGTGGAAATCGTCCCCACGCCACGCACGAACAACGAGGTGTCCTTGTTCGATGCGCCAGTGCGGAAATTCAGCGACGGCACTTGCTGGACGATGCTCGCCACGCTGTTGCGGTTGTCGCGTTCCAGCTGCTCGCCGTCGATCACCGACACCGCCACCGGAACCTTTTGCAGCGATTCTTCGCGGCGGGTGGCGGTGACCGTGACGGACTTGAGTGTCGGCTCCTGATCGGTGCTGTCGGCGGCGAACGCGGCAGGCAGCGGTAGCGCGGCCAATCCGGTGAGTAGCCAGCCCGCAGCGCGGATCGATTGCGCCAGTTTGTGTGTCGCCCCAGGAATGTTGTGCATGCTGTGCCCGCTCGAAAGTTGCCCTGAACCGCTGCCGTTCTGCGACGACAGCGCCTGTCTCGGTGTCTTGGGCATTCGCTCGAGCGAGTAGCAGACAACGCGCCTTGTTAGCGCTAACATCGCCAGTATTGGCAAGCCGGACATAGACCGTCCAATACTGAAAAATTACTTTTATATGCGTTTTTGTTTTTAAGAAGGATCGAGCCTTGAGCGAAGAAAAGCCCCGCAAACGCCGTGGCGCCGGTCGCGTGACCCTCAATGCGGTGGCGCGCCAGGCCGGTGTTTCGGCGATCACCGTGTCGCGCTACTTCAACCAGCCGGAACAGGTCTCGCCCGAACGCCGCGAACGGATCGCGGCAGTGGTCGCCGAGCTGGGTTATGTGCCGAATCTGGTGGCCGGCGGGCTCGCCTCGGCCCGAGGGAAAATCGTCGGCATGGTGATTCCGAACATCTCCGGGCCGATCTTCGCCAACACCATTCAGGGCTTCAGCGACACCCTCAGCCGCCACGGTTATCAGTTGCTGCTGGCCTCGAGTTACTTCAGTACCGAGCAGGAAGAAAACGCAGTACGGGCCTTCCTCGGCTGGTCGCCGGCAGCGCTGGTGGTGACCAGTCACTTCCACAGCACGGGCACGGAAAAGATGCTCGCCGAAGCGGATATCCCGGTGATCGAAACCTGGGATTACCAGCCGGAGCGTGAGCCGATGCAGATCGGTTTTTCGCACTTCGAAGTGGGTGTCAGCGCCGCTCGTTATCTGCACGACAAAGGCTATCGACGGATCGCGTTCGTGCAGAACAGCGCACCCGGCGACTTCAGCGCACTGGAGCGCCGCGACGGTTACGCTGCGACAGTGCGTGAGTTGGGCCTGGAACCCTGGGTATTCGCACCGGATGCCGATCGCGCCCCGTTCGAGGCCGGCAAGCAAGCGATGGAAGCGCTGATGAACACCTCACCGCGCCCGGACGCCATCATCTTCGCCAACGACAACCTCGCCGCCGGCGGCCTGCTCGCCGGGCAACGGGCCGGTCTCAGAATCCCCGACGACTGCGCCGTCCTCGGCTTCGGCGACTACCCGTTCGCCGAGATGCTGCTACCGAGCCTGAGCACAATCAAACCGCCGGCGCTGGAGATCGGCGTGCTGGCGGCGACGCGGGTGCTGGAAAGCCTGGGCGTGCTGGCGAGCGATGAGGTGCAGCGGTTGAACTTGCTGCAATGCACCGTGATTGAGCGGGAAAGTACCTGACCCAAAATCCTGTGAACCGGCCTTAGGCCGACAATTCGCGCAAGGCAGCAGCGGCCAAAAAACCGGAGCGGGAACTGTAGCGCTGGTCACGCCGAACCGTCTGATCGATACGCTCCAGCAACTGCTCCGGCAGCGTAGCGTTGAAGCGCACCGACTTGCCGAAATAGGGGGTGATATCAAACTCGACCACACCCCAGATACCGCCGGCGTAATCCGGATTTTCTAGATGGGCATCAATGTCCTGAACCCGAGGCAACGGCGCGCCATCAGCGACCAATCCCTCATAGTGCAAGGCCAGTGCCTCCTGAGTGTTGTCAAAAGCTTCGGCTACCGTTGTGCCTGCGGAGAAACAGCCCGGTACATCCGGGATAATCACTCCGTAGTCTGAGTCGGCATCCTTGTGCAGAACGACCGGGAATTTCATGTAAGTGAGTCCTTCCTCTGACATGTCCATAAACGGACTTTCGTTTTCAATCACAGGCCTCATTTCAAACCCGCCTGTTTCAATATGCTGTTGATCGTGCCCTTGGGAAGATCCGAATCCGGATGCTTGATCGTCACCCTCCCTGGCTTGCCCGGATGCTTGTATTGGTGGTGACTACCTTTGACGGCGACCAGATACCATCCATCCTCCTCGATCATCCTGATCATTTCCCGACTACGCATTTCCTTCGCCCTGTTCGACAGCAAGAGCTGCGTACTTTAGGAGCTGGACGCCTCACCCAATACACACCATACACACTTGGAGAAATATTAGCCTACCGGACAGGCGCGTGTTTAATTGCCAGATCGGCGGTGGACGCGCCCCGGCACTCAGCTCTCATAAACAGATGTATACGTGGCGAAATGTGTCGATCAGCATGAGACCGACAGCTGACCTATGCTCAACTTGAGCAAAGCCAGGATGACTCCTATCAACAGGCAGATCCCAAACCATGCACACCGCAATCATCATCTTCTTCGGCCTGATCCTGCTGGCGCTGATGTTCTATATCGGCGAGCGCATCGGCTTCAGTCGGCAGACGCTGGCCTACGGCTTCGCGGCGTTGTGGCTGGCGTTGACGGTGATCAACGGTGCGGTCGGCGTGGTGCACGCCGGACAGCCGCTGGGGTCGGAGATTGCGATTGGCAGCGCCGTGTTCGGCGTGCCGATCGCAGCGATGGTGTTGTTCATGGTGCTGAGCGCCGAGACCTGAAAGCGTCCCGGCGCCCTGCCCCGATCAACGCACCAGATGCAGGAACTGCATGTGCCGTTCGTACTGGTCGAGGATGTCGTTGATGATCTGCTCTTTCGTGTAACCGACCAGATCGTAGTCCTGACTGCCCTCGCTCAGATGCACTTCGGCGCGGTAATAGCGGCGATTGTTGAGCTGCTTGGAACCCATCCCGCCACGGGCGAACGATGGCGTGAAGTAGCCACGCATCTGCACCTGATAGATGAACGGATGCAGCTCGCCGTGACCGATTTCCAGGCTGACGCTGTCATGGGCCGGGTCCGGTTGGGTGACCACGTTCAGGCCTTTTTCGACGAACACCGCCGTCACTTCTTCGATGGCCGGTTTCACCGTGGTGTCCATGAAGCGGTACACCTCGTCGCGCGACGGGAAGTGCACGGCCTGACTCAGACGCTGGCGCCAGCCACCCTTGCCACGTCGTGAACCGGAGACCGGCGCCAGCGAATGCAGTTGCGCAATCTGCTTCTGCGATTCCAGATAGAACGCCTTGTGCAGCCCCCACATCATCAGCAGCAGAATCAGCGAGAACGGCAGCGAGGTCAGCACTACCGCCGACTTCAGCGCATCGATGCTGCCGGAGAACAGCAGCGCACTGGTGATCAGCGCGGTCATCGCGCCCCAGAACACCCGCAGCCACTTCGGCCCGTCTTCATCCGGGTTGCCGCCCTTGGCCGACAGCGTCGAGAGCACCACGGTGCCCGAATCAGCGGAGGTGACGAAGAACACGAAGCTGATGAACACCGTCACCGCGATGACGGTTTTGCTCCACGGGTAGGTTTCCAGCAGCAGGTAAAGGGTCATCGACGGGTTGTCGAGGGCCGACATGCCCAGTGCCGACATGCCGTGATTGAGCACCTGATCGATAGCGCTGTTGCCGAAGATCGACATCCACGCCAGGGTGAAACCGAGCGGAATCAACAACACGCCGAAGACGAATTCGCGGATGGTCCGGCCACGGGAAATCCGTGCGATGAACAGGCCCACGAATGGCGACCACGCGATCCACCAGGCCCAGTAGAACACCGTCCAGCCACCGAGCCAGTCGCTCGGTTTGTCGTAGGCGTAGAGGTCGAAACTCTTCATCGGCAACGCGCCGAGGTAGTCGCCGAGGTTCTGGATCAGGGTGTTGAGCAAATGCTGGGTGGGGCCGGCGAACAACACGAACAGCAGCAGCGCACAGGCCAGCAGCATGTTGATGTCGGACATGACCCGCACGCCTTTATCCACACCCGAGACGGCGACGATGATCGCTGCGCCCATCATCAGCGTGATCAGGCCGACCTGAATCCACTGGGTGTGGGCGATGCCGAACAGGTAGTCCAAACCCGAGTTGAGGTGCAACACGCCGAAGCCCATGTCCGCACCGAGGCCGAACACCGTGGCGATGATGCCGAAGCCGTCCACCGCGTAGCCGATGGGGCCGTTGATGCGTTTGCCGATCAGCGGGTACAGCGCCGAACGCAGGGCCAGCGGAAGGTTATGCCGGTAGGCGAAATACGCCAGCGCCATGCCGACGAAAGCGAACACGCCCCAGCCGTGCAGGCCCCAGTGCAGAAACAGAATCTGCATCGCCTGACGCGCCGCATCCGCCGTGCCGGCCTCGCCTTGCGGCGGCTGGAGCATGTGGGTCAGCGGCTCGGACACACAGAAGAAAAACAGCGTGATGCTGATCCCGGCGGCGAACAGCATGCCGGCCCAGGACAGGTAACTGAATTCGGGTTCGTCGTGGTCGGCACCGAGTTTGATCTTGCCGTAGCCCGATAACGCGGTGACCACCACGAAGACCAGATACAGGGTCATCGCAAGCATGTAGTACCAGCCGACCGTATTGGCCGCCCAGTTTTGCGCTTCAAGCAGCCAGGCACCGGCTTGTTCCGGCATGGCGATGACAACCAGGCCAAACAGCAGGATCACCGTCGCGGCGAACCAGAACACCGGCGGATTCATGCGCACCAGACCGCTGGCGGGGGTGGACGATGCACTCATGAACGGTGCACCTCAAGGGATTGGAAAATGGCTGAAATGATCGGACTCAGCAAAGGCAAGCCTCCTGTTGTGAGCGGGCAGCGAGCTACCGGTTTAACTTGAATGAACGTTCAAGTTAAACATGGATAGCACGCTAAGGACTAATCGCAGGGCTCAGCGGTCGCTTTCGTACGCTAGCTAAAGGAGGGGTATGACGCTGTGGTGAGGGCGATCGTTCCCACCTTGCGCGGGAACGATCGGACAGGAAAATTACTTCTGCGTCCCGTCATCATGCTGCAGATTGGCCTGGGTCAGGTTGCACCCGGCCGGCACGCTGCGGGTCAGCCACACGTTGCCGCCGATGGTCGAACCCTGGCCGATAGTGATGCGCCCGAGAATCGTCGCCCCGGCGTAAATCACCACGTCGTCCTCGACAATCGGATGCCGTGGATGGCCCTTCTGCAACTGGCCGTCTTCGTCTGCCGGGAAGCGTTTGGCGCCGAGGGTCACCGCTTGGTAAATCCTGACGCGCTCGCCGATGATCGCGGTCTCGCCGATCACCACGCCGGTCCCGTGGTCGATGAAGAAACTGCGGCCGATCTGCGCGCCCGGATGGATATCGATACCGGTCGCCGAGTGGGCGATTTCCGAACTGATCCGCGCCAGCAGTGGCAGACCCGCGCGATACAAATGGTGCGCCAGACGATGGTGAATCACCGCCAGAATCCCCGGATAGCACAGCAGCACTTCATCGACGCTACGCGCCGCAGGGTCGCCGTGATACGCGGCCAGCACATCAGTGTCGAGCAGGCTGCGCAGGCCTGGCAGCGCCAGAGCAAAATCCTGAATGATCCTGATCGCCTGCGCCTCGACTTCGGTGTCGGCCCGGGCGCTGTGGCGGGCGACGTAACGCAGTTCGAGTCGCGCTTGTGCCAGCAACGCATTCAACGCAACGTCGAGGGTGTGGCCGACGTAAAAATCCTCGCTCTCTTCACGCAGATCCACCGGCCCCAGACGCATGGGAAACAACGCGCCGCACAAGGCTTCGAGAATCTGCGCCATCGCATCACGGGACGGCAACTCGCGCCCGCCCTGCTCGCCGCTGGCGCGGCCATTTTGCGTACGCCACTGATCCCGCGCGGTACGCAGCTGGCTGACGATGGTCTGCAATTGCCAATGGCTGGAACGCTCGCTCACGGTAAAGACTCCTCACGGGCGGCCGGACTGTCTGGCCGCGTCAACGGCCACTACTTTACGGCAACGCCCCGGAGGCGAATTAAGAACCGATAGTGCTGGCCTAAGCACATTTGGCTATAAGCGATTGGCGGTTGCCCCGGTAAATCGGCGTGCCTATAGTCCTGACATCTCCTTGCATCAGTACGGACTCATGATCAAACAACAGCTGGACCGCTTTAACCGCCTCGACCTGCTCGGCCAACCGACCCCACTGGAAAAGCTCGAGCGCCTGTCCACCTGGCTCGGCCGCGACCTCTACATCAAGCGCGATGACCTGACGCCGCTGGCCATGGGCGGCAACAAGCTGCGCAAGCTCGAATACCTCGCCGCCGATGCCCTCGCCCAAGGCGCGGATACCCTGATCACCGCCGGCGCACTGCAATCGAACCACGTTCGCCAGACCGCCGCGCTGGCCGCGAAACTCGGCCTGGGCTGCGTGGCGCTGCTGGAAAATCCGCTGGGCACCGACGACAGCAACTACACCGGCAACGGCAACCGCCTGCTGCTGGATCTGTTCGACACCAAGGTCGAACTGGTCGACAACCTCGACAACGCCGACGAACAACTGGCCGCCCTCGCCGTGCGTCTGCGCAGCAACGGCAAGAAGCCGTATCTGGTGCCGATCGGTGGCTCCAACGCCCTCGGCGCACTGGGTTACGTGCGCGCCGGCCTGGAGCTGGCGGAGCAGATCAAGGACACCGGCCTGCAATTTTCCGCCGTGGTGCTCGCCTCGGGCAGCGCCGGAACGCACAGCGGCCTGGCACTGGCCTTGAGCGAAGCGCTGCCGCAACTGCCGGTGATCGGCGTGACCGTCTCGCGCAGCGAAGAAGATCAGCGCCCGAAAGTGCAAGGCCTGGCCGAACGCACTGCCGATCTGCTGGGCGTGGCGCTGCCGGAGAGTTTCAAGGTCGAACTGTGGGACGAATACTTCGGCCCGCGTTACGGCGAGCCGAATGCAGGGACACTGGCGGCCGTGAAACTGCTGGCGAGCCAGGAAGCCGTGCTGCTCGATCCGGTCTACACCGGTAAGGCGATGGCCGGGTTGCTCGACGGCATCGGTCGCGGGCGTTTCGACGACGGCCCGATCATTTTCCTGCACACTGGCGGAGCCCCGGCGCTGTTTGCCTACAAGGATTTTCTGTAGGCCTGAGCGCGTTCCCGCGCCCTGCGTGGGAACGCTCAGCACCCGCTCGAATACATATTCATTAAATGCATAACAAATAGAAAATTCATTATTTTCCATTCTAAAAGAACCGTCTTATAGTCTCGCCGCAGGCGAATTTCGCGAGAGACGCATAAGCTGCTTTAAGGCAGGATAGCGCTGTCGTTCAACTCCCGGATTCGCCAACTTTCCTTAAGCGTCTTCCATAAGAAAACACAGGGGCTTGTCATGATTCTTTCCGCACTACGTCGAAATCTGCTGGTAGGTTCGCTGGGCCTGGCACTGAGCGCCGGTCTGATCAGCAGCGCCGTTGCCGGTGAGCAACTGCAACAGATCAAGGACAAAGGCGTTATCAACGTCGGCCTGGAAGGCACTTATCCACCGTTCAGCTTCGTTGATGCCGATGGCAAACTGTCGGGCTTCGAAGTCGAACTGTCCGAAGCCCTGGCCAAGAAGCTGGGCGTCAAGGCCAAGATTCAGCCAACCAAGTGGGACGGCATCCTCGCCGCGCTGGAATCCAAGCGTCTGGACGTCGTGGTCAACCAAGTGACCATCTCCGACGAGCGCAAGAAGAAGTATGACTTCTCCGAGCCGTACACCATCTCCGGGATTCAGGCGCTGGTGCTGAAGGACAAGGAAGCTGCGCTGAACATCAAGTCCGCCGCTGACCTGTCTGGCAAGAAAGTCGGCGTAGGCCTGGGCACCAACTACGAGCAATGGGTTCGCGCCAACGTGCCGGGTGCCGACGTGCGCACCTATGACGATGATCCGACCAAGTTCGCCGACCTGAACAACGGCCGTACCGACGCGATTCTGATCGACCGTCTGGCCGCGCTTGAATACGCCAAGAAAGCACCGAAAACCGTAGCGGCCGGTCAGGCGTTCTCCCGTCAGGAATCCGGTATCGCCCTGCGCAAAGGCGAGCCTGAACTGCTGGCGGCCGTGAACAAGGCTCTCGACGAGCTGCGTGCCGACGGGACCCTGGCCAAGATCTCGGAAAAGTACTTCCAAGCTGACGTCACTAAATAATGGAAGCAGCTTTCCAACTCGCACTGGACTCCGCGCCCTTTCTGCTCAAGGGCGCGTACTACACGGTAGTCCTCAGCCTCGGCGGCATGTTCTTCGGCCTGCTGCTGGGCTTTGGCCTGGCGTTGATGCGCCTGTCGCGTTTCAAATCGGTCAGCTGGCTGGCCCGCATCTACGTGTCGTTCTTTCGCGGCACGCCGTTGCTGGTGCAACTGTTCGTGATCTATTACGGCTTGCCGCAAATGGGTCTGGAACTCGATCCATTGCCGGCGGCCCTGATCGGCTTCTCGCTGAACATGGCCGCTTACGCCTGTGAAATCCTGCGGTCCGCGATCGGTTCGATCGAACGCGGTCAGTGGGAAGCGGCTGCGAGCATCGGCATGACCCGCGCGCAGACCCTGCGCCGGGCCATCCTGCCGCAAGCGATGCGCACGGCGTTGCCGCCGCTGGGCAACAGTTTCATTTCACTGGTCAAGGACACCGCACTGGCCGCCACCATCCAGGTGCCGGAGCTGTTCCGTCAGGCGCAACTGATTACCGCCCGGACTTTCGAAGTCTTCACCATGTATCTTGCCGCCGCGCTGATCTACTGGATTCTGGCCACAGTGCTGTCGCACTTCCAGAACAAGTTGGAAGAGCGGGTCAATCGGCACGACCAGGAGTCCTGACCCCATGATTGTCGTGGAAAAACTGACAAAGCAGTTCAAGGGTCAAGTCGTGCTCAACGGCATCGATCTTGAAGTGAAGGAAGGCGAGGTCGTGGCAATCATCGGCCCCAGCGGTTCGGGCAAGACCACGTTCCTGCGCTGCCTGAACTTCCTCGAACAACCCACCAGCGGCCGGATCAAGGTCGGCGATATCGAAATCGATACCAGCCGCCCGCTGAACCAGCAGCAAAGCCTGGTGCGCAACCTGCGCCAGCACGTGGGCTTCGTGTTCCAGAATTTCAACCTGTTCCCCCACCGCACCGCCCTGGAAAACGTCATCGAAGGCCCGATCGTGGTCAAGAAGATGCCCCGCGACACAGCCATTGCCCTGGGCAAGAAGCTGCTGGCCAAGGTCGGCCTGGCGGGCAAGGAAGACGCCTACCCACGGCGCCTGTCCGGTGGCCAGCAACAGCGCGTGGCGATTGCCCGGGCGCTGGCGATGGAGCCGGAAGTGATCCTTTTCGACGAACCGACGTCGGCCCTCGACCCGGAACTGGTGGGCGAAGTACTGGCGACCATTCGCGGCCTGGCCGAAGAAAAACGCACCATGGTTATCGTTACCCACGAAATGGCATTTGCCCGTGATGTGGCCAACCGTGTGGTGTTTTTCGACAAGGGTGTAATCGTCGAGCAAGGCGAAGCCAAAGCGCTGTTTGCCAATCCGAAAGAAGAACGCACACGACAGTTTCTCAGCAAGTTCCGCAGCAACGGCTGACAACTTAGCAAGTGCTATCACTCACTTCCATGGATGGAAGTAGTGTTTCCCCCGCAATACAATCCCGCTCCAGAAATAAACAATAAAACCCCTCAAAGCGCAGTACATATATATGTCCTGCAACACGTTCGCTGCGCGTAAAATTCGCCGCGCCTTGATTTTCCGCTACGGCAGAACACACAGCGAAACAGGCTGAAAACCGCAGCAATCTGTAGCCTCCTTCCTTACAAAGCCTAGGCTGACGGCCGCGACAATGTAGGAACCTTCTGATTAATCCGTAATTCACGGATTAACTAATCCAGTCGCTTGACACCTCTTCCGGCGAACTCTTATCTAGTCGCCAACCGGCACACACTAGTTCAACAAGACACTTTAAAACTTGTACAGAACTCCGAAGTTTTATTGCCGGTTAATTCACGCCATTCGTTCTTTCGAAAACGGACTTCGCTGCAAGGCTTCAAGGAGAGAAACCGATGACCTGCATTTCAAACACCCCGCTGCTGGCACCACCGACCCTGGAAAAATCCCACGGGACCGGTATCAACCTCATGGCGGCCGCCAACCTGACGGTCGACATCGGGCCCTGGCACGACATGGACAGTGGCGACCTGATAGAGCTGTTCTGGGATGGCTGCTACGTCGCTTCCCGCGTGCTGAATGCCGGGGATGTCGGAAGCACGGTCAGCCTGCGGGTACCGGAAAGCTTCATCATCAGCGGTTCGCCGCGCGTGCATTACCGGGTCATGCAGGTCGGAAGAAACCCGGCGCTGTCGGCCAGCGCGCGGTTCCAGGTCAAGCTCGACTGCCCGGGCGGGCAATTCGCGGCAGGCTGCGCGGAGGAAAACCAGTACCTGCTGCCGGTCAGTCTTCCCGAGGTCATTCGCCGACGCGGGGTCAACCCGAACCAGATCAAGCGCGGCGTTCCCCTGACCATCGAGCCTTACCTGAACATGGCCGAGGGTGACGAAATCACCCTGCGCTGGGGCGACGTGCGCATGGATCTGCCTCGTGTCATTCAGGCCGATGTCGGTCACGGCATTCAGGTCTGGGTGCCCCCGGCAATCATCGTCGAGGCCGGCGAAGACCTGCGGCTGGATGTGACCTATTGCATCATCGACCGGGTCGGCAACAACTCGCGCTGGGCACCATCACAGACGCTGAAAATCGGTTGCGTGAATCCTTGTCTGAAAGTGCCCTTGAGGTAGATTCCCATGGCCGCGGAGCGCAAAGCCGAGTGAGCTTTTGATCTTCTATGCATATTCCTAAAAGTTAGTTTATTTAATATTTATACGCGCTTAGGGTATATGAACCGGACCACCGGACATTCTTTCGTTCGCCGCACTTTTGCGGCGTTTTTCATGAGATGTGAGGTAGGTAACATGGTCCGGAACACAATCACCCCAGTGCAGATCGCCAGGGCATTGCGTGCAGCCAAGGAGCGGCACTGATGTCCAGTCTGGCAGACGCAAACGTCCAGAGTGACCTGGACATCGCCCCGCTGTTGTTGCCCGCGCAAGTGCTGCGCAACGACGCTCAAGCCATCAAGGCTGCACATGAACTGGCGCAAGTCGCCCGCGTGCAGGCCGCCAAACGCGACCGCCAGCGCAAGCTGCCGTGGTCGGAAATCGAACAGTTCACCCGCAGCGGCCTCGGCAGCATCGCCATCCCGCGCGAATATGGCGGGCCGCAGGTTTCCTTCGTGACCCTGGCCGAAGTGTTCGCGATCATTTCCGCGGCCGACCCGGCACTGGGACAGATCCCGCAGAACCAGTTCGGCATCATCAACCTGATCCTCGGTAGCGCCACCGTAGAGCAGAAAAAACAGTTGTTGCAGAGCGTGCTCGAAGGCTGGCGCATCGGTAACGCCGGGCCAGAGCGCGGCACCAAAGACACCCTGGAGCTGAAAGCGCGCATCACCGCCGATGGCGATGACTACGTGATCAACGGCCAGAAGTTCTATTCCACTGGCGCCCTCTTCGCCCACTGGGTCGCGGTCAAGGCCCTCAACGATGAAGGCAGGCAAGTGCTGGCCTTCGTCCGTCGTGGCACGCCGGGCCTGCGCATCGTCGATGACTGGTCGGGTTTCGGCCAGCGCACCACTGCCAGCGGCACGATCCTGCTGAACAACGTGCGGGTCGACGCTGGTCTTGTGGTGGACAACTGGAAGATCAACGAAAAGCCCAACACCCAGGGCGCCGTGTCGCAACTGATTCAGGCGGCCATCGACGCCGGCATCGCCCGTGGCGCCATCGATGACGCCATCGAATTCGTCAAGACCCGCGCCCGGCCATGGATCGACGCCAAGGTTGAACGCGCCAGCGACGATCTCTACGTGATCGCCGACATCGGCAAACTGAAAATCGAACTGCACGCCGCCGAAGCGCTGCTGCGCAAGGCCGGGCAAGTGCTGGATCAGGTTCACGCCGCACCACTCACCGCAGAGTCCGCCGCCCGCGCCTCGATTGCCGTGGCCGAAGCCAAGGTGCTGACCACCGAAATCTCGCTGCTGGCCAGCGAAAAGCTCTTCGAACTGGCCGGCAGCCGCGCCACCCTCGCCGAATTCAACCTCGACCGTCACTGGCGCAACGCACGGGTGCACACCTTGCACGACCCGGTGCGCTGGAAGTACCACGCGGTCGGCGCCTATCGCCTCAACGGCAAGTTGCCTGCACGCCATTCCTGGATCTGACGACCAGAACACTTTTGACCAGATCTCTGGAGAAACACATGACTCTTTCTCATCCCGTCGCGGTCATCACCAGCGACGAGCAAGCCCTGATCGTCGCCAGCGACCTGGCCGAAGACTTCCAGCGCGACAGCAACCTGCGCGACCGCGAACGCCGCCTGCCGCTGCCGGAACTCGACGTGTTTTCCCGCTCCGGCCTGTGGGGCATCAGCGTGCCCAAGGAATACGGCGGCGCCGGCGTGTCCAACGTGACCCTGGCCAACGTCATCGCCCTGATCGCCCGGGCCGATGGCTCGCTCGGGCAGATTCCACAGAACCATTTCTATGCCCTGGAAGTGCTCCGGGTGAACGGCAACCACGAACAGAAACAACGCCTGTACGCCGAAGTTCTCGCCGGCCAGCGCTTCGGCAATGCCCTGGCGGAACTGGGCACCAAGACCGCCCATGACCGTGTCACCAGCCTCCAACGCGACGGCAACGGTTATCGCATCAACGGTCGCAAGTTCTATGCGACCGGCGCCATTTACGCCCAACGGATTCCAACGTCGGTAGTCGATGAAAACGGTGTGCAGCAACTGGCGTTCGTGCCGCGCGACAGCAAAGGCCTGACGGTGATCGACGACTGGAGCGGCTTCGGCCAGCGCACCACCGGCAGCGGTTCGGTGGTGTTCGAAGACGTGTATGTCGCCGCCGAAGACGTCATTCCTTTCCAGAGCGCTTTCGAGCGCCCGACCACCGTCGGCCCGCTGGCGCAGATCCTTCACGCCGCCATCGACACCGGCATCGCCCGCGCCGCCTACGAAGATGCGCTGCACTTCGTGCGCAGCAAGACCCGGCCGTGGATCGACTCGGGCAATGACAAGGCCACCGAAGACCCACTGACCCTCAAGAGCTTCGGCCACTTGAGCATCCGCCTGCACGCCACCGAAGCCCTGCTCGAACGTGCCGGCGAATTCCTCGACGCGGCTCAGACCGAGACCAACGCCGAAACGGTGGCGGCAGCCTCGATTGCCGTCGCCGAAGCGCGGGCGATCAGCACTGAAATTTCTCTGGCCGCCGGCAGCACGTTGTTCGAACTGGCCGGCAGCCAGGCCACCCTGATCGAGCACGGCCTTGATCGTCACTGGCGCAACGCCCGGGTACACACCCTGCACGACCCGGTGCGCTGGAAATATCACGCGGTGGGCAATTACTACCTCAACGATGAAAACCCTCCGCTGCGAGGGACCATCTGATGGCTGCCGCAAAAAAGAAGATCCTGCTCAATGCGTTCAACATGAACTGCATCGGCCACATCAACCACGGGTTGTGGACGCATCCACGGGACACCTCGACCCAATACAAGACCATTGAATACTGGACCGAACTGGCGCAATTGCTGGAGCGTGGGCTGTTCGACGGGTTGTTCATCGCCGACATCGTCGGCGTGTACGACGTCTACCAGAACTCGGTGGACGTCACCCTGAAAGAGTCAATCCAGCTGCCGGTCAACGATCCGCTGCTGCTGGTGTCGGCCATGTCCGCGGTGACCAAAAACCTCGGTTTCGGCCTGACCGCCAACCTCACCTACGAGCCGCCGTATCTGTTCGCCCGGCGCATGTCGACCCTCGATCACCTGAGCCGTGGGCGGGTGGGCTGGAACATCGTCACCGGTTATCTGGACAGTGCCGCCAAGGCCATGGGCCTCAGTGAACAGGTCGAACATGACCGGCGTTACGACCAGGCCGACGAGTACCTCGAAGTGCTCTACAAACTCTGGGAGGGCAGCTGGGAAGACGGTGCAGTGCTCAACGATCCGCAGCAGCGGATCTACGCGCAGCCAGACAAGGTGCACAAGGTCGAGCACAAGGGCGAGTTCTATCAGGTCGAGGGTTATCACCTCTGCGAGCCGTCGCCGCAGCGCACGCCGGTGTTGTTCCAGGCCGGCAGTTCGGAGCGCGGTCTGCTGTTCGCCGGGCGTCATGCCGAGTGCGTGTTCATCAGCGGTCAGAACAAGCCGTCGACCAAGGTGCAGGTGGACAAGGTCCGCGCGAGCGCCGTCGAGGCAGGTCGCAATCCCGAGGACATCAAGGTGTTCATGGGCCTCAACGTGATCGTCGGCGAGACCGAGGAAGCGGCCTGGGCCAAGCATGCCGAGTACCTGAGCTATGCCAGCGCCGAAGCGGGCGTGGCGCATTTCTCGGCATCCACCGGGATCGATTTTTCCCAGTACGAAATCGACGAACCGATCCAGTACGTGAAGAGCAACGCGATCCAGTCCGCCACCAAGAACCTGCAGAACAACGACTGGACCCGACGCAAATTGCTCGACCAGCACGCCCTCGGCGGGCGCTACATCACCGTGGTCGGCTCACCGCAACAAGTGGCGGATGAACTGGAATCGTGGATCGCCGAAACCGGCCTCGACGGCTTCAACCTGACCCGCATCGTCACCCCGGAAAGCTATGTGGATTTCATCGATCTGGTGATTCCGGAGCTGCAACGGCGCGGCTCGTACAAGACCGCGTACGACACCGGCAGCCTGCGGGAAAAACTGTTTCACGGCGAAGCGCATCTGCCGCAGCAGCACACCGGTGCCCACTACCGACACACCTCCTCGCACTGACTGGAAAACCACCATGACCAAGAAACTCCTGTCCCACCCAGTCAAAGCACTGGCCCTGGCCTTCGGCCTGTTCAGCTCGGCGGTTTTCGCCGCCGACGCGCCGTTGAAAATCGGCACCACAGCCGCGTTCGCGATTCCGCTGGAAGCCGCCGTCGAGGAAGCCTCCAAACAAGGCCTGAAAGTCGAGCTCGTGGAGTTCACCGACTGGATCGCTCCGAACGTCAGCCTCGCCGCCGGCGACATCGACGTGAACTACTTCCAGCACATCCCGTTCCTGGAAAACGCCAAGGCGGCCTCCGGTTTCGACCTGGTGCCGTTCGCCCCGGGGATCATCAACAACGTCGGCCTGTACTCGAAGAAATACAAAAGCTTCGACGAACTGCCGGAAGGCGCCAGCGTCGCCATCGCCAACGATCCGATCAACAGCGGACGCGGCCTGCAACTGCTGGCCAAGGCCGGTCTGATCACCCTGAAACCGGGCGTCGGCTACAAGGCCACCGAAGACGACATCGTCGCCAACCCGAAGAAGATCAAGATCCTGCAAGTCGAAGCCGTGCAACTGGTACGCGCCTACGATGACGCCGATCTGGTCCAGGGCTACCCGGCCTACATCCGTCTGGCGAAGACCTTCGATGCAGGCTCTGCGCTGCTGTTCGACGGCCTCGACCACAAGGAATACGTGATCCAGTTCGTGATCCAGCCGAAGAGCAAGACCGACCCGCGTCTGATCAAGTTCGTCGACATCTACCAGCATTCGCCGGCCGTACGCGCCGCGCTGGATAAGGCCCACGGCAAGCTGTACCAGGCCGGTTGGGAAAGCTGAGGATGACCGCAGCCATTCAACGGCGACTGGATCTTCCAGAGCCACCCGCGCTGGCACAGCGCACCGAGTTGCATCCCGAGCTGAACCGGGCCCATGTGCGTTTCGTCGGGCTCGGCAAAACCTACGACGGCAAACAAGGCCCGGTTGCAGCCCTGCAAGGCATCGACCTGGCGATCCAGCGCGGTGAGGTGTTCGGCATCATCGGTCGCAGCGGCGCCGGCAAATCGTCGCTGATCCGCACCATCAATCGCCTCGAACAACCGACCTCGGGCCGGGTGCTGATCGATCAGGTGGACATCGGCGAGTACGACGAGGATCGCCTCGTCGCCCTGCGTCGGCGGATCGGCATGATCTTCCAGCACTTCAATCTGATGTCGGCAAAAACGGTGTGGCAGAACGTCGAACTGCCGCTGAAAGTCGCCGGTGTCCCGAAGGAGCAACGGGAGAAAAAGGTTCGCGAACTGCTGGAGCTGGTGGGCCTGCAGGCCAAGCACAAGGCTTACCCGGCGCAGCTTTCCGGAGGGCAGAAACAGCGTGTCGGCATCGCCCGCGCGCTGGTGCATGACCCGGACATTCTGCTCTGCGACGAAGCCACTTCTGCTCTCGATCCGGAAACCACTCAGTCGATCCTCGGCCTGCTGCGCGAGATCAACAAACGCCTGGGCCTGACCATTGTGCTGATCACTCACGAGATGGCTGTAATCCGGGAAATCTGCGACCGCGTCGTCGTACTGGAACATGGTCGCATTGTCGAACAGGGCCCGGTCTGGGAAGTGTTCGGCAACCCGCAACACGAGGTCAGCCAGACCTTGCTCGCACCGCTGCAACACGCCTTGCCCGAAGAATTGCAAAGCCGTTTGCAGGCCCAACCGTCGTCGTCCGATGCATCGGTGGTGCTGCGTTTGCAGTTCACCGGCAGCCAGCAGGACGAACCGGATCTGGCCGCACTGTTCGCCGCGCTCGGTGGCCGGGTGAAATTGCTGCAAGGCGGCGTGGAACGGATTCAGGGGCACGCGCTCGGGCAATTGCTGCTGGCGGTGGCGGGATCAAAGCTGAACGCCGAGGAATTGCGCCAGCGTGCCAGCCAATGGGCACAACGCACGGAGGTGCTGGGTTATGTGGTTTGATCGCTTGCTGCAGGGTTTCATCGATACGTTTCTGATGGTCGGCGTGTCGTCGTTGATCGCTTTGCTGGCGGGAATTCCGATGGCGGTGATTCTGGTCACCAGCGACAAGGGCGGGATCTACGAAGCGCCGGTGCTCAATCGCGCATTGGGTGCGTTCGTGAACCTGTTCCGCTCGATCCCGTTCCTGATTCTGATGGTGGCGCTGATCCCGTTCACCCGGCTGATTGTCGGCACCACGTACGGTGTGTGGGCGGCCGTTGTGCCGCTGACCATTGCGGCCACGCCGTTTTTTGCGCGGATCGCCGAAGTTAGCCTGCGCGAAGTCGACCACGGCTTGATCGAAGCCGCGCAAGCCATGGGGTGCCGACGCTGGCACATCATCTGGCACGTGTTGTTGCCTGAAGCGCTGCCGGGAATTGTTGGCGGTTTCACCATCACCCTGGTGACGATGATCAACTCATCGGCCATGGCCGGGGCGATTGGCGCTGGCGGTCTGGGCGACATCGCTTATCGCTACGGCTATCAACGCTTTGACAGCCAGATCATGCTGACCGTAATCGTGTTGCTGGTGGCGCTGGTGGCGGTGATTCAGCTGGGTGGCGATCGCCTGGCGCGGGGGTTGAACAAGCGCTGAACTGCATGGCGTATAGTCGGCAACATCCATTGCCAGCGCAGCCCGACCATGAAGCAGACCCCCACCGATCTGGAACAGATCACCTCCACTACCCTCGGCCACTACAACGCGGTGGCCGAGGATTTTCGTGAAGGCACCCGCGATCACGATGTCAGCCAGAACATCGATGCACTGCTGCGGCACATTCAGGCTGAGGCGCCGTTTTCCATCCTCGATTTCGGCTGTGGACCTGGGCGGGATTTGCAGACCTTCACGCGCATGGGTCACGTCGCCGTAGGCCTCGACGGCGCGGAAAAGTTCGCACAGATGGCTCGGGAAGACAGTGGCTGCGAGGTATGGTGCCAGGACTTTCTGAAGCTGGATCTGCCGGCAGAACGCTTCGACGGCATCTTCGCCAACGCGGTGCTGTTTCATGTGCCGTTGCAGGAATTGCCACGGGTTCTGCAGCAGTTACACGGGACACTGAAGCCGGGTGGGGTGTTGTTCAGTTCCAACCCGCGTGGGGATAACCGTGAAGGGTGGAACGGGCCGCGTTATGGCTCGTACCACGATCTTGAAGCGTGGCGCGGATTGCTGACCGCTGCCGGGTTCGTGGAACTGGAGCATTACTACCGACCGGCGGGGCTGCCGCGTGAGCAGCAGCCTTGGTTGGCGAGTGTCTGGTGCAAGATCTGATTCCCCTCACCCAAGGGTGAGGGAAGCTTTTGATCTAACTTTTCTTCGGCTCGCGAATCTTGTACCAGGCCACATACAGCGCCGGCAGAAACAGCAGCGTCAGCAGCGTCGCAATGACGATCCCGCCGATCATCGCGTAGGCCATCGGCCCCCAGAACACTTCCCGGGCGATCGGGATCATGCCCATGCTCGCCGCCGCCGCGGTGAGCAGGATCGGCCGGCGCCGGTGCTCGGTCGCTTCCACCACCGCATCCCAGGGCGCGTAGCCTTTTTGCTCGTATTCTTCGATCTGCGTCACAAGGATCACCGAGTTACGGATGATGATGCCGATCAGCGCCAGAATCCCCAGAATCGCCACGAAGCCCATCGGCGTACCGGTCGGCACCAGCGCCAGCACCACGCCGATCAGCCCGAGCGGCGCGACACTGGCCACCAGGAACAGCTTCTGCACGCTGTGCAACTGGATCATCAGGAAGGTCGCCATCAGGAACAGCATCAGCGGCAAGACCTTGGCAATCGGCCCCTGCGCCTTGCCGCTCTCCTCGACCGTACCGCCGGTAGCGACTTTGTAGCCCACCGGCAGTTTGGCGGCGAAGGCATCGATGGTGGGCTTGAGGACTTTCACCAGATCGGTCGGCTGGATTTCATCGCGCACCGAGGCCTTGATGGTGATGGTCGGCAAACGGTCGCGGCGCCACACCAGCGGCTGCTCCAGTTCATAGCGCACCGTAGCGAACGCCAACAGCGGAATCGACGTGCCGTTGGGTGTGACGATCTGCAGGTTTTGCAGGGTTTCCGGTGTGCCGCGCTCGGAATCCACCGCGCGGCCGACCACATTGATCAGGTAGATATCGTCGTCCACCTGAGTCAACGGCGAGCCACTGACAATGCTGTTCATCAGGTTGGCCACATCTTCCGATGACAGGCCGAGCTGACGCGCCTTGTCCTGAGCGATGTCGATGCGCAGGACTTTGCCGGGCTCGTTCCAGTCGTAAATGATCTCGCCGATGTGCGGGCTCTTGTCCAGTTCGGTGGCCAGGTCGATGGCGTGCTTGCGCACCTGATCGACGTCCTTGCCGCTGACCCGGTACTGGATCGGACGACCGACCGGCGGGCCCATTTCCAGGGCTTGCACGTAACTGCCGATACCGACGAAATCCTTGCGCAGACGATCACGCAGGCGCTGGCTCAAGGCTTCGCGGGCCTTGAAGTCTTTGCTGACGATCACCAGTTGCGCGTAGTACGGGTTCTGCAGTTGCTGGTCCAGCGGCAGGTAGAAACGGATCGCACCCTGGCCGATGTAAGTGCTCCAGCGCACGATGTCCGGGTCGCCCTTGAGCGAGGCTTCGAGCTTGTCGACGGCCTTGCGGGTTTCATCGATCGAGGCGTTTTGCGGCAGGTTCAGGTCGACCAGGATTTCCGGGCGATCGGACGACGGGAAGAACTGATTCTGCACAAAGCGCATGCAGAACACCGCCAGTACGAAGCACAACACCGTGATGCCGATCGCCCACCAGCGATTGCGCATGCACCACAGCAGGCCGCCATTGAACGCCCGCCCGATGCGTCCGGGTTCGGCTTCATGGGGTTTTACGTTGGTGCTGAGGATGTGCACGCCGATCACCGGTGCAAAGAACACCGCCACCACCCATGACACGATCATTGCCACCGCGATCACCGCGAACAGCGTGTAGGTGTACTCACCGGCGGAGCTGGCGTTGAGACCAATCGGCACAAAACCGGCCACGGTCACCAGCGTACCGGTAAGCATCGGAAACGCTGTGGAGGTGTAGGCGAACGTCGCCGCCTGCTCCTTGCTCTCGCCCATTTCCAGCCGCGTCACCATCATTTCCACGGTGATCATCGCATCGTCCACCAGCAACCCGAGGGCGATGATCAATGCACCCAGAGAGATCCGCTGCATGGTGATGCCGCTGTACTCCATGTACACAAACACCATGGCCAGCACCAACGGGATCGAGCACGCCACCACCAAACCCGCACGCACGCCGAGGCTGATGAAACTCACCACCAGCACGATGACCACCGCTTCGAACAGCGCACTGGTGAAGCCGCCGACCGCCTCTTCCACCACCACGGCCTGATCGGAAACCGTGTGCACACCCACCCCCACCGGCAAATCGGCGGTGAGTTCATCGATACGCGCGTGCAGGGCCTTGCCGAATGCCTGAACGTTGCCACCCTTCTGCATCGCAATGGCCAGGCCGATGGCCGGTTTGCCGTCGAAGCGGAACTCCGGCGTTGCCGGATCGACGTAACCGCGACTGATTTCGGCGATGTCGGCCAGACGATAGAAACGGTCATTGAGCTTGAGATTGACCTCGGCCAGATCCTTTTCCGAGGCGAACTGCCCGGAGGTGCGCACCGAAATGCGTTCCGGTCCGGCCTCGATCACACCTGCCGGGGTCACGGCGTTCTGCGATTGCAGGCTCTGCACCACCTGACGCTGATCAATGCCCAGCGCCGCCAGTTTGCGGGTCGAGAAGTTCAGGTACAGCACTTCGTCCTGCTGGCCGATCATTTCGATCTTGCCCAGCCCCGGCACACCGCGGATCTCGGCGCGGGCCTGCTCCACATAGTCGCGCAACTGGCGCATCGTCAGGCCGTCGGCGGTGAACGCATAGACCGAACCGAAGACGTCACCGAACTCGTCGTTGAATCCCGGCCCCTGAATGCCCTGGGGAAACTGGCCGCGAATGTCGTTGATCTTCTTGCGCACCTGGTACCAGATTTCCGGGATGTCCTTGGCGCTGGTGGTGTCGCGCAGATAGACGTAGACCGTTGACTCGCCGGGGCGCGTGTAGCTTTTCACATAATCGAGTGAATCGAGTTCCTCGAGTTTTTTCTCGATGCGGTCCGTGACCTGCTTGAGCGTTTCCTCCTGGGTCGCACCCGGCCACTTGGTCTGGATCACCATGGTCTTGATGGTGAACGACGGGTCTTCCTCGCGCCCCAGATTGATGTACGAGAACACCCCCATCAGCAGCCCGACGAACATCAGGTACCAGACGAACGACTGATGCTTGAGGGCCCATTCGGAGAGATTGAAAGACCCTTTCATTGACTGTCCTCGTCGAGTTTCACGGCTTGTCCGGGTTTGAGGCTGTTGACGCCGGCGCTGACCACACGCTCGCCGGACTTGACCCCACCGGCCAGCACCACGGTGCTGTCGGTGCGGCTGGTCACGCTGACGTCACGCGGGGCAACGGTTTTGTTTTGCGGGTCGATCACCCAGATCCGGGTTTTGCCGTCGGCTTCTTGCAAGGCTGTCGCGGGCAATTCGATTCGCGGCTTGATCGCTGAACTGAGGGTCACGCTGATTGCGGTGCCGAGGCGGAATCCGGGCGGCGTTGAGGCCAGCGTCAAACGCGCGCGGCGGGTACGGGTAGCGCTTTGTGCCTGAGGCTCGATTTCACGGATGACGGCCGTGGTGTTGATGCTCGGATCGAGTTGCCCGGCCACCAGAAACACCACGTCGCTGGGAATCTGGTCGACCAGCGTGTCCGGCAGATCGATCACCGCTTCCTTGATGTCCGGTTGCGCCAGCGTCACCACTTGCTGGCCGGCCGTCACCACTTGCCCGGCTTCGGCGTTCCAGGCGGTGACCACGGCTTTATGGTCGGAGCGCAGCTCGGTGTAGCCGAGCTGATCCTTGCTCTGGTTGACCGCCGCCCGCGCCTGATCGAGGGACGCCTGGGTGGTCTTCAGATCGGTGGTGGCGATGTCCAGTTGCGCCTGGGCGCCGACGCCGCGATCAAACAGCGCCTGCTGCCGCCGAGCGTTGGCCTGGGCGTTGATCAGTTGTGCTTCGACTTTCGCCAGATCGCCCTGGGCCGAACGCAACTGGTTCTGCTGGTCGGACGGATCGAGGGTGGCGAGCAAGGTGCCCTTCTGCACCTCGGCGCCGACATCGACGTTGCGGCTGGCGATGCGCCCGCCGACGCGAAAACCGGTGTTGCTCTCGTAGCGCGCCTGAATGCTGCCGGCGAAACGCCCGAGGTTTTCCTCGCTCAGCGCTTCGACCTTGATCGACAGCACCGGGCGCACCGGCTCCGGCGGTGGCTCGTTCTTGGAACAGGCACCCAGCAGCAGCCCGATCGACATCACCCACAAAGGCTTCATGGCTGCGCTCCCGGTTGCAGATCCTTGTAGGTGTTCTCGGCGATCTCGACTTTCATCCCCGGATGCAGCAGTTGTCCGCCGGCAATGATCACTTTCTCGCCGCCCGTGAGGCCGGCGCTGATAATCACGTGTCCGGTCAGGTAGCGGCCGACGGTGACGTTGTGCAGTTGCGCCTCACCCTTGTCGTCCACCATCCACACCGCAGGTTCGCTGATGTTTTTGGTCAGGGCCGACCATGGCAATTCCACCGCCGATTTGCCGCTGCCCTTGGCGGTGGCGCTGACCACCGACCCGAGCTGCATGCCCTGCGGCAGACTGTCGAGGGTGACCTTGACCTGAACCGTGCCGGACTGCGCCGACACCGCCGGGGTGATTTCACGCACGGTGCCAGTGGTCTTGATTTGCGGGTTGTCGAGCAGACTGACGACAATCGAACGCTCCGCCGGGCGCTCGGCCAGCAGCGATTCGTAAACGTTGAACACCGCGTCACGGTCGCCGTCCCGGGCCAGGCTGAAGATCGGCGCGGTGGCCTGAACCACCTGGCCGACTTCGGCCTGACGCTCGGTGATGATGCCGGGCGCATCGGCGATCAGCGCGGTGTAACTCAGTTGATCCTTGGCATTGGCCAACTGCGCCTGGGCCGCACTCAAGGCACTCTGGCTGCTGCGCAACGCGGCCTGTGCGGAATCGTATTCGCTCTGGCTGGTGTAACCCTTGGGCAACAGTTTCTGCTGCCGGACGAATGCGGCGGCGCTCTGCTTGACCCGCGCCTGCTCGGCCAGCACCTGGGCCTGGGCGGAGTCGACGTTGGTCTGCAAGTCCTTGGGATCGAGTTTGGCCAGCACTTGTTTGGCCGAGACGCGGTCACCGACATCGACCATGCGCTGGATGATCTTGCCGCCGACCCGGAACGACAATTCGGTCTGCACTCGCGCCTGAACGTCACCGGTGAGGGTCACGGACGCCGCGAAGTCCGCGGGTTTGACCTCTTGCACAAAGACCCGAGGCAGGTATTCCTGAGGCGGCTTCTTTTCGCTGCAGGCCGCGAGCAAAGCGAGCAGGCTCAGCATCACCGCTGTTTTCAATCCGGGACTCGCCATGCAGACTCCTTCCTGTGTACGAACGTGCAAGTGACGGTACGACTGTGAGCTTAGAACAGGGTTCAACCTTCGTCCGGGCGATATATGCATTTATGTGCAGCAGGTATCCTGACTCGGAATTCGGGGCACCCAAGAAGGATTTTCATGCTCAAGACCCTCGCGGTGGCCAATTACCGCTCGATCAACAAATTGGTAATCCCGCTGGGTCGGCTGAACCTGATCACCGGCCCCAACGGCAGCGGCAAGTCCAATCTTTACCGGGCGCTGCGACTACTGGCGGAAACCGCTCAGGGCGGCGTGGTCAATGCGCTGGCCCGTGAGGGCGGGCTGGACTCGACGTTCTGGGCCGGGCCGGAAACCATCAGCCGGCGCATGCGCAATGGCGAAGTGCCGATTCAATCGACGGTCCGCCAGGGTGTGAAACGTCTGCGGCTGGGGTTTGCCGGGGAAAATTTCAGTTATTCGATCAGCCTCGGGCTCCCTGACTCCAACGGGCATTTCATGCTGCCTGGAGACCGCGTACCGACCCCTTCGCGATTCAGCCTTGATCCGCAAATCAAGCGGGAATGCATCTGGGCCGGGTCGCTCTATCGACCCGCCAGCTTGCTGGTGGACCGCGACGGGCCAATGATTCGCACCCGTGATGGTCGCACCTGGGATGTCATGGCCCAGCACACGCCGACATTCGACAGCCTGTTCGATCAGGTCGGCAGCCTGCGCACCTCGCCGGAAGTGTTCCAGATGCGCGAGTTCATTCGCCGCTGGCGCTTCTACGATCACTTTCGCAGCGACGCCGACGCCCCGGTGCGTCAGCCACAACTGGGCACGCGCACGCCGGTGCTGCATCACGACGGCCGGGATCTGGCGGCAGCCTTGCAGACCATCCGCGAAATCGGCGACCCCGAGGCGTTGCAGGCCGCGATCAGCGATGCGTTTCCCGGCGCACGGTTGAACATCGCGCCGCTGGCGGGCGGACGCTTTGCCATCGAGTTTTTTCAGGAAGGGTTGTTGCGACCGCTGTCGGCGGCGGAGTTGTCGGACGGCACGCTGCGTTATCTGCTGCTGGTCGCCGCACTGCTGACGCCACGCCCGCCGTCGCTGATGGTGCTGAACGAACCGGAAACCAGCCTGCATCCGGACCTGTTGCCGGCGCTGGCGCGGTTGATCATTCGCGCGTCGCAGGAATGTCAGGTGTGGGTGGTTTCACACGCACGGCGATTGATTTCGGCGTTGCAGGAGGATGAGGAATGCAATTGCATCGTGCTGGAAAAAACCCTCGGCCAGACCGGGATCGTCGGGCAGAGGGTGCTGGATGAGCCGGCGTGGAATTGGCCTGATTAGCCCTGCCACTTCCCGCCTTCGACAATCACACTCTCAGGCTTGGTGTCATCGCTCAGCTCTTTACGCACATATTGGTCATACAGCTTGAGCAGGTATTTCTCTTCTCCAAGCTTGGCCAACTCCGCATTCACCCAATCGCGCAATTCGATGTTGCCCTTCTTCACCGCTGGTGCAATCGGGGCTTCGGCGCCGAGTTTTTCATCCAGCACGCGGTAGCCCGGGTTTTGCTTGGCCCAGCTGAACAGCACCAGATTGTCCTGCGCGTAAGCATCGCCACGGCCGTTGGCCAGGGCTTGCAGCGACTCGGAGTTTTTCTCGAACTTCAGCAGTTTCCAGTCCGGGTGATTCTTGGTCAGCCAGATATCGGCAGTGGTGCCGGTGGTAACGATCGTGGTGCGGGTCGCCAGGTCATCCAGTTTCTTCACTTCGCTGCCCTGGGCAACCAGCGCCTGTACCGCGACTTTCAGGTTCGGGTTGGTGAATTCCACCGCTTCCTTGCGCTCCGGGGTCACGGTCATGTTGGCGAGGATCAGGTCGACCTTGTCGCTCTGCAGGAACGGAATGCGGCTCGCCGGCTCCACGGCCACGAACTCGACCTTGTTTTCGTCGCCCAGTAGATCCTTGGCGAATTGACGGCCGATGTCGGTATCGAAGCCAACATAGCGACCGGCTTCATTGACGAAACCGAACGGCGGCTTGTCGGTGAACACGCCGACGATCAGTTTGTCGCGGGCCTTGATCTTGTCCAGATAACCGGCCGGCGCAGTGCTTTCGCTGGCGACTTTCGGCTTGGCCGGTTCTTCGGTCTTGTTGCAGCCGGCCAGCAGCGCGAGGCTGATCAGCGGTAATGCGAATAGAGCTTTGGCAGTTTTCATGGCAGTTCCAGTTCCTTGGTTTGAGTCGTTGTGGGCAGTGCTTCGACGTAGGAGAACTTCTCCAGGAACTGCTGCGCGCGTGCGGTTTGCGGGTTCGTAAAGAAAAGCTCGGGCGGGGTCTGTTCAAGGATGCGCCCGGCATCCATGAACACGATGCGATCGGCCACCGCGCGGGCGAAGGCCATTTCGTGGGTGACGATCAACAGGGTCATGCCTTCGCGGGCCAGGCCCTGAATCACTTCCAGCACTTCCTTGACCATCTCCGGGTCGAGGGCGGCGGTGACTTCATCGAAGAGCATGACCCGCGGGTTCATGCACAACGAACGGACGATGGCGATGCGTTGCTGCTGGCCGCCGGAGAGCTGGCGCGGGAAGGCATCGCGCTTGTCCGCCAGGCCCACGCGTTCGAGCAATGCTTCGGCTTGCTGCCGTGCTTCGCGGCGTTCGCGTTTCTGCACCTTGAGCGGGCCGAGCAGCAAGTTATCGAGCACGCTCATGTGCGGGAACAGGTGATAACTCTGGAACACCATGCCGATCTGCTGGCGGATTTCACGCCAGTCGGTGGCCTTGTCCAGCAGTTCGCGGCCGGCGAATTTCAAGTGACCGCCGTGGGCGGTTTCCAGACCGTTCAGGCAACGCAGCAGAGTACTTTTTCCGCAGCCGCTGGGGCCAAGGATGACGATGACTTCGCCGGATTTCACTTGCAGGTCGATGCCCTTGAGCACCTGCTGTTCGCCGAAGAATTTGTTGAAACCCTGAAACTCGATCAATGCGCTCATGCTTGCGTCCAGCGCCGCTCCAGCACGCGCGAGGCGGCCGACAGCGGGTAGCAGATGAAAAAGAAAAACAGGAACAGTGCGCCGTAGATCAGCACCGATTCGTAGGTGCGCTCGATAATCTGCTGGCCAACCTTGATCACATCCACCACGCCGATCAGCACCGCCAGCGAACTGGTCTTGATGATCCGCGTGTAGACGTTGATGGTCGGTGGCGTCATGCGTTTCAGCGCCTGGGGCAACAGCACATAGCCGTAGAGCTGCGCAGCGTTCAGACCGATCGACAGTCCCGCTTCACGCTGCCCGCGCGGCAACGAATGCAGCGCACCGCGCGCCACTTCGCCGACCTCGCTGGCGCCCCACAGCGACAGCACCAGCACCGCACACCAGAAGCTCGGCAGGCTCAGGCCAAAGAAAATCGGCAGGCCGAAAAACAGCAGGTACAACCAGACCAGCACCGGAATCGCCCGGAACAGCTCCAGATAAATTCGCAGCACTGCGTTCAGCCACGTCACGTTGAGCGTCCGCAACACGCCGTATAGCACGCCGCCGACGGTACTGATGGCGATGCTCAGGAACGAGATCGACAGGGTTTGCCCGGCGCCTTTGGCCAATTGCGGCAACGACACCCAGAGCAGTTCAAGACCCGAACTGGCCATGCTGGAGCCTCCTTTCCAGACGGCTCAACAGCAGCGACAGCGGCAGGAACAACAGCACGCAGATCAGCGTCAGCACGGCGAGCATTTCGTAGGTTTTGTAGTAGAGCGCGATGTAGCTCTTGGTGGTGTAGAGAATCTCCGGCACCGCCACGGCCGAGACCACGGTGGTCTCCTTGAGCAGGAAAATGAAATTGGCGAACAGCGACGGCAGGCTGAGGATCCCCGCTTGCGGCAGGATCACGTAGCGCAGCAACTGACCGTGGGACAAGCCGATGGAACGGCCGGATTCCAGTTGCGCCTGAGGCACCGCATCGACTCCGGCGCGCAGCACTTCGGTGAGGTAGGCGCCGCCGAGAAAAGTCATGGTGATGATCGCCGCCGTGAAACCGGAAACCTTGATCCCCAGTGCCGGCAAGGCGAAGTAGACGAAGAACAGCTGGATCAGCAGTGGCGTGTTGCGCGCCAGCTCCACATACAGCCCGACCAGCTTTTGCAGGTAAGGCGTGCGGAACACCAGAATCGTCGCATTGAGCAACGCCACCAGCAGTGAGGTGCCGATGGCGATCAAACCGACCTGCAGCGTCACGCCCACGGCTTTGAGAAACGCCGGCAGGGTGCTGAGGATAAATGCGTAATCGAAGTTCATGAAACATCCTGACGCCGCTCGGTAAGCGACGGTGGTGCAGTCCATGGGCAGCGGATAGCTGTCCGGCAGGCACCGACTTTAAAGGTATAAAAAGAAGAATTTAAATACCGATAAAGCATATTGATATCACACAAAAAACTAATCGACGGGTTTGCCGGGAAGGAGGAGGAAGGCTATTGTCCCCAGCGCTGTAGGACGGATCTTTTTTTCATCAAAGCCCTCCAAGGACGAACAGCTTTTGGCCAGACTCCCTCGGCCGAACCCCATAACAAGGAAGAGAACATGGACGTAAAAGTGCCGCAGCGACTGGATCCGCAGGAAATCGTGAAGTTGTTGGTGGCGTTGCGCATCGCGCTGAAAACCAGCGCTGCGTAGCCCTCACTTCGATCGTTCCCACGTCGAGGCGTCGAACCGTCCGCGTGGGAATGCAGCCCGGGACGCTCCGCGTCCCATCAAGAGCCGAACGCAGAGCGTCCGATAAGGCATTCCCACGCAGAGCGTGGGAACGATCATCGCAAGCGCACACACAAAAACGCCGATGACCATCACTGGCCATCGGCGTTTTCATACCTGAAGGGGTTGTGTTGCTGCGTCAGATCAGAACGCCGGCAGTACCGCGCCGTTGTATTTCTTCTCGATGAACGCTTTGACTTCCGGGCTGGTCAGGGCCTTGGCCAGCTTCTGGATCGCGTCGCTGTTCTTGTTGTCCTCACGGGCCACCAGGAAGTTCACGTAAGGCGAATCGGCACCCTCGATCACCAGAGCATCCTTGGTCGGGTTCAACTTGGCTTCCAGCGCGTAGTTGGTGTTGATCATGTCCAGGTCGACTTCTTTCAGAACACGCGGCAGCAGGGCCGACTCCAGTTCCTTGAACTTGAAGTTGTGCGGGTTCTTGGCGATGTCTTTTGGCGTCGCCAGGGCGTTCTTCGGATCTTTCAGTTCGATCAGGCCGGCCTTCTGCAGCAGGATCAGTGCACGACCGCTGTTGCTGCCTTCGTTCGGAATGGCGATGGTGGCGCCGTCCGGCAGTTCGGCCAGGGTCTTGTACTTGCTCGAGTAGCCACCAAACGGTTCAACGTGAACACCTTGCACGGTCACCAGGTACTTGGCTTTGTCATCCTTGTATTTACCCTGGTTGAAGCTGTTCAGGTACGGCAGGGTCTGGAAGTAGTTGGCGTCCAGACGCTTCTCGCCAACCTGTACGTTCGGCTGAACGTAGTCGGTGAAGACTTTGATTTCCAGATCCACGCCTTCTTTGGCGAGGGTCGGTTTGATCAGTTCGAGGATCTCGGCGTGCGGAACCGGGGTCGCCGCGACAACCAGTTTCTCGCCGGCCTGCGCCAGGGAAGCCGTCAGAGCAGCCGCCAATGCGGTAAACAACAGAACCTTTTTCATGCAGTGTCCTTATCGAAAATCGGTCGTCATCGACGACGGCATTAATACGTGTGCCAGCGATGTGCTACTGCTGGCGTGAAGCGGACAATACCGGGATTTTTTATTCCCGGACAATAACGTTTATTCAGCTTCATATTCCATTTTGTTCATGTTGAACAAAATGGTTACAACGCCTCGCTCAGGCTCAACAGTAATTTTTTCAATGCCTTACGCTCCTCGGCTGTCCCTTTGGCAGTGATGCTCGCCACCTGACGTTCGATCTGAACCAGCGTCCCAGACACCTCGGGCAGGTTCAGGTGCTCCGGTAGAATTTCATCGCCAGTGCTCACCAGCAGCGCAAAGTGAATGACGTTTTCCAGCTCCCGGGTGTTGCCCGGCCAACTGTGTTGCTCCAGCACCTCCTGCGCCGCTTCGCTGATCAGCGGCACCGGCAGATCCAGGCGCTGGCTGTAGATGCCGAGGAAGTACTCGGCCAACGACAGAATGTCACCGACCCGCGCGCGCAACGCAGGCAGTTCCAGATGCCCTTCGCTGAGATAGTGATAGAGCCGCTCGTGGAATTTCCCCGCCGCCACCGCCTGGGCCAGATCGATGCTGGTCGCAGCGACCAGGCGCACATCCACCGGGCTCGGCTGATGGGCCCCGACGCGGGTGACTTCGTGGTTTTCCAGCGCGGCGAGCAACTTGATCTGGATCGGCAGCGGCAGGTCGCCGATTTCGTCCAGGTACAAGGTGCCGCCGTTGGCCGAACCGAACCAGCCGGCGCGACTGCTGGCCGAACCGCTGTAACTGCCGGCGGCGTAGCCGAACAGTTCGGCATCGGCATACGTCGGGCTGATCGCCCCGCAATTGACCGAGACAAACAAGCCGCTGCGATCACTGGCGCGGTGGATATGGCGGGCGAGCAATTCCTTGCCGGTGCCGGTCTCGCCGCGAATCAACACCGAAATCGAGCGCGGTGCGAGTTGGGCCATTTCCTCGCGCAGCTGGCGCGAGCGTGGATCGACGAACACCAGCGCCTTCGCGCGAATGCTCAGGGGACTTTTTTCCGCATCGGGAAAGGTCAGCAACGGCTGACCGAAGGTTTCGAAACTCATGGCAGACTCCCGCCCCAAATCGCCGGGAGACGGGGGCGTTTAAAAAATAAAAATGGTCAGGCACGACGCCGGGCGTGGTGTTCCATGCGGTTTTGCAGGCGATACAGATAAGCGAACCCCTGCTCCCAGCGTTGATGCCCGGACTTCACATTGATATGGCCGGCGCCCGCGAGAATTCCCGCCTCGGCGCCCCAGTTGCGCGCCAGTTCCAGCGCTCGTGGTGCGCTGACGGCGGCGTCGTTGTCGGAGCTGACGACCTGGCTTGGGAAAGGCAACAGATCGGTTGGAATCGGTGCGAAGTTGCGCAGTGCCGGCACACAGGCCGGACGTTCTACATCCGCAGGCGCAACGAGCAGCGCGCCACGTACCTGACGCAGGTGCTGCAACGGCGCGGTGGCCGCCCAGTGCGCCACGGTGATGCAACCCAGGCTGTGGGCGATCAGGATCACCGGCGTGCTGTCGGCGGCAATCGCCTCGGCCAGCGCCGCGACCCAGTCTTCACGACGCGGCGTCAGCCAGTCGGCCTGCTCCACCCGCGCGCTGTTCGGCAGACTGTTCTGCCAGTGGCTTTGCCAATGATCTTCTGGCGATCCTTGCCAGCCCGGCACAATCAGATAGCGGATTGATTCGTTGCGCATGGGGGAGCTCTCCTGCGTCGTGTCTGTTCCTGAAGGAGTATAGGGACGGGATTTATATTCGTTAAGGAATAAGAAGCTATTTATTAAGACCTGAAAAGAATATAAATCCTCAAGCAAAAAAAGGGGCCGCACCCTGCCAAGGAGACGGCCCCGGAAAAACGTGAAACCCTTATCGTGCAGTGATCACCGACAGTTTTGTGATGCCTGCCCGCTCAATCGAAGCCATGGCTCGCGCCACTTCGCCATAATTCACCCCGTCGTCCGCCTGCAATTGCACGCGCACTTCCGGGTCCTTGGCCTTGGCCGACTTGAGGTTGAACTCCAGCAGGTCCGGCTGGATTTCGTCCTTGTTGATAAACAGTTTTCCAGCACCGTCGATACTCACCACCAACGGGTCTTTCTGCTCGACCGGCGCCACCGCTTCGGTCTTCGGCAGGTTGATCGGTATCGCGTTGGTCAGCAGCGGCGCGGTGACGATGAACACCACCAGCAGCACTAGCATCACGTCGACCAGCGGCGTCACGTTGATCTCGCTCAGCACCTCGTCGCTGTCTTGCGTGGAGAAGGCCATATCAGGACGCCTCCTTCACTTTTGTTGCGTTGCCCTGGGCCGCAGCCTTGTGCGCGGTCGGGTGGATCAGCACGCGGAACGAACTCTTTTGCGCCAGGCTGTAGAAGTCGTGGGCAAAGTCGTCCAGGTCCGCCGCCGTCAGTTTCAGACGACGCAAAAAGTAGTTGTAAACCAGCACCGCCGGCACCGCGACCGCGATCCCCACCCCGGTGGCGACCAGCGCTGCACCGATGGGCCCTGCGACCGTTTCCAGGCTCGCCGAGCCTGCCGCGCTGATGCCTTTCAACGCTTCCATGATTCCCCACACCGTGCCGAACAGACCAATGAACGGCGAGGTACTGCCAATACTCGCGACCACTGCCAGACCGGTTTCCAGCGAACGGCGCTCGCGGACGATCTGCTGGCGCAAGGCTCGTTCGAGGCGGTCCTGATGGTTGATCGCCTGGCTCAGGTCATTGGCCTGCGGCGCCTCGCCCACCTGAATCGCCGCATAACCGGCCTGTGCCACCCGCGCTGCTGCGCCGGGCTGGGTTTCGCTCAACTCGGCGGCGGAGTCCAGACTCGACGCCGCCCAGAAGCGCTTGTGAAATTTGCGATCCTGCGCCTTCAACCGGCCGAACTGCACAGCCTTGAGCAATGCCAGGCCCCAGGTGGCGACAGAGAAGACCACCAGCAGCCAGATCACCGCGCTTTCGATGGATTCCAGTGGAGATGCCAGTAACGTCATGATGTATTCCCTCGTGTAAACGTTTAGCGCGAAATTGGTTTCGGTTTAATGAATCTTGAAATCGATGGGTACGCTGACCCAGCCGTCCTGGGCGACATCACCCTGCTTGGCCGGCACGAAGCTCCAGCGCTTCACGGCGTCCAGCGCCGCGTCGTCGAGCTGTTGCCGGCCACTGCTTTTCTGAATCTGGATCTCGCCCGGTTTGCCGCTGGCCAATACGTGCACCCGCAGCAACACCGTGCCTTCCCAACCGCGACGCTGGGCCAGCGACGGATATTCCGGCGCCGGGTTCTTCAGGTACGCGGCGTTGGCCGAGGCCGGGGTCACCGGAGCAGGCGCCGGTGGTGCAGGTGGCGCTGGTGCAGCGACCGGGGCCGCCGGTTGTGGCGGAGCCGGGGGTTGCTCGACGGCTTTGGGGGCCGGTTTTGGTACGGGTTTGGCGACCGGTTTCGGCTTGGGAATCGGCTTCGGTTTTGGTGGTGGCTTGGTTGCCAGCTCGTCTTCCACCGGTGGCGGTGGCTCGACCACAGGTGCCGGTGGCGGCGGTACAACCACAGGTGGTGCCGGTGGTGCCGGGCGCGAAAACTCGATGGTCATCGGTGGAATTTCCGGCGGCACGATCGGCAGCGCCGGTGTCGGATGCTGATTGATCCAGTAGATCACCGCGCCATGCACCACCAGCGCCAGAACGCCGAGCAGGATCGTTTCGCGGCGGCTCAGAATGCCCTTGGGCGCGCGCTGCAAACGCAGTTGCCCCAACGGCACGCGATGGGGCCGGCCGAGATCGACCAACTCGCCGCTCGGCGCCTGGCGCCACAGCACCTCCTGTGCACTGGCGGCGGTCTGGACATTGCCCATTGATTTACTCCCTGCGGTCTCTTTGCGTTTTTTCGCGTAGCCGATGCGCCGCTTGTTGAATCCCCCACGGCGTGATCGATGGGTCAATCATTGGGCTAGAGGCTTATCTCCGAAAGTAATCTTTCATGTTATGGATAGATGTTTATGGAATATAAAAAACGGTCATTTCCGCCAAAGCCACGGCCCGCAAGGCTTCCAGCGATTCGCCAGAATCGACATGCTTTCCCGGCATAAAAAGTATTCATCCAAGGCATCGGGTTTTCGACGCCCCGGCATTCAGTGACAACTAATACCAAGGTGATAGTTGACGAACTTTTCAAGAGGCAAATAAAAAGGCCGATGCATGTTTAATGCATCGGCCTTCGACTTACAAAATTTCTTATTGCTTCACAAACTCCCCGGCCAGACCGACTACATCACCGTCAAAGTTGGTGCGCGAACCCACCGCACGAACTTTCGAGTAGTTGTGATCCGGCGAGAACAGGGTCCAGGACTGATAGCCAGTGCCGTCATTCAGAGCCGCGAAAGTAATGATCGTAGGCTGCCCGGTGCTGTTCTGGAAGTGGTAGTGACCGTACGCGATGTCGTAGTTCACGCCGTTCTGGCTGAATTTGCCGCTGAAGGTGCCGTTGGAGTCGTTGCCATCGGTAATCGTCAGTTTGGCGCCAGCGTTAGCGTTTACATAGTTGCCATTAATGCTCGACATAACGAGATTTCCTTTATCGTTGGATAAGTGTCTTCCGATGAGAGCAAGTTTCCTCCTGGAAACTCACGACACTCAGGATGGTTGGACATTTACTTATTGTCCACGCGACTTTTCAACGATATTGCTATATGCACTATTCATGTCGCTCATAACTTATTTCGAATCTGAAGAGTGTTAATAGCATTTAAACTAACGGCTGGCGTTGGTCTGTTGCACACCGACTACCGGCGCAATCACTGCCGTCTCCGAACGCGGCGTTCCGGCCGGTACCCAGTCATAACTCACAGGCAGTGCTCGATACACCCAGTTGCTGATCGCATCGCTGCCTGGCGCCTTGCCCAGATAAGGGCTGACGTATTCCCAGACGTTTTCACCGCTGGCCGTTACCTGGAAAAACCGCCCGTTCATGCCCTCGTCGATCAACGTGTTGCCGTTGGGCAAACGCCGCGCGCTGCTGATGAACGAGCTGTAGAACGCCCACCCCGGCTGCTTCGAATTGGCCGCGCTGTACTGCCAGACGATTTCATTTTTCACCGGGTCGATTTCCAGCACCCGCGAGCCGGAAATCAGCCCCAGCGTGACGTTGGGATAACCCGCCGAACCCTGGTTATCGAACACCAGCAGATTGCCGGCGCCAGGCAGCCCAGCCGGGATGATGTGCGCATCATGCTGACCGACGAACTGGTCCACCGGGCGCGGTATTTTCTGCGCGGTTTTCGGGTTGGCCAGCGGCAGGTTCGGCCCCAGGCGCCAGACCACTTTGCCGCTGTGTTTGTCGATGATGGCGATGAAATTGGCGTTGCGTGAGTCGAGCAGCAGATTGTCCGGATTGAAGCGCTTGTCGCCTGCATCAAACCATTTGTTCGGCCCGACCAGGCTAAGGTTGTTGATGTGCAGGTAATCCGGATTTTCACTGGCACGCACCAGCTTCAATTGCTCGGCAGTGAAACCGAATTCGTTCAAGTGATCCGACGCCAGCCACTGCCATTTCACCTCGCCTGCGGGGCTGACTTCATAGATCGCATCGTCGATCACCTCGGGCACTTTGAAGCCTTTGACCTTGTGCACCTTGTTCGCCAGCACCACGGTGTTGCCGTTGCTCAGGCGACGCTGGTCGTGATGCTGTTGCGCAGCGCCACCGGGTGCCTTGTCGCCCCACTGCCAGACGACTTTGCCATTCCAGTCCAGCTCGCCGACACTCTGATTACCCAGGCCGTTACCGGCGGAACCGAGCTTGCCCGGATCCTTGTCGCTCAGTTGCAGCAGGACGTGACCGCGCTCACCACCGACCAGTTTCGGGTCGATGATCGCTGACGGGAAGCCGGCCTGAGACCAGCTCTTCACTTCGTTGCCGTTCATGTCGATCAGGTGCGTCTGCTTGTCGGCACCGCTGAAGATCACATATTGGTTGAAGGCCTTGGCCGGGTCGTATCGGGTGACGCCTGTGGGATAGACGCTGGGCGCGGCGAGCGCTCCGGCACTGAGCACTGCGCCGGACAACAACACCGGTAAAACGGTTTTGATGCGCAACATGATGCAGCTCCTTGAAGGATCGATCAGAAGTCGTAGCGACCGGTGACGCCGAGGGTGCGCGGCGTGCCGAGCAGGCCTTCATAACCGCCGTTGCCACCGGTCCACAGGGTCGTGTAGTAGGTTTTGTCGAAGGCGTTTTTCAGCCACAGCGAGACGTCCCACTGGCCCTGATTGAAATCACCGCGCAGGCCGGTGGAGAGATTGACCACCGCGTAACTCGGGATCTGGCCGTAGTCGGAATCCTCGACCGTGCCCACCGCTTTGGAGCGGAATGCGTAGCTGCCGGTGACGTAAGGTTGCAGCCCGTTGGCCAGATTCCATTCGTATTTGCCGTTGGCATTGCCGATCCATTTCGAGGCACCGACGACCTGATGTCCACTGAGGTCGCAAGAGGCCGGAGCCCCCGGCGCCAGACTGACTTCCGGCGGGCACGGCGCGTCTTTGTACGAGAGGTAACTGACGTCGTTGAACGAGCCGTTGAAGTTCAGGGTCAGGCCACGCAGCGGGATCACGGTGCTTTCGAATTCCACACCACGCGAGCGCACAGAGCCGGCATTGGTCAGGTATTGCACGCGGTTGACGTCGTCGTAGGCGTTGGTCTGGTAGGCGTTGACCTGAGTCCAGAACAGGTTGGCGTTGAGCTGCAGGCGGCGGTCCCACAGGGTGCTCTTGAAGCCGAGCTCGGCGTTGTTGGCGCGCTCGGTGCCGATCAGCAGCGAGTCGGCGCCAGCGGTCGGAGCGGAACCGACCACGAGGTTGACCCCGCCGGATTTTTCGCCGTGGGACAGCGTGGCATAGCCGAGCAGATCATCGGTGATGCGATAGCTGAGGTTGAGCAATCCGGACGGGCTGGAGCTGTACTGGTTGAGATCGCCAGAGTCGTAAGCGCCGGTACGTCCGCGTCGTGCAGTGGCCGCTGCACCGGTGACAGCGGCGCCACCGACCGGTGCATCGCGAGTGACCCAGGCATTCTTTTCTTCATAGGTGCCGCGCACCCCGGCGGTGAAATCCAGGCGCTCGGTGAGGTGCCAGGTGCCTTGGGCGAACAGGGCGAAACTGTCAGTCTTGATGTGACCGTTGCCGACGCTGCCGACGTTGGCCAATGCGCCCCGTGGCGTGCCGTTCCAGATGTCGGCCTGCGGGCCGTAATAGGCGAAGGATTTGTTGTCCAGATCCGAACCGAAGTAGTACGCGCCTAGCACGTAATCAAAGAACTCCCCCTTGGGCGATGCGAGGCGAAATTCCTGCGAGTACTGTTTGTCCTCAACGGAAACCCCGGCGTTGTAGGTCGCCGCGACATTGAGGCCATCGTCGTTGGCCGGGGTGAAATTCCAGAAGCGATAGGAGCTGATCGACGTCAGGGTGAAATCGCTCGGCAGCGTCCAGTTGGCCTCCACCGATGTGCCGCCCTGATGCACCGTGACGTGCTGGTCGTTGTCCAGATTGACCTTGCGGTGCGAGCCGTTGACCAGCGTTGCGCCGGCGGCGTTGGCCCGCGACTGATAGAGGTTGACGCCGTTGATGGTCGGCCCGGTGTTGTACAGCACGCGGGTACCGGCGCTGGAATCCTCTTCGTTGTAGTCACCGATCCAGCGCAGATTGAAATTTTCGTTGGGCTTGAACAGCAACTGCGCACGGAAGCCGTCGCGGGAGCCGCCGTTCAGGTCATGACCGTTGAATTCGTTTTTGATGTCGCCGTCGCTGCGGGTGCGATAAGCGGAAATGCGCCCGGCCAATTGATCGTTGAGCGGCCCGGAAAGCGTGCCCTTGGTCTGGAAATAACCGTCCTCGCCGACCGAGGTTTCGATGCTGCGCTCCGGGGTGAAACTCGGCGCGCGGGTGCTGATGTTGATCACCCCGGCAGTGGTGTTTTTGCCGAACAACGTCCCCTGCGGCCCGCGCAGGACTTCGAGCTGTTCGATGTCCATCAGATCGAACACCGCCATCCCCGGACGGCCCAGATAAACGTTGTCGATGTAGAGGCCGACGCTGCCTTCCAGACCGTCGCTGGCCGGGTTGTTGCCCAGGCCGCGAATCGACACGCTGGACTGGCGCGCATGCATGTAGGCGACGTTGACGCTGGGCACCAACTGCTGAAGGTCTTGAATCCGGTAGACCCGTTGCGTCTCCAGAGTCTGGCCGCTGACCACGCTCATCGGCGTCGGTACATCCTGCGAACTTTCTTCGCGACGGCGAGTGGTGACCGTCACGGTCTCCAGTTGCGAAGTGGCGGTGGCGTTTTTGCCTGCCGGGGTCGGTACAGGGTTTTGAGCTTCATCGGCGTAACCCTGATTCCAGCTGGCACTCCCCGCCAGCAACAGGGCCAGAGGCAAACGTTTGAGCCGTCGTGGCGGCGGCGGTGAAGCGAGGTTCAACGGACTCATGGGGCTGCTCCTGGTCAAAAAACACGCTGACATCTTCTGTGCCGCATATTCTTTTAAGTTATTTATTTATGTTTTTACAAAGATTTACTGCATAAGAGATTGCCTTTATAAGGAGTCGACCTAATGCATATCCAATGCATTTCCCGGATATTTTTTATGTGAAAAATGCATATCGACTTGCGCCAGCTCAGACACTTCATCGCCCTCGCCGAACAACGCAGCTTCGTCGCGGGCGCGCAGGCGGTGAACCTGTCGCAGTCGGCGTTCAGCCGCAGCATTCAGGCGCTGGAACACAGCGTCGGTTGCCAGTTGGTGGATCGCGGGCGCAAGGAATTGCCGCCGACCAAACAGGGCCAGGTGCTGCTTGAACACGCGCGGCGACTGGTCAGCGGTGCGCAGCAGATGGCGAACGAGATCAGCCAGTTCAACGGGCTTGAGGCCGGGGAATTGCGCTTTGGTTGTGGCCCGGCACCGGCGGCAGGATTGATCCCGAGAGCGATCGGCAGCTTCATCGGCCGATATCCGAAAGCGCGGGTGCATTACCAGGTCGATGACTGGCAGAGCCTGAGCAAAAGATTGCTGAGTGAAGAGTTCGAATTCTTTGTCGCCGACACTCGCCACTTCGAGGCGGATCCGGATTATCTGACCCACCGATTGCGGCCACGCAAATGGCATTTCTGCTGCCGAGCCGGCCATCCGCTGGCCGCTTTTGATCGGGTCTCGGCCGAGCAATTGATGAGTTATCCACTGGCCGTCAGCATTCGCCCGCCGAATCTGCGCAAGGTCATTGTCGACCTCAGTGGCCGGCCGGATTTCGTCCCGAATGTGGAGTGCGAGAACAGCGCCAGCCTGCTGGGCGTGGTGTTGCGTTCCGATGCGATCGGCATCGTCGGTGCCTATTCGGATGCGCTGCATCAGGCCCGGGGTGAACTGGTGTGTTTGAAAATCGAGGGGTTGGCGGATGATCTCGAGGAGCTGTACACACGCTACGGAATTGTCAGTCGCGCCGGGTATCGGCTGTCGCCGTTGGCCGAGGCGATGATCGAGCAGATCAAGGCGATTGATGCGGTGGATGAGGAGGTGTGCTCGCTGGCAAACCTCGCCGTCTGAGTCCATGCGTTTCATGCATCACAAGCATTCCCCGAATGCACTTGCCGAACACCCTCGCCGAAAGCGAAAAACCTCGCCTGTCTTTCTGACTGGTGAACCCCATGTCCAACCCGCAAAACCCCGTGCGCAATGTGCTGTACATCATGTGCGATCAACTGCGCCGCGATTACCTGTCCTGCTACGGCCACCCGCACCTGCACACCCCGAACATCGATCGCCTGGCCGATGCCGGCGTGCGCTTCAGCCGCGCCTACACCCAAGGCACGATCTGCGGGCCGTCGCGGATGTCGGCCTACACCGGGCGTTACGTCAGCAGCCATCAGGTGGCGTGGAACGCCGTGCCGCTGCCGCTGGAAGAACTGACCATCGGCGATTACCTGCGACCCCTCGGGATTCGTACTGCGCTGGTCGGCAAGACCCACGCCACGGCCAACGTGGATGCGTTGCAGCGGTTGGCGATCAACCCTGAAAGCGCCCAGGCCGAAGTGCTGAACGAAGTCGGCTTCGAGCCGTACTTCCGTCACGACGGCATCTTCCCCGACGACCCGCTGTTCGATGACAAACGCGAATCCGCGCCGTACACCCATTACCTGCGCGAACAGGGTTTCGAAGGGCGTAACCCCTGGCACGACTGGGCCAACGCGGCCGAAGGCGACGACGGCGAAATCCTCAGCGGCTGGAAAATGCGCAATGCCCATCTGCCAGCGCGAATTCCCGAGCAACATTCAGAGACTGTCTACACTACAAATCGAGCCATCGACTTCATCGGTGAGCAAGGTGAAAAACCGTGGTTTTTACACCTGTCCTATATCAAACCTCACTGGCCCTACATCGTACCGGCGCCGTACCACACTTTGTACAGTACGAAATCGATTCTCGAACCGGTACGTAATGCCTCTCCAAGCGACCATCCGGTCTATCAGGCCTTTTGCCAGCATGAGGAAAGCCTGAACTTCTCCAAAGATCCGGTACGACTGAACGTGATCCCGACGTACATGGGCCTGGTCAAACAGGTCGATGATCAGTTGGGGCGGCTGTTTGATTTCCTGCAAAGCAACGGTCGCTGGGATGACACGCTGATCGTGTTCACCAGCGATCACGGCGACTTCCTGGGCGATCACTGGCTGGGTGAGAAGGAGTTTTTGCTGGAGCAAGCGGTGGGCGTGCCATTGATCGTGCGCGACCCGCGTGCAGCGGCGGATGTCACACGGGGCACGGTGGACGAACGTCTGGCGGAAACCATCGACGGCGTGCCGACCTTTCTCGAAGCACTGGGCGTGACGGGCGCGGAGCATCGACTGGAAGGTCGCTCGTTGATTCCATTGCTGCACGGTGAAAAACCTGACTGGCGCCGCTATGCGATCAGCGAATACGACTACGCCTTCCAGGCCCCGGCACGGGAGCGACTGGGCCAGCCGATCGACCGTTGCCGCATGACCATGGTGCGCAGCGAACGCTGGAAATACCTGGCGTACGACGGCTTCCGGCCGCAGCTTTTCGATCTGTTGAATGATCCGCAGGAGCTGCAGGATCTGGGCGCCGATCCTACGTATGCAGCGGTGCGCGAGGAGCATGCGGGGTATCTGTTCGAGTGGGTGCGCGGGCTGAAGCGGCGCACGACGATCAGTCATCAGGAGATTGATCTGCGTGGGCAGCGGTTTCGTTATGGGGAGCCGGAGACGGAGAAAATGGTGCAGATCGGGGTTTGGTGACAGTGATCGTTCCCACGCTCCGCGTGGGAATGCAGCCCGGGACGCTCTGCGTCCCAAAGCGGACGCAGAGCGTCCATTGAGGCATTCCCACGCAGAGCGTGGGAACGATCATCTTAATCGCGCCCTTTGATGGTCTGGCTTCGCTGCCCCGAAGCCCCAACCGGCACTTCCCCCTTAAGCGTCACCCGACGCACCACCCGATCCTGAGTGCCGTAATCATCAATCGCATAATGCTGCGTCGAACGGTTATCCCAGATCGCCACATCACCGGCCTTCCAGCGCCAGCGCACGGTGTTTTCCTGACGAATCACATGGCTCTGCAACAAGCCGAACAGATGCGCCGAATCAGCCTGGGAGTAACCCTTGATGCGTTTGACGAAATGCCCCAGCAGCAAGCTTTTTTCGCCGCTGATCGGGTGTACGCGGACCACCGGATGCTCGGTCTCGTAGACGGTCGAGGTGAAGATCTTGCGATAGCGCTCAAGCTTCTCCGCCGACACGTCCGGCTTCGCCCCGGCGTAGTCGTACTCGTTGCTGTGCACGGCCACCAGTTTGTCCGCCAGCTCGCGCAATTCGGTCGGCAGTTCGTTGTACGCGGTCGCGGTGTTCGCCCACAGGGTGTCACCGCCGAATGCCGGGGCCACCACCGAGCGCAGGATCGAGGCTTTCGGGTAGGCATCGACGAAGGTCACGTCGGTGTGCCACGAGTTGGCGCGCTGCCCTTCGGCGCCGTCCAGCTCCAGCAGGTAACGGGTGCCCTCGCGGGACGGCACGGTCGGGTGCGCCACCGGCTCGCCAAGCAGATGTGCAAAGGCTTCCTGGCGCTGATCGTCGAGCTGAGTCTGCTCGCGGAAGAACACGACCTTGTATTGCACCAGCGCCTGTTGAATGGCTTCAACCGTCGCGGCATCCAGTTCACCGGACAGGTGCACGCCACGGATTTCGGCACCGATACGGCCGGCCACCGGATGAATGTCCAGCGCGTGGACAGCGGGTTTTACAGCGAGTGCGGCATTGCTCATGGGTAGACCCTCATCGACTGCTTGCGGTTGGACGGCAGCGAAACAACGCTCTATCTATATTCCATTTACATCTAATAGATATTCACATGCTTCGTTGACGGAATAAGAGCTTGCATTTAAAACCTCAAGCAGCCCTCGTCGCAAATGCCTTCGAGCTATTTTTAGGATGCCGGAAAAGCATATGGATCTTCGCCAGTTGCGCTACTTCATCGCCCTCAACGAACACCGCAGTTTTGTCCGTGCGGCCGATGCCATGGGTATCACTCAACCGGCGTTCAGCCGCAGCATTCAAGGGCTGGAGCAGGAGTTCGGCTGCGTGCTGGTGGACCGCGGCAACAAGGAACTGCGTCCAACCCCCGAAGGCCAGGTGGTGTTGCAGCACGCCCTGACCCTGGTGCAGGGCGCAGCATTGCTCAGCGCCGAAGTGACGCAGATGACCAAGCTCGACGCCGGCGAACTGCACTTCGGTTGCGGCCCGGCGCCGGCGGTGAAACTGGTGCCGGATGCGGTGGCGCAATTCATCAATGCGCACCCGAAAGTGCGCACCTGTTTTCAGGTGGACAACTGGGAAAAACTCAGCCGCGCCCTGAGCCGCGAAGAGATCGAATTCTTTATCGCCGACATCCGCCATTTCGAGTCCGACCCGAACTTCCAGACCCAGCCGCTGACACCCAAGCGCGGGGTATTTTTCTGCCGACCGGGGCATCCGCTGCTGGCCAAGGAAAGCCTGTCGACCAACGACATGTTCGACTACCCGCTGGCGACCACGCTGATCCCGCCGGGGATTCGCAAACTGCTGGCGAATCTCAGCGGACGAATCGATTTTTCCCCGACCATCGAGACCGAGCATTTTCCGGCGCTGGTGAAAGTGGTGCTGCAATCCAACGCGATTGGCGTGGGCACTGAAGAGGCGTTTGTCGAGGACATTGCCCAAGGCTCGCTGGCGCTACTGCACTGGCGCAACCTGCCGCAGAATCTGGAAAGCATGAATGCGCGGTGCGGGATTGTGAGCCGCACGGGATTCCGGCTGTCACCGGCGGCGCGGGCGATGATCGAGACGTTGGTGGCGGTGGATAAACAGGAAATCAGTGTCGCGGTTTAAGGATCCTTCCCACGCTCAACGTAGGAAGGATCACATCACTCAGAGCTTCGCAGCCGCCAGTTCAGGCGCCACCCACTCGGTCACCTTGAACGGCTTGCGGATCAGCTTCTGCTGCGCCGCCAGATCCACCTTGCCCTGCAGGTTTTCGAGGAACAGCGGGTCCAGTGTCGAAGGGAAGACTTCACTCAGGTTCTGATCCTTCAGATCCTGGGTCAGGATGACTGGCGGATAGCTCGCCAGCCCCGAGACCAGTTGCACGTAGGCGTCCTTGTTGCTGTCCTGAGTCAGCCACTCCACCGCCTGTTGCTGCGCCTTGAGCAGCTTCGCTACCGCTTCCGGGTGCCCGTCGACAAACTTGCCGGTGCCCACCAGCACCGACTGCACACTGCCGGCGCCACCGAGGTCCTTGGTATTCAGTGGCAACTCGGCCAGGCCCTTGGCCTGCAAGGCGGTCAGCCCGGAGCTGCCCCACGACGCATCGATCTGCTTCGCCGCCAGCGCGGCAACCGCTGCGTTGAAGTCGAGGTTGATCACCTTCACGTCCTTCTCGCTCAGGCCCACGCTGGCCAATGCCGCATCGAACGACAACTGGGTCGCGGTGCCCCGGAAGATCCCCACGCGCTTGCCTTTGAGATCCTGCAACGTCTTGATCCCCGAACCCGGCACTACGCCGAGGTATTGCTTCACACCCCGGGCGCTGGCGCTGAGCAGACGCGTATCCAGCCCGTTGGACTTGCCGATGATGGCCGCCAGATCACCCAGATACGCCAGGTCCACCTGACCGTTGGCGAACGCCTCGTTGATCACCGGACCGGCGCCCTTGAAGAAACTCCACTGAATCTTGATGCCCTGATCGGCAAAGGCCTTTTCGAAGACCTGCTGATCGCGCAGCACATCCACAATACCGCCGCCGCTGTGTTGAGTACCCGCGCTCAGATCAGGCACGGCGATCCTGATTTCCTTGAGCTCCTCGGCCTGAACAGAGAACGCCAGCAGACCCGCCAGCGCCGGCACGGCAAACAGACTGATGACACGTTTGAAGGGAAGGTTCATGGGTGCGGCTCCTGATCACGGCGGGCATTGAGAAGCCGAAAGTAGGCGCAATCGGTATCAGCACTTAAATACTTAAAAAGCACATTTTTATAGTTTTTCAAACTAAGCCAGCAAAGACGGGACATGCAGAGCGGTATGCATGGAGAGCATCGAAAATATTCTTCGAATGCATTGGATGCGTGCAGGGCTGGAGGCCTTAAATGGCGCTGCTTATCTCCAAAATGATTATTTTTTAATTCACTTATAACAATTAGTTTTTAGCTAATTCCGCTGACTCGATCCAACCCGACAACGGAGGTCACCCATGGCCCGTGAATCCCTGCTCAGCCTGCCACTGGCCGCACCGCCGTTGAAAAGCCGGCGTACCTGGCCAAGCCTGAGCCACCGCGTTTTACCCTGGATATTGCCGCTCGGGCTATTCGCCCTGTGGTGGCTGGCTGCGCGCAACCAATGGATGAGCGAACAGATCCTGCCCGCGCCGTCGCTGGTGTGGAGCAGTGCCGTCGAGCTGTCCCAGGGCGAGTTGTGGAGTCACTTGTGGATCAGCCTGCAACGACTGTTCTGGGGTCTGCTCGCCGGGATCTCGGCTGGTGCCGTACTCGGTGCAGCGCTGGGGTTCAGCCGTCGATTAGAACGCTTGATCTTCCCGACCTTCGCCGGCCTGGCCCAGGTGCCGACGCTGGCGTGGATTCCGCTGTTCATGGTGTTTTTCGGCATCGGCGAAACACTGAAACTGGTGGTGCTGGTCAAGGCCATCGTGGTGCCGGTGACCCTGCACACACTGGTCGGCGTGCGTGACGCACAACCGAAACTGCGCGAAGCCGCCGCCGTGTTGCGCCTGCCGCCACGCCTGCTGATCCGCCGACTGGTGCTGCCCGCCGCCCTCCCGGCGTTCATGGCCGGCGTGCGTCTGGCGCTGGCCGCTGGCTGGACTTCATTGCTCGCGGTGGAACTGCTGGCCTCCAGCGAAGGCATCGGTTACCTGATGGTCTGGGCGCGGCAGTTGTTCATGCTCGACATCGTCTTCGTGTGCATCGTCGTAATCGGCCTGATCGGCGTGGCGATGGATCGCGGCATCGGCCTGCTGGACAAGAAACTGGTGCACTGGCCGCACCCGGCCACGGCGGAAATTCGTCGCGGGCCGCGCTATGAAGGCTGGCAGCGCGTGCAGCCGTGGCTGTTGCCATTGGGGCTGTTTGCGCTGTGGCAACTGGCGGTCGATCAGCAGTGGGTCGACGCCAACATTCTGGTCAGCCCGTTGGCGGTGCTGGAAGCCACGAAAAACGGCCTGCTCGACGGCACGTTGATCGGCGGCATGGCCCTGAGTCTGGGCCGCACCCTCGGAGGCCTGTTGCTTGGAGGCGGACTCGGCTTCGCGCTGGGCCTGCTGCTGGGGTTGTCGCGCACCAGCGAACGCGTGCTCGGCCCGACCCTCGCCGCCCTGCGGCAGATCGCGATTTTCGCCTGGGTGCCGCTGCTCACCGCATGGTTCGGTCTGGGCGAATTGGCGAAGTGGGTGTTTGTCGCCCTCGCCGCTTTCTTTCCGTTGTTTGTCGCGACTCAACGCAGCGTCGCCAACCTTTCGCCACAACTCAACGAAGCAGCGCAGGTGCTGCGCCTGAGCCTCGCCCAACGCCTGCGCCGACTGGTGCTGCCGGGCGCCGCGCCGGGGATTTTCGCCGGGCTGCGCCTGAGCCTGATCTACGCCTGGCTCGGCACCATCGGCGCCGAATATTTCATGCCGTCCAACGGCGGCATCGGTAGCCAGATGATCGGCGCCCAACAACTGCTGCGCATGGACCTGATCATGGCCGGGATGCTGCTGGTCGGCCTCACCGGCGCCCTGCTCAACCTCATTGGCCAACGCCTGGAAATCCGCGCCACCCGCTGGAGACACGCATGAACGCACCGATTGTCAGCTTCACCCACGTAGGCAAATCCTTCGACGTCGACGGTTTCGAACTGGAGGCGATCCGCGAATTCAACCTCGACATCGCCGAGGGCGAGTTCGTCGCCATCGTCGGCTCCAGCGGCTGCGGCAAATCCACCTTGCTGCGTTTGCTGGTGGGCCTCGATACGCAGTTTCGCGGGCAGATCACAGTCGATGGCAAAGCCGTCAGCGGGATCGGCGGCGAACGCGGCATCGTGTTTCAGGAACACCGTTTATTCCCGTGGCTGACGGTCGCCGACAACATCGGCCTGGGCCTGGTGAACGAGCCGCTGAGCACCGCTGAAAAGCAGCAACGCGTTAACGATTTCATCGAGCTGGTGGGCCTGCGCGACTTCACCCGCGCCTATCCGCATCAACTCTCCGGCGGCATGGCCCAGCGTGTGGCGATTGCTCGCGGGCTGGTGGCGAGCCCACGGATCCTGCTGCTCGACGAACCCTTCGGTGCCCTCGACGCGCTGACCCGCCAGCAGATGCAGGACGAGCTGCTGGCGATTCGTGAACGGGCAAAAATCACCACGATTCTGGTCACTCACGATGTCGAGGAAGCGATTTTCCTCGCTGATCGCGTGGTGGTGATGGAACCGCGCCCCGGCCGGATCAAACAAGTGGTGGACATCGCCCTGCCCCATCCGCGCCAGCGCAGCAGTTTTGACTTCCATCAGTTGCGCGAAGAACTGCTGCACGAACTGACCAGTGATGACCATTACCAACCGAGCGTGCCGGTACAGATCCGTGATCTGCCGTTGTCGTTCATTGCCTGCTGAACAGGAGCCTGTCGATGCCGCAACGTCCCAACTTTCTGGTGATTCTGGCCGATGACCTCGGCTTCTCCGACATCGGTGCCTTCGGCGGCGAAATCGCCACGCCAAACCTCGATGTCCTGGCCAACAATGGCCTGCGCCTGACCGACTTTCACACCGCCCCGACCTGCTCGCCGACCCGCTCGATGCTGCTCACCGGCACCGATCACCACATCGCCGGCATCGGCACCATGGCCGAAACGCTGACCCCGGACCTGATCGGCAAACCGGGTTACGAGGGTTACCTCAATGATCGTGTCGTCGCGTTGCCGGAGTTGCTGCGCGAGGCCGGTTACCAGACTTTGATGAGCGGCAAATGGCACCTGGGCCTGACCGCCGAACTGGCGCCCCACGCCCGTGGCTTCGAGCGCTCGTTCTCGCTGCTGCCCGGCGCCGCGAACCACTACGGATTCGAACCGACCTACGATGAACACACGCCGGGACTGCTGAAATCCACCCCTGCGCTGTACATCGAAGACGACACTTTCATCGACGAACTGCCCAAGGATTTCTATTCCTCCGACGCTTTCGGCGACAAGCTGTTGCAGTACCTCAAAGAGCGCGATCAGAGCCGGCCGTTCTTCGCGTACCTGCCGTTTTCCGCGCCGCACTGGCCGTTGCAGGCGCCAGCGGAGATCGTCGAAAAATACCGTGGCCGCTACGATGCGGGGCCCGAAGTCTTGCGCCTCGAGCGTCTGGCAAAACTCAAATCGCTGGGGCTGATCGAGCCGGATGTCGAGCCGCATCCGCTGATCCAGCTGACCGCGCAATGGGACGCGCTGAGCGATGAGCAAAAACGGATTTCCGCCCGGGCGATGGAGGTCTACGCCGCGATGGTCGAGCGCATGGACTGGAACATCGGCCGCGTCGTCGACTACCTGCGCCAGCAAGGCCAACTCGACAACACCTTCATCCTGTTCATGTCCGACAACGGTGCCGAAGGCGCGCTGCTGGAGGCTTTCCCGAAATTCGGCCCGGAGCTGGTGACGTACCTGAGCCAGCATTACGACAACAGCCTCGACAACATCGGCCGCGCCAATTCCTATGTCTGGTACGGGCCGAACTGGGCGCAGGTGGCGACTGCACCATCACGCTTGTTCAAGGCGTTCACCACCGAGGGCGGGATTCGTGTTCCGGCGCTGCTGCACTATCCGCAGCTGCCACTGAAAGGGCAGATCAGCCATGGTTTCGGCACGGTGATGGACATCACGCCGACCATTCTCGATCTGGCCGGCGTGCGGCATCCCGGCAAGCAGTGGCACGGCAAACCGGTGGCGCCGTTGCGCGGGAAATCGTGGCTGGGGTTCTTGTCCGGCGAGACGGCGCAGGTGCATGACGAACACACCGTCACCGGCTGGGAACTGTTCGGGCGCCGGGCGATTCGGCAGGGGCAATGGAAGGCGGTGTGGATCCCCGGGCCAGTGGGGCCGGCGACCTGGCAGCTTTATGATTTGGGGAGTGATCCGGGGGAGATTCATGATTTGGCGTCGAGTCAGCCGCAGAGGCTTGAAGCGCTGATCGAGCATTGGCAGCGGTATGTGGAGGAGACCGGGGTGATTTTGAGTGAATCGCCGTTTCAGCCGGATTGACGGTGACGGATACAACGCTATCGCCGGTTGGCCGGCGATAGCTTCGAATACCTTCAAGCCTGAGCCGTCTGCACTTCTTTCTGCACCACCTCTTCTTTGCGAACAAACCGGTTCGCCCGCCCGAACGTCCCGAAATCGTTGAACCGAACCCCCATCTCCCGCATCACCTTGTGCGCCACCGGCACCGTCAACTGGCGAATGTAAAAAGGCTCCTTCACCACAAAATGATGAATCCCGTGACTGCTGCCGAAGTTGAAGCAGAACGCTTGCAGCGGCCAGAGCCACCACGGGTTCAACACCTGGCACTGCTGCAGCACATTGCCCGCCTCGATGTCGCCGTAGTAATGCATGTTCGAGCTGATGAAGTGCAGGCAGAAGGTGCGCAACACGTTTGGCCCGATGATGACCACAGCGGCGATGTCGATCACTTGCATCACCGACAACGTGGTCGCTGACCATTCAATCGGTGAGCCCATCAAGTAAGCGATGCCGTTGGCCGCATGGAAGCCGAGAAACACATACCACGCGCCCCAATGCACCAGCGCCAACGGCGCGTAGACCTTCAGCGATCGCTTGATGATGCTGAACTTGTGTGTCCAGGTCTTGGCCCTCAGCATGCGAATGAACGCCGACATCACGTTGTCGCCGACCATCAGCAATCGCGCAAAACCCCAGGGTTCACCGTTGGTGATCGCCCGCTCTTCCATGTCGGTTTCGGTGCCGGACACCTTGTGGTGATTGAGGTGCAGATGACGACGGATCCAAGGATTGATCGTGCTCGGCCGCGCCAGCCACACCAGCCCCATCATCAGGTTGTGCGGCACCCGCTGCTTACGGAAATACATGCTGTGAATCAGGTCGTGTTCGAGCTCATGGGTCAGCGAGGCAAAAAACGCGTTCAGCAACAGGCATACCCACCAAGCCATGTGCCCAGTGATATAGAGCGCCGCCGAACCGATCATCCCCGCCAGCGCGAAAGCCAGAATCCCCGCGCCGAGGGCATCCTGATGGTTGAGAATCGGGTAGCGCTCGCGCAGCTCGACGCCTTTGGCCAGCACCACTTCGCGAATATGCGCTGATCGCTGGGCAGCATTGTGTCGCTGGGGACTTGCAGAAGTACGGTCCATGCTTCCATCCTCTGGTTATTGATGTTCGTATCCTGCCCCGCGCGGATTCCGAACGCGGTAGCCGAGAACGCCAACCTGTTGACCGGAAGCGCCAATCAGCATGAAGGAACCGACTTCTCTCGCCAGCTGGACCCGTGCCCTGCGCAAGCAACTCGACGCGCTGGGGCTGGACAGCACTGCCCTGTGCCAGCAGGCCGGGCTTGATCCGCAACTGATGGACGACCCGAACGCCCGCTATCCGTTGTCCGCCACCACGCGCCTGTGGGAAATCGCGGTGCAGGTCAGCAACGATCCGGCGATCGGTTTGCGGGTGTCGCGCTTTGTCAGCCCCACGACGTTTCACGCGTTGGGTTACGCGTTGGTGGCCAGCGGCAGCCTGCGGGAAGTGTTCGAGCGGATCGTGCGTTATCACCAAGTAGTCAGCGACGCGCTGGAACTGGAGCTGACCCGCACCGAAGACCGCTATCGGTTTCGCCTTAAGATCCCGGCCGACAACCCGGCGCCCGCCTTCGAAGCCATCGACGCCTTTGCCGCGATTTACGTGCGCACCTGCCGCAATCGCCTGGGCCGCGACTACGCGCCACTGGCGGTGTATCTGCGTCGGCCTGCACCGGCCGATGAGCACCAGTGGCACAAAGTGTTCCGCTCACCCGTGCATTTCGCCGCGGAAGAAGACTGCATCGAATTCGCCCTCACTGACTTCGACAGCCACCTCGACGACGCCAACCCGGAACTGGCCGAGCACAACGAAGCGGTGCTCAAGCGCACCCTCGCCCAGCTCAAGCCACTGACCTGGGAGCGCAAGGTGCGCGACGCCATCGAAGAACAACTCCCCGAAGGCGAACCCAGCGCCGAACGCATTGCCCAGGCCCTGCACCTGAGCCTGCGCAGCCTGCAGCGGCATCTGGCGGACGAGGGTTGTCGCTTCGACACGTTGTTGAATGAGAGCCGGGAGAACCTGGCGCTGCTGCACCTGCGCGATCCGCAATGCTCGTTGAGCGAAGTCAGTTATCTGTTGGGGTTTGCTGATACGAGCAGCTTCAGTCGCGCGTTCAAACGCTGGACGGGGATGACACCGGGGCAGTTTCGGGATCAGTTGCGCTGAGCGCAAATGGGTCGCTCAACTCTTGGTCAGACTGCGCTCAATCCCGGATTCCCACTGCTCGATCATTGCCGTACCCACCTCGGCGAACGACTGATGGGTTCGGCAATGCTCATGCATTTCCGCCATCGCCGCCTGCATGCCATGAACAACCTGCTGCAGTAGTTCGTTGCAGCGACCTTCAGTCAGATTGCACGCCGTACGACCGAAGCGGATGAGCGCCTTGTGCTTGGGCCATGCCTTCGATCCGCCCAGCAGCAAGGCCAGGCTGTCGTTCCTGATGTAAACCGATGTGGTGATGATGTCGTAAGCCGGGGCCAGCCGGATCGAAGCCTGCGCACCGCAATGGTCATACAGCACACCAAAGTTCTTCAGGTGCGCATCGCCGTTTTTCAGTCCTGCTGACAGCGCCACGATCTTGAAAAAAGCTTCCAGCGCCTGACTCAACAGCGCAGGCGAAACAAAGGCCTTGATCTGTCGGGCAGCGCCTTCGTAAGAACCATCGTATTTGGCTTTTGAAGGCCAGCCGTTGAGTACGCAGAAGTCCTCGAACCCCAGATAGCCGTGCTCAATCAGGTCAAAACGCTCGACCACCAGAAATTTGCCCTGCTCACTCAATTCAAACTTTGGCACTTCAAGTCCGCTAAGCGCGGCGGCGCGCATACAGAAGTACTCGTTGGTCGCCAGCTCGGGAAACTCTTCGGAACGGAAGGCTTTGACCAGATGTGTGGAGCCTCGGTGAGTCAGGCGATCAACTGCTGCCGCGCTATCGCGCACCAGCACTTTGGGCTGCACGCCCGAAACCCCGGAGTATTGGCCGTACTTCTGTAGCAAGTCATCGAACAGTCCCTGGGCACCGTCATGCACCAGAAGCTCGGCCAGTGATGTTTCGGGCTGACGCTCGGTTGCCGACTCGCTGGTAATCGCCAGCCGTCCCAACTGATGCGGTCCGACAATAGCGAGCAAGGCGAAATCATCAAAACCCCGCACTGCCTTACTGAAGCGTCGAACCAGCTCATCGCGCAGCGCGCCTTCCGGCAGATTCATTTCGAAGACAGGATGAATGCCCCGCTCCCAGCCGTAGCTCTCCAGTCGGGTCGGCATTGTCAGCGACACCGCATTTTCGTCGATGGCGTCCTCACGGTAGCTGAACACACTGTCCATGCCCGGCTGCCCTCGACCGAGCGTTCCGACCGGGCTATCAGCGACGGTGATGTGCAAGCGAACTGTCGGCTCAGTCATGGAAATTGACCTTCTGCAACGCGTCGAGTGTCGGGCGTTGCGCTCTCACTGGAGCCGCAGTCAGCTCATAGCCAAAGCCGTTGAGGATCGCCTCGACTTTGCGCAGGCCAATTTCAGAAATCGTATTGTTTTCGATCCCCGAAATGGTGGCGCGGCTCATGCCGTAACGTTGCGCCAGCGCCTGTTGCGAGAGGTTTTGCGCTTTGCGCAGAGTTCTGATCAATTCACCCAACTGTTCCATGACACACCAGTGCATTATATGCAGTGCAATAAAGCTTAATTAAATGTATATGCATCGTATTTGATGCCAATTCAGGGCGAGTCTAGCTCAGATGAAACGGCATGTGCGGGTCGATTAGCGACTGCTTACAAATCCAAGCTCAAAAACCGTACCCTGCGCAACACTGTTCACCCGCACCTGCCCACGATGCAACTGCATGATCGACTGCACGATCGCCAGCCCCAATCCGCCGGAATCTCCCGGCTCCGCGCGGGATGGGTCGACACGGTAGAAGCGGTCGAACAGTTTGCTCAGATGCTCATTCGCAATGGCTGGCCCGTGGTTATGCACCTGTAACCAGCACATGTCTGGCTCATCACGCCGGCACAGGCTGATGACCGAGCCGGCGTCGGCATGGCGTACGGCGTTGGCCAACAGGTTGCCCAAGGCGCGTTGCAGCAATTGTTGATCCGCCAGCAATTCTCCACTGAACGTGTTCTCGAGGCGGATTCCCCGGTCATCGGCCAGGGCTTCGAAGTAGTCGCACAACTCGTCGCCGATTTCGCGCAACTCCAGTGCCCGCAAATCGAGCGCTCGCTCGGCCTGCTCTGCGCGGGCGAGAAACATCAGGTTCTCGGCCATGCGCTTGAGCCGTTCGAACTCTTCCATGTTCGACGCCAGCACTTCCTGATACTCAGTGCTGCTGCGTGGGTGATTGAGTGCCTGGCCATTGCTGGCGAGCAAGGTGTGCAGCGGCGTGCGGATTTCGTGGGCGAGGTCGGCGGAAAACTGTGAGAGGCGCTGGAAGCCATCGTCCAGCCGCACCAGCATGCCGTTCAGCGCGTGCACCGGCTCCAGCAACTCTGTTGGCGTGCCGTTCGCGGGCAGGCGTTGATCGAGGCTGCGCAGATCGATACCGCGCACCGCCTCGCTCAGCTTGCGCAGAGGAAGCAAACCCCGGCGCAACAAAACCAGCCCGAGGGCAAAAGCCAGTAACGCGCCGAGCCCGACCGCCAAGTACAGGCGCAGACGATAACTGCCAAGCATCTGCTCGCGCTCGCTCAGCACCTTGCCGGCAATCACGGTCAGCAACTCGCCGTTCGGGCCTCGAGCTTCGCCGGACAACAAGGCCAACTCGGCACCGTCGGGCGCTTGCCAGGTCAATACATCGCGGCGCTGTGGGGTTTGATCGCGGGGGATCGCATTCAAGTCCGGCAGACTGCGCTGGCGCGGGTTGATCGCAATCACAGTCGAACCGTCCACGCGACGCACCAGCAGCAAACTGTCGAGGTTGCCAAGCATGTTCTGGTACAGCCGTGGCCGCGCCTGCAAGGCGTCGAGGCTGTCACTGTCGGCGAGCAATGCGCGCACCTGTTCCAGACGACCGAGCAACGCCATGTCATCGCGCCAGGCGATTTCCGAGGCCAACGAGCGATACAAAAACACGCCAATCGCGCTGAGCACCAAGGCGCAGACTGCAGCGAATGCCAGGGCCAGGCGCCAGGCAATGGACCTAGAGCGCATCGTCGGGCGCTTCCAGTTGATAGCCGACCCCGCGCACGGTGTGGATCAGTTTGGGCATGTACGGATCATCGACTTTCAAACGCAGCCGGCGCACTGCAACTTCGACCATGTTGGTGTCACTGTCGAAATTCAGGTTCCACACCTGCGAAGCGATCAGCGTGCGCGACAGCACTTCGCCCTGACGGCTGGCGAGCAAATGCAGCAGGGCGAATTCCTTGTTGGTCAGGGCAATACGCTGGCCGCCACGGCTGACCCGGCGGCGCAGCACGTCGATTTCCAGGTCGGCGATGCTGTACGACTCGGCTTCGCGCATCGGCCCGCGCCGCAACAATGTGCGCACCCGCGCCAGCAATTCGGCGAAAGCGAACGGCTTGAGCAAATAGTCGTCGGCACCCAGTTCGAGGCCGCGCACGCGGTCTTCGATGGCGTCCTTCGCCGTCAGGAACAGCACCGGCGTGGCGCCGCGCTGGCGGATCAGTTGCAGCAATTGCCAGCCGTTGAGGCCCGGCAGCATCACGTCGAGGATGATCAGGTCATACTCCTGCTGCTCGATGAAGTAGCGCCCGTCGAGGCCATTGAGCGCGACGTCCACAGCAAAACCCGACTCGCCCAGCCCTTTGGCGAGGAAATTCGCGGTTTTGGCTTCATCTTCTACGACCAGCAAACGCATGGCACACCTCGATTGATCAGAGGCACAGGCTAGGCCCCTTCGGCCACGTTGCCCATTACAAACTTGTAATCCGACTGACGAGGTTTCGACGGGGGCCGGCGGATAAGGTGGCGGCCTTCGCTTTTGGAGCCTGCCCATGACCGTCAAATACCTGATTGCCAGCCTGGCAGTCGGCCTCAGTGGTGCCGTTTTTGCCGCACCGGAGCTGCCCCGTCACGCCGATCTCGATCTGAAAACCGCACGGCTGCTGGCCGATGCGACGCTGGAAAACTGCACCGGCACGGTGTCGGTGCTCGACCGTGGCGGCAACCTGCTGGTGACCCTGCGCGGCGACGGTATCGGCCCGCACAACACCGTCGCCAGCCAACGCAAGGCCTACACCGCGCTATCGACGAAAACCCCGACCCGGCTGTTCGCCGAGCGCGCTCGAAGCAACCCGGAAACCGCCAACCTCAACACCCTCGACGAGCTGCTTTTACTCGGCGGCGGCATCCCGCTGTTCACTGGCAAGGAACTGGTCGGCGCCATGGGCGTCGCCGGTTCCGGCGGCGGCGAACAGGACGAAAACTGCGCGATCAAGGCTGCCGAAATCCTCGGCCTGTCCATCAACCGTACTTGAACCCAGGAGCATCACCATGACCCCACTGCGCATGACTTTCGCCGCGCTTGGCCTGAGCACTTTTTCGAGCCTGGCGCTGGCCGCCGGCAACCCGCTGAGCGTGCACGTACTCAATCTGGAAAACGGCCTGCCGTCGCCGGGCATCAACGTGACGCTGGAGCGTCATGTCGGCCAGGACTGGCAGCCGCTGGCGCAGGGCACCACCAATGAACAGGGACGGATCGCCGAACTGTACCCGGCGAACAAACCGTTCGAGGCGGGTGAATATCGGGTGGTGTTCAAGACCGGCGAGTACTTCGAGAAGACGAAGCACGAGACGTTTTTCCCGGAGATTCCGGTGATTTTTCAAGTGAAGCAGACGGATCAGCACTATCACATTCCGCTGTTGCTCAGCCCGTATGGTTTCTCCACTTATCGCGGTTCGTAACTCAAACAGACTCCTCAAAAAAGCCCCTGCCCATCGACAGCCATGTCGAATGATCAGGGGCTTTCTAATTCACAAACTTTCCCACCACGAAAGGATTGGAAATCAGCTTGCGGACCAGATGTTCATTACTTGACCTTGAACTTGAAAAACGGACTCCATTCAGACCTTTCACGATTATCCGTCTGCACAGCGAAAGCCTCATATTCAGCTGAGGCCAGTGCCACTGTCACAGACCAAGTACCATCCGTGCGGACTTGAGCTGAAGCAATCGACTCACCATCAATCGGAACTTTCATGATCCATACCCACCACCCAGCCAGACCAGTACCCGAGAATTCAACCGGGTTGTCAACGTCACCTTGGGGTTTGACAACGACTGGTGCGGGGACGCTTTTATTGATGGGGAGGTCAGAATAATCAGCGGTGCCGGTAGCTTTACTGTTCATCGGTTCCAACTCCTTGGGTGGTCGTATTTGACAGGCTTGTTGTACACCGCCCAAGAAGAACCAACCACTGTCAGATCTGACAGGTGGCACGCAGTCTCCCCATGTCCAGTATCTCGATCTCCCCATAACCAAGACCAATAATTCCCTGATCTTTCAGGTCCTTGAGGATCTGGTTGGTGGTCTGCCGCGACAGCGACAACATCGACGCCAATTGCTCCTGAGGCAGTTGCAGCACCCGGCGCGGCGGGTCGAGTTCGCCGTAGCCCTCGGCGATCATCAGCAAGCGATGGGCCAGACGCGCAGGGGCTGGCAGCAAACTCAATTGTTCGAGATTGATGAAGGTCAGGCGCAGTTTGTGGCTCATCAACAGAGCGAGATGCCGCCAGTAGACGGGGTACTCGTCGAGCAGTTTCAGCAGCGTGGCCTGGGGAATGTTCAGCAAGGTGCAAGGTCCGACCGCGTAGGCATCATGGGTGCGGGGCTGGCCGTCGAACAGGCAGATTTCGCCGAACCAGTGCGGCGCCTCCACCAGGCTCAACAACGCCTCCTTGCCCTGCTCGCTGACCGCGCCGATGCGTACCGCGCCATCGAGCACCGCGTACAGCCCGCACGGCGCATCACCGCGCTGGAACAGCCGCTGCCCCGCCGCCAGCCGCCGCTCCCGGGCCGCCGCCAGCAGACTATCCTGAAAGGATGAAGGCAGATGACTGAACCATTGCCCGGTCAGCAGGCGCTCGCGCCAGACCTTTTCCATGCGTTCTCCTAAAGATTGTCGCCTGCCTGACAGAGCGAACTGTTAACCCGGGGCATGATTCGATCACCCTACAGGAGGAACAACAATGAAAAGCCTCGTCGATCATTTGAGTCAATACGCCGCTTACCACCGTGACCCGCGCAACATCGCCAGCCACTTTATCGGGATTCCGCTGATTGTGGTGGCGGTGGCCGTGCTGTTGTCGCGGCCGGAATGGTCGGTGGGCGGATTGTGGATTTCCCCGGCAGTGATCGCTGCCCTTGCTTCGGCGTGGTTTTACCTGCGGCTGGAACTGAAACTCGGGGTGTTGATGACAGTACTGATGGGGCTATCGGTCTGGGCCGGGCACGTTCTGGCGCAGCAGAGCACCATGGTCTGGCTCAGCAGCGGTCTGGCGATGTTCGTGATTGGCTGGGCGATCCAGTTTGTCGGGCACCACTATGAAGGGCGCAAACCGGCGTTCGTCGATGACTTGAGCGGGTTGATCGTCGGGCCGCTGTTTGTGGTCGCGGAACTGGCATTCATGCTCGGGATGCGCCATGAGCTGAAAGAACAGATCGAAGCGCGGGCGGGTGTGGTGCGGGTCAATCCGAATCGCGCAGCCGTCTGAACCACAGGCTGGCTCGCTCATTCCCACGCTCTGCGTGGGAATGCATCCCGTGACGCTCAGCGACCATAGCGGCGTTCCCACGCAGCGCGTGGGAACGAGCAAAATCAAACGTTGGCGACTTTCTGCCAGACCTTCGGTTTGAAGAACAACGTCTCACCCTTCGCCAACCCAGTCAGGCTGTCGTGATCCTTCACCACTTCCGCCTCGATCAGGTCAGTCTGGCCTTCAACCTTCAACGTCACCCGCGTGGTCGCGCCCAGCGGCCGTATATCGCGGACTTCAGCAGCGTGATGATCCTCCAGTTCATGCCGCGACAGCGACACTTCGTGCGGGCGGAACAGTACGTGATTGTCATCCCCCAGATGCAGACGGTTCGAATCGCCGAGGAAGTGATAGACGAAATCGCTGGCCGGGTTTTCGTAGACGTCGCCCGGTGAACCGATCTGCTCGATCACACCCTTGTTCATCACCACGATACGGTCGGCGACTTCCATCGCTTCTTCCTGGTCGTGGGTCACGAACACCGAGGTCAGGTTGATGTCTTCGTGCAGGCGCGCCAGCCAGCGGCGCAGCTCTTTACGCACCTTGGCGTCGAGGGCGCCGAACGGCTCGTCGAGCAGCAGCACTTTCGGCTCCACTGCAAGCGCACGGGCCAGAGCGATACGCTGGCGCTGACCGCCGGACAGTTGCTCCGGATAACGATCCGACAGCCAGTCCAGTTGCACCATGTTCAGCAGCTCGTGAACCTTGGTCGCGATCTGGCTTTCGCTCGGGCGCTGGTTTTTCGGCTTCATGCGCAGGCCGAACGCGACGTTGTCGAACACCGTCATGTGGCGGAACAGGGCGTAGTGCTGGAACACGAAACCGACGTTGCGATCCCGCACGTCGTGGCCCGACACGTCTTCTCCGTGGAACACGATGTTGCCGTTATCCGGAGTTTCCAGACCGGCAATAATGCGCAGCAACGTGGTCTTGCCGCAGCCCGACGGGCCGAGCAGCGCTACCAGCTCGCCGCTGTGGATATCCAGGCTGATGTTGTCCAGCGCCTTGAACGCATTGAAATTCTTGCTGACGTTACGCACTTCGATCGACATGAATTATTCCTCCGCGGCGCTGGCGCGCAGGCGGTTGATACGGTTTTCGCTCCACTGCTTGGCCAGCAGGATGAAGAGCGCCAGGATCAGCAACAGGCTCGCCACGGCGAACGCGGCCACGTGGTTGTATTCGTTGTAGAGGATCTCGACGTGCAGCGGCAAGGTGTTGGTCACCCCGCGAATGTGCCCGGAAACCACCGACACCGCACCGAACTCACCCATGGCCCGCGCGGTGCACAGCACCACGCCATAGATCAGGCCCCATTTGATGTTGGGGACGGTCACGTGCCAGAACATCTGCCAGCCGTTGGCACCGAGCAGCCGCGCGGCTTCCTCTTCCTGAGTGCCTTGTTCCTGCATCAGCGGGATCAGCTCACGGGCCACGAACGGCACGGTGACGAAGATCGTCGCCAGCACGATGCCCGGCAGGGCGAAGACGATCTGGATGTCGTGATCTTGCAGCCACGGCCCGAACAGGCCCTGGGCGCCGAACATCAACACATAGACCAGACCTGCGATCACCGGCGACACCGAGAACGGCAGGTCGATCAGCGTCACCAGCATACTCTTGCCACGGAACGAGTATTTGCTCACGCACCACGCGGCGCTGACACCGAACACCAGGTTCAGCGGCACCGAAATCAGCACGGCGATCACCGTGAGTTTCAGCGCCGACAGGGCATCCGGCTCAAAGATCGCCGTGAAGAAGGCGCCCAGGCCGTTCTTCAAACCCTGCGACACCACGATGAACAGCGGCAACAGCAGAAACAGGAAGAAAATCAGCCAGCCGAGGCCGATCAGGATTCTGCGTGAAGTGGCGCTGCCACGGCGGGCGGCGTTGGCCGAGGAAGCGGCCGCAATAGACGATTGGGACATGGTTCGCGCCTCCTTATGGGGTTTCGATGCGCCGCTGCAGCAAGTTGATCAGCAGCAACAGGACGAAGGAAACCACCAGCATCAGCACGCCGATGGAGGTAGCGCCGGTGTAATCGTACTGGTCGAGCTTGACCATGATCAGCAGCGGCAGGATCTCGGTTTTCATCGGCATGTTGCCGGCGATGAAAATCACCGAACCGTACTCGCCGACGCCCCGGGCAAACGCCAGGGCAAAACCGGTCAGCCAGGCTGGCAACAGCGCCGGCAGCAGAATGTGGCGGAACACTTGCAACGGCTTGGCACCGAGGCACGCCGCTGCTTCTTCGACTTCACGCGGGATGTCGGCCAGCACCGGCTGCACCGTGCGCACCACGAACGGCAGGGTCACGAAGGTCAGCGCCAACGTGATCCCGAGCGGGGTGTAGGCGATCTTGAAACCGAGGTCGGCGGCGAACTGCCCGACCAGCCCGGTCGGCGTGTACAGCGCCGTCAGCGCGATACCGGCTACTGCTGTCGGCAACGCAAACGGCAGATCGATCATCGCATCGATCACCTTGCGCCCCGGGAACGTGTAACGCACCAGCACCCAGGCCAGCAACGTACCGATGATGCCGTTGATGATCGCGGCGCACAGCGCTGTGCCGAAGCTCAGCTTCAGTGCGGCGAGAACGCGGGGCGCGGAGATGATCGTCCAGAACTGATCCCAGGTGAGTTGGGCGGCGTGGACGAACATCGCCGCCAGCGGGATAAGCACAATCAGGCTGAGGTACACCAAGGTGTAGCCCAGCGTCAGCCCGAAGCCGGGTATGACGGGGGAGATACGACGCGACATAAAAGTCCTTGGTTTGAGAACGCGCAAAGCCCCGAACATAAATCCGGGGCTCGTTTTAGGCTATTGAAACTTACTGCGCCTGATAGATCTGGTCGAACACGCCACCGTCGTTGAAGAATTTCGGCTGTGCGGTTTTCCAGCCGCCAAAGTCCTTGTCGATGGTCACCAGCTCCAGTTTCGGGAACTGCTGGGCGTACTTGGCTGCCACATCCTTGTCACGTGGACGGTAGAAGTTCTTCGCCGCGATTTCCTGGCCGGCCGGGCTGTACAGGTGCTTGAGGTAGGCTTCGGCGATCTGCTCGTTGCCCTTTTTCTCGGCGTTCTTGTCGACCACCGCCACCGGTGGTTCGGCGAGGATCGACAGCGAAGGCACGACGATGTCGAACTTGTCCTTGCCGCCGTCTTCTTTCAGCGCCAGGAAGGCTTCGTTCTCCCAGGCCAGCAACACGTCACCCTGACCGTTGTTGACGAAGGTGATGGTCGAGCCACGGGCGCCGGTGTCCAGCACCGGAACGTGCTTGAACAGGGTCTGTACGTATTCCTTGGCTTTGGCTTCGTTGCCGCCGTTGGCTTTCAGGCCGTAGGCCCATGCCGCGAGGAAGTTCCAGCGCGCACCGCCGGAGGTTTTCGGGTTCGGGGTGATCACCGAGACGTCGTTCTTGACCAGGTCGCCCCAGTCCTTGATGCCTTTCGGGTTGCCTTTGCGCACCAGGAACACGATGGTCGAGGTGTACGGGGTGCTCGCATCCGGCAGACGCTTCTGCCAGTCGGCCGGCAGGGTCTTGCCGAGCTTGGCGATTTCATCGATGTCGCCGGCCAGGGCGAGGGTCACGACGTCGGCGCGCAGACCGTCGATCACCGCACGGCCCTGCTTGCCCGAACCGCCGTGGGATTGCTGGATTTTCACGGTGTCGCCGGCATGCTCCGCTTGCCAGTACTTCACGAATTCGGCGTTGTAATCCTGATACAGCTCGCGAGTCGGGTCATACGAAACGTTGAGCAGTTCGTAATCCTTGGCAACCGCGGAACCGGCAAACACAGCGCTGGCCAGGGCGGCCAAAGCGTAACGGCGAATCGACGACATGGTGAAAGCTCCTGGAATTCTTGGTGGTGGCTTTTTCTTATGGATTGCTGGAATCGGGTTGCTCACTCAACGACCGCAGCCTGTGGCAGCTTCTGCCAACAGCTCCCCGCAGGAGCTGCCGCAGACTACGAATCAGGCCGGTTTGTTACCCGGTTGCTGCAGACGGAATTTCTCTTTGCGTTCGATCTGGACCACTTGGGCGTTGTGCACAGTGATTTCCACCGCGCCGAAACGCAGGTCGCGCAAGGCGCTCTGGATTTCGCGCAAGATGGTGGTTTCGTCCTGACCGTCAACGCTACGCAGGGATGCGCTCATGGTGCTGCTCCTTTGTATGGGATATGCCTGGCAGTGGGCGGCACTGCGTTCGGCGTGGGAGCAATATAAGAGAGGCGCGGATATTCTTAAAAAGACTATTTAAGAATGTTTATATAACTGGAAAACATTATGTGATGTAGCAAGGGTTTGCGGCGGATTTGCCCGATTGCAAACCCGCTGTGCACATCCGTCAGCCGATTGCCGGCGCTCGGGTCCAGTCGATTTGAGCTTCAGGCACCGGCCGCCCGAACCAGTAGCCCTGCCCCAGGTCGCACGCCTGCTCCAGCAGGAACGCCGCCTGCTCGGCCTGCTCGATGCCCTCGGCATGCACCTGCATGCCCATGCTGCGCGCCAGGGCGATGATCACCCGGACGATCGCCGCGTCGTCCTCGTCCCACGGCAGGCCGGCGACGAAGCCCTGATCGATCTTTAGCTTCTGCACCGGCAGGCGCTTGAGCCGCAGCAGCGACGAGTAACCGGTGCCAAAGTCATCGATGGCCAGACGAATCCCCAACTCGCGCAGACGATGCATCTGCTCCAGTGCGACTTCCGGATCGTCCATCACCGCGCTTTCGGTAACCTCCAGTTCCAGATAAGCCGGATCCAGTCCGGTGTCGTGCAGCACTTGCGCCACCTGTTGATACAACTCGCGGCGGGCGAACAGCCGTGAAGACACGTTCACCGCGACAAACGATAGCACCACCCCGGCCTGCTGCCATTGGCACATCTGCCGGCAGGCTTGCTGCATGACCCAGGCGTCGATTTCCGAGATCAGCCCGGTGCGCTCGGCGATCGGGATGAACTCCGCCGGTGACACCAAGCCCCGCTGCGGATGCTCCCAGCGCACCAGCGCCTCGACGCCGATCAGGCGACTGGTTTTCAGGTCGTGCACCGGTTGGTAGTAGACCCGCAGCTCCTGCTGCTCCAGCGCACGGCGCAGTTCGAAGGCGATCTCGACCCGCTGCTGGGCGTGGGCGGTAAGCTCTTCGGTGTACAGCGCGTAGCCGTTGCGACCGCTGCTCTTGGCCTTGAACAGCGCTGCATCGGCGTTGCGCAACAACTGTTCGGCGCTCAACGCATCGCTGGGGAACAGGCTGATGCCGAGGCTGGCGTTGATGAACAGTTCATGACCGTCGAGGCAGAACGGCTCCTTGAGCGCATCGAGAATGCGTTGGGCCAGCGCCGCCGCCTGCGCAGGCTGTGGACAACTTTCCGCCAGCACCGCAAATTCATCGCCTCCCAACCGCGCCAGGGTGATACCGGAGCCGAACAGCGCCTGCAAACGCGCGGCGACCGCCTTGAGCAAGCGGTCACCGATGTTGTGGCCGAGGCTGTCGTTGATCAATTTGAAGTGGTCCAGATCGACCATCAGCAGCGCACAGCCGCGCTTGTGGGTCTGCGCCGACGCCAGCGCCTGTTCGGCGCGATCGCTGAACAGCAGGCGGTTGGGCAGATCGGTCAGTGGATCGTGGTGAGCCAAATGCTTGAGTTCATGCTCGGAATCCTTGATCGCGCTGATATCGGAAAACACTGCGACGTAGTGGCTGAGCCGACCGTCCTCGTCACGAATCACCCGGATCGTCTGCCACTGCGGGTAGATCTCGCCGCTTTTACGACGGTTCCAGATCTCGCCGCTCCATTCATCCTGTGCCTGCAACGTGGCGAACATCGCCTGATAGAACCCCGGAGGATGGTGCCCGGACTTGAACAGGCTGGGCTGCTGGCCAATGACCTCTTCACGCTGATAACCGGTGATTTCCATGAAGGCGCGATTGACGTGCACGATCAGCCCCTGCCGGTCCGTGACCAGCACGCCTTCACGGGTGCAGTCGAATACCGCCGCAGCCTGACGCAGGCGTTCGCGATCGGCCTGGCGCTCGCGCAATCGGGCGCCGATGCCCAGGCATTCGAACAGGCGCGCCCGGGCAAGAAAGATCAAACCGGCGCTGAACACCACAAAAGCATAGCCGTTGATCAGTTGCCAACGCAGCAACTCATCAGAGCTATCGAAGAAACTGTTCAATAAATAGCCAATGCCTTGCAGCCAGACAACGGCAAGGACCAGGTAAAGCAGCGCTGCACGCAAGGCATCGCGGTATGAGGCAGACATTCGGCCGTCCATGTCCCTACAAAAATGTCGGGATTATAGGTCAAGAAACATCCAGCCATCTCTTATCTGAAAGGGCGACTGGTTTTATCTGTGTGCTTGGTGATAATGCAACGGCTGTTTTTTCTTTATCGAGGGCCCTATAGCCTATGTGGTACGAAGGTTTTCTTGGCTTGTCGGCCTGGTCACTGGTCGCCGTCACCCTGCTGATGACCCATGTGACGATCGTTGCCGTCACGGTCTACTTGCACCGCTACTCGGCCCATCGCTCCCTGGAGCTGAATGCCGGGCTGAAGCATTTCTTCCGTTTCTGGCTGTGGCTGACCACGGCGCAGAACACCCGCGAGTGGACGGCCATCCACCGCAAACACCACGCCAAATGCGAAACCGCCGATGACCCGCACAGCCCGGTCGTCAAGGGTTTGTCGACAGTGTTGCGCAAAGGCGCCGAGCTGTACCGCGAGGAAGCACAGAACGCCGAGACCCTGCGCATCTATGGCAAGAACTGCCCGGAAGACTGGATCGAGCGCAACCTCTACAGCCGCCACCGGTTGCTGGGCATTGCAATCATGGCGGTCGTCGACCTGCTGCTGTTCGGCACCATCGGCATCACCATCTGGGCGATCCAGATGATGTGGATTCCGGTCTGGGCGGCCGGCGTGGTCAATGGTCTCGGCCATGCCATCGGCTACCGCAACTTCGAATGCCGCGATGCGGCGACCAATCTGGTGCCATGGGGCATCCTGATCGGTGGCGAAGAGCTGCACAACAACCATCACACCTACCCCAACTCGGCCAAACTGTCGGTCAAGAAGTGGGAGTTCGACCTCGGTTGGGCCTGGATCCAGGTCTTCAGTTTCCTGCGTCTGGCCAAGGTGCAGCGCGTTGCGCCGATCGCTCACCGCGTCGAAGGCAAGGGCAGCCTGGACATGGACACCGCCATGGCGATCCTCAACAACCGCTTCCAGATCATGGCCCAGTACCGCAAGCTGGTGATCGGGCCGCTGGTCAAGCAGGAGCTGGACAAGGTCGATCATTCGGTACGCCATCAGTTCCACCGCGCCAAGCGTCTGCTTTCCCGTGAAACCAGCCTGCTGGAGGATCGCCACCACGCGCGCATCCAGAACATGCTCGAGCACAGCCAGGCGCTGAAGGTAATTTACGAGAAACGTCTGGCCCTGCAGCAGATCTGGGTCAAGACCAGCGCAAATGGCCACGACATGCTCGCGGCCATCAAGGAATGGGTCCACGAGGCCGAGGCCAGCGGTATCCAGTCCCTGCGCGAATTCGCCGACCAATTGAAAACCTACTCGCTGCGCCCTGCCGCTGTCTGATGCCGTTGATCGGTGCGCCTGGTTCCCGGGCGCACCCTTCGGAACTTCACCCCCGATCCCCTATCTCAAAGACACTTCGCCACCCCCGGCGGGCTGTCCCGTGGCCGTTGTCGACTGATCGGCACGCCCTTTGAGATCCGTGTCGATGGTCAACAACAATCAAAAAGACTCATCCCTTCCCCAGTGGCCCGAAGCCGCGCAGACCCTGATGGCGCTGATGCACGCCCAGGGCGAAGTGGCGCGCCTGAGCGAACGCGAACAGCTGTTCAGCTCGCTGCTGGTCAGCGTCAACGCCGTGCTTTGGGCCTTCAACTGGGAAACCCGTCAGGTGCTGTACGTCAGCCCCGCCTATGAACGGATTTTCGGCCGTTCGGCCGCCCTGCTACTCGCCGACCATAACCAGTGGCGCGACAGCATTTACCCCGAGGATCTGGAATACGCCGAACGCAGCCTCGCCGAAGTGCTGCACAAGGGCGCCGTGGAAGACCGCGAATACCGGATCATCGACGCCGACGGTCAGGTGCGCTGGATCAGCGACAAGTGCTTCATCAACCGCCAGGAAGAACCGGGGCAGCCGGTGATCATCGTCGGCATCGCCGAAGACATCACCGAAAAGAAACAGTTGGAAACCGAGCTGCAACGCCTGGCCACCACCGACGTGCTGACCCAAAGCAGCAACCGTCGACACTTCTTCGAATGCGCCAACCGCGAGTTTGAAGAAGCCCGTTTGCAGGGTGCGCCACTGGCGTTTCTGCTGCTGGACATCGATGACTTCAAAGTGATCAACGATACCTACGGCCACCCGGAAGGCGACCACGTACTGCAACGAATCGCCGAAAGTGGCCGCGCCTCGTTGCGTCGGGGGGATCTGTTCGGACGGATTGGCGGTGAGGAATTTGCTGCGGTTTTTCCCGGCTGCGCGCCGGACATGGCGATGCAGGTAGCCGAGCGGTTGCAACAGGAAATCCAGCGCCTGAGTTTCAGCCACGGCGAACAGACGTTCGGCATCACCGTCAGCCAGGGCCTGACCAACCTCACCCCGGAAGACGAAAGCCTCGACGACCTGTTCGCCCGAGCCGATGCGGCGATGTACGAAGCCAAGCGTCAGGGCAAGAACCGGATCATTTCCGGCTGAACACAGCACTGATGCGGGACAAGCGCTATTTGCGCATCCGCATCAGCTCCGGCAGCCCGATCTTGAGCAAGCGCGCCGTGCGACTCTTCGCCAGTTCCTCGACGCCCTCATGCTCGGTCAGCCGCGCCATCTGCGCCGCCATGTTCATCACCAATGCTTCGCGGGAGTACACCCCGCCACCGAGCTGGTAGACGGATGCAATCAACTCGCGCAACTCCAGCGGCAAACGCCAGCGAGTACGCAACGCCGAGCCATACGCCGCACCGAATTCCGCCAGCGCATCGCCGACTTCCTCCAGTTCATCCAGCTCACCGCCAGCCTGCTTCCACTCCTGCAAACAACGCAGCAACGCCAGATCGCCGAGACGATGGAGCATCCCTGCGCTATAGCAGCGTTCCTGATCCAGATCGAGCAGACGCGCCAGGGTACGCGCGTATTCGGCGGTGTGCAGCGACAGGCCCCAATAGCGCTCCGCGTAGTCCGCCAGGCATGGATCGCTGAGTCTGGCGCTGCGCTTGAGCGCCAGACCGAGGATCAGGTTCATGCTTTGCCCGGTGCCCAGGCGATGCAGCGCCTGAGCCAGGGTCTGCACCGCCGCACCGTGATGCTGAGCGGCACTGTTGGCTGCGGCGATCAACACGGCGGTGATCTGCGGGTCGGTGCGGATTTCTTCTTCCAGCAGCTTCAGATCCAGTCCGTTGGGGTTGAGGCTGCGTTTGACCGCCACTTGTACGTCGGTCATCAATGGTGCGCCGTCGGCCTGTTCGCGGCGACGCTCGAGGAACACCGACAGGGTCATGCCCGGCGCCAGGGCGGGCACTTCGCAGAACACTTCCTCGCCGGAATTGAGCAGCAGCCCCTGCAAACGCTCGGTCAGGCTTTCCATGTTCAGGGGTTTGGCCAGATAGGCTGTTGGCGCCAATGGCAAGGCTTCGCGCACGCTGGCGGTGTCGTTGCGGCTGCTCATCAGAATGAACGGCAGCGGCGGATTGCGTTTGCGCTGGCGGACACTGCGCAACACGCTCAAACCATCGACACCGGGCAACTCCCAGTCGACGATCGCCAGGTCATAGGGCACTTCGCTGAGCAGCGTCATCGCCTCTTGGCCATCGGCGCACAGATCCAGCCGCGCATCGCAGCGCACATTGAGCAAAACCTGTTTGAGCAGGTCACGAGACCAGGGGTCGGCCTCGGCAATCAGGACTCGGGGTACAGCGGGTAATTCGACGGCAGGCATGCTCGCCCTCCCTTGCAATGCTTGAACCTTAGCCAATGCTGGCGTTTCGATACAGCACGAATGCGGGGTATGTGTTTCAGCAAGCGTAAAAAACCCGCCGAAGCGGGTTTTTTGTCGATCCGATCACACAGTGCCCGGCATTACAGCTCCGAGAAGCACTCTTCGATGATCGCCAGGCCTTTGTCCAGTTGCTCGTCCGGCGAGGTCAGCGGAACCAGGACGCGCAGAACGTTGCCGTAGGTGCCGCAGGACAGCAGGATCAGACCTTTGTCACGCGCCTTGGCCACGACAGCAGCGACTGCGGTCGGGTTTGGCTTGTGGCTGTCGCCGTTTTCGAACAGCTCGACGGCGATCATGGCGCCCAGGGCACGGACTTCGCCGATCACCGGGTACTTGGCCTGGATGGCCTTCAGGCCGGTTACCAGACGCTCGCCGACAGCCTTGCAGCGGTCCAGCAGTTTTTCTTCTTCGAACACTTCGATCACTGCCAGAGCAGCGGCGCAAGCGATCGGGCTACCGGCGTAGGTGCCGCCCAGGCCGCCTGGGGCAATGGCGTCCATGTATTCGGCCTTGCCGCACACACCGGCCAGCGGGAAGCCGCCAGCGATGGATTTGGCGAAGGTGGTCAGGTCGGCGGCAACGCCCATCTGTTCCATGGCGAAGAACGTGCCGGTACGGCCAGCGCCGGTCTGCACTTCGTCAGCGATCAGCAGGATGCCGTGCTGGTCGCACAGGGCACGCAGACGCTTCATGAATTCCTTCGGCGCAACGTAGAAACCACCTTCGCCCTGAACAGGCTCGATGATGATCGCAGCGATGTCTTTCGGCTCGGCATCGTTCTTGAAGATGCGCTCGATGGAAGCGATCGAGTCGTCGATGCTCACACCGTGCAGCTCGTTCGGGTACAGCGCGCGGAAGATGCCGCCTGGCATCAGGCCCATGCCGGCCGAGTAAGGCACGACTTTACCGGTCAGGCCCAGGGTCATCATGGTGCGACCGTGGTATGCGCCGGTGAAAGCGATCACGCCAGCGCGGCCTGTGGCAGCACGGGCGATCTTCACGGCGTTTTCAACAGCTTCGGAACCGGTGGTCACCAGCAGGGTTTTCTTGGCGAAGTCGCCCGGTACGCGAGCGTTGATTTTTTCGCACAGCTCGACATACGGCTCGTAGGCCAGCACCTGGAAGCAGGTGTGGGTCAGCTTGTTCAGCTGTTCGGTCACGGCGGCGATGATTTTCGGGTGCACGTGGCCGGTGTTCAGTACGGCGATACCGCCGGCGAAGTCGATGAATTCACGACCTTCAACGTCGGTCACGGTCGCGTTCTTCGCGGACTCGGCGAAAATCGGGTGAATCTGGCCAACACCACGTGGAACAGCTGCGGTACGACGGGCCATCAGTTCAGCGTTAGTCTTGCTCATTACAGTCCTCATTCACCGCTCATCGGGCGGCGTAGTTCAAGGATTAAGCGGGAGGAATCGGCGGCGGCAGCATGCGATGATCGACTGCCACGGCGTTCCCGGCCGCAGAGAAAATTCCGGTTTGAAACGACGCAAAGGGACAGCGCTCTCGTGCCCTTTGCGTTTGCAGCGATCCCTTTCCCGGCTTAGATGCCCAGGCAGAGGTATTTGATTTCCAGGTAATCTTCGATGCCGTACTTGGAGCCTTCACGGCCCAGGCCCGAGGCTTTGATGCCGCCGAACGGCGCGACTTCGTTGGAGATCAGCCCGGTGTTGACGCCGACCATGCCGTATTCCAGGGCTTCAGCCACACGGAACACACGGCCCAGGTCGCGAGCGTAGAAGTAGGAAGCCAGACCGAACTCGGTGTCGTTGGACATCGCGATCACTTCGGCTTCGTCTTTGAAGCGGAACAGCGGTGCCAGCGGACCAAAGGTTTCTTCCTTGGCCACCGCAGCGTTTTTCGGCACGTTGGTCAGGATGGTCGGCTCGAAGAAGTTGCCTTCCATCTGCTTGCCACCGGCCAGCACGGTTGCGCCTTTGGCAACGGCGTCAGCGATGTGTTCTTGCACCTTGGCCACGGCTTTTTCGTCGATCAGCGGGCCGGTGGTGGTGCCGTCTTCCAGACCGTTGCCGATCTTCAGTTTGGCAACAGCCACTTTCAACTTCTCGGCGAAGGCGTCGTAGACCGAATCCTGAATGTACAGACGGTTGGCGCAGACGCAGGTCTGGCCATTGTTGCGGTATTTGGAAATGATCGCGCCTTCGACGGCCTTATCCAGGTCCGCGTCGTCGAACACGATGAACGGTGCGTTGCCGCCCAGTTCCAGCGAGACTTTCTTGATGTCCTTGGCGCATTCCGACATCAGCTGACGACCGATTTCGGTCGAACCGGTGAAGGACAGTTTGCGCACGATCGGGTTGCTGGTCAGCTCGCTGCCGATGTCGCCGGCGCTGCCGGACACCACGCTGAACACACCTTTAGGGATGCCGGCGCGCTGGGCCAGTTCGGCCAGGGCGAAAGCGGAGAACGGGGTTTGCGAAGCAGGTTTGAGCACCATGGTGCAACCGGCGGCCAGCGCAGGACCTGCCTTGCGGGTGATCATCGCCGCCGGGAAGTTCCACGGGGTGATGGCGGCGGTCACGCCGATCGGTTGTTTGATCACGATCAGGCGCTTGTCAGGCTGGTGGCCCGGAATCACGTCACCGTAGATGCGCTTGGCTTCTTCGGCGAACCACTCGATGAACGAAGCGGCGTAGACGATCTCGCCCTTGGCTTCGGCCAATGGCTTGCCCTGCTCGAGGGTCATCAGGCGAGCCAGGTCTTCCTGGTTCTCGATGATCAGTTCGAACCAGCGACGCAGTTTGCCTGCGCGTTCCTTGGCGGTCAGTGCACGCCAGGCCGGCAGCGCCTTGTCGGCAGCTTCGATGGCACGGCGGGTTTCGGCAGCGCCCATCTTCGGCACGGTGCCCAGGATTTCGCCGGTGGCCGGATTGTTGACCTTGATCGTCTGACCGTTGTCCGCGTCGACCCAAGCGCCATCGATGAAGGCTTGCTGGCGGAACAACTGGGTGTCTTTAAGCTGCATGTCGGCTTTCCTTAACAGCACCGCGGCCAGCGCGGAGCAAAATTATGATTGTAGAAAGGCGCCTCGCAAGGCTGCCGTCAGGGAAATCATTCACCGGGCTGAAGCACCTGAAGAGTGCACGGTTGCAAACACGTGCGGCTCGGCACCCGATCAAAGAGCGTTTGAAATCTCAAACGGATCGTAGGATCAAAGGGGGTAAAGGACAATAGGTCGTTCGAAAAAAAGAACAAAAACGCCGCTTTTGCCGGTTTTTTCAGATCAACGAGCACACAAGCCTGCGCCGCAACGAAACCTTAGTTCAGTCCCGCCAAAGCGCCAAGCGAGCCTTTTGCAGGACGTTACAGCTTTATGGAATGCAGCGCTTTCGACCGACACGCGCACTGACAATAAGCCCCAAAACCCGGCATGGACGCCCCGAGCCGACCTAGGTATGATGTCGCCCGCTGCACCAGTAGCTCAGCTGGATAGAGTACTGCCCTCCGAAGGCAGGGGTCGTGGGTTCGAATCCCGCCTGGTGCACCATGAACAGAAACGAAAAAGCCTCAGGCCGTAAGGTCTGGGGCTTTTTTGTGGGTGCTGATTGGCGACTCACTCCGTCGTCCAGTCAAACTCGTCATATTCATCATCGTCTTCTTCGTCCTCGATCAACTCATCATCAAGAACGTCTTCCTCCAGGCCCTCTTCTGCCTGCTTTGCCAGAAGAAACTCCTTACGACTCTCGGTCACTGCTCGCCGCAGTTCCTCACCCTTCACCGGGCAGTTGAGCATTTGGGCGATGCGGTCGATTTTTTGGGCCACGGCATCCTCCAGCGCATCGGCAATGGCCTGATAGTGCGCGTTTTTGCGGGGCAATGCCAAATGGCTGAGAGATCACCCGGTCAGTTCTGGCGGATTTGTTCGAGGCGCAGGTCCAGATTCACGCTCGGGTAACGCTTGTGCAGATTGTTGTACAGGGTATCGGCAGCCTGTGATTGACCGGATTCGCGCAGGCGCAGGACTTCGCGCAGTTGCTCGTCGAGGCCATTGGCCGGGGCGGCAGCGCGCTTGCTGACTTTGGCTTCGTCCGCGCTGTCGGCGCTGATCGATTCGCTTTGCATCGGCGCGGCCATTTCCGCCATTGGTGCAGGTGCGGACAACGCGCCAGCGGGTGCTGATAATGTCCGGGATTCGATGGCCTCTTTACGAGCCAGTGGCGCAGCAGGTTTGGCGGCAGGGGCGAAATCGTAATGAGCCACGGGTTTCGGGGCGCGATGCACCAGCGACAGCATCAGCGCGATGCCGACCAGACTGGCGAAAGCTACCTGATAGCGCGGTGTCTGGCAGGCCTTGATCCAGCGCTGCCAGGGACTCGGTTTCGGTGCCGGGATCTGGCGATGCGCGGCGTTGAGAATCTGCGCGTCGAGATTCGCCGGCGGTTCGCCGGTCTGTTGCTCGCGGTAATGCCGGAGCAGTTGCTCTTCGGGTGTCTGGCGGGTGTCCGTCATGTCAGTACCTCCTCGGCCAGCAGCCGACGCAGTTTTTGCTGGGCGTAGCGCAAGCGGCTCTTGACGGTTTCCAGCGGTGTTTCGGTGAGGCTGGCAATTTGCACCAGGTCGAGGTCGCCGTGGGCGCGCAGCAGGAATACTTCGCGCTGGTCGGCGGGCAAGGTTTGCAGGGCGCTGTCCAGGCGCTGACTGTCGCGGCTGAGGCTCAGCAGTTGCTCGGGGTCGCTCGCATCGTCACTGACCGCATGGGTCTGTTCGTCGTAACTGTCATGCAGCGGTTGATGGGCGCCATGTTTGCGCCAGTGATCGATCAGACGGTTGCGGGCAATCTGGAACAGCCAGGTACGAAAAGTCGCCCGGCCTTGTGGCTGACTGCTGCTGCGGATCAGGCTCAGCCACGTTTCCTGATACACCTCTTCGGCCAGTTCCGGTTTGCCGCTCAACCCGAGCAAAAACCGGTACAGGCTCTGGCGATGGCGGGCGTACAAAATCTCGAACGCCTTGCCGTCGCCCTCGCGATAACGGGCCAGCAGCGATTCGTCGCTGCTGGCTTCAAAGCTGTCGGCAGTGGCAAACAGCTGGCTGATAAATCCCTTCAGGCGGCTCACTATTCAATCCGTCGCTCGGTCGGCATCGTGTTGGAGGCGGTCGAAGTCCGCAGGCTCTGTGCCAGCTCCACCAGTTGCACGAACTCGTTGCGCAGGCCGAAGCGGTCATCGCCACGGGCACCTCGGGCCAACGCTTCGGTGTCCTTGAGGCTGAAATCGCCGGTGTAGCGGCCGTCCTTGAGTTGCTGGGAAAACGCTGCGACGGCGGCGGCAAATCGCAGATCCTCGCTGGCCGGCGCGACTTGATTGGTAATTGGCCGCTCGATCAGCAGACTTTTCCCACCTTCAGGCTTTTGATATCGCACACGCAGCATCGCCAATTCTCCTTTCTTCTCGGAAACCACTGCATCGGTTTTTCCGTAACGCAGCGGTTCCAGCCAGCCCTTCTCGCCTGCGGGGACAATTTCATACAACGCCGTCACTGTGTGTCCCGCACCGATCTCACCGGCATCGACCTTGTCATTGCTGAAATCCTCACGCTTGAGCGCGCGGTTTTCGTAGCCGAGCAACCGGTATTCGCTGACCTGCGCCGGGTTGAATTCCACCTGCAATTTGACGTTTTTCGCCACCACGGCGAGGGTCGAGCCGAGTTGGTCCACCAACACCTTGCGCGCCTCGCGCAGGTTGTCGATGTAGGCGTAATTACCGTCGCCGGCATCCGCCAGTTGTTCCATCAGATGTTCATTGTAGTTATCCACACCGAAACCCAGGGTGGTCAGGGAAATCCCGGTCTTGCGTTTATCCACAGCCATTTGCTTGAGGCTGTCGAAGTCGCTGACGCCGACATTGAAGTCACCGTCGGTGGCCAGCAGGATGCGGTTGATTCCTTTGGGGATGAAAGCTTGTTGCGCCATTTGGTAGGCCAGTTCGATGCCGGAGGCGCCTGCGGTAGAGCCTCCCGCCGTCAACTGCTCGATGGCTGTGCGAATTTTCGCCTTTTCCCGTCCGGAAGTCGGCTCCAGCACGACTCGTGATTCGCCGGCATACACCACCAGCGACACGCGATCCTGTTCGCGCAGTTGATCAACCAAGAGTTTCAGCGTGCTTTTGACCAGCGGCAGCCCTTCGCGACGATCCATCGAGCCGGACACGTCCACCAGAAACACCAGGTTGGCCGGCGCCAATTCCGCCACCGCACGATCAGAGGCCTTGATACCGATGCGCAGCAGGCGGGTGTGCGGGTTCCACGGCGAAGCAGCCAGTTCGGTGGTTACGCCGAACGGCGATCCGTCAGTGGGCAGCGCATAGTCGTAGGGAAAGTAATTGACCATCTCCTCCAGCCGCACCGCACCTTCCGGTGGCAGGCGTCCCTGATTGAGCAGACGGCGGACATTGGCGTAGGCGCCGGTATCCACATCGGCACTGAAGGTCGAAACGGGCGTTTCGGCAACGCTGTGGATCGGGTTATCCGCCAGGGTTTCGTATTGCTCACGCGGCTCGGCGCGATAGTCCTGTGGATAACTTTCCCCGGCCGGCATCGGTGCAAAACTGGCCATCGGCGCCGCCAGCGCGCTGCGCTTGGCCAAGGAGTGATCGGCCATGACCACTTCTTGCTGCACCACGGGTTTCGAGGGGAGCTGCGCCGGTGGCGGCACGGCTGCGGATTCCGGACTGGAGGAAATGCCGCAACCGGCGACGGCCAACAGCACACCGGCAGCAAGGGGTCGCAGAAGCATCGAAGGAAGAGACATGGGGCTGACCTCGAGGAAGAATTGATCCATTCAACCTCTGAGACGGACAGCCCTTTCAGTTCGGGTTAAACGCCGCCGAAAATTTTTTCAGCGGTGATAACGCCGCACTGCACTGCTGTTGCGCAGCACATGGCCTTTGATTTTTTCCAGCAGTTGGGCGCGAGTCAGACCGGCCGGCAAGGCGTCGGGGGCCAGGTCCAGGGCGTAGATCTGAATGATGTAGTGGTGCGCACTGTCGCCGGTCGGCGGGCACGGGCCGACATAGGTGGTCGTGCCTTTGCTGTTGGTGCCGCCCAGGCCTTCGAAGGTCGGCTTGGTACCGATGCCGGCCGGGATCTGCCGGGTCGTGGCCTTGATGCCGTAGTGAACCCAGTGATCGACGCCCAGGCCTTTCTGGCCGTCCGGATCATGCATCACGATGGCGTAGCTCTGGGTGGCGGCCGGGCCGGCGTTCCAGCTCAGCGCCGGCGACTGGTTCTTGCCGCCACAACCGGCGGCGTCACTGGCTGCCGCCGCAGTGAACAGACGGTTGTCCGAAACACCGGGAATGCTGAGGGTGAAGCGCTCCTGGGCCTGCGCCGGAAACTGCACGCAAAGGGCGACGGCAACGGCCGCCAGCCAAGGGTTGAGAGAGGTCAATCGGGTCATTCCGGGAGCACCTTGTGCAGTTGGGCCGTCTTCGGCCTGCAGACTATAGCTGTACCGTTCGTGCCGTGGCAGTGGCAAATGACGCCCATTGGTATCGCCGCGCTTACAGACGGTTCACCGGCTCACGGTTATCGTCGTCCTCGGCATGCAGAAAGATCACCCGCGGATGCTCCAGTGGCGCCAGCGGCGGCGGCAATTCCGCCTGTTCCACCGGCCACAGGTGCGGCACCACGTGGCTGACATCACCATCCTGATTGTTGTGGATGGTGATGACGCCCGGGCTGCGAAGTTTCTGCAGGCGGTCATCGCACAGCTTGAAGCTTTTGCTCAGGCCATCATCGTCGACCACCGGAGCTGCCAACCGACGCTGAGCAAAACTGCGACTCTTGCGCTGTTGATAACGCGCCCAGGAAATCAGGATCACGGCGTTGACCAGCGCCACCCACAGGTAGATCTGCAACGTTCCCAAGGCTTCAAACGCCGAGTTATCGATGCGCGGCCCGCCGGCATGGGTTTCGATCAGCGGCCAGAGCCCGCGCACCAACAGATACAGCAGGCCAACCCAGGCCAGCACTGTGAGGAACACATCGACCACCACCAGGAATGGTCGCTGGCGGGTCCGGATGATTTTCATTTGATGACCTCCTCTTCGTCGTCCCCGACCGGTTTGATACCCCGGTCCGGGCTGACCCAACGCGCACGCTTCTGATGCTGGCCGAATAGCACCTTGGGAAAACTGACCAGCGTGGTCAGCAGGCTGATGAACCAGAACACCAATGGATACCAGACCACCCAGAACATGGTCTTGCCCAGTCCCGGCTCGTAGCGCCGGTCGATGATGATGCTGACCGCGAACTGCACCAGGCAGACAAACGCCAGCAGCAGCCCGGTAAACGCCGGCGGCATCAGGTGATGCACGGCGATCGCTTCAGGCATGACCATGAACTTGCCCATCACCCAGAAAATCACCGACAACAGGAAAGTGAACGCCCACCCGGTCGACAGGCAGTATTCGAACAGCAGCGGCCACAGGTAACGGTGACGGTACTGCCAGATCCCGCGAATATTCTTGAACAGCACTTCGGCGCCGCCCTGGGCCCAGCGCAGGCGCTGTTTCCACAGCCCGCCCAGGGTTTCCGGCATCAGGATCCAGCACAGGGCGCGGGGCTCGTAGAAGATGCTCCAGTGGTCCAGTTGCAGTTTCCAGCTGATGTCGATGTCTTCGGTGATCATGTCCGGGCTCCAGTAGCCGACCCGGTTCAACGCGGTGCGGCGGAACGCGACGATCACACCCGACACGGTGAAAATCCGCCCGAATACCCGCTGGGTGCGTTTGATCAGCCCGATGATCGACGAAAACTCACCGACCTGCACCCGCCCGACCAGCGTCGAACGCGTACGGATCCGCGGGTTGCCGGTCACTGCGCCAAGTCGCGCATTGTCGAGCATCGGCGCCACGAGATAAGCGGCGGTGTTCGGCGCCAGCAGCGCGTCACCGTCGATGCACACCAGATATTCGCTGCGTGCAGCGATGGCGCCCATGCGCAGGGCCACGGCCTTGCCCTGGTTCTCCGCCAGGTGCAGCACGCGCAACCGTGGATCTTCCTTGGCCAGCGCATCCAGCACTTGCGCGGTGTTGTCCTTGGAGCCGTCGTTGATCGCGATAACTTCGATGTTCGGGTAATGCTGGGCCAGCGCCGCGTGAATGGTGTCGGCGGCGTTGTCGCCCTCGTTGTAGCAAGGGATCAGGATCGAAATCAGCGGTTCGCCTTCCAGCGGTGGCGGCAGCGTGTCGTCCTTCCACGGCCAGTGCCGCTCCCAGTGCAGCCAGAAATACAGGCCGCCGGAGATCCACAACCCGGACATGAACAGCGGGTAGAAGAACACGAAGTCCATCAGGAATTGCCCGGTGACCAGGAAGATCAGCCCCAGCGGGACGCCGAGGACAATCGCCAGAACAAGCAGGGCCAGCAGTCTATCCAGCATGTCATGGGTTCCATTTGTTGGAGAGCGCAGGCCGCACGGTTTTCAGGTCCGGCAGGTTCTCGAGGAAGTTGTCCGGGTAGTAGCCGAAACTCGTCGCGCCCTGACGCTTGAGGCGGCCCATCCAGTCGGCCAGTTGTGCACCGTCGATGTCGGCCTGGTCCTTTTTCGTCCAGTCCCGGGCCTGCAATTCGAACACCGTGCGATCCAGCGCACCGGGGCGCTGTTTGATCTTCGCCACCAGCTCTTCCAGCCACGGGCCGGATTGCGCATGGGTCTGTTTTTCCATGAGCGGCATGGCCATCGGCGCCGTCCAGTCGTAGCTCACGAGGAAATCGTCGAGGTTCTGCGCGAACCATGCTTCGCTGTGCGGATTGAGCACCGGCTCGGCAAAGATGTTGCGTGCGGTGAGCACTTGCGGGCCGCGAATCGCGCGCACCTTGGCGGTCAGTTCGTTGGTGAAGTCGATCAGGTAGCGGCTCTTGAATCGCGTCCAGCGCTGCATGGCCGCCGGATCGTCGCGCAGGGCGGCAATCGAGCCCGGCAGACCGTGGGCGGCATAGGCTTTCAGGGCCTCGGGGCTGGCGTCTTCGAAGTCCGACAGCACGGCGTCGTCGTGGTAGAGGATGCCGTCGACCGAAGTCAGGCGCGCCACGTCTTCGTAGATTTCACCAATGATCCGTCGTACTTCGGGATCGAACGGCGACAGACGCTTGTACTGATCCGGGTCGACCGACGTGGTGCCGGTCTTCGGATCCCAGCGCGTGACCCGTGGCAATTTCGAATCCAGCGCAAAGCTCAGCACCGGCATCCAGGCGAACACTTTCACGTGAGCCCGGGTGCGCAGCTGCCAGGCGACACGGTCGAAAATGTCGGCACGCATGGGCAGATGACGGTTGGGGAAATACAACGAATGCACCAGGCCATCGCCTTTCGGATCGGCGAAGGCTTGCAGGAACACCGTGTTGGCGCCCATGTCAGCCATGCGCTGGATCAGCTTGCCGAGGTTCACTTCCTGTTGCGCCGGATCCGGGTCGTAGACGTTGTCCAGGTCCACATGCACCACACGCATGGCGAAGTCAGACTGCACCGCCACGATGCTGTTGGCGAAATGCTCGCCGTCCGGGTCGGACGCGACGAGGAATCGTGGACTGCTCATCAGGTTGTCGAGGGCATCGAGACCGTCGTCGAGGGTCAGGGCCATTTCATAACCTTGCTCACTCACCACGGTCAGCGAAGTGCCGTCCGCCGTACCGTATGGCCAGACCCAGATACGCGGTTTCTTGCCGGTGGCCTTGCGGATTTTCTCCGAAATGGTGGCCACGTCGGTGCGGATCCGCGCCTGGAAATCCGCCTCGGATTCATAGCGCTTGGTCACCGGATCATAACGACGGGTCGCGGCGGCCGGCTGCATGTTGCCTTGCGGGTTGGCGAGGATGCCTTTGTGGCTGGCGTCGGTGTGAGCGGCGATTTCCACGAGGCCGGATTGCGAGATTTCGCGCACCTGATCCCAGGTCAGAAAGTCGGAGCGCTGACGCGGGGTACCGGCGAAATCCACCGGTTGATTCAGCGGTGTGTCGATCCACACGCCGACCGGCGCCAACAGCGCATGCCAGTTGTAGGCGCGCAGCACCGGCAGCACGCGGGTGTAGAAACTCGAATAACCGTCGTCGAAGCTGAGCAGGATTGCCTTGGGCGGCAGTTCCGGCCCGCCCTTGCGCGCAGCCATGATCTGATCGACCGTCACCGGCTTGTAGTTGTTTTCCCGCAGCCACGCCAGTTGCTCGATCATGCGCTCGGTGCGCACCGCCACCACCGCCTGATCGGGATCTCGATCCTCGATGTCGTGGTAGGCAATGCCCAGCACGTGGTTTTTCGGCCATGGTTTTTCATTGGCCGCCACCGGGCGCTCGGACGGCGGCGCGAAGGCCGGAGCTTGCTGGGCGCAGGCGCTGACCAGCAGCACTCCCAGCAGAAGGATGAAACGCGAAATAAAAGGCATCTTCAAACTCTTCTAGAAGCGGAAAGTGAGGTCGACGAGCAGACGCAGATCGGTTTCCCGGTCACCGTCGTAGGGCCGGTTGATCACACTGAACAAACCGCCCACCTCGAACACGTCGTTCCAGGCATAGCGCTGGCCGTAGCCCAGCAACGCCATACCGCCGGTGCCGTGGTCACGCTGGCTGTACGTACCCGCACCGGCCTGGAATTGCTGGCTCCAGGAGGTTTCGTAGCGGTGGTAAAGCACGTGGTTGACGTTGACCGTCGGCATCACGCTGAGATCCGCCTTCGGGTTGAAGTACGGCACGTCTTCGGAATTGGAGTTGTGGCTGGTGGCGACTTCCAGACCGGCGTCGACCTGCACGTGGGTGGTGCTGTAGACGCCCTCGCGCCCGGTCAGCAAGGCTTCGACGCGGTTGTTGCCGTCGCTGAAATGCGACGGGCTGACTGACAGTTTCCACTCGCGGCTTTCGTTGGCGCGCCAGCGGATGAAACCGCTGCCGCCGTTGGCTTTGATGTCGCTGTTCAACGCCCTCAACGGGGTGTCGGCTGACAGGTATTCAAGGCTGCCGCCGTACTGCCAGTTGTCATTGATGTCCCGGGCAATCGCCAGACGAGCGCCCTGCTTGTCGCCGTAACCGTAGGAATGGTTGGAGACTTCGGCTTCAAGGGTCATGTCACGGGTGCGGCGTTCCAGACCGACACGCTGGAAGCGGTGGTTGCCGGTGCCTTCGGCAAAGTCGCCGGTGGCATAACCGACCCCGGCGAACACGCGCCAGTCTTCATCGATCGGCGGGCTGTACAGCGTGCTCTGGATGCCGAAGTCCCGGCTGCCGCTGACCGCGCCGGCATTGCCGCCGCTGCCGCCATTGGCCTTGCCGCCGTAGGCTTCGACGCGCAGCTCGGACATGTCATGCACTTCACGCTCGCGGGCGGCGCGCTGGACCTGGCGATTGTCCGGATAACGTTCCACGACGTCGTCGGTCAGCGCATCCATCTGCCGCCATTCTTGTAGCGTCATGGCGGTGCGGGCCTGAGCGACTTCCAGACCCATGTCCCGCGGCACCATGCTCTCGACTTCCTTGAGCTGATTCTCGGCGCGACGGGGCCATTGGCGGGCCAGGTACAGATCGGCCTGGGACAGTCGCAAGCCGATGTTTCCTGGCGCCTGATCGACCAGCGTCTGCAAGCGATCCTCGCCGTGGGGCAAGTCCGCTCCGTAGGTGCCTGCGGCCTGCGCCGAAAGCAGTTGGGCGTCCATCCAGTCGTCGCTGGGGTTGCCGATCGGCAGGCCCTTGAGTTCGACGCGCGGTTTCTCGTTTTTGGCCAGATCTTCGGCGACCTTGCGTGCCTCGTCGGCCCGGTCGCTCTCCAGCAGCGAGTAATACAGCGCAGTGGTGTCTTCGAGGCGATCGCCGGCATCGGCGTCCGGCGCCGAGAGCACCTGGCGATAGAGATCGGTGGCGACTTCCGGTTGCCGTCGATCCAGATAAGACGCGGCGACCCAACGCAAAGCGTAGGTCGGAATCTTCACGCCTTCTGCTTGCAGCTTCTGGTATTCGGTGATGACGTCGGCAGTGCGCGCCCGGGCCTTGAGGGCGCCCATGCGGTCGATGCGCCAGCGGGTCACGTCATCGTGGGCGCTGGCGTCGGTGGTCCAGGTGGCGAGCAGTTTGTCGTAGTCGGCCAACGCACGGTCGGCGATCACATAACGTTCTTTTTCGCTGCGGGTGGCGAATTCGGCGAGGCGCACGCGTTCAGCGGCCAGATCGCCTTCGAGACGGCGCAGCGTCACCGGATCGATCAGCCCCGGACGCTGGTTGGCCAAGCGTAGCGCAGGCTCAGGCAGACGGGCTTTTTGCAGAGCGACCACGTACTCACGGGCAACTTCCGGTTTGCTGCCGGCACGAGAGAAGGCCTGATCGTATTCGAACAGTGCGTCGTATTGTTTGCCGGCGCGGGTCAGGGCATAGCCCAGGGCGAGACGGCGGGAAGGATCGTCGGGCTTGGCCGCCACCAGCGCTTTCGCACGGGTCACAGCCTCGTCGGGTTTGCCGGAATCAGCCTGGGTCAGCGCCAGACCCAGTTGCAGATCGGCATTGTTCGGCTCCTGCGCCAGGGCCTTGGTGTAGACCTCGGAGGCCTGATCCCAGCGCTTGAGATTGCGATAGGCGCGGGCGGTGGCGGTCAGTGCCTGGATCGGCAATGCGCGGCCGCGTCCCTGGGTCTCGTAGACCTGCACCACTTCGGCGTCGAGCCCGGCCCAACTGGCGATTTGCAAGTGATCGCTGACCTGCCCGGTGGAAGCCTGGGCCGGCGGCACTTGACGTAAAGCGGTCAGCGCAGGCGTGTAATGCCCTGCCCGGGCATCGAGCACCATTTGATCGTAGGCCGTATCGGCCAACGCGAGCACCGGCCAGAGCAACTGGCTGCACAGCGCGACTCGAAACAAAGGGCGTAAACCACGATGTAATACAGGAACATCAGTACGCGGCATTCGTCAGCATCCTTACATGGCCAGCCGGGTTGCAATGCCCCCCCTTGCCCAATTCGTAACGGAGGCCAAGTCAGAATCACTTGGCCAAGCTTATCCAAGCAGTCTTGCACGCAAGCGTAGACCAATATTCAGAACACAATATTTGTTCAGATTCGTGACCGGAAACGCTGGCGCGCGCCGCAAACGCAGAGTCCAGACAGCAAAACGCCCGGCGTCTGCGGGAAGCAAAGGCCGGGCGTTGAGGTGTAGCGAGGGGTTTTACTGTTCCTGGCTCACGTTGACGCCAGCGAATTTGCTCATCAGGAAACCGACGAACTGCTCGACGGTCATTTTCTGGCCGTTGAACTCCACCTGATTGGCGGCGTAATGCAACTTGGTCGTCACATTGGTGCCATCCAGCGTTGCCAGCTGCGAACCCACGGCCATGCCGGAGAACATGTCGGCAGCGCCGCTGGCCTGGTCAACGATGGCTTTGGCGTCGGTCTGACCATCGATCTGGGCCTGAACGCTGAGCAGGTCCACCAGCATCGGCTTCGACACCTGCACATTGACGTCGAGCAGCGCGATCAGCTGTTTGCCCAGTTGATCCGGCGGCAGGTCCATCGAGGCCGGTTTGGTCAGGTCGAGCACCAGATTGGCCCGGCTTTCACCGTTGGCGGTTTTCAGCGACAGGTCTTCCAGCGCCAATTGCGGGCCGGCTGCCAGCAGTTTCTGCAGGTCAGCCTTGACCTGAGTGGACTCGGCTTCGGTCAGGTTCAGTTCGGGCGCCGGCAGACCGGCGGCGGTGGCTTCGGCGGCGGCTTTTTCGTACGGCTGCAGCTTGGTCTGGTAGATCTGCATCAGCGACAGGGCCGACGGGATGTCGAGGTTTTTCAGGCTCATGGCCAGATTGGCCGAACCGATTTTCTTGTCGTTGAGGGTCACTTCACCGATTTTGTAGTCGGCACGGCCGGAAGCGTTGGTGCCGTTTTCTTCGGTGAGGTTCTTCATTTCGAAGTTCTTCACACCCAGCACGGACTGCTTGGCGCCGAAAGTGGTCTTGCTGCTGGTCAGTTCCAGGGTGTTTTCGCCGGTGTAGTAACCGTAGCTGCTCTTGGCGAGGTTGCTGGCCAGGGTCAGGCCGCTGAGTTCGATCTGCACCGGCGCCTGGTCTTCAGCCACGGTGGTCAGGTGCAGGCTGTCCATGTAGCCGTTGGCCTTGACCTTCTGCGCCTGGGCACTGGCGGAGATATCCATGTTCAGGCCGGAGAATTTCAGGCTCGACTGCTCGTCCAGTGCGGTTTCCAGTGGCAGCAGTTCGATATTGCCGGTGGTGGACTGGTCGTAGCCGATGTTGACCACACCCTTCAGTGGCGCGGCGCCCTTGGTGGCGGCGAACCATTTTTCGGTGATCGGGGTCTTTTCCAGCTCGTAGTGACTGGTGGCCATGACCGGCAGCCATTTCAGCGACACCAGCCGCGAGAACGGCAGCGGGCCATGTTCGATGTGATCGACGAACAGCAGCTCGACCGGCGCTTCACCGAACATCTCGCCTTCGCCCTTGAGGCGATAGTGCGCGGTGCTGCTGAAGGTGTGACGCTCCAGCGACACCAGCTCCAGCGACGCACTGCCGTTGGAACCGGCCATGGCGGTTTGCAGCTCTTTGTTGGCATCGACGACGGCGTTGTTGAGCACGCCTTCGATCTTGGTGCCGGTGTACCAGGCCCCGCCGACGCTGATGGCGCCGATGGCAACAACGATTCCGAGAAGCACGCCTGCTGATTTATTCATGAATGACCTGATCGATTTCCGTGGCTGAGAGTGTGGTCGTCTTCCGTGAACCCGTGACCGGGCCGTGGCTCGACTCCGCTGAATTTAGCGGTGGAGATTAGCACTGGCAGCGCGGGGCGGCCCAATGTTTAAAGGTTAAAGAGTGTCCACGGGACATGGACAAACAAAAAGATCGCCGGGTTCGGCGATCTTTCGGGAGGTCAGGAATACTGCACCTCGATCTCATCGAGCTGATGATCGAAGCTTTTCAGGCGCGCAGTCCACGTATACACCAGCACCTCGAAATCCCGGTCGATCACCGCCCCGCCCGGCCCGTCGCCGCGCGGGTCGCAGAAATCCAGCTGATAGCGTTCGCGGGCCATGGCCGTGGCGACGTCGGACAATTCACGGGCATTGTTCAACCAGTGCCAGCCTTCATCGGCGACTTGTCTGTCGAGTGCCAGGCATTGTTTTTTCAGGGCTTCGAGGCTTTTTTCCAGTGGGGTGCCGGTGAGTTCGCCCATGACCTCGGCGAAGGTGCGTCCCGGTTGCCAGTAGCTGCCCCAGAAGTAGCGGTCGAACACGGTTTCGACCTTGCGCAGCGCAACCTTGGTGTCCCAGATCAGCAGCAGGGTCTTGCTTTGTTCAAGCTGTCTTTTCTTGAGCTTTTGCACCTGCACCAACGACCAGGCCACCACCACGATCGCCATCACGGCGATCAACGCAGTCGCGCTGTCGAGGAAGACCATCGCCTTGTCGATCTGATGGGCCAGCATGATGCCGTAGAAATAGGTGGCCGACAGCAGCACCAGTGCGACCAGGGCGCACCAGAAGCCGAGAGCGTAAGGGTTTTTCATTATTGGTTTCCCCTAGACCTGCGCTAGCAATGTGCACTGAAAAGGCGCCTTGCTCAGGGCGCCCCTTCAATACTTCAAAGCATAGCAACGGCCTCAGGGTTTGCTGGCGCTCGAGGCTTGCGTTCGTCCGCTTTCCCAACCGCCGCCGAGGGCGAGGAACAAATCGATCTGGCTCATGGCAACCTGAGTGTTGGCGGCGGCCAGTTGCGCGGTGACATCGGTGTAGGTGCGAGTGGCTTGCAGGTCGGCGAGGAACGACTCGCGGCCCGCCTGGAAGAAGCGGTGAGTCTGGTCAGCCGCCAGCTTCGCCGACTGCTCGGCATCAGCCAGCGCATCGCGGCGTTGCAACAGCGCGGTGTATTGGGCCAGACCGGTCTGGGTTTCGCGAAAGGCGTTCAGCACCACGCCGTCGAAGTGCGCCAGTGCGCCCTGGGTCGAGGCTTCGGCTTCACGGATCCGCGCCCGGGCGCCGTTGGTCGGCACCTTCCAGCTCAACGACGGGCCAAAGCCCCAGCGGTTGGTCGACGGGTCGCCGAGGTCGGAGACAATGCCGACGGTGCCGATGGTCGCGCCAATGCTGATGTCCGGGTACAGCTCGCCGGTGGCAATGCCGATCCCGGCAGTCGCGGCCGCCAGTCGACGCTCGGCCTGGCGGATATCCGGACGACGCTTGAGCAGTGCAGCGCCATCACCGACCGGCACCAATTGGGCAATTTTCGGCAGTTCGGCGCAGGTCGCGGTGCCGGCCGGCAATTGATCGACCGGTTTGGCCAGCAGCATCGACAAGCGGAACAACCCGGCCTGACGCGCCGCTTCATAGCGCGGCATGTCGGCGCGCAAGGACTTGAATTGGGTCTGCGAGCGGGTGACCTGGGTTTCGTCCCCGCGCCCGGCATCGCGCAGACGCTGGATCAACGTGGTGCTCTGGGATTGCAGGTCAAGGGAATGCTGGGCGATTTCCCGCTCTTCGTTGGCCGCACAAACCTGGGTGTAAGCCCGAACCACGTCGGCCACCAGGGTGATGCGTGCGGTGTCGGCAGCGGCCTGGGTTGCATCGGCGTTGGCTTTCGCCGCTTCGATCCCGCGCTGCAAAACGCCCCACAGGTCGAACTGGTAGGAAGCGCTGATGCCGATGTCGGCGACGTTGGCCACCGGGACTTTCTCCGGCAGCAGGAACGCCTGACCGGACTCCTGCAAGCGCTGGGCGCCCATTTTCACACCGCCACTCCAGCCACCGGCTGCCTCGGCCTCATCGACCTGGGCACGGGCCCGCGACAGGTTCGCCGCCGCCACCCGCAGATCGGTGTTGGACGCCATGGCTTGCTGCACCAGTTGATCCAGTCGCGGATCGCGATACAACCGCCACCAGTCCGCCGGCACCGGCGACGAGACAACCGGCTTGCCGGCCACCGCCAGATCGCCCTGAAAATCCTTGCGCTGGATCGCCGCGTCACCCGGCAGGTGATAGTCCGGCCCGACCATGGAACAGGCCGACAACATCACGCCCAGCCCGGCGATCATCAGGGCCCTGTTCATTGCGCGGGCTCCTGCTGTTTATCGTCGATGATCGACACCGTGGCGGTACGCCCGGCGATCATGCGGAAGTCATCCGGCACGTCATCGAAGGCAATGCGCACCGGAATCCGCTGCGCCAGGCGTACCCAACTGAAGGCCGGGTTGACGTTGGGCAACAGGTTGCTGCCGCTCGAACGGTCACGGTCTTCGATGCCGGCGACGATGCTTTCGACATGCCCGCGCAAGCGGGCGCGGTCGCCGATCACGCGGATATCCACCGACTGACCGACGTGGATACCGTCGAGTTTGGTTTCTTCGAAATAGCCGTCGATATGGAACGAATTGCTGTCGACCACCGACAACACCGGACGCCCGGCCGTTACGAATTCCTGCGAACGCGGCGCACGGTCGTTGACGTAGCCGTCGACCGGGCTGCGGATCACCGAGCGGTCGAGGTTGAGCTGGGCACTGTCCACCGTCACCAGCGCTTCGGCCAGTGCCGATTGCGCGCGGGCGACCTTCGACTGGCTTTCTTCCAGCTGTTCGGCCGGCACCAGATTACCCAGACCACGATTACGCTTGGCTTCACGCTGGGCCTGGGCGAGGGTTTCTTCGCGGTCGGCAACGGCTGCCTTGGCCTGACGCAACGCCAGTTTGAAACGGTCCTGATCGATGCTGAACAGCACCTGGCCACGTTTCACCAACTGGTTGTCCTTGACCTCGACCTGCTGGATCAGCCCGGACACGTCCGGGGCGATCTGCACGATGTCGGCGCGGATGTGACCGTCACGGGTCCAGGGCGCAAACATGTAATACATCACCATGCGCCAGACCACGACGACGGCGAAAGTCACGATCAGCAAGGTCAGCATCACGCGACCGATAGTCAAAAACGGTTTTTTCATGTCATCAGGTATCGACTGAGTGAGTCCACGCCGTACAGCATCACGGCGTAGAGAGCCACGTTGAACAATGCCCGGTGCCAGACCAGACGGTAGAAATGCAGGCGTGTGAGCACGCCATGTACCAGTACAAACAACACATACGTGATGCCCATCAGCACCAGCAGGGTCGGCAGGAAAATGCCGCTGATGTCCAGGTCACCGATCATAGGGGCGCTCCTTCGGGCAGCGGTTCTTCGGGCTCGGCGCTGGAAACGAATTCAACGCCGGGCAACAGCGCCAGACGCAAACCGCTCAAGGCGTGCAACAGGTGTAGTCGGGTTTCTTCATCGCCGTGGCCGTTGAGCGCACGGCGCGTGCGGTCCATGGTCATCAGCAACGGGCTCGGCGCCGGCAGGCGTTCGCCGGCCTTGAGACAGGCCCGGAAGTAATCGCCGACCTCGGCCACCACTTGCTTGAGCAACGCGTTCGGCACGCCGGTCACGCGCGGGGTGTAGGCCAGCAGATCGAGCAGGTTCAGCCCCACGCGCACTTCGCGCATGGCGATGCCGGTGTCCTGGCCGGTCAGCGCCAGACGCGGCAGGTGCTGCATCAGGCGGTCGAGCAGTTGCACGCCCAATTGCCGGTGCTCAGCGAGGTTCGCCGGCTCGGTCATGCTGACGATGTCTTTCCAGCTGAAACGGGTCAGGCGCTTGGCCGCCAGTTCGGCGCCGAACGGCCGGGCGATCAGCGTCCAGATAAACGCGAACAACAACCCCATCGGGCCCGCCAGGTTGGAGTTCACGAAGGCGAAGAAGTCCGCATCGTAAGCGCCCGAGATACTGATGAACGACGAGGTGTTGACCAACGTCAGCAGCATGCCGAGATAGAACCGTGGCTGCACCGTCAGGGTCCCGACGCAGATGAACGGGATGGCAAACGCCAGCACCAGCATCGGGAAGTCATGCAGGTTCGGCAGCACCAGAAACAGGTACAGACTGGCGAACAGCACCGACATCCCGGTCCAGAAAAAGAACCGGTAAATCTGCGGCGCCGGGTCGTCCATCGAGGCGAAGAAGCTGCACGACACCGCTGCCAGAATCACCGCGCTGCCGCCGTCGGTCCAACCCAACAGAATCCACAATGTCGAAGCGACGATGATCGCCAGAATGGTCGAGGTCGCTGAATACAGCATCAGCCCACGGTCGAAAAAAGGTGTCAGGCGACCGAGCCGCCAATGGCGATAGACCGCGCGCCAGCTGTCCTGGCGATCGCACAGGATCGCTTCCTGCAGACTGCGACAGTCCTGCCACAGATCGATGAATTCGCCGAGGCGGTACAGCGCGTTGGAAAACAGCAACTGTTTGCGATCTTCAAGGGCTTCGGCGCTGGGTTGCAGGGCTTCGAGCTGATCGCGCAGGGCTTGCCAGCGGTCAAGATCGGCATCTTTATAGCCGAGCCATTCGCGAGTAGCGCTGAGCAACGGCGCGAATTTTTCCACCAGTTCCGGCGTGCGCCGTTCGAGGGCGTAAAGCGAATCTTCCAGTGCATCGATCACCGGCAGCAGGTGGATCATCCGCCCGCGCAGTTCCTTGGTATTACGCACCGTCTGCGGTCGCGCACCTTCGTGCGGCAACTGGCCGATCATCAACTCCAGGCTGTTGAAACTGCCGACCATGGCCATGCGCAGGGCGGTGACTTCTTCGGGCTGCACGTCGCGGCTGAGGAATTTCAGGCTGTAGGTCGTCGCATCGGCGAACCACTTACCCACCGCATCGTTGAACACCGGCGCCAGGCGCCGTGGCCAGAACATCGCACCGACCACCGCCGCCACCGCGATGCCGAGGAAGATCTCTTCGGTACGCGCTTCCGCCACATCCCAGACCGCCAGCGGGTTATCCACCGTCGGCAGGGCGATCAGCGGCAAGGTGTACCCCGCGAGCATCAGCGCGTAATTGTTGGCGGTGCGCAGGTGCAGCGACAGGAACAGCAGAATCCCGGTCCACAACGCAATGACCACCACCAGCACGTACGGGCTCTGGACGAACATCGGCACGAACAGCACCGCCGCCGCAGCGCCGAGAAAGGTCCCGATCGCCCGGTACAACGCCTTGGAACTGGTCGGCCCGAGGAACGGGCTGGAAACGATGTACACCGTGGCCATCGCCCAGTAAGGACGCGGCATCTGCATCAGCAAGGCGATGTACAACGCGATCATCGAGGCTGCAAACGTACGGATCCCGTAGAACCAGTCCCGAGCCGGAGGAATGCCGGAAAAAAAGCCGTTCACGGATAGATCACCGCTGGCGGGCTGGCCGCCTCAAAAGCTCTCAGTACACGAAGCGTAGCCTCCAGATCACTCTGGTCGATGCCTTCGAGCACCTCATTACGCAGACGCACCAGCTCGACTTCCACCGCTTGCACCAGCTCGCGACCGGTGTCGGTCAGGCTCAGGCATTTGGCCCGGCGATCCTGCGGGTCTTCAGTGCGGCAGACGTAGCCGGCGTGGCACAACTGATCGAGCAGCCGCACCAGCGAAGGGCTCTCGATCCCCGCCGCCTGCGCCACCTGCACCTGATGCACGCGCTCCCCCAGACGCCCGATCATCAAGAGCGGGACGGCGCAGGCTTCGGAGATTCCATAGTTGACCAGCGTGGTCTGGCAGATCTTCCGCCAATGCCTGGCGGCTACCACCATGGCACTGCTGATGTTCATCTGGAGGGCGTCGAGGGTATTCGGCACGAGGGAATGCACACACTGTTAGTTTGCTAACTATCAATATGGCATTGGAGGGGAAATTCAGTCAAGTTTTGAAACAAATTGCTTTGAGCACAAGAAATTCCCCTCGTTGAAACTGCGCCGACACCGACATCCGAGAGCACTGAACCATGGCGATGAAATTCACGACCGAGAACCCGAATTCCGAACAACATCCGATTGAACGTCTGCCCGACACATCAGCGTACGCAGCATTTTTAGAGCAAAAAGTCAGCATTGCCCGTGAATCAATGGCCTCCGGAATCGGCTTATCCAATCTTGAGGTTGAAGCGAAGTTCTCTTCCCTGAGAGCTATGACTACCAAGGAATAGGTTCGATGATTACCCCGCCCGCCCCTTCCTCAACATCACATCCAACTGATCCACCACCTCCGCCCAATCCGCATCATCGAGAATCTCGTCCCGCAAAAAATCCGCTTGGCTCTTGGTCCAGAAAAACGCGTCGCACAGGTGCAGTTCGGGCTTGAGCGGGGAATGGGTGGCGATGAACTGGTCGATGCTGACCGGGTCGTTGGGCAGGCCGAGTTGTTTGAACAGGGACGGGAGGCTGTGCGTCGGATTTTCCATTGTTCTACTCCTTCGAAGATTCAGTGGATGAAAACATTTCGCGAGCAAGCCACACTGCCACAGATTCATTGCAGAACCTGTGGGAGCGAGCCTGCTCGCGATTGGCGTCGGCACAGACGCTAACAAAAACTACTGACTCAACTCCCGCACCTGCGCATGCGGCACCATTTTCAGGAACTCGGGCATGCTCATGTGCAGCAGGTTGTTGTGGTTGCCGGCCTCCAGGTAAATGTCTTTTTGCCGGGTCACCAAGGGGTCGATGACCATGTCCAGCCCATAGGAGTCGCCCAGCGGCGGCACCGCGCCGCGTTCGCAGTCGTCGAACAGGTGCGCCAGGGTACTTTCGCGGGTGATCTGCCACTCGCCGCTGGTGCGCACTTTGCTCAGGTCCAGATGGCGGCTGGCGGGCAGCACGGCCATCAGGTAATGCCCGTGGTGGTCGTCAAGGATCACCGATTTGGCCACTCTATCCGCCGGAATCCCCGAAACCCGCGCCGTTTCCAGGCTGCTGCTCGAGTGCGGATGGGAGAGGACGTCATATTCGCATTGCGCCCGGGTCAGGCTGCTTTGCACTTTTCTTGCCATACGCATGATGCACCTCGGTGCCCGTCGACGCTGCGCGGCGGGCGATGATGAACGTTGTTCCTGTCCTTGAAAGTCTAGTCGGGCACGCTGCGAATGAAGGGAATTCCGCCCACTGGCGGCACGGGAAATTTGATCAGAATTCATCCAGCCCCAGGCTCAACTAGACTGTAAAAAGAACCCCTGACTCTCCCGGAGGGTCACGTGAACACCCGTCGCTGTGCGTTTGTCCTGTTGATGCTGCTGAGCGGATCGCCCCTGGCTGCGGACACCCCGCTGCACGCCGTCGACCCCATCGGCCTGTGGCTGATCACCCTGGGCATCGCGTTCCTGATCGCCGAAGCCGCGCTGCCCAACTACGGCGTGATCGGCCTGGGCGGCATCGTCATGTTCGTGATCGGCGCGCTGATCCTGGGCAACGCCGAACTGCCGGTACCGATGATGATCGGCCTCGGGCTGGTCAGCGCCCTGCTGTTGATTGCGCTACTGATCCGCGCTTTGAAGACTCGACCGCGCCATCCGGTCAGCGGCGACGCCGGCCTGCTTGGCAGCGTAACGGCCGTGACGGTCGTGCAGCCGCAGGACGCTCGCAACGGTTGGGTGCAATTACAGGGAGAACGCTGGCAAGTACTGAGCGCGACGCCGCTGCACGCCGGGCAACCGGTGCGGGTGGTCGGACGCAAGGGCTTGTTGCTGCAAGTGGCCGCGGCTGACGCGGCACCGCTCGGAGAGTGATCATGGGTCTGCAAATCGGTTTTGTCGCGCTGCTGCTGTTGCTTATTGCCCTGGCCGGCTCGACGTTCCGCATCCTGCGTGAATACGAACGTGGCGTGGTGTTCCAGCTCGGGCGCTTCTGGCAGGTCAAGGGACCGGGGCTGATCCTGTTGATTCCGGTGGTGCAACAAATGGTCCGGGTCGATCTGCGCACCATTGTTCTCGACGTGCCGCCGCAAGACGTGATCACCCGCGACAACGTCTCGGTCAAGGTCAACGCGGTGCTGTATTTCCGCGTGCTCGACCCACAAAAAGCGATCATCCAGGTCGAAGACTTCCTCATGGCCACCAGCCAACTGGCCCAAACCACCCTGCGGGCGGTGCTCGGCAAACATGAACTGGACGAACTGCTGGCCGAACGCGAACGCCTGAACATTGACATCCAGCAAGTGCTCGACGCCCAGACCGACGCCTGGGGCATCAAGGTCGCCAATGTCGAGATCAAACACGTCGACCTCAACGAATCGATGGTGCGCGCCATCGCCAAACAGGCTGAAGCCGAACGGGAACGGCGAGCCAAGGTGATCCACGCCGAAGGTGAATTGCAGGCCTCTGAAAAACTCATGCAGGCCGCCGAAATGCTCGGGCGCCAGCCAGGCGCCATGCAGTTGCGTTACATGCAGACCCTGAGTTCGATTGCCGGCGACAAGAGCTCGACCATCGTCTTTCCGTTGCCGATCGAATTGCTCAAGGGGATGGCGGATCTGTCGGCGAAATCGTGAGCGCGCGCAGGCGTTCAAGCGCTTCGTAGGGCGCTCGCGCACAACGTTCCACTTGCGCCTGCAACAGCGTGGAAGCCTCACGGCGCTTGCTTTCGCCATCGGCGACAAACGCCTGTGACGGCTGTTTCGCGTGCTGCGCCGTGCCTGCCATGGCGTGTTCACATTGCGCGGCACTCAACTGGAAAAACCTCGCCAACCGCCCCGTCATCGCCTCGGGCAACTCGTTGTAATTCACAGCCAGTCCGCCGAAATCAGCGCAGTGCAAACGCCCCGCCTCCAGCAGACGTCCCAGCCTCCGGGCGATGAAGTCCTCACGCCCTTCGAATGGCAAGTTGTCGTCCAGCACGCACTCGCCGAGCATGCCGGGCACCATGTGCATGCCCGGGCGACGCAGATGCGAAACGGCGATTTCCAGCGGATCGCGGTAGACAAACAGCCACGGCGTATCGGGGAAGCATTCTTGAAGCAGCGGCCATTCACCGATGTTCCAGGCGTCGAGTTTGATCACCAGCCGCTGCTCCCTGCCGCGCCGGCGCTGACCGTAGGCCGAGAGCAACCCGGCGATAGCCGCACGGCGTTCGACGGCCGGCAGATCGCTGCGTAGCAAGGCATCGAGGGGCGGCGGTTCCGAAATCACGATGTGATCGTCGAGTCGGGCGAGCATCTGGCTGATCAGCGTCGATCCGCAACGCGAGGCGTGCAGGATTAAGGCGCTCGGCGCCAGGCCAGGACTGAGCGCCTGCCAATCCGTGAGTGCCGCCAAGGGTGTTTGCCGGCGAAACGCCTGATTGAACGGCAGCCGCAGCGCTTCTTCCACCGCATCGCGAAAAAACGGCTGATGCAGCGGTGTATCGCCAAACCAGCACCAGTCCACCCGCCATTGGCCGGTGTCTTTCCAGATGCGAATCGGCAGCCAGCCGTCGAAACTCAGGCTCGCCATTGTTCGTTCCACGACCGGCGCCCCTTGCGCATCGCAGCCTCCAGTTCTTCCCGGGAGAATGACAAGCCATGCTCTGCGGCCAACGCCAGTGTCTGGTTGATGAACGCTTCGGGGTCGTGCAATGCCTGCAAGGTCGCCGACAACGAAGGATCCACAGCCAGCAGACGATGAAACCGCCGCAACGCCGAGTCTTCGGCATCAGGCTGCGGCGTGTTCGGCAAACCCTCGGCAATCATCTGCTCCAGCCAGGTGCCGGGACGGCAATCGAGTACCAGATGAACCCGCGCCGTACTGTCGCGATTATCGACCCGATGCGGCCGCGCAAGGTCGAGAAACCAGCACTCGCCCGCCGACATCGGCATGCGCAGACCGTCGAGCCAGAAGTCCACGGCAGGTGGGCTGAGCAGCGGAATATGCAGTCGAAAATCCGCGTCAGGCCCCTCGAGGTCGTAGTCGCGATGTTCGTGAATCTGCCCGCCTGGCCCCAGCCGCAGCAGCCGGGCACTGACGATATCCAGCGGCAGATCACGCAGCGCCCGCTGCCAGCGGCGATCCTTCAGCCAAGGCGCACGCTGCACAGGTTCGGCGGTTCCCGGGGACAGTTCAGTCAGCGCATCGGCAGCGGAAATCAGCGCCACGCCGCTCCAGTCGCCCGCGAAATAGGCGGTATTGAAATGACCACGCCAGGCATCGTTTTCAATCGCTGCCAGTGCCTGCAACAGCAGTGGCAAATCAACCGCCACCGGCAGCCGTGAAAACGCCGGCCGGCTCATGTCCTGGGCAACACCGCGGATTCGCCGAGCCAGGTCAGCAAGCGGTCAAGGCAGGCCTCGACCGTCAGCGATCCGGTATCGAGTACCAGCGACGCCTGGGCCGGTGGCTCGTAAGGTGCCGACACGCCGGTAAACCCGGGCAGCTCGCCGCGTCGCGCCCGGGCGTAATGCCCTTTCGGATCGCGCTGTTCGCACACCGCCAGCGCGGCGCTGCACCAGACTTCGCGATAGTCATCACCCAGGCGTCGGGCGAACACTTCACGCAACTCCACCAGCGGCGCGATCATCGCCAGAATCACGATCTGCCCGTTCTCCACCAGCAACGCCGCCAGCTCACTGGCCCTGCGGATGTTTTCCAGTCGGTCGGCATCGGTGAATCCCAAGTCGCGGTTAAGCCCGACGCGCAAACCATCGCCGTCGAGCACCACACTTTGCAGGCCTCGCTCGAAGAGTTCGGCATGCAGCGCCTGAGCCAGGGTCGATTTGCCCGCCGCCGGCAAACCGGTCAGCAACACGGCCGTGCCGCGATGGCCATTGCGGGCCTCGCGTTGTGCACGGCTGATGCTGGCGGTCGGCGCCAGCACATCACTTCGCGGAGGCATGGGCCACCGGCACCGAAATATCCCCCGACGCCCACGCCGCTTCGCGGTTGGCCAGCGCGGTGGCGATCGACTGCACTTCGGTCGACTGCACCTGATCCGGCAACGGATCGAGCCCGGCACTGGCGAAGATCTGGCCATAGGCATTGCGCAGATCGGCGTAGGACAGGTCGCGACGCAAGTCCGCTTGCAGGTTGTTCAGTTCGCCCTGGATCAGATCCAGTTCACCAATGCCCGCCGCCTGATGACGGTTACGCAACTGGCCGACGATTTGCCCGTCGATGTCCGACAGTTGCTGGTTGGTCTTGAACTGACGCAGCGCCTCCTGATAGTTGGCGTTGGCCACGTACAACTGCGCCAGCACCGCAATCGACATGGCCTGACGGCGCGCGGTGGCAACTTCTTCACCGGCCTTGGCCACGTCGATGGCCGCCGGGGCGGAGATCACGTTGAACAGGTTCCAGGTCACTTTCACGCCATAGTCGGCCCAGCGGTCGTTCACCAGGAACGAGTTGCTGTCGTAGTGCCCGCCGGCGGAAAACTCCAGGCCCGGCAGCATGCGCAACATTGCCTTGCGGGTTTCGGCGGCGCTGATTCGGGTCTGGTAATCCTGCTCGCGCAGTTCCGGACGGCTGGTCAGGGCTTCCTGTTCCAGTTTGGCGATATCGACCTTGAGTTCCGGGATCTGATAACCGTCGTCGGTGGCCAGCGTCAGGTTGGTGCCCATCGGCAGGTTGATCAGGGTCGCCAGCTCGGTTTTCGCCAGCGACAGCGCACGGCGCTGTTCTTCCAGCTGTCGGGTGGCTTCGATCAGCGAACGTTGATAACCGAGGGACTGCACCGGATCGCCGATGCGCTGCTCGCTCATGCTTTCACTGTTGCGCCGGGCCCCGTCGACCCGCGCCATCAGGCTGTCGATCTGCTTGAGCAGACGTTCGGCCGCCATCGCTCGCCAATAGGCCGAGCGCACGTCCTGAACGATGGTGTTGATCACCTTGCGCCGGCGCTCCTGAACGATCAGACGCTGGTCGCCCTGTTGCTTGGCGTTGATGTAGCTGACACCGAAATCGAGAACGTTCCAGACCATGGTCAGGTCGGCGACGTTGCGGTCGCGGTCCTGGGAGGTCGACGGTTCCAGAGACTGGGTGCCGGTGCGTACGCTCTGGCTGCTGGAAGCGCTGACGTTGTTGCGTCCGACGTAACCGGCGTCCAGCGCCATGCGCGGCAGCATGTCGAAACTGGCGAGGTCGAGCTGCCGTTTGGCCAGCGCTTCCTCCATGATTTTCAAACGCCCTTCAAGGTTGTACTTCACGGCACGGGCCATGGCCTGATGCAGGGTCAGCGGACCGCGCAGCGGTTCCTGACCCTTGTACATGGTTTGCAGGTCGGCTCGGGCCCGTTGCTCACTGACACTGCGTTCGATCGGTTCACTGGTGACTGCACATCCGCTGATCGCCAGCGCCAGCAGGCTGGCGCCGAACAACTTCTGACTTTTCTTCATCCCTGGATCGCCCCTAGGTCCCGCACATATTGAGTTGTTGTGTGTTGTCAGGCCGGCATTTCGCTGATGCCGACCTGTTGCAGAGCCGCCGCCAGGTTGTCGACCCGGTGCTGCTCGCTGTCCTTGATCTGTTGCAGTTGCTGGCCCAGGGTCGGCGCGCCGAACACACCGCGCAGGCCTTGAGACACGTCGCCGCCCCGGATCGAGTGGCTGTCGAAAGCGTTCAGTGAATCCCGGTCGGCGGCGCTGTCCTGATTGAACAGACTCGACAGCGTGCTGCTGCCGAACACCCCGCCATCGCCGCCGCCGAATCCGAGGAAACCATGGCCGGAACCGTCACCGCTGCTGTCGCTGCTGGTGAAGACCTGGGCAATGAAACTCGGGCTCAACGCACCGTGGTTGATGAAAATATCGCCCAGCGGACGGATACCGTCGCCGATCACCCGCTGTTCGAACAAAGGTGCGAAGGTCAGCGGTGAACCGAGGTTGCCGGTGGGCGGCGCAAAGATGATCGGTTGCAGCGGCACGTAGGGTGCCGGTGGCTGCACGACCGGATCGCTGCTGCGGAACTCCGGATCCGGCGTCACCACGATCAACGGCGACGTTGGCGTCACCGCCGGCACTGTATTGATCACGTAATTGCCGGAACTGCTGACACCGCTGCCGCTGTTGCCGGACAGATCGCTGACCCCGGCACTGTTGACGCTGATCGCATTGCTGGCGCTGTTGACGTTGGCGTTCGGCGTCAGGGTAGCGGTCCAGGTCTTGCCGCCGTCGCTGCTGCTCAGGTCGGACAAGGTGCCGTTGGCCACGCTGAGGTCCGACAGGTCGAAACCGGTCACCGCTTCGTTGAAGGTGATGATCACCTGCGAGGTCTGGCCGACGCCCAGATTCGGGTTGGCGACCACTACCGTGGCGGTCGGCCGCTCACTGTCGAGGGCATAGTTGTTCGACACCGCCACCGTGCTGCCGGCGTTGCCCGCCAGGTCGGTGACGTTGCTGGTGTCCAGGGCAATGAAATTGCTTGGGTCGGTGACATTCGCGGTCGGCGTGAAGGTCGCGGTCCAGGTCTTGCCGCCATCGCTGCTGGTCAGGTTGCTCAGGTCACCGTTGGTCACACTCAGGTCGGACAGGTCGAAATTGCTCACTGCCTCGCTGAAGGTGAAGGTCACCGTGGTGCTCTGGCCGATGCCCAGATGCGGGTTGGCGACCACGATGTTCACCGTCGGCCGGGTCGCATCGAGGATGTAGTTGTTGGAGATGGCGATGCTCGCGCCAAGGTTGCCGGCCAGATCCTGGACACCTGCGGTGTCGATCAGAATCAGGTTGGTCGCGTCGTTGACCCCGGCTGTCGGCGTGAAGGTCGCCGTCCAGGTCACGCCGCCGTCGCTGCTGGTCAGGTTCGACAGCGCACCGTTGGCGACGCTGATGTCCGACAGATCGAAACCGCTCACCGCTTCGCTGAAGGTGATTGTCACGGTGGTGGTTTCACCGATGCCCAGGCGATTGTCGGCGACCACAATGGTGGCGGTCGGCAGCGCGGTGTCGATGGCGAAGTTGTTGGAATCGGTGTTGCCGATGCCACTGTTGCCCGACAGGTTGGCCACCCCGGCGTTGTTCAGGGTGATCAGGTTGGTGGCGTCAGTGATATTGGCCGTCGGCGTGAAGGTCGCGGTCCAGGTGATACCACCGTCGCTGCTGCTGACATTGCTCAACGTACCATTGGCAATGCTCAGGTCACTGTTGTCGAAACCACTCACCGCTTCGCTGAAGGTGATGGTCACCAACGAGGTTTCGCCGGCCTTGAGCGACGTGTCGGCAACCACGATGGTGGCAGTCGGCACCAGGGTCTGCACCTGGTAGTTGGCCGAACTGGTGGTGCCAGTGCCGGTGTTGCCGGCCAGGTCGGTGATGCCTGTGTTGTTCAGGACAATCAGGTTGGTGAGGTCGGTCACACCGATGTTTGGCGTGAACGTGGCCGTCCAGGTGATGCCGCCGTCGCTGCTGCTGACGTTGCTCAGCGTGCCGTTGGCGACGCTCAGGTCGGAATTGTCGAATCCGGTCACCGCCTCGCTGAACGTGATGGTCACCAGCGACGTTTCACCCGGCCGCAGGCTGGAGTCGCTCATGACAATGGTCGCGGTCGGGCGCTGACTGTCGACCGCGTAGTTGTTGGAGTCGGTGGTGCCACTGCCGGCGTTGCCCGCAAGGTCGGCGATGCCGGTGTTGTCCAGCGTGATGATGTTGGTGGTGTCGGTGATACCGGCCGCCGGGGTAAAGGTGGCCGTCCAGGTGACGCCGCCATCGCTGCTGCTCACCGCACTCAGCGTGCCGTTGGCGATGGTCAGGTCGGCGTTGGTGAAACCGGTCACCGCTTCGCTGAAGGTGATGGTCACCAGGCTGGTCTGGCCGACGCCGAGCGCGGTGTCGGCGACCACGATGGTGGCGGTCGGGCGCACCGTATCGATCGAATAATTGTTCGAATCGGTGGTGCCGCTGCCGGCATTGCCCGACAGGTTTTGAACACCGGAGTTGTCCAGCGTAATCAGGTTGGTGGCATCGGTGATGTTGGTGGTCGGCGTGAAGGTGGCCGTCCAGGTGATGCCGCCGTCGCTGCTGCTGACCGCCGACAACGTGCCGTTGGCGATGGTCAGGTCGGCGTTGGTGAAACCGGTGACCGCCTCGCTGAAGGTAATGGTCACCAGCGAGGTCTCACCGATCTTCAGACTGGGGTCGGCCACGATGATGGTCGCGGTCGGCAGCACGGTGTCGATGGTGTAATTGGCCGAGCTGGTGGTTCCGCTGCCAGCGTTGCCGGCCAGGTCGGCGACCCCGGCGTTGGCCAGGGCGATCACGTTGGTGGCGTCGTTGACGCCCACGTTCGGGGTGAACGTCGCCGTCCAGGTGATGCCGCCGTCGCTACTGCTCACGGCCGTCAGCGTACCGTTGGCAATCGTCAGGTCGGCGTTGGTGAAACCGCTCACCGCTTCGCTGAACGTGATGGTCACCAGCGAGGTTTCACCGGCGCTGAGGTTGCTGTCGGAAAGCACGATGGTCGCGGTCGGGCGCTGGCTGTCGATCGCATAGTTGTTGGAATCGGTGGTGCCGCTGCCGGCGTTGCCCGCCAGATCGGCGATGCCGGTGTTGTCGAGTGTGATGATGTTGGTGGTGTCGGTGATACCGGCCGCCGGCGTGAACGTCGCCGTCCAGGTAATGCCGCCATCGCTGCTGCTGACGGCCGACAACGTGCCGTTGGCGATGGTCAGGTCGGCGTTGGTGAAACCGGTCACCGCTTCGCTGAAGGTGATGGTCACCAGGCTGGTCTGGCCGATGCCGAGCGTGGTGTCGGCGACCACAATGGTGGCGGTCGGCCGCACGGTATCGATCGCGTAATTGTTCGAATCGGTGGTGCCACTACCTGCGTTGCCCGACAGGTTCTGTACGCCGGTATTGTCCAGGACGATCAGGTTGGTGGCGTCGTTGATGTTGCTGGTTGGCGTGAAGGTTGCCGTCCAGGTGATGCCGCCGTCGCTGCTGCTGACCGCCGTCAATGTGCCGTTGGCGATGGTCAGGTCAGCGTTGGTGAAACCGGTGACCGCCTCGCTGAACGTGATGGTCACCAGCGAGGTCTCGCCGATTTTCAGTGAGTTGTCAGAAATGATGATGGTCGCGGTCGGCACCACAGTGTCGATGGTGTAGTTGTTGGAGTTGGTCGTGCCGCTGCCGGCGTTGCCCGCCAGGTCGGCGATGCCGGTGTTGGCCAGGCCGATCACGTTGGTCGCGTCGTTGATGCCCACGTTCGGCGTGAACGTTGCCGTCCAGGTGATGCCCCCGTCGCTGCTGCTGACCGCCGTCAGGGTGCCGTTGGCAACCACAATGTCGGCATTGCTGAAACCGGTCACCGCTTCGCTGAAGGTGAAAGTCACCAGAGTCGTTTCACCGGCCGTGAGGTTGCTGTCAGCGACCACGATGGTCGCGGTCGGACGCTGGGTATCGATGGCGTAGTTGTTGGAATCGACGGTGCCGCTGCCGGCGTTACCGGCCAGGTCAGCGATGCCGGTGTTATCCAGCGTAATCAGGTTGGTGGCATCGGTGATGTTGGCGCTCGGGGTGAACGTCGCGGTCCAGGTAATGCCGCCGTCGCTGCTGCTGACGGCCGACAACGTGCCGTTGGCGATGGTCAGGTCGGCGTTGGTGAAGCCGGTCACCGCTTCGCTGAAGGTGATGGTTACCAGCGAGGTTTCGCCGATTTTCAGAGCGTTGTCAGCCACCACGATGGTCGCGGTCGGACGCTGGGTGTCGATCGCGTAATTGTTTGAATCCGTCGTACCGGCACCAGCGTTGCCGTTCAGGTCAGCGATGCCGGTGTTGTTCAGGGTGATCAGGTTGGTCGCGTCGGTGATGCTGGCGGTCGGCGTGAACGTTGCCGTCCAGGTGATGCCGCCGTCGCTGCTGCTGACCGCCGTCAACGTGCCATTGGCGATGGTCAGATCTGCGTTGGTGAAACCGGTCACCGCTTCGCTGAACGTGATGGTCACCAGCGAGGTTTCGCCGATTTTCAGAGCGTTGTCAGCCACCACGATGGTCGCGGTCGGCCGCGCGGTGTCGATGGCGTAGTTGTTCGAGTTGGTGGAGCCGCTGCCGGCGTTGCCGGCCAGATCGACGACCCCGGTGTTATCCAGGGTGACCAGGTTGGTAGTGTCAGTGATGCTGCCGGTCGGCGTCAGCGTAGCAGTCCAGGTAATGCCGCCGTCACTGCTGCTCAGTCCGCTCAGGGTGCCGTTGGCCACCGTCATGTCGGCGGTGGTGAAGCCGCTGACTGCTTCGCTGAAGGTGATGGTCACCAGCGAGGTTTCACCCGCCGCCAGATTGGTGTCGGCAACGACAATGGTCGCTGTCGGCCGCACAGTATCGATCACATAGTTGGCCGAATCAGTGGTGCCGCTGCCGGCGTTGCCGGCCAGGTCGGCGATACCGGTGTTGTCCAGGGAGATCAGGTTGGTGGTATCAGTGATGCTGGCCGTCGGGGTGAACGTTCCGGTCCAGGTGATGCCGCCGTCGCTGCTGCTCACCGCCGTCAATGTGCCGTTGGCGATGGTCACGTCGGCGTTGGTGAAACCGGTCACCGCCTCGCTGAAAGTGAAGGTCACCAGCGAGGTATCGCCGATCTTCAACGCCGTGTCGGACATGACGATGGTCACGGTCGGCCGTGCAGTGTCGATCGCGTAATTGACCGAGCTGGTCGTGCCGACACCCGCCACGCCGTCGCTGATTGCGGTCACCCCGGTGTTGTCGAGGGTGATCAGGTTGGTGCTGTCGGTAATGTTGTTGGTTGGCGTGAAGGTCGCGGTCCAGGTCAGGCCGCCGTCGCTGCTGCTGACCGATGTCAGCGTGCCGTTGGCGATGGTCAGGTCGGCGTTGGTAAACCCGGTGACTGCCCGGCTGAAGGTGATGGTCACCAGCGAGGTTTCGCCGATTTTCAGGGCTGTGTCCGACATCACGATGGTCGCGGTCGGTGGTTCCACATAGGCGGTATTGAGCGTGCCGCCATTGTTGTAGATCGCCGCGAAGGCCAACGGTACAGAGCCCGTCACGCCGCCGCCCAGTTCCGTACCGCCGGCGCCGCTGCCGGCCGCGTTGCCGCTGATGGCGCTGAAGTTGGCGGCGGTGATCAGTACCGTGCCGCCCTGGTTCCAGATCGCACCGACACCCCGACCGCCGTCGCCGCCGTTCAGGTTGTTGCTGCCCTGGCCGCTGCCGCCACCACCCCCGCCGCCTGCACCGATGTTGTTGCTGATGACCGAGGTGCCGACGATTTTCAGGGTGCCGGTCGAGGCGTTGTAAATGCCGCCGGCCGCGTTGCCGCCGACGCCGCCGACCTTGTCCCAACCGGAGCCGCCACCGCCGCCGCCAATGGAAATGGTGCCGTTGTTGGCCGTGCCGCCGTTGCCGCCGTTACTGTAATAGGACACGCCCACACCGCCGGCGCCGCCGGTGGTCGAGCCGCCGCGTCCGCCCATGTGCGTTGCGTCATAGCCACCGCCGTAGCCGCCGGCGCCACCGCTGCCGGCCTGGCCGCCCAGCGTACCGGTGCCTGGCCCGGCCGTGCCGCCATGGCCGCCGCCCTGACCGCCAAGGCCACCGCCACCGCCGCCACCGCCGCCGTAGTTGGCGCCCGTGACACCGCCGCCGCCACCACCGCCGGCCGCCGCGTTACCCGTGACCGAAACGTTATTCAGGGTCAGGATGCCGGCGTTGAAAATCCCGCCGCCCATGGCGCCGGTTGCGCCGTAGCCGCCATTACCACCGTTACCCGAGACCAGGCCCCGGGTGATGACCAGGCCATCAAGCGTTACCGTACTGCCGGAGGTGATTTCCACCACCCGGGTCTTGTACTGGCCATCGAGCGTGACGTCGGCGACACCGTCGTTGTTCAGGTCGCCATCGACCGTGATGTTCTTGTTGATCAACAATTCCGAAGTGAGCTGCACCGTCATGCTGGTGCCGAAGGTCACGATGTCGCCGTTCTGCGCCGAGGCCAACGCTGCGCGCAGCGAGCCGACCCCGGTGTTCGCGTTGTTGGTGGCGGTCCAGGTGGCGAGGCCCCACTGGTATTCGCTCATCGACAGGGTCGACAGCACGTTGGCGCTCTCGATCTTGCCCGTGGCGATTTCCAGATCCCAGTCGCCGCCCACACCGGTGCGGTTGTTCGATGCCGCCACGTCGCGGCCGGTCAATTGCGCCAGCGAATCGACGAAGCTCAGGCCTCGGTCACCCTCGGCGGTATAGCAGCCGTAAATGAGGATGTCGCCGCCGACGTTCATGTCCTTGCCGATTTCCGCCAGTACCGCGCTGCGCTGCGCAACGTTGTCCGCCGACAGGTAGCTGTTGCCGAGCCACAGGTCTCCGGCGTTGCCGTGGGCGATGATCTGTACCGAGCTGACGCCCGAGTGCTGGTCGAGGTAATCGGCGATCTGCTGCAAACCATCCTTGCTGGCATCGAGCTTGACCACTTGCGTTCCGGGAGCGACACCTTTGAGCAGGCTGTCGGCATCCTTGACCCTGGCATCGACGAACACCACGCTCTGGCCCGGTACCGCGACAGGGCTGGCGGCAGGCGTGGCATCGGCCTGGCCGTGGGTGTCCTTGCTGGCGACCGGATGATCGGCCGTCGGCGCCTTGGCTGCATCGGCGGTGGGGTGGCTGTCGGCCTGGGCGGCTGTATCAGCGACAGTGGCCGCGACGGCGCCGTCGAACAGCATGCGTGGTTCCAGCGACATGATCAGCGGCGCAGCCAGCGTCCGTTGCCCTTCGGTTACCCGCGACTTTTGCTTGCTCCACCACATGTTGCTCACCCGGACTCGAACAGTTGTAACGCATCAATGAAAAACGCCGCAATCAACTGATCGCGGCGTCGGACTTCATACGAATGACATTGGCAGCGCTGGCTGAGCCATCGAGCCAAAAGGACAAATCGGCGTATTGCTTGAACAGGTCCGGCGGCAGAATCGTGCGCCGGGACTGCAGGGCGACCTTGGGTTTGACCTTGTGCAGGCCGGCCACGCCAAGGGCCTGGTCGAACTCTGGCGCGTCGTAGGCCAGGTGCTCGAAATCGTGCTCGAACCAAGGCTCGCCAATGAAGTCGTAGACCAGCCGCAGCACGCGCTCCGGGGCCTGGGTCAACAAGTCGTAATCGACGATCAGCAGCGAATCGGCGTGCTCGCCGTAATAGGCTTCCTTGAGCGCCGCCCAGGCGAATCCCACCAGACGGTTGCGCTGGGCCAGGGTTTCGCAGCGGCTGTAGACCGTGTTGCGCTCGACGGCATCGCCGAACAGCTTGGTGTTTTCATAGGGGTTGGCGCGGTACAGCCGTTCCAGGCTGTCCATCACCCAGGCGACGTTGCGCACGCAGGCAATGACTTTCGCTTTGGGAAACAGGTCGCTGATGGCCGGCAGGCGTGAGCTCCACTGCCGATTGGTGTCGAACACCACCGGTTTGTCGGCCTTGTCAGCGTAGTAGGAATCGAAGAGCCCGCGCAGCAGGCGACGGCGCATCTCGGTGTCGATCACCGCGCCGAATTCGCTGCCGGCGCTGCATTGTTCAAGGACACCGGAGAACAGTGCGCCGACCGGGCTGGTCATGCCGGCATGAAAACGCGGGTTCTGCAGAAGGATCGCAGAAAGCAGGGTCGAGCCCGAGCGCGGCAAGCCGGAGATAAAGTGGAACTGCTGCATCCCTTCACCGTATTTGTAAGTCCCTTTGTCCGACGAGCGTAGTCCAACAATACCCTTTCGACTAGTAGTGTTTTGATATCAAAATAGAGCAAAACGGATTATAAAAATCCGTTTTTATCGCGAATAAAAAGGTGAAGCGTTTAAGTCATCTGGCTTCTGTTTCTTGCGCGGTTTTCAACGAAAACAGTCGCGCTTTCGCTCCACCGGCGTGGGTCTGATCACGCAATTCCCAGGTCGGCGGCAAGGGTACGAATGGATCGGGTACATCCACGTCCAGATCGCCGATCAACCAGACTCGAGCGCTGTCCTTCGGCAGATCCCCCAGCCGATCCAGATAGACCTCATCGGACACCAGCGTGCCGAAACCATAGTGGTTCGGACGCGTCGAACGGCCATCGGCGGCGGGCGGCGTATACAACCGGATCTGGGCATCCGTGCGGTTGTAGTAGACGTAGCTCAAGTACCAGAGCATGTCGCTGGTGACGATCCGGTCGCCGCTGACGAAGTGGCGGTTGATGTGATCGACCATGACATTGAACTGGTCGTTCGGATCGACCGTCGCGTTGGTGTTCACCCCGATCATCTCGACCCCGATCAGCGATACCAGCACCGCTATCGCGAGCACACGAACACGGCTGTACAAACGATCGATGGCCAGCCCCGCCAGCATCGGCAATCCCAGCGCATAGGCTGTCAGATAACGCTCGATAAACACCGGGCTGATGAAAGACACCGCGAACACCAGCAGCAACGGCACACCGGTGTAGAGCGCCAGCAGCACGCTGCCATGATTCACGCTGCGGTCGCGGGCAACGGCCACGCCCGCCAGCACCAGCAAGGCCAGCGGCACACCGCCGAACAGCAATAGCGGAAGATGGTCACCATCGTTCTGGATCAACCACAGCCAGATCATCGACGGCAGTGAGGACAGGGTCACCGGATCTTCCCAGCCGACATCGCCACCGGCCTTGAGCTCTTCCATGTGTTGCATCAGACCGAGCAGGTTCGGCAGCCATGGCAGGTAGAGCACGACAATGGCCAGGTTGGCCAGCCACCAGTCCTTGCGCTGGAGATGCCGCAGGCGATAACCCGGCAGCAAGCGGATCAGCCCCAGATACAGCCAGTGGCTCAGCGCCGCCAGCACGGCGAAATAATGGGTGTACAGCGCGGCGGTCATCAGCAGCGCATAGATCAGCAGATACCGGCGACGCTGCGGGCGCCTGATCCAGCAGATCAACGCCAGGGTGGTGCCGATCAGCAGCAGGCCGAGCAGCGAGTACATGCGCACTTCCTGGCTGTAGCGCACCGCCGTCGGCAGCAGCGCCAGCAGCACCCCGGCGATGATCGCGGCGCGGCGGGTGGCCAGACGGTCGACCAGGCACACACCCAGCCCGACCGTGGCGATGCCGGCCAGGGCGCTGAGGCTGCGGATCGCCAGGATGCCGTCGCCGAACAACCCGATCCAGCCATGCAGCAGCATGAAGTAAAACGGCGGATGCACATCGAACGCCGCATGCTCCCAGATGCCGCCCAGCGAATAGTTCGCCAGCAGCAGGCTGGAGCCTTCATCGCCCCAGATCGCGGCAGCGGTCAGGTCATAAAAACGCACGACCGTCGCCAATAGCAGAATCGGTATCAGCCACTGCTGGCGAGCCCAGCGCAGCAAACGCCGGACACCGGCATTCGGTGCGGCAAACGGGTCCTGGGTATCCCCCAGCGGAGTCTCGCGACGCGCTTCCATCAACCTTCCCTTACGGTATTCCGAGTAAAAAAACAGCGCCATTCATTGCGCACACTGTAGGCCAGAGCTGAAGCCGACGCGCGGCCACGACGACGTCCGGCAAGTCCGTCGATCCGGGTCTACGCTACGGCTTGGCGTGACCTGCCCGCGCAAATGGAAGGAGTCAGTGAAGCGTTTCGACCTGCCCGGCAGTAGAGGCTACCGCGCGGCGCGCCGACCACATAACAGAAGGATGAGGAACCATGGAAGTCTTTATGGGTACGATTCAACCGTTCGCCTTCAACTTCGCTCCCAGCGGCTGGGCCTTGTGTAATGGACAAATCCTGGGCATCTCGCAATACCAGGCGTTGTTTGCCTTGCTGGGTACCTACTACGGCGGTAATGGCACGACCAACTTTCAGTTGCCCAATCTGCAAGGTCGCACGATGATCGCTCAGGGGGCCGGGCTGGGGCTGACGCCACGTGTCATCGGTGAAGTGTCCGGTACCGAAAGTGTCACCGCCACCATTGCCAACATGCCCAATCATACGCACGCCATGACCGGTCTCACCGCCAATACGGCCTTGAAACTGGCCGTACCCGCGAGCAATCCGGCGACCACGCCAACCGCCACCAACTCCTACATCGGCGCCTCCGGTGGCGGCCCAGGCTCGGCGAATATCTACTCCGACGCCCAAGGCGCCACGCCGATTCCGATCAAAGGCCTGACCACCACCGTCACCGGGGACATTTCCTCTACCGGCGGCAGTCAGCCGCTGGGCATCATGAACCCCTTCCTGGTCCTCAACTTCAGCGTTGCCCTGAACGGCCTCTTCCCTTCACGCAACTGAACAACCGCCGGGGGCTTCGGGCCCCCGGCCGCTTCTCTCGTCACTGGAGTCAGACCATGCTGCAAGCGGTTCAGATCCAACACGCCCAGGCATTGCTGGGACAACAACACACGCTGCACCTGCCGGACGGCACAGCGCTGCCGATTCAGATCGAATACCTCGAAGAAGTCCCTGCGGCGAAAACCCGCTTCAGCGAACGCATGCCCTTCTGCCTCGAATTCAACAGCCTGGTGCCGACCGAGTTTGTCGACGGTTTGTGCGCACTGGAACTGCCGGAACTCGGGCGAGTGGAGGACATCTTCGTGTCACGGGTGCCGGCGATGGGGCGAGATCCGCAATTGGGCTACTTCTGCATTTCCTTCAACTGATGCGCTACCGGCGCCCTACAAAATCCGCGCGAAGCCCTGTAGGAAAAAGATGTAGGAACAAGGTCAGGCCCTTGTAGTCCGGGCACTTCAACCCATTTTATTGGGAAACGTCCGACATCATTTCCCGGATGACCTTGATAGCGTTGTTCCGAATCCGTCACAGGACAAGGAACAACGGATGTTCAATGCCAATGCTCGTTTTCGCCTCACGACCGACGATTTTAAACACGATTTTCAGGTGCTTTCCTTCACCGGCACCGAAGCCGTCAGCGAACCCTTTGCCTTCAAGGTCGAGCTGGTCAGCACCAGACCGGATGCCGATCTGCCAGGCCTGATGCACCAACAGGCCTTTCTTGCTTTCGATGACCAGGGCCACGGCATCCACGGACAGGTCCAGCACATCGCTCGGGGAAACATCGGCAAGCGATTGACGCGATACAGCCTGACCCTGGCCCCTCGGCTGGCCAATCTGCGTCATCGCGTCAATCAACGGATTTTCCAGAACCTGAGCGTGCCACGAATCCTCGCGCAGATTCTCGAAGAACACGGCATTCACGCTGACCTCTACCAGTTCAAGCTCGGCGAGCCGTTGCCGGATCGTGAATATTGTGTGCAGTACAACGAATCGGACCTGCACTTCATCCAGCGCCTGTGTCAGGAAGACGGCCTGCACTACCACTTCCGGCACAGCCGCGACAGGCACCTGCTGGTATTTGGCGACGACCAGACCGTGTTTCCCCGCCTCTCTCGGCCAACACGCTTCAAACCCCACAACGCCATGGTCGCCGACAGGCCGGTGATCCAGCGTTTCGACTACCGTCTCGAAACCCGGCCCAACCATGCCTCCAGCCGCGCCTATGACTTTAAAAAGGCGCGGATGGCGCTGGAAGCGGATGCCCGAAAACCTGATCAACACCTTCAGCCAGAGCTTGAGGTATACGAGTATCCGGGACGCTACCTCGTTCGCGAGCACGGCAAGCGATTGGCCCGGCGGGCCCTGGAGCGCCAGCGCGCCGATGACTGCCTGGGCGAAGGCGACAGCAACGAACCGGCGCTGGTGTCGGGGCATTTTCTGTCACTGACCGAACATCCCGATCCGGCATTGAACGACTTGTGGCTGCTGACCGAAATCCGGCACGAGGGCAAGCAACCGCAAGTGTTGGAGGAAACCGGCAGCCACACGCCACTCAGCCCGGAGAAGGACTTCATTCAGGGCTATCGCAACCACTTCAAGGCCACGCCCTGGGAGGCGATCTACCGCCCGCCGTTGCGCTACCGCAAACCCCGCATCGGCTCGACCCAGACCGCCGTGGTTACCGGCCCGGAAGGCGAGGAAATCCATTGCGACCGGTATGGCCGGGTCAAGGTGCAGTTCTTCTGGGATCGCGAGGGCCGTCAAAACGACAAAAGCAGTTGCTGGCTGCGAGTGGCCTCGGGCTGGGCCGGCAATGCCCATGGCAGCGTGATCGTCCCGCGCGTGGGCATGGAAGTGCTGGTGACCTTTCTCCACGGCGATCCCGACCATCCGGTGATCAGCGGCTGCCTGACCAACAGCGCTAACCCGATGCCCTACGAGCTGCCGATGCACAAGACCCGCAGCGTGTTTCGCTCCCGCAGTTCGCCGGACAGTACGGGCTTCAACGAGCTGATGATCGAAGACCGCGCGGGCCAGGAGCAGATTTACCTGCGCGCCCAGCGCGACCTGCTACAGAAGGTCGAGAACGACTGTCATCTGGACATCGGCAACCAACGTCGGGAAACCATCAGGGGCAACAGTTTCAGCGCGCTGCACGCGGAAGAACACTGCACTGTCACCGGTCATCGCAAGACCCATCTCAAAACCAGCGACTACCTGCACGTCGGCGACAGCAGCCACACTCGGGTCGGTCAATCACTGACAACCGAAGCCGCCGGACAGCTGTGCCTCAGCGCTGGCGAACATCTGGTTCTGGAGGCCGGGAAAAGCATCAGTCTCAAAGTCGGTGGCGAGCATTTTATCCTCGATCACAGCGGCCTCTACGGCAGCAGCGACCTGCTGATCGGCGGCGTGCCCGCTCCCTTCCTGCGCGCCCCGCTGTTGCAGCCCGACGGTATTGAAGACCTGTCGGCTCCAGCACCTTTGCCGCCATTAGTGGCGCCCTCGCAACAGGCATTGATGACCGCCAGCAAAACCCTTGGCTCGGATTTCTGCCCGATCTGCGAAGCCTGCCGTGCGGGCACGTGCACGATCCCGGAGGCCGCAGCATGACCGACTCCCTTGCACGACGCTGGCTGGTCGAACAACACCGCGCCGGTCGCCTCCTGTGCCTGGTCCTCGACTCGCAGAACGAACGCGACATGCGCCAGCGCTGGCTGAAAAGCAGCCGTTACGAGCAATACGCCAGCCTCTACAGCGAAACCGTAGTCGCCGAACTGGCAGACACCGGCCCATTCCTCTTCACCTTCGACCAACCCGACGACCGCCGTCTCGACGCCTTGCTCGACAGACCGGACAGCCATTGGGGATGGTTGGCCAGCCTGGGCAAAGGCGAGTTGAAGACCTGGGTCCGGCACTGGCAGGAGCGGCTGATCGTCGGCGTCCGTCCGCATCAGGCGCTGTACCGCTTTCACGACAACCGGGTGCTGGCCCGGGCGCTGGAGCATCTGCCGGCCGAGGCATTACCGGCGTATCTCGGGCCGGCGATCAGCGTTTGCCATTGGCAGGGCTCGCACTGGCAGATGACCGACAACCCCGCGCCGGGCAGCTACCCCGTGCCGGACGCACCACCGTGGCTGCAACTGCCGATGCCTGATGAGCAAGCCATGGAGATTCGCCTGGCCAATGCCCACCGCTTTCTGCTGGCCGGGCATGTGCAGGCTTATTCCGCGTTGGCGTGTGTTCAGGATCCGCATATCTGGCTGCGTGAACGACTGACGCAGGCCCAAGCCTGGGACTGGCTGGCGCCGGAGCGGCTGGAGTTTCTGCTGGTCCAGAGCCTGCAAACTCCGAATCTCGCGCCCCATTGGCAAGCCCGACCGGACGAAACGCCGGATGAACACTTTGATCGGGTTTACCAGCTCTCGAAGCACTGGAACGCGGAGGTGCCCTCATGAAGATTCAGCTCAAAAGCCTCGGTCTGATCGGCTGTTTCGCGGCACTGGGAGGCTGCAAGACCGAACCGCCAAACACTTTCAAATTTACAGCCGATCTACCGCCGGGATTTGCCTACGTCGCGGCGGTTTATTACGTACCCGAGAAAGGCCAGACCTGCACCCTCGACAGACGCGACAACCTTGCCCCGGTGTTCAACAGCAAGTGGCGCACGGACTACAAGCCGGATGCCGAGATCACGATTCGCAAGACGGTTAAGGGGTGTCCGTTGGTCGTGAGGCGAATCGAGCTGGAGATCAATTCGGCATACGGCAGAGACTGGAGCGACTTCAGTCGTGACGAAGCCATGGTTTTCATCCGTGATGATCTGGAGGAGCAGTTCAAAGGTGTGTTCAACGAAGCCGGTGAAAGCACGTTCCATGGTCAGTGTGAGTGGTGGTTTCGCACCTCGGGTAAACCGCGAATTCTCAGAAAGATCCTTGATTGCAGAACAGTCGATGCCTCGGGATCACGAGCTTATGGCAAGACCTTCGGGGCTTTTAGCCCTGATCAACTGCCGGGCAAAACCGTGAGGATGAAAATCACCTTGGCAGAGGAAGAGAAACCCGGATGGGGGGATACGTGGGTGAAAGTTCCGAATGGCTGGAAGCGATGCCTGGGTGAGGGATATGACGATCCCCATGCCTATTGCAACGGCAATTACACCGACTTCAGCACATTCAAAATGCCTGATGGCCGCGTCTGCACTATTTATCCAAGTTGCACGGAGTAAGGAGCGCTCGCCATGGAATTATTTGAAACGGATCCGCAATCTCCAACACTGACCTCACCGACGATCAGACTCGCGCTACGCAGTGTGACTTTGATTGGTTGCCTTGCCCTCATCGCTGGCTGCAAAACCGAACCGTCAAATTCATTCACTTTCACAGCCGATTTGCCACCGGGTTTTACCTATCAGGCTATCGTCGAGTACACACCCGCCAAGGGCGAAACGTGCAGCGTGTCGGACCGCAGAAAGACAGTCTCAGCACACAATCAGAAGTGGCGTGAACGGTATGAACCAACCTTTGAAATCCCTATTCGCCGGACGATCAGTGGCTGCCCGATGGCGATACGCAGAATCAGCCTCGATATCAATTCGGTCTATGGAAAATCTCGCGGCGACTTCAGTGCAGACAGTGCCGTAGTCGCCGTTCTTCCTGATATCGAGGAGCGCTACAAAAGCAGCTTCGACAGCCGGGGCGAAAGTACCTTCCATGGCCAATGCCAGTGGCTGTTTCGCACCTCGGGCAAGCCGAGAATCCTGCGAAAAATACTCGACTGCAAGGAAACCGATGTCTTGGGCGCACCGGAGCCGGGTCGCCCGTTTGCGGCATACACCCACGATCAACTTCCGGGCAAAACCGTGAAGATGAAGATCAGGCTGGTGAAGGAAGAACGGCCAGGATGGCGGGACACGTGGGTGAAGGTGCCGAATGGCTGGAAGCGATGTCTGGGTGATGGATATGACGATCCGCATGCCTATTGCAACGGCAATTACACCGACTTCAGCACATTCAAAATGCCTGATGGCCGCATCTGCAGCATTTACCCCGCCTGCACCGAATAAGGAGTGTTCAACATGTCATCACTCGAGAACGAACTTCAATCGTCACTGGGTAGCCGCATGCTGTCTTGCCCGGAAAGCGGAAGATGGACCAGTTTTCAGCTGATCGATGAGTCTGGCTCAGGAGCGCCGTATGCCGGGCTCGCGTATATCGCAACGGATTCAGAAGGGATGAAATACACCGGGCATCTGGATCCCGCAGGCATCGGTAAAGTAGATAGCCATTTTGCCGGGCCGATTGCCCTTTTGTTCAGCCAGGAATATGAAGGTACAGAGAAGCTTTACAAGGATTTGCAATCAAGAATTCACTACCCTCTTCCAATCACAGACCTTCAGGTACGCGCCGAAAAGACTCGTTATCTGAACCTGAATGCCACCCGCACACGGGAGCGACCCGAGATCACAGACGGCTCAGACTACTTTCAAGTCGAAGTCCGCCATCTGGTCAGATATGCCTCGCACCTGCCACCCGAGGTGTATCGCGATTACCCTCTCGACTCGGGTTGCGCGGCAATCATGCGCGAACACGGAAAACTTGGCATCGCCCTGATGCCACAACGTCACACAGTTCTTGAAGTGCGCCCGCTACGCGCGTTGCGACCGATGTTATCCACAGCTCCGGAATTCTGTGCACTCAATCTGTACCAGCTTTCATTGATGGCGACCTTGAGTTACTGCCCTTTTGGCCAGAAACCGGGAACCGTTCCCATCAAAGAGAATCGGGTCACCTTTCCTTTGCAACCCAGCGTGGGCAATTGGTTCGGCAATGCCTTGGCCAAATCCGACGAACTATGGAAGGTCGACTCAAATCAAACCAAAGCCTATTACCCTCTGTACGAAGACGTGCCGTATTCCAAACGCCTGGAAATCGTTCCATTCGACTCGGATCTGTACGAATTGAATGACCCGAAGAGGAAAGAGTCGCAGGAGCATCCGGCCAAGGTTCATTTCCTCGATGACAGAAACGAAGGAAATGAGGCTACAGATACCCAAGCCTTCATCACCCACAACGACGAACTGATCCTGATCGCGGTTCGCGGCACCGCCGAGAAAATCGCCGATGGTTTGCGCGATGCCGATGCCCTTCAAGTACCGTTTGAGGAAGGAAACGGCCGGGTACATCGGGGCTTCTATGAAGCAGCGCAGAAAGCCTATGACTTCGCCGTCAACTACCTCGAAAAGTTCTACACCGGCCAAAACCTCCTCATCTGCGGGCACAGCCTCGGCGGCGCTATCACATTGCTGCTGTCCGAAATGCTCCGGCGCCGGCCCGAGGGCTACAACATCCAGCTCTACACCTACGGCGCCCCCCGCGCCGGCGACGCGGATTTCGTCAGGGGCGCAGCCGATCTCGTGCATCACCGCATGGTCAATCACAACGACCCGGTACCCAGCGTGCCCGGCAGCTGGATGAACACCAAGGCCGACATCTACGGCACCGGGGCGGCGCTGACGTTCGTCAATGTGCCGGTGGGGCTGTCGGTGTTCGTCGCCGGTATCACCAATTGGATCGGAGAAGCCTACGACCACCACGGCAGCCTGCGGCACGCCATGCCGGTGGAGTTCGGGCGTCAGCAGGTGTCCTCGATCCTGTGGGAACCGGGTTGCGACACCATTACCCAGCACGCCGCGTGCGACGTGGCGATCCGACAGCGGCACGGGTTGCCGGATCGGCCGACGTTGCTCAAGCAGATTTTCGACGGCGGGCACCACTCGATGACCGGGGCGTACATTCCGGCGTGCTGGGCGGTGTTGCGTCGTTGGCAGGAGGCCCAGGAATCAAGCCGCTCGCTGGTCACCGAACGGGAGTTTGCTGTCGTGGAGTCGGCCCTGGAACGCATCACCCACCAATTGCGCACCCGGCGCAACAACCTGCCGGGACGCCCGGACAGTTACGTGCGCACTCAGTCCAACACCCTTGATGCGCTTAACCGTGAGGTCGAGAAAATCCGCGTGACACGTGAGCGCCTGGCAATCCTTCGCCATCGGCGCATCACGATTCAGGACGTTTACGGGCAACTGGCAGAGCAACCGGAACGATTGGCCGAAAGCCTGCCACGCTGGCAGCTACACCCGGAAAACACTGCAGCCGAACAGCTCGCCATGGCGCCGGACGCCGCCGAAGAGGATCCGCTGCTGGCGACGCTCTACGGCCATAAAATCGGCGCGCCGCACACCTTCGATATCAATTCGATCATCTGACTCAACCCCGTGGATACCACACCAACCGCTCCGCCGCCGGATTGCGCTCTTCCACCGCGAACCCCAGCGCCAGGTAATGCTGGCGCGCATGAGGATTGTTGGCCCAGACCACCGTAGTCACCGGGCAGCGGACTTGCTGCGCGGCCTTTTGCACGCCTTGCAACACCGCGCGGCCGTAACCCTTGCCCCGGGCCTGGGGGATGAAGGCGATGTACAACACGCGGATTTCGTTGGGGCCGAAGTCAGTGCTCAACGCGCCGATGGCCGTGCCGAGCTTTTCCACGACGTAGTGCATGGCATTGGGATGGTTTTCGCCGACGCCCTGTTCCTGCACCTGAAATTGCTGCGCGACCACTTGCTGCACCACTTCCTGCTCGCCGTCGATCCATTGCAGATCCGGGCGCGCCGACTGATAGAGACTTTGCAAAAACGGCCCGTCGGTGGCTCGTGAAGGCCGCACTACCAATCCGTCTGCCGCCACTGCTGCGTTATCCGCCATGTTCTCGCTCCCTAGAAACCGCTTTCCCTGACCCCCAGCGCCGCCAACCGACGCCAGGCCACGCCGAGCACCGACTCGCCGCTGCCCTGCAGCACGACCACGCCGCGCAACGGTTGCACCGGCGTCGGTGGCTGATCCAGCGTAGTCAATCGCGCGCCGTACTGCGCCTGTACCGGCTCCGCCCGTTGCTGTTGATCGCGGCGCACGGCAATCGGCCCGTGATGGTCGGACGTCAGGGCTTCCTGATCGACATAGGCCACGCCATTGGTATCGATTTCATCGAGTTTCACGGTGATCGCCGGGTGCATCGGGTCGTCGGCGATAAACCGCCCGGTGGCCCCCGGTTTGACCCGCCACAGTTCAGCTTCGGCCACATAACCACGCAGGCGCGAGCCGTCCTCGACCACCCGGGCCAGCGCATCCTTGCTCGACAGCCAGCGACCCGGTGTGAGATTCGGCAACAGATCACGCACAGTGCCCGCGTGGGGCGCACGCAGCAGCAGGCGTTCGCGGCGGGCGCTCAGGCCTCGGTATTCCGCCACGGCTTCGGCGAGGCGTTGCTCGACGATGCCGGCGTCGGCAGCGGTCTCACTGCGGCCGGCCTGACGGCGCATCAGCAACTGCTGAATCTGGATTTCCCGGCGGACGATGGCCTGCCGCGAATCGAGGTCCGGCGACTCCAGTTCGATCAGCACGTCGCCCTGAGCGACCTTCTGGCCATCCGCGACCTTCACGTTTTTGACCCGCGCCGCCACCGGCGCGTGCAACGCACTGGCCCGACCGCCCTCGAGCATCGTCGGCAACTCGACGGCGCTGCGCCACGGCACGATCAGCACCAGCAACAGGCCGAGCACCGCCAGGCTGCTGAGCAGCACACGGGGACCATGCGCCTGTTCGCGGCGGCTCCACCACTGGCGCCACTCACTCATGATCGGCAGAAAGATGAACCACACCAGTTCCACCAGCATCAGGAAGATCCCCAACACCTTGAAGAACAGGTGATAGACCGCCAGCGCGATCCCGAAAAACAACGCCGCACGCCATAACCACGAGCCATACCCCCAGATCAGCAAACGCCGCTGCATCGCCGGCGACCAAGGCTCCGGCGCCGGTGCGCCATAACCGAACAAAAACTCACGCAGGCGCCAGCGGCAAAAGGCAAAGGCCCGGCCCTGAAGGTTGTCGACCTCCCACAAATCGCTGAGCAGAAAGTAACCATCGAAGCGCATGAACGGGTTGAGATTGACCACCAGCGTGGTGATCCAGGTTGCACTGGCGAGCATGAACGCCGCCGTGCGCGCCGGGCCGTCGGGCAGTAGCGACCAGACCAGCAACGCGATGCACGCCAACAGCAATTCCGCCATTACCCCGCCAGCGCCGATCAGCAGCCGCGCACGTCGGTCGTTGACCCGCCAGGCGTCGCTGACATCGGTGTAGAACATCGGCAGCAACACCATGAACGCCACGCCCATGCTCTGCACCCGACACCCGGCGCGCTTGGCCATGAACGCGTGGCCGAACTCATGGCAGAGCTTGGCGAAGAACAGCGCCACACCGAATGAAATCGCCCCGCCGAGGCTGAACAGGTGCGGAAAGGTGCCGACAAACCGCTGCCAGTCCCGCGAGACCAGAAACACCCCGAGCCCCAATGTCGCCGGCAAACCGAAGCGCAACACCCTTGGCCCGAAGCGCTCCAGCCACGGCCACGCCCGATTGAGAAATGCATCCGGCCGCCACAGTGGAATGCGGAAGAACAGGTATTGATGCAGCAGGATTTTCCACAGGCTCTGGCGTTGTGCGAGGGCCTTGAGCTGGTAACTGGCGCGCTGTTGATCGTCGAGGGCGCTGATCAGGTCATGCCCGCGCAGAAACGTCAGCAATTGCTCCAGCTCGACGCCGTCCAGCGGCAAGCCCGGTTCGCGGTTGGCGGCGCGCAACACTTGTTCGGGATCGCCCAGCGACCAGTGGCGCAACAGACGCATCGCCGTTGTGCCGAGTTTGAAATAACGACCGCGCACCGGGTCGGCCAGGGTCCAGCGCGGCGAGCCGTCCAGTGCCGGTGCCGCGGGCGACAGTTGCAGGTCGGCACGCAGGCTCGGCAGGTTCATTTACAGGCCTACGCTCTGACGCAAACCGGCCAGCGGCCGGCGCAGCAGGTACAGCGCCAGCGGCGCGCGGTCGCCGAAAATTTTTGCCGTGCCGCGCAGGCCGATACGCGGCGGTGCCTCGGTGAAATTCGCATCCAGTCGATAGGCCAGTTGGCCGCCGGCGGTGGGCTGCGCCTCATAAGCCGAACGCTCAAGTCTGGCGACATGGCGTTGCAGCGGATCGCTGTCGAGGAACAACGCGATGTCGGCGCCCGGCTCCAGCGAAATCGCGTCGCCTACCGCCAGTTCGATGCGCAATTCGGCCTGATTCGGGTCGGCGATTTCCATCAAGCGCTCGCCGGTCTGCACCGGTTTGCCGGTCCAGCGCTCGGCATCGGCGAACACCGCAATGCCGTCGCGTTCGGCGCGAACTTCACTGCGGTTGAGCAGTTCGCGGGCGTAGTCACGCTCGGCGCGTTTCTGTTCGACGCGGGCGGCCAGCAGATCCACCCGTGAACTGGATTCGGCGTCGGCGAACGAGCGTTGGGAGTTGGCCTTCAATTCGGCTTCGGCCACCCCAAGCGCCCGTTCGGCAACATCGGCCTGGGCCTTGAGGGTGGTGCTTTCGAAGCGCAGCAACAGGTCGCCGGTTTTCACGGTTTGATTGGGTTTGACCAGAAACTCGGCGATCACCCCGTCCACCGGTGCCGCCACCACACGACCGCCCTGTGGCACCACTTCGGCCGGGGCCAGCACCGACTGACGTACCGGGATCAACAAGCCGAGCAACAACACCGCGACCAGCGCGACCTGGCGCTTGCGGGTCCAGCGCAGCCGCCACGGCTTGCGCGGTTGCAACGCCAGCCAGGCGTGACTGTAGGTGTCGCCCAGTTGCGACAGCAGCACTTGTTCGGAAGGATTCCACGGCACGTCGCGAGCCAGCCACAAACCGCCGAACACCTCGCCCTCGCGGTCGATCAACGGCAGCCAGAACACCTGAGCGGCGGACAGGCTGAGCCAGTCGGCCTGGATCGATTCGCCCACCAGCTCAGGCGCGATCACCCGCGCCACCTTCAGCACATCCTGCTTGAACAGCTGCGCCACTGCCTGCTCGACGAACGCCACGAACGGCGCGTTCGGTTCCACCGCACTGACGCCGGTCACGGCCTGCACCTTGCCCGCGATCAGCAATGCCGCATGGCGATAACCGAACAGCGACTGCCCGTCATTGACCAGGCTGTAGGCCAGTTGCGACGCATCGCGGGCGGCGCGGGTCTGCCGTTCGAGATCAAGAAACCGGGCGAACACCTGCTCGGCGGCGCCGCTTACCGGGGCGTTCACTTAAGCTCCGGGAAACGCGCGGTACCGCTCATGCCGGCGAGCAAGCCTTTGGCTTCGGGGAGCGTGGCGACCAGCAACAGGGTCTGACTGCCTTCATCGATCCGCGCGCCAAGGCGTTTGACCGTGGCGTCGATCGGCTGGCCGGTCTCATCGGGGACGAAGCTGAAGGTCTGGCCTGGCTTTAGCCTGGCCATCCAGCGCGAGGGCACCAGCAGATGGATTTCCAGCGTGCGGTTGTCGACCACATCGAGCAGCGGAGCCCCGGCCGACACGCTTTCGTAACGTTGCACCTTGCGCTCGACCACCTGCCCGTCGAACGGCGCGACCACGCTGCAACGTTTGACCTGGACTTGATAAACCTGAGATTGCGCCTGAGTCTCGCTGACTTTGGCCTCGGCCCGGGCCACCTCGAAACGCCCGACGGAATTGAGCGCCGCCAACTGCCGGTTGTGCGCCAGTTCTTCACCGGCGCCACGGCTGGCGGCTTGCGCGGCATTCAACTGGGCCTGATAGGCCGAACAGTCGAACCGCGCCAGGGTATCGCCCTTCTTGAACGACTCGCCCTCGCTGAACGGCAACTCGACAATCCGCCCGGACAACTCACTGGCGAGCGTCGCCTGATCCCGAGCCCGCAAAACACCCCGTGCTTCGCTGCTGGCCGACGCATTGGCCGCCCCGCCACTATCCTGCAGCGGATCGTCTGGCGCGGGCGTTTGAGCCTGAACTGCACACGTTACTAAGGTCAATCCGACAACCCAACCACGAAAACGCCGCATAACCGTTACTCCCTGACGGATGCTCGGAGTCTACGACAGCGGGGATTAGCGTCAAGCGAAAGGCCATCATTCGCCTCGAGGTGGGCGCTTTCGTCGCTTACAAACTTTAGGGAAGTTTCCTACGCGTCTTTCCAAAGGGCCGTTATTGCCGATTTATCGTTCGTTGCTTACTCTCACCGCACTCAACCCCGTACGTAGCGATTCAGTTCGCTGGCAGTTGGGGTAAAGAAACCGGCCTCGGCCGGTTTTTTTATTTTTTGCGCTCATACACTCAACGCTGCGCCATCTCCCCCACCGGATACACCGACTCCCATCCCCCACCCAACGCCCGGTACAACCCGACCATCGCCAGTGAAACGCCGGTGGAGCTTTCCACCCATTGCTCCTGCGTCGCGAGCAGTGCGCCCTGGACGGTGAGGACGTTGACGAAGTCGACCACGCCTTCGACGTATTGCTGTTGCGCGGTGCGCAGCGCGATCTGGTTCTGGCGCACGGCTTCGGCGAGGCTGTCGCGGCGCCGCTGGCTGGCGTTGTAGGCGGTCAACTGGTCGTCGATTTCGTGCCAGGCGCGCAGAACGGTCTGTTGATAACCGATGGCGGCTTCCTGCTGCTGGGCTTCGCGCAGTTGCAGCACGCCGCGCAAGCGGCCGCCGTCGAACAGCGGCAAGCTGAATTGGGGACCAATGCCGAAGGCACGTGAGCTCCAGGAGCCGAAATCACTGAGCTGCATGGCTTGCGAGCCGAGATTGCCGGACAGGGTGATGCGCGGATAGAAATCCCCCTTGGCCACGCCGATATTAGCGGTGGCGGCGTGCAACCGGGCTTCGGCCTGGCGGATGTCCGGACGGCGTTCGGCCAGTTGCGACGGCAGGCCGATGGCGACTTCCAGCGGCGACTGTGGCACCGGCGCGTCAGTGGATAACTCTTTACTCAGGGCTTGCGGCGGTTCGCCCATCAACAGGCTGATGGCATTGATCAGTTGCGCCTGACGCTGCTCCAGCGCCGGCAGCCGCGATTCGATGGCCGCCACTTGCGCGGCCGCTTCGGCCACGTCGAGATCGGTAGCCACACCGTCGTTGAGGCGCAGTTGCGAGAGTTTCAGGCTGTGCCGCGCGACTTCGAGGTTCTGCTCGGTGACCGCGCGGGTGTTCTGCACGCCGCGCAGCTGGATGTAGTTCTGCGCGGTGTCCGCGAGCACCGCCAGCAACACGCCGCGACGGTCGTTTTCCGCGACTTCGAGATTGGCATCCGCCGCTTCGGCTTCCCGACGCACACGGCCCCAGAAGTCCAGTTCCCAAGAGGCGGAGAAACCGGCGTCCCACAGGTTGAAAGCGGAATCGCCGTTGTGCCCGGACGGGTCGTTCAAGCCTTCGCCGCTGTTGCGTTTGCGGGCATAACTGCCAGTGGCAGCGGTGGTCGGATAACGATCGGCGGTGATTACCTGGCGGGCGGCGCGGCTTTGTTGCAGGCGGCTGCTGGCCAGTTGCAGGTCGAGGTTGCTGCTCACGGCGCGCAGGGTCAGGGCTGAGAGTTGCGCGTCGTGAAAAACCTCCCACCAGCGCTCGTTCAGGGGTTCGCTGACGGCCTGGCTGGGGGCGGATTTGGACGGTTTTGCCCACTCGGCAATCTGCGTGGCTTCGGGCTTCTGAAAGTCCGGGCCTACGGTGCACGCCGCCAGCGTCGACAGACTGAGAACAACCGTCAGAGATTGAAAGCGCTTCATCGCTGCGTCACCTCACGCACCGACGCCGCCGAGCTTTTGGTATCAATGCTCGCCTCCACCGACATCCCCACGCGCAGGCGCTCGGCCAGCGGCTGGCCCGGCTCCAGCAGGATCTTCACCGGAATCCGCTGCACGACTTTGGTGAAGTTGCCGGTGGCGTTGTCTGGTTTTACCGCCGCGAAGGTCACGCCGGTGGCCGGGGCAATGCTTTCGACGCGACCGCTCAGGGCTTCGCCACCGAGGCTGTCGACCCGCACTTGCACGTCTTGTCCGGGCTGTACGTCGGTGAGCTGGGTTTCCTGGAAGTTGGCGACCACATAAGCCTGCTTCAACGGCACCACCGCCAGCAGTTTGCTGCCCGGTGTCACGTAGGCGCCCACCCGCACGGCGCGCTCGCCGATCATCCCATCCTGAGGCGCGGTGATACGCGTATAGGACAGCTCGAAACTGGCGATTTCCAGCGCCGCCTGCGCCTGTTTCAGACTACCTTCGGCGGCATCGCGCTGCGCCGTCAGAATCTCGACCTGCTTACGTTCCGCGGCCAGTTTTGCCGTGGCCGTGTCCAGCCGCGCAGAGGCCTGATCAATCCGGGTGCGCGCCTGCTGCGCGTTCTGCACAGTACCGGCACCGACGCCGGCCAAGTGGTTGTAGCGATTCAATTCCTGCTGGGCGAAGGCCATTTCAGCCTTGGCCGAGACCACAGAAGCCTGCGCCTGAGCGATCACCGAGGTCTGCCGCTCCAGCGTGGCTTTGGCGTTTTGCAATTGAGCGCGGGCGACCACGGTGTGCGCATCGGCGGCTTCGGCGGCGGCGCGCAGGTCGCGGTCATCGATCAGCGCCAGCAACTGCCCGGCCTTGACCTGCTGGTTGTCTTCCACCAGCACTTCCTTGATGAACCCCGCTACACGCGGCACCACCAGGGTGAAGTCGGCAGAAACGAACGCGTCGTTGGTGCTCTGCTGGGTGCGCTTGCCGAACAGGCCGGGCATCGCCAGATACACCAGCACACCGACCGCCAGAGCGGCGGCCACGGCCACCGCGAGTTTTTGCTTTGCTTGAGTCGTCATAAAAACCTTCTGTTTCAGTCAAGTCGGCGCGCGCGGCGGAAAGATCCGCGTCGGCAGCCAGAAAATCAGCAGGATCAGCGTCACTGCGACGCCAGCCATGCACAGGTAAAGATCCGAGGAAGTCAGCACCACCGCCTGTTCGTGCAGGCGATGGGCGAGTGCCGGGTCGTTGCTCGCGGCCAGCGGCGAGTTGCCGAGGCGATCCACCAGCATCGTCGAGTGAAAATGCAGGCGCGCCGTGGTCAGCGCCTCGATGGCCCCGGTGGCGACCACCGCGGCCAAGCCTTTCACGGTGTTGAACCACGCCGAGGCGAACGGCCCATCCTGCGGCTGGATGCTGCCGGTCGACAGCATCAGCAACGGCAGCACCGCCATCGGCTGGCCGAAAATCTGCAGCCATTGCAGGACATAGAAATCGTCGCGAATCCATTCCGAGGTCAGCTGCGAGCCACCCAGGCACGACAGCGTCAACATGCTCAAGCCGATGCCGAGCACCCAGCGGCAATCGACCCAACGCAGGTTGCACAACGCCGCCACCAGCGGCAGCGCGATCAGTTGCGGCAACGCCGCGAGCAACATGATCGGCGCGGTCTGCACCGGCCGGTAACCCTGCACCTGAGCCAGATAACTCGATGGAATCATCACCACCGCCAGCAAAACCACCAACACCCCAGCCAACGTCATCAGCGCAAACGACAGGTTGCGGATGCCGAGCATCTGCAACTTGAAAAACGGAATCGGCTGCGACCATTCATTGATCAGAAACGCCACCAGCAACAGCGAACCGGCGCCGAGCAAACCGCAGATCAGGTTCGACTCGAACCAGTCCAGGCGATTGCCCTGCAGCAGGCCGATCACCAGCATGCAGATCGCCGGAAACCCCAGCAGCAGGCCTTTCCAGTTGAACGACTTGAGGCGCTCCAGACGCAGCGGATCCTGCGGCAAGCCATACGCAACAGCGGCCATGGCGATCAGGCACGGCACGATGATTTGCCAGAACGTCCACTGCCAGCCAACGTATTCGGTCCACAACCCGGCCAGCGGCGTACCGAGACCGGGGCCAAACGTGGCGGTCAGGGCGTAACCGGCGAGGCCGTACAGTTTGAAATTGGCCGGCAGAAACCGCAGGGCCACCGTCATCAGCATCGGCGGCAACGCGCCGCCGGCCAGGCCTTGCAGGATGCGCATCAGCAGCAGGCTTTCGTAGTTCGGGGCGAACGGACAGAGCACCCCGAGCAGGGTGAACACGCCGATGGCGCACAGGGTGAAGCGACGCAGGGAAAAGGTCACCGAGCACCACGGCGCGAACGCCATGGCCGCCACCGAAGTCGCGGTATAGCTGGCGACCAGCCAGGTGCCTTCGTCGTAGCCGATGCTCAGGGCGCCGCGAATGTCGGCCAGGGCGACCTTGGTCACCATCTCGTTGAGACCCGACACCAGCACCGCCAGCAGCACGCCGACCAGACCGATGATGATCCGCGCCCCGAACACCGGGGGCGCGGCGGCCATCGGAGCGGCAGCGGCAATCGGTGCCGTGACCGTCAGGGATGTCATGCAGGCAAACTCCGGAGGGAAAAATACCGGAGCATCTTAGTAAGGCTTAGAGCTGACGAAAATTGACTTGTTGGCAGCTTATAGTTGCGTCAGACGCAATCCTCAGGGCTGCGCCGCCAGCCAGGTTTCGTCGCAGCAGGTCTTGAGGGTTTCCCGCAGCCAGCGGTGGGCCGGATCCTTGTCGAAACGCGGGTGCCAGGCCTGGGTCAGCATCAGTGTCGGCAACGGGATCGGCAGGTCGAACGAGCGCAGTTTCAATCCCAGCCGTCGCACGCTGAGCAGTGCTTCCTTGGGCACCGGCAGGATCAGGTCGGAGTCCGGCAGGGCGAACATCGCCGCATGGAAACTCGGTGCGATCACCGCCACTCGCCGCTCCAGCCCCAAGGCATTCAAGGCGGTGTCGATAGGCCCACGGGCGATGCCCCGGCGGGACATGCTGATGTGGGAAAACCCGGCATAGCGTTCGGCGGTAATTTCGCCATCCAGCAGCGGATGATCTTCGCGCACCAGACCGACGAAGTGGGTGGAAAACAGGTTCTGCACTTTGACTTCCGGGGTCACCGGACGCGTGTTGCTGACACTCAGGTCGATTCGCCCTTCGCGCAAGGCTTCATCGTCGCCGTCACCCTCGGGAACGAAACGCAACTCACAGTGCGGCGCCAGTTGATCCAAGGTGTCGAACAGCTTGCCACCATAGACGCCGACGAAAAAATCGTTGGCGCGAATGCTGAAGCGCCGGCGCAGGGTGCCCAGTTCCACGGCGTCTGCCGAGCGAAATAGCAGCGCCGCCTGCTCGACCACATCGCGCACCTGCTCGCGCAGTTCCAGCGCCTTGGGCGTCGGCACCAGCCCCCGGCCGGCACGCACCAGAATCGGATCGCCAATGGCTTCGCGGATTCGCGTCAGCGTACGGCTCATGGCCGCCGGGCTGAGGTTCATCCGCCGCGCGGCGCCAACCACGCTGCCCTCGTCGAGCAAGGCGTCGAGGGCGACCAACAGGTTCATGTCCGGAAGTTGCATGCTGAGCACTCATGACCGATCAGGATTGATTCGGACGCAATGCTAGCAGATCAAACAATCAGCGCTGCATGCCCCAGCGTTTCACCGTCACCCGCTCCAGCGTGTCGAACACCAGGTTCTCCACCAGCAGACCGATGAGGATCACCACCGCCAGACCGGCGAACACCTTGTCGGTGTACAGCTCGTTGCGGTTCTGGAAGATGTACCAGCCCAGGCCACCCTTGCCGCTGGTGGCACCGAACACCAGTTCGGCGGCGATCAAGGTGCGCCAGGCGAAGGCCCAGCCTATTTTCAGCCCCGCGAGAATCGATGGCAGCGCCGCCGGGATCAGGATGAACAGCACAAAGCGCATGCCCTTCAAACCGTAGTTGCGCCCGGCCATGCGCAGGGTTTCCGAGACACCGAGAAACCCGGCGTAAGTGTTCAGCGCCAGCGCCCACAGCACCGAATGCACCAACACGAAAATCAGGCTGTTCTGGCCCAGGCCGAACCACAGCAACGCCAGCGGCAACAACGCAATGGCCGGCAGCGGGTTGAACATCGAGGTCAGGGTGCTGAGCAAATCCCGACCAAACTGGGTCGAAACCGCCAGCGTGGTCAAGGCGAAGGCCAGGACGATGCCGATCAGGTAGCCCTTGAGCAGCACCACCAGCGAGATCCAGACCTTGCCCAGCAGTTCGCCGCTGATCAGGCCGTCGTACAGCGCATGACTGGTCTGCAAAAAGCTCGGCAGCAGCAGATCGTTGTTCTGCACCCGGGCCACCACTTCCCAGAGCACCGCGAGCAGAATCAGGATCACGCTTTTGCGCAGCCAGCCCTGTTGCCACAGGCGTTGGCCCAGCGGTAGTTCGCGCTCCACCGGCACGCTGGTCAGCGGCTGCAAATCGATTTCGAATTCTTGACGTACAGATGATGAATGGCTCATCGGGCGATCCTCCGGGTGGCTCAATACGCGATGCGAATGTCGTTGAAATCGTGCTCGCGCTCGGTTTCCGGCGACTGCCCCTCATCGAACAGCAGCCGATGAATACGCCGCGCCGACTCCTGGAACGCCACACCGCCGAGGCTTTGCAGATCGTATTGATGACTGTGCACTTCCGCCCTCACCCGCCCGGGATGCGGCGACAGCAGCAGGATGCGATTGCCGACCACCAGCGCTTCTTCAATCGAGTGAGTGACGAACAGCAGGGTGAAACGCACCTCCTCCCAGAGCAGCAGCAACTCCTCCTGCATCTTGCGGCGGGTCAGGGCATCCAGCGCGGCGAACGGCTCGTCCATCAGCAGGATTTTCGGCTGCATCGCCAGCGCCCGGGCAATCGCCACCCGCGCCTTCATGCCGCCGGACAACGTGTGCGGGTAGGCATCGGCAAACGCTGCCAGACCGACCTTTTCCAGATAGTGCAGCGCACGATCTTCGGCTTCTTTTTTCTTCAGCGTGCGCGACGCCAGCAGCGGAAACATCACGTTCTGTTTGACGGTTTTCCACGGTGGCAGTTGATCGAACTCCTGAAACACCACGATCCGGTCCGGCCCCGGCGCGTCGACGCGCTGGCCTTGCAGACGGATCTCGCCCTCGCACGGCGCTATGAACCCGGCGACGGCTTTGAGCAACGTCGATTTGCCGCAACCGGACGGGCCGAGCAGCACGAAGCGATCCTGCTGATCGACTTCGAAACTGACCTGATGGGTGGCACGCACGACGCGCTGCGGCGTGCGGTATTCGAGGCTGACATGGTCGACCGCCAACAGCGCTTGCGCGGTGGCGATCGGGTTGCTGGCCGCGTGGCCTTGCAAAGGGGCGTTCATGTCGATCAGCTCCCTTGCAGCGGTTTGGCGTCCTGGAAGAAGTAGTCCTTCCACGATTCGGGTTTGTTCTTGATCGCGCCGACGCGGTAGAGGAATTCGGCAAGCGGGTAAGTGTTTTTCGGCGTGACGCTGAATTCGAACTGCGGGTTGTCGATGATTTTCAGCAGTTCGGCGCGGTCGATCTTGGCCTTGGTCACGCGGATATAGGTGTCCGCCGCCGCGCCTTTATCGTTCTGCGCAAACTGCGCCGCTTCAGTCAGGGCTTCGACGAATGCCTTGTAGGTCTTCGGGTTGTCGTTGCGGAATTTCTCGGTGGCGAACAGCACGGTCGGCGAGTTCGGCCCAAGCACGTCATAGGAGTTGAGCACCACGTGCACGTTCGGGTTCTGCAGCGCCTGATCCTGGAACGGCGGGTTGGAGAAGTGCCCGGTCAGCTCGGTGCCGCCAGCAATCAGTGCAGCGGTGGCGTCCGGGTGCGGGACGGCGATGGTGTACTTGTCGAGGCGATTGAATTCCTTGTCGCCCCACTGCTTGGCGGCCGCGTATTGCAGGAAGCGCGACTGCACCGAGACGCCCACCGCCGGCACCGCGATGCGGTCCTTCTCGGTGAAGTCGGCGATGGTTTTGACCTTGGGATTGTTGCTGACGAGGTAATACGGGAAGTTGCCCAGCGAGGCCACGGCCTTGACGTTCTGCTTGCCGTGGGTGCGATCCCAGATGGTCAGCAACGGCCCGACGCCGGCGCCGGCAATGTCGATGGAGCCGGAAAGCAACGCATCATTGACCGCCGCGCCACCCGACAACTGAGTCCAGTCGACCTTGATGTCGAGCCCTTCCTGCTTGCCGTACTTCTCGATCAGTCCCTGATCGCGCACCACGTTGAGCAATAAATAGACAATACCGAACTGCTCGGCGATACGGATTTCACCTTCGGCGTGGGCCACGGTCGGCGCCACCAGGCTGCCGGCGATCAGGCTGAAACCGAGGCCGATGGCAGCCGCCAGCGGTGCGAATGGAAGACGTTTGGACATGATCGGATCTCCGGCAAATCAGAAAGGCGCGTCGCCCTGGATGGTGGTGCGATACAGCTTGCGGCGCAGGTGCGCAGGGCAACCGGCGGCAAGGTGGATCAGCGAACGGTTGTCCCAGAACACCAGGTCGTGGGGCTGCCATTGATGGCGGTAGATGTTCTGCGGCAGCACGCTGTGGGCGTAGAGCTCGTCGAGCAGTTGTTTGCTCTCGTCCTCCGGCAAGCCGACGATGCGGGTGGTGAAGCCTTCGCTGACGAACAACGCCTTGCGGCCGTTTTCCGGGTGAGTGCGGACGACCGGGTGCACGACCTCGGCGACCTGAGCCAATTGCTCCGGGGTCAGGGTCGGGCGCCAGTTGCCTTCGAATTTGGTTTCGCTGTAGCGCGCGGTGTAGGAATGCGCGGCCGAACGACCTTCGACGGCTTTGCGCAGCGCGTCGGGCAGGCTGTCCCAGGCTTTGTGCATGTCGGCAAACAAGGTGTCGCCGCCTTCGGACGGCAGCTCCTGGGCGTGCAGCATCGAGCCGAGGCTCGGCAGTTCTTTATAGGAAAGGTCCGAGTGCCAGAACTTGCCGGCATCACCGAGGCCGATGTTCTGGCCGTTCTCGACGATGTTGGAAACGATGAGGATTTCCGGGTGATTGGCCAGCAGGAACTGCTTGAGCACGTGGATCTGCAACACGCCGAAGCGGCGGCTGAAATCGATCTGCTGTTGCGGGGTGATGCGCTGGTCGCGGAACACCACGACGTGGTGATCGAGGTGCGCGCGGTGAATGCGGGCGAAATCCTGGTCGTTGACTGGACGGGTCAGGTCGAGGCCGATGATTTCGGCGCCGACGGCACCGCTGAACGGGCGGATCTCGAAGGTTTGCGGCGCGACAGTCGCGGCGCTTGGGGTAGCAGTAGCTGCGGACATCAATCAATCTCCCACGCACGGCACGCTCAAGGGCGCGCGCGTCGATCAGAAACTCACGCTGGATTGCGTGTGGGTTCGTGTCGTGCGGCGCGCCGATTGGTCGGCAGGTACGCAGGAGGCTGACTTTATAGCTATAAGAAGCGGAATTTAAATACTGTTAACGAATAACGATATGGCGATTGTTTAGGAATGGACTGGATGGTGAGTGACCATTTGCGTCACTTCTGGACGGGATGTGTTGTTGCGACGGACGCCTTCGCGAATCCCGCGAAGGCGTCCGTGAAGGCTTATCGCTCGTGCAGTGCCTCAGCCCGCGCCCGGATGATCGGCTTGAGCAGGTAGCTCAGCACGGTCTTCTTGCCGGTGATGATGTCCACCGATGCCACCATCCCCGGGATGATCAGCAATGGCTTCTCGTCAGTGCCGAGATGGCTGCGATCAGTGCGCAGCTTGATGATGTAGTAGGTGGTTTTCTTGTCTTCGTCGGTGATGGTGTCGGCGCCGATCTGTTCCAGCTTGGCCTTGAGCCCACCATAAATGGTGTAGTCATAAGCGGTGAATTTCACCGTGGCTTCCTGGCCCGGGTGCAGGAACGCGATGTCCTGCGGGCGGATCTTCGCCTCGACCAGCAAGGTGTCGTCCAGCGGCACGATTTCCAGCAGGTCGCTGCCCGGCTGGATCACGCCGCCGATGGTGTTGACCAGCATCTTGTTGACGATGCCGCGCACCGGCGAGGTGACGAGCGTACGGCTGACCCGGTCTTCCAGCGCCTTGCCGGTGGCCTGGGCCTTGTTCAGGTCGGTGCGGGCTTCGTTGAGCTGAGTCAGGGCTTCGCTGCGGAACTTGCCGCGAGTCTCATCGATCTTGCGCTGCACTTCCTTGATCGCCGATTCGGCACGCGGGATCGCCAGGGTGGTGGCGTCGAGCTGACCACGGGTTTCCACTTCTGCACGTTTGAGTCGCAGCACTTCCACCGGCGACACCGCGCCCTGGGCCACCAGCGGCTCGGACATGTTGATTTCCTGGCGTTGCAGGCCGAGTTGCTGGCGGTACTGCGCCTGCTTCGAGGTGAACTCGCGCAGCTCTTGCTGACGCTGGATCAACTGCTCCTGCAAGCCGCCGACTTCATCGTGCAATTGCTGACGACGGCTGACGTACAGCGATTCTTCGCTCTTGGCCTGACCCGGCACGGCTTTGAGCACATCCTCGGGGAAATTCAGCGGACGGTCATCGACCTCGGCGCTCAGGCGCTCGACCCGCAACAGCATCGACAAGCGATCAGCCTCGGTTTCGCCGACGTTGGAAGCGAATCGCGTGTCGTCCAGGCGAACCAGCGGTGCGCCGGCTTCGACAATCTGGCCTTCCTTGACGAACAGCTCGGAGACGATCCCGCCCTCGAGGTTCTGGATTTTCTGGATCTTCGACGAGGGAATCGCCTTGCCATCGCCCTTGGTGACTTCGTCGATCACGGCGAAGTTGGCCCACAGCATCAGGAACACGAAGAAACCGATGATCGCCCAGATCGTCAGTCGCACCACGCGCGGCGCGTCCTCGATCAAGGCCTTGTTGACCTCCGGCAGCGGCTGGCCCTGCAGCGATGCAGAGCCTTTGAAGTAACGACGGATCGAATCCTTGAAACCCGACTTAAGCAACACTGATCTGCCCCTTCTTCAACGCTTCCATCACGGCGGCTTTCGGGCCATCGGCGAGAATCTGCCCGCGGTCGATCACCAGCAGACGATCCACCAGCGACAGCAGCGACGCACGGTGCGTCACCAGCACCACGGTCTTGTTTTCAACGACTGCAGCCAAGCGTTGCTTGAGGCGTTCTTCGCCGGTGTTGTCCATGGCGCTGGTCGGTTCATCGAGCAGCAGGATCGGCGGATTGAGCAACAGCGCCCGGGCCAGGGCCACGTTCTGGCGCTGGCCGCCGGACAGGTTCTGCCCGCGCTCGCCGACTTGCAGTTCATAACCCTGCGGGTGCAGGCGGGCGAATTCATGCACGCCGGCCAGTTCGGCGGCTTGCAGCACCAACTCGTCCTCAACGTAACGGGCGCCGGAAATCAGGTTGTCGCGCAGGGTACCGGCCAGTAGTTGGATGTCCTGGGGCACGTAGCCGATGTTGTAGCGCAACTCGCTGACGTCGATCTGGCGGATGTCGACGCCGTCCACCAGCAACGCGCCATCGTCCGGCTGATACAGGCCGACCAGCAGTTTGGCCAGCGAGCTCTTGCCCGAGCCGCTGCGGCCGATGATGCCGATCTTCTCGCCGGGACGAATCACCAGGTTGATGTTTTTCAGCGCCGGGTTCTGTTGATCCGGGTAGGTGAAGTTGAGCTGACGGCATTCAATCGCACCTTGCAGCACCTTGCGGCTCAGCGGGCGTTCTTCGAAATTGCGTTCTTGCGGCAGCTCCATCATCTGGTCGACCGACGTCATGGTCACCCGCGCCTGTTGGTAGCGGGTCAGCAGACCGGACAGCGACGCCAGCGGGCTCAGTGCGCGGCCACTGAGCATGTAGCAGGCGATCAGGCCGCCCATGCTCAGGTTGCCGGCGATGATCTGGTACACGCCGAACACGATCATGATCACCCCGGCCAGTTGCTGGATCAGCAGGGTGATGTTCATCGCCAGGCCGGAGAGCATTTTCACCCGCAGTTCGAGGCGGCTGAGGGTGCCGATGGTTTGTTCCCATTGGTACTGGCGTTCGCTTTCGGCGTTGTTGACCTTCACCGCGTCGAGGCCGGCGAGGGTTTCGATCAGGCTCGACTGACGCTCGGCACCCAGCGCCATGGTGCGCTCCATGGTTGCCACCAGCGGCTTCTGCAACGCGTAGCCGATCAGCAGCGCAATCGGGAAGGCCAGCACCGGGATCCACACCAGATGCCCGCCGAGAATCGCGATGACGATGAAGATCAGGATAGTGAACGGCAGGTCGATCAGGCTGGTCAGGGTCAGCGAGGCGAGGAAGTCGCGCAGGCTCTGGAACTCGTGAATGTTCTGGGCAAAGCTGCCGACCCGCGCCGGGCGGTATTTCATGGCCATGCCGACAATGCGTTCGAACAGCGTGGCGGAGATGATCAGGTCGGTTTTCTTGCCGGCCAGATCCAGGCACAGGCTGCGCAGGCTCTTGAGGATCAGGTCGAAGATGTAGGCGCCGGTGATGCCCAGCGCGAGGACCCACAGGGTCGCTTCGGCCTGGTTCGGCACTACACGGTCGTAGACGTTCATCACGAACAGCGGCGCGGCCATGGCGATGATGTTGATCAGGAAACTGGCGGCGATGGCGTCGACGTACAGCCAGCGCGAGCGCTTGAGGGTGTCGCGGAACCACGAGCGTGCACGCGGGATCAGCGTGCCGTGGTTGACGTCGAATTTGTGCTGGGGTTGGGCGAAGAACACTTTGCCGAGGTAGTCGTCGGCCAGCAGCTCACGGTTGACGAGGGACTCGCCGCCATCGGTTTCGCTGAGCAACACCCGGGCTTCGTTCTCACCCTGCCAGCCGAGCAGGACAGCGCTGCGGCCATCCTTGAGCAGCAACAACGCCGGCATGGCGATGGCCGGAATCTCTTCCAGCTTGCGTTGCAGCACCCGCCCCTGCAGCCCGGCGCGCGCCGCTGCTCGGGGCAGCAGCTCGACACTCAGGCGTTGCTTGGGCAGCGGCAGACCGGTGGTCAGCATCGCCGCGCTGGCGGGTTTCTGGTGCAGCATGCAAAGGGCGAGCAGACCATCCAGTAACGGATCGTCGTGCAACGCGCGTGGATCATGACTGAGATGAACTCGACTGACTTCTGATTCCACGCTCGACACTCTTTAACAGTTGAAAAGGGACAACTCAATTCATCCCGGGCAGTTGAACCTTGGGCTTCACGTCGTTCTGCACAACGGATGCCATCGGTGCGACCACTCCCTGGCTCTTGAGCAACTCGCCCATGGTCGCCTTGATTCGGTACTGAGTAAATAACTGAATGTTTTTGATCTCGGCCAGACGGCGCGAAGCGGTGAACAGTTCGTTTTCACTGTCGAGCAAATCCAGCAAGGTTCGTTCGCCGAGGCTGAACTGACGCTGGTAAGCGGTACGCACCGAGGTACTGTGATCAACGTACTGCTGAGCGATCGGCACCTGGGCGTTGGCGTTGTTCAAGGCGTTCCAGGCCAGGCCCAGTTCTTCGTTCAACTGACGCAGGGCGTTGTTGCGGATGTCCAGCGCCTGGTTCGACAGGTAGGACTTGGATTCCAGGTCAGCCTTGTTGCTGCCACCGGAGTACAGGTTGAAGCGCATGCGCAGCATCGCCTGCCATTCATTGTTGTGACCGTTCTGACCGTCGAGGTCGTTGTCGGCGGTGCGGCCCAGTTCGGCGTCGAAGCGTGGGTAGAAGGTCGACTTGGCGGTTTCGTACTGCTTCTCGGCAGCAGCGATGTCGGACTCGGCCGAGCGCAGGATCGGACTGTTTTCCAGCATCTGCTGGCGCGCTTCATTAAGGTTGGCCGGCATCATCGCCATGAATGGCGCCGGACGCTCCAGTTGATCGGGCATCTGGCCGACAGCGCTGAGGAAGTTGGTTTCCGAGTCGGCGAGGTTGGTCTGCTCGGTCAGCAGATTGTTGCGGGCCTGGGCCATCCGCGCTTCGGCCTGGTCGAGGTCGGCACCGCTGCCGACGCCGCGCTGGGTGCGCAACTGGATCTGGTCGTAGATACGCTGGTGGCTCTTGAGGTTTTCCTCGGCCAGACGCACGAATTCGCGACGAGTCAACACGTCCAGGTAAACCTGGGCCACGGTCAGCGCGGTGCGTTCGGAGGTGCCGAGCAAGGAATAAGCGCGGGAGTTGACGGTGGCTTGTTGACGCCCGACTTCGCTGGACGTCGCAAAACCGTCAAAAACCATTTGCGACAGGCGCACACTCGACTCGCCGCGATTCAGGGTTTCCCAGTGATTGCCGCCACCGTTGGCACGGGTGGTAACGCTGTCGGTGCCTTCACGGCCATAACCGCCGAGCAGATCGACCTTGGGCAGGTATCCACCTTTGGCAGCCTTTAACTGATAATCCGCAGCCAATCGACTGTTGACCCCTGCCTGGATTTCCGGATGGACATCCAGTGCCTGTTGCATGGCTTCCGGTAAGGATTGTGCTTGTGCAAAAGAGGCGGCGAGAGCGAAAGGTAGAGCCTTGAGCAGGTGCGAACGCATGGTAAAGATTTCCCAGAACTTCTTGTCTTGAATCACAGCAAAATGGCGAGCTGCGTCGGAAGATGGCAACCGGAATGACCGTATGTCGGAAAGTTTAAAACCGGAACTGGATCACACGCTGAAGGCAGGTCGCCGCATAAATATCAATGTGACATTACTGGGGCGATTGTTTAGGATGGCTCCCAGAAGGTCAATAGTTTGGCATAAACTTAATAGCGAAAGAATCTAGCCAAAATATTGACGAAGATCAGCGTCAAACTTGATTCACATTTTTTTAAAAGTACGTCCAGACTGAATCGGCGCAGAAAGCCATCAGGTCTATGGAAGTCAACTGAACGTGACACCCGGAGAGTCTTCAATGAGCAGTGTTGTTGCCATCGTCAAAAGCATTGTCGGTCAGGTTTTCGTGGTGTCCCCAGAGGGCGTCCGTCGCGTACTCGTTGAAGGCGACCGCTTGTTCGTCGGTGATCAGGTCGATACCGGCGTTTCCGGCGCGGTGTCCCTGGAACTGGCCGATGGCCGCACCCTGGACCTGGGCCGCGACACGCAGTGGAGCGCCAGCACTCCGGACTCCAGCACCGATCTGGCCGAGGCCACTGCGCAAGCCGCGCCGTCCGTTGCAGAACTGCAACAAGCCATCGCCGCCGGCGCTGACCCGACCACCGCCCTTGAAGCTACCGCTGCCGGCCCGAGCGCCGCAGGCACTGGCGGCGCTGCCGGTGGCGGCCACAGTTTCGTGATGCTCGATGCGACCGCAGGCCGTGTCGACCCGACCATCGGCTTCCCGACCGCAGGCATCAACTCCGGTGGCCAGGCCGCCCAGAACATCACCGGTGGCCAGACCACCGACACCACCACCAACGCCCTGCGCGACTCGACCCTGAGCCTCAGCGCCACGCCGACCATCACCGAAGCCGGCGGCGTGCTGGTGTACACCGCGACCCTGACCCAGGCACCGCTGACCGACCTGACCATCACCCTGTCCAACGGCTCGGTGATCGTGATTCCGGCAGGCTCCACCACCGGCACCGTCAACGTGCCATTGGCACCGAACGACACGGTCTACAACGACCCGACCCAGATCAACGTGACCGTCACCGGCACCACCGGTGGCAACGGCATTACCGTCACCGTGCCGACCACCCCGGCCGTGACCCAGGTCACCGACACCATCGACACCACCACCGTCACCCTGACGGCGGGCAACAGCGTCACCGAAGGTGGCCAGATCACCTATACCGCGACCCTGACCAACCCGGCGCAGACACCGGTCACCGTCACCCTGTCCAACGGCTCGACCATCACTATCGGCGCCGGTCAGACCACCGGCACCGTCAACGTGCCGACTGCGCCGAATGACGTCTATAACAACGGCAGCACCGTCACTACCACGATTACGGGCGCAACCGGCGGCAACTTCGAAAACCTGGTGCCGAACCCGACGCCGGCCGTCACCACGATTGTCGACTCGATCGACACCACCGGCCTGACCCTGACGGCCACCGGCACCGTGGTCGAAGGCGGCCAGATCACCTACACCGCGACGTTGACCAACCCGGCGCAGACGCCGGTAACCGTCACCCTGTCGAACGGCTCGACCATCACCATCGGCGCCGGCCAGACCACCGGCAGCGTCAACGTGCCGACCGCACCGAATGACGTCTACAACAACGGCGGCACCGTCAGCACCACGATTACCGGCGCCACCGGCGGCAACTTCGAGAATCTGGTACCGAACACGACGCCAGCGACCACCACGGTCACCGACTCCATCGACACCACCAATCTGTCGCTGAGCGCGACCGGTACCGTGGCCGAGGGTGGCTCGATCGTTTACACCGCGACCCTGACCAATCCTGCGGGCACCCCGGTGACCGTGACGTTGAGCAACGGCTCCGTCATCACCATTGAAGCGGGCAAAACCACCGGCACTGTGACCGTTCCGGCGCCAGCCGATGACGTTTACAAGGATGCGGGCAAAGTTGAAGTCAGCATTACCGGTACCACTGGCGGCAATTTCGAGAACCTGGTGCCGAGCACCGTTCCGGCCGTCACCGAAGTCACCGACACCATCGATACCACTACGGTCAAACTGACCGCGACCGAGTCGGCGGCTGAAGGCGGTACTGTCACTTATACCGCTACGGTGGGCGCACCAGTGACTGGTTCGCCAGTGACTGTCACTTTGGCCAACGGCCAGACCATCACCATTGAAGTCGGCAAAACCACCGGCACCGTCACCACCACCGCGCCGAACGATGCGTTGAACGGTCACGAGCCACTGAGCAACTCGATCACCGGCGTGACGGGCGGCAACTACGAGAACCTCGTAGCCGACAAGACCCCGGTCAGTACCACCGTGACCGACACCGTCGACACCACCAACCTGACCCTGAGCGCCACCGGCTCTGTGGCCGAGGGCGGCTCGATTGTCTACACCGCAACCCTGACCAACCCGGCCGGCACGCCGGTGACCGTGACGTTGAGCAACGGCTCCGTCATCACCATCGAGGCCGGTAAAACTACCGGCACCGTAAGCGTTCCAGCGCCAGCCGATGACGTCTACAAAGATGCCGGCAAGGTCGAAGTGACCATCAAGGACGCTTCCGGTGGCAACTTCGAAAACCTTGTGCCAAGCACCGTCCCTGCCGTCACGGAAGTCACCGATACCATCGACACGTCGACCGTCAAACTGACGGCTGATACGTCGGTCGCGGAAGGCGGCACGGTCACCTACACCGCCACGGTGAGTGCACCGGTCACTGGCTCGCCAGTAACTGTCAATTTGGCCAACGGTCAGTCGATCACCATCGAAGTCGGTAAGACCACCGGCACCGTGACCACCACGGCGCCAAACGATGTGCTGACCGGTCAGGCGCCGCTGAGCAACTCGATCACCGGCGTTTCCGGTGGCAACTACGAAAACCTCGTGGCCGACAAAACGCCGGTCAGCACCACCGTGACCGATACCGTCGACACTACCAACCTGACCTTGAGCGCCACTGGCTCCGTGGCCGAAGGTGGTTCGATCGTTTACACCGCTACATTGACCAACCCGGCCGGTACGCCGGTGACCGTGACCCTGAGCAATGGCTCGGTGATCACCATTGAAGCGGGTAAAACCACCGGTACCGTGACGGTTCCAGCCCCTGCCGATGACGTCTACAAAGATGCCGGCAAAGTCGAAGTGACCATCAAGGATACTTCCGGCGGCAACTTCGAGAACCTGGTGCCAAGCACCGTTCCGGCCGTCACTGAAGTCACTGACACCATCGACACGACGACCGTGAAGCTGACCGCTTCCGAAACCGCCGCTGAAGGTGGCACTGTCACCTACACCGCAACCGTTGGCGCGCCTGTGACCGGCTCGCCAGTGACTGTCACTTTGGCCAATGGCCAGACCATCACCATCGAAGTCGGCAAGACCACCGGCACCGTGACCACCATGGCACCGAACGATGCATTGAACGGTCATGAGCCACTGAGCAACTCGATCACTGGCGTGACTGGCGGTAATTACGAGAACCTCGTCGCCGACAAGACTCCGGTCAGCACCACCGTGACCGATACTGTCGACACGACCAACCTGACCCTCAGCGCCACTGGCTCTGTGGCCGAAGGCGGCTCGATTGTTTACACCGCGACCCTGACCAACCCCGCAGGCACTCCGGTGACCGTGACGTTGAGCAACGGCTCCGTCATCACCATCGAAGCGGGTAAAACCACTGGCACCGTGACCGTTCCGGCACCAGCCGATGACGTCTACAAAGACGCCGGCAAGGTCGAAGTGACCATCAAGGACGCGTCCGGCGGCAACTTCGAGAACCTGGTGCCGAGCACCGTTCCAGCCGTCACCGACGTCACCGATACCATCGACACCACCACGGTGAAACTCACCGCGACCGAGTCCGCTGCTGAAGGCGGCACCGTCACCTACACCGCCACTGTTGGCGCGCCAGTGACCGGTTCACCAGTCACCGTGACACTGGCCAATGGTCAGTCGATCACCATCGAGGTCGGCAAAACCACCGGCACCGTGACCACCACCGCGCCGAACGATGCGCTGAACGGTCATGAACCACTGAGCAACTCGATCACTGGCGTGAGCGGCGGCAACTACGAAAACCTCGTGGCCGACAAGACGCCGGTCAGCACCACCGTCACCGATACCGTCGACACCACCAATCTGTCGCTGACCGCGACTGGCTCCGTGGCCGAGGGCGGTTCGATCGTCTACACCGCGACCCTGACCAATCCGGCCGGCACCCCGGTAACCGTGACGTTGAGCAATGGCTCCGTCATCACCATCGAAGCTGGCAAGACCACGGGCACCGTGACCGTTCCGGCTCCGGCCGATGACGTCTACAAGGACGCCGGCAAAGTTGAAGTGACCATCAAGGACGCTTCCGGCGGCAACTTCGAGAACCTGGTGCCAAGCACCGTTCCGGCCGTCACCGAAGTGACCGATACCATCGACACCTCGACCGTGAAGTTGAGCGCCGATACGTCCGTAGCCGAAGGCGGCACCGTCACCTACACCGCAACCGTTGGCGCCCCCGTCACCGGTTCGCCTGTGACCGTGACCCTGGCCAACGGCCAGACCATCACCATCGAAGTCGGCAAAACCACCGGTACCGTCACCACCACCGCGCCGAACGATGCGTTGAACGGTCATGAACCGCTGAGCAACTCGATCACTGGCGTTTCCGGTGGCAACTACGAAAACCTCGTGGCTGACAAAACTCCGGTTTCGACTACGGTCACCGACACTGTCGACACCACTAATCTGTCGCTGACCGCGACTGGCTCCGTGGCCGAAGGCGGTTCGATCGTTTACACCGCGACCCTGACCAACCCGGCCGGCACGCCGGTGACCGTGACGTTGAGCAACGGCTCCGTCATCACCATCGAAGCGGGTAAAACCACCGGCACCGTGACCGTTCCAGCCCCTGCCGATGACGTCTACAAAGACGCCGGTAAAGTCGAAGTCACCATCAAGGACGCTTCCGGCGGCAACTTCGAGAACCTGGTGCCAAGCACCGTTCCGGCCGTGACTGAAGTCACTGACACCATCGACACCACCACGGTCAAACTGACCGCGACCGAGTCGGCAGCTGAAGGTGGCACCGTCACTTACACCGCGACTGTGGGTGCACCTGTGACTGGTTCGCCGGTCACCGTGACCTTGGCCAACGGTCAGTCGATCACCATCGAAGTGGGCAAGACCACTGGCACCGTCACCACCACCGCGCCGAACGACGCGTTGAACGGTCACGAGCCACTGAGCAACTCGATCACTGGCGTAAGCGGCGGCAATTACGAGAATCTGGTTGCTGACAAAACCCCTGTTTCGACCACGGTTACCGACACCGTCGACACTACCAATCTGACGCTGAGCGCCACCGATTCTGTGGCTGAAGGCGGTTCGATCGTCTACACCGCGACCCTGACCAACCCGGCCGGCACCCCGGTGACCGTGACGTTGAGCAACGGCTCCGTCATCACCATCGAGGCCGGTAAAACCACCGGCACCGTCAGCGTTCCGGCACCGGCCGATGACGTCTACAAAGACGCCGGTAAAGTCGAAGTGACCATCAAGGATGCAACCGGCGGCAACTTCGAGAACCTGGTTCCGAGCACTGTTCCGGCCGTCACCGAAGTCACCGACACCATCGACACCACCACGGTCAAACTGACCGCGACTGAATCGGCAGCTGAAGGCGGCACCGTCACTTACACCGCCACCGTCGGCGCGCCTGTCACCGGTTCGCCTGTGACTGTGACCCTGTCCAACGGACAGTCGATCACCATCGAAGTCGGCAAAACCACCGGCACCGTCACCACCACAGCACCTAACGACGCGCTGAACGGCCATGCACCGCTGACAAACGCGATCACCGACGTTTCCGGTGGCAACTACGAAAACCTCGTGGCTGACAAAACCCCGGTCAGCACCACCGTGACCGACACCGTCGACACCACCAACCTGACCCTGAGCGCCACTGGCTCGGTGGCCGAGGGTGGTTCGATCATTTACACCGCGACCCTGACCAATCCGGCCGGCACCCCGGTGACCGTGACCCTTTCGAACGGCGCCGTGATCACCATCGAGGCCGGCAAAACTACCGGCACCGTCAGCGTTCCGGCACCGGCCGATGACGTCTACAAAGATGCAGGCAAAGTCGAAGCAACCATTTCGACCGCCACCGGTGGCAACTTCGAGAACCTGGTGCCAAGCACCGTTCCGGCCGTCACCGAAGTGACCGATACCATCGACACCTCGACCGTCAAACTGACCGCGACCGAGTCGGCGGCTGAAGGCGGCACCGTTACCTACACCGCAACGGTTGGCGCACCTGTGACTGGCTCGCCGGTCACCGTGACCCTGGCCAACGGTCAGTCGATCACCATCGAAGTGGGCAAGACCACCGGCACCGTCACCACCACCGCGCCAAACGACGCACTCAACGGTCACGAACCGCTGACTAACTCGATCACTGGCGTGAGCGGCGGCAACTACGAGAACCTCGTAGCCGACAAGACTCCGGTCAGCACCACCGTGACCGACACCGTCGACACCACCAACCTGACCCTGAGCGCGACGCCGGCAGTCAACGAAGGTGGCCAGATCACCTACACCGCGACCCTGACCAACGCCGCCGGCACCCCGGTGACCGTGACGTTGAGCAACGGCGCCGTGATCACCATCGAGGCCGGCAAAACCACCGGCACCGTGACCGTCGATGCACCGAAGGACGACGTCTACAAGGACGCCGGCACCGTTGAAACGACCATCAAGGGCGCCACCGGTGGCGACTTCGAACACCTGGTCACCAGCACCACCCCGGCGGTCACCACCGTCAATGACACCATCGACACGTCCACCGTGTCGCTGACCGCTACCGCCAACGTCGCCGAAGGCGAAACCGTGGTCTACACCGCGAGCGTGACGGCGCCAGTGACCGGCTCGCCGGTCGTCGTGACCCTGTCTAACGGCCAGACCATCACCATCGCCGTCGGCGAGACCACCGGCACCGTGAACTTCGTCGCGCCGAACAGCCCGCTGGCTGGCGGCAGCTCGCTGAGCGTGACCATCGACAAGGCCACCGGCGGCAACTACGAAAACCTGGCGGTCGACAGCAAACCGGCAAACACCTCGGTGTCGGATACCGTCGACACGACCAACCTGAACCTGACGGCCACCGATTCGGTCGCCGAGGGTGGCTCGATTGTCTACACCGCCACCCTGACCAACCCGGCCGGCACGCCAGTGACCGTGACCCTGTCGAACGGCGCGGTAATCACCATCGAAACCGGCAAGACCACTGGCACCGTGACCGTTGCGGCGCCTGCCGATGACGTTTACAAAGATGCTGGCAAAGTCGAGGCGACCATTTCGACCGCCACTGGTGGCGGTTTCGAGAACCTGGTGCCAAGCACCGTTCCAGCCGTGACCAACGTCACCGACACCATCGACACCACCACGGTGAAACTCACTGCGACCGAGTCGGCGGCTGAAGGCGGCACTGTCACTTACACCGCGACTGTGGGTGCGCCTGTGACTGGCTCGCCAGTGACCGTGAACCTGGCCAACGGTCAGTCGATCACCATCGAAGTCGGCAAGACCACCGGCACCGTCACCACCACCGCGCCGAACGATGCGCTCAACGGCCATGCGCCGCTGGCCAACGCGATCACTGGCGTGACCGGTGGTAACTACGAGAACCTCGTGGCCGACAAGACGCCGGTCAGCACCACCGTGACTGACACCGTCGACACGACCAACCTGACACTCAGCGCTACGGGCACCGTGGCCGAGGGCGGTTCGATCGTCTACACCGCAACCCTGACCAATCCGGCCGGTACTCCGGTCACCGTGACCCTGTCGAACGGTGCCGTGATCACAATCGAGGCCGGTAAAACCACCGGCACCGTGACCGTTCCTGCGCCAGCCGATGACGTCTACAAGGACGCGGGCAAAGTCGAAGCAACCATTTCGACGGCCACTGGCGGCAACTTCGAGAACCTGGTGCCGAGCACCGTTCCGGCCGTAACCCAGGTCACCGACACCATCGACACCACCACGGTGAAACTCACCGCGACCGAGTCGGCGGCTGAAGGCGGCACTGTCACTTACACCGCGACTGTTGGCGCGCCTGTGACTGGCTCGCCAGTGACCGTGACCCTGTCGAACGGTCAGTCGATCACCATCGAAGTCGGCAAAACCACCGGCACCGTGACCACCACCGCACCGAACGATGCGTTGAACGGTCATGCACCGCTGACCAATGCGATCACCGACGTAACGGGCGGCAACTACGAAAACCTCGTAGCTGACAAAACCCCGGTCAACACCACCGTGACTGACACCGTCGACACCACCAACCTGTCGCTGACCGCGACCGGCACCGTGGCCGAGGGTGGCTCGATCGTTTACACCGCCACCTTGACCAACCCGGCCGGCACGCCGCTGACCGTGACCCTGTCGAACGGCGCCGTCATCACCATCGAGGCCGGCAAGACTACGGGCACCGTGACTGTTGCCGCTCCAGCCGATGACGTCTACAAAGACGCCGGCAAAGTCGAAGTCACCATCAAGGATGCAACCGGTGGCAACTTCGAGAACCTCGTTCCGAGCACCGTTCCAGCCGTAACGGAAGTCACCGACACCATCGACACGACGACGGTGAAGCTGACCGCTTCCGAAACGGCCGCTGAAGGCGGCACCGTCACTTACACCGCGACTGTGGGTGCACCAGTGACCGGCTCTCCGGTCACCGTGACCCTGGCCAACGGTCAGTCGATCACCATCGAAGTAGGCAAAACCACCGGCACAGTGACCACCACCGCGCCGAACGATGCGCTCAATGGCCACGCGCCGCTGAGCAACGCGATCACCGGCGTGACGGGTGGCAACTACGAAAATCTCGTGGCCGACAAAACGCCGGTCAGCACCACCGTGACTGACACCGTCGACACCACCAACCTGACCCTGAGCGCCACTGGCTCCGTGGCCGAAGGCGGCTCGATTGTCTACACCGCGACCCTGACCAATCCTGCCGGCACACCAGTGACCGTGACCTTGAGCAACGGCGCTGTCATCACGATCGAAGCCGGTAAAACCACCGGCACCGTGACCGTTGCAGCGCCAGCCGATGACGTTTACAAGGACGCCGGCAAAGTCGAAGCGACCATTTCGACGGCCACTGGCGGCAACTTCGAGAATCTGGTGCCAAGCACCGTTCCGGCCGTGACCCAAGTCACCGACACCATCGACACCACGACGGTGAAACTCACCGCGACCGAGTCGGCGGCTGAAGGCGGCACCGTCACTTACACCGCAACCGTGGGCGCCCCGGTGACCGGTTCGCCAGTGACCGTAACTCTGTCGAACGGTCAGTCGATCACTATCGAAGTGGGCAAAACCACCGGCACCGTGACCACCACCGCGCCAAACGATGCGCTGACCGGCCACGCGCCGTTGACCAACGCTATCACCGGCGTAACGGGCGGTAACTACGAAAACCTCGTAGCCGACAAGACCCCGGTTTCGACCACGGTCACCGACACCGTCGACACCACCAACCTGACCCTCAGCGCCACCAATTCGGTCGCCGAGGGTGGTTCGATCATCTACACCGCGACCCTGACCAACGCGGCAGGCTCGCCAGTCACCGTGACCTTGTCGAACGGCGCCGTGATCACCATCGAAGCCGGTAAAACCACCGGCACCGTGACCGTTCCAGCCCCGGCAGATGACGTCTACAAAGACGCCGGCACTGTCCAGGCCACGATCACCAACGCCACGGGCGGCAACTTCGAGAACCTGGTGCCAAGCACCGTTCCAGCCGTGACCAACGTCACCGACACCATCGACACCACCACGGTGAAACTCACTGCGACCGAGTCGGCGGCTGAAGGCGGCACTGTCACTTACACCGCGACTGTGGGTGCGCCTGTGACTGGCTCGCCGGTTACTGTGAACCTGGCCAACGGTCAGTCGATCACCATCGAAGTCGGCAAGACCACCGGCACCGTCACCACCACCGCGCCGAACGATGCGCTCAACGGCCATGCGCCGCTGACCAACGCGATCACCAACGTGACCGGTGGCAACTACGAAAATCTGGTGGCCGACAAGACACCGGTCAACACCACTGTGACCGACACCGTCGACACCACCAATCTGTCCTTGAGCGCCACCAGTTCGGTCGCCGAGGGCGGTTCGATTATCTACACCGCCACATTGACCAACGCTGCTGGCACTCCGGTGACCGTGACCTTGAGCAACGGCGCCGTGATCACCATCGAAGCCGGCAAAACCACCGGCACCGTGACCGTTCCTGCACCGGCCGATGACGTCTACAAAGATGCCGGCACCGTTCAGGCCACGATCAGCAACGCCACCGGCGGCAACTTCGAAAGTCTGGTGACCAGCAACACACCAGCGGTGACCAATGTCACTGACACCATCGACACCACGAATGTGAAACTGACCGCCACCACCAGCGTGGCTGAAGGCGGCACCGTCACTTACACCGCGACCGTGGGCGCCCCGGTGACTGGCTCGCCGGTCACCGTAACCCTGTCGAATGGTCAATCGATCACCATCGAAGTCGGCAAGACTACCGGCACCGTGACCACCACTGCACCGAACGATGTGTTGACCGGCCACGCGCCGCTGACCAACGCGATCACCAATGTGACCGGTGGCAACTACGAGAACCTGGTCGCCGATAAAACCCCGGTTTCGACCACCGTGACCGACACCATCGACACCACCAACCTGTCGCTCAGCGCGACCGGCACCGTGGCCGAAGGCGGCTCGATCACCTATACCGCGACCCTGACCAACGCCGCAGGCTCGCCAGTGACCGTGACCCTGAGCAACGGCGCGGTGATCACTATCGAAGCCGGCAAAACCACGGGCACCGTGACCGTTCCTGCACCAGCCGATGACGTCTACAAAGACGCCGGCAACGTGCAGGCCACGATCACCAACGCCAGCGGTGGTAGCTTCGAAAACCTGGTGACCAGCAACACACCAGCCGTCACCAGCGTCACCGACACCATCGACACCACGACCGTGAAACTGACCGCGACCACGACAGCAGCCGAAGGTGGCACTGTCACCTACACCGCGACCGTGGGCGCCCCGGTGACGGGTTCGCCAGTGACTGTGACCCTGTCGAACGGTCAGTCGATCACCATCGAAGTCGGCAAGACTACCGGCACCGTGACCACCACTGCGCCTAACGACGTGCTGAATGGTCACGCACCGCTGACCAACGCGATCACCGGCGTAACGGGTGGCAACTACGAAAATCTGGTGGCCGACAAGACCCCGGTCAGCACCACCGTCACCGATACCGTCGACACCACCAACCTGTCCTTGAGCGCCACCAACTCGGTTGCCGAGGGCGGCTCGATCATCTACACCGCGACACTGACCAACGCTGCCGGCACTCCGGTGACCGTAACGTTGAGCAATGGCGCCGTGATCACCATCGAAGCCGGTAAAACCACCGGTACTGTGACCGTTCCTGCGCCAGCCGATGACGTCTACAAGGACGCCGGCACTGTCCAGGCCACGATCACCAACGCCACGGGCGGCAACTTCGAGAACCTGGTGACCAGCAACACACCAGCCGTCACCAGCGTCACCGATACCATCGACACGACGACCGTGAAACTGACCGCGACCGCAACAGCGGCCGAGGGTGGCAACGTTGTCTACACCGCGACTGTCGGTGCACCTGTAACGGGTTCGCCAGTGACCGTGACCCTGTCCAACGGCCAGACCATCACGATCGACATCGGTAAAACCACTGGCACCGTGACCACCACCGCGCCGAACGACGCACTGACCGGTCATGCACCGCTGACCAACTCGATCACCAACGTTTCTGGCGGCAACTACGAAAACCTCGTGGCCGATAAAACCCCGGTTTCGACCACCGTCACCGACACCATCGACACCACCAACCTGTCGCTCAGCGCGACCGGCACCGTGGCCGAAGGTGGCTCGATCACCTACACCGCGACACTGACCAACGCCGCTGGCTCGCCAGTGACCGTGACCTTGTCGAACGGCGCCGTGATCACCATCGACGCCGGCAAGACCATCGGCACCGTGACCGTTCCTGCGCCAGCCGATGACGTCTACAAAGACGCCGGTAACGTGCAGGCCACGATCAAGACCGCCACCGGTGGCAGCTTCGAAAACCTGGTAACCAGCACCACGCCAGCGGTGACCAGCGTCACTGACACCATCGACACCACCACTGTGAAGCTGACAGCGACCACAACGGCGGCCGAAGGTGGCAACGTTGTCTACACCGCGACCGTGGGTGCGCCTGTAACCGGTTCGCCAGTGACCGTGACCCTGTCCAACGGTCAGACCATCACGATCGACATCGGCAAGACCACCGGCACCGTGACCACCACCGCGCCGAACGACGCGTTGACCGGCCATGCACCGCTGACCAACTCGATCACCAACGTTTCCGGCGGCAACTACGAAAACCTCGTGGCCGACAAGACGCCGGTTTCGACTACGGTCACCGACACCATCGACACCACCAACCTGTCGCTCACTGCGACCGGCACCGTGGCCGAGGGTGGTTCGATCACCTACACCGCGACCCTGACCAACGCCGCTGGCTCGCCAGTGACCGTGACCCTGAGCAACGGTTCGGTGATCACCATCGATGCCGGCAAGACCACCGGCACCGTGACCGTTCCTGCGCCAGCCGATGACGTCTACAAGGACGCCGGCAACGTGCAGGCCTCGATCACCAACGCCACCGGCGGCAACTTCGAGAACCTGGTGACCAGCAACACACCAGCGGTGACCAGCGTCACCGACACCATCGACACCACGACCGTCAGCATTACCGGCAGCACCTCGGTGACCGAAGGCCAGACCGCCAGCTACACCGTCAGCCTGACCCACCCGGCGCAAACCGAAGTGACCCTGAAAATCGTCTACAGCGGCACCGCCGCCGACGGTTCCGACTTCACCGGCGTGTACACCGTGAAGATCCCGGCCGGTGCAAGCACCGCGACCTTCAACGTTGCGACCATCGACGACAAGATCACCGAAGGCACCGAAAACTTCGTGGTCAAGATCGACTCGGCCACCGGCGGCAACTTCGAGAACCTCGCCGTCAGCAGCACCAACGGCAGCGTCAGCACCTCGATCATCGACAACGATGCGCCACCGGTCATCGACCTCGACGCCAACAACTCCAGCGGCGCCACCGGGGCCGACTACAAGGTGACCTTCACCGAGAACACCCCGGGCGCGGGTGTGTCGATTGCCGACACCGATATCAAGATCACCGACCCGGACAGCACCATGCTGACCGGCGCCACCATCGTGCTGACCAACCGTCAGGACGGCGATGCGCTGAATCTGGGCAACAGCGTCAACGGCATCACCATCAATGCCAACAGCACCAACGGCACAATCACGCTGACCCTGTCGGGCAATGCAACGCTGGCCGACTACATGCAGCAGATCAAGAACATCAGCTTCACCAACAGCAGTGAAGACCCGAGCACCGTGCCACGGATCATCACCGTAACCGTCACCGATGGCGGCAACTACTCCAACGTCGCCACCACCACGGTCAATGTGGTGGCGGTCAACGACGCGCCGGTCGCCGCTCCGGTCAATGTCACCGGTACCGAAGACACCCCGCTGATTCTCGGCTGGTCGACCTTCGGCGTCAGCGACGTGGACAGCCCGGCCTCAAGCCTGGGCGTGAAAATCACCCAGTTGCCGGGCGAAGGCAAACTGCAGTATCTGGACGGTTCGACCTGGAAAGACGTCGCCACCAACCAGACCTTCAGCAAGACCGACATCGACGCCGGCAAGCTGCGCTTCCTGCCGGATGCCAACGAATCGGGCGTGAACGGTTACGGCGGCACCGGCCTGGGCAACAACCAGGCTGACTACGCACAGATCAAGTTCCAGCCAACCGACGGCCAATTGCTGGGTAACACCGGCACCATCAAGATCGACATCACGCCAGTGGCGGATGCACCGACCCTGTCGGTTGCCGATAACAGCGTGAAGTCCACCGGGTTGATCAAGGAAGTCTGGACCGGCCTGTCGGGCCTGGGCACCGACGGCAGCGGCGCGAATTCGACCACGCTGAAAAACGTGATCGACGGCGCCGGCACACCGAACTCCAGCGGCACCGTGACCAACGTGCAGTCCGACGGCAGCGTGACCGCCGGCACCGCATCGAAGACTTCGGGCCTGATCTATCTGGAAGCCGGCAAGACCTACACCTTCACCGGTACTGGCGATGACAGTCTGCTGGTGACCATCGGCGGCAAGAGCGTGGCGTCCACGACGTGGGGCGCGGGCGGCAACCTCAACGGTTCGTTCACCCCGACCACCAGCGGCTACTACACCCTGGACATCTACCACCACAACCAGAGTGGTCCGGGCAGCTACGACGTCAACCTGTCGGTCAACGGCAGCACGCCGATCGATCTGAGCAGCGCCGGCGTGCCGATCTACACCGGCGTGACGGATCTGGTGAACGCAGGCGTGACCGTCTCCGACCTGCACGGCAGCAACGGCGAAGGCTATTACGACGGCTACAAACTCAACACCGGCGCCGAAGGCACCACCGTGAAACTGTCGTCGATCAGCACCGCGCTGACCGACACCGACGGCTCGGAAACCCTGAGCATAAAGATCAGCGGCGCACCGGTCGGATCGGTCCTCAGCGACGGCGCAGGCCACAGCTTCACCGTGACCGCCACCAGCGGCGACGCCAACGTCACCGGCTGGAACCTCGGCACCCTGACCGTGACTCCGCCGACCTACTACAACGGCCAGTTCAACCTGACCGTGACCTCGACCTCCACCGAGGCCGTGGGCGGCTCGGCCAGCACCACCGCGACCATTCCGGTCACCGTGGTACCGGCGGTCTACAACGCGGTGGTCGCCACCTCGGGTGACGACACCTTCACCGGTACCGACGGCAACGACATCATGGTCGCCGACATCGGCGGCCTGACCGTGGTGCCGGGCACCAATTACAACATCGCGTTCATGGTCGACAGCTCCGGCAGCATGAGCGCCTCGTCGATCAATGCCGCCAAGGACTCGCTGACGTCGGTGTTCAACACCCTCAAGCAGAGCATGGGCAACAACTCGGGCACGGTGAACATCTTCCTGGTGGACTTCGATACCCAGGTCAACAAGTCGGTGTCGGTGAACCTCAACGACCCGAATGCGCTGACCTTGCTCAAAGCCGTGCTGGACTCGATGACCTCCGGCGGCGGCACCAACTATGAAGACGTGTTCAAAGCCACGGCCAACTTCTTCCAGAGCACTGAAGCACTGGCCAACACCGGGGCGAAGAACCTCACGTACTTCATCACCGACGGCCAGCCGACCTACTACCAGAGCGGCGAGCAGACCAACCCGACGCTGTACGGCAACGTGAAGCTCGACGACGTGGTGAAGACCAGCAACTACAAACTGGGCGACAGCTTCAGCACCTACATCGACAGCACCCACTACCTGAGCATCAACACGGCCGGCGCCGTGGTCTTGCAGACGCTGAAGAACGGCAACTGGAGCTGGAACAGCCTGGGCACCATCCACGCCCAGGGCGACGGCACCTATGAGCTGTCGAGCCTGGCGGGTAGCGGCAACAGCACCACGTCGGCCACCACCGACAACGCCAACAGCGGCTTCGCGCTGCTCAGCGGGCTGTCGAACGTCGAGGCCATCGGTATCAACAGCGGCGTCAGCCTCAACGATCTGAAACCTTACGACAGCGATCACAACCCGCAGACCAACATCGATCCGAAGGACCTGGCCAACTCGATCATCGGCCACACCGAGGCGACGATGCCGGGCAACGACACCGTCAGCGGCGGCGACGGCAATGACATCCTGTTCGGCGATCTGGTGAGCTTCAACGGCATTGCCGGCGAGGGTTACCAGGCGATGCAGGCGTTCGTCGCGCAGCAGACCGGCGTCGATGTCAGCAAAGTCACCACCAGCAACGTGCACCAGTACATCACCGAGCACTATCAGGCGTTCGATGTGTCCGGTGCCCATGACGGCAACGACACGCTGCTGGGCGGCGCGGGCAATGACATCCTGTTCGGCTCGGGCGGCAACGACCTGCTCGACGGCGGCAAGGGCAATGACATCCTGCTCGGCGGCACCGGCAACGACACGCTGATCGGTGGCCCGGGCAACGACATCCTGATCGGTGGTTCCGGTGCCGACACCTTCGTCTGGAAGGCAGGCGACACCGGCAACGACGTGATCAAGGACTTCAAGGCCAGCGAAGGCGACCGCATCGACCTGCGTGATCTGTTGCAGGGCGAGACCGGCAGCACCATCGACAACTTCCTGAAGATCACCACGGTCGACGGCGTGTCGTCGCTGCAAGTCAGCTCGGGCGGCAAGTTCAACTCGGGTGATGCCGCAGCCGCCACACCGGACGTGACGATCAAACTGGAAGGCAACAACTGGTCCACTGCCAACATTCACAACCTGATTGCCGGCAGCGATCCGACCATCAAGGTCGACCACAACAACAGCTGATGCGTGAACCGCGGCCGCCCCAATGGGGCGGCCGTCACGTTTGCGCCCATCACCCCGGTGACGATTTCGTCGGCGCACCGCATACTCGCGCGCAGTTGGCTATGCTGCTGACAGCATGACGCGGGTTCATTTCTGAGGGATGCTCAATGTTTTACGTGCAACGCGATGCGCAGGGTCAGTTGGTTCGCGTGGAAGCTGCGGCCTGGGCCGAGGCCACGGAAACGCTGCCCGCCGACCACCATGAAATCCAGGCCTGGTTTGCCAACGCCGCGGTGGAAAACAGCCTCAAGCAGCTCAAGCAGAGCGACCTGGAAATGATCCGGGTACTCGACGACCTGATTCAGGTGCTGACCAGCAAAGGCGTGATCCGCGTTACCGACCTGCCGCCGGCGGCCCAGGCCAAGTTGATGGACCGTACCCAGGCCCGGGAAGCGCTGGGCGGGTTGAGTCAGTTGATTGATGATGAAGAGACTGGGTTGATCTGATCTTTTTGTCTTGTTTGATCGTTCCCACGCAGAGCGTGGGAACGATCAGTTAACGGACAATTCATCACCAGGGTTTTGGCTCACCGAAGAGCTGTCCCTGAACCCCATACAACCCCATCTCGCGAATCACCGACAATTCCCCTTCCGTCTCCACCCGCTCGGCAATCAACGGCAGATCGATGCTGTGCGCCGCACGCTGGATCGCCTCGATGAACAGACGTTTGTCACTTTCCTGGTCGATCGCGCGAATGTAGCTGCCATCGATCTTCAAGTACGCCAGCCCCAGCCGCGCCAGGTTGCCGATCATGCTGAAGCGCCCGCCAAAGCGCTGCAGGCTCAGGGAGAAACCGAGTTCGCGCAGGCGGCGGGTCAACTGTTCCAGCACCGCTTGCTCCGGCAGTTGCTCCTCGCCGATTTCCAGGGTCAGGCGCGAGCCCAGATTGGAGTGAGATCGCAGAATCTCGAAGACTTTGTTCAGCGCCTGCGGATCGGCCAGGGTCGCCGAGGACAGGTTCAGCGCCAGGGACTCTTCATGGCCGGCCATTTGCTCCAGTACCCGCTCGAGCATCAGTCGGTCCAGCCGCGCGGTCCAGCCAAAGCGTTCCAGCCACGGCAGGAAGCGTCCGGCGGGAATGGTCTGGCCTTGTTCGTCGAGCAGGCGCGACAGCACTTTGTAATGCAGCACCAGTTGCGTGTCCTGCGCCGCCACTACCGGCTGGAAGAACAGCTCGAAACGCCGCTGATTCAGGGCCTGATCGAGCAAACGATGCCAGGCGTGGTGATCGTCACCGACGTCCGCCACCAGGCTCTGATCGAGACACGCCCAGTTCTGCTCGCCCTGACCTTCGGCCTGGGCCAGTGCCTGATCGCCGAGGCTGAGCACCGCTTGCGGCGAATCGCCGTGGGCGAACGGTGCGAGGCCGATGGAGGCCACGGCCGCCACGTCGGTGGCGCCTGTCGCGTGCAGGCTGCTCAGCGCACCGTCGAGGCTTTGCGCCAGTTGCAGCGCTTCTTCCCGCGTCAGGCCCGGCGCCAGCACGGCAAATTCACCGCCGCGAATACGTGTGACAAGATTCTGGGTTTCCGGGTATTTGGCGCACTCGCGAGACAGTTGCTCGCCGACGGCCTTGAGCAATTCATCGGTGCGTTGACCGCCGAGGCGCTGGTTCAGTCCGGCCAGATCCTTGACCCGCAACAGCAGCAGATAACCGGAGCTGGCCTGTTCCGGGTTGCTCACGCGAGCGTTCAGTTGCATCTCGAAATAGCGCCGGTTGGCCAGCCCCGTGAGGTTGTCCTGATAGGACTCGGTACGCAGTTTTTCACTGCGCTCGGCCTGCTCCTGGAACAGCGCCTTGAGCTTCTCGACCATCTGGTTCATCGCCAACACCACGCGGCGCAGTTCAGGCGTGCGCGGCAGGTCCGGCAGGCTGAGGAATTCGCGGCGGGCAATAGCGTGGGATTGCTTGACCATGTAATCCAGCGGCCTCAGTTGTCGACGCAGCAACAGCGCGCCGAGCACCGCACTCACCGCGCCACAGACCAGCAGCCAGCCAAGGCTGCCCAGGGCGCTCTGCCAGAGTTTGGCCAGGGCGAACATCGGGTGACTGACCACCTCGACCCGAGCCGCCTGCTCCCAGCCACGGCTGACCAGTGCATCGCCACCGGCCGGTTCCAGGCCGATCAGTTTGACGAACCAGTCCGGCACATTGGTGACCGCCGGAATGCCGTTGCGCTCGACGATGGTCTGGTCGGTCTTCAGATCGACCACGCGGATGCTCGAGTAATAACCGCTGTCGAAAATCGAGCTGACCAGCAGCTCGACCATCGCCGGGTCGTCGATATTCGGGGTCAGCGACAGCGCCAGCGCCGTGGCGGCGTCCTGGGCGTGGGAGCGCAACTGATTGACGTACTGGGTGCGCGAGCTTTCCAGACTGACCATGAAGCTGCCGGTGAAGGCGACCACCAGGAACAGACAGATAGCGATCAACAGCTGTTTGAACAAGGACATCTGAGCGCGTGCTCCTAGTTAGTCGTCTCGACCGGGAATCCTTCGGCCTGCATTTTCTTCAACACATCCTGCCAGCGTGACAGACGTTTGGTGTCGCCGACCTTCTTGTTGCCCTTCGCTCCCGGCAGGTACAGACCTTCGGCATTGAAAGAGTAGACCGGCAGCAAATCGGTTCGCTCGGACGCCGGCTTGATCGGGTCGATCAGGCTGTCGAGCACCAGTGGCATGGCGTCAGGGCTGGAATAGTAAGTCAGGACCATGTGAGCGCGGTTCTGGCGCAAGGCCTTGACGTAGGTGATGCGCAACTTGTCACTGGCCACCCCCAGATGGCGCAGGCTGAAATACTTGGCGATCGCATAGTCTTCGCAATCGCCGGCGCCTTTCCACAAGGCCTCGATGGGGGTTTCCCAATAATCGACTTCACCCCACAGGTCGATGTCTTCGACGTAGCGCATCTGTTTGTTGAAAAACAGGTTCACCACTTTGAGCTTTTCCATTTCGCTGACCTGCTTCTGCGTGGCCAGCAGATTCTGCCAGGCATCGATCCGTTGCTGTCCGGCGCCCAGAGGGCCGTACAACGCCGTAGCCTTGCGACTGATCGCGGAAAAATCCCAATCGGCATGCAGACCGCCCAGCATGGCGCCGGCCAGCAGCAGCGCGCAGGCAAGCCAGCGCACAATCCGAGGGATCGCGAAACGTACCGCCAATGCAAGGCATCCAGGGCAGGGAAGAAAGGCGTTTGATGGTGAAGGTTAGTCCAGCAAAAAACAATGGCACCCTGAGATCATCGCTGGCGCGCTAAACTTCAGATGTGACAGGGTTCCTCTACACGGTTTGACAACCTGTAGAGCAATCACTAGTGTCCTTTGGATCCAAATTCAGCCGTCAACAGGGTGTGCAGTTGTGACCCAGAAGCCCAAGCCACTCCACAGCATCAAAGTCGAAGGCCCGATTCCTGCGCACCTGGCGCGTTCGGTCATCGAAGAAACCCTGCGCTCGGCGATCCTCGATGGTCGCCTGCCGTGCGGCACCGCCGTGCGCCAGCAAGACCTGGCGGATCTGTTCGGCGTCAGCCGCATGCCGGTGCGCGAAGCCTTGCGTCAGCTGGAAGCCCAGGGCCTGCTGAATGTGGTTGCGCACAAAGGGGCCGTCGTGGCGCCGCTGATTCAGGGTGATGCGACCGAAACCTATGAGCTGCGCATCCTGCTGGAATCCGAAGCGCTGCGCCAGTCGATCCCGCTGCTGACCCCTGCCGATCACGATCGCGCCGCCGGCTACATCGAAGAGCTGGAAACCGAGCACGACTACACCGAGATCGGCCGGCTCAACCGTCTGTTCCACATGGCGCTTTACTGCAGATCCCCGAACGGCCGACTGCTGCGACTGGTCGAGGATGGCTTGAATGAAGAGGAGCGCTTCCTGCGTTTCAACCTCGAGGCCATGGGCCTGGGCAAACTGTCCCAGGACGATCACCGGGCGCTGTTGCAGGCCGTTAAAGACCGCGACACCCAACATGCAGTGACGCTTCTGGAGCAGCACCTCAATCGGGGTGTCGAGGTGATCACTCGTTATCTGGCCAGCTCCGCCTCCAAAGGCCGCCAGGCGGCACTCTGAAAGTCCTCTCCCGGGTGAGCCCCCGCTCCCCCGGCGAATAACCCGCTTACAAATCCCCACGCCGGTCACGCTCAATTGCCGTGGCACTTCGGCGCCTGCGCTCTAACCTCCCCCTGCTTCGAACAGCCCGGAATTTGCACCGCAAGGAAGTCATTTTCGACGATAGCCGCGGCGCCGATTTACGCGCACCCTTGAATCGCCAACCCAAATAGAACGGGGACGCGCCGCCCCGGCAGCAGTCTCCGCACCAGGAACCTACGGAAGGAGCCTTGTCACGGGAAAAGGAAGATTCGCCGCCGTATCAGGCCAACTTCATCCCCTCAGATCATTTCAATTACTTCATTAGAAAGTTGCTTTGAGTGAGGCATTCACTCTTGTTATTCAATTTTGGCCTTTAAACGCCGAAAGGAGCAACTACGCCCAAATAAAACTCAACTTAAAAGTTTTATCAGCCTCGCTCATACTTGAAAAACGGCCAACTTAAATTAATTGAAAATATACTTGTTAAGTTGTTTTGCGATGTATTAGTTTTTCTACGCCGGGTTTTGTAGCGAACCGACAAACCGGCGAGACCCAGCAATATTGCCCAGTTCACAGCCGCCTTCAGCGGTATGCCGTTGTACCTGGGCTTTCAATGAAACTTTAACTTTCATCGAAACGAATGAGGCTATCGCTCGCCTGGAAACTATATCCAACGTTGTTAGCCATTGATTGAGAAGTCCCTATATCCCTATAAGCCAGAGGCTCGCATCATGCCAACTAAAGAACAACTCGCCCAAAAGAAAGCCGAACTCAGCGTTCACCCGATCTTCTCCGAAATCGATTCGCTGTCGGTGTTGCGACGCTTCATGGAGTCCCACGTATTTGCCGTGTGGGACTTCATGTCGCTGACCAAACGACTGCAACAGGAACTGACGTGCACCCGTCTGCCGTGGCTACCGCCGCGCGATCCGCACGCCGCGCGGCTGATCAATGAAATCGTGCTCGGCGAAGAGTCGGACGATCGGCTGTCACACGGGCATTACAGTCACTTCGAGTTGTACCTGGATGCGATGCGCGAAGTCGGTGCGAGCACCTCGGCGGTGGAGCGTTTCGTCGCGCTGCAACAGGAAGGCGTGAGCTATGACGTCGCATTGCAAAGCGTCGACGTCGACCCGGCCGCCGCGCAGTTCGTCCGCGACACCTTGCACACCGCGCTGCATGCGCCAGGGCACAGCGTCGCCGCCGCTTTCCTGCATGGCCGCGAAAGCGTGATCCCGACCATGTTCCAGCGCATGCTCGATGCCTGGGGCATCGGTGTCGAACAGGCGCCGACCTTCCGTTATTACCTGGAACGACACATCGAAGTCGACTCCGAAGACCACGGCCCGGCGGCGGAGCAACTGTTGGAGCGACTGGTCGATGGCGATCCGCAGCGTGAAGCCGAGGTCTACGCCAGCGCCGTCGCCGCCGTGGAAAGCCGCATCGCCCTGTGGGACGGCCTGCGCCTCAGCATGCGCGAGCCGTTGGCGGAGGTGGCCGAATGAACGCCGCCGACTACCAATCCTTCGCCGACGCCTGGGAAAGCCGCGCCACCATCCGCACCCGACCGCGCCGCGTGCTGGAGGACGACGCGCGGCTGATCTACCCGCTCAGCCGCCAGCCGTTGGTGCTCAGTGAAACGTTCCTGCGCGAATGCCCCGAGCAACGGGATTTCGCGCTGGTTCAGACGCTGTACAAATTCATCAACGACGTGGTGATTTTCGAGACCGAAATCGTCGACAAGACCGCCCGCAGCATCGCCAAGAACCGCTTCGCCGTGGCCTTCCCGTTCGCCTGTCGCTACGACGCCATGACCGTGGTCGTGGACGAGGATTACCACGCACTGGTAGCGATGGATTTCATGCAGCAGACCGTGGCCATGACCGGCATCCAGCCCATCGAGTTGCCCAATGAAATCGAACTGAGCCGGGCGATTCCGGCCGCCGTCGAACTGGCCCCGGAACATCTGCGCAGCGCCGTGGAGCTGATCTGCGTGGCCATCGCCGAGAACACCGTGACTGGTGATGTCGCGGCGTTCGCCCGGGACGACACGGTCAAGCCGTCGATCAAGGGGCTCATGGCCGACCACTTGCTCGACGAGGGTCGCCATTCGAGTTTCTGGGCGCGGATGGTGCGCATCTACTGGCACACCGCGAGCGACGCGGATCGCGAATGCATCGCGCAGATCCTGCCGGTGTTCATCGGCCACTACCTGACCAACGACATCCAGAAGTCCTTCGACCTGCGTCTGATCGATGCCTTGCCGGTCAACGACGCAACCCGCCGCGCACTGAAAGACGAGATGGCCGGGCTGGCCTTCCCGATCAATCGCCACCACCCGCTGGTGGGCAACATCGTGCGGTTTTTCCACAACAGCTCACTGCTCGACACCCCGTGCGTACAGCACGCCCTGCGCGACTACCTGGTTTGACAAGGAGGCTGACATGAGACGTCTCGACATTTTGCTGATGGGCCGCAGCCAGGCCTTGACCGACCTGGCGCAGGAGCTCGAACAACACGGTCATGCATTGCTGACAGACGCTGTTCCGTCGGTGGATCTGGTAATCGATGACGGCAGTCTTGCGCTACAGGATCACGGCGCGACACCGCACCTGACCTTGCGTCTGGGTATCGGCGCAACGGGCGTCGGCGGACTGCCGGTGCTCGATCTGCTGTGCCTCTGCAACTCGACACTGCTGAGCCGCGTGCCCATCGCCGACGAACCGTCCGGCAACGGTCAGGCCCTGCGCCAGCGAACACTGGCGCAAGTGGTGGACGAAGTGGCGCTGCTGGTCAGTCGTTTCTCCCGCGATGCCGAATACTTCCAGCACGCGGCAACCGCCCGTGCGCCAGACTTCAAGCAGGTGGAAAACCTGCTGTTTCTCGATCATCTGGCCTACGTCCACCGCTTCAATGCCACGGCCAACCCGGCGTTGCTGCAACAGGCTCAGATCCCGGTCATCGAGCGGCTGCAACAGAGTCTGATCGAACATGCCGGGCGCCCGGCGCTGCACCTCGCCGAGCAGTCGATCAGCTATCGCCAGTTGCATGATCACAGCCGGGCGATCCAGCAACGGTTGCTGGCAATGCTGGAGACACAACCGCAACCGTGGGTGGTGGGGATTTGTCTGCCGAAATGCGATGCGCTGTTTGCTTCGATCCTGGCGATTCTCGGCAGCGGCGCGGTGTACCTGCCGCTGGAGCCGAGCCATCCGCTTCAGCGTCAGCAGTACATTCTGGAAAACGCCGGGGCGGTGTTGCTGCTGCACGACGGCGAACATCCGCTGAGCGATTCGATGCCAGGGCTGGATGTCAGCCGTATCGACAGCAATGTCGCCGATCTGTCGTTGCCGTTGATGCGTCGTCGGCCTGAGCTCGATGCGCCGTGCATGGCGCTCTACACATCGGGTACTACAGGGCATCCGAAAGGTGTGCTGCTCAGTCAGGCGAACCTCGCGCACTTCACCGCGTGGTACGCCGATTACGTGCAGTTGCACGCCGAGAGTCGGGTGTTGCAGTTCTCGTCGCTGAGTTTTGACTCTTCATTGATCGACATCTTCCCGACCTTGCTCGAAGGCGCGGAACTGGTGGTGCCCGACGACAACCAGCGCCGCGATCCGCTGCAACTGGTGGCGCTGATTCGCCGTCGACAGTTGACCCATGCGTTCCTGCCGCCGGCGTTGTTGAGCATCCTGCCGCTGGAGCAACTGCAAAGCGTCGGGCAGATCATGACCGGCGGCGACGTGTGCGAGCCGTTCGTGATCGAGCAACTGACGCGCCAGGGCAAGCTGCATAACCTCTACGGCCCCACCGAAGCCACGGTGCTGATCACCGCGCGGCAACTGCAACCGGGCGACAGCAATCGCACCCTCGGCGGACCGATCGCCAACAGCCAGGTGCTGATTCTCGATGACGATCTACAACCGGTGGCCGAGCAAACGGTGGGCGAGCTGTTCATCGTCGGCCCAGGCGTGTGTCTGGGTTACCTGAACAATCCGCAGCAGACCGTCGAACGCTATCTGGACCTGGAATTGCCGGACGGCCAGCGTCTGCGCGCCTATCGCAGCGGCGACATGGCCAAATGGAGTGAAGACGGTATCGAACTGTGCGGACGCCGCGACAATCAGGTGAAAATCCGGGGTTTCCGGGTCGAGCCGGAAGAGATCGAACGTTGTCTGCGCGAGAGCCAGTTGTATCGGCAGATCGCCGTGGTGATCGACAGTCAGCGGCGGATTCTGGCGTTCCTCGCTCAACCGCAATCGGATTCCGCCCGCGATGCGCTGAAGGCACATGCCCAGCAGTTTTTGCCCGACTACATGCAGCCGGTGGCGTGGACGGAACTGCCGAACATGCCCTTCGCCGCCAACGGCAAAGTCGATCGCAAGGCCTTGCTGGAGCTACCGGTGAGCGTGCAGGACAGCGGCCCGAAATGCCTGCCGGCCAACGCCGATGAAGCGCTGCTGCTGGAGATCTGGGGCGAGTTGCTAGAGCTGCCGACCAGCGACATTTCCACCGACGAAAGCTTCTTCAATCTCGGTGGCCACTCGATTCTGCTGTCGCGCATGCTCCTGCGTCTGCGGGAGGAATTCGGCCGCAGCATCTCCATCAACCGCTTCATCGAACTGCCAACCATCATCAAGCTCGCCACGCTGGTGCGCGGCACCGATGACAGCGCGGTGCTCAGCGCCCAGGCGATGGCCGACGCCGAGCGACCGCTGGCAATCGAGCCGTTGCCGATCAGCCGCATGGGCGATGTGCACAAGGTGATCGTCACCGGCGCCAACAGTTTTGTCGGCGTGCACATCGTCGAGGCGTTGTTGGGTTGGGGCGCCAGCGAAGTGGCGTGCCTGGTTCGCGACGGCGGCGGGCAAACGGCGGGGCAGCGTTTTGCCCATTCGCTTCGAGAAAACCGCCTGGAGCACCTGGACCTAAGTCGGGTGCGGGTCTATTCGGCCGACATCACCCGGCCGCAACTGGGCCTGGCCGATGACGATTTCGAGCGACTGGATCGCGAGTTCGGCGCGCTGGTGCACAACGCGGCCAACGTCAATCACGTCCTCGATTACGAGTCGCTGGCGGCGGACAACGTCGAGCCGATTTTCGAACTGCTGCGCCTGTGCGAAGGGCGCAGCAAGAAGGTGTTCAACTTCGTCTCGACGCTGTCGGCGTCGAGCACTGTCGACGACGCAGGCCGGGTGCTGGAACTGCCCGCCGCACCGACGCCGCCGATCTACATCCGCAACGGCTACAACCTGTCGAAATGGGTCGGCGAGCGCATTCTCGAACGGGCGCGGGAACGCGGGGTGCGGGTCAATCTGTATAGGCCCGGCAACATCAGTTTCAACAGCCTCAGCGGCGTCTGCCAGCCGCACAAGAACCGTTTGATGCTGATGCTCAAGGGCTCGATCCAGCTCGGTCAGGTCCCGGCCTTCGCGCTGAATTTCGACCTGATGCCGGTGGATTTTCTCGCCCGTTTCATCGCCTTCCACGCCAGCCGTTATTCGCCCGAACGGGCGGTGTTCAACCTGCACAACCCCGAGCCCCTGAGCTGGGATGCCTACGTCGCTTCATTCCGCGAAACCGGCAGCGAATTTTCGCTGGTCAGCGTTGCCGACTGGCAACAGCAACTGGGCCGGGTCGATGCCGACAACGCGCTGTTCGGCGTGCTCGGTTTCTACCTCAACGGCTTCGAGGAAGACATCGGCGACATCTCCCTGATCGGCCACGCCAACGCCCAGGCCGGCGTGCAACAGATGGGCGCGCACTACCCGGAAAAATCCCCGGCGCTGCTGCGCCGCGGCTGCGACTACCTGAAAGAAATCAACTTCATCTGACTCAACCACCAAGGAGCAACACCATGAGCAATCTTCAACCCGACACCCTGATCAAAAACCCTCACGGCTGCCACGTCGTGTCTTCGGTGGAAGTGCCGGTGGACGCCAAACAAGTGTGGGCAGTGGTCGGCAAATTCGACGGCTTCGACCGTTTCATTCCGGCGCTGTCGCACATCGAGATGACCGGTGAAGGCGTGTCGTCGCTGCGCAAGAAGTTCTTCAAGGATGGCAACGTGGTGGTCGAGCAACTCAACTCCCGGGACGACCAGGCGCTGAGCATGACCTGGACCACGATCTACAACACCCTGGGCGTGGCCAATCTGTGGGCGGCGATGAATGTGGAGTCGCTGGGCGCGGGCAAATCGCGGGCGACCTGGACGATCATCGCCGAGCCGGCCAGCGGTGGGCCCGAGGCGCTGCCGGGGTTCAAGGATTTCGTCCAGGGATTTGCCGATGATGCGATGGGCAATGTGCTGAAGCTGTTTGTGTAAGGCATGAAAAAGCCCGCGGCGGATCACTCCGCAGCGGGCTTTTTTTGACCGCAAGCGATCAGATCTTGAAGCTATCGACCAGTTGTTTCAAACGGTTGGCCTGCTGCGACAACGCATCGCAATCCTTCAACGTTTCATTGAGGTTGGCCACGCTCTGCTGGTTCAGCAGGTTGATCTGGTTGACGTCGACGTTGAGGGTTTCCACCACCGCAGTCTGCTCTTCGGTAGCCGCTGCCACCGACTGGTTCATGCCGTCGATTTCGCCGATGCGCTGGGTCACGCTGACCAGACGCAGACCGGCCTGGTTCGCCACTTCAACGCTCTCTTCGCTGGACGCCTGACTGGCGTTCATGGTGGTCACCGCTTCGCGCGAACCGACCTGCAGCGAGGTGATCATCTTGTGGATCTCTTCCGCCGATTCCTGGGTGCGGTGAGCGAGGTTGCGCACCTCGTCCGCCACCACCGCGAAACCGCGTCCGGCTTCACCGGCACGGGCCGCTTCGATGGCCGCGTTCAGCGCCAGCAGGTTGGTCTGCTGGGAGATGCCTTTGATCACATCGAGAATGTGGCCGATGTTGTCGGTGCTCGCATTCAGGGTTTCGATCTGGGTGCACGACAGGCTGATCTTTTGCGACAGCTCGGTCATCGCCTGAATCGTCTGCTCGACCACCTGACGACCGTCATCGGCCTGCTCGCTTGCGCCGCTGGCGTGTTGCGAAGCATCGGCAGCGTTGCGGGCGATTTCCTGGGTGGCGGCACCCAGCTGATTGATCGCGGCAGCCACGCTGTTGGTGCGCGCGCTTTGCTCGTCGGAACCGATGATCGAGGCGTTGGAGGATGCCATCACCCGTTGCGACAGGTCGTGTACGTGACGAGTCGCGGAAGACACTTCGGAGATGGAGGCGTGAATCCGCTCCACGAACTGGTTGAACGAACTGCCCAGCTCGCCGAACTCGTCTTTGCTTTCCACTACCAGACGACGGGTCAGGTCACCTTCACCCTGAGCGATATCCTGCATCGCACGGCCCATGGTGATCAGCGGACGCATCAGCACGGTGATCAACAGGCTCAGGAAGACCGCAATCGCGCCCACTGCGACGAACATCGCGATCAGTGCCGAGGTACGGAACTGGCTGAGTGCAGCGTAGGCCTTGTCGCGATCGATCGACAGACCGATGTACCACTCGGCATTCGGCAGACCGGTGACCGGGGTGAACGACAGGATCCGCTCCTGGCCGTTGAGCATCACATTCTGGTTACCCTTCTGAATGCGCACATCGGTGTTCGGATAGATGTCCTTGAGGTTCTTCATCACCTGGTCTTTGTCCGGGCTGACGATCACCTGACCGTCACCGCTGACCAGGAACGCGTGGCCCAGGCCACCGAAGTCCACCGAGTTGATGATCTTCACCAGGGTTTCCAGGCTCAGGTCACCGCCCACCACACCGAGCAGCTCGCCGTTCTTTTTCACCGGCATGGCGATGGTCACCACCAGACCGCCGACGGCGGCCATGTATGGCGGGGTCAGCATGGTCTGGTCAGCGGCCACGGCCTGCTTGTACCAGGGACGCTGACGCGGGTCGTAGCCGTCCGGCATCTTCGCGTCAGGGCGCTGGGTGAACACACCGTTGGCCTGGCCGACATAGGTGAACTGGAAGTTCGAGGTGAAGGCCGGTTGATCGACCAGCCCAGGGAAGTCGGCATTCTTGCCTTGATGGGCGACGTTCTGCGCGAGATTTTCCAGCACCAGAATCCGCCCGCTCATCCAGTTCTGCACACTGCTGGCGGTCAGGTCGCCGGCCTGCTGGACGGAGGACTGGAGGTTCTGGCGAATGGTGTTTCGCTGCAGATAGTCGTTGTACAGAGTGAACAGCGCGAACGCCAGGACCACGACGCCCGAGGCGGCCAACAGGATTTTATGGCTGAACTTGAGATTCATTTCATGGGACTTCTTATGCCAAAAGTGGGGATGCGTTCCGGATGCAACATTCCATGTACAGCGCAGGCAGCGTTCTGATGGCCGCTCTACTTTGGTGCACGCATGTCTCACCAGTCTGTCGGCACGCTTCGGAGAAAACTTAGCGCTTTGTAGGAAATGGACGGCATTTCTGCCAGATTCCCGCCGAACGGCGTGCCAGAGCGTTCGCCCATCATTTTTTAATGACTGTTTTGCAGCGCCGGTTGCAAATTCTGTAACCCTTGATGACAATGCGACTAATTATCATTTGTGACGTTCGGGCTGTCGCGTTCATGTCCTCACCTGAGTTTGCAGTACAGGCGCTTTACAGTCGTCATCACGGCTGGCTCAACGGCTGGTTGCGCGCGCGGCTGGGCAATGCGGCCGATGCGGCGGATCTGGCCCAGGACACCTTCGTGCGTCTGCTGCAACGCACCGAACGTCTCGAACTCAAGGCGCCCCGCGCGTTTCTGCGCACCATCGCTCGTGGGTTGGTGATCGACCATTGGCGTCGTGAGGAAATCGAACGCGCGTATCTGGAAACCATCGCCCACTTGCCGGAAGCCGAAACACCCAGCGCCGAATCCCGCGCACTGGTGATCGAGCTGTTGGAAAGCATTGCCCGCATGCTTGAAGGACTGAAGCCAAAAGTACGTCAGGCGTTTCTCCTGGCGCAGTGCGAAGGATTGACCCACAAGCAGATCGCCGAGCAGATGGGCCTGTCCTTGCGCTCGGTGGAGCGCTACGTCGCCGATGCGTTGTATCACTGCTACGTGCTGCGGTACGAAAGCTGATGCCGGTCGATAACGTGTCACTCGCCCGCCGCGCCGAACCACCGCAACAAGTGGTCAAACAGGCAATCCACTGGCTGCTGCGCCTGCGTAATAACCACGGAAATCCGCGTCTGAACCACCAATGCGAACAGTGGCGCGCCGAACACCACGATCACGAACTGGCCTGGCAGCGGGTGCAGTCGTTGCAAAGTGAGCTGACCCAAAATCTGCGCGCCGCTCCGGGTGCGCAAGTGGCATTCAACACACTGGAAAACAGTGCGCAGAGCCTGGGTCGCCGTCAGGCGTTGAAGCTGCTGTCCGGCGCGTTGTTGATGGGCTCCGCCGCGTGGCTGGCCAAAGACACGTCTGCCTGGCAGCAATGGAGCGCCGATTACGCCACCGCCACCGGCGAGCGCCGCGGATTCCAGTTACCCGATGGCACACGGATCGAACTGAACACGGCCAGCGCCGTGGACCTCGATTACACCGCGCAACAGCGGCTGATCAAACTGACCCGGGGCGAAATCATCGTGACCTGCGGCGGCGCCGACGAAGGTTCGGGGATTGATCGACCGCTGCGAGTGCAAAATCGTCATGGCAGTTATGAGCCGTTCGACGCTCGATTCATCCTGCGTCAGGAAGGTGATTGCACGCGCCTGAGCGTCACCAGTGGCCGAGTCGCGATTCATTCGCCACGGACGAGCGATGGCGCTTCCACTGAGGTGCTTGCCGGTCAGAGTTATTTGATCGACCACCATCAAGTGCGTCCCGCTCCGCCGCTGGACATGGATGCCGGCGCCTGGATCGACGGACTTATCGTGACGCGCAATATGCGCCTGGGCGACTTCCTCAATGAGGTTGGCCGCTATCGTCAGGGCTTCCTGAGTTGCGCCCCGCAGGTGGCGGATCTGCGCTTGTCCGGCGTGTTCCGTCTCGATGACACCGACAAGTTGCTGGCGATTTTGCCGCAGACGCTGCCGGTGCAATTGCGCTATCGCACCCGCTGGTGGGTAACGCTGGAACGAGCAGTCTGAATTTTTTTGGCGGGTTTTCGTGGCAAGGCCGGCTTAGTCAGTAAGCACTTCAATTCAGCCTTCGCGACTTGCCACGGAAACCTACAATGACTGCGCGCGTTACCTGTAAGAACCCTCTGAATTTCACTGCCGAATCGGGCCTTCTGCGCCACGCCGTTCGGGCCGCGTTGTTCTCCACCGCACTGGGCGTCGGCCTGCTGCCGAACCTGAGTGTCGCGGCGAGCGGCAGTGAGGTCAGCAGCCACCGCTACAACATCGCCGCCGGGCCATTGGGCGAGGCGCTGAACCAGTTTGCGCGCCAGGCCGGCATCACGTTGTCGATGACCCCGCAGCAGACGCAAGGCAGACAATCACCCGGCGTGCAGGGCGAATATTCGACTGATCAGGCGCTGAGCCATCTGCTCGGTGGTTCGGGTCTGGAGGCGGTCAGCCAGGGCGGCAGCAGCTATGTGTTGCGCTCCGTTGCTGAAACCGAAGCGCTGGCCCTGCCGACTACCGACATCAAAGGTTTTGCCCTCGGCAACGCACTGGGCAGCATGGACGGCTACAACGCAACGCACAGTCAGATCGCCACCAAAACCAGCACCGCGCTGCTGGAAACTTCGCAAAGCGTGTCCGTGGTCACCCGCGAGCAAATGGACGATCAGGGCTCGCAAACCGTGTCCCAGGCCATGCGCTACACCCCCGGTGTGCTGACCAACCCCTATGGCGCCACGCACCGTTACGACTACGTGGCGATGCGCGGCTTCAACGATGGCTCGGTGGACAACATCTACCTCGACGGCCTCAAGTCCATGGGTGACAGCGGCACCTACAGCACCATGCAGGTCGATCCTTATTTCCTCGAGCGCGTGGACATTCTCAAAGGCCCGTCGTCGGTGTTGTACGGCCGCAGCTCACCGGGCGGGCTGGTGGCGTTGACCAGCAAGAAACCGTTGTACGAGGCCTATCACCAGGTTCAGGCCACCGTTGGCACGCAGGGCCAGCGCGGTGTCGGTTTTGACTTCAGCGGTCCGGTCGATGACGACAAGCGCATCGCCTATCGTCTGATCGGTTTGACGGATCAGTCCGACACGCAATTCGACCACAACAAGGAAAAACGCTTCGCTCTCGCACCGACGGTCAGCATCGATTTCAACGAAGACACTTCGCTGACCCTGCAGGCGTATCTGCAACATGACCCGGATGGCGGCTATCACGGTGGCGTGCCGGCCGACGGCACGATTCATCAGCGCAACGGCAACCGGATCTCACCGCACTTCTTCGAAGGCGAACCGGGAGTCGATGGTTACTCCCGCGATCAGCAGTCATTCGGTTATCAATTCGAGCATCGCTTCAACGACGTCTTCACCGCGCGGCAGAATTTCCGTTACCTCGACTCCAAAGTGAACATGGATCAGGTGTACGCCTATGGCTGGACGTCGCCGACCAGCAACGAGCTGAACCGCTACTACACCGGAGGTGACGAGCGACTGCATGCGTTCATCGTCGACAACATGCTCCAGGCCGAATTCTTCACCGGCGCGACCAAGCATACGGTGCTGATGGGAGCGGATTACCAGCGACGCAAAACGGTGGTCGACTGGACCAGCGGTGGTCTGGCGCCGATCAATGCGTTCAATCCGGTGTACGGCAATGCCGCCATCGATATGTACGGTGAGACCAGTTACCTGCGGCGTCTGGAGCAGACCGGGGTGTACCTGCAAGACCTGATTGAGATGGACAAATGGCGCTTCTCCCTCGGTCTGCGGCAGGACTGGGTAGAGACGTCCGAGGAGAACCGGATTGCCGAGGCGAGCCGTCCGGTCGGCACCGAGATCAGCGACAAGCGCACCAAACTGACGGGCCGTGTCGGGGCGCTATATCTGTTCGATAACGGCCTGGCGCCGTACATCAGCTACTCGGAGTCGTTCAACCCCAACTCCTATGCCGACAGCGCCGGTAATCCGCTGGCTCCAACGGATGGCACGCAGTGGGAAGCGGGTCTGAAATATCAGCCACCCGGCACCGATAATCTGTTCACGGCCTCGCTGTTCCGTATTGATCAGGAAAACCTGGCGACCAAACTGCCGCAGGAAAACTTCTACCGTGCTGTAGGCGCTGTCCGCTCCCAGGGTCTGGAACTGGAAGCGCACATGCAGCTCACCGATAACCTGAAAGTGCTCGGTAGCTACACCTTCACTGACATCGAGTACTCGAAGTCGATGGTCAGCACCCTGAGCACCCCGACAAACGTGATCGAGAACAAAGGCAACTCGCCAACCCAGGCGCCGCGACACATGGCATCGCTGTGGGCGGACTACAAGTTCGACAGTGCGGCGCTTGATGGCGTGCGAGTGGGCGGCGGTGTGCGTTACGTCGGCTACAGCTGGGCGGATGCAGAGAACACCATGAAGGTGCCGTCCTACACGTTGTTCGACGCGTCGATCGGTTATGACCTGGGCAAGGTTGGCTTGAAGGGCGTCGATGTACGCCTGAATGCGAACAACCTGACCAACGAATCCTACGTGGCCTCCTGCGCCAGTCTGAACTTCTGCTACATGGGCGAAGAGCGCAACGTCGCCGCCACGGTCAGCTACCAGTTCTAAGCCTTTGTCTTGTGCATAAAAAAGCCAGTCCCTGATGTTCAGGGACTGGCTTTGTCGTATTCGTGGGGAAAATTTCATGCGTTCGTTTCTGGTTTTACTGCATCGGTATATCGGGTTGGCCACGGCGGTTTTTCTGCTGCTGGCGGGTATCACGGGGAGCATTCTGGCGTTCAACCATGAGCTGGATGAGTGGCTGAACCCTGGGTTTTACGCGGCGTCGGCCGAGGGGCAGCGTCTACCGCCAAGTGAGCTGGTCGATGCGGTGCAATCTGCACATCCGAGGCTGCTGGTCTGGTACATGGAGTATCCGAATGAGGCAGGTCACACAGCCTTGCTGGCGGCGGTTCCACGTAATCATCCGGCGACGGGCAAACCGTTCGATGAGCGTAATCAGGTGTTCTACCTGGACCCGGTCAGTGGCGAGCAAAAAGGCCAGCGTTACTGGGGTGAGTGCTGTTTCCAGCGTGAGAACTTCATTCCTTTCATTCTCGAGTTCCACTACAACCTGACGCTGCCCGGGAACTGGGGTTTGCTGTTGATGGGATTGGTGGCCATTGCCTGGGTGATCGATTGCTTCATCGCTCTCTGGCTGACTTTGCCTCGGGGTAAACCGTTCTGGAAGAAGTGGTCGACGGCCTGGAAGATCAAGGGCGGGCATGCCTATCGGCTCAACTTCGATCTGCATCGCGCGGGGGGCTTGTGGCTGTGGTTGTTATTGCTGCCGATAGCCGTCAGCAGCGTGGCCATGAACTTGCCGAGTCAGGTCTTCAAACCAGTGGTGTCGCTATTCTCTCCGATTGAACCGAGTGTGTATGAGGCCCGAGGGCGGATGCCTGCCGACGAACTGGGGATCACTCGACTGAGTTATCAACAGGCCTACGAAAGGGCGCAGCAGGAGGGAAAAAGGTTGGGACTGACTGCGGCGATCGGTGAGTTGTATTACAGCTTTGAGTACAACTTCTACGGTGCGGGGTTTGGACAGCATGACACCGAGGCCCATGGTAAATCCTGGTTGTTCTTCCACGGTACGGACGGGCGGTTACTGGGACAGGAAATCGCAGGAGAAGGGACGTTGGGAGAGCGGTTTTATCGGTTGCAGTTGCCGATACATGGAGGACGGATCATAGGCTTTACCGGGCAAGTGATGATCGCGGTATTGGGTGTTCTGATTGCGGGGTTGTCGGGGACTGGCGTCTACATCTGGTGGCGCAAATGGCAGGCTCGTCGAAGCAGCAAGGCACGCAGAGCGGTTTGAAGATCGGACTTTTGTAGGCTCTGAAACGACAAAACCCCTGTCTGCGTTAGCAAACAGGGGTTTCGGAATTTAATCTTGACGATGACCTACTCTCACATGGGGAAACCCCACACTACCATCGGCGATGCATCGTTTCACTTCTGAGTTCGGGATGGGATCAGGTGGTTCCAACGCTCTATGGTCGTCAAGAAATTCTGTGACCAGCCCGTTACCACGGTAACGTGCCAGCAAAAACGGGAACTTCTACTAAAACAAAACCCCAACTGCTTTCGCAATTGGGGTTTCGGAATTTAATCTTGACGATGACCTACTCTCACATGGGGAA
>NZ_JBWKVT010000003.1:506609-780705 GCF_059421845.1 Pseudomonas sp. GW821-FHT02C04 | reverse complement strand
CCTACGGTTTGCTTCGCTGCACCTCCTCTCGATGCATGCGGCTTCGCCGCACGGTCGCTGCGCTCCCACCCCCGGATGAATCCCTCCACTCAGCCTGCCGATGGGGCCGGCACGTCAAAAGCGGTACTCGAGCTAACGCTCATCGTGTTGAGTGGTGGTCCTAAACCTTGGCACTTACCTCACTCCGATTAACCAACCCCTCCAGCGCCGCACTCAAACTCTGCGCCCGTTCACCCACCAGCAAGTGCCACACGCCATCTTCCAGCGCGCTCACACCCAAACATCCAAGCTCTTTCAATCGGCTTTCCGAGAGCACCTTGCCATCGGCCAGTTGCAGGCGAATCCGGCTCATGGCGATGCAATCAAGTTGCAGCACATTGTCGCTGCCGCCCAGTGCGGTCAACCATTGCTGTGCCAGCGGTGTGGCGACTGCGACGGGCTCGCTGGTTTCGATGACGGCGACAGGTGCAGTCGCTACGGCACGTCCCAACGCCGGCATCGCCAGTCGGATTTCGTCGGCAATGCTGTCGGCCATCGGCCCGACAACCACCTGCAAGCTCCCGCCCTTGCCCGGACGCACAACGGCCATCGCGCCCAGCGCTTTCAAATCGGCATCCGAGGCTTTGTTGCGATCCACCATTTCCAGTCGCAGCCGCGTGGTGCATGCGCCAACAGTCACCAGATTCTCCGCGCCGCCGAGTGCCTTGATGTAAGCCCCGGCGCGTTCGTTTTCGGTCAGAACCGCTTTGTCGGCGGTGGCGACGTCTTCACGTCCCGGCGTTTTCAGGTTGAAGCGGCGGATGCAGAAATCAAACACCGCGTAATAGATGACCGCATAAGCCAGGCCCACCGGGATCACCAGCCAGCCATTGGTGGACTTGCCCCAGCCGAGCACCATGTCGATGAAGCCACCGGAGAAGGTGAAGCCCAGATGAATGTTCAGTGCGTTGGTGATCGCCATCGACAGCCCGGTCAGCAACGCATGCACCAGATACAGCAGCGGTGCGAGGAACATGAAGGCGAATTCGATCGGCTCGGTCACCCCGGTCAAAAACGAGGTCAGCGCCATCGACAGGAAGATCCCGCCCATTACCTTGCGCCGTTCCGGCAGGGCGTTGCGGTACATCGCCAGGCACGCGGCGGGGAGGCCGAAGATCATCATCGGGAACATGCCGGTCATGAACTGGCCGCCCTTCGGATCACCTGCGAAGTAGCGTGAAAGGTCGCCAGTCACCAGCGCTCCGGTGGTCGGGTCGGTGAAGTTGCCGAACACGAACCACGCCATGTTGTTGAGGATGTGGTGCAGGCCGGTGACGATCAGCAGGCGGTTGAACACGCCGAAGACGAAGGCGCCGAAGCTGCCGCTTTCCATCATCAGGCTGCCGAAGCTGTTGATGCCGTGCTGGATCGGCGGCCAGATGTAGCCGAATACCACGCCCAGACCCACCGCCGCGAAACCGGTGACGATCGGTACGAAACGCCGGCCGCCGAAGAACGCCAGATACTCCGGCAACTTGATGTCCTTGAAGCGGTTGTACAACGCGCCGGCCATCAGGCCGCTGACGATCCCGGCGAGCATGCCCATGTTGATGCTCGCGTCGAGCACCTTCAGCGTGGAGATCATCACCAGGTAACCGATCACCCCGGCGAGGCCGGCGGTGCCGTTGTTGTCCTTGGCGAAACCGACCGCGATGCCGATGGCGAAGATCATCGCCAGGTTGGCGAAGATCACCTGACCGGCGTCGTGGATGATCGCGATGTTCAAGAGGTCAGTGTCTCCCAGGCGCAGCAGCAGGCCGGCGATCGGCAGGATCGCGATCGGCAGCATCAGCGCTCGGCCGAGGCGTTGCAGGCCTTCGATGAAGAGTTGGTACATGGCGTTTGTCCTTGTTGTTTTTGTTAGCGCAGAGGCCAATGTTGATGACAGGCATGACGCACCGCGGCAGCGCTGCTCAGCTTGAGCATGTCCCGGGCGAGGCGTTGGCATTCGGCTTCGTGCAGCTGGCGCACGCGATCCTTGATTTCACCAATTTGCACCGGGCTCACCGACAGTTCGGTCACGCCGAGGCCGATCAACACCGGCGTCGCCAGCGGATCTGAAGCCAGGGCACCGCACACGCCGACCCAGCGTTTATGCACCGCCGCGCCTTCGCAGGTCATGGCGATCAGGCGCAGCAGCGCCGGGTGCAAGGCATCGACCCGTGCGGCGAGACCGGCGTGGTCGCGGTCCATGGCCAGGGTGTATTGCGACAGGTCGTTGGTGCCGATGGACAAGAAGTCGGCGTGTTCGGCCAGTTGTTCGGCCTGCAAGGCGGCGGCCGGGACTTCGATCATCACGCCGATTTCCGGACGTAGGCTGATACCCAGTTCCAGGCACAGCGCATCGACCCGTTGGCGGATGTGCAGCAGTTCGTCGACCTCGGTGACCATCGGCAGCAGGATCCGGCAGCGCTGTAACGGGCTGACTTGCAGCAGGGCGCGCAGTTGCTGATCGAGGATTTCCGGGCGGGCCTGGGCCAGGCGAATACCCCGCAGACCGAGCACCGGGTTGGCTTCCACTGGCAGCGGCAGGTAATCGAGTTGCTTGTCGCCGCCGACGTCGATGGTGCGGATGATCACCGACTTGTCGCCCATGGCATCGATCACGGCTTGATAGGCGGCGCGTTGTTCTTCGACGTCCGGTGCAGTGTGGCGATCGACGAACAGAAACTCGGTGCGCAACAGGCCGACACCATCGGCGCCGTTCGCAAACGCATCCGCCGCTTCATGGCTGGAGGCGACATTGGCGACCACTTCGATGGCCACGCCGTTGCGGGTTTCCGCCGGCAGATGGGCCTGGGCTTGCTGGGCTTCGCGACGTTGTTGGCGGTCGATCTGGGCTTGCCGGACTTCGGCCAGTCTTTCGGCATTTGGCGTCAGTTCGAGGCGCCCGCCGTCGGCGTCGAGGACCACCGATTGACCTTGCGCTTGGTCGAGCAGCGCCGTGCCCAGTGCGACCATGCACGGCAGGCCTTTTCCCCGGGCCAGAATCGCCACGTGTGACGTTGCGCCACCTTCGGCCATGCACAATCCGGCGACACCTTGCGCGCTCAGTTGCAGCAAGTCCGAAGGCGTCAGTTCGTGGGCGGCGACGATAGCGCCGGCCGGCACTTCGTAATGCCAGGCTTCGCCGAGCAGGGCACGCAGCACCCGTTGTTTCAAGTCGCGCAGATCGTTGGCGCGTTCGGCCAGTAGCGCGCTGCCGGTGTTCTGCAGCACCTCGCATTGCACGTCGATGGAGTGGCTCCAGGCGTGGGTCGCTGCGGTGCCGGTTTCGATCGATTGCTGCGCGGCGTCGAGCAGGGCCGGGTCTTCCAGCAGCGCCAGGTGCGCGGCGAAGATCGCTTCTTCGTCGGCATTGCGCTGTTTTTTCGCCTGGGCGAGGGTGCCGTTGATTTCGCTGCGAACCTGATTCAGTGCCGCGTCGAGGATCTGCAATTGTTGCTCGGGCTGATGATTGCCAGCGTCCGCCGGCAGGCTGATCGCGTTCAAGCGAAACAGCGGCCCGCCGACCAGACCCGGTGCGGCGCAAACACCATGCAACACGCCGGCCTCGGCCGGGCGATTGCGTGGGGCAGAAACAACCGGCACGGCAGCGTGGTGATCGTCGGGCAGGGCGGTGGCCAGTGCGGTGAGCAAGGCTTGCAGCGCCGCTTGCGCATCGGAGCCCTGACAACTGACTTGCACTTCGTCCTGCTCGCCAATCGCCAAGCCCATCAAGCCGATGAGACTGTTGCACGGCGCCGATTTGCCGGCGAAATGCAGTTGTGACTGGCTCTTGAAACCTTGCGCCGTCTGACGGATCAACGCCGCCGGACGTGCATGCAGGCCACCGCGATGGGCGACCCGCACGTGACCGTGAACTTCAGGGCCGCCGGTTTCTTCTGCATTCGCCGCCGTGCTGTGACGAGCAACTATGTGCAGCAGCGGTTCGCCAACCTTCACTGTTTTCAGGGTGATGGGACGCGCCTGAAAGTCCTGGCTGTTGGTCAGGATCAGCAGGCTGACCAGGCTTTTGCACTGGCGGCCGACCTTGTCCAGGTCATAGCGCAGCAACGGCTGGCCACTGCTGACCCGGGTGCCTTCCTTGACCAGCATCGAGAAACCTTCGCCCTGCAACTCGACCGTGTCGAGTCCCAGGTGCAGGAGGATTTCCGCGCCGTTGTCGGCACGCACGGTCAGCGCGTGGCCGGTGCGGGCAACGTGGATCACCACCCCGGCGCAGGGCGAATACAAGGTGTCGTTCAGCGGATCGATGGCAATGCCGTCGCCCATCGCGCCGCTGGCGAACACCGCGTCCGGAACTTTGGCGAGCGTGAGCACCGGGCCGCTGAGCGGGGCGCTTAAAGTCAGCTCTTTATTGTTGTTGTGCATGGCTCGGTCTCATCAGGAAAACGTTCGGTTCGGACTCAGTGCGTACGAGTGACTTTGCTCAGGTGTCGCGGCTGATCCGGGTCCATGCCACGGGCCACGGCCAGACCGGCCGCCATCACGTAGAAACTCTGGATCGCCAGGATCGGGTCGAGCGCCGGGTGTTCGGCACGGCTCAGGGTCAGGTCGCGTTCGAGCACATCATCCGGCGCCGCCAGCAATACACGGGCACCACGCTGACGCATTTCCGCCGCGAGGCTCAGCAGGCCGGCCTGCTCGGCGCCGCGCGGGGCAAACACCAGCAAAGGGTAGTTGGCGTCGATCAGGGCCATCGGGCCGTGACGGACTTCGGCGCTGCTGAAGGCTTCGGCCTGGATCGCCGAGGTTTCCTTGAATTTCAGTGCGGCTTCCTGGGCGATGGCGAAACCGGCGCCACGGCCGATTACCATCAGGCGTTCGCAATCGCGCAGGGCGTCGATGGCCAGGCTCCAGTCCTGTTGCGCGGCTTCGCGCAAACCGGCGGGCAGGGCGTTGTGCGCTTCCAGCAATTCGCTGTCTTCTTTCCAGTGCGCGATCAGACGGGCGCTGGCGCTGAGGGTGGCGATGAAGCTCTTGGTCGCGGCGACGCTGCTTTCGGTGCCGGCCAGCAATGGCAGGCTGAATTCGCACGCAGCCTCCAGCGGCGAGTCGGCGGCGTTGACCATCGACACGCTCAGGGCACCGCGCTTGCGCAGCAGACGCAGGCTGTTGACCAGGTCCGGGCTCTGGCCCGACTGGGAAAACGCGAACGCGACCTGACCGCTGACCTTCAACGGCGCTTGCTGCATGGTCACCACCGACATTGGCAGCGATGCCACCGGAATCCCCAGTTGTTGCATGGTCAGGTAGGCGAAGTAGCTGGCCGCATGATCGGAACTGCCACGGGCGACGGTCATCGCCACTTGCGGCGGCTGACGGCGCAGGCGTCCGGCGATCTCGATCATCGAGCCATCGAGCTGTTGCAGTTGGGCTTGCACGGCCTCAAACGAGGACAGCGCCTCCTCAAGCATTTTTGAAGTCAATGTCTTCTCCTTCGACCATGACGGCGGTCAGTGTGAGTGAGCGATCCAGCCGCACGCAGTCGGCCCAGGCGCCCGGTTGCAGGCGCCCGCGTTCGGTGATGCCGAGGTAGTCGGCGGGGAATTGCGAAAGACGTTGCGAGGCCTCGGCGATCGGCAGACCGATCTTCACCAGATTGCGCAGGGCCTGATCCATGGTCAGGGTGCTGCCGGCCAGGGTGCCGTCCGGCAGGCGTACGCCGCCCAGGCATTTGGTGACGGTGTGGCTGCCGAGCTTGTACTCGCCGTCGGGCATGCCGGCGGCGGCGGTCGAATCGGTGACGCAATACAGGCACGGGATCGAGCGCAGGGCGACGCGGATCGCACCGGGGTGCACGTGCAGCAAGTCCGGGATCAGCTCGGCGAATTTTGCGTGGGCCAGTGCCGCGCCGACGATGCCCGGCTCGCGGTGATGCAGCGGGCTCATGGCGTTATACAGATGCGTGAAACTGGTGGCCCCGGCTTCGAGGGCGGCGACGCCTTCCTCGTAACTGCCGAGGGTGTGACCGATCTGCATGCGGATGCCACGGCGGCTCAGCTCACGGATCAAACCGTCGTGGCCGGCGATTTCCGGGGCGATGGTGATCACCCGGATCGGTGCGAGTGCCAGATACTCTTCGACTTCGGCCATCAAAGCAGTGTGGGCGAAGTTCGGTTGGGCGCCGAGTTTGCCGGGGTTGATGTACGGGCCTTCGAGGTGAACGCCGAGCACCCGGGCGGCGCCTTTCGGACGCTGTTCGCAGAATTCGCCGACATCCTTGAGCACGCTGGCAATCTCGGCACTCGGCGCGGTCATGGTGGTGGCCAGCAGCGAGGTGGTGCCGAAACGCACGTGGGTTTTGGTGATGGTCTCGAAGGCGCTGGTGCCTTCCATGATGTCTTTGCCGCCACCGCCGTGAACGTGCAGATCGATGAAGCCCGGCAGCAGATACGGCAGGTCATTGGTCGCCGGATCGCAAGGCACGCCTTCGATGGACACGACTCTGCCGTGTTCGTGGATCAGCCGGCCGCGAATCCAGCCGTCAGCGGTGAGGATGTTGTCTTCGGACATTTCGCTTCTCTCGTTTGGCCTGGCTGCTGATCAGCGGCGAAGCTCTGCAACAAAGTCGTAGTAGTCGTTGCGGCAATAGGTGTCGGTGACTTCGATCGGCGTGTTGTCTTCCAGGTAGCCGACCCGGGTCATCAGCAGCATCGCGGTGCCGGGGGCGATGCCGACCAGCGCGGCGAACTCGTCCGAGGCGTTGATCGCCTGGATGTGCTGCAAGGCGCGCACGATCGGTTTGCCGATGCTGTCGAGGTGTTCGTAGAGCGAATCGCCCACAACCTGCGGCTTGGGCATGATCGAGGCGGGCAGGGTGCTCATCTCGATGGCCATCACCGTGTCGTCCGCTTTGCGCAGGCGTTTCATGCGCGCGACCTTGTCGTTCGGCGACAGGCCGAGGCGGATCAGTTCTTCGTGGGTTGGCAGGGTGATTTCCCGCTCGAGCCATTGCGAGCTGGGCACGAAGCCCTTGAGACGGAGCATTTCGCTGAAGCCCGAGAGGCGCGACAGTGGTTGTTCAAGGCGTGGGGTGATGAAAGTGCCGGAACCTTGCAGGCGGCGGATCAAACCTTGATCGAGCAGGACTTCCAGCGCCTTGCGGGCGGTAACCCGAGAAATCCCCAGCATTTCGCTGAGATTGCGCTCCGACGGCATCGCCTGTTCGGCTTTCCACTGGCCGGCATGGATCGCTGCTTCCAGGTTGCGCGCCAGTTGCAGGTACAGCGGCGTCGGCTGGGAGTCGTCAGGGCGCAGGGCGTGTAGATCATTCATGCAGGCATTTCCGGAGCTGATATTGGATTGTTGTCGCTCGCTGTTTCGGCGAAAACTAATACCACTTGCATACCATGTCAACGCGGCGGAAAGGCTTGTAGTCCTTTGGAATCGGCTGTTTCAGGGGGGGTGGTTTCAAGTGGTATTAGAGGTGGGCTCTGGAATGCGAAAGATCGCAGTCTGCGGCAGTTCTGGCGGGTGAAAGTGGTATCACCGTTCAGACGTTGCCGCAGGCTGCGATCTTTTGAATTTATTTTTTGCGGGCGACCAATGGTCAGAGGGAAGGGCCGCTTCGCGGCCCGGAGAGAGCAGGCGCCCTGGTGACAGAATCAGGGGCGGATTTCGATCATCGTGCCGTCTGGCACCAGGTTCCAGACTTCGCGCATGTCGACGTTGCGCATGGCGATGCAGCCGTCGGTCCAGTCCAGGGTGTGGAACAGGTTTTCCGGGTTGTCTTCGGAATCCGGCGTGCCGTGGATCATGATCATGCCGCCAGGCTCGACGCCTTCGCGCCGGGCGCGGGCGGAGTCGCTGATGTTCGGGTAGGAGATGTGCATCGACAGGTTGAATTTGTCGCTGGTCTTGCGCCAGTCGATCCAATAGAAACCTTCAGGTGTGCGTTTGTCGCCTTCAATCAGTTTCGGGCCTTTTTTTGCGCCCTTGCCCAGGGAAATGCGATAGCTCTTGAGCGGCTTGCCATCGGCGATCAACTGCAGTTGATGAGCCGATTTGAGCACCAGTATTTTTTCGATGAGCGGGGTGTTCGAAGGCGTCACGGTGGTCACGAACGACGCTTGGGAGACGGTGACGAACGACAGGCAAAACAGGGCAAGCAACCAGCGCATTGAAACGATTCCCCATAAGGTGATGCAGATAATTTATTTATAGATCTTATGCAGGCGCTGTCGCGGGCTGCGCACGCGGGTTATCGGCCGGCTGGCGCTGAAATCAAGTGATGGCCGGTTGAGCGAGCGGCGGGATCGATTCCGAGCGCACCGGGTAAGTCTCGGCGCGGCGGTCAGCGAAGAAGCATTCTAAGGTACGGCCCACTGTGCGGAAAGCCAGCTCGTCCCATGGAATCTGCGCTTCGTCGAACAGTTGCACTTCGAGGCTCTCGGGGCCGGCGGAAAAATCCAGGTCCGCCAGCTCTGCGCGAAAGAACACATGCACCTGGCTGATATGCGGCACGTCGATCAGGGTGTAGATGCTCAGGTTACGCACCCGGGCGCAGGCTTCCTCGGCGGTTTCGCGGATGGCGGCCTGCTCGATGGTCTCGCCGTTTTCCATGAAACCGGCGGGCAGCGTCCAGTAACCGAGACGCGGCTCGATGGCACGGCGGCAGAGCAGGACTTTGCTGCCCCAGGTTGCCACGCATCCAGCCACGATATTCGGGTTCTGGTAGTGAATCGTCTGACAGCTGTCGCAGACAAATCGCAGCCGCGAGTCGCCTTCGGGAATGCGCTGGGTCACCGGGTTGCCGCACTGGCTGCAAAATTTCATGCTGGGGTTCCTGAATGCTGCGCCTATCTTGGCGTGCAGCGGTGTCAGTCGGCAAGTTGTCGTTTCGCGACATGACCCTTGTTCAGGGCTTGGGCGGTCGCATTGATTGGTGCATGATGCAGGGCAAGGCACAGATCGAGAACACTTATGCTGGACGAGCTACTGCACCGGGTAAGCAATCACACGCCGCGCACGCTGGAGACCGACACGCGTTTCCCCGAGGCCGCCGTCCTGGTGCCGATTACTCGCAGTGACGAACCCGAGCTTGTCCTGACCTTGCGCGCCAGCGGGCTCTCGACCCACGGTGGCGAAGTCGCCTTTCCCGGCGGACGACGGGATCCGGAAGATCCGGATCTGATCTTTACCGCACTGCGTGAAGCCGAGGAGGAAATCGGCCTGCCGCCTGGCCTGGTCGAAGTGATCGGCCCGCTCAGTCCGTTGATCTCCCTGCATGGCATCAAGGTCACACCGTATGTCGGGGTGATTCCCGATTTTGTCGAATACCAGGCCAATGATGCCGAGATCGCAGCGGTGTTCAGCGTGCCGCTGGAATTCTTTCGCAAGGATCCGCGCGAACACACCCACCGCATCGACTATCAGGGTCGCAGTTGGTACGTGCCGAGCTATCGTTATGGCGAATACAAGATCTGGGGGCTGACGGCGATCATGATCGTCGAGTTGATCAACCTGCTCTATGACGCCAAAATCAGCCTGCATCAGCCGCCAAAAAGCTTTATCAATACCTGAAGCCATCGCTCGAATGGCCAGCCATCGTGAGCCCTGAGGAAAACAAGATGAAATACCGCCTGGGCGACGTCCGTGTCGAAACCCATCCGCAGAGCTGGGTCGCCCCCAATGCCGTGCTGGTGGGCAAGGTCAAACTGGAAGAGGGCGCCAACGTCTGGTTCAACGCCGTGTTGCGCGGCGACAACGAACTGATCCTGATCGGCAAGAACAGCAACGTGCAGGACGGCACCGTGATGCACACCGACATGGGCTACCCGCTGACCATCGGCACCGGCGTGACCATCGGCCACAACGCCATGCTCCACGGCTGCACGGTCGGCGACTACAGCCTGATCGGCATCAACGCGGTCATCCTCAACGGCGCGAAGATCGGCAAGAACTGCATCATCGGCGCCAATTCGCTGATTGGCGAAGGCAAGGAAATTCCCGACGGTTCGCTGGTGATGGGCTCGCCGGGCAAGGTGGTGCGTGAGTTGACCGAACAACAGAAGAAGATGCTCGAAGCCAGCGCCGCCCACTATGTCCATAACTCGCAGCGCTATGCGCGCGATCTGGTCGAGCAGGAAGAATGAATACGGTTGAGCGGCCGGTGGCCTCGCCCTGCGTGAATATTTGCGCGTTGGATGACGATGACATTTGCACCGGTTGCCAGCGCACGGTCGAGGAAATCACCCGCTGGAGCCGGATGACCAATGACGAGCGGCGGGCGGTGCTCGGGTTGTGTCATGAGCGGGCGAAGTCTAGTGGGCTGGTCTGGATGATCGGCAAAACGCCTGGGCAATAGCCGATTTGATTGGCGTCCTCGAAGGGCTGAAGTAACCTGTGCGCCAAATTGACAGGTCACGCCCATGATTTTCCTCATCGCTTACATCAGCAGTGTCGTGCTGATCAACTTCGCCTTCTCCACCGCGCCGCACCTGGACATCATCTGGTCGGCCTGGGGCGGGCTGGTGTTCGTGTTGCGCGACATGGTGCAGATCCGGTTCGGTCATGGTGCGATTGCGGCGATGCTGGCGGCGCTGGTGCTGTCCTATGTCACCTCCGATCCATCGATTGCGCTGGCCAGCGCCACGGCGTTCGCGGTGTCCGAGTGCATCGACTGGCTGGTGTTCACCGTCACCAAGCGGCCGTTGCGTGACCGCCTGTGGATCAGTTCGGCGCTGAGCATTCCCCTCGATACCTTCATCTTCTTTGGCATGATCGACCTGCTGACGCCGCCGGTGATCATCACCGCCCTGGCCTCGAAGTTCGCCGGTGTCACTGCCGTCTGGCTGATCATGGCCTGGCGCGAGCGTAAACAGGCTGTCGCCGGCTGAAGCCAAACCCTCAGGTTCATGTAAAATGCCGCGCTTTCTCCCCATGGAAAGCGCGTCTGGCGTTGCTTTCCTCGATGATCCGCTTCTTTGAGGACCTGAGATGACCCGTATCGGAACTCCATTGTCGCCGACCGCGACCCGCGTATTGCTGTGTGGCTGTGGTGAGTTGGGCAAGGAAGTGGTGATCGAGTTGCAACGCCTGGGCGTTGAAGTGATCGCCGTTGACCGTTACGCCAATGCGCCGGCCATGCAGGTTGCTCATCGCAGCCACGTGATCAACATGCTCGATGGCGCAGCCCTGCGTGCGGTGATCGAAGCCGAGAAGCCGCACTTCATCGTGCCGGAAATCGAAGCCATCGCCACCGCCACCCTGGTCGAACTGGAAGCCGAAGGCTTTACCGTGATCCCGACCGCTCGCGCCGCGCAACTGACCATGAACCGCGAAGGCATCCGTCGTCTGGCCGCCGAAGAGCTGGATCTGCCGACTTCGCCGTACCACTTCGCCGATACCTTCGAGGACTACAGCAAAGCCGTTGAAGACCTGGGTTTCCCATGCGTCGTCAAACCGGTGATGAGCTCGTCGGGCAAGGGCCAGAGCCTGCTGCGCAGCGTCGATGACGTGCAGAAAGCCTGGGATTACGCGCAAGAGGGCGGTCGCGCCGGCAAAGGTCGGGTGATCATCGAAGGCTTCATCGATTTCGACTACGAAATCACCCTGCTGACCGTTCGTCATATCGGCGGTACCACGTTCTGTGCGCCGGTCGGCCACCGTCAGGAGAAAGGCGACTACCAGGAATCCTGGCAGCCACAGGCCATGAGCCCGATCGCACTGGCTGAATCCGAGCGCGTTGCCAAAGCGGTAACTGAAGCCTTGGGTGGCCGTGGCCTGTTCGGCGTCGAGCTGTTCATCAAGGGTGATCAGGTATGGTTCAGCGAAGTGTCGCCGCGCCCGCACGACACCGGTCTGGTGACCCTGATTTCCCAGGACCTGTCGCAGTTCGCCCTGCATGCGCGCGCGATTCTCGGCCTGCCTGTGCCGCTGATCCGTCAGTTCGGCCCATCGGCTTCGGCGGTGATTCTGGTGGAAGGTCAGTCGACCCAGACCGCATTCGCCAATCTCGGCGCAGCACTGAGCGAGCCGGATACCGCGCTGCGTCTGTTCGGCAAGCCTGAGGTCAATGGCCAGCGTCGCATGGGCGTGGCCCTGGCGCGTGACGAGTCGATCGAAGCGGCTCGTGCCAAGGCGACCCGTGCTTCTCAGGCGGTCGTTGTAGAGCTGTAATCTCGCTATCTGATCGCTCCCGCCTGTGCGGGAGCGATCATTGCGCTTACGACACCTGATTCAGGTCGTTATGGCGCGTTTCCTTCAGGCACAGCACAGCGATCAAGCTGAGCACCGCGGCCGCAGACACATACCCGCCGACGTAACTCAAACCACCCATCGCCACCAGTTTCTGCGCGAAGAACGGTGCCGCCGAGGCCCCGACGATCCCGCCGAGGTTGTAGGCCGCCGATGCTCCGGTATAGCGGACGTGCGTCGGAAACAGTTCCGGCAGCAGCGCACCCATCGGGGCGAATGTCACGCCCATCAGGAACAGCTCGATGCACAGGAACAGCGCGACGCCCCAGGTCGAGCCCTGAGTCAGCAACGGCTCCATCAGAAAACCGGAAAGAATCGCCAGCACACCGCCGACGATCAGCACCGGTTTGCGTCCGTAACGGTCGCTGGCCCAGGCTGACAGCGGCGTGGCAGCCGCCATGAACAGCACCGCGAAGCACAGCAGCCCGAGGAATGTCTCGCGGCTGTAGCCCAGCGTCGACACGCCGTAGCTCAGGGAAAACACCGTCGAGATGTAGAACAACGCGTAGCACACCACCATGGCGGCGGCGCCCAGCAGCGTCGGTGCCCAGTATTGGCTGAACAGCTCGACCAGCGGCACTTTAACCCGCTCTTGACGGGCGATGGCGTTGGCGAACACTGGCGTTTCGTGAAGTTTGAGGCGCACATACAGCCCGACCATCACCAGTACCGCACTGAGCAGGAACGGAATCCGCCAGCCCCAACTGCGAAACTGTTCGTCATTGAGCGTCATGGCCAGGGTCAGGAACAGGCCGTTGGCCGCCAGAAAACCGATCGAAGGGCCCAGTTGCGGGAACATGCCGAACCACGCGCGTTTGCCTTTCGGTGCGTTTTCGGTGGCCAGCAGCGCCGCGCCGCCCCATTCACCACCCAATCCCAGGCCCTGGCCGAAGCGCAGCACACACAACAGGATCGGCGCCCACGCCCCGATGCTGTCGTAACCCGGCAGCACGCCGATCAGCGTGGTGCAGACACCCATCAGCAGCAGGGAAGCCACCAGTGTTGATTTGCGTCCGATGCGGTCACCGAAGTGACCAAACAATGCCGAACCCAGCGGGCGGGCGAGGAAAGCGATACCGAAAGTGAGGAATGCCGAGAGCATCTGCGCCGTGCCGGATGTCTGCGGAAAGAATACCGGCCCGATCACCAGTGCAGCAGCAGTGGCGTAGACGTAGAAGTCGTAGAACTCGATGGCCGTGCCGATGAAACTCGCTGTAGCCACGCGGGTGGCGGAGTTGGTCGGTTGGGCAGGCGCGGTGTCGCTGTAAGCGGTACTGGTCGTCATGCGGTGATCCCTGACAGTCATGAGCTCCATTGGAGCGAATTATTATGGTCGAACACCCAGGGATGTGGGATAGGGCGCGAGCGCTGTTTCAGGTAGGAACAGTCGTCGGTGTGATGCGGAAAGCAGCGATGAACCGGCCGGAATCTGTCGGGTGCGGGGTAAGCACGCGGTTCGGCGGGGCTTGGGTAAGCGCCCCGATTATAGGAAGGTGGCTAACGATTGAACAAGGGGCGAACTAGCGGACGGGTGTGAGCGCCGGTGCCGAGCTGGTGTGCCAGATGAGCACTTTGCTCACGCGGTTTTCCTCGGTTTCGAGGATCTCCAGGCGATAGCGCCCGATCTTCAGGCAGACCGCGCTTTCCGGAATGGTTTCCAGCGCTTCGGTCACCAGGCCGTTGAGGGTTCTGGGGCCGTCGCTGGGCAGGTGCCAACCCAGGCATTTGTTCAGCTCGCGGATCGAGGCGGCGCCATCGATCACCATGCGCCCATCGGCCTGCGGATGAATATGCGGGTTGTCGAGGCTGTGCTCGCTTTCGAATTCTCCAACGATTTCTTCGAGAATGTCTTCCAGGGTGACGATCCCCAGCACTTCGCCGTACTCGTCCACCACCATGCCCAGACGACGCTGCTGCTTGTGGAAGTTCAGCAGCTGCAGTTGCAGTGGCGTGCTTTCCGGTACGAAATACGGCTCGTAGCTGGCGGCGAGGAGCGCTTCGCGGGTCAGGGCGTGATTGTCCAGCAAATGGCGGATCTGCCGGGTGTTGAGGACGGCCTCGACCTGGTTGATGTCGCTGTGGAAAACCGGCAGGCGCGTGCGCTTGTTGTGGCGCAATTGCTCGATGATCTCCTCGATCGGGTCGTCGAGATTGATGCCGTCGACGTCACTGCGAGGCACCAGGATGTCGTTGACCGTGATGTTGTCCAGCGCATGGATGCCGGAAACCGGGTGCGGGCGAGACGAGTGCTCCGGGTCGTCATGGCGATCGGCGGGGACGTCGTCATCGCTCTGCTGCACGACCTGAGGCTTGCGCACCAGCGGACGCAACAGCAAACCACTGATGCTGCTCAGCAGCCATGCGAGCGGATAGATCACTTTCAGCGGAACAGCCAGCAACGAATTGCCGAATGACAGCACGGCGTCCGGATAACGTTGGGCGAGGGTGCGCGGGAAATAGTCGGCAAATACCAGCAATACGGCGCTGGCGCCCAGGCAGGCTGCCCAAGGACCGTTCTCTTCACAGAGGAAAATCGCCAGTAGCGTGGCAAGCACCACGGCGAGGGCGCGGCACAGGGTGTTGCACAGGATCAGGCTGTCGAGCGGGAAGCTGAGTTTTGCCAGTGGTTTGTCACTGGCGCGCGACGCGGTACGTTGCGCCAGCAGGTGCTGTTGCGCCACTTCGATGGCGGTAAACAATCCCGACCAGAGAATCAGCAGGACAAATACCGCGAGCATCGGCCCTATGGGCAAACCGTCCATTTATGCCGCCCGTCAGATGTGCAGGATGTATTCACGGACCAGTTTGCTGCCGAAATACGCCAACATCAGCAGGCAGAAACCGGCGAGGGTCCAGCGGATCGCTTTGTGGCCGCGCCAGCCCAGGCGGTTGCGGCCCCACAACAGCACGCTGAACACGACCCAGGCCAGGCAGGCCAGCAGGGTCTTGTGCACCAGGTGCTGGGCAAACAGGTTTTCGACGAACAGCCAGCCGGAAATCAGCGACAGCGACAGCAGCGTCCAGCCGGCCCAGAGAAAGCCGAACAGCAGGCTTTCCATGGTTTGCAGTGGCGGAAAGTTCTTGATCAGCCCGGACGGGTGCTTGTTCTTGAGCTGGTGATCCTGCACCAGCAGCAACAATGCCTGAAACACGGCGATGGTGAACATGCCGTAGGCGAGGATCGACAGCAGGATATGCGCGAGGATGCCCGGCTCTTCGTCGATGATCTGCACGGTGCCGGTGGGTGCGAACTGCGCCAGCAACACGGTGATCGCACCCAGCGGGAACAGCAGGATCAGCAGGTTTTCCACCGGGATCCGCGAGCAGGCCAGCAGGGTCAGGGCAATGACTGCCGCGGCAATCAGGCTCGAAGCGCTGAAGAAGTCCAGGCCCAGGCCGATTGGCGTCAACAGGTGAGTCAGCAGGCTGGCACTGTGGGCCAGCACGGCGAGCACGCCGAGCGTGACCAGCAGGCGCTTGTTGGCCTTGGCGCCAGTGGCCAGGCGGGTGCCCTGATAGAGGGTCGCAGCGGCATATAGAAGGGCGGCGGCGAGGGTGGTCAGCAAACTCGGTGACAAGGGGAGCATAAATCCTGTTAGGCAAGCCCGAAAGGCGCTGAGTTTGGCATAGAACCGCCATGGCACGAAAGACTCAGCAAGCTGACAGCGAGGTGTCCGCCAGACGCAGTCTTCGCTATAATCCGCGACCTGCCCACGCCGCAGGCTCGCCGAGCACATGTTGATTCCGGTCTGGGCCGCCATTATCCCGGTCTACACAGGGCCTGAAAGGATCGCGCAATGTTTGAAAACTTAACCGACCGTCTCTCGCAGACGCTGCGCCATGTCACCGGCAAGGCGAAGCTGACCGAAGACAACATCAAAGACACCCTGCGCGAAGTGCGCATGGCGTTGCTCGAAGCCGACGTCGCCCTGCCGGTGGTCAAGGACTTCGTCAATTCGGTCAAGGAGCGCGCTGTCGGCACCGAGGTGTCGCGCAGCCTGACGCCGGGCCAGGCGTTCGTGAAGATCGTCCAGGCCGAACTCGAAAGCCTGATGGGCGCGGCCAACGAAGATTTGAACCTGAGTGCCGTGCCGCCAGCCGTCGTACTGATGGCCGGTCTGCAGGGTGCCGGTAAAACCACTACCGCCGGCAAGCTGGCGCGCTTCCTTAAAGAGCGCAAGAAGAAGTCGGTGATGGTCGTGTCGGCGGACGTCTATCGTCCTGCGGCGATCAAACAGCTGGAAACCCTGGCCAACGACATCGGCGTGACGTTCTTCCCGTCCGACCTGAGCCAGAAGCCGGTCGACATCGCCAACGCGGCTATTAAAGAAGCAAAACTGAAATTCATTGACGTGGTCATCGTCGATACCGCCGGCCGTCTGCACATCGACGAAGAGATGATGGGCGAGATCAAGGCGCTGCACGCCGCGATCAACCCGGTCGAAACCCTGTTCGTGGTCGACGCCATGACCGGTCAGGACGCCGCCAACACGGCCAAGGCCTTCGGCGATGCACTGCCGCTGACCGGTGTGATCCTGACCAAAGTCGACGGTGACGCCCGTGGCGGTGCCGCGCTGTCCGTTCGTGCCATCACCGGCAAGCCGATCAAGTTCATCGGTATGGGCGAGAAGACCGAAGCCCTCGAGCCGTTCCACCCGGAGCGTATCGCTTCGAGGATCCTCGGCATGGGCGACGTGCTCAGCCTGATCGAACAGGCTGAAGCGACCCTCGACAAGGACAAGGCCGACAAACTGGCCAAGAAGCTGAAGAAGGGCAAGGGCTTCGACCTCGAAGACTTCCGCGATCAGTTGCAACAGATGAAGAACATGGGCGGTCTCGGCGGCCTCATGGACAAACTGCCGAGCATCGGTGGTGTGAACCTGTCGCAGATGGGCAATGCCCAGAACGCTGCAGAGAAGCAATTCAAACAGATGGAAGCCATCATCAACTCCATGACCCCGGCCGAGCGCCGCGACCCTGAGCTGATCAGCGGTTCGCGCAAGCGCCGGATCGCCATGGGTTCCGGCACTCAGGTGCAGGACATCGGTCGCTTGATCAAGCAGCACAAGCAGATGCAGAAGATGATGAAGAAATTCTCCGCCAAGGGCGGAATGGCGAAAATGATGCGCGGCATGGGCGGAATGTTGCCCGGCGGCATGCCGAAAATGTAAAGAATCCGCGCCGGTCGTCGCACCGGCGCAGACCCTGCAAGGACGCAGGATCAACAGCAAACCCGCACTCGGCGGGAGCTGACTGGCCGTTTTAAACGACGGCTCTATATGCAAATCTGCACGGCCTGCCATAGGCGCCGGAAAAAGTCATTTGCAAAAGTCCGGATATTCCTTAGAATATGCGGCCTTTCGGGCACCCATGCCCGCTGTGCATTTAGATTTGCAGCACCGACTACAGGAACGATGTTCACATGCTAACAATCCGTCTTGCCCTTGGCGGCTCCAAAAAGCGCCCGTTTTACCACCTGACCGTAACCGACTCCCGCAACCCGCGTGACGGTTCCCACAAAGAACAGGTTGGTTTCTTCAACCCTGTTGCCCGTGGTCAGGAAATCCGTCTGTCCGTGAACCAAGAGCGCGTTGCCTACTGGCTGAGCGTTGGTGCACAGCCTTCTGAGCGCGTTGCTCAGTTGCTGAAGGAATCGGCTAAGGCTGCGGCCTGAGCAATATGAACGCGACGCCTGCTGTTGCCGATGATTTGATCGTTATTGGCAAAATTTATTCTGTTCACGGCGTTCGCGGCGAAGTGAAGGTTTATTCCTTTACTGATCCGACTGAAAACCTGTTGCAGTACAAAACCTGGACGCTCAAGCGCGAAGGCAATGTCAAACAGGTCGAGCTGGTCAGTGGACGCGGGAGCGACAAGTTCCTGGTCGCAAAGCTCAAGGGTCTTGATGATCGTGAAGAAGCTCGTCTTCTGGCCGGTTACGAGATCTGCGTGCCGCGCAATCTGTTCGCTGAATTGACCGAAGGCGAGTACTACTGGTACCAGCTGGAAGGTCTGAAGGTCATCGATCAACTGGGGCAATTGCTCGGGAAAATCGATCATCTTCTGGAAACCGGCGCCAATGATGTAATGGTAGTCAAGCCTTGCGCTGGCAGCCTGGATGATCGCGAACGCCTGTTGCCCTATACGGAGCAATGTGTGTTGGCCGTCGACCTCGCAGCGGGCGAGATGAAGGTGGATTGGGACGCGGACTTCTAAGCGTGGCTAACTTGCGCGTAGAAGTGATCAGTTTGTTTCCCGAGATGTTTTCCGCCATTGGCGACTACGGCATCACCAGTCGTGCGGTCAAACAGGGGCTCTTGCAGCTGACCTGTTGGAATCCGCGGGATTACACGACGGATCGGCATCACACTGTGGACGATCGCCCGTTTGGCGGTGGTCCGGGCATGGTGATGAAGATCAAGCCCCTGGAAGATGCTCTGGTTCAGGCCAAGGCAGCAGCCGGGGAGGCGGCGAAGGTGATTTACCTGTCCCCCCAAGGCCGTCAGCTGACTCAGTCGGCGGTACGCGAACTGGCGAAATCGGATGCACTGATCCTGATTGCCGGTCGCTATGAAGGCATTGACGAGCGTTTTATTGAAGCTCATGTCGATGAAGAGTGGTCGATTGGCGACTATGTACTGTCTGGCGGCGAGCTGCCGGCCATGGTCCTGATCGATGCGGTTACACGACTGCTGCCTGGAGCTTTAGGGCATGCGGACTCCGCCGAGGAAGATTCCTTTACGGATGGTCTGCTGGATTGCCCGCACTACACCCGACCTGAGGTGTATGCGGATCAGCGTGTACCCGACGTGTTGCTGAGTGGCAACCACGCGCACATCCGGCGTTGGCGTTTACAGCAGTCCCTTGGTCGGACCTATGAACGACGCGCCGATCTTCTGGAAAGCCGCTCGCTTTCTGGAGAAGAGAAGAAGCTGCTCGAGGAATACATCCGCGAGCGGGACGATAGTTAACAACGTATCGATGGTAGATCCGACGATTTACCTTAGGAGCACAGCATGACCAACAAAATCATCCTTGCACTCGAAGCAGAGCAGATGACCAAAGAAATCCCTACCTTTGCCCCGGGCGACACCATTGTCGTTCAGGTGAAAGTGAAGGAAGGCGATCGTTCCCGTCTGCAAGCGTTCGAAGGCGTTGTAATCGCCAAGCGTAACCGCGGCGTGAACAGTGCGTTCACCGTTCGTAAAATCTCCAACGGTGTTGGCGTAGAACGTACTTTCCAGACCTACTCCCCGCAGATCGACAGCATGGCTGTTAAACGTCGCGGTGACGTACGTAAAGCCAAGCTGTACTACCTGCGCGACCTGTCGGGTAAAGCAGCTCGCATCAAGGAAAAACTGGCTTAAGTCCAGCTTCCGATGCAGAAAAAAGCAGCCTACGGGCTGCTTTTTTGTTGCCCGTAATTTATCCACAGCACTATTGCTTCAGGCCGTATCCATGACATCTCGTGAGCAAGAAATCGAACGCCGCACCGAACTCTCGGTGACCCGCGTGACCAAAGCGGTTTTCCCGCCGACCACCAACCATCACAACACCCTGTTCGGCGGCACAGCGCTCGCCTGGATGGACGAAGTGTCGTTTATCACCGCTACGCGTTTCTGCCGCTTGCCACTGGTGACCGTGTCGACCGACCGTATCGATTTCAACCACGCGATCCCGGCAGGTTCCATCGTCGAGCTGGTCGGGCGGGTGATCAAGGTCGGCAACACCAGCCTCAAGGTCGAGGTGGAAGTGTTCGTTGAAAGCATGAGCTGCGACGGGCGCGAAAAGGCGATTCACGGGCAGTTCAGCTTCGTCGCGATTGACGACGACAAGCGTCCGGTACCGGTTCTGCCTGGTTTTGCCGCCTGAAGGTTCCGTGTACGGGCAGGCTATGAAAGACTGTCCGCCATCTCTGCCTTGCCTGAGCTTTTATGCCCGCCATCGACCACCCGCTGATTGACCAGTTTCTCGACGCCCTATGGTTGGAAAAAGGTCTTTCCGACAACACCCGTGACGCCTATCGCAGTGATCTCGCACTGTTCAACGGCTGGTTGCAGGAGAAAAATCTCGAGTTGATCAACGCCGGTCGTGAATTGATCCTCGATCACCTGGCCTGGCGTTTGGAACAGAATTACAAACCGCGCTCCACCGCGAGATTCCTCTCGGGCGTACGTGGCTTTTATCGCTACCTGTTGCGGGAAAAACTGATCTCGGTCGATCCAACCTTGCGTGTCGACATGCCGCAACTCGGTCGGCCGTTGCCAAAATCCCTGTCGGAAGCCGACGTCGAAGCCCTGTTGAAGGCGCCAGACTTGAGCGAAGCCATCGGCCAGCGTGATCGCGCCATGCTTGAAGTCCTTTACGCCTGCGGCTTGCGGGTAACCGAGCTGATCAGCCTGACCCTGGAACAGGTCAACCTGCGTCAGGGCGTGTTGCGGGTGATGGGCAAGGGCAGTAAAGAGCGGCTTGTACCGATGGGTGAGGAAGCGATTGTCTGGATCGAGCGTTACCTGCGCGATGGTCGCGGCGAGCTGCTGGGCGGGCGCCCCAGCGATGTGCTGTTTCCCAGCCAGCGCGGCGAGCAGATGACTCGCCAGACCTTCTGGCACCGTATCAAGCATCAGGCCAAGGTCGCCGGCATCGGCAAATCGCTGTCGCCCCATACGCTGCGTCATGCCTTCGCCACGCACCTGCTCAACCATGGCGCCGACTTGCGGGTGGTGCAGATGTTGTTGGGCCACAGCGACCTGTCGACCACGCAGATCTACACTCACGTCGCCCGGGCGCGGTTGCAGGATCTGCATGCCAAGCATCACCCTCGAGGCTGAGCGCAGCCTGTCTTGCGACAGGCGCATTCGGTCACGCGAACCTTATGTGGTAGGCTTTGCCGGTTTGCACGATGGACGGTTATGACCCGGTGTTCCGGCACGGGCGTTCTGATCGTTCCATTTGTCCGCCTTCAGGAGTTCTCATGCGTCTGACCCAGATTTTCGCCGCCGCAGCCATTGCGTTGGTCAGCACCTTTGCCGTCGCCGATGATGCGGCCGACAAAGCCATCCGCCAGAGCCTGGAAAACCTCCAGCTCGACGTACCGGTGGACACCATCACCGCCAGCCCGCTGCCGGGCCTGTACGAAGTCAAGCTCAAGGGCAGCCGCGTGCTCTACGCCAGCGCCGACGGCCAGTACATCGTTCAGGGCTACATGTTCCAGCTCAAGGACGGCAAACCGGTCAACCTGACCGAGAAGACCGAGCGCCTGGGCATTTCCAAACTGATCAATGCAATCCCGGTGACCGAGACCGTGGTTTACCCGGCCGTGGGCGAAACCAAGTCGCACATCACCGTTTTCACCGACACCACTTGCCCGTATTGCCACAAGCTGCACGCCGAAGTGCCGGAGCTGAACAAGCGCGGCATCGAAGTGCGTTACGTGGCGTTCCCGCGTCAGGGCCTGGGCTCGCCGGGTGACGAGCAACTGCAAGCCGTGTGGTGCTCGAAAGACAAGAAAGCGGCCATGGACAAAATGGTCGATGGCAAGGAAATCAAGGCCGCCAAGTGCGAGAACCCGGTTTCCAAGCAGTTCGCCCTCGGTCAGTCGATCGGCGTGAATGGCACGCCGGCCATCGTTTTGGCTGACGGACAAGTCATTCCGGGCTACCAGCCTGCGCCACAAGTCGCCAAACTGGCGCTGGGCGCGAAGTAATTCGCATCGTCACGCTCAGGCGCTGACGAGCGTGGTCCGGCGGCAACATGGCCGGGCCATCAATAGAGAGCCGCGATTGCGCGGTTGTTTTCACGGCCGGCCTCGCGTCGGCCGTTTTATGGGGAGTTCACAGTGAAACCGGTCAAAGTAGGCATCTGTGGGTTAGGGACCGTCGGTGGCGGTACCTTCAACGTACTTCAGCGCAACGCCGAGGAAATTGCTCGTCGTGCCGGGCGTGGAATCGAAGTGGCACAAATTGCCATGCGCACGCCAAAGCCTCAGTTCCAGACGACCGGTATTGCGATTACCAACGATGTCTTCGAAGTGGCCACGAACCCTGAGATCGACATCGTCATAGAGCTGATGGGCGGCTACACCGTTGCCCGCGAGCTGGTACTCAAGGCCATCGAGAATGGCAAGCATGTGGTCACCGCGAACAAGGCTCTGATTGCCGTTCACGGTAATGAAATTTTCGCCAAGGCACGTGAGAAAGGCGTGATCGTGGCATTCGAAGCGGCGGTAGCCGGCGGCATTCCGGTGATCAAGGCGATCCGAGAAGGCCTGTCCGCCAACCGTATCAACTGGGTCGCCGGGATCATCAACGGCACCGGCAACTTCATCCTCACCGAAATGCGCGAGAAGGGTCGCACCTTCGAAGACGTGCTGGCCGAGGCGCAAGCGCTGGGCTACGCCGAAGCCGATCCGACCTTCGACGTCGAAGGCATCGACGCAGCGCACAAGCTGACGATCCTGGCATCGATCGCATTCGGTATTCCGCTGCAGTTCGACAAGGCTTACACCGAAGGCATCACCAAGTTGACCACCGCCGATGTGAACTACGCCGAAGCGCTGGGCTACCGCATCAAGCACCTGGGCGTTGCACGCAGCACCGCCGCGGGTATCGAGTTGCGCGTACACCCGACGCTGATCCCGGCCGATCGTCTGATCGCCAACGTCAACGGCGTGATGAACGCGGTGATGGTCAACGGTGACGCAGCCGGTTCGACCCTGTTCTACGGCGCCGGCGCCGGCATGGAGCCGACTGCTTCTTCGGTAATCGCCGATCTGGTGGACGTGGTTCGCGCCATGACCTCCGACCCGGAAAACCGCGTGCCGCACCTGGCCTTCCAGCCGGACTCGCTGTCGGCCCATCCGATCCTGCCGATCGAAGCCTGCGAAAGCGCCTACTACCTGCGCATTCAGGCCAAGGACCATCCGGGCGTACTCGCTCAGGTGGCGAGCATCCTCTCGGAGCGCGGCATCAACATCGAGTCGATCATGCAGAAGGAAGTCGAGGAGCACGACGGCCTGGTGCCGATGATCCTGCTGACCCATCGCGTGCTGGAACAGCACATCAACGATGCGATCGCCGCGCTTGAAGCCTTGGCGGGCGTGGTTGGTCCGGTTGTGCGGATCCGCGTCGAGCACTTGAACTAAGTTGATCTCCTTCACCGGGCCCGCCTGCGGGCCCGGTGTTGCGAACACTGTCCATTGGAGTCAGTCATGCGTTACATCAGTACCCGCGGCCAGGCACCGGCCCTGAATTTCGAAGACGTCCTGCTGGCCGGTCTCGCCACCGACGGCGGTCTGTACGTCCCGGAAAACCTGCCACGTTTCACCCAGGAAGAAATCGCTTCCTGGGCCGGCCTGCCGTATCACGAGCTGGCTTTCCGCGTGATGCGTCCGTTCGTCACCGGCAGCATTCCGGACGCCGATTTCAAAAAGATCCTCGAAGAAACCTACGGTGTGTTCGCCCACAACGCCGTGGCGCCGCTGCGTCAGCTGAACGGCAACGAATGGGTGCTGGAGCTGTTCCACGGCCCGACCCTGGCGTTCAAGGACTTCGCTCTGCAACTGCTCGGCCGTTTGCTCGACTACGTGCTGGAAAAGCGCGGCGAGCGCGTGGTGATCGTCGGCGCCACCTCCGGTGACACCGGTTCGGCTGCCATCGAAGGCTGCAAGCACTGCGAAAACGTCGACATCTTCATCCTGCACCCGCACAACCGTGTGTCCGAAGTGCAGCGTCGGCAGATGACCACCATCCTCGGTGAGAACATCCACAACATCGCCATCGAAGGCAACTTCGACGACTGCCAGGAAATGGTCAAGGCCAGCTTCGCCGACCAGAGCTTCCTCAAGGGCACGCGTCTGGTCGCGGTGAACTCGATCAACTGGGCGCGGATCATGGCCCAGATCGTCTACTACTTCCACGCAGCCCTGCAACTGGGCGGCCCGGCGCGTTCGGTGTCGTTCTCGGTGCCGACCGGCAACTTCGGCGACATCTTCGCCGGTTACCTGGCGCGCAACATGGGCCTGCCGATCAACCAGTTGATCGTCGCCACCAACCGCAACGACATCCTGCACCGCTTCATGAGCGGCAACCAGTACGTCAAGGAAACCCTGCACGCCACGCTGTCGCCGTCGATGGACATCATGGTCTCGTCGAACTTCGAACGCCTGCTGTTCGACCTGCACGGTCGCAACGGCGCGGCGATTGCCGGTCTGATGGATTCGTTCAAGCAGGGCGGCGGTTTCAGCGTTGAACAGGAACGCTGGACCGAAGCGCGCAAGCTGTTCGACTCGCTGGCCGTGGACGATGCGCAAACCTGCGAAACCATTGCTGAGGTCTACGAACAGACCGGCGAGGTGCTCGATCCGCACACGGCTATCGGTGTGAAAGCGGCCCGCGAATGCCGTCGCAGCCTGGATATCCCGATGGTGATCCTGGGCACGGCGCATCCGGTCAAATTCCCGGATGCCGTGGAAAAAGCCGGTGTAGGAAAAGCTCTCGAACTACCTGCACATCTTTCTGATTTGTTTGAGAGAGAAGAGCGCTGCACAGTTTTGGCAAATGAGCTGAAAGCCGTGCAGGCCTTTGTCAGCCAGCATGGCAATCGCGGCAAGCCGCTTTAAGCCCTGAAAGCTGTCACATTTTGAAGCCCGTCTCCTGACGGGCTTTCTTGTTTTTGCATGCCACACTGCTCGGGTTTCGCCCACGAAGGACGGGCGAGTCGATGACGAAGGATGTGGCAATGCGGTTTTATTCAGGATTGAGGCCAGCGCTGAGCTGGTTGTTTTTGTTGGGGCTGTCGGGGTTTCTGCAATTGACCGAGGCGGCCCATCTGACGATGCATTCAGAAGGGATGGAGTTGAACATCCAGCCCATCGAGCTGGACGCGCAAGAGCGACAGTGGATTCGTGAAAACCCCAGGGTGACAGTCGCCTCGGTGCAATACCCGTTGTATCTGTTTCAGGACGAACACGGTCAGTGGAGTGGCTTGAACAACGATGTGCTCAAGCACATCAGCGCCATGACCGGTTTGCAGTTCGTGCATCAGGAATCGTTCTCCACCAACCACATGCTGGAGCGCCTGGAAAGCGGTGTCGCCGACATCAGTACGACACTGGCCATGAACGAGGAGCGCAGGCAGTTCCTCGATTTCAGCCATGCCTTCGGGGGAGCGGGGTGGGTGTTCGTCGGGCGGGCAGGCTTGCCGGCGGTGCAGTCGCTTGAAGAACTGGAGAAGCGGGTCCTGGTGTTGCCGGCCAGGCATGCGCTGGAGGACAGTATCCGACGCGACCACCCGTTGATCGAGATTCGGTCGGTCAAGACCTACGCCGAGGCCCGGGCGCTGGTGGAGAGTGGCGAGGCTTACGCCACGATTGAAAACGAGATCGGTGCACAGCTGTTTCCATCAGGCTTGCTCAAGGTCGGTGGCCTGGTCGAGGGCAAGTGGGAGGCGGATCATCTGGCGGTGCGCAAAGGCCTGCCTGAGTTGCTGAGTATTCTCAACAAGGCCCTCGGTGCTTTCTCGGCCGCCGAGTTGCGGGCGATGCGTGTGAAGTGGCTGGACGGTATTTCACCTGCACCGGCACCGTCCTTCGGAGCGCGGCTGATCAAGTGGGGATGCTGGGCGATGGGGGCGCTCGGGGTATTAGGCCTGCTTTCGCTGTTTTGGAATCGTCGGCTTGCTACCGAGATAAAACAGCGCCGGGAAGCCGAAAAGGGCTTGGGCGATCAACTGGCCTTTCAGCATGCACTGATCGATGCGATGCCCGACCCCGTGTTCGTTCGTGATCTGCAGGGACGGTTGATCATGTGCAACCGCAGCTATGAAGAAGCACTCGGCGTCCGTTTCGAGCAAGTGCAAGGACGGACGCTGTATGAGTTCGATGCGCTTCCGCCAGCCACCTCACTGATGCTGCATGACGAGTTCATGGTGCAACTGCGCACACGCAAGACGCGCTTCAGCAAACGGCAGTTGTTGTTCAGGAATGGCTCCCGGCACATCTACCAATGGACGGTGCCCTTTTACGGTGTCGATGGGAAGTTGCGTGGCCTGCTGGGTGGCTGGACAGATATCACCCAGCGGCGGACAGAGAGCGGGTGTCGTTGTCCGCAGTGAAGTTGGGAAATGTCCTATAAAGCGTGGCTACTTTTCTGATGGGAGGCTTAGGACGACTGCCCTAGAGTGACAAACCACTGCGGCGAGAAACCGCGATTGTCGTTCCAGAGGTCGTCCAATGCGCTCGCTCAAAATCCTGCTTCTCGAACCCAACCCGTTCCAGTTGATGGCGTTGCACCAGATGCTCAACGCCATCGGTATCTATGACGTGTTGACCGCGCCTTCGCTGAGCGCGGCAAAGCGTTCGCTGGTACGCCGCGGAACAGTCGATATCGCCATCTGCAATCCGCAACTCAAGGGCGGCGACGGTTTGGCGCTGATCAGGCATCTGGTGGCCCGGCAAGAGGCGCGAGCGCTGATTCTGGTGGGGGTGGTGGCGCCCAGCGTACTGGCCGACCTGGAACCTTTGCTCGGCGATGAAGGGATCAAGCTCCTGGGTCGACTGCACACACCGGTTTCGGCGGTGCTGATGCGCAATCTGCTCGACAGTTATCTGTCGTCGCCCCGACGTCCGGTCATTGCCTGAAGTCATTGGTTATTTTTCTGTCATCTTGACGATGCATGCTCCGATAGGCCGGTGACACTCCGGGAGAGGCCGCCGATATGCAGAACTTTCTTCTCGGGCCGGTGGTCATTTACTGTGGACACGCCCCAGGCACTGTGTTTTCGGACTATTGAGTGGAGATCGAGATGGAAAGTATCAGTCTATTGCTCGGTGAGGCTCTGAGCCCGTATCAGGTGACGCTGACCCCTCGCGGTCTGCAGGGTGAATGCCTGGTGACATTGAAGAACGGCAGTGGTGCCATCATGGTGGAGCGCGAATTCAATCGGGCGCAATTGAGCGACAAGCGCCAACTGACGGATGTGGTCGATGGCTTGCATCGCGACATCCTGATCGCCGAAGGCCGGCTGGAGCCCTGTGTGATTGCAGCGTTGCGCAACGCTGCCCGCGACAAGCACCCGGGTCTCTGAAACTGATTTGTCTTTTGTGGGAACCTTCCTGCACCCGGGTCAGTCAGACCCCATAGCAGCAGGATCAAGCATTGTGCTCCGGTGCTTGTCGCTTGCTGCTACGGGTCTTTGATAAAGACCACGTTTAACCCCGAGTCGTCTCCCCACTTCTCGGGGTTTCTTTTGTCCGGGATTTACTGCGTGGCCTGTTGCTGGAAGAAAATCCGCGCCTGCTCCAGATAGTCCTGACGCCTTTCCGGGTCCAGCCAGTCGGCGTAGAGCTGGTCGAGATGTTCGTGGGGCAGGGTACGCAACAGTTGATCGATTTCACTGATCGCCTGCCGGCCCTGAGTGGTGTCGGTGCAGCCGACGTGGCCCGAAATGTACTTGCCTGACCCGCGAATGGGGAAGAACTCCAGCTCGTCTTCAGCGATCTGTGCCTGACGGGCCTGATAACGGATTTCCGGCCAGTAACCCAGCACCACCTGCAATCGCCCGAGCCGCTGCATCGACAGCAGACTGCTTAACGCGTCATTCCCGTAATGCGGTGTCAGCGCGCCGCCCGGTGCCTGTCGGAGCAGGCCGTCGATGTATTCGCCATAACTGCGCTCGGCCACTACGCCGACTTTCTTGTCGCTGTTGGCCAGGAATGCGGACAGATCGACTTCACCGTCGGAAATGAACGGCGCCAGCACTTCGCGATCTTTCTGACGCACCACCAGGCCATTGCTGACCGCCCGAAATGCCGGGATGGAGAACGCGATCCATTGCGCGCGCTCCTTGTTCCAGATCAGCGAAGGATCACAGGCAAAAGGATGTTCGTGGAGCATCTGGATGCCGCGGGCGCGGTTGACGCGCATCAGGGTGTGTTCGTATTGCGGCATGCCGGCAATCAGCATCGGCATCAGTTGATCGATAACGCCCTGGCCCTTTTTCGGGCCTTCGAAAATGGTCAGCGGCGGCAGGTCGCGCAGCAGCCAGATCAGCGTCGGTTTGGCCTGCGCCCAGGCCGGGAGCACCAGCAGAAAAAGCAGGCCGAACAGCCGCCACGTCCACCAGTGGTGGGCGCGGTTGGAGGCTGAGGCCGGTCGGCGCTTCAGCTCAGATGGCTCCGTCTTCGCGCAGCCGGGCGATCTGCTTCTCGTCGTAGCCAAGATCGTGGAGTACCTGCGCATTGTGTTCACCGAGCTGCGGTCCGACCCATTCGGACGTGCCGGGTGTATCTGAGAGTTTCGGCACGATGCCCGGCATCTTGAAGGGTTTGCCGTCCGGCAGTTTGGCCTGCAGGAACATTTCCCGGGCCAGGTACTGCGGATCGTTGAACATGTCTTCGGCGCTGAAGATCCGGCTGGCCGGGACTTCGGCCTGGTTCAGCAGGTCCAGCACGGTTTGCAGCGGCAGCGAATTGACCCATCGATCGATCACCCCGTACAACTCGTCTCGGCGACTGTCGCGCCCGTCATTGCTGGCCAACGCCGGGTCATTGGCCAGATCTTCACGGCCGATGATCAGCATGAAACGCTTGAAGATCGCATCGCCATTGGCGCCGATCTGCACGTGTTTGCCGTCGGCGCTGGTGTGGATCGACGAAGGGGTAATGCCCGGCATGATGTTACCGGTGCGTTCACGAATGAACCCGAACACATCGAACTCCGGGACCATGCTTTCCATCATGGCGAAGATCGCTTCGTACAGCGCCACATCAACGACCTGGCCGAGCCCGCCGTTGACCTCGCGATGACGCAGGGCCATCAAGGCGCCGATCACGCCCCACAGGGCGGCAATCGAATCGCCGATGGAAATCCCGGTGCGCACCGGTGGTCGATCTTCGAAACCGGTGATGTAGCGCAGGCCGCCCATGGACTCGCCGACTGCGCCGAAACCTGGTTGATCCTTCATCGGCCCGGTCTGGCCGAAACCGGACAGGCGCACCATCACCAGTTTCGGGTTCAGCGCGTGCAGGGTTTCCCAGCTCAGACCGAGTTTTTCCAGAACACCGGGGCGGAAGTTTTCGATCAGGATGTCGGCTTCGCCCAGCAGTTTTTTCAGGATCGCCAAGCCGTCGGGGTGTTTCAGGTTCAGCGTCAGGGACTTTTTGTTGCGTGCCTGGACGAACCACCACAACGAAGTACCTTCATACAGCTTGCGCCACTTGCGCAACGGATCACCGCCGTCCGGCGATTCGATCTTGATCACTTCGGCACCGAACTCGCCGCAAATGCGCGAGGCAAACGGCCCGGCAATCAAGGTACCCAATTCGATGACTTTCAGACCGCTGAGCGGTTTGTTGGCGAACGGCATGCGAGATCCTGTAGGACAAGGCTGAACGGATACAGCGTTTTAACATAGCCGGCCGTCAGTCGCGCAAGGTTGATCGCCATCAATTCGTGGATTGCCTACCGCATCGGTTAGACTTGCCGACTTTCCTCGTATCAAGAAGCCCGTTCATGGCCCAGCCGTCCACCACCTACAAATTCGAACTGAACCTCACCGATCTCGACCGTAGCGTCTACGAGAACGTGAAGCAGACCATCGCCCGCCACCCTTCGGAAACCGAAGAACGCATGACCGTGCGCCTGCTGGCCTACGCGCTCTGGTACAACGAGCACCTGTCGTTCGGTCGTGGTCTGTCGGACGTGGACGAACCTGCGCTGTGGGAAAAGAGCCTGGATGATCGTGTCCTGCACTGGATCGAAGTCGGCCAGCCGGACGCGGATCGCCTGACCTGGTGCTCCCGTCGTACCGAACGCACCAGCCTGCTGGCCTACGGCAGCCTGCGCGTCTGGGAAAGCAAGGTGATCCCGGCGATCAAGAACCTGAAGAACGTCAACATCGCCGCGGTCCCTCAGGAAGTGCTGGAAACCCTGGCCAAGGACATGCCCCGCGTCATCAAGTGGGACGTGATGATCAGCGAAGGCACGATCTTCGTCACTGACGACCGTGGTCAGCACGAAGTCCAGCTCAGCTGGCTGCAAGGCGAGCGCGGTTAAGTCCGCACCGCTCCCGAAAAATCCCACGTACCCAAGAGAAGCTCCTGTCACCCCATGCGTATCGATCCTCGCCCGTTGCCCGCCACTCTGCCGTTTCTCGGTGACCTGCCACCGTTGCTGACCCGCCTGTACGCGGCGCGGGGCGTGCAGTCCGAGGCGGAGCTGGACAAAAGCCTGGCGCGGCTGATTCCGTTCCAGCAACTCAAAGGGATCGATGCGGCGGTGGATCTGCTGGTGACGGCGCTGGAGCAGCGTCAGCGGATCCTGATCGTCGGCGACTTCGACGCCGACGGCGCGACGGCCAGCACCGTGGGCGTGCTTGGCTTGCGCCTGCTGGGCGCGGCACATGTCGATTATCTGGTGCCGAACCGCTTTGAATACGGCTACGGCCTGACCCCGGAAATCGTCGAAGTCGCGATGACCCGCGAGCCGCAACTGTTGATCACCGTCGACAACGGTATTTCCAGCGTCGAAGGTGTGGCGGCTGCGAAGCGTCACGGCCTGAAGGTCTTGATCACCGACCACCATTTGCCCGGCGACGAACTGCCGCAAGCCGATGCACTGGTCAACCCGAACCAGCCTGGTTGCGAGTTCCCGAGCAAGGCGCTGGCCGGGGTCGGGGTGATTTTCTACGTGTTGATGGCCTTGCGTGCACGCCTGCGCAGCCTCGGCTGGTACGAGAGCAAGCCACAACCGAACATCGGCGAACTGCTGGATCTGGTGGCGCTGGGCAGTGTTGCCGACGTGGTGCCGCTGGATGCCAACAACCGGATTCTGGTGCACCAGGGCCTGGAACGAATTCGCGCCGGACGTGCGCGGCCGGGGATCAAGGCGATCCTTGAAGTGGCCAAGCGCGAGGCTTCGCGCATTACCTCTACCGATCTCGGTTTCATCGTCGGCCCGCGCCTGAACGCGGCGGGGCGTCTGGATGACATGAGCCTCGGGATTGAGTGCCTGCTGACCCAGAATGCAGAACTGGCTCGGGAAATGGCCGCGCAACTGGACGGCATGAATCAGGATCGCAAATCCATCGAGCAAGGCATGCAGCGTGAAGCGCTGGCCCAGCTCAAGGACCTGCCGGTCGAGTCGATGCCGTTCGGACTTTGCCTGTTCGATCCGGAATGGCACCAGGGTGTCATTGGTATCCTCGCCTCGCGGATGAAAGAGCGTTACTTCCGCCCGACCATCGCCTTTGCCGATGCCGGTGACGGCCTGCTCAAGGGCTCGGGGCGTTCGGTTCAGGGTTTCCATATTCGCGATGCGTTGAGCGTGGTGGCAGCGCAGCATCCGGATCTGATCAGCAAGTACGGCGGTCATGCGATGGCGGCTGGCCTGACCTTGCCGCAGGAGAATTTTCCGTTGTTCGCCGAAGCATTCGATGCCGAAGTGCGTAGGCAGCTTCGCGAAGAAGATCTGACCGGGCGTCTGCTGTCGGATGGCACCTTGGCTGTTGAAGAGTTTCATCTGGAACTGGCTCGTGCCCTGCGTCATGCCGGGCCTTGGGGCCAGCATTTTCCGGAGCCGCTGTTCCACGGCGTGTTTCAGTTGGTCGAGCAGCGTGTGGTCGGCGAGCGGCACCTGAAAGTGGTGCTGAAGAGCGAATGCGGTTCGGTGAAACTCGATGGCATCGCCTTCGGCATTGATCGTGATATCTGGCCGAACCCGACGATCAAATGGGTCGAACTGGCCTACAAACTCGATCTCAACGAGTTTCGCGGCAATGAAACCGTGCAGTTGATGATTGCCCACATCGAACCGCGCTAAAGGTTACTGCGCCCCTTTCTGAAGGGGCGCAGGCGTCTTCAATTGTGCTGTTTCAATTCTGAACCCTCCCTCATCCCCGGATGTCGACTAGGCTCTAAGCACTGCTTGATTGGCCTTGTGACGTCTTGTCGAATTTTTTGCCCGCGGGGGCGGGTGCTGCACCTTTTTCCTGTCACTCGTCGACTTTTCAAACAGAACCCTGGAGCCTGCCCACTGATTTGAGAGGTGCCCCATGAGTCTGCTGCTTGAACCCTTTACCCTTCGCCAACTGACCCTGCCCAACCGCATCGCCGTATCGCCAATGTGCCAGTACTCCAGCGTCGATGGCCTGGCCAACGACTGGCATCTGGTGCATCTCGGCAGCCGTGCAGTGGGGGGCGCGGGCCTGGTATTTACCGAAGCCACGGCGATCACGGCCGACGGGCGGATCACCGCCGAAGACCTGGGCCTGTGGAACGACGAACAGATCGAACCGCTGCAACGCATCACCCGCTTCATCAATGCGCAGGGCGCAGTGGCCGGCATTCAACTGGCCCACGCCGGGCGCAAGGCCAGCACCCATCGGCCGTGGATCGGCAAGCACGGCAGCGTCAAACCGGACGAAGGCGGCTGGACACCGGTCGGGCCTTCGCCTATTGCCTTCGACCCGCAACACACCCAGCCGAAACAGCTGGATGAAGGGCAGATCGCCCAGGTCATCCAGGATTTCGTGGCCGCAGCCAAGCGTGCGCTGGCAGCCGGTTTCAGCGTGGTCGAGGTGCATGCGGCGCACGGTTATCTGCTGCACCAGTTTCTCTCGCCGCTGAGCAATCAGCGCCGCGACCAGTACGGCGGTTCGTTCGAAAACCGCATTCGTTTGGTGCTGCAAGTGACCGAGGCGGTACGTACCGTGTGGCCGGAGGAACTGCCAGTGTTTGTGCGCCTGTCGGCTACCGATTGGGTTGAAGACGGTTGGAACCCCGATGAAACCGTGGAGCTGGCGCGACGCCTGAAAACCCTCGGCGCGGATCTTGTCGACGTATCGTCGGGTGGCACCGCAGCGAACGCGGAGATTCCGGTGGGGCCGGGTTATCAGACCCGCTTCGCGGAAAGGGTGCGCAAGGAATCAGGCATCGCTACCGGCACCGTGGGCATGATTACCGAGCCTGCGCAAGCCGAGCACATCCTGCGAACCTGTCAGGCCGACATCATCTTCCTCGCCCGTGAGTTGCTGCGTGATCCGTACTGGCCACTGCATGCCGACGATGACCTGGGCGGACGCAAAGCGGTATGGCCGGCGCAGTATCAGCGTGCGACCCATCGGGATCAGCCGATTCACGAGTCTGATCTGCGGGATTGATTCCGACCGGTCGCAAAGCCTATAAAACCCGCCATTGAACCGGCGGGTTTTTTCTTGCCTGTCGCTTGGAATTGCAAAGGAATGGACCGCAATGTTGATCGAACGTGACCTGACTGAATCGGACTTGCCGCTGCTGGCGCTGATCGACCGCAGTGAGTTGGTCGAAGAATGTTATCGCGTGGAAAACGGTGGGCTGATTCTGTATCCGGCGCATTTCGACATGCGCGGATGGCCCGAAGGCGAAGGGGAGGAGAATGCGCGGGTATTGGAGAAGTGCTGGCGCAGCGGCGGGTGGCTACACGGACTTTTCGATGGAGAAGCGTTGGTGGCAGCGGTGGTTGTGGATAACCGGGTTATTCACAATCAGGGCCTGAAGATGCGGCAGTTGAAGTTCCTGCACATCAGCCGTCCCTGGCGTGGGCAGGGGCTGGGCGGGCGATTGTTTGCCCTGGCCTGCGCGCATGGCCGAGAGGTCGGGGCCGAAGCGTTGTATGTCTCGGCGACCGAGTCGCGCAATACCGTGGAGTTCTACCAGCGCCAGGGTTGCCGGTTGCTGGCGCAACCGGATCCCGAGCTGTTTGATCTGGAACCCCACGATATCCACTTGTACTGCCCGTTGGCCTGACGGCTCAAGCCATCAAGGGTATTTGCGCTTGTCCGGCGCCGGCGGGAAGTACTGGTACAACCAGGTCTCGCTCAGCGTGCGGTCATTGGTGCGGATGAACAGGCGCAGTTCCACCGGCTCAACGCTGTCATTGGTCGGATACCAGTCGAACAGGATCCGGTAACCCTTGATGTCATCCAGCACCAGTACGCTGAAGTCCTGCACCTTGCCGTTGGAGCAGGTGACCACCGGTTCGATCCCGGTGCCCTGCGGCAGGCGATCCAGACCGCCACCGGTGAAGTCCACGGCGAAACGACGGGCCCAGACTGGCGGGTAATGCTCGCCTGGTGCCCAGCCTTCGACGAATCCACCCATGCCGGAACGGGTCGCATGCACCCGTGCCAGCGGCGTGCCGACCGGCGGCAGAGCGCTCCAGTAGAGCTTGTAGCCGTAGTTCAGCGAATCGCCGGCCGCCACCGGTTTCTTCGGCGTCCAGAACGCGACGATGTTGTCGAGGGTCTCGCCGGTTGTAGGAATTTCCAGCAGATCGATAGAGCCTTCGCCCCACGCGGTTGTAGGTTCTACCCACAGGCTCGGGCGCTTGCTGTACCAGTCGACGGTGTCCTGGTAGTTGGCGAATTCGTGGTCGGTCTGGACCAGACCGAAACCTTTCGGATCGGTGTCGGCGAAGGCGTTGAATTGCAGGGTCGCCGGGTTGTTCAGCGGGCGGCAGATCCATTCGCCGTTGCCGCGCCACATCGCCAGACGATCCGAGTCATGAATTTGCGGATGGATGGTGTCGCACATCCGGCGCTCGTGGGTGCCGCAGCTGAACATGCTGGTCATCGGCGCGATGCCCAGTTGTTCGATGGCGGTGCGGGCGTTGACGTGGGCATCGACTTCCATCACCACGCGCTCGGCCTGGCAATCGATGTCGAAGCGATAGGCACCGGTCGCGCTCGGCGAGTCGAGCAGGGCGTAGACCACAAAGCGGGTCGCGTTCTGATCCGGGGTCTCGAACCAGAACTTGGTGAAGTCCGGGAATTCTTCGCGTTTCTTGGCGTAGGTGTCGATGGCCAGACCACGGGCGGAGAGGCCATATTGGCCAGTGGCATCCACCGCGCGGAAGTAGCTGGCGCCGAGAAACGACACCACGTCATGCCGATCCAGTTCCGGTGCCTTGAACAGCTTGAAACCGGCAAAACCCAGGTCGCCCTTGAGCTGCTGGGTGTCGACCGAAGTGTTTTCATAGTTGAACAGCTGAGGGCGGAAATGCACCTCGCGGGCCGTGCGAGTCTTCGGATCGACGCTGTACATGCGCACCGGCTGACGGAAACCCATGCCGACGTGGAAGAACTGTACATCGAGCTGACCCTTGTTCTCCTTCCACAGCGAATGCTCGCCGTCGTAACGGATCGCATTGAAGTTCTGCGGGGTCATGGTCGCCAGCGTCGGCGGCAGCACCTGTTTGGTGTCCTGATAGGCGTTGCCGGCCAGTTGCTTGGCCTGGCGCTTCAGCGCTTCAAAATCGAATGCCTGGGCTTCACCGTCGGCAGCACCGCCAGAGGCGGCCCAGGCACGAGAGGCCAGCAGGCCCGTGGCCGATAGACCGGTATAAGCCGCAATGGCCATGGACGCTTTCAGCAAATTCCTGCGGTGCATAGATACAACCTGTCGTGGACAATCCCGCGCCGTTCCTGGCACGTACTGGATCAGAAATTACGGTTCGGACAAGCCTTCGGCCAAACGCTACGGACTAGTAACAGATGCCCGCTAGCTTAATCCGTTCGCTGATTTTGCAAAATTCATTGATAGCACGACGAAAGCGTCTCAATGAAACAAGACGTTTCGGTTACTTATCCCACAGCCCTTTCTGATTTATAGGGCATATCTGCTTTTCTCGACTAATTACTCTAAAAACAGCTTTTCAGCGCCGATTTAATTTCTATTCTATGGGCATCGTCGGTCACGACCCATCCGACCGGCAGGGCTCAAATCGTTGCTTGCAGGAGCAGGGCGAGGCGGTTTCAAAAAAATCTGAAGTAATGGAAAAGGACATCGTCCATGGCAAAGGTGCAATGCATTACCGAAATGTTGGGAATCTTTCCGTGCCTGGGAGGCAGACGCGGGAAGCGGCTCAACTCTGAAGAGCGCAAATTGGTCGAGCGCTACCGAGAACTGTCGGAAAGTGACCGGATTGCGATGCGCTATCTGGTGGATGCGATGCGCAGCGTTTCACGGTTTTGAGGATGTAATACATAAGGGGCAGGCGTTGAGTCTGCCCCTTTTTTGTGTGTTTTTCGGCCAGATGAGCATGGCCTCGGCGGGGAAGCCCGGTAATTTTCACATGCGGAAATGTATTGCTGGTGGACGCTCCGTTTGGCTCGCCAGCAGAATATCAAGAGTGAACTCCCTAATTGATTCACCCCCCATGTAAAAACTCGAAAACAAATCTACTTCCCAAGGCCTTCGCGCGCCGATTTTGCGGCCCGATGACCCAAATCTGCCATCAGTTGATATTCATCCAGTTACTATTGCGCCGGCGCATCAATCAGCGAGTATCAAATGATCTGGTTTCTAGAAGGGCAATCGAGTCAGCGTGACGTCATCATCGGCGCGCGCGAGGCACTTCCGGCGGATGTAAAAATCTTCGCCTCTCATCGTCAGGATCGCCCTGAAATCACGTCGCTTGCCGACGTCAGTTTTACCGAGCCAAGTGACAATGAAGAGCGTATCGACTGGGTCATCGCCACTGCAGTAGCGCACAACATCAAACTGATTCTGGCTGGACGCGTCGGTAATGTTTTCGAGATCGAACGGGCGCGCTTTGAACAGGCAGGTCTTGAATTGGTGACTGGCGGTACGTCGATGACGACCTTCGACATGGTCGACGACAAGAGCCGATTCACCGCCGAAGCAGAGCGTGTCGGCCTGGCTTGTGTCCCGGCGATCACAGCATTGAATGCCGAAGAAATGTTCGCAGCTTACAAAACCCTCTCCGCCAGTGGCGAAGTGTGCGTCAAACCTGCGGTCGGTATTTATGGCCAGGGTTTCTGGCGATTCAAGGCGGATACCGATCCGTTCCGCTGTTTTGCCAACCCGGATGCGCGTGAAGCCAATTTTGAAACTTATATGCGTGCTTACTGCGAAGCCGAAGCTCCGGCACCGATGCTGATGATGCCGTACATGGCCGGCAGCGAATGTTCGGTGGACATGGTCTGCGAAGCCGGCCGTCCGGTTGCGTTCGTCAGTCGTCGAAAGGCTGGTGTACATCAGACCTTCGAACGTGAGGGCGCTGCTGTCGAGTTGGCACTCAAGGCTGCCGAGCATTTCGGATGTGACGGAATCGTCAATGTGCAAACCCGCGACGACGCTGATGGCCAGCCGCATTTGCTGGAAATCAACCCGCGATACTCGGGCGGCATCGGTTACACGCGGGCGACCGGGACCAACCTGCCGGGCATTTTCGCGGCTCGACGGCTGGGCTTGCCGGAGCCTGCGACCGTCTGGAGGGCGAACGTCCGGGTCAAGGGCGTGACCGTGGCGGCTGTGGCATCCTGATATTAAAGCGATATCTATTTTTTGATACAATTCGCCGCGCTGCATGTGAAGCAGCTGGTCGTTAGCAGTCAAGGAGAGATCAGGGAATGATGGTGCTGGCGCCTGGCGCAAATGCCGTAATATCGAGCACACAGAGTGAATGGACTCTTGAATGCGGTAAGTCCTCGGCTTTCGGGGACTATGCAGCAGTCGCTATATTGCCGGTTGACGAGAAACGCCGCCCGACAGGTGAACCCGCCCTGTTCCAGACCTCCCATGGCTGGATGGAGTGGAAAGGTGATCAGGAAAAGGTCGGCTGTGCGATGAACCTGGCAGAACTGCCGTCAGGCAGCGATCGCGTGCTGATCATCGTCTATACCTTCTCTGCTGCTGGTCCGGTCAGTGATCTGAAGACCCTGCGTTTTCAGGTTGATGGCCAGCTTGATTACAGTCTCGATCTGCGTGATAACGGCGAATCGGCGATCATCATCGGCGAGTTTTACACGCGCAATCAGCAATGGAAGTTCCGGGCTCTGGCTGAAGGTTCAGCTTATGGCCTGGCGGCTTTTGGCCGGCGAATCGGCCTCGATATCAACGATGCCCATCCCAAGGGACGCTCAAGCCCTTCCGAATCCGGACGCGGCAGTGCGACCGGAACCGGTTTTGCCGTTTCGAGAAATCACGTCCTGACCTGTGCTCACGTCATCGAGGACATGCAGGAAATTCACATCTCCTCCTTCGAAGGACGTTACCGTGTCGAACCCGTTGTGGTCGATCGGCGCAACGACATCGTTTTGTTGCGAGTGCTGGATTGCCCACCGCTGAAACCGGTGGCGTTCAAGGAAGGTTTTGGCTGCGACCTCGGCGACAACGTTGTGGCGTTGGGATTCCCGCTTGCGGGGTTCGCTGGCGGCGGCGTGCAAGTGACGCAGGGTGGTGTGTCGGGGCTGTTTGGCCTGCACAATGATTCGAGCCTGCTGCAGTTCACTGCCCCGATTCAGCCCGGTTCCAGTGGCAGCCCTCTTTTTGACTCCTCGGGTGCGGTGGTCGGTCTGGTGACCTCAACTCTGCCGGATGCGCAAAACATGAATTTTGCGGTCAAGGCGCCATTGCTCCTCTCATTCCTTGACGCTTGTCGCGTCGAGGCCAGCAAGATCCCTGTCGGCAAATCTTTCACAACAGCGGAACTGGCACGTGAAGCCCAGGCTTCAATGTGGCGTGTCGAAGCGCGAAATTTCTGACTTCTCTTGATTTGAAACATTTGGTACCGGCGCGCGGTTAATTCCCCAGCGCCATTTAGGAATTTTTGCTCATGGAAAGTAACGCAGCTACACAAACGCTCAGTGCGCAACTGATGCGCGGGCGACTCGATGTCAAAGTAGATGATTCACTCATCGCTCCGAACGCTTTGTTCGGCTTTGCCGAGCGCCGTAACCCCAAGCGTGCGTTCCTGTTCGTGTCCAAAGTGCTTGGCCGCCATATCCCGGTACGCCCCTCGGCAATGAACACCAGTTTCGCAAGCCTCGCGGCGCAGATCCCTGCGGATCTGCCCGGCCCGGTGCTGGTGATCGGCATGGCCGAGACCGCCGTTGGCCTCGGTGCTGGCGTGCACCGCGCGTTCAGCGCGACCCGGCCTGACACGGTGTACATGGTCAGCACACGGCACCCGACCGGCACCGAACTGTTCACTCGTTTCGAAGAAGAACACAGCCACGCCAGCGCCCATTTGATCCACTTGCCGGTCGATCCTGACGTGCGCGAAATGATGTTGAATGCGCGCTCGCTGGTGCTGGTAGACGATGAAGCTTCCACCGGCAAGACCTTCATCAATTTGCACCGCGCTTTGGTCGACTCGGGTCTGACCCAGGTCGAACGTGTCGTGACCTGCGTGCTGACCGACTGGTCGAGCAACGCGGTGCGCAACACCATTGGCGAGTCCGCGCATCAAGTCTCGTTACTGCAAGGCTCCTACGATTTCCATCAAGACCTCGAAGCGCCGCTGCCGGAGATGCCGGCCGTCGGCACCGTCGCCGCCGGTGAGTGGCCGTTGTCGGCACACAACGACTGGGGCCGGCTCGGTGTGCGCAAGGTCGAAGACACCTTGGCCCCCGATCTGCAAATCAAGGCTGGCGAGCGAGTGTTGGTGGTCGGCACCAGCGAGTTTGTCTGGCGTCCGTTCCTGCTCGCCGAACGTCTTGAGCGTGCCGGTGCCGACGTGCACTTCAGCTCGACCAGCCGTTCGCCGATCGCGCTGGGCCATGCCATCGGTCACGCATTGTCGTTCTCGGACAACTACGGTCTGGGCATTCCGAACTTTCTCTACAACGTGCGCCCGGGGGAGTTTGATCGCGTGCTGATCTGCTCGGAAACACCGACGCAGGCAGTATCTGCCGAGCTGGTTGCCGCCCTGAACGCCGAGGTGATTGTCGATGCTCAGTAATCGTCCGCTGGCCTTGGTTGACCTTGATGACACGCTGTTCCAGACCGCGCGCAAAATGCCTGAAGGCACGCCACGCCATCCTGCGACCTTTGACATTGAAGGCCAACCGAACGGGTACATGAACCCGGTGCAGAAAACTCTGGTGGAATGGCTGTTGTCCTCGACCGACGTCGTGCCTGTGACTGCGCGTAGTGTCGAAGCTTTCAGCCGAGTCAAACTGCCTTTCGACAAGGGCGCCGTGTGCTCGCACGGCGGGGTGATTCTCGGCGCCGACGGCAGGATCGATGAGCAATGGCGGGCGCACATGACTGTCGTCCTGGCAGACTTTCAACACCGGCTCCCCGATCTGAGCGCCGCGACCCTGGCCATTGGCAAGGCGCTGGGCATTTCGCTGCGCGGCTGGGTAGTTGAAGAAGAAAACCTGCGCCACTACGTGGTGACCAAGCACAACGAATCCAACGACGAAGTCCTGCAAACCGTGCTGGCTGAAGTCCAGGCGCGCGGCTTGCTGGAGGGAATGCACGTCCACGGCAACAGCAACAATCTGGCCTTTTTGCCCGCCGGTCTGTCGAAGCGCGTGGCCGTTGAGGAACTGTTGCACCGTGACCGTGAAGTCAACGGTGAACGACCCGTGCTGGGCTTCGGCGACAGCATTACCGACCTCGGTTTCATGGATGCCTGCCATATGTGGGCAACCCCGTCCGGTAGCCAACTGGCGAAGTTTGTGGGGCATGCGCTCAATGACTGAGTCCATCGCTGACCTCAAGACTGTTGGTAGCGGCAGCTATTTGCAGGACGACGTGCACTTCCTGCTCCAGCCGGTGCAGATGGAGGTGACCGACGTCTTAGAGAAAGAGCGGCTGATTCAGACGCAGCAGAAGCACTACTCGGAGATGATCAGCTTCGAGAGCGCGCCGACGCCAGTGCACAAAGCGCTGTACGAGAGAGCGCTCGCGCAGAATGGCGTGCGCATGGCCAGCGACGTTCAGGCACTGGCGCTGGCGTTGAATGGCGCTTGCACAGGCCCATCGATTGTTCTGGTGTCGTTTGTCCGCGCCGGGTTGCCGCTGGGTGTGCTGCTGCGTCGGGCGCTGATCGACATGGGCCGCGAGACTCATCATTACGGCATCAGCATCGTGCGGGATCGCGGCATAGACCTCATCGGTCTTGAGGCGATCATTCAGGCCCACGGCGCGCAAAACATCGTGTTCGTCGACGGCTGGACTGGCAAAGGCGCGATCTCCGGTGAAATTCAGCGCAGCCTCAAAGGCGATGCTCGATTCCCTGAGGAGCCGCGTCTGGTGGTGCTGGCCGACCCTTGCGGGCGAGCCTGGCTGGCGGCCTCGGCGGAAGACTGGGTGATTCCGTCGGGCATCCTTGGCGCGACCGTCTCGGGTCTGGTATCGCGTTCGATCTGGCCGGCTGATGGCGGGCTGCATGGCTGCGTGGTCTACGACCACCTGACTGAACACGATGTGACGCGCGAGTTCATCGAGCACATCGAGCAACAGCGCAAAACCCTGGGCCCGGTGCCTGCTGCGGTGCCGTGGACGGCCAACAAGCGTGCCAAGCTGCAAGCCGCCGCCACGCAAGTCGTGGAGTCGCTGGCTGCACGTTTCGATATCAGCAATCTGAACCGGGTCAAACCGGGCATCGCCGAGGCCACTCGCGCGGTGCTACGCCGGGTGCCGGATCATGTGCTGGTGCGAGATCGCAACGACAGTGACGTGCAATTACTGATGCACCTCACCGAAGGCGCTGGCGTTTGCGTCGAAGAAGTCGGTGCCGCACTCGGCCCGTACCGAGCCGTGACCATCATTCGGAGCGTGAGCTGATGAAGAAGCTTTCTCCTTATGCCTTGGGTGCCACGCTGTACATGCCGGCCACGCGCGCCGATCTGCTGGATGTGGTGTTCGCCACCAAGCTGCCGGAACTGCGTTCGCTGGTGGTATGCCTGGAAGATGCGGTTGCCGAGATCGATGTCAGCACCGCGTTGAGCAACTTGCATTGCCTGTTGTCGGCAATAGATGAGCGCGGCGGGCGGCCTGCCGACGGGCCGGTGCTGTTCGTGCGTCCGCGTGATTCGGCGATGGCGGCGGTACTCAATGACTGGCCGTTGATGAAGCACGTCGACGGCTTCGTTGTGCCGAAACTGACGCTGCGCAACCTCGACGCCTGGGAGCGGGCGGTGACCAGTCCTGAGCTGTTCCTGATGCCGACTCTGGAAACTGTCGACGTGTTCAGTCCGGTGGCGATGCTCGAGTTGGGCCAGGCGCTCAAGGCCAATCTGAATCACCGGATCATCGCCCTGCGTATTGGCGGTAATGATCTGATGGGCAGCCTCGGCTTGCGGCGTAACCCGGCGACCACGCTGTACAACACGCCGATGGGTTACGTGATTCCGATGTTGGCCGGGGTGATGGGGTCGCAAGGTTTTGCACTGACCGCGCCGGTGTTCGAACAACTCGCCACGCCGAATCTGCTGTGTGAAGAGCTGGAACTGGACATCGCCCACGGTCTGGTGGGCAAGACCGCGATTCACCCGAGCCAGATCAGCATCATTCAGGATGCGCTGCGAGTCAGCCTCGAAGACCTGAACAGTGCGAAGTTGATCGTCAGCGACGTGGCCCCGGCCGTGTTCAAGCACAACGATGTGATGTGTGAACCGGCGACCCATTACCAATGGGCGATGAAGATTCTTGAGCGCGCCGAATGGCATGGCGTGCGCCAAACCGATGCCGCCCACGGTGAAGCACCCATTCGACTAGCCGAGGCCGTTCGATGATTCAGGCAAATACCGGCCCTGACCAGCCGGGGAAAAAGGTGCTCTGCGTCTTTGATTTCGACGGCACACTGACCCGCCATGACAGTTTTATACCGTTCTTGAAGTTTGCCTTCGGCAAACGTGAGTTCGCCCGGCGTGTGCTGACGCTCGCGCTGCCGAGCATTCGATTCCTCGCCCGACGCATGAGCCGCGATGAGCTCAAGGCGCAGTTGATCAGCCGCTTTCTCAGCGGCGTGGACGCGGAGTGGGTGAGCCAGCAAGCAGCGAAGTACTGCGCAGCTTTCTGGACCAGGCTGATGCGCCCGACAGGCTTGATGGCGATTGCCAGCGAGATCGCCGCCGGTTCGCAGGTGACCCTGTGCTCGGCGTCGCCAGCGCTGGTGCTGCAACCCTTCGCGGATCGCTTGGGTATCAAGCTGATCGGCACCGAACTTGAAGTGATCGACGGCAAATTGACCGGACGTATATCCGGCAACAACTGCCGCTGCGAGAACAAGGTGCTGCGGCTGGAGGCGGTCTATGGGCCGCTGACTGAATACCGCCTCAAAGCCTGGGGCGATACCCGTGGCGATCACGAATTGCTCGCTGCGGCGCAAGACGCGCACTGGCGACACTTTCATCCGGCATGGCGTCGTGGACGTCTGCGGACAGCAAAAAGCGCGATCAGACCTGATCGCGACGTGAACACTGACGATCAACAAGGAGCGTAACGATGGCACTTACCCTGAGCAAACAGCAAAGCATTTCTCTGGAAAAAACGGCCGGCAGCGCTTTGACCCGCATCAGCCTTGGCCTGGGTTGGGACCCGGTGAAAGCAGGTTTTCTCGGCAAGCTGATGGGCAGCGGCGGAGAGATCGATCTGGACGCTTCGTGCATCCTGCTCGACGAAAGTCTGCAAGTGATCGACCTGGTCTGGTTCCGTCAGTTGAAGTCGCAGGACGGTTCGATTCAGCACTCTGGCGACAACCGTACCGGTGAAGGCGATGGTGATGACGAAACTATCCACGTTGATCTGTCGCGTCTGCCGGCCGCCGTCAAGCATCTGATCTTCACCGTGAACAGCTTCACCGGGCAGAACTTCGACAAAGTCGAAAAAGCCTACTGCCGCATCGTCAATGCCAGCAACAAATCGGAACTGGCGCGTTTCAACCTGTCCGAGAAGGGCGGTCATACCGGCATCGTGATGGCGAGCCTGTCGCGCAAAGGTTCCGATTGGGAATTCAAGGCCATCGGCGAAACCACTCGTGGGCGAACTGCTGACGACCTGGTCAATCTGGCCGTACAGGCGCTGAGCTGATGGCCACTCTCGTACCTGGTGGTAATGCGCCGGTTGCCTGCGGCCAGCTTCGCGTGGATATCAACTACACGCCAATTCCGGGCGTCGACATTGATGTATCGGCTTTCGTCCTGAACGCTTCGGGTAAAGTCCGTGGCGATGGCGACATGTGCTTCTATGGCCAGAGCAGTGTGCTCGGCGGCGCGTTGCAGATGACCGAGGCGACAGCCGGGCGCGCGGTATTCACTGTCGATCTGAGTCGTCTTGAAACAGCGGTCGAGAAAGTCGCGCTGTCGGCGACGATCTACGAGAACAAGGCCAGTTTCGAGCGCGTCTCGCACTTGTCCGTGGCAGTCTCGGGCGGCATCGAGGCTCAGTTGCCAACTGCCGGGATGAAGGAAACTGCGTTGATCCTTGGCGAGTTTTATCGTCGCCAGGGTGAGTGGAAATTCCGCTGTGTCGCGCAAGGTTTCAACGGCGGTCTGGAACCACTGGCCAAGCATTTTGGTGTTGAAGTCGCCGCTCCGTCCGCTGCACCGACGCCTGCGCCAGTTCCACCTGCACCAGCCCCGGCACCGGTGCCTGCGCCCGCGAAATCGACGATCAGTCTGAGCAAGATCACGCTCGACAAGACTCGTTCGTCGATCAGCCTGGAGAAAACCGCCAGCGGTTTCGGCGAAATCAAGGTCAACCTGAACTGGAACAAGGGCAGCGGCGGTGGCTTCTTCAGCCGCAGCAAATCCGTCGACCTTGACGTTGGCTGCCTGTACGAACTGCAGGATGGCGAAAAGGGCGTGGTACAGGCCTTGGGCAACTGCTTCGGCAGCCTGAGTGGCGCGCCGTACATCCAGCTCAAGGGCGATGACCGCACTGGCTCGGTTGCCGGTGGCGAGTGGATGCACATCAACGGCGCGAAGTGGGGCGAGGTCAAACGCATTCTGATCTTCGCCTTCATCTACGAAGGCGCGCCGAACTGGAAAGAGACTGACGGCATCGTGACCATCTACATCCCCGGCCAGCCGGACATCGAGGTTCGCCTCAATGAAGAAGGTGGCCGCGAAGGCATGTGTGCGATTGCCATGCTCGAGAACGTTGACGGGGCGGTGAAGGTTTCGCGCCGCGTCGATTTCCATCGTGGTCATTCGGCAGTCGACAAGGCTTATGGCTGGGGCATGAGCTGGCGCGCCGGCTCGAAATAATACGGATGGCGGGGCCTTCCGGTCCCGCCCCTTAAGGAGATTTGACATGCTCGCATGGCTTAAAGAAAACGCGACGGCGGCTCGCGACAAACTGACAACTGAAGTCGGTAAATTCAAGAACCAGAAGTTCATGGAAGCGATGACGGCCAGCTGCGCCATCGTCTCCGCAGCGGATGGCGATATCTCTTCGGCGGAAAAGCAGAAGATGATCGGCTTCATCAATATCTCGCCAGAATTGAAAGTGTTCAACACGGCAGACGTGATCAAGTCCTTCTCGGCGCATTGCGAGAAGTTCGAGTTCGACTTCCAGATCGGTCAGGCGGAAGCACTGAAAGTCATCGGCAAGATCAAGAGCGACCCGGGTGCTGCTCGCCTGTTGGTGCGTGTTGCCTGTTCCATCGGCGCATCGGACGGCACGTTCGATGAAAAGGAAAAAGCGGCGTGCCGTTTGATCTGCGCCGAGCTGGGTCTGAACCCGGCTGATTTTGATCTTTAAGGAGCGGTACCTGTGGAAACGCAAATCGGATTTCCCCCGCTGACCATGGCGGTGTTTGTAGGGCTGTCGCTTGGCGCCCTGCTGCTGGACATGGTCACGCACCGTGGAGGCAAGCCTATTTCGCTGATGAAGGCCTCGATCTGGTCGATATTCTGGATCGCGATTTCGCTGGCGTTCGCAGGTTTCCTGTACGTGCAGCACGGCCCTGAAGTGGCCAGCCTGTTCGTTACCGGTTATGCGCTGGAAAAAGTCCTGAGTGTCGACAACCTGTTTGTCTTCATGGCGATCTTCGCCTGGTTCAAGGTGCCGGATGGCCTGCGTCACCGCGTTCTGTACTGGGGCATCATCGGCGCCATCGTGTTCCGTGGCGTGTTCGTCGCGATCGGCACCGGCCTGCTGGCTTTCGGGCCGTGGGTGGAAATTGTCTTCGCGGTGATCGTTGCGTGGACGGCCGTGATGATGTTGCGCGCCGGCGGGGACGATGAGGAGGAAGAAGACTACTCCAAGCACATGGCGTATCGCTTCGCGCAGAAGCTGTTCCCGGTGTGGCCAAAACTGTACGGCCACAATTTCTTCGTGACCCGCAAGGTGCTCGAAGGTGAGCTGCAGAAACCGGAAAACCAGGGCATGACCCTGGCCGCCAAAGGCACGCTGTTCGCCACGCCGCTGTTCCTGTGCCTGGTGGTCGCGGAAGTGTCCGATATCCTCTTCGCGTTCGACTCGGTGCCGGCAGTGATCGCTGTCAGCCGTGAACCGCTGATCGTCTACTCGGCGATGCTGTTCGCGATTCTTGGCCTGCGAACCATGTACTTCGTGCTCGAAGCGCTGAAACGCTACCTGGTCCATCTGGAAAAATCGGTGATTGCGCTGTTGTTCTTCATCGCAGTGAAACTTGGCCTGAACGCCACCGACCACATGTTCCACCACGGCTACACCATTGACGCGAATACCAGCTTGTTGATTGTCATGGTGGTCCTGGCAATCGGCGTAGTGGCGAGCCTGATCATGCCGGGTCAGGAAGAAACCCAAACCGAAAACAATTGAGTAGCAGCATCAACCACAAGGAGATGTACCGATGGCTTTGACACTTCAAAAAGGTGGCAACCTGTCCCTTACCAAAACCGACCCGAGCCTGACCAGAATTCTGGTTGGCCTGGGTTGGGACCCGCGCGCTACCGACGGCGCGGAGTTTGACCTGGACGCCAGCGCGTTTCTGGTAGGCGCCAGCGGCAAGGTTCGCAGCGACGCAGACTTCATTTTCTACAACCAGTTGAAGAGTGCGGACGGTTCGGTTGAGCACACGGGTGACAACCGTACCGGCGCTGGCGACGGCGACGACGAAGTGCTGAAAGTTGACCTGAGCCGTGTTCCGGCCGACGTCGAAAAAGTCGTGTTTGTCGTAACCATCCATGACGCCGAAGCCCGCAAACAAAGCTTTGGCCAGGTCGGTGGATCGTTCATTCGTGTGGTCAACGAAGTATCCAGCGCCGAAGTCGTTCGCTATGACCTGGCTGAAGACGCTTCCACCGAAACCGCGATGATTTTCGCTGAGCTGTATCGCAACGGTGGCGAGTGGAAATTCCGCGCTGTTGGCCAGGGTTACGCTGGCGGCCTGAAGGCTGTGGCCAACTCTTTCGGTCTGAACTTCTAAGGTTCGGCATCTTGCCAATTGATTTGCAAGGCCCTGAATTCAGGGCCTGACTCACCACAACCAAGAGGAATTTGAACATGGCGGTATCACTGAGCAAGGGTGGCAATGTCAGCCTGTCCAAAGAAGCTCCAGGCCTGTCTGAAGTTATCGTTGGCCTGGGCTGGGACCCACGCGTCACCGACGGCACCGAATTCGACCTCGACGCTTCGATTTTCATCGTTGGCGAATCCGGCAAAGTGCTCGACGACAACAGCTTCATTTTCTACAACAACAAAAAGTCTGCTGATGGCTCGGTCGAGCACATGGGCGACAACAAGTCGGGCGCAGGCGATGGCGATGACGAACAAGTCACCGTCAAACTGACCGGCCTGGCGCCAGCAGTGAAGAAGCTGGTATTCGCTGTAACCATCCACGATTCGGACGCGCGCAAGCAGAGCTTCGGCCAGGTGCAAAACGCCTACATCCGCGTCGTCAACAAAACTGACGGTAAAGAGCTGGCACGCTTCGACCTGAGCGAAGACGCTTCGACCGAAACCGCGATGATCTTCGGCGAGCTGTATCGCAACGGCGAAGAGTTCAAGTTCAAGGCCATCGGCCAGGGCTTCGCTGGCGGCCTGGCGCCGTTGGCTAAAGAGCACGGCGTGAACATCGGCTAACCCGAAAGGGTTGCGAGAGCCCCCGGCGTTTGCCGGGGGCTTTTTCTTGTCTGCAGAATTTCCACGGACCAGCAATTCGCTGGTTATTCAACTTATGTACAACCATTTCGCCAAGCGCGACTGCGTCGGATCAAACGGGCAGTTCAGCAGGATGCAGCACTGATAAGGATTTTTTCAATGGGAATGCTTCGCGGGGTCATGGCGGTTGGTGTATTGGCAGCCTTGTCAGGCTGTGGCGCTTACGACGACTTCAAAGCCAATAATGCTGTTCAGGAATACCGGCAGAATTGCTTGGGCAACTACACCAACGAATGCGAAAGCAAATTGGTCGACACCAACATCATCATGCTCGAACTGGCTCGCAGAAACGTGGCGCGCGAGAAGGATACGTTGATAAAAGCCGTTGGCCAGGATGGCTATGAACGCTTTGCCAAAGCGGCCAACGAAGTGATCGACGACCTGGTCGATCGCCAGGAAAAGAAACGTCCGGGAATCTTCGCTCGCTGGGTACTGGGCGACGCACAGCCGTTCGGCGATACGCGAAACCAGCTATTTCTCGAATCGGACATGCTGGCACTCAGGGCTGCCGTACTGAAGAAGATCAGCGATTCCAATCCGGTCGCGCAACGCCATGCAATCACCGAACAACCTGTCGCTGCAGCTCCTGTAGAGACTCCGTCGGCAGCGCCTGATGTTGCTGCTGTCACCGCGTTGCTCAACGCTGCGATTGACCGTGAAATCGCCAGCGAAATCGCACAGGACGGCGGTGACGAGTACAAGGACGCCCGACAAATCATTTTGACCGATCTGAACGGTGACGGAACCAACGACGCGGTGGTGCTTTACACCCTTGAAGGGCAGGGGGGTGGCAATGGCTACTTCCAGTCGCTGGCGACGTTTTACGCGACACCTCAGGGCTGGATTCACCGAGCAAAACTGGTCGTGGGATCAGGTGTGCAAAGCGTTGAAGTCATCGCGCCGCAAACCCTCGCAGTGAAAATGCTCAGCGTCGGTCCGGACGACGCCAACTGCTGCCCAAGTGTCGAAAGCACGCAAAAATTCACATGGAACGGCACCACCTTCCTGCAATCACCTGGTACCTGAGGCGAGCGCATTCTCCCCCCGACTCAGGCGTAGTTCAGAGACCCTTGGTCGGGCAGTACAAGCAACAAGAAAGGACTCGATCATGTCTCGCTCAAGCATAAGCACCGGTATTGCTCTGGTGCTCGCATTTATTTCATTGCACGCCCATGCCACCAGTTTCGACTGCGCCAAAGCGGTGAGCTTCGCGGAAAAATCCATTTGTGCCGATACTGCACTGAGTCTTCTCGATGAACAGCTGAACTCGCAATACGTGCGTGCGCTGGATTCTGCGGCTAACCGTAATCAGGTTCGTATCGAGCAACGTGAATGGCTGCGCTTGCGCGATAACTGCGTAACCGACAGTTGCCTGAGCACATCAATGTCGCAGCGACTCAATCAACTCTCCGGCGCGATACCGCAGTCCGCCAGACCGGCCCCCACCAGCGATATCAAACGTGCTGAACCGCGTGTACCTGCTGCGGCTGCTCAAGTACCAGCGGTGGCAAGTCCTGTCCCGGCAAACAGTAACGCGCAGGATAATCATCAGGCCGTTCTGTATCTGAAGATCGCCCTGTTCTGCATGGCGGTGTTGTTGCTGATCTGCATCTGGCTACACCGACGAGGCTCGATGACGATCTATCAGGACTACACCGATGCGCTTTTCACCAGCATCACGCCGATTCTGGGTATCGGGTCTTATTTTGTATTTAGCGTCTGGCTGGAGATCCCGAAGAATTACGCGCTGATTGCCGCTTGCGTGCTGGCAGGCCTGATGTCGCTGCAAGTGACCATTCAAACCTACCGCAGCAATGGCGTGTCACTGTTTTTCCTGCTCTCGCTGTTTGCCAAAATCGCCTTGCTGACCTTTTATTTCCTGATGATGGTGTTGCTGCTGTGTGGCGGCGCACGTACCCGGCAAGACGCACGTCGTCGCCGGGGATGGGCGGTATTTGCAACGACGGCGTTCGTTTTCCTTTCTGGCTGGATGTGTCGTAACCGGCAGTTCTCTTCGATCGACGACTACATCGCCGGCCGAACCTGAACGGCGGAGCGCTGGCCGGGATAGATGTCCCGGCCTTTCAGGGCCAAGGAGCTGTTCATGGGGTTTCGTTTCTCCAAACGCATCACGATCGTTCCCGGCGTTCGCCTCAACATCAGCGGTTCGGACGTCAGCACCTCGATTGGCCCGCGTGGCCTGAGCATCACCATGGCGCGTTGCGGAGGCGCGGGGCAATGGCAGGCTGACATTCAAGAACCGCACAGATGCACAGATGCACAGGTGCGGCGCGGGCAGTCAGAGTGGCTGGCTCAAACGTAGCGTTTCGAACCGCTGTTTTGCAGTGGCTCGCCCTTGAACACTTCGGGGCCATCCATTGTGAGCTTGAGTTTTTCGCCGTTGCGGGTCAGCCACGGCGTGGCTTCGCTGCAAGACTCGGAGGTGGCGCCGGACGGGCTGAGCACGATGTGTTCTTGGTCGATTTCGATCAGACCGATCACATAGGTGTAGATCATGTCGCTGTAGTCCTCATCCTCGTCATCATCATGATCTTCGGGGAATTCGAAAGCGCACTCGACGACCTGGTTGCCGTATTCCATGCGCATTTTCGGTTTCAGCGAGGCCACCGACACCGCACCATTGTCGACCGCTGAGTACACGCTGCACACCAGCGCCACTTTACCGCCCATGAGCTGCGAGATCGCCGGGTTGATGTCGACGGTCTCCACCGCCGGTTCGCCGGCGCTCGCGCTCATCACATCGCCGGTGTGGAACACGTAAGGATCGAGATCGAACTCGCCACGTTTGTCCGGTGCCTGGATGATCGACATCCGCCCATCAGGGCGCAGGATGCCGATGCGCAGATCGAGGTCGTCGTTGTCGCAGTCGTCACCGTTATCCACCCAAGTGGCACTGACGCGAATGACTTTTGGTGCGGACGGGCCTTTTTCCAGCGAGACCTTGTGGCTGCTGCCGACCTTGTCGAGGGTAATCAGCGACTTTTGCATGCTGACGGCTTTGGCCGGTGGCGGAGGTGGCGCTTCTTCTTCGACTTCAACACCATACAAACCACACAGACCCGCCAAACCCGAAGCGAAACCCTGCCATACCGAACGCGCCTTGAACTGGCCATTGCGCACGTACAAATCGAGGACGATGATCCCGGTCTCTTTGGCGAAAGGCTCGGGAGCCAATTCCAGCACTTGAGCACCGGCCATCACCGTGGCTCGCAGGTCCTTGACCGCTTCAAACCCGCCGGCACTGCCGTCTTGCGTCAGGGTGATGGCAACTTTCGTGATGTTGGCCGGCAGGCGTGCCAGATCGAAACTGATGCTGTGACTGATCACACTTCCCTGAACCATCGGCGCTGCAAACGTAGCTGCGCCGGACGGATGTTCAGGAACGTTGAAGAACACCATGCCGCTGTCATCCAGCACCTTGCCGGTGTCGCTAAGCAGAAACGCGGTCAGATTGACGTCCAGATTGGCGCCTGCCGCGTGCGTAACCACGACCCGCCCTTGGGCGAGGCTGAGATTGGTGTTTTCGCCGGGCTTGAGTGACTGATTCAATTGAAATTCCTATTCCGTGGATAACGTGCAGTACACCGCGCTTGCGATGTGCCTGAGGTGTTGAGCGTTTCGTCGGTCAGCGAATGATGTTTTTGACTTTGGCTTCCTTGAGCCAGGAGGGGAATTCAGCCATCAACTTGTCGTACAGCTGTTCTTCGCTGATGTCGTGCAAGTCATCCAGTGCGAAGAAGCCGCAGTTGTCGACCACACGTCCACTCAGGGTGTCGAGCTTTTCCAGGACGCCGTAGTTGGAGCCGCCGATGCCGACGAACTGCCAGAAAATCCCGTGCCTGGCAGCGTCTACCATCAGTTTGGTAATTTCGCGGTTTTTCGACACGCCGCCGTCACTGATGAAAATCACGAACATCGGCGTGTGTTCATCGGACTGCTGAAACGATGCCAATACTTTTTCGATGACTCGCGGTTCATCGTTGAAGCGACCGCCGACATTCCATTTCTTCCAGCCTTGGCTGTCGGTGTCGATGAAACGCTCATAGTTGCTGAGCGTGACGGGGGAGAGTTGCAGTGGTTTCTCGGCGAATGCCCAGCATTCCAGTTCGCCGTCTTCATCGAACGATACGGCCAGCGGGATGACCCGGTTGAGCACTTCCTGCACCCGGCCACGGGAATACTGGCCGTTCATCGAGCCGGTTGCGTCGAGCACCAACACCACGCGGGCTTTGGTTTCAGTGAGGTTGGCTTTCTCCAGGCTGACTTGCGCTTTCTTGGCCAGGCTGACCAATTGCGGGGCAGCATCGCCGACGCGTTTCTCCAGAGAGACCTTCGCTGATATCGGCGCCGGTGGTGCTTCTTCAGCGATTTCACCACCAAAATGTCGAACCAGCGCATCCAGACCTTCGGCATAACCTTGCAGGTTGGCCGCGATGCGCCACTCACCGTCCTTGCGATACAGATCGGCGACCATGATCGCCTTCTCGCCAGTGAAATCGGCCCCCGAGAACGGGCAAGTTGCAAGCGTCTCGCCGACCGGGCTGAGTACTTCGAAGCTACTGGCGCGAATGTCCTTCATCGCGCCAGCGCCGTCGATTGAGGCTGTGAACACCAGACGCTCGATCGATGCCGGGAGCGAATCGAGGTTGATGGCGAAGCGGCCGCCATCGGTGATCCTGATGCTGGCGCAGGGCGTACTCGGCTGATTGAAAAAGACCATGTAGCGGTCATCCGAAAGCTTGCCTTGCGCATCGACGCCGAAGCAGACGAAGTCGATCACTTGCGCGGCGTCGATCCTGATCGAGAGCGTCAGTGCGCGTCCCTGAAGAATCTTTGATAACGGCAACCGTTGCCCTTGGCTGATCTGCATGTGTGACTTCCTTGAAATTTTGAATTCGGTGCCTTTCGACGCGACGGGTAATCTCGCCGAAAAGCACTGCGAAATCAAATTGACCAGGCGTCTCCCGCAGGCGCTTTGCCGTGGTCATACGGCTTGCCAATCCACATGTAAACCAGCCCCAGACCAATCACGATCGCCGTGCTCAGCACCATCGCGTAATTGATGTACCACGCTGCATCCGGCGTGCGGGGCCAGGCCATGTTGATGATTGCGCCGACGCCGTAGACCAGCGCGCCGATGTTCACCGGCCAGCCCCAGGCACCGAGGGTGAATTTGCCGCTCGGTTTCCAGCCTTTGCTGCGGGCGTACAGGGCGGCCAGGACGATCATCTGGAACGCGAGGTAGATGCCGATGGCGGCGAAGCTGACGATGGTGGCCACGGCGTCTTGCAGGAAGAAGCCGAGGGCGATGATCAGGCCGGGCAGGACGCCGGACACGAACAGCGCAGCAACCGGCACCTGGGTCGTAGGAGAAATCTTTTTCAGCAGTCGGCTACCGATGACCATTTCATCGCGAGCGTAGGAGTACAGCAGACGACTCGCCGCCGCTTGCAGGCTGATGACGCAGGAGATGAAGGAAATCATCACCACGCCCATCACCACTTTCGAGCCGACCGGGCCGAAGGCGTTGTTGAGGATGGTGGTGACCGGGTCCTTGTCGGTGCCGTTGATCACTGCTTGCATGTCCGGCACGGCGAGGATCAGCGCCAGGCAAGCGAACATCGCCGCGATGCCGCCGATGTAGATGGTCATGCGCATGGCCACCGGGATTTTTGCGCTCGGGTTCGGGGTTTCTTCGGCCACGTCGCCGCAGGCCTCGAAGCCGTAGTAGAGGAACATCCCCGCCAGCGACGCGGTGAGGAACGCCGGCAGGTAAGAGCCGTCGACGCTGATGTCGAAGGTGTTGAACAGCACGCTGATCGGTTGGTGGCGCTCGAAAATCAGCAGGTACACGCCGACGATCACCGCACCCACCAGTTCGCAGAGGAAGCCGAACATGGCGATCCGCGCCAGCACTTTGGTGCCGCTGAGATTCACCAGGGTGGCGAACAACGTCAGCACCAGGGCGATAACGATGTTGGTGTTGTTGCTCGGCTCAAAACCCAGCATGGCGGCGAGGTACGGGCCGGCGCCAACCGCCACGGCGGCGATGGTTACGCACAGGGCGATGGAGTAGATCCAACCGACCATCCACGCCCATTTCTTGCCCACCAGACGCCGCGCCCAAGGATAGACGCCGCCGGAAATCGGGAACTGCGAAACCACTTCGCCGAAGATCAGGCATACCAGCAACTGACCACAGCCGACCAGCAAGTAAGCCCAGAACATCGGCGGCCCGCCAGCGGCCAGGCACAAGCCGAACAGGGTATAAACCCCTACGACCGGTGACAGATACGTGAAGCCCAGCGCGAAGTTTTCCCACAGGCTCATGCTGCGGTTGAAGTTGGAGGTGTAGCCCAGTTGACGCAGTTGTTCGGCATCGCTGTCGGCAACGGCGGCTGAGAGATCGGGTGATGCACTCATGTGTGTTTGCTCCGTGAAATCGGCAGATTTCGGATGGCCGAAACCGTGGCGGGGCTTGGTGAGCGCCGCCCGGATCGGTAGTTATTGTTTTGAATGCCTGGTGATGCGGATGACCGGTTTCTGCCTTGAAGCCGGGGGAATGCTTTTAGTGTTTGAACATCACATGCCGAACCGTGGTGTAGTCCTCCAGCCCGTACATGGACATGTCCTTGCCGTAGCCGGACAGTTTCTGACCGCCATGAGGCATTTCGCTGACAAGCATGAAGTGCGTATTCACCCAGGTGCAGCCGTACTGCAAACGGGCGGACAGGCGATGGGCGCGCCCTACATCCGCCGTCCACACAGAGGAAGCGAGGCCGTAGTCCGAATCGTTGGCCCACTCCAGCGCCTGGGCTTCATCGGTGAACTTGGTCACCGACACCACCGGCCCGAACACTTCGCGGCGGACGATTTCGTCGTCCTGCTGCGCGTCGGCCAGCACCGTCGGTTCGAAGAAGAAACCGTTGCCGTCCACAGCCTTGCCGCCGGTGATCAAGCGGATGTGGGATTGCGCCACGGCGCGTTCGACAAAACCGGCCACGCGGTCGCGATGCTGGGCGGTGATCAGTGGCCCGAGTTCGGTCGACGGATCATCCTGCAAGCCGTACTTGATGCTGCTGACCGCCGCGCCGAGCTTCTCGACGAACTTGTCGTAGATGCCTTGCTGGGCATAGATCCGGCACGCGGCAGTGCAGTCCTGGCCGGCGTTGTAGAAGCCGAAAGTGCGAATGCCTTCGACCGCAGCATCAATGTCGGCGTCGTCGAAGATGATCACCGGCGCCTTGCCGCCCAGTTCCATGTGCATGCGTTTGACGCTGTCGGCGGTGCTGGAAATGATGTTCGAACCGGTGGCGATGGAGCCGGTGAGCGAGACCATGCGCACTTTCGGATGAGTCACCAGCGGACTGCCTACGCTCGGCCCACGCCCGAACACCAGATTGAGTACACCGGCCGGGAAAATTTCCGACGCCAGTTCGGCCAGCCGCAACGCGGTCAACGGGGTTTGTTCCGACGGCTTGAGCACCACGGTATTACCGGCGGCGAGGGCTGGGGCGATTTTCCAGGCGACCATCATCAGCGGGTAGTTCCACGGCGCGATGGAGGCGATGACGCCCACCGGGTCGCGGCGGATCATCGAGGTGTGGCCGGGCAGGTATTCGCCGCCGGCCGAACCACTCATGCAACGGCTGGCGCCGGCGAAGAAACGGAACACGTCGGCAATCGCCGGGATCTCATCGTTCAGCGCGGCGCTGTAGGGTTTGCCGCAGTTGTCCGATTCCAGTTTCGCCAGTTCTTCGCCGTGGGCTTCGATGGCGTCGGCGAGTTTGAGCAGCAACAGCGAACGGTCTTTCGGCGTGGTCTGCGACCATTCGGCGAAGGCACTGTCGGCGGCGCGCACCGCGGCATCAACCTGGGCTTCGCTGGCCTCGTTGATTTCCACCAGCACTTCGCCACGCGCCGGGTTGAGCACCGGTTGCGCCGGGCCTTCGCCGTTGACCAGTTGGCCGTTGATCAAGAGTTTGGTTTGCATGTTGTTGTCCTCTTTCTACTGCAAATTCAGGGTGGGAAAGGTCAGGGAAATCATTTGCCGCCGCTGCCTGCGACGCTCTCGCCACCCCGGGTCAGGTAGTAGGCGCCGAGGATCGGCAGCATGGTCACCAGCATCACGAGCATCGCCACGACGTTGGTCACCGGCACGTCCCGTGGGCGGCTCAACTGGTTGAGCAGCCACAGCGGCAAGGTGCGTTCATGGCCGGCGGTGAAGGTGGTGACGATGATTTCGTCGAACGACAGCGCAAACGCGAGCATGCCGCCGGCGAGCAACGCCGAGCCGAGGTTCGGCAGGATGATGTAGCGGAAGGTCTGCCAGCCGTCGGCGCCGAGATCCATCGACGCCTCGATCAGGCTGTGCGAGGTGCGGCGCAAACGGGCGATGACGTTGTTGTAGACGATCACCACGCAGAAGGTCGCGTGGCCGACGATGATGGTGAACATCCCCGGCTCGATCCCCAGCGTCTTGAAGGTCGCCAGCAGCGCGATCCCGGTGATGATCCCCGGCAGTGCAATCGGCAGGATCAGCATCAGCGAAATACCCTGCTTGCCGAAGAAGTCCCGGCGGTACAGCGCGGCGGAAGCGAGGGTGCCGAGCACCATCGCGATCAGGGTGGCGATGCTCGCAATCTGCAGCGACAGCTTGATTGCTTCCAGCACGTCGGGCCGCGAAAACGCCACGCTGAACCAGTGCAGCGTGAAGCCTTTGGGTGGAAAACTGAACGCCGCGTCTTCGGTGTTGAAGGCGTAGAGGAAGATGATCAGGATCGGGAAGTGCAGAAACACCAACCCGCCCCAGGCTGCTATGCGCAGACCAATGGAAGCTTTCTCAGAGTGCATCGAAGGCCCCCAGTCGTTTGACGATGGACAGGTAAATAGCGATCAGCACGATCGGCACCAGCGTGAACGCCGCGGCCATCGGCATGTTGCCGATCGCGCCCTGTTGCGCGTAAACCATGCTGCCGACGAAGTAGCCCGGCGGGCCCACCAGTTGCGGCACGATGAAGTCGCCCAAGGTCAGTGAGAACGTGAAGATCGAACCGGCCGCAATCCCCGGCACCGACAGCGGCAGAATCACCTGCATGAAGGTCTGACGCGGTTTGGCCCCGAGGTCGGCGGAGGCTTGCAGCAACGACGGCGGCAGGCGTTCCAGTGAGGCCTGGATCGGCAGGATCATGAACGGCAGCCAGATGTAGACGAACACCATGAAGCGCCCCAGATGCGAGGTCGACAAGGTGCTGCCGCCGACCCCGGGAATCCCCAGAATGAACTGCAGAACCGGTTCCAGCCCCAGGTGCTGAACGAACCACTGCGCCACACCGCCCTTGGCCAGCAGCAGCGTCCAGGCGTAGGCCTTGACGATGTAACTGGCCCACATCGGCATCATCACCGCGATGTAGAAAAACGCCTTGGTCTTGCCGGTGGTGTAGCGCGCCATGTAGTAGGCAATCGGGAACGCGACGATGGCGCTGGCGATCGACACCACGACGGCCATGCTCAGGGTGCGCAGGATGATGTCGAAGTTCGACGGCTGAAACAGCGCGGCGAAGTTGGCCAGCGTCAGATCCGGCGTGACCGCCATGGTGAAGTCGTCGAAGGTGTAGAAACCTTGCCACAGCAGCACCAGCAGCGACCCCAGATAGATCGCGCCAAACCACAACAGCGGCGGCACCAGCAGCATCGACAAATACAGGTTCGGCTTGCGGTAGAGCAGGTTGGAAAACCTGCGCAACGGCGCCGATTGAGGGAGGGCGAGGGCGGTCATGTCACACCCCGCTCGCAACGGTGTCGTGCAGCGGAATCATCGCTTCCCGTGCCCAGCGTGCGCTGATGCGCTGACCGGTCTGGTGTTGCGCGCTGCTGTCGATCCACTGATTGTTGGCGTGGCTGATGCTCAGGGTCTGGCCGTTTTCCAGGGTCAGTTCATAGCGCGTGGCGCTGCCCTGATACTGGATGTCGTGGAGCAGACCGCTGACTTCGATTTCGTGACTGGCCAGAGGGCCTTCGGCGAAACGCACGTGTTCCGGACGAATCGAAAACGGCTGCGGATGACCGCTGAGCTGGCGCGCCAGATCGCCGCGAATCACGTTCGAAGTGCCGACGAACTCGGCGACAAACGTGGTGGTGGGTTTCATGTACAGATTGCGCGGCGTGTCGACCTGCTCGATGCGGCCCTTGTTGAACACGGCCACGCGGTCGGACATCGACAGCGCTTCAGTCTGGTCGTGAGTGACGAAGATGAACGTGATGCCGAGCTGGCGTTGCAGCTTCTTCAGTTCGCTCTGCATTTGTTCGCGCAATTTCAAATCGAGAGCGCCCAACGGCTCGTCGAGCAACAGCACTCGCGGGCGATTGACCAGCGCGCGGGCGAGGGCGACACGCTGGCGCTGACCGCCGGACAACTGCACCGGTTTGCGGGCGCCGTAGCCGCCGAGGGCGACCATGTCCAACGCTTCTTCGGCGCGCTTGTGGCGCTCGTTCTTGTTCACGCCTTTGACTTTCAAACCGTAGGCCACGTTGTCCAGCACGTTCATGTGCGGGAACAACGCGTAATCCTGAAACACCGTGTTTACGTCGCGTTGATAGGGTGGCAAACCGGCGGCTTCGGCGCCGTGAATGCGGATCGAGCCAGCGCTCGGTTGCTCGAACCCGGCGATCAGGCGCAGGCACGTGGTCTTGCCCGAACCGGAAGGGCCGAGCATGGAAAAGAACTCGCCGTCCTGGATATCGATGGAAACCCGGTCAACGGCTTTCACTTCGCCGAACTGCCGGGAAACGTTGGTGAACTGGACTGCAAGCGTCATGGTGCGGTGCTCCAAAAAGGCGAGGGCCGTCGCAGCGGCCCTGCCTGGACTTCTGAAAAACAGTGTTCGAATTGATCGTTCCCACGCTCTGCGTGGGAATGCAGCCCGTGACGCTCTGCGTCAGCTCATGCGAATGGACGCGGAGCGTCCGGTGATGCATTCCCACGCAGACGGATCGACGCCTCGACGTGGGAACGATCGGTGTGTGGGCGATTACCTACCGCCCATAATCGCAATGTAGTCCTGCGTCCACCGGCTATACGGCACAAACTTCCCACCCTCAGCCTGCGGTGTTTTCCAGAAGGCAATCTTCTCGAACTGATCAAACCCGTTGGTCTTGCAGCCCTCGGTCCCGAGCAACTCACTGCCCTGACACGCCGCCGGAACTGCCGGCAACGAACCGAACCACGCCGCCACATCACCCTGGACTTTCGGCTGCAGCGACCAGTCCATCCACTTGTAGGCGCAGTTCGGGTGCTTGGCCTCGGCGTGCAGCATGGTGGTATCGGCCCAACCGGTGGCGCCTTCTTTCGGCACGGTCGAAGCGATGGGCTGTTTCTCGTTGATCAGGCCGTTGACCTGATACGGCCAGGCGCTGGACGCGACCACGCCCTCGTTCTTGAAGTCGCTCATCTGCACGGTGGTGTCGTGCCAGTAGCGGTGGATCAGCTTCTGCTGGGCGCGCAACAGTTCCAGCACAGCCTTGTACTGTTCTTCGGTGAGCTGGTACGGATCCTTGATCCCCAGCTCAGGCTTGGTGGACTTCAGATAGAGCGCTGCATCGGCGATGTAGATCGGGCCGTCGTAGGCTTGCACACGGCCCTTGTTCGACTTGCCGTCAGGCAGGTTCTGTTCGGCGAACACCACGTTCCAACTGGTCGGTGCGGTCTTGAACACGTTGGTGTTGTACATCAGCACGTTCGGGCCCCACTGGTACGGGGTGCCGTAGGTTTCCTTGTTGACCACGTACCACGGCGCGTCTTTCAGGCGTGGGTCGAGGGTTTTCCAGTTCGGGATCAACGCAGTGTTGATCGGTTGCACACGCTTGCCGACGATCAACCGCAGCGACGCATCGCCCGACGCGGTCACCAGGTCGTAACCGCCCTTGGCCATCAGGCTGACCATTTCGTCAGACGTGGCGGCGGTTTTTACATTCACCTTGCAGCCGGTTTCCTTCTCGAAACCGGTCACCCAATCGTAGGCCTTGTCGCTCTCACCGCGTTCGATGTAACCGGGCCAGGCGACGATATCCAGCTGGCCTTCGCCGGCGCCGACGGCTTTCAGCGGCTCGGCGGCCTGCAGGCTGGCGCTGGCCAGCAGGGCCGTGGTGATTGCACTGAGCAGTGCGGTCTTGTGCACGAACATGGTGAACCCTCTTCTTTAAATTATGGTCGGGGCAGTTGTGAACGCGGTGAAGCATGCCGTGGTCGGCTTGTTATTAGCGTAGTCAGAGATGCTGGCCGTGGCGTGCCATGATGTGCCGCACCACGCTGTAGTCCTGTAGCGAATCGCTGGATAAGTCTTTGCCGTAGCCGGAGCGTTTCAGCCCGCCGTGGGGCATTTCGCTGACCAGCATGAAATGACTGTTGATCCACGTGCAGCCGTATTGCAGGCGTGCGGCGACCTGCATCGCCTTGTCCAGGTTCTGCGTCCACACCGACGAAGCGAGGCCGTATTCCGAGTCGTTGGCCCAGTCCACCGCTTGCGCCAGTTCGTCGAAGCGGGTCACGGTCACCACCGGGCCGAACACTTCACGCTGGACGATTTCATCGCTCTGTTTGCAACCCGCCAGCAGGGTTGGCTGATAGAAGAACCCGGCGCCGGAATGCACTGCCGCACCGGTCACTCGTTCGATGTGCGGCTGACCGAGGGCGCGCTCGACGAAACTGGCCACTCGGTCGCGCTGGCGGGTGCTGATCAGCGGGCCGATCTCGTTGTCGGCATCACGTTTGCCGGCGAAGCGCAGGCTGCTGACCGCCGCGCCGAGCTCGGCGACCAATTTGTCGTGAATTCCCGCCTGGGCATAGATCCGGCAAGCCGCCGTGCAATCCTGCCCGGCGTTGTAATAGCCATAAGTGCGCACGCCTTCGACCACGGCTTTGAGATCGGCGTCATTGCAGACGATCACCGGGGCCTTGCCGCCGAGTTCAAGGTGCGTGCGCTTGAGGGTTTTGGCGGCGGCCTGGAGAATTTTCTGGCCGGTGACGATATCGCCGGTCAGCGACACCATGCGTACTTTCGGGTGGCCGACCAAGTGGCTGCCGACGCCTTCGCCGCCACCGCAGACGATATTGATCACCCCGCGCGGCAGAATTTCGGCCAGTGCCGGGGCCAGCGCCAGAATCGACAACGGCGTGTGTTCGGACGGCTTGAACACCAGCGTATTGCCGGCGGCGAGGGCCGGTGCGATCTTCCACGCGGCCATCATGATCGGGTAGTTCCACGGTGCAATCGAGGCGACGACGCCAATCGGGTCGCGGCGCACCATGCTGGTGTAGCCCGGCACGTATTCGCCGCTGAGCTGGCCGATCTGGCAGCGCACGGCACCCGCGAAAAAGCGAAATACATCGACCGTGGCGGTCAAATCATCCTGCCGCGCCAGATGCAGCGGCTTGCCGCAGTTCAGGGCTTCGAGGCGGGCGAGGTGGTCGGCGTGCTTTTCGACGGCGTTGGCGATTTCCAGCAAGAAGTTCGAGCGTTGTTGCGGGGTGGTGCGCGACCACTCGGCAAAGGCGCGATGGGCGGCGAGGATGGCGGCTTCGACTTGCTCGGTGCTGGCTTCGGCAATCTGGGTCAGGACTTCACCGGTGGCCGGGTTGAGGATTGGTTCGACAAATCCTTGCCCGGCGACCAGTTCGCCGTCGATCAGCAACGCGGTGTGCATGTGGGTCTGCGCGCCAGCCATTTTCCGTGATCTCTTTTCTTGTATGGCCATGTTGCTCCCGTGGATCCAGGAGCCGACCGTCTTATAGATGCAGCAAGACTAGTGCGCGGCTCCGGGGTCGACAAATTCTAAATACTGAAGGTGGCATTCGATTAAATAGATGGCTTGCGTCCGCCGTGAGGCTGCTCGCGGGCCACAGTCAGGAACGGGTCGACCAGCGCAGGGCGTGCGGTGCCACGGCGCCAGGCCAGACCGACGTCGAGGGTCTGGTTGAGGTCGGCAATCGGTCGGGCTTCGATGATGTCCCCTTCCAGCGACCATGGGCGGTAAGTCATGTCGGGCTGGATCGACACGCCCAAGCCGGCCGCGACCAGACTTCGCACCGCCTCTGTGGACGCGGTTCTGAGGGTGATCTTCGGTTGCAGCCCGGCGCCGCGCCAAAGGCGTTGGGCATTGCGATCCATCTCGTCGACGTTCAGTTGAATCAACGGCTCCCGGGCGACGTCGGCGAGGTTGATGCTGTCGTGTTCCAGCAGCGGATGCTGGGCCGGCAGCCACAAACGGTGCGGTGAATGGGTCAGCACTTCAGTCTGCAAGGCGTGGCGGTCTTCGAGGTTGGAGAGGATCAACACCCCGACATCGATCTCGCCGCTGACCAGCAGATGCTCGATGTATGGCCGCTCGTCCTCCATCACCCGGATCTCGACGTTGGGGTACGCACGCTGGAAACGAGTGAGCAAATCCGCCAGGTAATAACCGGCCACCAGACTGGTCACGCCGACGATCAACTGCCCGGCGACCTGATCGGTGCTCTGTTGCAGGCTGCGTTTGGCGTTGTCCACGGTTGCCAGAATCAAGTGCGCCTGGCGTAGAAACTGGTGCCCCTGATGGGTGAGCGTCATGCCCTTGGCGTGGCGGTTGAACAGGCTGACGCCGATTTCTTCCTCCAGTTGCTGGATGGCCAGGGTCAGGGTCGATTGGGAAATGAACGCGGTCTGTGCGGCGGCGGAGATCGAGCCGGTCTCGGCCACGGCGATGAAATGGCGGATCTGACGCAAGGTCATCATGGAAGGTTTACCCGGTGGGCGGTTTTTATAGATTGTCTCGAGTGTATATCTATTTTCACGAAGGGCTGCTGAGGGCCAGGCAACATCTGGAAGCACACTCGCACCCAAACGACGGGCACTTTCGAACTAGGCTGAGGGCCTTATTGATCCGGATAACCCCTGTTTGGAGGCGGAACATGAACACCCGTGGATTGCTCGATCAACTCCTCAAGTCCGGCCAGGATCTGCTGCAGAACAAGGCGGGCGGGGCGCAGAACAAACCGGCTGCCGGTGGTTTGGGCGGCTTGCTGGGCGGATCTTCCAGTAATGGCGCACTTGGCGGTTTGCTGTCAGGCGCAGGCGGCGGTGCCCTGGCGGCCGGCGCCATGGGCCTGCTGCTGGGCAGCAAAAAGGCCCGCAAGGTTGGCGGTAAAGTCGCCCTCTACGGCGGCCTCGCCGCACTGGGCGTGATCGCCTACAAAGCCTACGGCAACTGGAACGCGCAAAAAGGCACCGCCCCACAAAGCGAACCGCAAACCCTCGACCGCCTGCCACCGGCGCAAGTCGAACAACACAGCCAAGCCATCCTCAAAGCCCTGGTCGCCGCCGCCAAAGCTGACGGCCACATCGACGACCGCGAACGCCAACTGATTGAAGGCGAATTCACCAGGCTCGACAACGATCAGGAGCTCAAACACTGGCTCCACGCCGAACTCAACAAACCCCTCGACCCTACCGACGTTGCCCGCGCGGCGAGCACACCGGAGATGGCCGCCGAAATGTACGTGGCGAGCGTGATGATGGTGGATGAGGAGAACTTTATGGAGAAGGCGTATCTGGATGAGCTGGCGAAGCAGTTGAAGCTGGAGCCGGGGTTGAGGGTGGAGTTGGAGAGGCAGGTGCGTCAGGCAACTTTTTAGGTTGTGAATTCGACGAGGCGGTTAGGCAGGTTCCAGAACGTCATGACCGCAGCCATAAATGGTCCACCCGGCGTCATTTACCATGAGAGCACCTGGGGCATGCCGCCACTGAAATCCAGGTAAGTATAAGTGGGCAGCGGCAACGGTGCTCTCGGATCAAGGAAAAGGTGACAGATCCATTTGTTAGAAAATGGATCTGTCACCTTTCTATCTTTTATATATTTAGATAAGTAGTCAGTGTGATTATAAGTTTTTCAATAATTACCATTGCCAATTCTTTTCTGTGAATATGGCGCTGCTTGGTAGTACTGCTTTCAAAGTTCTCAAGTAACGATCGAATGTAGCCGTTTCTTGGAAGCGTGCTTCGAATCCCACTGATTGGTTGGTTCTATGGATGATTATCATGAGCCTGGACCGATCTATAGTTACAAAATTATATTCCGCCCAAGGGGAGCTGCGCGAGTTGGTTGTTTTGTTTTTCCAGCCGAGAAGGGTTTTTGCCGCTCCAAGAGCCATAGCTACCGGGCCGATCATAAAGGCCAAGGACCCTGTATAAATCGCAACGCCTGAGAAAAATAATATTATAAAAATAGCGAGGCTTTTGAAAATGGTTCCGGAAGATTCTGGGTAGTGCCGATAATGTTCGACTTTTCCATGATTCTCTGTGATGGAGTAATTGAATACTGTTTTTTGGCGTAATAAAAATATGAAGTAAATGGTCAGTGCGTACGAAAATATATACACCGACAAAAGTCCAAGCGTATATTGTGGCAGGTTATTCCAAGTGATGGCCGTTACAAAAATATTCATTAGCGTCGCGCCAGCAAAAAGCCAAAGCTGTGCTTTCATGATTTCCTTAGGTGGAGATTTTATTGTTTTTGTCGACCATTCCATAAGGAGGCGTTCATGTGCACTTGATTCTTCTTCAAAGGCTCTGCATGAAATCTGGTTGAATGAGTTGTCACTGGGTTTTGTCATGTTCGTATTATTCCGCTACGGCCAGGATCATCGCGAAGGTTTCCATGTTTCGGTTTGGTAGTTCACCACATCCAATCTTTTTCCGCAAAAACTGCATCTTTCGGAAGTAGTTCTTTAAGTGTTGATAAGTATTCCGCAAATAAGCTTTCGGGAAGCCTGGCCTCGAAGCCGATCATGATGTCGGTGTATTGAGCTACGATTAAACGTCTTTTTTTGTCGATGGTGACGAACTTGTATTCTTTCCATTCGGATGATTCTTCTATTTTTGGAGTGTTATTCCAGGTAAGAAAAAATTTTGCAGCTATCAAGGCCATCCCTGCAGGGCCTGCGAGTATTAAAGCCGATGTAGGGCTATAGATAATGGTTGCGATAATAATTATAAAAAATAGCACCGATATGGCCTTGAATACGGTATGAGCAGACTTTGAAAAGTTTACTGAAGATTCCTCGGTTCCCACTGTTTCGGTAATAGTATAGGTATATGTCTTTTTTTGATGAACGACAAGAGTCCAAAGGTAGGTGGCTACCAAAGTCCAGATTATACCAGCATGAAGATTCAAGAAAATGGAGCCATTTTCTTCTGATAAGTTGAGGATATAAGACTCTTGGATACCATTTATTATCGCCGCTACACCGATGGCTATAATAATTGCCATGCCAATGTCCATGTTGGTTGTATCCCGGGGTTTGGCTTTTATCGTCCATTTCATCAGGATTTTTTCCTGATTTTTTAATGGTTTTTCTGAAGGGGGAATGTCGTTTTTTAATTCCATTGTTTGTGGTTTTCTTGTCGTTTTGCTTGCATTTTTGTCAATCAGTGCTTAGCGGTACATCGACCTTGGCGGTGATGAAGGGCACGTCTTTGGATAAGTAGGGTTTAATCAGGTTGGCTACAGTTTTTTTTTGTTTGTTGCCGCAGAAAATGTTCAGGTTCCAGTTCGTTTTATGGTTGTCGCCGTCTTGAATGACGCTGTACTTTAAATCTACGACTTCTCTGTTTGTAGCGATAGCCAGTTGGGTGATGTCTTCCCATCTGTATGCGTAGTGGTGATGTTGGGTGTGCATTTCTTGGTAGTTTTTCGAGTTGATCAACAGGAGGTAAGTCAAGCCCATGCCGACCGGTCCTATCAGGGCACCTATCAAAAAAGCAGGATCAATAACGGCCAGCAGAATGAAAGCGATTGCTGTTATTCCGGAGAACCATTTGAGAAATGTGAAAGTATATTTGGGGAGGTCATTCCACTTGCAATATTCTATCCCTGACCGGGTAAGACGGTAAGCGAAATTCATTTTTTGATGGGTGATTGATATTAATGAAATGCCCACTGTAATGAAAAATAGAGAGGTCAATGTTGCACTGAAAACAGGATCATCGTCCATGCTTTGATATATAAAAAATGAAGCTGCTGTTATGGCGATTAGGCATGCAAAAAACATTAAATTGGCAACAAAAGTGTTGTAGTTTCTTGCTCGGATTGTCCATTCCAATAATGCTGGTTCTTTTTCATGCTCCCAATGTAGCTGCGGAGGTAGTGCTGGTGGCTTTTCAAAATTTAACATGGTGGCGTTCATTGGTTATCTCAATAGAAAAAAGGTGACAGATCTATTTTTTAGATATTAAATCTGTCATTTTTTCTTTATGTAGCGCTTGCTCCATCCCCGGCGAGGTCAGGAATTCGCTCGCCGGGGATTTTCAATGCAAATTCGGCCTTGGCTGGTTGAAAGATCCGGACTTTGGGCAGTGGCAGCTTTGAGGTTTCACTGACGTCAATCCATATATTTCACATGATTCAACATCAAGTTGGATCGACTGAATGTATCGATGGCATCGATTCGTACCAGTAATTCTGCGAGTTTTTCTTTAAAAACATTGTCGGCCATGTCAATCCAGTAACGGGGCTTACGTCCATTTTTTTTGTCGTGTGCAACCGAGACAGGATCAAGGTGACGTGAAGCTTCGAACATCGGTATGTCGGGTATCGGGCGGCTGACATCCATGTAGTTCTGCAGGAAGTCCCATAGCGCACAGGGTTGCTGGGTCGTGTTGTCTGGAGTTATCAGGTCGTTGAAGTTGATCCCGGCACCGTTATAGCGATGGACCAGCGATAAACTGTTCATGGCCAAGCCCTGCCGGTCAGGGCTGGTGATGATGTAAGCGTCGAACTCAGTAAAAGGAGCTTCAAATTCGACAGCTTCGTTTTTATCGGCAGCGTTCCTGTAATTGAAGATTCTGACCACGCCCGTACGCCGGTTAAATTCCCACTTCGGGCCTTGGGGAGGGCGGAACCAGATTGTCGGAAAGCGGGTGATGACGATGTGGCCTATCATCCAGCAGATGAGCGGTAAACCTAATGCCCAAGAATAAAAACTGATAAACAGATGGGTTGTGAAATCCCAGGCAGACTGTTCTGACGCGGACATCACTGTGATGTGAGCCAGTATCAAAACGGGGATCAATATGATAGTTGCCCACTTCCCGGCACTTTTTAGAAATAGCCAGAATTGCGAGCGAAAAGGCAACTGCGCATGGCGAAACACTTCATGGTCATGCTTGATGTGAAGCTCCACATCTTCAAGCGGACGTGGCGTATAGGTACCGCTTGCTTTCATTTCATTTTTTTCCAATTCCCATTTCTCCCAAAACCGCAGGGTTTCGGGAGTCGGATCTTGGAATAAGCTGCTTGGAACTACTTCTTGCGCATTTCCCCAAGGAAGCCGAGTCCCGATCAACTTATGCAGAGTTCCGCGGACGGATGCGTCCACCTGGTTTGGTATTCGACGCGGGTCGTATGCTTTGTTTGAGTAATAGGTGGAGGGTTCCATGAGCGCTGGCATCAGTTAGCCTTATTAGTCTGTTCGTCAGCCCAGAAAGGCCGTTTGGTCTTGACGAAGTCCGCTTTCGCGTACTCCGGACCATAACGTGTGGGGTCTTTTACGCCGGTGGCCGGGAAGTAGCGTGTTTCCGAGGCGGTTTTAAGAACGAATTGTGCTCGAACGGCCAGATCGTATCCGACGGCTTTTTTATTGCAGATCCTTTCGATTCCGGAGTGTCCAGATATAGCTCCAGAAAGTCCGGGAACGGACGCTGCGCTTTGATAGGTGGAATTTCATTCAGAATGCTGGTTTGCGTGGTCATTGGCATAAACCTGGCGTATGAGATTTCTTTTTTTCTCATCCGGCACTCAGCTTGAATACCAATGCTACCCACGCTGCCCAAAAGACCAGGCAGCCGGCTTTCTATACGAACTACTGTATTGGAAGTCCTCACGTCATATGGCGTTGGATTTTGGTTATCCAGTTTTGCGTTGACGTCAAAAAGCGGGTTGCTTCTAACGTCAATGCTGACACCCGCAAGTAGCCCAATCAGGCGATAAAATGCTTCTGCGTAGATGAAAGGTGACAGATTTATTTTGTAGAAAATAAATCTGTCACCTTTTCTTTTTTTCTTTATTCTGAAGTGTAGATGTTGTTTCTGGATTTTCTGATGCAGAGTTTTCGTTGTATGGAAATGATGACAGCTTTTTTCAGGAAGTAGATCTGTCACCATCTGTCCAATATCTTCCCTGACCAAACAATGTCTAATCAATGTATTTGACTGCTTTTGCCATAAGGTTCGGGCGAGCAAATGTATCTATGGTGTCGATTTTTTCAAGCATTTCCTTAACTTTTGCTTTGAAAGTATCGTTGTCCATATCGATCCAATAACGCGCTGGTCGACCATTTTTTTTATCATGTTCAAAAGTCGTTGGATCCGAGTTTCGATAGGGTTCATACATCGGGATTTCAGGCAGTGGACGTTGGGTGTCCATAAAATTTTGCAAGAAGTCCCAGAGCGCACAGGGTCTTTGTGTCGTATTGTCAGGGGTTATCAGGGCGCTCAGATTAATGGTGGTATCACTATAGCGATGAGCGAGTTGTAACCCATTCGTGGGCAATCCTTGGCGATCTGGTGACGTTACGATATAGGCATCGAATTCGTGAAATGGTGCAACCATGTCAGCGGTTTTACTTTGCATTTTTGCACGTGCGTAATTGAAAATCGTCACCTGTCCTGTAACGCGATTCAATTCCCATAGCGGCCCTTTGGGAGGTCGAAACCAGACTTTCGGGAAGTAATTGACAATGATGCTGCTAATTATCCAAGGTGGGAGTAAAATTTTTATAATGAGTAATGTAATGGAGTTGTTTGTGAGCTCTCTTATGTTGAATTCAGATGAGTCCATTTCAAATAGCGAATCAATCAGAAAACATAATGGGAGGAGAATGATCATCCCCCACTTGCAAAAGGTTCTGAGCGAGAGCCAGAACTGAGATCGAAAGGGCAATTGAGCAAAACGGAACCGCTCATGATCATATTTACAGTGCAGCTCCACATCTTCGAATGGGCGTGGCACGTATTTCCCATTCGCTTTCATCTCTGCCTTTTCTTTCTCCCATTGCTCCCAAAAACGCATACTTTCTGGTTTTGGATCTTCCATTATATTTTCTGGAACCACATCTTGCGTGTGACCCCAAGGCAAGCGCGTGCCGGTTAGTTTGTGAAGGGGGCTTCGCTTCGCTGAGTCTGCTTGCACGGGGATGCGGTCTGCCCGGTAAGCTTCTTCAGAGTAGTAAAGCTGCGGTTCAGCGTCTTTTGACATGTTCAGGCCTTGTTCGTCTGCTCATCGGCCCAGAATGGGCGGTTGGTTTTGTTGAAGTCTGCCTTGGCATACGCTGCGCTAAAACGAGTAGGGTCTTTTACACTGGGTGCTGGAAAGTAACGTGTTTCAGACTGATTTTTTAGAACGAACTGTGCACGTACGGCCCATTCGTACCCTGTCGACTTTTTGGGTGTGGTGATCATTTCTGGAGTGTCAACGTACAGTTCCAGCGCATCCATGTATACACGCTGCGCTTTATAAACAGTAGGGCTGCCAGATACGTTTTTCTGAGTTGATAATGGTGATCCTCGAAAATTGGTAGTCACTACTTCACGAATTCGACACTCGGCCTGAATGCCAATGTTGCCTATGCTCCCGATAAGTCCGGGCAGTCTGCTTTCGATGCGAATCACTGTATTGGCATTACGGACTTCAAAAGGACTTTCCGAATGTATGTCAAGTTTTGCGTTAGGATCAAAAAGCGTGTTTGGCTTCACCGAAATTCCGATACCGGAAAGTAACCCGATCAATCGATAAAGAGCCTCTTGCGGGTCTTTAAGATGCTTGGCGTTTTCCTCACCCTTCGATGCAAAAGGGCCGTTCAGGAGCCAATCCTCCAGTGGAGTGCTACTAAGCCAAAGTACCAAGCCTGCTCCAGTGCCAATGAGCAAGAGTGCCAGCCAACCCAAAGGGGTCAGTCCGAGCACCGGACCCGCACTCGCCGCTCCCGTTGCCATTCCGGCAACCACTCCAGCTGCAGCACCGCCAGCCATCAGCAAGTATCCATACATCGCGTTGTCATTCCATTGCCAGGCATACCAGGCATCGTAAATGCTTATCCCAGCAAAAATGATCCCCGAGAATGATTGTGTGATCAATCGAGCCGTGATTTTTTGTGTTAGTCGTTCAGTCAGGGCTTTGCCGATCCACTTTTTTACATTGCTGTCTGCCAAGTCGTAAATCGGTTTTCGGGCTAACGCGAGCGCGGATTGGGTTCCAACCAGTTTTACGGTCAATGACTCCATCGCAATGATCAGGTCCATTCCTGCCGCCAAAACACCCAATCGGACTCGGTTTTTATTCTTCTCCCTGCTAGCGGCTTCCCTGCCTTGCAACTCTGCATTCACATTCCACATTTCAAGCATCAGTACTGCTATTGAGAACGGGCGTGAATTTAAAATTCGGAATACAGGGGCATTATTGCGAGTTCTGTGTTGGTTCACGGCATCAGTGAGAGCGGATCCAGTCTGTACGACCCGCGCATTCGCGGCATCGGATGCCGTATTGGAAAGCTGGGCAGCCGTAAGTTGCTGGTTCATGTTTCTGACTAACTGTGCAGTACTATGATTGCGCGGGATTGCCAGCACCAAATGTTCGGAGCTTACGACGCCGGTTTCAGGAAGACGCGTTCGATCGGTACTGCCTAGAAGTTTCCCTTTATTGTCCAGAAACTCTCCGTAGTACGTTACGGGTACGGACTCGCGGGTAGGAAGATCTTCCAGACCAAAGAGATAATAGCTTTGCGTGACGGCTCCCCGACGCATGAAGTAGGCGGGACCGAATGTGTTCGGCATCATACTGCGAAGCTGCTCCACTCCTCGTGCGTGCAGCTTCACATTGACGGGGCGCGCGCGTTCTGCCAATCGGTCACGTGTCTTTTGCATCCGATCATTTGCCCGGTTTCGGGCGTCATTACTTGCATCGGCATCGGCTGACGCCTGATTGAACGCCTCCCGCGACGGCAGGGTGGCGGCAAGCGCATTTTCCACGGCCGATTGAAGCGTGTCGTAGATGCCGAGAAGCGCGCTACTGATATTCTTGCCGCTTGTTATCAGAAAACTATCGAGGCTGGCGCCCGCCAGAAGGTTGGCCACGATATCGGCATCCATCGTGGTTAGCTGGGCAGCAGCGGGTGGGACTTTGTTCTCAAGCTTCGCTAGCTCAGAAGCGCGGTACTTTCCATCCCCTTTGTTTTTTTCCGGCTGCGGCACTTGATAGGGTTTGCAGGCGCGTTCCATATCGCATTCAGGCCAGAACATTAGGTGTAACGGCGTTTCGGCGCTATTGGCCAAAGTAGCCAACCACTGTTGCCCCGGTGTGGCTTTAGGGCTGTACAGAGTGACACCGCTTACGGCATCGACTACGTCACCGCTTGGCGCCAGAGGATCAAGACGCGAGGGGGGGGGCGCAAGTGCAGCAATCGTTTGGCTGATGACGAACAGAGCAGACAAGTAGTCAAAGCCATCAAGGCTCAGATGATCGGCCAGGGTTTGTTGTGTAACGTCCTGTTGCAAGCTTTCAGTCAGTAGATTCTGAGCACTATTCATGTGCTGCCAGACCATCGTTCGTTCCAGAACAGCGGTGCACTGATTGATTCGCTGCTTTCCAGTACCGCCAACTTTTTCAAGGCTCGCATGCAACGGGTTAGATTTGCCTTGTAGATTACGGGGTACTACCAGCTGTTGTATGAGCAGGGCACTGGCATGGTTGGCTTGTTGGGTCGCATGACGTGCGCAAAGTTTTAGCAGTTCCTGATGGGTTTCCAAACGACTCTTCAGATGTCTGAGCCGGTAGCGTGGATCTTCTAGCAGTACACCACAGATTTGCCGTTGTCTTGCCTTGGCTAGCGTATCTGCAACGCTGGCTTGGGCTATCCATACGTCGGGAGGCGCCTCCTTGTTGTCAGAGGCGGCTGGTGCCGGCATTGATGCAACTAATGCATCAGCTACCGCACTCAACTCGAGCAGTTCGGTACGCTGCACTGGATCGTTATTTTCTGATGTGCCTTTGGTACACGCTTGGAGGAACGTTTTGGCTTTCTGGCTAGCTGTAACAGGGAACTGTCCAGAGAGATCACACAGATAGCGGCCAGGATGATCGAGTAGTCCTTCATAGCCTGGCTCGCGCGATCGTTGAGGTGCTGCCACGCTGACTGGAAAACAACCGCTTTCGAGATTGCGTTTGACGACGGTGGCCTGCGCCGCTGCGGTGCTATTGGCGTAGTTGTGAACATTGAAATTTGAAAATGCCTCAAGCATAGCCTTGCCATCGGGCTTACCGGTGTACAGGTCTTTAAAGCTCTTGTTGGAGCAAGTCAGATTTTGCGGGTTCTTGCAGCGTTGGCTGCGCAAACGGCTGTCTTCCTCAAAGCGTTGCAGGCGAGCGGCGTGTAGTTGTATTTCAGAAAAGCACATCTGTAGATCTAGCACTCTCTGATTGTTCCAGAGAGAAGGTATCCAAATATCTTCCAGCGCTACCCCAGTGACTTTTCGTTCACCTGTTTTAAATGTCTTTTCTTGGCGGTAGTGAGCAATGTCCACGTCGTGATATGTCGTTTTCCCTTCAAGGATTCGAACCTCCAGTTCACGCCATAGTTTGCCTTTGTAGAAGACATAGATGAACCCTGCCCGAGCCAGCACTGGTGTGCCGTGGTCATACGCACTTTTTGAGCCGGGAAGCGAAACGAAAGGTAGAACGGGTACGAGTTGGTTCCACTGAACGTCAGATTCGCGTGGGGTTGATCGAACATCAGCAAGCAGGGGCAACCGGATGGGTTTACCCTGCGTCGAGTCGATTTCCAGCCAGAGTTTCCGTTTGGCTTCACCGGTGCAATTCCATACATGCAAAACGCTACTGCAAATTTCTTTTTCCTGCGGTTCCGTCTGTGCCTTCTGAACTTTGTCGGCAGGATCACACAACACTACTCTCTGAGTCGCAGGATGGTCCTTGCCTATGACTTGGACGATCACCTTGGATGTTTCGCAAGCCGGACCAGAGCTTAAACTCCCAACGGGTTTACTCATGTCAGAGACTCCTTGTCCTCGAAATTGCTACTTAGATATTGCTGCAGAAGGCCCAGGCGTTCTTCGCCACTACCACACTTGGGAATCATTGGAGTTTGTGTGTTCGGGTAACTGGCACGTAGCGATAAGTATTTGTTCAACTCTTGCGGTTCTATGAAACCATCTGCGATGCCTTCATCCAGGAATTGGGCTGCCTCAGCCAGCGATGCATCGCTCTGCTTGTGCCACCACACATAGACAAAATGTTCTTTCTGTTGCCGCTGCAAGGCTTGTTCATGAAGCACATCAAGATGCAGAGAGTTCAGACCGTCGTTTTTTTTCCAGTCCCGCGTATTCCCATTCTCTACACTGAACCAGTGAAGTGAGTTGTTTGCCAAGTCGTACCATGTACCGCCATACCAGCTCATCCGGTTGATAGGACCCATCCAGGTGTAGGGCGTCGTCTCGTTCTTAACGGTAAAGAAATAGCTCGCTGTTCTTGGGTTGGAATAGCGAAGCACCCCTTTGCGCTCTGTGTCGAAACGTATAAACAGAATATGCCGAAGGTGTGCCAACAGATTTTCATCGGATGCCTGGCTTTCTATGATCAGCCCTGGCCATGCTGAAGGCGACTCGCGCATTTGTTCGATAATGAAAGCGCTGGATGTCGACTCAAGCCAGATCGGACTTTGTTCCGAGTACGCTTGCAGCTCAGTCGAATCGAACAAAAGGGTTGGATTAGGATCGGGCAACTGTTGGTAGAGTTTTTCCAATAGGTCGTCCGTGCGTTCCAGCAATACCGAAATACTCATGTCTATGCTCCCGCCATCAAGGCTTTCCTGCAGGGGCAATCTGTCAATGGGCATTCCATTGGCGTCCCACCTTTGGGTTTTTGGCACAGTTCAACAATGGGCACATTTTCACGCAGACGCTGCTGCAAAAGCATGCCTGGCCTATCCGTATCCGCCTGCTTCAACGGCCCCGGCATCAGCGGCGCCGCACCCGTGCCGCTCCCCGGTCCACCGCCTGAATTGATGTTGATCGCCGGCCCGCTCATGGTCACGCCGCCGCCATCGATCTTGATGAAGCTGCCACCACCGACCAACGTCAGCTCAGCCCCAGCCTCCAGCACCACTTTCATCCCGCTGCTCAGGTGAATTTCCTGCCCCGCGTCGATGAATTGTCCGGTGCCGATCTTGATGTGCTGGTTCACGCCCACGGTCAGGTGGTCGTTGGCCCGTGCTTCGACTTTGCGGTCTTCGTAAACGGTGTGGTGTTCTTCAGCCTTGAATTCCGTGTAGCTGTTCTTTTCCACGACGTCGTGGCGTTCGTTGCCGACGCGGATTTTCTGGTCGTGTTCGATGTTTTCGTCCCAGTCGCGCTGGGCGTGGAGGAAGATCTGTTCCTGGCCTTTCTTGTCTTCGATGCGCAGTTCGTTGAAGCCACCGCCGCCCATCGAGCTCAGGGTCTTGAAGGTGGTGCGCGTCTTGTTCGCCGGCAGGGCGTAAGGGACGGTGTTTTCCTTGTGGTACAGGCAGCCGCTGATCAGCGGCTGGTCGGGATCGCCTTCGAGGAAGGTCACCAGCACTTCCATGCCGATGCGCGGGATGGCGATGCCGCCGTATTGGGCGCCGGCCCAGGCGCTGGAGACGCGCAGCCAGCAGCTGGTCTTGTCGTCGGCGAGGCCGTCGCGGTCCCAGTGGAACTGGACTTTGACGCGGCCGTATTCGTCGCAGTGGATTTCCTGGCCTTGCGGTCCGGTGACCACGGCGCTCTGGCTGCCGAGGATGCGCGGTTTCGGGTGGCGCAGGGGCGGGCGGTTCGGCACGTCCCACGGGGTGGCCTGAAAGCGGTTGCGGTAGCCTTGATGGAAATCGTCTTTCAGCGCGGTGGTGTCGCTGGTCACCGATTCTTCCAGCACTTGCGGCTGCTTGCCTTCGTGATGGACTTCGGTGAGCAGCCACAGGTCGTTCCACTTGGCCTTCGGGTGTTCTTTCAGCGCGAGGAAATGGCCGCTGACCAGCAGCGGCTGGTCGCTCTTGCCTTCGGCGAGCTGGAAGTCGCTGCGATGGCGTTCGAGGGCGCGTTTGGCCAGGTGTTTGCCGCGCTCGCGGTCGACGAAACGGCCCGGGTAGTCGTAATCCTCGAGGTCGGGCAGGGCGTCGCCGCGGTTTTCGCTTTCGAGGGTGATGCGCGGTTTTTCGAAGTCGTAGTCGCGGCGCGTCGTACGGCTGGTGCGGGTTTCCAGGCGCAGGTCGAAGCGCTTGATCACCGGGTCGCTGGCGACCATGCCGGAGTCCTGCTGATAGGCCACCGGTGCCAGTTTGTGGAACACCGTCTGGTCGTCGCCGAACACCAGTTTGTGCGCCGTGGCGCTGTGCTGGAAGTGGTAGTGAATGCCTTCTTCTTCGCACAGGCGCTGGATGAAATGCAGGTCCGATTCGTCGTACTGCACGCAGTAGATGCGGTCGGGGTAGATCGAACCGGTCTGGAACTCATAGGCGTTACCCTGGATGCCGTGTTCTTCGAGGACCTTGCCGATGATTTTCGGCACGCTGAGGTTCTGGAAGATCCGCTGGTTGATCCGGTGCGCGAGGTACGCCAGTTGCGGGCGCAGGGTCACGGAGTAGCGCGTCAGGCGCTTGCCGGAATCGCCTTGCGCGGCGCGGTAGATCAGGCCGTGGATGCCGCTGCCGTCGGGCGACAGCTGCAGGAAGGCCGGCTTGTGCAGCAGGGTTTCGAGGTCCAGCGACGGCTGCTCACTGACCAGCTCCACCTCGAATACGAAAGGCTGGCTGACCCCTTCCCGACCGGTGAGGGTAAACACCTGAAAGTCGTTGGAAAGACCTTCGACGGTCAGGGCAAAGTGGGTTTCATTGGCCGGCGCGAACATCCCTTGTTCCTCGTGCTGTACAGCGGCGTTCGTCGACCGCTAAACGATCAACGCACGCGAAATTCTGGAGGGCGTAAACAACATCGACCAGCAGAGCTGGCCGATGCTTGAAACGATCAGCCGTAATTAAACGACTGGAGCACGCCAGTCATCGGAACCCGAAGTACCGGATACTTCGTGGGTCCAGGTGATTTTGCGGTAGGTGAACTGCACTTCTTCCAGGTGGGTGAAGTGCGCGTTGCCTGGATCCTGGCAGTTGTGCATTTTGTTGTTGATGGCGACGATGATCGCGTCTTCCAGTTTGGTGGTGTAGTAGTGCTCTTGGGTGCCTTGAGCCGAAGTGCGGTACCACTGGATAACGATTTCGCTCATGCGCTCGCCGGAGGTCAGTGCTGCTTGCAGCAGAGGCGAAGCCTTGTCGTAGACCTTGGTGATCACAACTGGCTTGTGAACGCGCTGACCGGTTGGCTGACCGGATTGCGGGTCACGCGGGATGATCACGTCGTGGGTGAAAGCCTGAACCATAACCTGGTCTTCGTGGCCTTCCTGGTAGGTGTTGCCAACGGAGTCGGCGGTGAAGGCGCCGGCAGTGATCAGGCCTTGTTTTTCGCCGGTAACCGACATGTACGCTGGTGTTGCCATGGGATGCTCTCCTTGCGGATAAAGTTAGGGTGCCCGGGAGGCGAAATCGCCCGGTGGGTGCCAAAGCTATATCAAGGACCGTGCCAGCTTTGCCAAAGTCTCCGTGATACGGGGGCGAAACTGCTGTTAAGTGCATGTTTCAAGATGTTTCATGCCAAATTAAGGCCAAAAGTGCGCAACTTCTTGCGCAGTACTGCGCAAGAAGTTGCGCACTCGGCTACAGGCGACGGTACTCGGGGGCTGTAGCGATATCGGGCGGTGATTTCGCGAATCAAGTGCGCAAGAAGTTGCGCACCATGGCACATGGCTACTGTGTCGCCAGATCATCTAAAACGGAAATGGCCAATCCATCGCCCCTTTTTGCCATTGCGTCACTGGCACGCCGCCCTCCGATTGCTTGAAAGTCCCTATCCAGAGCCCACCCCGTTTAACACCGGAAGGCTTGAGCGCGGCAAACCGTCTTATAAATGAAACACCGCCCTCAGCTATACTCCCCCGCAATTTCGATCTGGCCCCGAGGACTGACTGTGAAGAACTGGACGTTGCGCCAACGCATTTTGGCGAGCTTTGCGGTGATTATCGCCATCATGTTGCTGATGGTGGTCGTCTCGTATTCTCGGCTGCTGAAGATCGAAGCCAGTGAAAACAGCGTCCGTGATGACGCGATTCCCGGCGTCTATTACAGCTCGATGATCCGCGGCGCGTGGGTCGACAGTTACCTGCAGACCCAGGAACTGCTGGGGCTCAAGGAGGGGCAGGGCGTCAGCAGTGAAGACGCGGCGGACTACCAGTCCTTCGAGAAACGTCTCCAGGAGCAGATGGCCAACTACCGCAACACCGTGACCACTGACGAGGACCGGATCGAGTTCGCCGCGTTTGAAAAGGATCACGACAACTACATGAAGATCCAGGACGCCGTGCTGGATCTGCACAAGCGCAATCTGGAAGCCGATGCGGTCAAGCTGTTCAACGAGAAACTGACCCCGGCCTGGGTCGGCGGGCGCATGAAGCTCAACGACATCATCGGCGAGAACAAGAAAGTCGCCGACCAGGCCATGGCCAACATCGACGACGCGGTGGCGGCAGCCAAGGTCAGCATGTTTGTCTCGCTGCTGGTGGCTGTGCTGGCCGCCGGTTTCTGCGGTCTGTTGCTGATGCGCGCGATCATGGCGCCGATGAACCGCATCGTGCAGATCCTCGAAGTCATGCGTACTGGCGACCTGAGCAGCCGCTTGAACCTCGAGCGCAAGGATGAGTTCGGCGCCGTGGAAACCGGCTTCAACGACATGATGACCGAGCTCACTTCGCTGGTGTCCCAGGCCCAACGCTCGTCGGTGCAGGTCACCACGTCGGTGACAGAGATCGCCGCCACCTCCAAACAACAGCAGGCCACTGCCACCGAAACCGCCGCCACCACGACCGAAATCGGCGCGACGTCCCGCGAGATTGCGGCGACCTCTCGTGACCTCGTGCGCACAATGACCGAAGTCTCCACCGCCGCCGATCAGGCCTCGGTGCTGGCCGGTTCCGGGCAGCAAGGCCTGGCACGCATGGAGGACACCATGCACTCGGTGATGGGCGCGGCGGATCTGGTGAACGCCAAACTGGCGATCCTCAACGAGAAGGCCGGCAACATCAATCAGGTAGTTGTGACCATCGTCAAGGTCGCCGACCAGACCAACCTGTTGTCCCTGAACGCCGCGATCGAAGCGGAGAAGGCCGGTGAGTACGGTCGCGGTTTCGCGGTGGTCGCCACTGAAGTGCGGCGTCTGGCGGATCAGACGGCTGTCGCTACTTATGACATCGAACAGATGGTTCGCGAGATCCAGTCGGCGGTGTCGGCCGGGGTGATGGGCATGGACAAGTTCTCCGAGGAAGTGCGTCGCGGCATGTCCGAGGTCCAGCAAGTGGGCGAGCAGCTGTCGCAGATCATCCATCAGGTACAGGCGCTGGCGCCGCGGGTGTTGATGGTCAACGAAGGCATGCAGGCCCAGGCCACGGGCGCCGAGCAGATCAACCATGCGCTGGTGCAACTGGGTGATGCCAGCAGCCAGACCGTCGAGTCGTTGCGTCAGGCCAGTTTCGCCATCGACGAACTGAGCCAGGTGGCCGTGGGCCTGCGCAGCGGCGTTTCGCGATTCAAAGTCTGATGAGCGAAATCACCGCCAAACGCAGCGCTGCACCGGTGGCGAAGCAGGCGTTATTCCTGCTGTTTCGCATCGGCAGTGAACGCTACGCCCTGCGTGCCACGGAAGTGGCCGAAGTGCTGCCGCGCCTGCCGTTGAAGCCGATTGCCCGGGCGCCGCACTGGGTGGCGGGGGTGTTTGCCTATCGTGGTTCGGTGGTGCCGGTGATCGATCTCAGCGCCCTGACGTTCGGTCATCCTGCCGAAGCGCGCACCAGCACCCGGTTGGTGCTGGTGCATTACCGCGCGGATGACTCGCAACCCTCGCAATGGCTCGGTCTGATCCTCGAACAGGCCACTGACACCCTGCGTTGCAACCCGGATGATTTCCAGCCGTACGGCCTCGACAATCGTCAGGCGCCGTACCTGGGCCCGGTGCGCGAAGACGCTCGCGGACTGGTGCAATGGGTTCGAGTCAATGATCTGTTGGACGAGACGGTGCGCCCGCTGCTGTTCCCGACGCCGCCGCTGGATCCGGCGCGGCTTGAGGAGCAGCCATGAGCAGCGACCAGCGCTTCTTCGATTTTCTCAAGGAACGCATCGGTCTCGATGTCGCTTCGGTAGGGCCGGCGATCATCGAGCGAGCGGTGCGCCAGCGCATCATCCTGTCGCAGATGGTCACGGCCGATGAATATTGGCAAACGCTGCAAGGTTCGCGGGACGAACAGCAAGCGCTGATCGAGGCGGTGATCGTCCCCGAGACGTGGTTTTTCCGTTACCCGGAATCCTTCGCCACCCTGGGCAAACTGGCGCGCAAACGCCTGGCCGAGCTGAACAACATGCGTGCGCTGCGTATCCTCAGCCTGCCGTGTTCCACCGGTGAAGAACCTTATTCGATTGCCATGGCATTGCTCGACGCGGGCCTCAAACCCCATCAGTTCAAGGTCGATGGCATGGACGTCAGCCCCCTGTCGGTGGACAAGGCGCGGCGGGCGCTGTACGGCAAGAATTCGTTTCGCGGCCAGGAACTGGCGTTCCGCGAACGGCATTTCATGCCGGAAGACGAAGGCTATCGCCTGAATGAATACGTGCGCGAACAGGTGCGTTTGCAGGTCGGCAATGTGCTGGATCCGACGCTGCTGGCCAGCGAGCCCCCGTTCGATTTCGTGTTCTGTCGCAACCTGCTGATCTATTTCGACCAACCGACCCAGCAACAGGTGTTCGCCGTACTCAAGCGCCTGACCCATGTGGATGGCGTGCTGTTTATCGGCCCCGCCGAGGGCAGCCTGCTCGGACGGCTGGGCATGCGTTCGATCGGGATTCCACAGTCTTTCGCGTTCAGTCGCCACAGCGATCCACAGCCCGAACCGCTACCGATTCCGGTCGCCATTCCGACGCCATTGCCGGTCCGCCAACCCGTGCGCAGCGCGCCACCGCCGCCGGTGCGCAGCCGGCCGTTTGCCGCTGTGACACCGTTGCCCGCCACCGTCAAAAGTCCGAATCCCGACGCCACGACCCTGCTGGCCAACATCGCCGCCCTGGCCAACGAAGGCAAAAGCGCCGAGGCCCGCGCTGCGTGCGAACAGTATTTGCGCAGCCATGAGCCGGTGGCTCAGGTGTTCTACTGGCTCGGCCTGCTCAGCGACGTTGCCGGCAGCGCTCTCGAAGCCCAGGGTTTTTACCGCAAGGCCTTGTACCTCGAGCCGCAACACGCCGAAGCCTTGATGCACTTGGCCGGTTTGCTGCAGGCCCAGGGCGATACGGCCGGTGCCAGACGATTGCAGGAGCGCGCCGCCCGTAGCGGCCGCACCGCCGACAGTGAGCGTAAACGATGATCCCGTCCGACACCTTGAACGTCACCCACGAAGACGCCCGGGCCATCGACGATTGCTGGAACCGCATCGGCATCCACGGCGACAAGTCCTGCCCGCTGCTGGAAGAGCACATTCACTGCCGCAATTGTTCGGTGTATTCCGCCGCCGCCACGCGCCTGCTCGACCGCTATGCGCTGCAGCAGGACGAACGCGATCCGGTGGCGATCCAGGTTGAGACCGAGCTGAAAACCCGTTCGCTGCTGATGTTCCGCCTCGGCGAAGAATGGCTCGGCCTGGCCACCCGCAGTCTGGTGGAGGTCGCGCCGTTGCAGGCGATTCACTCTCTGCCGCACCAGCGCTCCCGGGCCTTGCTCGGCGTGGCGAACGTGCGCGGGGCGCTGGTGGCGTGCCTGTCGCTGGTCGAACTGCTCGACCTCGACAGCAACGCCGCCCCGGCGACCGGCGCGCGGATCATGCCGCGTATGCTGATCATCGCGGCCCAGGGCGGGCCGGTGGTGGTGCCGGTGGACGAAGTCGACGGGATTCACGCCATCGACGAGCGAATCCTTGAGGCCGCGTCGCGTTCCGGGGCGCAGGCCAGTGCGAAGTACACCCGAGGCGTGTTGCCTTTCAAAGGTCGCAGCCTGCGTTGGCTGGATGAAGAACAGCTGCTGTCCGCCGTGACCCGGAGCCTCACATGACCCCCGAGCAAATGCGCGACGCCTCCCTGCTGGAGCTGTTCAGCCTCGAAGCAGAAGCTCAGACCCTGGTGCTCAGCGCCGGGCTGCTGGCGTTGGAACGCAACCCGACCCAGGCCGATCAGCTCGAGTCGTGCATGCGGGCGGCGCACTCGTTGAAAGGCGCGGCGCGGATCGTCGGCATCGACAGCGGCGTCAGCGTCGCCCACGTGATGGAAGACTGTCTGGTCAGTGCGCAGGAAGGGCGGCTGTTCCTGCGCCCGGAACATATCGACGCGCTGTTGCAGGGCACAGACTTGCTGATGCGCATTGCCACGCCGGCCAACGGCCCGCAACCGGCGGACATCGAGGCTTACGTGGCGTTGATGGGCAGTTTACTCGATCCGGCTGCGCCGGCAGTGGTACCCGCCGCTCCGAGCGCGCCGCCGATGGCCGAGTTGCAGCTTCAGCCACCGCCAGTGGTTGAGCCCGCGCCCGTTGAAATCCCCGTCGAGGTTACCGAGCCGGAGCCCGCGCCGCGCAAGAGCAAGCGCACCACCGAAGGCGGCGAACGGGTGCTGCGGGTCACCGCCGAACGCCTGAACAGCCTGCTCGATCTGTCGAGCAAATCCCTGGTGGAAACCCAGCGCCTCAAACCGCACCTGGCCACCATGCAGCGCCTCAAGCGCATGCAGAACAATGGTCTGCGGGCGCTGGAAAGTCTCAATGTGCATCTCAAGGAGCATTCCCTGAGTCTTGAGGCCCAGGAAGCGTTGGAAGATGCGCGGCGTTTGCTTTCCGAATCCCAACAGTTGCTGGCAGAGAAAAACGCCGAACTCGACGAGTTTGCCTGGCAGGCGAGTCAGCGTGCGCAAGTGCTCTACGACACCGCACTAGCCTGCCGCATGCGGCCGTTCGCCGATGTGTTGTCCGGTCAGGTGCGGATGGTGCGCGACCTCGGTCGCAGCCTCGGCAAACAGGTGCGGCTGGAGATTGAAGGCGAGAAAACCCAGGTTGACCGCGATGTGTTGGAAAAGCTCGAAGCACCGCTGACGCACCTGCTGCGCAATGCGGTCGATCACGGCATCGAAACGCCGGAAGAGCGGCTGCTCAAAGGCAAGCCCGAAGAGGGGCTGATCCGTCTGCGTGCCTCGCATCAGGCTGGATTGCTGGTGCTGGAGCTGAGCGATGACGGCAACGGCGTGGATCTGGAAAAAGTCCGCCGCAGCATCGTCGAACGCCAGTTGTCGCCGGCCGAAACCGCCGCGCAGTTGAGCGAAGAAGAACTGCTGACGTTCCTGTTCCTGCCGGGTTTCAGCCTGCGCGACAAGGTCACCGAAGTGTCCGGTCGCGGCGTCGGCCTCGATGCCGTTCAGCATATGGTCCGCCAATTGCGCGGCGCGGTGGTGCTGGAGCAGACGGCAGGCGAGGGCAGCCGCTTCCATCTGGAAGTACCGCTGACCCTTTCCGTGGTGCGCAGTCTGGTGGTGGAAGTCGGCGATGAGGCCTACGCCTTCCCGCTGGCGCACATCGAGCGCATGTGCGACCTGGCACCGGACGACATCGTGCAGGTCGAAGGGCGCCAGCATTTCTGGCACGAGGGCCGCCATGTCGGACTCGTCGCGGCCAGTCAGTTATTGCAGCGTCCGGCCAGCCAGAACAGCGGCGATACGCTGAAGGTCGTGGTGATCCGCGAGCGCGACGCGATCTACGGCGTGGCGGTCGAGCGTTTCGTCGGTGAGCGCACGCTGGTGGTGCTGCCGCTGGACGAGCGGCTGGGCAAGGTGCAGGACATTTCCGCCGGGGCCTTGCTCGACGACGGCTCGGTGGTGCTGATCGTCGATGTCGAAGACATGCTGCGTTCGGTGGACAAACTGCTCAACACCGGGCGTCTGGAGCGCATTGCCCGCCACGGCCATCAGGCCGCAGAAGCGGCGCGCAAACGGATTCTGGTGGTCGACGATTCGCTGACCGTACGCGAGTTGCAACGCAAGCTGCTGCTCAATCGCGGTTATGACGTGGCCGTTGCGGTGGACGGCATGGACGGCTGGAACGCCTTGCGCTCAGAGGACTTCGACCTGCTGATCACCGACATCGACATGCCGCGCATGGACGGCATCGAACTGGTTTCGCTATTGCGTCGCGACAACCGTCTGCAATCGCTGCCGGTGATGGTGGTGTCCTACAAGGACCGCGAGGAAGACCGACGCCGTGGACTGGACGCCGGAGCCGACTATTATTTAGCCAAGGCCAGTTTTCATGACGACGCCCTGCTCGACGCGGTGGTTGAGCTCATCGGAGGAGCGCGGGCATGAAAATCGCAATCGTCAACGACATGCCTTTGGCGGTGGAGGCCCTGCGCCGTGCGCTGGCCTTCGAGCCGGCGCATCAGGTGGTGTGGGTCGCCAGCAACGGCGCCGAAGCGGTGCGCCTGTGTGCGGAAAACACCCCCGACCTGATCCTGATGGATCTGATCATGCCGGTGATGGATGGCGTCGAGGCCACCCGGCGAATCATGGCCGAGAGCCCGTGCGCGATTGTCATCGTTACCGTTGACCGCCAGCAGAACGTGCACCGGGTGTTCGAAGCCATGGGCCACGGTGCGCTGGACGTGGTCGACACCCCGGCCCTCGGCGCGGGCAATGCCCAGCAGGCGGCGGCGCCGCTGTTGCGCAAGATTCTGAATATCGGCTGGCTGATCGGCGAGAAAACCGCTCGCGCCCGCCCGGCCCAGACGACACCGCGCAGTTCCGGGTCGTGCCAGCGGCTGGTGGCGATCGGATCGTCAGCCGGTGGGCCGGCGGCGCTGGAAGTCTTGCTCAAAGGCCTGCCGCGCAACTTTTCTGCGGCCATCGTGCTGGTGCAGCATGTCGATCAGGTGTTCGCCGCCGGCATGGCCGAATGGCTGGCCAGCGCCAGCGGCCTGGACGTGCGCCTGGCCCGGGAAGGCGAGCCACCGCAGGCCGGCGCGGTGTTGCTGGCCGGCACCAATCATCACATCCGATTACTCAAGAACGGCACGCTGGCCTACACCGCCGAGCCGGTCAACGAAATCTACCGCCCCTCGATCGACGTGTTTTTCGAAAGCGTCGCCAACTACTGGAACGGTGACGCAGTAGGGGTTTTATTGACCGGGATGGGACGCGACGGGGCTCAAGGGCTTAAGCTCATGCGCCAACAGGGTTACCTGACCATCGCGCAGGATCAGCAAAGCAGTGCGGTGTACGGCATGCCCAAGGCCGCCGCGGCCATTGATGCAGCCGTAGAAATCCGTCCACTGGAAAAGATAGCGCCACGATTGCTGGAGATTTTCCCCAAATGAACACGTCCATCCGCAATCCTGGCCCCCGCAGCACTCAGGTGACCGCCCATGAATGACTTACAGATCGATGACATCAAAACCGACGAGAACGCCGCCATGGTGTTGTTGGTGGACGATCAGGCGATGATCGGCGAAGCCGTGCGCCGTGGGCTGTCGAATGAAGAGAACATCGACTTCCACTTCTGCTCCGACCCGCATCAGGCCGTGGCCCACGCGGTACGGATCAAACCCACGGTGATCCTGCAGGATCTGGTGATGCCCGGCCTCGACGGCCTGAGCCTGGTGCGCGAATACCGCAATCACCCGGCAACCAAGGACATCCCGATCATCGTCCTGTCGACAAAGGAAGACCCGCTGATCAAGAGCGCGGCGTTCTCGGCCGGGGCCAACGATTATCTGGTGAAACTGCCGGACAACATCGAACTGGTGGCGCGCATCCGTTATCACTCGCGCTCCTACATGACCCTGCTGCAACGGGATGCGGCCTACCGCGCGTTGCGGGTCAGCCAGCAGCAATTGCTCGACACCAACCTCGTCTTGCAGCGGCTGATGAACTCCGATGGCCTGACCGGGCTGTCCAACCGCCGGCACTTCGACGAATACCTGGAGCTGGAATGGCGCCGTTCGCTGCGTGATCAGAGCCAGTTGTCGTTGCTGATGATCGACGTCGATTACTTCAAGTCCTACAACGATACGTTTGGCCACGTCGAAGGCGACGAAGCCCTGCGCAAGGTCGCCACGGCGATCCGCGAGGCCAGCGCCCGGCCGTCGGACTTGCCGGCGCGTTATGGCGGCGAAGAGTTTGCGTTGGTGCTGCCCAACACCTCGCCGGGCGGGGCGCGGCTGGTGGCGGAGAAGCTGCGCCAGACAGTGGCGGCGCTGAAGATTCCGCACAATGCTCCGGCCGAAGGGTCGAGCCTGACCATCAGCATCGGCCTGGCGACGATGGTGCCGGAGGCGGGCAGCGACTGCCGGTTGCTGATCTCGGCGGCGGACCGTGGTTTGTATCTGGCGAAGAACAACGGGCGCAATCAGGTGAGGATCGAATGAACCATCGGGTTCATTCGCCTCAAGAGCCGCCAGACGGGCTGCCGTGACAGCTTGATTACGTTATACTCGCCGGCTTTCAAAAGTTCGCCAACGAGTGCTGCCCGTCATGGAAATCAACCCGATCCTGAACACCATCAAGGACCTGTCCGAGCGCTCCGAAACTATTCGGGGGTATCTTTGACTACGATCAAAAGCATGAGCGTCTGATCGAAGTCAATCGCGAGCTTGAAGATCCTGCAGTCTGGAACAAACCTGAATACGCCCAGGAACTGGGCCGCGAGCGCGCTGCGCTGGCGCAGATCGTCGATACCCTCGACGAACTGAACGGTGGCCTGGCCGATTGCCGCGAGCTGCTGGACATGGCCGTTGAAGAGAACGACGAGGGCGCGGTCAACGACGTCGTCGAAGTCCTTCAAGGTCTGGAAGAGTCCCTGTCCAAGCTCGAATTCCGCCGTATGTTCAGCCACGAGATGGACCCGAACAACGCCTACCTGGACATCCAGGCCGGTTCCGGCGGCACCGAAGCCCAGGACTGGGCCAACATCCTGCTGCGCATGTACCTGCGCTGGGCCGACAAACGCGGTTTCGAAGCGACCATCATGGAGCTGTCGGCCGGTGAAGTCGCCGGGATCAAGGGCGCCACCGTGCACATCAAGGGCGAATACGCCTTCGGCTGGCTGCGGACCGAGATCGGCGTGCACCGTCTGGTGCGCAAGAGCCCGTTCGACTCCGGCAACCGTCGCCACACCTCGTTCTCCGCGGTGTTCGTCTCGCCAGAGATCGACGACAAGGTGGAAATCGAAATCAACCCGGCAGACCTGCGGATCGACACCTATCGTTCCTCCGGTGCCGGTGGTCAGCACGTAAACACCACCGACTCGGCCGTACGTATCACCCACGTACCGACCAACACCGTGGTCAGCTGCCAGAACGAACGTTCCCAGCACGCCAACAAGGACACCGCCATGAAAATGCTGCGGGCCAAGTTGTACGAGCAGGAAATGCAGAAGCGCAACGCGGCGTCCCAGGCGCTGGAAGACACCAAGTCGGATATCGGCTGGGGTCACCAGATCCGTTCGTACGTGCTCGATGCGTCGCGGATCAAGGATCTGCGCACCAACATCGAACGCAGCGACTGCGACAAGGTGCTCGACGGCGACATCGACGAATACCTGGAAGCCAGCCTGAAATCGGGGCTGTAAGCTTTCACCCGACCTCAAGTCCCCCGTCATCGGCGGGGGCAACGAACCTGTGATGGAATATTTAAAGACATGAGCGACCTACAACTCGACCCGCAAGCCCTGCAACAGGAAGAAAACTCCCTGATCGCCCTGCGCAAGGAAAAGCTTGCTGCCGAGCGCGCCAAGGGCAATGCCTTCCCGAACGACTTCCGCCGCGAAAACTACTGCGAAGCACTGCAGAAACAGTACGCGGACAAGACCAAGGAAGAGCTGGCAGAGGCTGCGATCCCGGTCAAGGTTGCGGGTCGCATCATGCTCAACCGTGGCTCGTTCATGGTGATCCAGGACATGACCGGTCGCATCCAGGTCTACGTCAACCGCAAGACCCTGTCCGAAGACACCCTGGCCGCGGTGAAAACCTGGGACATGGGCGACATCATCGCCGCTGAAGGCACCCTGGCCCGTTCCGGCAAGGGCGACCTGTACGTCGAGATGACCAGCGTGCGCCTGCTGACCAAATCCCTGCGCCCGCTGCCGGACAAGCACCACGGCCTGACCGACACCGAACAGCGCTATCGCCAGCGTTACGTTGATCTGATCGTCAACGAAGACGTGCGTCAGACTTTCCGCGTGCGTTCGCAAGTGATCGCGCACATCCGCAGCTTCCTGATGAAGCGCGACTTCCTCGAAGTCGAAACGCCGATGCTGCAGACCATCCCTGGCGGCGCTGCGGCCAAGCCGTTCGAAACCCACCACAACGCGCTGGACATGGAAATGTTCCTGCGTATCGCCCCAGAGCTGTACCTGAAGCGTCTGGTGGTTGGCGGCTTCGAAAAAGTGTTCGAGATCAACCGCAACTTCCGTAACGAAGGCGTTTCGACTCGTCACAACCCTGAATTCACCATGTTGGAGTTCTACCAGGCTTACGCCGACTACGAAGACAACATGGACCTGACCGAAGAACTGTTCCGCGAACTGGCGCAGCTTGTGCTGGGGTCCACCGACGTGCCGTACGGCGACAAGGTGTTCCACTTCGGCGAGCCGTTCGTGCGTCTGTCGGTGTTCGACTCGATCCTCAAGTACAACCCTGAGCTGACCGCCGATGATCTGAACGACATCGACAAGGCTCGCGCCATCGCCAAGAAGGCCGGCGCCAAGGTGCTGGGCTTCGAAGGTCTGGGCAAACTGCAGGTGATGATTTTCGAAGAACTGGTCGAGCACAAGCTGGAACAGCCGCACTTCATCACCCAGTACCCGTTCGAAGTGTCGCCGCTGGCCCGTCGCAACGACGACAACCCGAACGTCACCGACCGTTTCGAGCTGTTCATCGGCGGCCGTGAAATCGCCAACGCCTACTCCGAGTTGAACGACGCGGAAGACCAGGCGGAGCGCTTCATGGCGCAGGTGGCCGACAAGGACGCCGGCGACGACGAAGCCATGCACTACGACGCCGACTTCGTTCGCGCGCTGGAGTACGGCATGCCGCCAACGGCCGGTGAAGGTATCGGCATCGACCGTCTGGTGATGTTGCTGACCAACTCGCCGTCGATCCGCGACGTGATCCTGTTCCCGCACATGCGGCCGCAAGCGTAAGTGTTTCAATAAAAAAGCCGCCTGAAATGGGCGGCTTTTTATTGCCTGTCTGGTACAAACGTATCAAATGGTTACTTTTGAAAAAAACAACAGAGGAATGCCTGTCGTGATCGGTGCAATGGCTCAAGAGGGTGCAGCGGGTATCGCCACTGCGGTCGCTGAAAGTGTTCAGTACCAGGGCCGCAAGGCCAGCCGACAGGGCAGTGAGCAGCGTCGGCAGGACATTCTCGATGCGGCGATGCGGATTGTCGTGCGCGACGGCGTGCGTGCCGTGCGTCACCGCGCGGTGGCCGCCGAAGCCGGTGTGCCGCTGTCGGCCACCACGTACTACTTCAAGGACATCGATGACCTGCTCACCGATACCTTCGCCCAATACGTCGAACGCAGCGCGGCTTACATGGCCAAGTTGTGGATCAACAACGAAGGCCTGCTGCGCGAAATGGTGGTCAGCGGCGACGGCAGCCCTGAATCGCGCTCGCAACTGGCTGACGATATCGCCCGGTTGATGGCCGACTACGTGCACCGGCAACTGGTCAACCGCCGCGAGCATTTGATGGCCGAACAGGCCTTCCGTCAGGAAGCGCTGCTCAACCCGCGTCTGGCGGTATTGGTGCGCTCCCACCAGCAGATTCTGTTGCAGGGCACCTGCCAGTTGTTCCAGGTGCTGGGCTCCCGTGAGCCGCAGCAGGATGCCAAGGTGTTGACGGCGATTATCGGACGGATGGAATATCAGGGCCTGCTCAACGACGCCGAGCCTTTGGCCGAAGAGGACATGCTCGGTATTCTGACCCGCTATATGCATCTGGTGCTGGCGTCGATGTAACGCAATCCCGGCTTGATCGTTCCCACGCAGAGCGTAGGAACGATCAGGTGTAACGGGTGTTCAAGGGAGTGTTGAATGAAAGCCTGGCGTGGCGCGTTGATCGCGCTGTCGTTCCTGCTGCTCAGCGGTTGTCTGGTGACCTTCAAGGAGCCGCTGCCCGCCAGTGAGCCGGCGCCCAAGGGCCTGCTCGGCCATTGGGCGAGCACCAACGCCTGGGGCGAACCGATGAACCTGGAACTGACGCGCCTGGGCAACGACCGCTATCAGGCGGTTGCGTACTTCAAGGCCAGACCCCGCGAGCGCGAAGCCTATCCATTCACCGTGTCGCGCCATGGCAACCGCTGGTATCTGTCGGCGAAGGTGCCGGCGCAGTATGGCGGGCACTTCACCATCGCCGGTTTCGAGATTACCGATAAGCACGAACTGGTGATCTACAACCTCGATCTCGAACAGATCAACCAGGCCATCGCGCAGAAAAGCCTCGACGGCCAGGGCTTCCAGACCGATGACGGCGAGGGCGTGCAAGTCGACAGCGCTCTCGAAAAGGTCTTTGCTTACCTCGACGACCCGGCCAATTCCGACGTTTTCGTCGAAGCGGCGCGCTATCAGCATCAGGCCAAGGCCAAATAATTCAGTTCGTCATGTTTTCTACAGGAGTTTCGGGTGGACGATTACCAGCAGACGATACGCACGCTGTCCGATCGCATTGTGCTGGCGCAGACGCCGATTCGCGTCCTTGACGCAGTCAAGTGGGACGAGAACATCCGCAAGGGGTTCCTCAAGGCCAAGGGCAAGGAATTGCCGGCGGTGGATCGCGACTACTACCTCAACCGGCCGCTGTCCTTCGATTCGAGCAAGGTGAAGCTGGAGTTCCAGAACATCGAGCGCGACATCACCCGCCAGCTCGGCCAGTTCAACCCGGTCGGCCAGATCATGCGCCGCATGTGCAAGGAATACCGGATGGTGGTGCGCATGCTCGAAGCGCGCGGCACCGAGGATTTCGGCCTGATTTCCCAGGAACTGTATGGCGCGGCGTCCGATGCGTTCCATGCCGGTGACCCGACCCTGGCCGACCTTGGCCTGATGATGTCGGATTATCTGAACAACATCGACGGTCGCGGCGACCTGAAGGACGAACCGAAGATCCTCACCGCCAAGGACGCCGTGCACTTGCTGCAAACCCGCCTGAACAAGGTGTTCGGCGAGGCCGAGGAAACCATCCGCGTGTTCGAGTCCGACGGGATCGTCGCCGACGCGGCGGCGGGTGCCGACTACATCAAGATCCGCACTGACGCGATGTTCAACGACCGCGACGTGCGCGCGCTGGAAGTCCACGAAGGCCTGGTGCACGTCGGCACCACGCTCAACGGTCTGAACCAGCCGATCTGCACCTTCCTGTCCAAGGGCCCGCCCTCGTCGACCGTGACTCAGGAAGGTCTGGCGATCCTGATGGAAATCATCACCTTCGCCTCCTACCCGAGCCGCTTGCGCAAACTGACCAACCGCACCCGCGCCATTCATATGGTCGAGGAGGGCGCGGACTTCCTGCAGATCTTCGAGTTCTTCCGCGAGCAGGGCTTTGAAATGGCCGAAAGCTATGGCAATGCCAGTCGGGTTTTCCGGGGATCGACGCCGACCGGTCTGCCATTCACCAAAGACTTGTCCTACCTCAAGGGCTTCATCATGGTTTACAACTACATTCAGTTGGCCGTGCGCAAGGGCAAGCTCGAGCAGATCCCGCTGTTGTTCTGCGGCAAGACAACCCTTGAGGACATGCGAACCCTGCGTCAGCTGGTGGACGAAGGCCTGGTGGTACCGCCGAAGTATTTGCCGGACCAGTTCCGCGACATGAACGCGTTGTCGGCGTGGATGTGCTTCTCCAACTTCCTCAATCACTTGAGCCTGGACCGGATCGAGGCCGATTACTCGAACATCCTGTAGCCCCCTTGAACGTTCCCACGCGGTGCGTGGGAACCCGAATTTCGCGAGGTTTCAACGGATGAGAATCCTCGGCATCTTCTGCCTGCTCCTGACCCTCGGCGGTTGCAGCTCTCTGCTGTTCTACCCCGAGCCTGGCCAGTTGTTCACTCCGGAGAAGGCCAAACTTGAATACCGCACCGTCACCCTGACCACCGCCGACGGCCTCAAGCTGAACGCCTGGTGGCTGCCGGCCAAACCCGGTGTCGAGGTCAAGGGCACGGTCTTGCACCTGCACGGCAACGGCGGCAACCTGCCGATGCACCTGGGCGGGAGCTGGTGGTTGCCGAAAAACGGCTATCAAGTGTTGCTGGTGGACTATCGCGGTTACGGCTTGTCCGAGGGCGAACCGAGCCTGCCGGCGATCTATCAGGACATCGACGCCGCGTTCGCCTGGCTGGACAAGGCGCCGGAAGTCAGAGGCAAACCGCTGGTGTTGCTGGGCCAGAGCCTCGGCGGCTCGATGGCCGTGCATTGGCTGGTGCAACATCCGGAAAGACAAAAACAGCTCAAGGCTTTTGTGCTCGACGGGGTTCCGGCCAGTTACCGCAGCGTCGGCCAATACGCCCTCAGCACCTCATGGCTGACCTGGCCATTTCAGGTGCCGCTGTCGTGGCTGGTGCCGGACGACGACAGTGCGATCAACTCGATGCCACAGCTCAAAGGCGTACCGAAACTGATCTTCCACAGCATTGACGATCCGCTGGTTCCCCTTTCCAACGGCATCCGTCTGTATCAAGCTGCGCCGCCACCGCGCGTGCTGCAACTGACTCGCGGCGGCCATGTGCAGACCTTCGGCTACCCGGTGTGGCGCCAGGTGATGCTGCGTTACCTCGACGATCCCGAGCACTTCAACGGCCTGCGCCGCCTCGGCGAGATCCCGAACTATCCAACACCCCCGAATTCTGAAGCTGAACCACCAGAGAGTCCGCAATGAGTGAAGAACGTAACGCCATCCCGCTGATCATCACCGGTATCTGCAGCATCCTCGGCACTGTTGGTGCCCTGTGGTACTACGGCTACCTGCACTTCGCCAAACCCGAGGATGCGTTGCTGCTCAACGAATTCACCATGCTCAAGACCCTTCCCGGCGAAGACTACAAAGTCTCCCTGACCCCGGCGCCGCAAGTGGCGCAGTGCATCGATGGCGTGCTGGTGCTGTTCGACACCGAACAGAAAGGCCTGACCGGGGTGCTGGTCAACAGCCAGAAAAAGGCCGTGCGCTGCATGGGCCAGGAGACGCCAAAGTCACTTGAAGAGTGAGACTGGACGCCGAACGGTGACTGCAACGCACTTAAATAACGGAGCAAAATCATTTGACAATGAATTTTTTAACTGTAGCCCATCCAGACCGTTTATCCGCCATAGTCTGATATGCCCCGACTTCATAGTTACCTGGAGGAAGTGTGAGCTGACTCCGGGTCTCCCATTGACCAGAAGGATCTACGGTTGCCTGCGCCAGTAACTCTTCGGTCACATTTTGGACTACAGCGACTATTGCACCAGGAACGCCGCTGCCTTCGAAAACTGGATGATTGTCCACAGTGCTATTGTTCTCCGGCGTCTTGATGACGGGGGGCGGCGGAGTTTCGACAACGATAAAATCACGAGTGTCTGACAAGCTTGATACTTTCTTGTCAATCGTCTGCTCGGCTTCAATTGGGTATGGCCCGAACGGTAGAGCGTTAGAACTGTCCGCTTGCCAATGACCGAATCTGTCTACGATAGCGCCTCCTATTATAGGCTGCCCTTGCTCAGTCTTCCTTCCTAATATACGGACAACCGCGTCGGGTATTCCTTCTCCACTCAACCTCGGTCGTTGTCCGGTTGGCATGTCCTTCAGTGGCGTTTTGATAGTCGGGGGCATTGGAGTATCAGTCACTGTGCCGGTGCGAGTGTTCACACACCCGAAGAACTGTCCGTTAATTAAGTTTGTTACGCCTACAAGATATGGTCCTGCCGTTAGCTTTTTGTTGCTCTTCGCTCTCCATTTTCCGTAAGCGTCCACGAGCCCTTCAGCCAATACGCCATCCTGCACAACGAACACTCGTTCACCAGGAGTACCGGAACCCGAAAACACCGTCGTGGAGTAAACCGTATTGCCATTGTCGGGTTTTTCAAAAACGGGTAACGCCACCAATTCGCTTACCTGAAAAGTGATGGGTGCGGCCCATCCTGATTTCTTTCCACCCATGCTCTGATTCGCACCCGCCGTATAAGTACCCGGGGGCAATGCAATCTTGTTTAAAGCTTGCCATTTGCCGAAGGCATCTACAGTAGTCGTGGTGTATACAACAGTCGGATATCCATCTTTTACAACATTTACGATAGCGCCGGGTGTGCCGGTGCCACTGAACAAAGAGTACTTTCCACTGAGAACGTTTTTTAATGGTGTTTTGAGTATAGGAGGTGGTAGAGGAAGATCCGCTAGCACAATTGTTAATGTTGCTGATGCTGCTTGAGAAGAGTCTTCCAAAATTCGAGATACCGTGAATGTTCGATTTCCTGGGGGCAGGGCTTTGTCCGGTATGAAAGTCCAGTGACCCTCGACATCGGAGACTGTTTGCCATTCGCTGCTGCCATCGTTGATACGGAGTGAGATACCCGGTTCTGCGCTCCCCGTTAGAACGGGAAAAAGCGTGGTTCTGCTATTCGCCTCAGGCATCTTTATTGTAGTCTCCACAGGTTCACTACTACAGCTTGGTAGCTGATCACCGTTGACAGCAATTGATAGGTTCGCCCCAGTAGGGTAAACCCTGCAAACATGAATTTTTATCTTTGAAACCTCATCGACGAATGTTCGACCGGGTAAAAATGTCGGGTCTAATGTCGAAGTGGTTTCTGGAGTTCCATCAACCTGCTTTTCTACCAAGGCACCGACAGAGTTACTAAATCTAATCCAGACACCATTCGCCCGGTTATCTGTTTCTGAAAAAATGTCGTAGTCGCTGGGTTTGCGGTACTCCATCGATATCAGAGCCGGCTCAGCACCTGAATCACGTTTTAGGAAATAGGCTTGCGGACCTGTCTTGCCCATTACGCCCAGACGATATAACCCGGTCTGTTCAATTAAAACAGCCTGTTCATTATCCAGCCAGCCCGAGTAGAAGCGAGCTCTTGCACTCGGAAGAAAGCTGCCACCGCCCACTGGATTTCCAGTGTCACCGTAATCACTAAGAGTGCAGCCTGACGGAGCGGTCACTGTTTCACCGGACTTTTGACATCGGGTGTATGTATAGCCATGAGAGTACCCCAGAATGTGGCCAAACTCGTGCCAATAGATATAAGTGCCTAGTACCTGACCGTATATCGATAAATTCCGTCCTCCCAACTGGGCTGAGCCCATCCCGCCGCAATCAAGGATATTGAATTGAAAGTCATATTTGGCGGGGTCGATGCCTTTGGCTTGCAGAGCTTTATTGCCTTCTGATACAGCCAGATCGAATGGGTACGTGGTTTTACTGCAAACTTCCGGACGCGGGCTATCGGAAACATGGGTAATGACATCGCCAGCCAGATCAAGCTTTCCGTTGGAGGCGGCCAGAATATAGGAGCGTAGTGAGTCGTGATCCGACGAAAAAACCTGCCGGTTCAGCAGCACTGGATCCAGTTTTTTTTCACCCGGCCATTCAACAGCTACCACCACTACTTTCTTTATGCCGACCAGAGGATATTGGTTGGACAGAGTTTTCTGAGCGTCGTTGGCTATTTCGTCTCTTGCATCGTATGCCTGCTCAACGTCAGGTCCGGATGTGATCGATTGACCTTGAAACGAAGCACAACCGGCAACGATTAACAGACCGAAATATAAAAGAATTGCGCGCATCTAGAGTCACCTCGCTATTTGCAAGGGATTCTGATGCTGAATGTCTTAATCATCTACTGTCATATTTGACAGTTGTTAATAAGCGTTCGCTATAAAAGAAAATTGTTAATCAGTAATATGAACAAATGAAAAGCCCCGCCTGATCACTCAGGCGGGGCTTTTCATTTACCGCTCAGCGAATCAGTACGCGGTCGAGCTCACGGCCGAACGCGGTACCACTGGCTGGTTGTCGTTGGAAATGGTCACTTCCACCCGACGGTTCATCGCACGGCCCGAGACGCTGCCGTTATCGGCCACCGGGTATTCCTTGCCATAACCCTGCACCACGATGCGGGACGGATCGACGCCCATCTTGATCAGCGCAACCTGCACCGAAGTCGCACGACGCTCGGACAGCGACTGGTTGTAGTTCGCCGCGCCGGTGCTGTCGGTGTAGCCCTCGACGATCACTTTGCGATCAGGGTTTTCCTGAAGGAATTGCGCCAGTTTGTTGATGTTCACCAGACCGCTGGATTTCAGGTCAGCCTTGTTGGTGGCGAACAGCACGTCACCGAAGGTCACCAGCGTACCGCGATCGGTCTGCTTGGCATTGAGGCTGTCCTGCAACTGCTTGATCTGTTGATCGCGGGCATCCAGACGTGCCTGGGCACGTTGGGCGGAGGCGTTCTTCAGATTGTTTTCAGCAGTGCGCAGGGCGATGGTCTGCTTGGCCACTTCCACGCGCTGATTGGTCAGGTAGGCCAGTTGGTCAACCTTGGCCGCGTTTTCCTTGTCCAGATAGGCCTTGTCAGCCTTGTCCAGGTAATCGCTGGCGTCCTTGGTTTCCAGTGCGGCCACTTTGCTTGCTTGCGGGTTGGCCTGCAGACCGGCGTAGTTGGTGCGGGCCTGTTCCAGGTTCGGGTTCGGCGGCGTCGAACAGGCAGCCAGGGCAACACTTGCGGCCAGGAGAGCGGGGATCATCAGTTGTTTACGCATAATCGTTCGTCCTTTCTATCGGTAAGAGATTCAGCCTTGCGGTCGGGATGCGCGCTTATTGCACCGTGCGCTGACTTTCCTGACGCAATTCCTGAACACCTTTCTGGGCATCCTTCACAGCGAGTTCAGCTTTCGCCGCCTGAGCCTTGCGTTCCGCTACGCGAGCGTCCCACTCCGCCTGCTCGGACAGTGTGCGAGCCTCGTCATACTTCTTGTCGTGCATGGCGATCTCGGCTTGTTTGAGCTTGTCCTGCGCCTGCTTCATTTCCACGGCGGCAAATTCGGTACCACCGGCACTGACCGCGCTGTTGACCGCCGATTGAGTCACGGCGTACTGCTCGGTCGGTGGATTGCCGGCGCAACCGGCCAGCACGAAGCTGGTGCCGATGGCGAGAGCGGCCAGTTTCAGACCGCGCAGGTGGGAGAACGAGGTTTGGGTCTTCATGGTCTTCAACTCCATTGGTTAACTCCTTGAAAGCTTCGAAATCCATCCTGGCAGCGGAGCCGCAACCGTCATGTGCAAGTGCGTTTTGAAACGCTCGTTCCAGGCGTGGTTACCTGTTCCGACCGAAGGCTTTTTTTAAAAGTTCAGAAAAGATGGCTCATCGCCAAAAAATATTCTGACCGAATGGACAAGGCTCTAAACCGGGAACTTTGGACGTGCGCAGCGGTATCCCCGAGCCATTTCAGGCTCGGAGACAGCGCTGTTCAAGGGAGAAGAGAGGCAGGAAAAATCAGTGTTTCTGCTTACCGACGGCGGCCGATAAATCGTGCAGATGACGTCGCGACAACGCGAGAAAACGCGGCGTCGGGCCGACGTCTTCATACAGCGGGTCACCTTCCTCATCGGTCGCGACCACGGTCGAACCTTTCACATACGGCAGGCTCGCTTCGAACTCTTCGAGGGCGGCGCCGATCAGTTCGCCAAGCAGTTCTTCGGCGTGGCGTTTTGGGTACATCTCGGCGATCGCTGCCAGCCGTGCGGCAGCTTCCACATCCAGATGAATCGTGTAGCCGGTCTCGGTCAGGCGACCCTTGGCGGTTTCTTCCCAATGCTGGGCGAGTTCACGGATTTTCATAATGACCTCATGTCGTACCTGCTCGTGGCAGGTCTTGGTGAGTGTCCGGCGGTAGCCGGCGACAAGCCGTTGTGGGGCTTACTGTTGAGACTAGCTTCAAGCCTCAAGGTTTAAAGTCCCTTCGTCGTCTGCTTGTAAGAAGCGTCCCAGAGCGGCACTCTCTGTTCATCCACTCACTTGCGATCCGTCACCGATTACTGCTGGAGAGATGCTGATGACCGATATTGATGCACGCTTGCGCGAAGACGTTCACCTGCTCGGTGAGCTGTTGGGCAACACCATCCGTGACCAGTACGGCGAGGCGTTTCTCGACAAGATCGAGCAGATCCGCAAGGGCGCCAAGGCTGACCGACGCGGCTCGATGGATGCCGAGCTCAGCGCCAGCCTCAATCAGTTGAGCGAAGACGAATTGCTCCCGGTGGCGCGGGCGTTCAACCAGTTTCTCAACTTGGCGAACATCGCCGAGCAGTACCAGCTCATCCATCGCCGCGAAGAGTCGCAGGCCGCGCCGTTCGAGTCCCGGGTGCTGCCGGAATTGCTCGCCCGTTTGCGCGAGGAAGGGCACAGCGCCGACTCCCTCGCCCGACAGTTGTCGCGACTGGAAATCGAACTGGTACTGACCGCGCACCCGACTGAAGTGGCCCGGCGCACGCTGATCCAGAAGTACGACGCGATCGCCGCGCAACTGGCCGCTCAGGATCACCGCGACCTGACCAGTGCCGAGCGCGAGCAGATCCAGAACACCCTGCAACGCTTGATCGCCGAAGCCTGGCACACCGAAGAAATCCGCCGCACCCGTCCGACCCCGGTGGACGAGGCCAAGTGGGGTTTTGCGGTGATCGAGCATTCGCTGTGGCAGGCGATTCCCAACCATATGCGCAAGGCCGATCAGGCGCTGTTCGCCGCCACGGGCCTGCGTTTGCCGCTGGAAGCCGCGCCGATCCGCTTCGCTTCGTGGATGGGCGGCGACCGTGACGGCAACCCGAATGTCACCGCTGCGGTGACTCGCGAAGTGTTGCTGTTGGCACGCTGGATGGCGGCGGATCTTTACCTGCGGGATGTTGATCATCTCGCCGCCGAACTGTCGATGCAGCAAGCCAGCGAAGCGCTCAAGGCCAAGGCCGGCGACAGCGCCGAACCCTATCGCGCAGTGCTCAAGCAATTGCGCGAACGCCTGCGCGCCACGCGCAATTGGGCCCATGCATCCTTGACCGCGACCACCCCGGCACCGGCGGATGTGCTGCACAACAATCGCGACCTGCTCGATCCGTTGGAGCTGTGCTACCACTCGCTGCACGAGTGCGGCATGGGTGTGATCGCTGACGGGCCGTTGCTCGATTGTTTGCGCCGGGCCGTGACCTTCGGCCTGTTCCTGGTGCGCCTCGATGTGCGTCAGGATTCGTCGCGACACAGCGCGGCCATGACCGAAATCACCGATTATCTTGGCCTCGGTCGCTATGAAGACTGGGACGAAGAACAGCGCATCAGCTTCCTGACCCGCGAATTGCAAAACCGTCGGCCGTTGCTGCCGGCGCATTTCAAACCCTCGGCCGACACTGCCGAAGTGCTCGCCACCTGCAAGGAAGTCGCTGCAGCGCCGGGCGCTTCGCTGGGCTCTTATGTGATCTCCATGGCCGGCGCTGCCTCCGATGTGCTCGCGGTGCAACTGCTGCTCAAAGAGTCCGGTGTACTGCGGCCGATGCGCGTGGTGCCGCTGTTCGAAACCCTTGCCGACCTCGACAACGCTGGCCCGGTGATCGAACGCCTGTTGCTGCTGCCGGGTTATCGCGCACGTTTGCAGGGCCCGCAGGAAGTGATGATCGGCTATTCCGACTCGGCCAAGGATGCCGGCACTACGGCAGCGGCCTGGGCGCAATACCGGGCTCAGGAGCGTCTGGTGGAAATCTGCCGCGAGCAGCAAGTCGAACTGCTGCTGTTCCACGGTCGCGGTGGCACCGTGGGCCGTGGCGGCGGCCCGGCGCACGCGGCGATCCTGTCGCAGCCGCCGGGTTCAGTGGCGGGACGGTTCCGCACCACCGAGCAGGGGGAAATGATTCGATTCAAATTCGGCCTGCCGGACATCGCCGAACAGAACCTCAATCTGTACCTGGCGGCCGTGCTCGAAGCGACCCTGCTGCCACCACCACCTCCGACGCCGGAGTGGCGGCATCTGATGGACGAATTGGCCGCCGACGGTGTCGCCGCTTACCGTGCAGTGGTGCGGGAGAATCCACAGTTTGTCGAGTATTTCCGCCAGTCGACGCCGGAGCAGGAGTTGGGGCGTTTGCCGTTGGGCAGCCGTCCGGCCAAGCGCCGAGCTGGCGGCATTGAAAGCCTGCGGGCGATTCCGTGGATCTTCGGCTGGACCCAGACACGCTTGATGCTGCCGGCCTGGCTCGGTTGGGAAACCGCGTTGAGCAAGGCACTGGCGCGTGGCGAAGGCGAATTGCTGGGGCAGATGCGCGAGCAGTGGCCGTTTTTCCGCACCCGCATCGACATGCTGGAGATGGTGCTGGCCAAGGCCGACGCTGACATTGCGCTGTCCTACGATGAGCGACTGGTGGAGTCGGACTTGTTACCTTTGGGTGTGCACTTACGCGACCTATTGTCGCAGGCATGTTCCGTGGTCCTCGGCCTGACCGGTCAGTCTCAACTGCTGGCACATAGCCCGGACACCCTGGAATTCATCCGGCTGCGCAACACCTATCTCGACCCGCTGCATCTATTGCAGGCCGAACTGCTGGCACGTTCGCGGCAACAGAATGTCGAGCAGGGCAGCCCGGTAGAACAGGCGCTGCTGGTGTCTGTGGCGGGGATTGCCGCCGGTTTGCGAAATACCGGCTAAGGTTTTCTGCGTGGGGCGGGGCACCCGGGGCAAACGTCGGGTGCCGTTTATTGATCGTGGGGAAAATGCGGTCAGGCGACAGTTAATGATGGGGTTGCGACTTGGGGAACCGCGTCGCAAGGTCGCGGCAGGCGCCGGTTTCTCCGACTTTTGGCGTCTTGTGTGGGCGCAGCCTGCTGTGTATCTTGGTCAGCCTCTGGCCGTTTGGGCGGTCACGACCCTATTTCCAGGATTTCGCCCCATGAGGCGAATCCGTTGTTTTGCAAAAGCTTTTTATAAAAAAATTGAGGAGCACATCTAATGCGCGTCATTCTGCTGGGAGCTCCCGGGGCCGGTAAAGGTACTCAGGCTAAGTTCATCACCGAGAAATTCGGCATTCCGCAAATCTCCACCGGCGACATGCTGCGTGCTGCGGTCAAGGCCGGCACTCCGCTGGGCGTTCAAGCCAAGAGCATCATGGATGCCGGCGGCCTGGTGTCGGATGACCTGATCATCGCACTGGTCAAGGACCGCATCGCTCAGGCTGACTGCGCCAACGGTTTCCTGTTCGACGGTTTCCCGCGCACCATTCCTCAGGCTGAAGCGCTGGTGACTGCCGGTGTCGAGCTGGATGCCGTGGTTGAAATCGCTGTTGAAGACGAAGAAATCGTCCAGCGTATCGCCGGTCGTCGTGTTCACGAGGCCAGCGGCCGCGTGTACCACATCGTCTACAACCCGCCGAAAATTGCCGGTAAAGACGACATCACCGGTGAAGAGCTGGTGCAGCGCAAGGACGACACCGAAGAAACCGTGCGTCATCGCCTGTCGGTCTACCACTCGCAGACCAAGCCGCTGGTGGATTTCTACCAGAAGCTGTCGGCTGCCAACGGCAAGCCGAAGTACAGCCACATCCCGGGCGTCGGTTCGGTTGAAGCGATCACCGCCAAGGTTCTTGAAGCGCTGAGCTGAAAAACCTGATCCGCTGCATCATCCACGGCCCGCTTGCGGGCCGTAGTTGTTTATACTGGCGCACTTTTTCCCCACCTGATTTACGGACACATCGATGAGCACCTTGCTGGCCCTGGACACCGCGACTGAAGCTTGCTCCGTTGCCTTGCTGCATGACGGCAAGGTCACGAGCCATTACGAGGTGATCCCGCGCCTGCACGCGCAGAAACTGCTGCCGATGATCCAGCAACTGCTGGCCGACGCCGGCACCACGCTGCAAGCGGTGGACGCGATCGCTTTCGGTCGTGGCCCGGGCGCGTTCACTGGTGTGCGCATCGCCATCGGTGTGGTGCAAGGCCTGGCGTTTGCCCTGGACCGCCCGGTGCTGCCGGTGTCGAACCTGGCGGTGCTGGCGCAACGTGCTTATCGCGAACACGGTGTGAGCCAGGTCGCGGCGGCCATCGATGCGCGGATGGATGAGGTGTATTGGGGCTGCTATCGCGAGACGGCCGGAGAGATGCGTCTGGTCGGCACCGAAGCGGTATTGCCGCCGGAAGTCGCCGCGCTGCCGGATGATGCGGCTGGTGACTGGTTCGGTGCCGGCACCGGTTGGGGCTACGGCGAGCGCATCGCGGTCAATCTGAGCGGTTCCGACGCGGGCATGCTGCCCCATGCCGAAGACCTGCTGACGCTGGCCCGCTTCGCCTGGGAGCGCGGTGAGTCGATCCCGGCAGATGATGCCCAGCCGGTTTACCTGCGCGATAAAGTGGCCACCCCGAAAGCCCGCTGAAGACAATCTCCCTGTGGCACCCGCCACAGGGTTCCGCCAGCTCCTGCCAATCGTCAGTTTCCAACGCCCCGCTTTAAACCTTTTGTCTTTTATGTGTTCTAGTTATCACTCGGCGATTTGCTAAGTCGGTCAGGTGCCGCTAAATTGCCATCATCGATACCGAGCATGACTTTATGCGTATAGACGGCGTTTCCACTCAGTCCTACCCCATCAAGCGCAAGCCTCGCAAAGGCAATCCGGCGCTGGATGAGTCCGTCGAGGATATCGAAGGCGAGCTGGAATTCCCCACCGAGGCGCAACTGGCCGCCCGTGCTGCCAAAAACGCTGCGCAACGCCTGAGCAATCTGCCCGCCCGCCAACAAGACATGATTTATCACCGTGCGATGAAGAAAAGCGTGGCCATGGCCCTGGCCAGCTACCTGAGCACCGCCGGTTTTGTCGATTGGGACGCAGACGTGCTGGGCCTCGACCTGTACATCTGATGGATCTGCCTTACTACCTCGGCTGCCCGTCCTGGAGTGAAAACGCCTGGCGCGAGTATCTCTATCCGGTAGACGCCAAGACCTCTGATTTCCTCGGTCTCTATTCGCAAGTATTCAACGCCGTGGAAGGCAATACGACCTTCTACGCCAGCCCATCGCCAGCCACCGTGCAGCGTTGGGCCGAGGTCATGCCCGAGCACTTTCGCTTCACTGCCAAATTCCCCGGCGACATCAGCCACAGCGGTGATCTGCGCGATCAACTGACTGCTGCCGAAACCTTTATCCAGTTACTCAGCCCGCTCGGTGAACGCGTGTCGCCGCTTTGGCTGCAACTGTCGAAGAGCTTCACTCCGCAACGTCTGCCAGAGCTCGCAGCCTTCATCGACGCATTTGATCGGCCACTGGCGGTGGAAGTGCGGCATGAGCAGTTCTTCGCCAAGGGCGAAAGCGAACGTCTGCTCAATCGTCTGCTGCTGGATCGCGGTGTGGAGCGCATCTGTCTGGATCCGCGCGCGTTGTTCAGTTGCCTGTCCACCGAGTCTTCGGTGATCCACGCGCAATCGAAAAAGCCCCGCGTGCCAACGCGCCCGGCGGCGTTCACCCAATTTCCGCAGGTGCGCTTCATCGGCCATCCCGAACTTGAAGCCAATGATCCGTTCCTGGTGCCGTGGGTGGCGAAAATCGCCGAGTGGATTGAAGACGGCCGCACGCCGTACATCTTCCTGCACACTGCCGATAACCTTCTGGCGGCGAAGCTGGCGCAACGTTTCCATGCACAACTGATGCAACGTTTGCCTGGCCTGCCATCTCTGCCTGAGCTATACAGAGAACCCGCCGCCGAGCAACTTGGCCTGCTCTGAGGCGGTTTTTTTCCTGCCCAGGAGTCAGCCGATGGATGCCCAAGCCCGCAAAGAACAAGTCCGTAAAGCCGAAGCCTTCAAAGCCCTGCATGAACGTCCCGGGATTTTCGTGATTCCCAATCCGTGGGACGCCGGTTCCGCGAAGATGCTCGCCAGTCTGGGCTACCAGGCGCTGGCGACCACCAGTGCCGGTTATGCGTTTTCCCAGGGCAAACCCGATGGCGCTTTGGGGCTCGAACAGACTCTGGACAATGTTCGGGCAATTGCCGCAGCCACGGATCTGCCGGTGGCGGTGGACCTGGAAAACGGTTTCGCCGACGCTCCGGCCGAGTCCGCACAAAGTTTGCTGCGTGCAGCCGAAGCGGGCGCCGTGGGTGGCTCGATTGAAGATGCCACCGGCCGACCGGATGCTCCGATTTACTGTTTCGAACATGCCGTGGCGCGAATCGAAGCTGCGGTTGCCGCTGTTCGAACCTTACCGTTTCCCTTCACCCTGACGGCCCGCGCGGAAAACTACCTGCACGGTAATCCGGATATCAACGACACCATTCGTCGTTTGCAGGCGTTCGCCGAGGCCGGCGCCGACGTGCTCTACGCTCCGGGTCTGAGAACGGCTGAAGAAGTGTTGGCGGTGGTGCGCGCAGTCGCGCCGAAACCGGTCAACGTATTGATGTCCGGTGGGCTGAAACTGACCGTGCAGCAACTGGAAGAAATGGGTGTGAAGCGGATCAGCACCGGCTCGGCGCTGGCACTGGCGGCGTTTGGCGAGTTCTTCCGGGCGGCTGAAGAAATTCAGCAATCGGGCACGTTCGGCTTCACTTCGCGTTCGATGCCGTACGCCAAGGCCAATCAGTTTTTCAAAGGCTAAGGAGAGGCGGGATCAGGCGGCGATGCGCAGGTTCTGCTGAACGATCGGGCGCACCCAGCCGTTATCGAAGTCCAGGGCTTTCTGCTGTTCGACGATTTCTTCCGGCGGGAACGGCGGGTAAGGCTTCTGCATCAGGTCCAGATCGAACTCGGCAATCGGCAGGTACAGCGGCTTTTTCTGCGGGGCAGGGCCCGGTTCCGGAATCGGCTGGCCGTTGTTGATCACGACCGGACGAACCCAGCTGCTGTCAAAATCCTGCTGCTTTTGCTGAGTCTTGATGGCTTCCGGTGGGAACGGAGGGTACGGCTCGGCCAGTGTCATGTCGATTTCGGCAATCGGCAGGAAAAGCGGCTCAGGCGGGCGAACCGGGGTTTCCACCACGTTGCATTCGCGCTGGTCGATGATGTGGGCGTGCAGTTCACTGCCGACGGTTGGTTCTTCAGGGCTATCGAGATCAACCGGTGGGAATGTGCCGCAGGCCGGCACCACATCACTCGACTGCTCGGCCATCGCCTGGGCAAAAAAATCCTGCCACAGGTGACTGACGCCGCTCAGTGCTTGAGTGTTTTGACGGCTGAAATCGCCATGGGGCGAGATGTAGCCAATCGATGTGGGAAGAATGCCTGACATTTTTTTCGGTTGACGCTCAGCTCTGGCAAAATGCGCGTTGATTGGGTTATCGGCGGTTTTTGCCGATCCTTAACTTTTTTGAGCGTGTTTTCCATGATTGAGCAACCCGCGGCCTGCCGCATCCATGTCGAAGCCCTCGGCCCGACGTTCGAGGCGCAGGCCGAGCAGTGGGCCGAGCGCCTGAATCTGCCGTTGCAGGTGGCCGACGGCGAGTTCGCCTTGCAGGTCGGCGAGCAGGGTTTGCAACTGCAACAGCTGGGGCCGGATGCGCCGGGACCGGTGCGGGTCGACTTCGTCGAGGGTGGCGCGGCCCATCGTCGGTTGTACGGCGGCGGCAGCGGGCAGATGATCGCCAAGGCGGTCGGCATCGCCCAAGGTGTGCGTCCACGGGTGCTGGATGCCACGGCGGGATTGGGCAAGGATGCGTTCGTGCTGGCGAGCCTGGGCTGCGAGATGAGCCTGATCGAGCGCCAGCCGCTGATCGGCGCCTTGCTGGAAGATGGTCTGGCTCGCGCGGCAGAAGACTTTGATGTCGCGCCAATCGTGGCGCGGATGAAGCTGCTCAAGGGCAACTCCATCGACGTGATGCGTAATTGGGAGGGCGAGCCGCCGCAGGTGATCTACCTCGACCCGATGTTCCCGCACCGTGAGAAAACCGCGCTGGTGAAGAAGGAAATGCGCCTGTTCCGCCCGCTGGTGGGCGATGACCCGGATGCGCCGGCCTTGCTGGAAGCGGCGTTGGCGCTGGCCACGCATCGGGTGGTGGTCAAGCGCCCGCGCAAGGCGCCGTGTATTGACGGGCCGAAGCCGAGCCATGCGCTGGACGGCAAGTCCAGCCGCTATGACATCTACCCGAAGAAAGCGCTCAAGGCCTGAGCCGTCCCACAAAAAATCCCACGCATGGCGTGGGATTTTTGTTTTCAGGGTCGATAGGCCCGCATGAACAGCTCGACCACTTCCTGTACATGGCTTTCCGCTGCTTCGCCGGTCGGCGGTTCGCCGCAACCGTACAGCAGCCGGAAATTCCCCGCGCCCTTGATCAGGCAAAAGAAGTGCTCGGCGGCGTTGTGCGGGTTGTCGATGCTCAGCACGCCGGTTTCGTGAATTCGCCGCAGCAAGCGCTCCATGCCTTGCACCATGCGCTGGGGACCGGCCTCGAAGAAGATCAGCGACAGCTTCGGATCCTGACTGCCCAGCGCCATGATCAAGCGATGCAGGTTCACCGACTCGTCGCTGTTGATCAGGTGATGAAAGCCTCTGGCAATGTTCAGCAACACATTTTCCACCGCGATGCCGTCCGGCAATTCGAAGAACAGCGGCGGCAATTGCTCCTCGCATTTGGCGACGACGGCGGCAGAAAACAGCGTTTCCTTGTCATTGAAATGGCTGTAGACCGTCAGCTTCGACACGCCAGCCTCGGCGGCCACCGCGTCCATGCTGGTGTTGGCGTAGCCGTGACTCAGGAACAGGATTTTCGCCGCTTCGAGAATCGCCTGGCGCTTGGCCGGATCCTTCGGGCGGCCGGGGCCGTTTGGAGCTGAAAGATTGTTCGACATTCTTCGCTTTTAATACTGGACTGGTGAGTTTGCTATTAATAACATACCGGTCAGTATAATTATTCCAAGCCTCCTTAGCGAAAGGTCCTTCACCATGTTCCGCCATGCGTTGTCCTTTGCGGTGCCAGTCACTCTGGCGTTCTTATTGTCGGCATGTGGCAAGGAAGAGGTGACGCAAGTCAGCGTGCGACCGGCCATGGTGGTGCAGCCAGAGCCTTCGGCGCAGGCAATGGAGAGTTATCCGGGCGAGGTTCGCGCCCGGTATGAACCGGATCTGGCGTTCCGTATCGGCGGCAAAGTCAGCCGACGACTGGTCGAGGAAGGCCAGCGCGTGAAGGCCGATCAGCCGCTGGCCGAGCTCGATCCGCAGGACGTACGCCTGCAACTGGAAGCCACCCGCGCCCAGGTCACCGCCGCCGAAGCCAATCTCAACCTGGTGCGCGCCGAGCGTGACCGCTACAAGACCCTGATGGAACGGCAGATGGTCAGCCGCTCGGCCTACGACAATGCCGAGAACCTCTACCGCTCCGGCGAAGCCCGCCTCAAACAGATCAAAGCCGAATTCAACGTCTCTACCAATCAGGCCAGTTACGCCGTGCTGCGTGCGCCTCAGGATGGTGTGGTCGCCAAACGCTCGGTAGAAGTCGGGCAAGTGGTTGCTGCCGGGCAGACCGTTTTCACCCTCGCCACCGATGGCGAACGGGAGGTGCTGATCAGCCTGCCGGAGCAAAGCTTCGGCAGGTTCAAGGTTGGCCAGCCCGTCTCCGTGGAGCTTTGGACTCAACAGAACCAGCGCTTCGCCGGGCAGATCCGCGAACTGTCGCCGGCCGCCGATCCGAAATCCCGCACCTTCGCCGCGCGCATTTCATTCACCGCCGGCAAAGTCCCGGCAGAACTCGGCCAGAGCGCCCGGGTCTTCGTGCAGACCGCCGACGTAATCCCGCTGTCGGTGCCGCTCTCGGCCCTGACTGCCGAAAACGGCGCGACCTACGTCTGGGTCGTCAGCGCCAACAACACCTTGAAAAAGACGCCCGTGCGCATCGGCCCGTTCGGCGAGAAAACCGTGCCGGTGCTCGAAGGCCTCAACGCCAGCGACTGGGTAGTGGCCGCCGGCGTGCATGTGCTGCTGGAAGGGCAGCAAGTGCGTCCCGTGGATCGCTCCAACCGTGTGGTCAATCTGGCGGACAAGGAGTAAGTTCCGATGCGCTTCAACCTTTCCGAATGGGCGCTGCGTAATCGCCAGATCGTACTGTTCCTGATGCTTCTGCTGGCCATCGTCGGCGCCTTGTCCTACACCAAGCTGGGGCAGAGTGAAGACCCGCCGTTCACCTTCAAGGCCATGGTCATCCAGACCCGCTGGCCCGGCGCCACGGCGCAGGAAGTCTCGCGTCAGGTCACCGAGCGCATCGAAAAGAAACTGATGGAAACCGGCGAGTACGAACGCATCGTTTCGTTTTCCCGTCCCGGTGAATCACAGGTCACCTTCATCGCCCGCGACTCGATGCATTCGGTCGAGATTCCGGATCTCTGGTATCAGGTGCGCAAGAAGGTCAGCGACATTCGCCAGACCCTGCCACCGGGGATTCAGGGACCGTTTTTCAACGATGAGTTCGGCACCACCTTCGGCAATATCTATGCGCTGACCGGCGACGGTTTCGACTACGCGGTGCTCAAGGATTACGCCGACCGCATCCAGATCCAGCTGCAACGGGTCAAGGACGTGGGCAAGGTCGACCTGCTCGGGTTGCAGGACGAGAAGATCTGGGTCGAGCTGTCCAACGTCAAACTCGCCACCCTCGGCCTGCCATTGGCGGCGGTTCAGCAGGCGCTGGAAGAGCAGAACGCAGTGTCCACTGCCGGGTTCTTTGAAACCGGCAGCGAGCGATTGCAGCTACGGGTCTCGGGGAATTTTCAGACAGTCGACGAGATCAGGAACTTCCCGATCCGCGTCGGTGACCGAACGTTCCGCATCTCCGATGTCGCCGATGTGCGGCGCGGTTTCAACGATCCGCCGGCGCCGCGCATGCGCTTCATGGGCGAAGACGCGATCGGGCTTGCGGTGGCGATGAAGGACGGTGGCGATATTCTGGTGCTGGGCAAGGCCCTGGAAGTCGAATTCTCCCGCATCCAGAAAAACCTGCCGGCCGGCATGCAGTTGCGCAAGGTGTCCGATCAGCCGGCGGCGGTGAAAAGTGGCGTCGGCGAGTTCGTCCAGGTGTTGGTTGAAGCGCTGGCCATCGTGTTGCTGGTGAGCTTCTTCTCCCTCGGCGTGCGCACCGGCATGGTGGTAGCGCTGACCATTCCGCTGGTGCTGGCGATGACCTTCGCCTGCATGTATTACCTCGGTATCGGCCTGCACAAGATTTCCCTCGGCGCGCTGGTGCTGGCGCTGGGTTTGCTGGTGGACGACGCGATCATCGCTGTGGAAATGATGGCGATCAAAATGGAGCAGGGCTTCGACCGGATCAAGGCCGCCAGCTATGCCTGGACCAGCACCGCGTTCCCGATGCTCACCGGTACGTTGATCACCGCCGCAGGTTTCCTGCCGATTGCCACCGCGCAGTCCGGCACCGGTGAATACACCCGCTCGATCTTCCAGGTGGTGACCATCGCCTTGCTCGCTTCGTGGGTGGCGGCGGTGATGTTTGTGCCGTACCTCGGGGAAAAGCTCCTGCCGGATCTGGCGAAAATTCACGCCGCCAAACACGGCACTGGCGACGGACATCCGGACCCTTATGCCACACCGTTTTACCAGCGGGTACGACGTCTGGTGGAGTGGTGCGTGCGTCGGCGCAAGACGGTGATCGTGCTGACGGTGGGGCTGTTCGTCGCCTCGGTGATGCTGTTCAAGTTCGTCCCGCAGCAGTTCTTCCCGGCCTCCAACCGGCTGGAGTTGATGGTCGATCTGAAACTGGCCGAAGGCGCTTCGTTGGCCAACACCACCGCCGAGGTCAAGCGACTGGAAGCGATGCTCAAGGATCACGCCGGCATCGACAATTACGTCGCCTACGTCGGCACCGGGTCGCCGCGTTTCTATTTGCCGCTGGATCAGCAACTGCCGGCGGCGAGCTTTGCCCAGTTCGTGGTGTTGGCGAAAACCATCGAGGAGCGTGAAGCGCTGCGTACGTGGCTGATCGATACCTTGAACGAACAATTCCCGGCCCTGCGCTCGCGGGTCACGCGGCTGGAGAACGGCCCACCGGTCGGCTATCCAGTGCAGTTCCGCGTCACGGGCGAGCACATCGAGGAAGTCCGCGCATTGGCACGCAAGGTCGCGGCCAAGGTTCGCGAGAACCCGCATGTGGTGAACGTGCATCTGGACTGGGAAGAACCGAGCAAGGTCGTGTACCTGAACATCGATCAGGATCGCGCCCGGGCGCTGGGTGTGAGTACGGCGAATCTGGCGAAATTCCTCCAGAGTTCGTTGACCGGTTCCAGCGTCAGCCAGTACCGCGAAGACAACGAGTTGATCGAAATCCTCCTGCGCGGCACCGTGCATGAGCGCACCGAACTGTCGCTGCTGCCGAGTCTGGCGGTGCCGACCGACAACGGTCGCAGCGTTGCGCTGTCGCAGATTGCCACGCTGGAATATGGCTTCGAGGAAGGCATCATCTGGCACCGCAACCGGCTGCCGACCGTGACCGTGCGTGCGGACATTTACGGCAAGGAGCAGCCGGCGTCGCTGGTCAAACAGATCATGCCGACACTTGATCCGATTCGGGCTGAGTTGCCTGACGGTTACCTGCTGGATGTCGGCGGCACGGTTGAGGATTCCGAGCGCGGGCAGAAGTCGGTGAACGCCGGGGTGCCGATGTTCATTGTGGTGGTGCTGACCTTGCTGATGGTGCAACTGCGCAGTTTCTCGCGCACGGCGATGGTGTTTCTGACGGCGCCGCTGGGGTTGATCGGGGTGACGCTGTTTCTGTTGGTGTTCCGTCAGCCGTTCGGGTTTGTGGCGATGCTCGGGACGATTGCGTTGTCGGGGATGATCATGCGCAACTCGGTGATTCTGGTGGATCAGATCGAGCAGGATATTGCGGCGGGGCTCAAGCCTTGGCAGGCAATCATCGAGGCGACGGTGCGGCGGTTCCGGCCGATTGTGTTGACGGCGTTGGCGGCGGTGCTGGCGATGATTCCGCTTTCACGCAGTGTGTTTTTCGGGCCGATGGCGGTGGCGATCATGGGGGGGTTGATTGTGGCGACGGCTCTGACGCTTTTGTTTTTGCCGGCGTTGTATGCGGCTTGGTTCAGGGTTCGCAAGGAGGCTTGAGGCTGGTTGAGCTTGGCGGCCTTTGGGCCGGCCAGGCTCTTGGGTTTTGGGTGAATATCCGTTTCTGCGGGTGTACCCGCTGGCGGTTTCGCTTTTACAGCGACTCACTTTTGCAGACGCCCAAAAGTAAGCAAAACGCTGGGCCCCGGCGTTCGGCACCTCGCTTTGGCTCGGTGTTCCTTCGTTCCGGGATTCATCCGGGGGCATCGCCTCCGGTTTGCTTCGCTGCACCTCCTCTCGATGTGTTCGACTTCGTCGAACGGCGCTTCGCGCCTACCCCCGGATAAATCCCTCCACTCAGCCTGCCGATGGGGCCGGCACGTCAAAAGCGGTACTTGAGCTAACGCTCATCGTGTTGAGTGGGGCGGCTGCGCCGCATGCTGTGGGGGCTCCTACAGCTTTTTCAGATTTCTCTGATATTGAGGCGGTCCGGTCTGGGGTGTTGTACTCGGTCCTCTGTTTTTATGAGTGGTCGAGAGGTTTTTTGTGAAGAAGCCGCCAGTGTTGAAAGGACGGTCCGATCCGGTGTTCGATTTGCTGGCGCGGGCGCCTCACAAGCAGCATCTGGTGGATTATCTGGCGCTGCTCAAGCCTCTTGATGATCGGGGGCGTTATTTGCCTTTTGAGGATTTGCGCTATCGCTGGGCGCCGGGGCTGGATGCTCGTTTGTGTTGGGCGTTGGTGAAGAAGGCGAGGGCTGCGCAGTACATCAATCTCTTGCCGTTGGGCGAGCCGTCGCAGTGGGGCAAGTATTTGCTGACGCCCTCGGCACGGAAAACCCTTTCGGTCGTCGATCAGCAGACGACTTGTGCCTCGCTGGAATGCATGACCGGGCAGATCGGCGAACGCTCGCATTTCAGTTATTTGCTCAATGATCTGATCGAAGACGAAGTGATCGCCAGCAGCCAGTTGGAAGGTGCGGCCACGACCACGCGAGTTGCCAAGGACATGCTCAAGTATCAACGGCAGCCGCGCACGCCGGATGAGCGCATGGTCATGGGCAATTACAGGATGATGAATTTCGCCTGGGAAAACCGTTACCAGCCCTTGAGCGTCGACTTGATCGCGGCAATGCATCGGGTGGGTGTCGAGGGGATCGATGATGCGCAATACAGTCCCGGTTTTTTCAGGACGAACGATGAAGTGGTGGTACAGGATGGCGAGGGCAACACGGTGCATACACCGCCGCCGGCTGTGGGGCTGGTGATGCGTTTGCAGAAGCTCGTACGCTGGATCAATCAGCCACTGGATTCACCTCAAGAAAGGGACTACCTGCACCCGTTGATCAAGGCGATCACGCTGCATTTTTCTCTGGGCTACGAACATCCGTTTCGCGATGGCAACGGACGGGTTGCGAGGGCGTTGTTCTACTGGTTTATGTTCAAGCACGAGTTTTCGGCATTTCGCTACATTGCGATCAGTCCTTTGCTGCGCAATGCGCCGGTGAAGTACGGGCGGTCGTATTTGCACAGCGAGGCCGATGAGCTCGATCTGACGTATTTCATCGAGTTTCAGTGTTCGGTGATTCAGCGTGCAGTCAGTCGCTTCACGGACGTCTACCGCAAAAGCCTGGCGTACACGGAAGACTTTGAGCGGTGGTTGATGGCGTCGGGTTTTTTCGAGCGGCTGACGCAAAGGCAGCGGGCGCTGTATCAGGTGGCCAAGAGTGGAGTGGCGAAGGAGTTTACGGCGAGCAATGTGAGGGAGCACTTGGGCTGTTCTTGCAGCACGGCGATGTCAGCTCTGAATGGGCTGGTCGAGTTGCAGGTCTTCGAGAGAAGGAAAATGGGCAGCGAGTGGGTGTTCTTTTTACGCAGTCCAGCCAGAGAGTTAAAGGACGGGAGCGAGTTGTCTCGCTCCCGTGCAGCGTCGGCCTAGAGGCTGCCAAACACCTTCTTCGCCAGACTCGTCGCCGCAGCGGCCGGGTTCTTGCGGATGGTTTCTTCCTGTTTGCCGATCATCTCGAACAGGCCGTTCAGCGCTTGTTCGGTCACGTAGTTTTCGACATTGGCGCTTTTTGCATCCACTACACCCAACGTTGCCGCCTGGCCGGCGAAGGCGTTGTATTTCTGCGCTACGCCGACTTTGTCGGTCGCCTGTTTGACGATCGGCAGGAACTTGGCGCGGATCTGTTCGCGGCTGGATTTGTCCAGGTACTGCGTCGCGGAGTCGTTGCCGCCGCTGAGGATGCCTTTGGCGTCGGCCACGCTCATTTTCTTCACGGCGTCGACCAGGATCGGCTGAGCCTGGGTCACGGCGGTTTCCGCGGCCTTGTTCATGGCGGTTTCCAGCTCATCGACCTGGGCGCCCATGCCGAACGCTTTCATCTTGCTGGCGACTTTGCCGAGTTTGCCCGGCAGTTCGATTTTCACGTCCGGGTTATTGCTGAAACCGCCCGGCGTGCCGAGTTGTTTGACGGCCAGTTGCGCGCCTTGGGTCAGGGCGTCCTTGAGGCCGCCGGTGGCGTCGCCTTGCGACAGGTCGCTGAGGGACAGGGCCATGGCGCTGGCAGAAATCATCAGGCCCGCGCACAGGCCGGCGAAGCGAAGGGTAGGGCGGAGCATGAAAGCTTCCTTGTTCAAAAAATTAGCGGGCGGCGTCGACGCGGATCTTCAGCGGCTGCGGATCCTTGCCATCAAGCTGCACGGCATGGTTTTCGGTGGTGATGAACATCAGCTCGCCGTTGACTTCGATGCGTGCGCTGACAGAGTAGCGGTGGCCGGGTTTGACCTGGGCCGGATCGTAGCTCAAATGAAACGGCAGTGGCACCTGCCCCTTGATCGGGCCTTTCTGTTCATCGAGCACGACGGCCGGAGCATCGGCCAGCGAAATGTCCTGAAGACTCACACTCAAGGTCGCGCTTGGCGGCAGAGCGATGCGTTGCAGGTAGAACACTTCGCCGTCGAGGCTTGCCTTGCCGCTTGGTGTAGTGGACTGACAGGCGCTCAACAAGGTGGCGGCGGCGAGAAGAGAAAGTTTTTTCATGGGGACCTCAAAAGACTTGGGCGCCAGAGGGGCGCCCAGAGAAATCTAGCGGATTTTGGAAAGTGAGTCAGTGAACAAACGTAACGGTTCACTCAGCCACTGATTGACTACCTTCAATAAACGCGGACCAGACGGGCGTGACGCTGGTACAAGTTCGATATATCCAGGAAATACGGAAAGCCGTTGGTGATACCTGTTTTCTATACCCGTCAGTGCATAGCGTTTGCCTGGCACGACATGGTCTGGATCATATTTAAGATAAAAAGAAGTGGCGGTTTCTTCATCATGGGAAACGCGCGCCAGTTCGACTTCCGGACTTTCATTTTCATGCAGGCTGATGGTGATTGCCTGTTCGGGCGCGATCGCTTCGGGTTCCTGCACTTCAACATACAAGTAGCCGACCGGGCTCAAGTGCAGCGTCTGGCGATAGGGTGCCTGATGAACAATCACGAAATGTTCCTGCTCCAGCAACAAGGGTTTCCCGTTATGGAACAACTGGATGATGACGCGATATTTGACGCTGGCGCCGCTATAACGGTGAGGGAACGTGAAGTTCCACTGGCCGTCGACGACGGAAGGATTTTTCCAGTCCGTGACGTTTACCGTTTGTCCGGCATTGACTACCTGAACTTCGACGACGGTTTCATTATCGCCGTCGAGGGGAGCTTTGAAATCGGGTGGCAGACTGAAGGTTACGGTGATGTTTCGGAGGGTGTCGGCTAATGGGCTCATTTCGATTTCCTTATCGATTCAAAAGAGCCCATTAATTCATATAACAACTAACCGGAAAACAATCCGGTCTGCCAGTTAGTTGTCTTCAAGTTTCAGATGTCTGCGGTCGTTGCTGTTTCCGCCGCATCTTCACTGCGATGCAACGCCACCTGACGAATCGACAAACGAATCTCCGCCGGCAACACCCGTTTCGCTGCGCCTTCGGCCAGTTCGCCGAGCAGTTCGTGATAGCTCAATTTGCCTGCTTCGTCGCGACGCAGCACGTCGAGGTCGAGCATCGTCTGGATGAAGTGGCGGAACAGGCTCTTGTCGAAGAACTCCGGGGCATTCAGGCCGTGCAGGATCGACAGACGCTGGGCCATGACCGTGCACAGGTCTTCCAGCTCTTCGGCGCTGATGCTGTTCTGGCCGCTGTTGAGCAGCAGGGAAACGGTCATGTAGAAGCGTTGCAGGGTCTGGGCGATGCTCTTCGACAGCAAGGTCAGCAGCACGAAATGCCGCGAGCTTGGCGCCGGACGCAGGTACACGTCTTTTTCGAAACGCAGCAGGCCTTGTTCGACGAAGGCTTCCAGCCATTGGTCGATCACTGCATCCAGTTCATCCAGGGTCCAGCGGATGAACAGCTCCGCCTGCAGGTACGGATACAGCGCGCGGGTGTAGCGCAGGATCTGCTCGCGACTCATGCGCGAAGTGCTCTGGAAGAAACTCGCCAGCAGCGCCGGCAGGGCGAAGATGTGCAGCACGTTGTTGCGGTAGTAGGTCATCAGGACGGCGTTCTGTTCGTCCAGATACAGAATCTTGCCCAGCGCATCATTCTGCTCGGACAGAAGATCCATGTCCTTCACGTGTTCGATCAGCGCTCGGCCATCGCCCTCTGGCAACGTGGTATGCGGCGAGTACGGGACCTTGCGCAGCAGCGCCAGGTACAGATCCAGCACCCGCGCCATGGCCCGATCATCGAGCGCCAGTCGGGTGGTCGACAGCAGCGCCAGCGCCACCAGGTTGACCGGGTTGATCGCCGCCGCTTCGTTCAGGTGCTGCGCGACTTTCTCGCCGAGACGGTTGGTGGTTTCGTTGAGCCACGCCGGTTTGTACTGCGGGCCGAGTTCTTGTTGGCGCCAGTCCGGTTGTTCGCTGTCGAGGAATTCCGCGAGCTTGATCGGTTCGCCGAAGTTCACCGCCACCTGGCCGAAGCGCTGCTTGAGCGCGCCGATGACTTTGAAGATGTCGAAGATCGATTCTTTTTTCTTGCTCGCGCCGCGCAGTTCGCCGAGGTAGGTACGACCTTCGAGCACGCGCTCGTAACCGATGTACACCGGCACGAACACGATCGGCATCCGCGACGAGCGCAGGAAGCTGCGCATGGTGATCGCCAGCATCCCGGTTTTCGGTTGCAGCATGCGGCCGGTACGCGAGCGGCCACCCTCAACGAAGTATTCGACCGGGAAGCCTTTGGTGAACAGGGTGTGCAGGTATTCGTTGAAGACCGAGGTGTATAGCGGGTTGCCCTTGAACGTGCGGCGCATGAAGAACGCACCGCCACGACGCAGCAGGCTGCCGATCACCGGCATGTTGAGGTTGATCCCAGCGGCAATGTGCGGCGGGGTCAGGCCGTTGCGGAACAGCAAGTACGACAGCAGCAGATAGTCGATATGGCTGCGGTGGCACGGTACGTAGATCACTTCGTGACCCTGGGCGACCTTCTGCACGCCTTCGATGTGGTTGACCTTGATCCCGTCGTAGATCTTGTTCCAGAACCAGCTCAGCACCACTTCGAGAAAACGGATCGCGGTGTAGGTGTAGTCCGAGGCGATCTCGTTGCCGTAGCGCAGGGCCTGGGCCTTGGCTTTTTCCGGGGAAATGTTTTCGCGCTCGGCTTCGTCGAGGATCGCTTGCTTGACCAGTGGCTGGTTGAGCAGGCCCTTGACCAGATTGCGTCGGTGGGAAATGTCCGGCCCGATCACTGCGGCCTTGAGGTTGCGGAAATGCACCCGCAGGATCCGCTGGGCCATGCGCACGGTGCGCTCGTGGCCCTTGTTGTGTTCGATCAGTTCGCGCAGGTGGATCGGTGCGGAGAATTGCACGCGGGTCTTGCGGCCCAGAATCATGATGCTCAGCAGGCGACGCAGACGTCCGGTGACGGCCCAGCTGTCGGCGAACAGCAGTTTCCACGGACTGTTTTCGCTATCCGGCGACTGGCCCCAGAACACGCTGACCGGAATGATCTGCGCGTCTTCGGCCGCATTCTGGCTCAGGGCGCTGACCAGTCGGGTCAGGGTCGGCGGCGCGCCGCGTTTGTCCTGGCGGCCGAGCCAGTCCGGGTCCGGCGTCAGGTAGAAGAACGCCGCCGGCTCCAGCAGATTTCCGACTGACACCGGCAGCACCGGGCGCGGCAAACCGGCCTTGGTGCATTCGGTGTCGACCACCGCCAGATCAGTCAGCGATGGGTTTTGCAGGACGTAGAACACCGGACGACTGCGGTCGAGGTTGAGGGTGAACGACGACTGGTTGATCGTCTCGGAGCGAACCCAGAGATACAACAGTCGGCGCAAGGTGCCAAACACAAGACGGCGGAACGGGGAACGGGTCATACGGCTTCTGCATGAGTGGATAAACCGAGCGTTTGCTCGGGCGGTCGATAGTGTGCCGGATTCACGGAAAATCGGCAAAAAAGCGGCGAAGTAATCTCCTGTTGAGAGTTTTGTCGCCTGTCATATACTCGGCGCTCTGTCGCCGGGGCCCTTTTATGGACGTCGGACGCAGGCTGACGTTCCGCAAAGGCTTTCCTGCGAAAAGCCTGTTCAATAATAAAAAAGGAGTATGAACAGATGGCAACACGTGAAACCGGCAACGTGAAGTGGTTCAACGACGCCAAGGGCTACGGCTTCATTCAGCGCGAAGACGGGGTGGACGTGTTCGTGCACTACCGCGCGATCCGCGGCGAAGGCCACCGTTCGCTGACCGAGGGTCAGCAGGTTGAATACGCGGTGGTGGAAGGGCAGAAGGGCTTGCAGGCCGAGGATGTTGTAGGCCTGTAATGACTGTTCCCGCGCTCTGCGTCCGCCGTGGGTCGCAGAGCGTGGGAGTGTTCAGCGTCAGGCAGTTTTCCAGGTGATCTCTTCTTCACCGTCTTCGCTGATACGAATCCAGCGATCCGCCGTTTCCTCACCTTCTTCCTCGACCCACGTCCCCGGCGCGCAGCGCACTTCGACGTTCAGCGCGGCGAACGCGGCGCGGGCGCAGGCGATGTCGTCGTCCCATGGCGTCTGGTCGCTTTCCAGGTACAGGCTGTTCCACTTGCCCACGGCTTTCGGCAGCCAGGTCACCGGGATGTTGCCGGCCTTGCACTTGTAGGTCTGACCTTTCTGTACCCAGTCGCTGCACGGGCCAAGGGCTGCACCCAGCCAGGCGGAAATGGCCTTGTGGTCGACGTCGGCGTCTTTCAGGTAAATCTCGATGTCCGGTTGGCGCATGGATATCCTCACTGCGGGTCTGAAAAATCCATTCGCGGATTTAGCCGGCCCCGGGTCGTTGCCCGGGACCAAAAGTTATTGAAGAACGAAATAATCGTAGCGCATCGACACGGTGGTCACGAACGGCTCGGGCTGTTCGATTACCGCCGCGCGGCGTTCGGCACTGGCGCGCCAGCCGTGGGGCGTCATCGCCAGCAGGTTGGCGCGATCCTCGGGCTTGTCCAGCGTCAGCTTGAATTCCAGGGTTTCACTGTGCGCCAGCGCCATGCCTTCCGGCACCAGGGCCAGGTGCTTGTCGTCGGTGTACTCGCGCACTTCGTCGTACAGACGTTCGCGCAGTTCCATCAGGTGGCCGCTGGTCGGACCGACTTTCATCAGACCGCCGCCGACGCTGAGCAGACGCTTGGCTTCTTCCCAGTCCAGGGGACTGAAGACGCTGGCCAGAAACTGGCAGCTGCCGGAAGCCAAAGGCACCCGGGCCATGCTGGCGATCAACCAGGTCAGTGCCGGATTGCGTTTGCAGGCGCGTTTGACCGCTTCCTTGGATATGTCCAGCGCGTAACCGTCAGCATCCGGCAAAGCCTCGGCGATCTGTGCGGTGTAATAACCCTCGCCACAGCCGATATCGACCCAGCGGGCTGGCGCATAACTCGCCGCCAGTTCCGCCAGACGCTTGGCCACCGGCGCATAGTGGCCGGCGTTCAGGAAGTCGCGGCGAGCCTCGACCATCGCCTGATTGTCGCCGGGGTCGCGGCTGTTCTTGTGCTGCACCGGCAACAGGTTCAGGTAACCCTGGCGCGCACGGTCGAAGCGGTGGCCGGCGGGGCAGACCACGCCGTTGTCCACCGCGTTCAGCGGTTCACTGCAGATCGGGCACGCGAGCATCAGGCGAGCAACTTGATCAGGGTCTGGTAGTAGATCTCGGTCAGTACGTCGAGATCGGCCGCCAGCACGCGCTCGTTGACCTGGTGGATGGTCGCGTTGACCGGGCCCAGTTCAACCACTTGCGTGCCCATGGTCGCGATGAAACGGCCATCGGAGGTGCCACCGCTGGTGGACGCCTTGGTCTCGCGACCGGTGATCTGCTTGATGCTCGACGACACCGCGTCGAGCAGCGCGCCCGGCTCGGTGAGGAACGGCAGACCGGACAGCGCCCAGTCGATGTGCCAGTCCAGGCCGTGCTTGTCGAGGATGTCGGCCACGCGTTTCTGCAGGCCTTCAACGGTCGATTCGGTGGAGAAACGGAAGTTGAACAACGCCACCAGATCGCCCGCAATCACGTTGGTCGCGCCGGTGCCGGAGTTGACGTTGGAAATCTGGAAACTGGTCGGCGGGAAGAAATCGTTGCCGTGATCCCAGTGCTCGGCGGCCAGCTCGGCCAGGGCCGGGGCGGCGAGGTGGATCGGGTTCTTCGCCAGGTGCGGATAGGCCACGTGCCCCTGCACACCGCGTACGGTCAGTTTGGCGCCGAGGGAGCCGCGACGACCGTTCTTCACCACGTCGCCGACCAGAGTAGTGCTCGACGGTTCGCCGACAATGCACCAGTCCAGACGCTCGTTACGTGCCGCCAGACGCTCGACCACAGCCTTGGTGCCGTGATGCGCCGGGCCTTCTTCGTCGCTGGTGATCAGGAACGCGACCTTGCCCTTGTGATCCGGGTAGTCGGCGACGAAGCGCTCGGCGGCTACGGTCATGGATGCCAGGCTGCCTTTCATGTCCGCCGCGCCACGGCCGCAGAGCATGCCGTGCTCGTCGATCACTGCGTTGAACGGGTCGATCTGCCACGCGGTCACCGGGCCGGTCGGCACCACGTCGGTGTGACCGGCGAAGCACAGCACCGGGCCGTCGTTTTTGCCGTGGATCGCCCAGAAGTTATCCACATCTTCGATGCGCATCGGTTCCAGGGTGAAACCGGCATCGCCCAGGCGCTGCATCATCTGCTTCTGGCAATCGGCGTCGACCGGCGTCACGGACGGACGGCGGATCAGGTCGATGGCGAGTTGGAGGGTCGGCGAAAGGTCGGCGTGGGCCGTCATGGAAAACTCCGGATGCTTGAAATTGGGCAAGGGCCAATGGGGGAGCCAGCCTGCTGGCGATGGCGGTGTGTCAGTCAACATAAAGGCTGATTGTTACATTGCCATCGCGAGTCAGCTCGCTCCCACAGGGTTGGATATCACGCCAAGCCCCGCAAAATGGCGGTTATCTTAAAGCAAAACGGCGACCATTGGCCGCCGTTTAGTGCATCGCAGAGGATTTAGACAGCCGGTGCCGGTTCAGGCGTCGGCGTCGGTTTTGGCAGCGACGACAGGAACGCCATGATCAGCGCCGCCACGTACGGCAGCGACTGCACCAGCAGCATGGTCACCCAGAAGCGCATGTCGTTGCTCGGCAGGCCCTGCACCAGGAAGATCCCCAGCGCCGCGCCCCACAACAGCAGCATGATGAACAGCTCTTCCCGAGCCTCGGAAATCGCCACCCAGAAGCCATGGTTGTCGGCGTTTTTCGGGGTGCGGAAGAACGGAATGCTGCTGGTGAAGAAGCCGTACAGCACCGCTTTGGCGATGGTGTGTGACAACGCCAGACCGGCCAGTGCCGCGCAGAACGCATCCTTCAGGTTCACGCCCACGGCGCGACGGTAGAGGAAGATGATCTTGCCGACCTTGAACACGAACAGCGCCAGTGGCGGGATTGCGAAAATCAGCAGCGGCGGATCGACCCGTTGCGGCACGATGATCATCGCCGCCGACCACAACAGCGCGCCGACGGTGAAGAAAATATTCATGCCGTCCGCCACCCACGGCAGCCAGCCCGCGAGGAAGTGGTAGCGCTGGCCGCGAGTCAGTTCGGTGTCTTTGCCGCGCAGCAGGCTGCCGGTGTGACGCTTGATGATCTGGATCGCGCCGTAGGCCCAGCGGAAACGCTGCTTTTTGAAGTCGATGAAGGTGTCCGGCATCAGACCCTTGCCGTAACTGTCGTGGTAATACGCCGCCGACAGGCCTTTTTCGAACACACGCAGACCGAGTTCGGCGTCTTCACAGATGCACCAGTCGGCCCAGCCCAGTTCTTCGAGCACCGAGCGACGGGTCATGGTCATGGTGCCGTGCTGGATGATCGCGTCGCGGTCGTTGCGGGTCACCATGCCGATGTGGAAGAAGCCTTTGTATTCGGCGTAGCAGAGCTTCTTGAAGGTGGTTTCGTTCTGGTCGCGATAGTCCTGCGGCGACTGCACCACGGCGATTTTCGGGTCGGCGAAGTGCGGCACCATGTGCTTGAGCCAGTTCGGGTGCACGCAGTAGTCGGAGTCGATCACCGCGATCACTTCGGCGTCCTTGGCGGTGTGCGGGATCAGGTAATTCAGCGCACCGCCCTTGAAACCGGCCAGGGGCGAGACGTGGAAGAACTTGAAGCGCGGGCCGAGCGTTTCGCAGTAGTCGCGCACCGGTTCCCAGACCGCCGGGTCCTTGGTGTTGTTGTCGATGATCAGGACTTCGAAGTCCGGGTAATCGAGGTTGGCCAGGGCGTCGAGGGTCTGTTTGACCATCTCCGGCGGCTCGTTGTAGCACGGCACGTGAATCGAGACTTTCGGGCGGTAGTCGGAATCGCCGACCACCGGCAGGAATTCACGGCGACGCTTGTGAATCCACACTGCCTCGGCCAGTTCGTGGGCCTCGGTCAGCAATACGATGAACACCCCGAGCGCACCGAGCGCCAGCAGGAAACCCACCGTCAGGCTGAACCACGTGCTGTATTGCTGGCTGTAGTCGTAACCGATCCACACCAGTACCGAACCGCACAGAAACGCGATAAAGGTCAGGAACGTACGGCCGCGCTGGCGCAGGGCCGAGCCGTCGATCATCAGCAGGGTCAGCGACAACAGCGCCAGCACCACCGAGCCGATGGCCAGCACGCGCCATTGCGGGATCGCTACCACCGGGCCTTCGAAGTTGAATTTCTGTTGGCGTGCGGCGTTGAACACGCCCCAGTAAGCGCCGACCGAACCTTCGTCGCTGGCCTTCCACGGCTGGTCAAATGCTTCGATCACGAAGTAGTTGAAGCCCTGGCGGTTGAGTTTGTTGACCAGCGTGCGCAGGTAGATCGCCTGATCCGCCGGCGACGCATCGGCGCCACCGCGCATGCGGCCGTTGCTCGGCCAGCCCACTTCGGACAGCAGCAGCGGTTTTTTCGGGAACATCTTTTTCAGGTCGCGGGCGCGGTCGAAAACGAACTGCCCGGCCTTGTCCACCGGAATGAACTCCCAGTAAGGCAGAACGTGTGCGGCGATCAGGTCGACGTGCTTGGCCAGTTCCGGGTGCTCTTCCCAGACGTGCCACTGTTCAGAGGTGGTCACGGGCACTTTCACTGCTGCACGTACGCGGTCGAGTAGAACGCTGAGTTGTTCGGCGGTGATTTCCTTGCGGAAGATCGCTTCGTTACCGACCACCACGCGAACCACGCTGCGCGAGGTGTTGGCCAGTTCGATGGCGCGGGTGATTTCGCGCTCGTTACGTTCCTGGTCCGGGCTGATCCAGATCCCCAGCGTCACGCGCAGGCCGAATTCTTCAGCCAGTTTCGGGATGTCCTGCAGGGAGCCGTCGACCGAGTAGATGCGGATGTTGTCCGTCAGCTTGCTCATGATCTCCAGGTCGCGGCGCATTTCATCGTCGGACGGATACTGATCCTTCTGCGGGAACTGTCCTTGCTGGAACGGTGAATAGGAGAAGCCGGAGATCTGCTCCGGCCAGTTCGGCGCGGAGACGGGGCGGTTGATCAGCGCCCAGAAACCGGTGAACAGGGCGGCGATTGCCAGAACCACCACCAGGTTGAGTCCAAATTTACGCGATGACATAGCTGTGTCGGGTTCCAAGGTCTGTGGAACGAAGGGTCGGCTGGTTGACGCCTGAGGGCGCGCATCCTACACCGGCAGTTCGCCGAGTCCTACAACAGACAGGGAAATGCCGGACGTTGGGCAATCCAACCCGACTTAAGTTCTTTCGTTTCAGCATGTAAGGCAAAACTTTGTTACGTGCAGCTTTAATTAAAGCAGGCAGGTTCACCGTTCATAGCGCAAAGATGCTCTTGGCCGCCGACGGCCCTATAATGCGCGCCGGTTTTTGGGGTAATGGTCATGAGTACAGAAGATCCGCGGTTTGCAGGCATCGCCCGTTTGTATGGCGTCGAGGGGATGGAGCGTTTGCGCGCCGCCCACGTGGCGATTGTCGGCGTTGGCGGCGTCGGTTCCTGGGCGGCGGAAGCCATGGCCCGTTGCGGGGTGGGCGAGATTTCGCTGTTCGACCTCGACGATGTCTGCGTCAGCAACGCCAACCGGCAGTTGCATGCGCTGGACAGCACGGTCGGCAAACCCAAGGTCGAGGTGATGGCCGAGCGTCTGCGTGGGATCAACCCGGACTGCAAGGTGCACGCCGTGGCGGACTTCGTCACCCGCGACACCATGGCCGAATACATCACGCCGAACATCGACTGCGTGATCGACTGCATCGATGCGGTCAACGCCAAGGCGGCGCTGATTGCCTGGTGCAAACGCCGCAAGATCCAGATCATCACCACCGGCGGCGCGGGCGGGCAGATCGATCCGACGCTGATTCAGGTCTGCGATCTCAACCGCACCTTCAACGATCCACTGGCCTCGAAAGTGCGTTCTACGTTGCGCCGCGACTACGGTTTTTCGCGCACCGTGACCCGTCACTACAGCGTGCCGTGCGTGTTCTCCACCGAACAACTGCGCTATCCGAAACCGGACGGCAGCATTTGCCTGCAGAAGAGTTTTGTCGGTGACGGCGTGAAGCTGGACTGCGCTGGCGGCTTTGGCGCGGTGATGATGGTGACGGCGACGTTCGGCATGGTCGCGGCGACCAAGGCTGTGGACAAGATTGTGGCGGGCGTTCGGCGCCCGGCGGATCGGGTCAAGCCTCAGGCCTGAAGCATAGGGCTGCGCAGCAGCCCTTTTACTGCGCCAGCTCGTTCATCCGTTGCAGCACGGCATTCAAGCCATTGCTGCGCGACGGCGACAACTGTCGCGACAGCCCCAGCTGATTGAACCAGTCCGGCAGATCCACCTGCTGCAACTCGTCAGCGGTCAAGCCGTTGACTCGCAACAACAGCAACGCCACCAACCCGCGAATCATCCGCGCATCGCTGCTCGCCGCGAACTGCCAGTGGCCATCGCGCAACTCACCGACCAGCCACACCTGACTTTCACAGCCGTGCACCCGATTGGCCTCGCACTTGTCGGCATCGCTCAACGGCGGCAGGCGATCACCGAACTGCATCAACAGCCGCGCCCGCTGTTCCCAACCGGCCGCATTCTGAAACGTTTGCAGCGCTTCGGCGGCCTCGACCGGCAGGCTCATCGCAACAACTCCAGTGCCTGATCCAGTGCTTCAAAGAACCGCTCCAGGTCTTCGGAATCGTTGTACAGCGCCAGCGACACGCGAATCGCCCCCGCCAGCTCAAAGCGTTTGAGCAGCGGCATCGCGCAGTGATGCCCGGCGCGTACGGCAATGCCCTGTTCGGTCAACAAATGCGCCAGATCAGAGTTGTGCACGCCTTCGACGACAAAACTGGCCAGCGCCAGTTGCGGTTTGCCCAGCAGACGGATGCCATTGCGGGCGGCGAGGCCACGCAACAGGTAATCGTGCAACGCGGCTTCGTGGGCGGACACGGCGTCCAGATCCAGACCGGCGAGGTAGTCGAGGGTCGCGCCAAGGCCGATCACGCTGGCAATCGGCGGCGTTCCCGCTTCGAAGCCCAGCGGAGCAGGGCGGAAGCGTGATTCGTGATAATTGGCTTCCAGCACCATTTCGCCACCGAACTGCCACGGGCGCAGTTGCTCAAGCGCTTCGTTGCGCCCGAACAGTACGCCGAGGCCATCGGGGCCGTACAGCTTGTGGCTGGAAAACACATAGAAGTCGCAACCGAGGGCCTGCACGTCATGCCGGCCGTGAACCACGCCTTGAGCGCCATCGACCACGGTCAGCGCGTTCTGCGCCTTGGCCATCGCCAGCAGGGCCGGCAAGGGCTGCCAGGCACCGAGCACGTTGGACAACTGGCTGACCGCCAGCAGACGGGTACGCGGGCCGATCAGGTGCACGGCGGCGGTGAGGTCGATCACCCCGTCATCGTCCAGCGGCAGGATCACCAGTTTCAGGTCGCGACGTTGCGCCAGTTGCTGCCACGGCAGCAGGTTGGCGTGATGCTCCAGGGCGCTGATGACAATTTCATCGCCCGGATGGAAAAGATGTTCCAGGCCGTAAGCCAGGAGATTCAGCGCACTGGTAGCGCCGTGGGTGAAGATGATCTGCCCGCTGTCACCGGCATTCAGCCACTGGGCAACCTTCAGGCGACTGTCCTCGAACGCCTGCGTGGCGTGGGCGCCGGGCAGATGCTGGGCACGATGCACGTTGGCTGCGCCATTGGCGTAGTAATGCGCCAGCGCGTCGAGCAGGGCCTGGGGTTTTTGCGTGGTGGCGGCGTTGTCCAGATAGGTCTGGTCTTGCCGTTGCAGGGCGGCGATGGCCGGGAAATCGGCGCGCCAGGGGGAGGGAATCATCATGCTTTCGAGCCCTGGTGAACTTGGGCGGGTGTGCGCCAAACCCTGTGGAAGCGAGCAAGCCCGCTCCCACAGAAGGATTACGCGCGCTTAGTTGTGAGCGTGCAGCGCTTCGTTCAGTTCGATCGCCGATTTGTGGGTCTTGCATTCCACAGCACCGGTTTCCGAATTGCGACGGAACAGCAGGTCGGTCTGACCGGCCAGTTCACGGGCCTTGACCACTTTGACCAGGTTGTTGTGCTCGTCCAGCAGCGCCACCTTGGTGCCGGCGGTCACGTACAGGCCCGACTCGACGGTGTTGCGGTCGCCCAACGGGATACCGATACCGGCGTTGGCGCCGATCAGGCAGCCTTCGCCGACCTTGATCACGATGTTGCCGCCGCCCGACAGGGTGCCCATGGTCGAGCAGCCGCCGCCCAGGTCCGAACCCTTGCCGACGAAAACGCCAGCGGAGACGCGGCCTTCGATCATGCCCGGGCCTTCGGTACCGGCGTTGAAGTTGATGAAACCTTCGTGCATCACGGTGGTGCCTTCGCCCACGTAGGCGCCCAGACGCAGACGTGCGGCGTCAGCGATACGCACGCCGGCCGGAACCACGTAGTCGGTCATTTTCGGGAACTTGTCCACCGAGAACACTTCCAGCAGCTCGCCGCGCAGACGGGCTTCGAGTTGCAACTCGGCCAGTTCGCTCAGGTCGATCGCGCCCTGGCTGGTCCAGGCAACGTTTGGCAGCAGCGGGAAGATCCCGGCCAGGCTCACGCCGTGCGGCTTGACCAGTCGATGGGACAGCAGGTGCAGCTTGAGGTAGGCCTCAGGCGTGGAAGTCAGTTGCGCGTCTTCGGCCAACAGGGTGGCGACCAGCGGCTTGTGGCTTTCGGCCAGACGGGTCAGCAGCTTGCCTTGTACCGCGTCGATGCCTTTTACGGCTTCAGCCAGTTGGGCGGCTTGTGCGGTGGTGAAGGTGATGGCCTGGTTGCCTTCGGTGTAGCCGAGGATCGGTGCAACGGCGGCGACCAGCTCGGCCGAAGGATTGAGCAGCGGCTGGGCGTAGAACACTTCCAGCCATGCACCTTGACGGTTCTGGGTGCCGACGCCGAAGGCAATACTGAACAGGGAATTGGACATGTGAATACCTCTACAAAAAGTGACGGGCTGCTTACTTGAGGGCGGCCGCGTAGATATCTGGCTTGAAGCCAATCAGGGTTCGGTCACCGAGATCGAGCACCGGGCGCTTGATCATCGAGGGTTGAGCGAGCATCAGTTCGATGGCTTTCGACTGGTCGAGATCGGCTTTGCGTTCGTCGTCGAGTTTGCGAAAGGTCGTGCCTGCGCGGTTCAACACCGTTTGCCAGCCGTGTTCGTTACACCATTGGGTCAGGTGTTCACGGTCGATGCCGGCGGTTTTGTAATCGTGGAAGTCGTAGCTGACAGCGTGTTCATCGAGCCAGGTGCGCGCCTTTTTCATGGTGTCGCAGGCTTTGATGCCGAAAAGGTGCAACGTTTTGCTTGAAACGGTCAAGGAATCGCCCCCTTTACAGGTGCTGGAGAAAAATGGTGTCGGATTATGCCATGACCAAACCGTTTCGCGGCGGCCGAGGTTGATTTCCCGGACGGGGGCTGCGACATAGGTGCAACGGTCACGCACAGCCTAAGCGGCTAATATGGCAGTTCAACGCTGTCGATTGTCTGAGATTTCCGCTTTATGCAAACCGCTTATACGGTCCTGATCCTGCTGATGCTGGTCAGTGTTTCGCGTCTGGTCGGACGGGTCATCCCGTTGCCGCTGCCGCTGGTACAGATCGCCGCCGGGGCATTGCTGGCCTGGCCGACCCTTGGCCTGCACGTGGCTCTGGATCCCGAACTGTTCCTGTTTCTGTTCCTGCCGCCGCTGCTGTTTTCCGATGGCTGGCGCATGCCCAAACGCGAATTGTGGCGTCTGCGCGGGCCGATACTGACGCTGGCGGTCGGGTTGGTGCTGTTTACGGTGGTCGGTGCCGGCTACTTCATTCACTGGTTGTTGCCGACGATTCCATTGCCGGTGGCGTTCGCGTTGGCGGCGGTGCTGTCGCCGACCGATGCCGTGGCGGTGTCAGCGATTTCGCAGAACCGCTTGCCCACGCCTTTGATGCACATGCTGCAAGGCGAAGCACTGATGAACGATGCCTCGGGCCTGGTGACGTTTAAATTCGCCCTGGTTGCGGCGGTCACTGGTGCGTTCTCCCTGGCCAACGCCAGTCTGACGTTCGTGCTGGTCGCGGTCGGCGGGCTCGCAGTCGGCGTGGCATTGAGTTGGTTGGTGGGTCGGCTGCGGGCGTGGATGATCGCTCGGGGCTGGGACGATCCGGCAACCCACGTGGTGTTCATGTTGCTGCTGCCGTTTGCCGCTTACGTGTTGGCCGAACGGCTCGGCGCCTCGGGCATTCTTTCGGCAGTGGCGGCGGGGATGATGCAGAGCTGGCTCGACCTGTTGCCGCGCCAGACCAGCACGCGTTTGCTCAACCGCAGCGTCTGGTCGTTGCTGGAGTTCGCCTTCAACGGTTTGATCTTCCTGCTGCTCGGCCTGCAACTGCCGGACATCATCAAAGCTGTGGTCAGCCACGAAACGTCATTGTGGCCGACGCTGTTCTACCGCTGCCTCGATGTGGTGGCGATTTTCCTGGCGCTGGTGCTGCTGCGTTTCATCTGGGTGCAAAGCATCTGGCGTTTGTCGGTGCTGCTGCGTCGCTTGCGCGGCAAGGGTGAATTGACACAAGTGCCGACTGCCCGGTCCTGCTGGCTGCTGACCGTCGGTGGTGTACGCGGTGCGGTGACCCTGGCGGGCGTGATGTCGGTGCCGATGCTGATGGGCAGCGAGGCCTTTCCCGAGCGTGATTTGCTGATCTTCATTGCTGCGGGGGTGATTCTGATGTCGCTGGTCGCAGCCTGCATCGCCTTGCCGTTGCTGTTGCGCGGGATCCAGAAAAGCCCCGACGACAAACGCCGCCAGGAAGTCCGCGACGCCTGGCGCAAGACCGCTGAAGCGGCCATTCATGCGCTGGAAGTCGAAGAGGTCAACCCGCAGGATGCCGCGCAAGCGGCACTGTCGGCCGAGCTCAAGGCGCGGATCATGTCTGAATACCGTCATCAGCTTGAGGTGTTCAACGATTCGGCCGAAGCCCAGGCGCTGGCATTCCAGATGGATCTGCTTGAGCGCCGTTTGCGTCTCAAGGCGCTGCGTGCGCAACGCCTTGAGTTGTACAGCCTGAGCCGTCAGCACCAGATTGGTGATGATGTGCTGCGTGAGGTGTTGGGCGAGCTGGATTTGAGTGAGGCGAACCTGGGGCAGGTCAAATAGGAAAAGCGTTATTTGGGATAAAGCAATCGCATCAGTCGTTTGTCTTTCCTACTGATCCGGCGGTTGATCGGTACCTCCCAGTTGCCCACTGTCAATGTGTTTGCCACCGGGTGATGCATGATCGATTTTCGGTCGTAGGAGGTGTAGATCGCGTCCAGTGTGTCGAAGGATGCGAACAGGTTCCTGTCGACCTGCTCCTCGGTGAGCGGGTTCATTTCGCGGTTCTTGTAGAACTCATACACCTTCGGCTTATCCCACGGAATATTGGCCCTTGGGTGCTGATGTTCGTGCATCGCACCCAGTGCGTGGCCGAATTCGTGGATCACGATCACCTCGAAGTCTTCATGTTCCGGTTTGACCCCCAGGTTCATGGTGGGATGGTCGGGGTGGATCAACAGCGCATCGGTGCCCAGCATCGAGCTGTTGTCATTGTTCTTTGTCGCAATCCGGATGTCGCCTTTCAAATCGTCGACAAATTCAAACTTCAGGTTGATGTACGGCAACCATTGGTTGGCCGCAGCGATAATCCTGCTCTTGTGGTCAGCGTCGGGTGCGTCCATGAAGGCCACTTTCAAGGTTCGGCCGTTGGCCCACAATTTTGAATAATCAAGGATTGAGCGTTTGCGTCGAGTGCCGGCAGTTTTACCGGCATTGGCGGGGTTTTCATTGATGGCTGCCGTATAAGCGGCTTGATCATCGGGCCATTGAATGAGTTTGCAATCCAGCAGGTCGTTCATGTTCACTTCTTCCTTGAAGTTAAAGTCTTGAGTTTGTTTCAGGCGCAGAGATATCCGCGGCTCAAGACTAACGTCTGGCCGGCCGGCAAGTGGGGTAAATAGTTGGAGGGTCTGTAACCCGATGTATGAGGCGCCCATGCCGGATTGCCCGGCACGGGCGTTCAGGCATTACTTGTGGCGCAGGACGAAATCACGGATGCGTTCGGCCGCTTCCACACATTCCGCCAGCGGCGCGACCAGCGCCATGCGCACGCGGCCGGCACCGGGGTTGACCCCGTTGACATCGCGGGACAGGTACGAACCCGGTACCACGGTCACGTGTTCTTCGGCAAACAGGTCCCGGCAGAACGCTGCGTCATCACCTTGCACGTTTGGCCAAAGGTAGAAGCTGCCATCCGGACGCTGCACATCCATCACCGGGCTGAGGATCGCCAGCACGGCATCGAACTTCTCGCGATACAACGCGCGGTTGGCGCGTACATGCACTTCATCGTTCCACGCGGCAACGCTGGCCAGTTGGGTCTGAACCGGCATCGCGCAGCCGTGGTAGGTGCGATACAGCAGGAAGCCCTTGAGGATGTCGGCGTCGCCGGCAACGAAACCGGAGCGCAGGCCCGGCAGATTCGAACGCTTGGACAGGCTGTGGAAGACCACGCAGCGTTTGAAATCCTTGCGACCCAGTTCGGCGCAAGCGCTGAGCAGGCCCGGCGGTGGCGTTTGCTCGTCGAAGTACAGCTCGCTGTAGCACTCGTCGGCGGCGATCACGAAGTCGTATTCGTCGGCCAGGGCGATCAGCTTTTTCAGCACGTCGACCGGAATCAACGCACCGGTCGGGTTGCCTGGCGAGCACAGGAACAGGATCTGGCAGCGTTTCCAGATGTCTGGCGATACCGCGTCGAAGTCCGGGTTGAAGCCGTTTTCATCCAGGCATGGCAGGTAGTGTGGCTTGGCGCCGGCGAGGAACGCCGCACCTTCGTAGATCTGATAGAACGGGTTCGGGCTGACCACCAGCGCGTCGTCACCGCGGTTGACTACGGTCTGGGTGAAGGCGAACAACGCTTCACGGGTGCCGTTGACCGGCAGAACGTTGCGCGCCGGGTTGATCCAGCCGCTCGGCACGTTGAAGCGACGCTCGCACCAGGCGGCAATGGCTTCGCGCAGGGCCGGAATGCCGAGGGTGGTCGGATACACCGCCATCTGGTCCAGGTTGTTGGCCAGCGCCTCGGCGACAAAGCTTGGCGAACGGTGTTTCGGCTCGCCGATGGACAGCGCGATCGGGCGCTTGTCCGGGTTCGGCGTGACGCTGCCGAGCAGGGCGCGGAGCTTCTCGAACGGGTAGGGCTGCAACTGGGTCAGAGCGTTGTTCATCGGTGCTGGGTCTCGTGCAAAGCGGTTGAATCCGGGCGCTCAGTCAAATGCTGATACGCGACAGTTTGATATCGGGTTCCTGATTGACGCTGAGCTGCTCGACGATGGCATCCTGCAAACGACTGCACAGCAGCGGGTCGGACAGCGGCTGATTGTGGGCGTCGGTGATGAAGAACACGTCTTCCACCCTTTCGCCCAGGGTGGCGATCTTGGCGTTCTGCAGCGACAGGTCGAACTCCAGGAAAATCCCGCCGATCCGTGCCAGCAGGCCCGGACGGTCGGGTGCGGTGAGTTCCAGCACCGTCACCGGACGCTGGGCGTCGTTGTGGATCGTCACTTGTGGTGCGAAAGCAAAATGCTTGAGCTGGCGGGGTACCCGACGCTGGATGATGGTCGGGTAGTCGTCCGGGTTGCGCAGGGCTTCGGTCAGGCCGTCGCGGATCTGTTTGACCCGGGTCGGATTGTCGCCGATGGATTCGCCTTCCGTATCGAGCACGATGTAGGTGTCGAGGGTGAACTGGCTGCTGGAGGTGATGACCCGGGCGTCGTGAATGTTCAGGTTGAGCTGGTCCATCGCGGCCACGGTCACAGCGAAGAAGTCGTGCTGGTCCGGTGCATAAATGAAGATCTGCGTACCGCCCTCGAATTCGCGCTGGGTGGTTTCCTTGATCAGCACCAGCGGGCCGCCGTCGGCCGGCTGCTGGAGAATCGCATCGCTGTGCCAGGCCACGTCGCCGGCGGTATGGCGCAGGAAATAGTCATCGCCCAGTTGCGCCCACAACTGCTCGACATCGTCAGGGTCGGTGCCGCCGCGCACCAGAATATCCAGCGCTGCGCTCTGGGTCTGGCGGATCTGTTCTTCGCGATCCACCGGGTTTTCCAGGCCACGACGCAGGGCGCGCTTGGTCTCCGTGTAGAGCTGGCGCAACAGGCTGGCGCGCCAGGAGTTCCACAGGGTCGGGTTGGTCGCGTTGATATCGGCCACCGTCAGCACGTACAGGTAGTCCAGACGGGTTTCATCACCGACCGCCAGGGCGAAGTCATGGATCACTTGCGGGTCGGACAAGTCCTTGCGCTGGGCGGTGGTCGACATCACCAGATGGTTCTGCACCAGCCAGACGATCAGGCGGCTGTCCCACACCGGCAGTTGGTGGCGCTGACAGAACGCCTCGGCATCGACCGCGCCGATCTCCGAATGATCGCCATGCCGGCCCTTGCCGATGTCGTGATACAGGCCTGCCATGTAGATGAGCTCAGGCTTGGGCAACTTGGCCATGAGCTTGGCGGCCAGCGGGAATTTCTCCGACACCTGGGTGTACTGCAACTTGCGCAGGTGTTTGATCAGGTTCAGCGTGTGCGCATCGACCGTATAGATGTGGAACAGGTCGTGCTGCATCTGCCCGACGATGAAGCCGAACTCCGGCAGGTAGCGCCCGAGAATGCCGTAGCGGTTCATCCGCCGCAGGTTGCGGTGGATGCCGATCTTGCACTTGAACAGTTCGATGAACAGGCTGGTATTGCGAATGTCGTTGCGAAAGTTGTCGTCGATCAGGTGACGGTTTTCCCGCAGCAGACGAATGGTGTCGGCGCGCACGCCTTTGATTTCCGGCTGCTGGGCCATCAGCACGAAGATCTCGAGCATGGCGAACGGCGTGCGGCGGAACACGTTGTCGTTGCGTGCCTCGATGTATCCGTCGTGCAGCTGGAAGCGCGAGTTGATCGGCTGCGGCGGCGCTTCGTCTTCCGGGGCGAGGATGACTTCCTCGAAGTGCTGGATGATCAGGTCGCTGAGCTGGGCGATGCTCATCACCACGCGAAAGTACTGCTGCATGAAGTTTTCGACGGCCTGCTTGGCGTCGTCACCTTCAAACCCCAGCAGCCCCGCAATGGTGCGTTGATGATCGAACAGCAGGCGATCTTCGGAGCGGCCGGCCAGCATGTGCAGGGCGTAGCGTACTTTCCACAGGAACTCCTGGGACGACGCCAGCAGGGCGTTTTCGCTCTCGACCAGGAAGCCTTCGCCTGCCAGGGCGCGCAGGTTCAGGGTGCCGTACTGGCGACGGGCGACCCACAGAATCGTCTGAATATCCCGTAGTCCGCCGGGCGAGCCTTTGACGTTGGGTTCCAGGTTGTATTCGGTGTCGTTGTACTTGTGGTGGCGGGCCTTTTGCTCTGCGCGCTTGGCCAGGAAGAATTCCTTGGCCGGCCACATGTGTGCGGTGCTGGTGACATCGAGCATGCGCTGGCGCAAGCGTTCAGGGCCGCAGATGGTGCGGCTTTCCATCAGGTTGGTGACCACCGTCAGGTCGGCGCGGGCCTCTTCGGCGCACTCGTCCACCGAGCGAACGCTCTGACCGACCTCCAGGCCGATGTCCCACAACAGCGTGAGAAAACGCTCGATGGAATCGCGGAAGATTTCGTGATCGGCACTGTCCAGCAGGATCAGCAGGTCGATATCGGAATAGGGGTGCAACTCACCGCGACCGTAGCCGCCGACCGCGACCAGCGCGATGTCGGCGTCTTCGCTCCAGTTGAACTGGTCCCAGGCCTTTTGCAGGATGTTGTCGACGAACCAGGCGCGATCCTCGATCAGCCGCCGGATATCGCGGCCGCTGCGAAAGCGTGCATCGAGCACTTCGCGGGCCTGACGGATCGCCTTCTTGAAGGCGGCGATAGGGCTCGCTTTCAGGGCCAGTTCAGCCTGGAACTGGCCGCGGTCGAAGAGTTCGGGATCCACCTGCGGCATCGATTGGCTTTCCTTCTATAGGCTGGGAGCGGTGTCGGGATCAGGCCGATACGCGCGGGATCGTGTCATCGCTGCGCAGGGTGAAGATCTCGTAGCCGGTGTCGGTGACAAGCAAAGTGTGTTCCCACTGGGCCGACAGCTTGCGATCCTTGGTGATCGCGGTCCAGCCGTCGCCCAGCACCTTGGTGTCGGCCTTGCCCTGGTTGATCATCGGTTCGATGGTGAAGGTCATGCCGGCCTTCAGTTCCATGCCGGTGCCGGCGCGGCCGTAGTGCAGGATCTGCGGCTCTTCGTGGAACACCTTGCCGATGCCGTGGCCGCAGAACTCGCGCACCACGGAGAAGCCGTTCTTTTCAGCGTGCTTCTGGATGATCTCGCCGATGTCGCCGAGACGGCAGCCGGGTTTGACGATCTCGATCGCCTTGTACATGCATTCCTGGGTGACCTGGGACAGGCGCTCGGCCCAGACCGGCACGGTGCCGACGTGGAACATGCGGCTGGTGTCGCCGTGGTAGCCGTCCTTGATCACGGTGACATCGATGTTCAGGGTGTCGCCGTTTTTCAGTGGCTTGTCGTTCGGGATGCCGTGGCAGACCACGTGGTTGATCGAGGTGCAGATCGACTTCGGGTAGCCCTTGTAGTTGAGCGGGGCGGGGATGGCCTTCTGCACGTCGACGATGTAGTCGTGGCAGATCTGGTTCAGCTCATCGGTGGTCACGCCCGGCTTGACGTGTTCGGCAATCATTTCCAGCACATCGGCGGCCAGTTTGCCGGCGACACGCATGGCGGCGATGTCCTCGGGGGTTTTGAGGGTGACGGTCATACAGGCTCTCTCTGCGCTCGGCGGCGCTTGTTGATACGGGCAGGGCGGCGGTTTTCGCCTGGTGGCCCTGAAAAACGCGATTCTAACAGACCAAAGGCGCAAATCCGCGCCTGCGTGCATCGCTTCGACCTATACAATAGTGCGCGTCAGGGCGATTCCAAGGGGCTGGCGCCCATGTCCCTGACGCGATTACAGATTCCGGGTTCCGTTTACGCCCTTCCTGTGATATAAAATGCGCCGCTTTCCGGGGATAGCTCCGGGAGCATTAACCCACACACGTGTCGACACGATGGCCTGGGTGCCTTTGATCCTCGGATCAGGGGTTGGTCATTGGGATACGTGGAGGCCCAACCCGACTTATCAAGGAACTATCATGTCCCAAGTCAATATGCGCGATATGCTGAAGGCCGGTGTGCACTTCGGTCACCAAACCCGTTACTGGAACCCGAAAATGGGTAAATACATTTTCGGCGCGCGTAACAAGATTCACATCATCAACCTTGAAAAAACCCTGCCAATGTTCAACGAAGCTCTGACTTTCGTAGAGCGTCTGGCCCAGGGCAAAAACAAGATTCTGTTCGTCGGCACCAAGCGTTCCGCTGGCAAGATCGTTGCTGAAGAAGCAGCACGTTGCGGTTCGCCGTACGTCGATCACCGCTGGTTGGGCGGCATGCTGACCAACTTCAAAACCATCCGTGCTTCCATCAAGCGTCTGCGTGACCTTGAAGTGCAAGCCGAAGACGGTACTTTCGCCAAGCTGACCAAGAAAGAAGCGCTGATGCGCTCCCGTGACCTTGAGAAGCTGGATCGCTCCCTGGGCGGCATCAAGGACATGGGCGGTCTGCCAGACGCACTGTTCGTGATCGACGTTGACCACGAGCGCATCGCGATCACCGAAGCCAACAAGCTGGGCATCCCGGTCATCGGCGTTGTCGATACCAACAGCAGCCCGGAAGGCGTTGACTACATCATCCCAGGCAACGATGACGCAATCCGCGCTATCCAGCTGTACATGGGTTCGATGGCTGACGCTGTGATCCGTGGTCGCAACAATGTTGCTGGCGGCACTGTTGAGTTCGCAGCTGAAGAAACTCAGGCTGCAGCTGAGTAATTGACGCCCTGGCGTTGACTCAGTAAGCAAAAAGGGGGCTTGGCCCCCTTTTTGCCACCTCGAAAACCAACTTGTCGGCAGCGCAGCTACAGCATCTGTAACGTGCAGCGGCTACAAGGTGGTTCGGGAAGAATTGAACGCCCGTTCGATCGGGTGGAATGGTTGAAAACCTATCCAAGAGGAATTTGAAAATGGCAGCAATTACTGCAGCGTTGGTTAAAGAACTGCGCGAGCGTACCGGCGAAGGCATGATGGATTGCAAGAAAGCCCTGGAAAAGGCTGACGGCGACATCGAAAAAGCCATTGATGACATGCGTGCTTCGGGCGCGATCAAGGCTGCCAAGAAAGCTGGCAACGTTGCCGCTGAAGGCGCTATCGCCATCAAGTCGAACGACAAGGCAGCCGTGCTGCTGGAAGTCAACTCGCAGACCGACTTCCTGGCCCTGCAAGACGACTTCAAAAACTTCGTTGCTGCCAGCGTAGAAAAAGCCTTCGACGAAAAACTGACCGACGCAGCTCCGCTGATCGCCGCTCAGGAATCGGCTCGTGAAGCTCTGGTTGCCAAAGTCGGCGAGAACGTCAACATCCGTCGTCTGGTACGCGTAGAGGGTGACGTTGTCGGCACCTACCTGCACGGTAACAAGATCGGTGTTGCTGTTGTCCTGAAAGGCGGTGACGTCGAGCTGGCCAAAGACATCGCGATGCACGTTGCTGCAAGCAACCCTGAGTTCCTGCTGCCTTCGCAAGTCTCCGACGAAGCGATCGAGCGTGAGAAGGCTGTGTTCCTGCAGCTGAACGAAGAGAAGATCAAAGGCAAGCCAGAAAACATTGTTGAGAACATGGTCAAAGGCCGTATCAGCAAGTTCCTGGCAGAAGCGAGCCTGGTTGAGCAGGCGTTCGTCAAGAACCCTGAAGTCAAGGTTGGCGATCTGGCCAAGAAAGCCGGTGCTGAAATCGTTTCCTTCACCTACTTCAAAGTAGGCGAAGGCATCGAGAAGCCGGTCGACAACTTCGCTGAAGAAGTTGCTGCCCAGCTGGCTGCCGCCAAGCAATAAGACAGTTTTTCAACTGTCGCCCGAAAGAGGCTGCCCGCTCACGCGCGCAGCCTCTTTTCAGATAGGGTTACCAATTTTTAATTGGTTTCCCCTTGGAACTGACTTACAAAGCCATGTTCCGATGGCGCTGAAGCAGCGCCAAGCTAGAGTGAACGCCAGCTGTAAACAGCTCGCAAAGAATTTTTAAATACGCCGCAGGAGAGATTCGCAATGGCTCAGCAGGGCAGTGGTTATCAGGCTCGCTATAAACGCATTCTACTCAAGCTTAGCGGCGAGGCCCTGATGGGCTCGGAAGAGTTCGGGATCGATCCGAAAGTGCTGGATCGCATGGCGCTGGAAGTCGGCCAACTGGTCGGTATCGGCGTTCAGGTCGGTCTGGTGATCGGCGGCGGCAACTTGTTCCGCGGTGAAGCGCTGAGCAAGGCCGGCATGGATCGGGTCACAGGCGACCACATGGGCATGCTGGCCACTGTGATGAACGCCCTGGCCATGCGCGATGCGCTGGAACGTGCCAATATCTCGGCCATCGTGATGTCGGCCATTTCCATGGTGGGTGTGACCGATCACTATGATCGTCGCAAAGCCATGCGTCACCTGAACTCCAAGGACGTGGTGATTTTCGCGGCCGGTACCGGCAATCCGTTTTTCACCACGGATTCGGCAGCCTGCCTGCGCGCAATCGAAATCGATGCGGACGTCGTACTCAAGGCGACCAAGGTCGACGGCGTCTACACTGCCGACCCGTTCAAAGACCCGCATGCCGAGAAGTTCGATCATCTGACTTATGATGAAGTACTGGATCGCAAGCTGGGTGTAATGGATCTGACGGCTATCTGCCTGTGCCGTGACCACAAGATGCCGCTGCGCGTATTCAACATGAACAAGCCTGGTGCCCTGCTGAACATCGTCCATGGCGGCGCTGAAGGCACCCTGATCGAGGAAGGTCAACAATGATCAACGAAATCAAGAAAGACGCTAAAGAGCGCATGACGAAGTCCGTCGAGTCTCTGGCTCACAACTTCGGTCGCATTCGTACCGGTCAAGCGCACCCAAGCATTCTGGAAGGTGTGATGGTTCCGTACTACGGTTCCGACACTCCGATCAAGCAAGTGGCCAACATCACCGTCAAGGACGCCCGTACCCTGCAAGTTGTGGCGTTCGAGCGCAACATGCTCGGTGCTGTGGACAAGGCGATTGGTAGCGCGGGTCTGAACCTGAACCCGACCAACCTCGGTGAGCTGCTGCTGATCAGCATGCCGGCCCTGACTGAAGAAACCCGTCGTGGTTTCACCAAGCAGGCGCGTGATGTGGCTGAAGACGCTCGTGTTGCCGTGCGCAACATCCGTCGCGATGCCAACAGCTCGCTGAAGGATCTGGTTAAAGAGAAAGAAATCAGCGAAGACGAAGAGCGTCGTGCCACTGGCGAAATCGACGACCTGACCAAGAAGTTCGTGGCTGAAATCGACGCGAAGCTGGCAGAGAAAGAAAAAGACCTGATGGCCGTATAAGGGTCGAGCTTTAAATGGATAAGACCAAGCAGACTGCGCCGTCCGCGGTGCCGCGCCATGTCGCGATCATCATGGATGGCAACAATCGCTGGGCGAAAAAACGCTTTATGCCGGGTGTCGCCGGGCATAAAGCGGGCGTGGACGCTGTCCGGGCGGTGATCGAGGTGTGTGCCGAGGCCGGGGTCGAGGTGCTGACCCTGTTCGCCTTTTCCAGTGAAAACTGGCAGCGCCCGGCCGATGAGGTCAGTGCCTTGATGGACCTGTTCTTCAAGGCATTGCGTCGTGAGGCCAAGCGCCTCAACGACAACAACATCAGTCTGCGCATCATTGGCGACCGTTCGCGTTTCCATCCCGAGCTTCAAGCTGCCATGCGCGAAGCCGAGGCCATGACCGCGGGCGCCAATCGTTTTGTCCTGCAGATCGCCGCCAACTACGGCGGTCAGTGGGATATCGCGCAAGCGGCGCAGCGCCTGGCTCGTGAGGTTCAGGCCGGGCATCTGCGTCCGGAAGACATCACGCCGGATCTGTTGCAAACCTGTCTGGCGACCGGTGACCTGCCGCTGCCGGATCTGTGCATCCGCACTGGCGGCGAGCACCGCATCAGCAACTTCCTGCTGTGGCAACTGGCCTATGCCGAGTTGTACTTCTCCGACCTGTTCTGGCCGGACTTCAAACACGATGCCATGCGTATTGCGCTGGCCGATTTCGCTTCGCGTCAGCGTCGTTTCGGTAAAACGAGCGAGCAGATCGAAGCTGGAGCCCGGGTTTAATGCTTAAACAACGAATCATCACTGCGCTGATCCTGCTGCCGATTGCCCTGGGCGGGTTTTTCCTGCTCGAGGGTTCCGGTTTTGCGCTGTTCATCGGGCTGGTCGTGAGTCTGGGTGCCTGGGAATGGGCGCGCCTGGCCGGCTTTACTGCGCAATCGTTCCGCGTCGGTTATGCGGCAGTGGTCGCGCTGATGTTGTTCGTCATGTACATCCTGCCGGGGCTGGCGCCTTGGGTGCTCGGCGCCTCGGTGATCTGGTGGGCGGTGGCGACCTGGCTGGTGCTGACCTATCCGCGCTCCAGTGAGCGCTGGGCCAGCGCCGCGAGCAAACTGGTGATCGGTTTGTTGATTCTGCTGCCTGCCTGGCAAGGTCTGATCCAGATCAAGCAATACCCGCTCGGCAACTGGCTGATCATGGCGGTGATGGTGCTGGTCTGGGGCGCCGATATCGGTGCCTATTTCTCCGGCCGTGCTTTCGGCAAGCGCAAGCTGGCCCCGCAAGTCAGCCCGGGCAAAAGCTGGGAAGGCGTGTATGGCGGTCTGGCGCTGAGCCTGGTGATCACCACGCTGGTCGCTCTGTTTCGTGACTGGACGGTGGCGCAGTTGTTCAAGGGCCTGATCGGCGCTGCGCTGATCGTGTTCATCTCGGTGGTGGGTGATCTGACGGAAAGCATGTTCAAGCGCCAGTCCGGCATCAAGGACAGCAGTAATCTGCTGCCTGGTCATGGCGGCGTACTGGATCGCATTGACAGTCTGACAGCGGCGATCCCGGTATTCGCGGTGTTGCTGTGGATGGCTGCGCCGTGAGTCGCCCGCAGCAGATTACCGTACTGGGGGCAACCGGCTCGATCGGTCTGAGCACCCTCGATGTCATTGCTCGTCATCCTGAGCGATACCAGGTTTTTGCACTGAGTGGCTTTACTCGTCTCAGTGAGCTGTTTGCCTTGTGCGTGCGCCATGTCCCTCAGTTTGCAGTAGTGCCGGAAGTCGGTGCCGCTCGTGGTTTGCAGGACGACTTGCGTGCCGCGGGGCTGTCGACTCGGGTGCTGGTAGGGGAGGAGGGCCTGTGTCAGGTCGCGGCTGCCCCTGAGGTGGATGCCGTGATGGCGGCCATCGTCGGCGCTGCGGGTCTGCGTCCGACCCTTGCGGCGGTCGAGGCGGGCAAGAAGATCCTCCTGGCCAACAAGGAGGCGCTGGTGATGTCCGGCGCCTTGTTCATGGACGCTGTGCGCAAGAGCGGTTCGGTCCTGCTGCCAATCGACAGCGAGCACAATGCGATTTTCCAGTGCATGCCGCAGGATTTTGCCCGTGGCTTGAGTACTGTCGGTGTGCGTCGGATTTTGCTGACAGCCTCCGGCGGTCCTTTCCGGCAGACGCCGATGGCCGAACTGGCGCATGTTTCACCCGACCAGGCCTGTGCTCATCCGAACTGGTCCATGGGCCGCAAGATTTCCGTGGATTCGGCCAGCATGATGAACAAGGGGCTCGAGTTGATCGAGGCCTGCTGGTTATTTGATGCCAGGCCGTCGCAAGTCGAAGTGGTGATCCATCCACAGAGCGTGATTCATTCTCTGGTTGATTATGTGGACGGCTCGGTGCTGGCGCAGTTGGGCAATCCCGACATGCGCACCCCGATCGCCAATGCGCTGGCCTGGCCTGAGCGCATCGATTCCGGCGTGGCGCCACTGGACCTGTTTGCCATCGCGCGTCTTGACTTCGAAGCGCCCGATGAAGAGCGCTTTCCGTGCCTGCGACTCGCGCGTCAGGCGGCCGAGGCCGGCAACAGTGCCCCGGCCATGCTCAATGCCGCGAATGAAGTGGCAGTGGCAGCGTTTCTCGACGGGCGGGTTCGCTACCTGGAAATCGCGAGTATCATCGAGGAAGTGTTGAATCTCGAGCCGGTAGTTGCTCTGAATGATCTCGATGCAGTGTTCACGGCGGACGCGGCAGCACGCGCTCTGGCCGGGCAATGGTTGACCCGTCACGGTCGATAGGCCCTGCGGTACATGGCTCCACGCGGCATAGAACAGGATTGCGGAGAAAGTAGATGAGCGCGCTCTATATGATTGCCGGCACCCTGATCGCCTTGGGTGTGCTGGTCACCTTTCACGAATTCGGCCACTTCTGGGTCGCGCGTCGCTGTGGCGTCAAGGTTCTGCGCTTTTCCGTAGGCTTTGGCATGCCGTTGCTGCGCTGGCACGACAAGCAGGGGACCGAGTTTGTTGTCGCGGCCATTCCGCTGGGCGGCTACGTCAAGATGCTCGATGAGCGTGAAGGCGAAGTGCCCGCTGAGCAGCTTCATCAATCTTTCAATCGCAAGTCCGTTCGTCAGCGTATTGCCATCGTTGCAGCCGGCCCGGTCGCCAACTTCCTGTTGGCCATGGTGTTCTTCTGGGTGCTGGCCATGCTGGGCAGCGAGCAGGTGCGTCCGGTCATCGGTGCGGTCGAGTCCGGCAGTCTCGCGGCAAAGGCCGGGCTGAATGCGGGCCAGGAAATCATTGCCATCGACGGTGAGCCGACTTCTGGCTGGGCGGCGGTCAATCTGCAATTGGTGCGTCGTCTGGGGGAAAGCGGTTCCCTGCAGGTGCTGGTGCGCGAGCAGGGCTCCACGGCCGATTCGCCACGTGAACTTGCACTCGATCACTGGCTGAAGGGTGCCGACGAGCCGGATCCGATTCGCTCCCTGGGTATCCGCCCGTGGCGTCCGGCATTGCCGCCGATTCTCGCTGAACTCGATCCGAAAGGCCCGGCTCAGGCAGCCGGTCTGAAAACCGGCGACCGTCTGCTGGCGCTGGATGGCAAGGCGCTGGATGACTGGCAGCAGGTGGTCGATACCGTTCGTACGCGTCCTGATACCAAAATCATGCTGCACGTCGAGCGCGACGGTGCTCAAATCGACATCCCTGTGACGCTGGCAGCACGTGGCGAAAGCAAGTCGCCAAGCGGTTATCTGGGGGCTGGAGTGAAAGCTGTCGACTGGCCGCCGGAGATGATCCGCGAGGTCAGTTATGGTCCTTTGGCCGCGATTGGCGAGGGCGCTCGTCGTACCTGGACCATGAGTGTCCTGACGCTGGATTCACTGAAGAAAATGCTGTTCGGCGAGCTCTCGGTAAAAAACTTGAGTGGACCGATAACCATTGCTAAAGTGGCGGGCGCTTCTGCCCAGTCGGGTGTCGCTGATTTCCTGAATTTCCTTGCTTATCTGAGTATTAGCCTGGGGGTTCTGAATTTGCTGCCCATTCCTGTACTGGATGGGGGGCATTTGTTGTTTTATCTGATCGAGTGGGCGCGTGGTCGTCCCTTGTCGGATCGGGTGCAAGGTTGGGGGATACAGATCGGTATCAGTTTGGTGGTCGGGGTGATGTTGCTTGCTCTGGTCAACGATCTGGGTCGACTGTAACGCTTCGCTGAATTGCGAATCTGCCGCATTTTGCGGCAGTTTGTTTATTGCCAGTTGGAATAAGAAAGGACTTCATGAAACGTCTGCTGCTAACTGCGGTTCTCACCGTATTGATGATCGCCGAAGTTCACGCCGAGTCCTTCACTATCTCTGATATTCGCGTCAATGGCCTCCAGCGGGTCTCCGCGGGTAGCGTCTTTGGTGCCTTGCCGTTGAACGTCGGCGAGCAGGCGGATGATCGTCGCCTGGTGGAATCCACTCGTGCGTTGTTCAAAACCGGTTTCTTTCAAGATATCCAGCTGGGCCGCGAAGGCAACGTTCTGGTGATCACCGTCGTCGAACGTCCATCGGTCGCGAGCATCGAGATCGAAGGCAACAAGGCGATCTCCACCGAAGACCTGATGAAGGGCCTCAAGCAATCCGGTCTGGCCGAAGGCGAGATCTTCCAGCGTGCGACCCTCGAAGGCGTGCGTAACGAGTTGCAACGTCAATACGTTGCACAAGGTCGTTATTCGGCCACGGTTGATACCGAAGTGGTATCGCAGCCGCGTAACCGTGTCGGCCTGAAAGTGAAGATCAACGAAGGCACCGTTGCTGCCATTCAGCACATCAACGTGGTGGGTAACACGGTTTTCCCTGAAGAAGACCTGACCGACCTGTTCGAACTGAAAACCACCAACTGGCTGTCGTTCTTCAAGAACGACGACAAGTACGCCCGTGAAAAGCTTTCCGGTGACCTGGAGCGTCTGCGTTCCTACTACCTGGACCGCGGCTATATCAACATGGATATCGCTTCGACCCAGGTGTCCATCACCCCGGACAAGAAACACGTCTACATCACCGTCAACGTGACCGAAGGCGAGAAGTACACCGTTCGTGACGTCAAGCTCAGCGGTGACCTGAAAGTTCCTGAAGACCAGGTCAAGTCGCTGCTGCTGGTGCAGAAAGGCCAGGTGTTCTCGCGCAAGCTGATGACCACCACCTCGGAACTGATCACTCGTCGTCTGGGTAACGAGGGCTACACCTTCGCCAACGTCAACGGTGTTCCGCAGCCGCACGATGATGACCACACCGTGGACATCCTGTTCGCTGTCGATCCGGGCAAGCGTGCCTACGTCAACCGCATCAACTTCCGTGGCAACACCAAGTCCGAAGACGAAGTGCTGCGCCGTGAAATGCGTCAGATGGAAGGTGGCTGGGCTTCGACCTACCTGATCGACCAGTCCAAGACCCGTCTGGAGCGTCTGGGCTTCTTCAAAGAGGTCAACGTTGAAACTCCGGCCGTTCCGGGTGTCGACGACCAGGTTGACGTGAACTACAGCGTTGAAGAACAGGCTTCCGGCTCGATCACCGCCAGCGTCGGTTTCGCCCAGAGCGCCGGTCTGATCCTCGGTGGCTCGATTACCCAGAACAACTTCCTGGGTACCGGTAACCGCGTCAGCGTCGGCCTGACCCGAAGCGAATACCAGAGCCGCTACAACTTCGGCTACGTTGACCCCTACTGGACCGCCGATGGCGTGAGCCTGGGCTACAACGCGTTCTATCGCACCACCGACTACAAAGACCTCGACGTCGACGTAGCAAGCTACGCGGTGGACAGCCTGGGTGCCGGTGTGAACGTTGGCTACCCGATCAGCGAGACTTCGCGTCTGACCTTCGGTCTGTCCGCTCAGCAGGACAAGATCAAGACCGGTACATACACCGTTGACGAGATTTTCGACTTCGTGAACCGTGAAGGCGATCAGTACCTGAACTTCAAGGCTTCGGCCGGTTGGTCCGAATCGACCCTGAACAAGGGCGTGCTGCCGACCCGTGGCCGTTCCCAGAGCCTGACTCTGGAAACCACCATTCCAGGCAGCGACCTGTCGTTCTACAAGCTTGACTACCGTGGCCAGCTGTTCCAGCCGATCACCGAGAACTACACCCTGCGTCTGCACACCGAATTGGGTTATGGCGACGGTTATGGTTCGACCGAAGGCTTGCCATTCTATGAAAACTACTATGCTGGTGGTTTCAACTCGGTACGTGGCTTCAAGGACAGCACTCTGGGTCCGCGCAGTACACCAAGTACCGGTGCAAACGGCACTCTGCGAGATCCGGATCAGGATCCACTGCCGTTCGGTGGTAACGTTCTGATCCAGGGTGGTGTTGAAGTGCTGTTCCCGCTGCCATTCGTCAAGGATCAACGTTCCCTGCGTACTTCGGTATTCTGGGATGTGGGTAACGTGTTTGATTCGCAGTGCAAGAACACCACGAACAGTGATGGTTCGAAGTCCAACACGCAGTGCAACGACATCAGCTTGAGCAACATGGCCAGTTCCGTCGGTGTCGGCGTGACCTGGGTTACCGCACTGGGTCCTTTGAGCTTCGCGTTGGCCACACCGATCAAGAAACCGGATAACGCTGAAACTCAAGTGTTCCAATTCTCCCTCGGCCAGACGTTCTAAGCGTCTGACCCAAGATAACGACAATGGATTTTGTAGGAGTACATCGTGCGTAAGTTGACTCAATTGGTTCTCCTGGCCTCCGTACTGGTGGCAGGCCCGGCATTTGCCGACATGAAAATCGCTGTTCTGAACTATCAGATGGCACTGCTGGAATCCGACGCAGCCAAGAAATACGCTGTAGATGCCGAGAAGAAGTTCGGTCCTCAACTGACCAAGCTCAAGACGCTGGAAAGCAGCGCCAAGGGTATCCAGGATCGTCTGATGGCTGGCGGCGACAAGATGCAGCAGGGCGAGCGTGAGCGTCTGGAGCTGGAATTCAAGCAAAAGGCCCGTGATTTCCAGTTCCAGTCCAAGGAACTGAACGAAGCCAAAGCCGTTGCTGACCGTGAAATGCTCAAGCAGCTCAAGCCGAAACTGGATAGCGCAGTGGAAGAAGTCATCAAGAAAGGTGGTTTTGACCTGGTGTTCGAGCGTGGCGCAGTGATCGATGTCAAACCTCAATATGACATCACGCGCCAGGTTATCGAGCGCATGAATCAGCTGAAGTAACCCATGACCGTGACTATCAAACTCGGCCAGTTGGCCGAGTTCCTCGGTGCCACCCTGAGTGGCGACCCCGAGAAGCAAATTACTGGGCTAGCCACCTTGCAGGAGGCTGGCCCAGCTCAGTTGAGCTTTCTGGCAAACCCCCAATACCGCAAATACCTCGCTGGCTCGCAGGCGGCGGCACTGCTGCTCAAAGCGGCTGATGCCGACGGTTATGCCGGTAATGCGTTGGTGGTGCCGGATCCTTATCTGGCTTACGCACGCATTTCCCACCTGTTCGATCCGAAGCCGAAATCTGCAGCCGGTATCCATCCGACCGCAGTGATTGCTTCGGACGCCATGGTCGATCCGACTGCCAGTATCGGTCCCTTTGTGGTGATCGAAGCCGGCGCCCGGATCGGTGCAGGCGTGACACTCGGCGCGCATTGCGTTGTCGGTGCCCGCAGCGAAGTCGGCGAAGGTGGCTGGCTGGCTCCGCGAGTGACGCTGTATCACGATGTGCGCATCGGCAAGCGGGTGGTGATCCAGTCCGGTGCAGTGCTCGGCGGTGAAGGCTTCGGCTTTGCCAACGAGAAAGGCATCTGGCAGAAAATCGCCCAGATCGGCGGCGTGACCATTGGCGACGATGTGGAGATTGGCGTGAACACCGCCATCGACCGCGGTGCGTTGGCCGATACCGTGATCGGCAACGGTGTGAAGCTCGACAACCAGATTCAGATCGCCCACAACGTTCAGGTCGGTGATCACACCGCCATGGCGGCGTGCGTGGGGATTTCCGGCAGCACCAAAATCGGCAAGCACTGCATGCTCGCCGGCGGTGTTGGCCTGGTAGGGCACATCGATATTTGCGACAACGTTTTCCTGACCGGGATGACCATGGTGACTCACTCGATTACCGAGCCGGGTGCCTATTCTTCCGGTACAGCCATGCAGCCGGCTGCCGAATGGCGCAAAAGCGCGGCACGCATCCGTCAGCTCGATGACCTCGCGCGACGGTTGAAACAGCTGGAAAAGCGGGCAGGGGAAGTGACCCCTGGCGGTAATGCTTCATCTGAAGGCTGATACCATTTCCATATCAAGTGTGCACAGCCTCTGGACTGCCTCCTTGATTTGCTAGAGGAGTGCGCGTCAGTCGCGCTCCCAATCTTTACATAGGCTTCCCCCCGAAATGATGGACATCAACGAGATTCGCGAATACCTGCCTCACCGTTACCCGTTCCTGCTGGTGGACCGGGTAGTGGAACTGGATACTGAAGGCAAGCGAATTCGCGCCTACAAGAATGTCAGCATCAACGAACCGTTCTTCAATGGTCACTTCCCTGCGCATCCGATCATGCCGGGCGTCCTGATCATCGAAGCGATGGCTCAGGCAGCCGGGATTCTCGGTTTCAAGATGCTCGACGTGAAGCCCGCTGATGGCACGCTTTACTACTTTGTCGGCTCCGACAAACTGCGTTTCCGCCAGCCGGTCAAGCCTGGCGATCAGTTGATTCTTGAGGCCACGTTCATTAGCTGCAAGCGCAAGATCTGGAAGTTTGAATGCCAGGCGTCGGTTGATGGCAAGCCGGTCTGCTCCGCCGAGATCATCTGCGCGGAACAAAAAGTATGAGTTTGATTGACCCTCGCGCAATCATCGATCCTTCGGCCGTACTGGCTGAAGGTGTCGAGGTCGGCCCGTGGTCGATCATCGGCGCAGGTGTGGAAATCGGCGAGGGGACAGTGATCGGGCCGCACGTGATCCTCAAAGGCCCGACCCGAATCGGCAAGCACAATCGCATCTACCAGTTTTCCTCGGTAGGCGAAGACACGCCTGATCTCAAGTACAAGGGTGAAGAAACCCGCCTGGTGATCGGTGACCATAACGTTATCCGTGAAGGCGTGACGATTCACCGTGGCACTGTTCAGGATCGCTCGGAAACCACCCTGGGCGATCACAACCTGATCATGGCTTACGCCCACATCGGTCACGACAGTGTCATCGGCAACCACTGCATTCTGGTCAACAACACCGCGTTGGCCGGGCATGTGCACGTCGAGGACTGGGCGATCCTGTCCGGTTTCACCCTGGTGCACCAGTATTGCCATATTGGCGCCCACAGCTTTTCCGGCATGGGCACCGCCATCGGCAAGGACGTTCCGGCGTTCGTCACGGTGTTCGGCAACCCGGCCGAAGCGCGCAGCATGAACTTCGAAGGCATGCGTCGTCGTGGGTTCAGCGAGGATGCCATTCATGCCTTGCGCCGCGCCTATAAAACTGTCTACCGCCAGGGACTGACTGTCGAGCAAGCCCTGGCCGAACTGGCCGAGCCTGCCGCCCAGTTCCCGGAAGTCGCGGTGTTCCGTGACTCCATCCAGTCGTCGTCTCGCGGCATCACCCGCTGATCATGGCCAATCTGCGTATTGCGCTGGTGGCGGGTGAGGCTTCCGGTGACATTCTGGGCGCCGGTCTGATGCGTGCCCTCAAGGCACAGCATCCCGCTGTCGAGTTCATCGGCGTCGGCGGCCCGTTGATGCAGGCCGAAGGCCTGAGCTCCTACTTCCCCATGGAGCGGCTGTCGGTCATGGGGCTGGTGGAAGTCCTCGGGCGACTGCGTGAACTGCTCAAGCGCCGCAAGGACCTGATCGCCACGCTGATCGCTGAAAAGCCGGATGTGTTCATTGGCATCGACGCCCCGGATTTCAACCTCAATATCGAACTCAAGCTGCGTCAGGCCGGGATCAAGACCGTGCACTACGTCAGCCCTTCGGTATGGGCGTGGCGGCAGAAGCGGGTGCTGAAGATCCGCGAAGGCTGCGACCTGATGCTCACGCTGCTGCCGTTCGAAGCCAGATTCTACGAGGAGAAAGGCGTGCCGGTGCGGTTCGTCGGTCATACGCTGGCCGATACCATTCCACTGGAAGCCGATCGCACTGCTGCGCGCGCCGAACTGGGACTGCCGGATGGTCCGCTGGTGGCTTTGATGCCGGGCAGTCGCGGCGGCGAAGTCAGTCGTCTGGGTGCACTTTTTCTCGATACCGCCGAACGCCTGCGCGCCATGCGCCCGGGTTTGCGCTTCGTCATACCGTGCGCCAATCCTGAGCGTCGGGCCCAGCTTGAAGAACTGCTGGCCGGTCGTGACCTGCCGGTGACCTTGCTCGACGGCAAATCCCACTTGGCCTTGGCAGCGTGCAACGCAGTCCTGATCGCGTCAGGCACTGCGACCCTCGAGGCGCTGCTGTACAAGCGCCCGATGGTCGTGGCCTATCGTCTGGCACCGCTGACGTTCTGGATTCTCAAACGCATGGTCAAGAGCCCGTACGTTTCCCTGCCGAACCTGCTGGCCCAGCGACTGCTGGTGCCGGAATTGTTGCAGGATGATGCGACGGTCGAAGCACTTGCCCAGACTCTGTCGCCGTTGATCGACGGTGGCGAAGAGCAGACGCGCGGCTTCGACGAGATCCACCGCACCCTGCGTCTGGACGCTTCCAATCAGGCGGCTGACGCCGTTCTGAACCTGATCGGTCAAACACGATGAGCAAGACAAGCATGCAGATGGGCCTGGATTTCACCCTGGTTGCCGAAGTCGAAGAGCTGGTGGCCGGCGTTGATGAAGTCGGTCGTGGCCCGTTGTGCGGGGCGGTCGTCACGGCGGCGGTGATCCTCGATCCGAACCGTCCGATTCTCGGTCTCAACGACTCGAAGAAACTCACTGAAGCCAAGCGTGAAAAGCTCTACGACGAAATCTGCGAGAAGGCACTGAGCTGGTGCATCGCCCGTGCCGAAGTCGAAGAAATCGACGAGCTGAACATCCTTCACGCCACCATGCTGGCGATGCAGCGCGCGGTGGCGGGGCTGCATATCCAGCCGAAACTGGCGATGATCGACGGCAACCGCTGCCCGAAACTGCCGATGCGTTCCGAAGCGGTGGTCAAGGGCGACAGCAAGGTGCCGGCCATCGCCGCCGCGTCGATTCTGGCCAAGGTCAGCCGTGACCGCGAGATGGCGGCGTTCGAATTGATCTATCCGGGTTACGGCATCGGTGGTCATAAAGGCTACCCGACGCCCGTTCATCTGGAAGCGTTGGTGCGCCTCGGGCCGACGCCGATTCACCGGCGTTCGTTTGCCCCGGTGCGGCAGGCTTATGAAGCGCTGGAAGGCCTCACGCAGGTTTAGCGGCGAGGCTGATGTTTTGTTCAGGGCCCGGTACAATCCGGGCCTTGTTGTCTCTATGTAACTGGACAGGATCACTATGCCGGCTTCATTCGTTCATCTACGCCTGCACACTGAATACTCCCTGGTCGACGGGCTGGTGCGGATCAAGCCGCTGGTCAAGGCCCTGACCGGCATGGGCATGCCGGCCGTTGCGGTTACCGACCAGAACAACATGTGTTCGTTGGTCAAATTCTATAAAAACACCATGGGCGCCGGGATCAAGCCGATCTGCGGCGCCGACCTGTGGCTGTCGAACAAGGACCCGGAGGGTCCGCTGAGCCGGATCAGCCTGCTGGTCATGAACGCCCTGGGTTATCGCAACCTGACCGAGCTGATTTCCCGTGGCTTCATCGAAGGTCAGCGCAACGGCATGATCATCATCGAGCGCGAGTGGGTCGCCGAGGCCAACGAAGGCCTGATCATGCTGTCCGCCGCGAAAGAAGGCGAGATCGGTATGGCCATGATCGGCGGCAACCCCGCCGAGGCAGAGACCCTGACGCGCGAATGGATGGCGGTGTTCCCGGATCGTTTCTATCTGGAGATTCAGCGTACCAACCGTCCGAATGACGAAGAACAATTGCACGGCGCCGTGGCCCTGGCCGACAAGCTCGGTGCGCCGTTGGTCGCGACCAACGATGTGCGTTTCATCAAGCAGGAAGACTTCGCCGCTCACGAAACCCGCGTCTGCATCGGTGAGGGCCGGGCCCTCGACGATCCGCGTCGTTCGAAGAACTACAGCGATCAGCAGTACCTGAAAAGCGCCGAGGAAATGGCCGAGCTGTTCAGCGACCTGCCGGATGCGGTGGAAAACTCCGTCGAGATCGCCAAGCGTTGCAACATTGAAGTGAAGCTGGGCACGCACTTTTTGCCCAACTTCCCGATCCCCGATGGCATGACCATCGACGAGTATTTCCGCAAGGTGTCCTTCGAAGGTCTGGAAGAGCGGTTAACCGTTCTGCTGCCAAGGGACACGACCGAAGACTACGAAGCCAAGCGGCAGGTCTATGTCGACCGACTGAATTTCGAGCTGGATATCATTATCCAGATGGGGTTCCCCGGTTACTTCCTGATCGTGATGGACTTCATCCAGTGGGCCAAGAACAACGGTGTGCCGGTGGGCCCGGGCCGGGGGTCGGGTGCCGGATCGCTGGTGGCCTACGTGCAGAAGATCACCGACCTCGACCCGCTGGAATACGACCTGCTGTTCGAACGTTTCCTTAACCCGGAACGGGTATCGATGCCCGACTTCGACGTCGACTTCTGCATGGACGGTCGCGACCGCGTGATCGACTACGTGGCGGAGAAATACGGCCGTAACGCCGTGAGCCAGATCATCACCTTCGGTTCCATGGCGGCGAAAGCTGTGGTGCGGGACGTGGCGCGGGCGCAGGGCAAGTCGTTCGGCCTGGCAGATCGCCTGTCGAAGATGATTCCGTTCGAAGTCGGCATGACCCTGGAAAAAGCCTACGAGCAGGAAGAAATCCTGCGCGACTTCATCAAGGTCGATGAAGAAGCGGCGGAAATCTGGGAGATGGCGCGCAAGCTTGAGGGCGTTGTGCGTAACGTCGGCAAGCACGCCGGTGGTGTGGTGATCGCACCGACCAAGCTGACCGACTTCTCGCCGATCTATTGCGACGAGGCCGGTGACGGTCTGGTAACCCAGTTCGACAAGGATGACGTCGAGGCGGCCGGTCTGGTGAAGTTCGACTTCCTCGGTCTGCGAACGCTGACGATCATCGACTGGGCGCTGAAAACCATCAACCGCGACCGCGCCAAGGTCAACGAGCCGCCGCTGGACATCGCGTTCATCCCGTTGGATGACAAACCGACGTATCAACTGCTGCAAAAAGCTGAAACCACCGCGGTATTCCAGCTTGAATCCCGCGGCATGAAAGAGCTGATCAAAAAACTCAAGCCCGACTGCCTGGAAGACTTGATCGCACTGGTGGCCCTGTTCCGTCCGGGTCCATTGCAATCGGGCATGGTGGATGACTTCATCAACCGTAAGCACGGTCGCGCCGAACTGGCCTATCCGCACTCCGATTACCAGTACGAGGGCCTCAAGCCCGTCCTGGCACCGACTTACGGCATCATCCTGTATCAGGAACAGGTGATGCAGATTGCCCAGGTCATGGCCGGTTACACCCTCGGTGGTGCGGACATGCTGCGGCGGGCCATGGGTAAGAAAAAGCCCGAGGAAATGGCCAAGCAGCGCGGCGGCTTCATTGAAGGTTGCGCCACCAACAATATCGACGCGGACCTGGCCGGTAACATTTTCGACCTGGTGGAGAAATTCGCCGGTTACGGCTTCAACAAATCCCACTCCGCCGCATACGGCCTGGTGTCGTACCAGACCGCCTGGCTGAAAGCCCACTACCCGGCGCCGTTCATGGCCGCGGTACTGTCGGCGGATATGCACAACACCGACAAGGTCGTGACCTTGATCGAGGAAGTGCGCACGATGAAACTGCGCCTCGACGCGCCGGACGTGAATACCTCGGAGTTCAAGTTCACGGTGAACGACGAAGGTCGCATCGTGTATGGCCTGGGCGCGATCAAAGGCGTCGGCGAAGGCCCGGTGGAAGCGATCACCGAGGCTCGTCAGGCCGGTCCGTTCAAGGATCTGTTCGACTTCTGCGCCCGGGTCGACCTCAAACGCATCAACAAGCGCACGCTGGACGGATTGATTCGCGGCGGCGCGCTGGATCGTCTCGGTCCGTACTTCAATGACGAGCAAAAGGCTTATCAGGCCAACATCGACCGTAACCGTGCCGTACTGCTGGCGGCGATGGAAGAGGCAATCAAGTCGGCCGAGCAGACTGCGCGTACCCGCGACAGTGGCCACGCCGACCTGTTCGGCGGGCTGTTCGTCGAGGAAGATGCGGACGTTTACGCGCTGCATCGCAAGGCCAAGGAACTGACCCTCAAGGAACGCCTCAAGGGTGAAAAAGACACCCTCGGCCTGTATCTGACCGGTCACCCGATCGACGAATACGAAGGCGAAATCCGCCGTTTCGCTCGCCAGCGCATCATCGACCTGAAACCGGCCCGGGATACCCAGACCGTGGCGGGGATGATCATTGCCCTGCGTGTGATGAAGAACAAAAAGGGCGACAAGATGGGCTTCATCACCCTCGACGACCGCTCCGGGCGGATCGAGGCGTCGCTGTTTGCCGAGGCGTTCCACTCCGCGCAATCGCTGCTGCAGACCGACGCAATGGTGGTGGTCGAAGGCGAGGTCAGCAACGATGACTTCTCCGGCGGCCTGCGCCTGCGGGTCAAGCGGGTGATGAGCATGGAAGATGCGCGCACCAACTTGGCCGAGAGCTTGCGCCTGAAGTTGCAGACCCAGGATCTGAAAGGCGATCAGCTACGCTGGTTGGGGGATTTGCTCAAGCGTCACCGCGGGGCATGCCCGATCACCATGGAATACACCAGTCCCGATGCGAAGACCTTGCTGCAGTTTGGCGAGACCTGGCGGATCGACCCGGCGGATGCCTTGATTCAAGCCCTGCGTGACCAGTTCGGGCGAGACAACGTCTTCCTCCAATACCGTTGACCGGCAGGTGATATCAAACCGCCTGCCCGCAACCTGAATTTTTAATCTCGACCTTAGCGCGCCTCTCCCTTAAGGTAGGGCGCGAATAGACAACCGGCCGGCCCAAGCTCACTTGGGACACGACCCTAGACGGACGCCTATGAACCCGAATTTTCTAGATTTCGAACAGCCGATCGCCGACCTGCAAGCCAAGATCGAAGAGTTGCGCTTGGTCGGTAATGACAATTCGCTGAATATCGGCGATGAGATCTCCCGCCTGCAGGACAAGAGCAAAACGCTCACCGAAGACATTTTCGGCAAGCTGACCAGCTGGCAGATCGCACGTCTGGCGCGTCACCCGAAACGTCCATACACCCTGGACTACATCGAACACATCTTCACCGAGTTCGACGAACTGCACGGTGATCGTCACTTCTCCGACGACGCGGCCATTGTGGGCGGCGTGGCACGTCTGGAAGACCAGCCAGTGATGGTCATCGGTCACCAGAAGGGCCGTGAAGTACGTGAAAAGGTACGCCGCAACTTCGGCATGCCGCGTCCGGAAGGCTACCGCAAGGCTTGCCGCCTGATGGAAATGGCCGAGCGTTTCAAAATGCCGATCCTGACCTTCATCGACACCCCGGGCGCCTACCCTGGGATCGACGCTGAAGAGCGTAACCAGAGCGAAGCGATTGCCTGGAACCTGCGTGTCATGGCTCGCCTGAAAACCCCGATCATCGCCACCGTGATTGGTGAAGGTGGTTCCGGCGGTGCACTGGCGATCGGTGTCTGCGATCAGTTGAACATGCTGCAGTACTCGACTTACGCGGTGATCTCGCCGGAAGGTTGCGCTTCTATTCTGTGGAAAACCGCAGAAAAGGCGCCGGATGCCGCTGAAGCGATGGGCATCACCGCCGAGCGCCTGAAAGGCCTGGGCATCGTCGACAAAGTGATTGGCGAGCCTCTGGGCGGCGCCCACCGTGATCCGGCGGCTGCCGCGGCCTCGATCCGTGCCGAGCTGAGCTCGCAACTGGCGATGCTGAAGAAGTTCGACAACGAAGCGCTGCTCAAGCGTCGTTACGATCGTCTGATGAGCTACGGCCTCTAAGTCGACCGCGCAATACCCGATGTGGGAGCGAGCCTGCTCGCGATGAGGGGTAACATTCAACCAATGAGTTGGCTGTTGCACCGCTATCGCGAGCCGGCTCGCTCCCACATTTGATTTGTGCCAAGGGAAAAAAATGGATCAGTCGACGATTGATTTGTCTTCCAGGCTTTTGCGCCATCTCAAGCCCTGGCTCGGTGCTTCCCATTGGCGCATCGCCTACTCGGGTGGACTCGACTCCACCGTCCTGCTGCACCTTCTGGCCAGTCTCGCCAAAACCGAAACTATTCCTGCGTTAAGCGCCATCCATGTCCATCACGGCCTTCAGGCTGCGGCCGATGCGTGGCCGGCGCATTGCCAGGCTGTCTGCGATGAGCTGGCGGTGTCGTTGCAAGTGGAGCGTGTGCAGGTGCAGCCGGGGGCGAGCCTGGAGCGGGCGGCGCGGGATGTGCGCTATGCGGCGTTCAGTGCGGCGATTCAGGCCAACGATGTGTTATTGACCGGACAACACCGCGATGATCAGGCTGAAACGCTGCTGTTCCGTCTGTTGCGCGGTGCCGGGGTCCGAGGCCTCTCCGGCATGCCGGCGCAACGAGCGTTGGGGCAGGGCAGTCTGGTTCGGCCTTTGCTCGACGTTACACGTGCCGAGCTGGAAGTCTATGCGCGGGACCATGGCCTGCGCTGGATAGAGGATCCGTCGAATCAGGATCGACAGTTCTCGCGCAATTACCTGCGCCATCAGGTCATGCCGCTGCTGACCGGTCGCTGGCCGCAGGCTCACGCCAGCATGGCCCGCAGTGCGGCACATTTGCGTGAGGCGCAAGGTTTGCTCGATGAGCTGGCGCAGATTGATCTGGCTCAAGCGACCTTGTCCGATGATTTCGAGTGGCTGGGATTGCCATCGCTGGGATTGGTGGCAATCGCGGGGTTGTCCGATTCGCGGCAGCGAAACGCACTCAGTCACTGGCTGGAACCGCTCACCCGACTGCCGGATACCGACCATTGGTCGGGTTGGGTCGATTTGCGTGATGCTGGCAATGATGCCTCGCCGGTCTGGCGTCTGGCGGACGGGGAGTTGCATCGAGGCGCCGGTCGCCTGTGGTGGCTCAGCGGGCAATGGTTGCGGGCGCCAGTGGTCAGCGGCGACTGGCATGACCCGTCGCTGGCGCTACGCTTGCCCGATAACGGGCGTGTCATGTTCAGCGGTCAGACTCCCGCAGGGCCGCTGCGCATCCGCTATCGGCAGGGCGGCGAGGTGATGCATCTGGCGGATCGTGGTCGCCGCGATCTCAAGCGCCTGCTCAATGAACGCGCGGTGCCGGGCTTCGTGCGTGGCAGATTGCCGCTGCTGTTTCGCGGTGAAGAATTGCTCGCCGTGGCGAACCTGCCGGGGCTTGATGGCAACGTGCAGGAAGGCTGGCGATTGCATTGGGTGCCTTTTGATGAAGATCAAGGTTTGAGCTGAAGGGGGCATTCCGGTAGACTACGCTCCCTTCTTGATACAACTTCTGTGGATTCGCCTGAATTGCAGGAGTTGCCGATTACCAAGCAGTCTTTGCTGGGCGATTCCAAAAAATGTGTAGCGAGCAACGTACCGGTGTTTTCACTTCCGGTCTGTCCCAACGCGGCGGTTTTTTTGAAAGGTGCACTGTGATTAATGCAGGTGATCGGGGGCTTCGGCCTTCCTTCGCTTTCCCCGGCGGCTCGGACCGCTTTAACGCAGACTTCTAGGGTTTTTCATGACGCGCTACATATTCGTCACGGGCGGTGTTGTTTCTTCTTTGGGGAAAGGCATTGCATCGGCTTCATTGGCGGCCATCCTGGAGGCGCGGGGGCTTAAGGTCACCATGCTGAAGCTGGATCCGTACATCAACGTCGACCCGGGCACCATGAGCCCGTTCCAGCACGGTGAAGTGTTCGTCACCCACGACGGCGCCGAGACCGACCTGGACCTGGGCCACTACGAGCGGTTCATCCGCACGACCATGACCCAGAACAACAACTTCACCACCGGCCGTGTCTACGAACACGTGCTGCGCAAAGAGCGCCGTGGTGACTACCTGGGTGCAACCATCCAGGTGATTCCGCACATCACCGACGAAATCAAGCGTCGCATCATCAAGGGCGCCGGCGATGCCGACGTTGCTCTGGTGGAAATCGGCGGTACCGTTGGCGACATCGAATCGCAACCGTTCCTCGAAGCCATCCGCCAGCTGCGTGTGGAAGTCGGTTCCAAGCGCGCGATGCTGATGCACCTGACTCTGGTTCCGTACATCGCCACTGCTGGCGAGACCAAGACCAAGCCGACCCAGCACTCCGTAAAAGAGCTGCGTTCGATCGGCCTGCAGCCAGACGTGTTGATCTGCCGCTCCGACCATCCGGTGGATGTGTCGTCGCGTCGCAAGATCGCGCTGTTCACCAACGTTGAAGAGCGTGCGGTGATCTCCCTGGAAGACGTCGACACCATCTACAAGATCCCGGCCGTGCTGCACGCCCAGGGTCTGGACGATTTCGTCGTCGAGCGCTTCGGCCTGCAATGCAATGGCGCCGACCTGTCCGAGTGGGAAAAGGTTGTCGATGCCAAGCTGAATCCTGAGCACGAAGTCACCATTGCGATGGTCGGCAAGTACATGGAGCTGCTGGACGCCTACAAGTCGCTGATCGAAGCGATGAGTCACGCTGGCATCACCAACCGCACCAAGGTCAACCTGCGCTACATCGATTCCGAAGACATCGAAAACCAGGGCACCGCGCTGCTGGAAGGCGTCGACGCGATCCTCGTACCGGGCGGCTTCGGTCTGCGTGGCGTGGAAGGCAAGATCACTGCCGTTCAATATGCTCGCGAAAACAAGGTTCCGTACCTGGGTATCTGCCTGGGCATGCAAGTGGCGGTCATCGAGTTCGCCCGTAACGTGCTGGGCTGGAAAGACGCCAACTCCACCGAGTTCGATCGTGCCAGCGGCCATCCGGTTGTCGGCCTGATCACCGAGTGGGAAGACGCTACCGGTGCAGTCGAAACCCGTACCGAATCGTCCGATCTGGGCGGCACCATGCGCCTCGGCGCTCAGGAATGCCTGCTCGAAGCCGGCTCCAAGGTGCACGACTGCTACGGCAAGGATGTGATTGTCGAGCGTCACCGTCACCGTTACGAAGTGAACAACAACCTGCTGCCGCAAATCATCGAGGCCGGCCTGAAGATTTCCGGTCGCTCCGCTGATGCTGCGCTGGTTGAAGTGGTCGAAGCACCGGATCATCCATGGTTCGTCGCTTGCCAGTTCCACCCAGAGTTCACCTCGACGCCACGCGATGGCCATCCGCTGTTCAGCGGCTTCGTCAAAGCGGCATTGGCTCAACACCAGAAGAAGGCGTAACCCGATGGCACAGAAGATCATCCGCGTCGGCGACATCGAGATTGCCAACGACAAACCCATGGTGCTGTTCGGCGGCATGAACGTGCTGGAAAGCCGTGACATGGCCATGCAGGTTTGCGAAGAGTACGTGAAGGTCACCGAAAAGCTCGGTATCCCTTACGTGTTCAAGGCCAGCTTCGACAAGGCCAACCGTTCTTCTGTGACCTCCTATCGCGGTCCTGGCCTGGAAGAGGGCATGCGCATCTTCCAGGACATCAAACAAGCCTTCGGCGTACCGATCATCACCGACGTCCACGAGCCTGACCAGGCCGCGGTCGTCGCTGAGGTCTGCGACATCATCCAGCTGCCGGCCTTCCTGTCGCGCCAGACCGACCTCGTGGTCGCGATGGCCAAGACCAATGCCGTCATCAATATCAAGAAAGCCCAGTTCCTCGCGCCTCAGGAAATGAAACACATCCTGAACAAGTGCGTGGAAGCGGGTAACGATCAATTGATCCTCTGCGAGCGTGGTTCGAGCTTCGGCTACAACAACCTCGTGGTCGACATGCTCGGCTTCGGCATCATGAAGCAGTTCGAATACCCGGTATTCTTCGACGTGACCCATTCGCTGCAAATGCCGGGCGGTCGTTCCGACTCCGCCGGCGGTCGCCGCGCCCAGGTCACCGACCTGGCCAAGGCTGGCATGAGCCAGTCGCTGGCGGGTCTGTTCCTCGAAGCGCACCCGGATCCGGACAACGCCAAATGCGACGGCCCTTGCGCCTTGCGTCTGGACAAACTGGAGCCATTCCTGGCCCAGCTCAAAGCCTTGGACGAACTGGTGAAGAGTTTTCCGACGGTAGAAACCGCGTAAACCTCAATTCTCCGGTAAAGTACCGCACGATTTGTCGCTCATGCCCTCGGGTATGAGCGTTGTCGTCTGCAAGCTGCCCGCTGCACACCACTTGCCGACGGTAAAAAGATTTCCTCTAGCTGCGTCGTTTTCGTCAACTTTGGAGTGTTTACAACAATGGCAAAAATCGTCGACATCAAAGGTCGTGAAGTTCTCGACTCCCGTGGCAATCCCACCGTGGAAGCGGACGTGCTTCTCGACAACGGCATCATCGGCAGCGCTTGCGCGCCGTCCGGTGCATCCACTGGCTCGCGTGAAGCGCTCGAGCTGCGTGATGGCGACAAGAGCCGTTACCTGGGCAAGGGCGTGCTCAAGGCGGTAGCCAACATCAACGGTCCGATCCGCGATCTGCTGCTGGGCACCGACCCAAGCGACCAGAAAGCCCTGGATCACGCGATGATCAAGCTTGACGGTACCGAAAACAAAGCGACCCTGGGCGCCAACGCCATCCTCGCCGTCTCCCTGGCTGCGGCCAAGGCTGCTGCGCAGGATCAGGATCTGCCACTGTACGCACACATCGCCAACCTGAACGGCACCCCGGGTGTGTACTCGATGCCGGTTCCGATGATGAACATCATCAACGGTGGCGAGCACGCCGACAACAACGTCGACATCCAGGAATTCATGGTTCAGCCGGTTGGCGCCAAGTCTTTCTCGGAAGGTCTGCGCATGGGCACCGAGATTTTCCATCACCTGAAAGCTGTTCTGAAGGCCCGTGGCCTGAGCACTGCTGTCGGTGACGAAGGCGGTTTCGCGCCGAACCTGGCTTCGAACGAAGACGCACTGAAAGTGATCTCCGAAGCTGTTGCCAACGCCGGTTACAAGCTGGGCACCGACGTGACCCTGGCTCTGGACTGCGCGGCCAGCGAATTCTACGAAGACGGCAAGTACAACCTGTCCGGCGAAGGCCAGGTGTTCACCGCTGAAGGTTTCGCCGACTACCTGAAAGGTCTGACCGAGCGTTACCCGATCATCTCGATCGAAGACGGTCTGGACGAGTCCGACTGGGCTGGCTGGAAGATCCTCACCGACAAGATCGGCGAGAAGACCCAACTGGTAGGCGACGACCTGTTCGTGACCAACACCAAGATCCTGAAAGAAGGCATCGATAAAAAGATCGCCAACTCGATCCTGATCAAGTTCAACCAGATCGGCACCCTGACCGAAACCCTGGAAGCCATCCAGATGGCCAAGGCTGCCGGTTACACCGCCGTGATCTCGCACCGTTCGGGCGAAACCGAAGATTCGACCATTGCCGACCTGGCGGTGGGTACTTCGGCTGGCCAGATCAAGACCGGTTCGCTGTGCCGTTCCGACCGCGTTTCCAAGTACAACCAACTGCTGCGTATCGAAGAGCAGTTGAATGGCAAAGCCAAGTACAACGGTCGCTCCGAGTTTCGCGGCTGAGTTGTAGATGGTAAAAAGACACCGGATTGTGTCGGAAAAGTCGTGACAGCGATGGATTTGCCACTAATCTGATGCCTTATATGCACAAGCCTGGATATTCCAGGCTTCGTGCTATCAGATGCTTCAAAGTTTTTTGCGTGGCTGTCTTTTTTCACTGGATACCTGATATTCGATGCGCAGTCCTTACTGGTTGTTTCTCGTCTTGCTCTTGCTGCTGGCCGGTCTGCAGTACCGCCTGTGGGTGGGCAATGGCAGTCTGGCGCAAGTTGCCGAACTGAATCAGCAGATTGCTGATCAACACGCCGAGAACGAAGCCTTGCTGGAGCGCAACCGGGTGATGGACGCTGAAGTCAGCGAGTTGAAGAAAGGCATGGAGACCGTTGAAGAACGGGCTCGTCACGAACTGGGCATGGTCAAGGACGGCGAAACCCTTTACCAGTTGGCCCAATGATCGATTCCCTGCCGGCCTTCTGGGCCGTGATTCCTGCCGCGGGCGTCGGTGCCCGTATGGCTGCGGACCGTCCCAAGCAATATCTGCAACTGGGCGGACGCACAATTCTCGAACACAGCCTCGGCTGTTTCCTCGATCACCCGAGCCTCAAGGGCCTGGTGGTCAGTCTTGCTGTCGATGATCCTTATTGGCCGAACCTGGCTTGCGTCAGTGATCCGCGGATTCAGCGGGTCGAGGGTGGCGCCGAGCGTTCAGGTTCGGTGCTCAACGCTTTGCTTCATCTGCACGCCCAAGGTGCCGACGATGAGGATTGGGTGCTGGTGCACGATGCGGCACGGCCCAATCTGAGCCGTGACGATCTCGATAAACTGCTGGCTGAGCTGGCGAGCGATCCGGTCGGTGGCTTGCTGGCCGTGCCGGCGCGCGACACCCTGAAACGGGTCGACAAGCACGGTCGAGTGGTCGAAACCGTGGATCGCAGCGTGATCTGGCAGGCCTACACGCCGCAGATGTTCCGCCTCGGAGCATTGCACCGCGCATTGGCGGACAGTCTGGTGGCCGATGCGCTGATCACCGATGAAGCCTCGGCGATGGAGTGGGCCGGCATGGCGCCGCGTCTGATCGAAGGTCGCGCGGACAACCTGAAAGTCACCCGCCCCGAAGACCTCGAATGGTTGCGCCAGCGCTGGGCCAACCGCCGTTAAATCCGATACTCCGGCCGTTCGGCCAAACCTTCCTTGAGAAAATCCACCAGTTTGCGCACCTTGGGTGACAAGTGCCGTTGCTGCGGATACAACGCCCACACCGCCGTGTTCGGCGGTTGATGGGCCTCCAACAAAGAAATCAACGCGCCGCTGTGCAGATGCTCCAACACGTAGTAGTCCGGCAACTGACACAGACCGACGCCTTGTAGCGCCGCATCCAGCACCGCCTGCCCACTGTTGCAGCGCCAGTTTCCCTGCACTCGCTGGGAAAATTCCCGCCCGTTCTGTTCAAGTTGCCAGATGTCCGAGCTGCCGATCAGGCAATTGTGCCGGCTCAGTTCCGACAAACTGTGTGGCCGACCGTACCGTTCGAGGTAGGACGGCGACGCGCAGAGGTACATCCGCCGTGGCGCCAGGCGGGTTGCCACCAACCGGGAATCCTGAAGACGCCCGAGGCGAATCGCCAGGTCCAGGCCTTCGTGCACCAGATCGAGCTGCCGGTTGGTCAGTTCGATATCGATGCGCAGTTGTGGGTAGTGCCCCATGAACCGGGTCACCAGCGGCACGATGAAGCGCTCGCCATAAGCCACGGCGCAGGTCATGCGCAACATGCCTTTGGGTTCGCTGGTCAGATCACCGACCGCACGCAATGCTTCTTCGCGACCGTCCTGCAAACGCTGACAATGTTGCAGAAAGGTCTGGCCGGCTTCGGTCAGGGTGACGCGACGGGTGCTGCGATACAGCAGTCGCGTCTGTAAACGCTCTTCCAGTCGTACGATTTGTCGACTGATGTGCGAGGAAGAAACGCCCAGCCGTTCAGCAGCGGCGGTGAACTGGCTGCACTCGGCAACGGCGACGAACTCGTCGATGCCTTCCCAGCGGTTTTCGGACATGGGGATTATCCCTGTATGGCAATAATGTTTTGCTTTTGTCCGGATTATTCATCAAGCAGCGCTGGACTACACTGCCTGTCTGGTTTTTTATTCAATGGATTCACTGGAGAGTCAGCATGATCAAGTCGCGCGCCGCCGTTGCCTTCGAGGCCAAGAAGCCGCTGGAAATCGTAGAAGTCGATGTCGCCATGCCCAAGGCCGGTGAAGTGTTGCTGCGCGTGGTGGCTTCCGGGGTTTGCCACACCGATGCCTACACCCTGTCCGGTGCTGACCCGGAAGGTATCTTCCCGTCGATCCTCGGCCACGAAGGTGGTGCCATTGTTGAAGCGATCGGCGAAGGCGTGACTTCCGTTGCCGTCGGCGACCACGTGATCCCTCTGTACACCCCGGAATGCGGCCAGTGCAAATTCTGCAAATCGGGCAAGACCAACCTGTGTCAGGCGATTCGGGCCACTCAGGGCAAGGGCCTGATGCCGGACGGCACTTCGCGCTTTTCCTACAAGGGCCAAACGATTTTCCACTACATGGGTACCTCGACCTTCTCCGAGTACACCGTGTTGCCGGAAATCTCCGTGGCCAAGATCTCCAAGGATGCACCGCTGGAAAAGGTCTGCCTGCTCGGTTGCGGCGTGACCACCGGTATCGGTGCGGTGATCAACACCGCCAAGGTCAAACCGGGTGACACCGTGGCCATCTTCGGCCTGGGCGGCATCGGTCTGTCGGCCGTGATTGGTGCAGTGAAGGCCAAGGCCTCGCGCATCATCGCCATCGACATCAACCCGGCCAAGTTCGAAATCGCCAAGCAGCTGGGCGCTACCGACTGCGTGAACCCGAAAGATTTCGATCGTCCGATCCAGGAAGTGATCGTCGACATGACCGACGGTGGCGTCGACTTCTCCTTCGAATGCATCGGCAACGTGCAACTGATGCGCGCAGCTCTGGAGTGCTGCCATAAAGGCTGGGGCGAGTCGGTGATCATCGGTGTTGCCGGTGCCGGCCAGGAAATCGCCACCCGTCCGTTCCAGTTGGTGACCGGTCGCGTCTGGCGCGGTTCGGCGTTCGGCGGCGTGCGTGGCCGTACCGAGTTGCCAAGCTACGTCGACATGGCGCAAAGCGGCGAAATCCCGCTGGATACTTTCATTACCCATACCATGGGCCTGGAAGACATCAACAAGGCCTTCGACCTGATGCACGAAGGCAAGAGCATCCGCACCGTCATTCATTTCTGATCAATCGCGATGCCACGGCTGCCTGAGTGCAGCCGTGGTTGCGTAGGAGTCCTACATGAGTCTGGAAAATATCTCCTGTCAGAAAAGTTTCGGCGGTTGGCACAAGCGTTATCGCCATCGTTCCGAGGTGTTGGGCTGTGACATGGTGTTCGCTGTGTATCTGCCGCCGCAGGCAGAGCAGGGCGGCAAGCTGCCGGTGCTGTACTGGTTGTCGGGCCTGACGTGCACGGACGAGAACTTCATGCAGAAGGCCGGCGCCATGCGCATGGCGGCTGAACTGGGATTGATCATCGTGGCGCCGGACACCAGTCCCCGTGGCGCCGATGTACCGGGTGATCCGGATGGCGCGTGGGATTTTGGTCTCGGTGCCGGGTTCTATCTGAATGCCACGCAGGAACCGTGGTCGCGGCATTATCGGATGCATGACTACGTCGTGCAGGAATTGCCTTCGCTGGTTGAAGCGCATTTCCCGGCCTCGGACAAACGCAGCATAAGCGGCCATTCCATGGGTGGTCACGGTGCATTGGTCTGTGCCTTGCGCAATCCTGGGCGTTACCAATCGGTGTCGGCATTTTCTCCAATCAACAACCCGATGGATTGTCCGTGGGGCCAGAAGGCATTCTCCCGTTATCTGGGCGAAGACCGTTCGAAATGGCGCGAGTGGGATGCCTGTGCGCTGATCGCCGAGGCGGACGAGAAACTGCCATTGCTGGTCGATCAGGGTGACCGCGACGATTTCCTCGCCACCCAGCTCAAACCCGAAGCGCTGCAACAAGCAGCAAAACAGGCGGGCCATCCGCTGACATTGCGCCTGCAGCCGGGCTACGACCACAGCTATTTCTTCATCGCGAGCTTCATTGACGACCACTTGCAGCATCACGCACGCGCCCTCAAGGGCTAATGCAGGTAGAATCACGCCCTGACAAAATTCGGGGCGTTTTTTTATGCGTATTGGCCACGGCTATGATGTGCACCGTTTCGCTGAAGGCGATTTCATTACTCTGGGCGGCGTGCGAATCGCACACAGCTTCGGGCTGCTCGCTCACTCCGACGGTGACGTCCTGCTGCACGCCTTGAGCGATGCCTTGCTCGGCGCCGCTGCGCTGGGTGATATCGGCAAGCATTTCCCGGACACCGATCCGCAATTCAAGGGCGCCGACAGCCGTGTGCTGTTGCGTCACGTGGTCAGCCTGATCCACGCCAAAGGCTGGAAAATCGGCAACGTCGACAACACCATCGTTGCCCAGGCACCGAAAATGGCCCCCCATATCGAATCGATGCGCGCGCTGATTGCCGCGGATCTGCAAGTAGAACTGGATCAAGTGAACGTGAAAGCCACCACCACCGAGAAGCTCGGCTTCGTCGGTCGCGAAGAAGGCATCGCCGTGCATTCCGTTGCCTTGTTGCTGCGCGCATGAACGAACTGCAATTGCTCGGCCCGCGGGCCTATGGCGACACGCTCGGCACCGCGGTACTGAAAGCCATCGCCGAAGACTTCCAGGTCGATGAAGTCCTCGACATTCCGTTCAGCGGTGACGGCGAGCACCTGTGGATCTGGGTGGAAAAGCGCGGTCTGAACACTGAAGAAGCGGCACGCCGCATTGCCAAGGCGGCCGGTGTGCCGTTGCGCACGGTCAGCTATGCCGGCCTCAAGGACCGTCAGGCGCTGACGCGCCAGTGGTTCAGCGTGCAACTGCCGGGCAAGGCCGATCCGGATCTGTCGGCCGCGGAAAACGACACGCTGAAGATCCTCAAGACCACGCGCCACAAGCGCAAGCTGCAACGCGGCGCGCATTCGGCCAATGGTTTCACCTTGCGCCTGACCCAGTTCAATGGCGACAAGGCTGCCATCGACGAGCGCCTGCAACTGATTGCCAAGCAAGGTATCCCGAACTACTTCGGCGCCCAGCGTTTCGGCCATGACGGTGGTAACGTCGTCGATGCCCGTTCATGGGCGGCACGCAAGGCCCTGCCGGAGCAGCGCAATGTGCGTTCGCGCCTGCTGTCGACCGCTCGCAGCTTTCTGTTCAACCAGGTACTGGCGGCACGAGTGACAGACGGCACCTGGCAGCGCGCCCAGGTCGGCGATCTGCTGGCCTTCACCGACAGCCGCAGTTTTTTCCCGGCGGGTGAAGCCGAGTGCAGCGACCCGCGCCTGGCGATTCTCGACCTGCATCCGACCGGTCCGCAGTGGGGCGAAGGTGACTCACCGGCCGCCGGCGCTGTCCATGATCTGGAGCAGGCAATTGCCGCACGCGAGGCGGATCTGCGCGATTGGTTGATTAATGCCGGTATGAGCCACGAACGTCGCATCCTTCGACTGCCCATTGGCGGGTTGACGTGGCATTATCCCGAGCCTGACATTCTGCAACTGGAATTCGTCCTCCCGGCCGGATGCTTCGCCACCGTATTGGTGCGCGAACTCGTTGATCTGGTGCCGGTGGGGCAGACGGACAGCCCATGCGTATTCTGATTTCTAACGACGATGGGGTAACCGCACCCGGTCTTGCCGCGCTTTATGCTGCGCTGGCGGATTACACCGAATGCGTGGTTATCGCCCCGGAACAGGACAAGAGCGGTGCCAGCAGTTCGCTGACGCTGGACCGTCCGCTGCACCCGCAATACCTGGCCAACGGCTTCATCAGTCTCAACGGCACGCCGACCGACTGTGTGCACCTGGGGCTCAATGGTTTACTGGAGCGCGAGCCGGACATGGTGGTTTCGGGCATCAACCTCGGCGCCAACCTGGGCGACGACGTGTTGTATTCCGGGACAGTGGCGGCGGCCCTTGAAGGCCGCTTTCTCGAACGCCCATCGTTTGCCTTCTCGCTGGCCTCCCGGCAGGTGGACAATCTGCCCACCGCTGCCTACTTTGCGCGCAAACTGGTCGAGGCCCACGCCGGGCTCGATCTGCCACCGCGCACGGTACTGAACGTGAACATTCCCAATCTGCCCATCGATCACATTCGCGGCATCCAGCTGACTCGCCTGGGGCATCGTGCCCGTGCGGCAGCGCCGATGAAAGTGGTCGATCCCCGTGGCAAGGCCGGTTACTGGATTGCCGCCGCCGGCGATGCGGAAGACGGCGGGCCGGGCACTGATTTCCATGCGGTGATGCAGGGCTACGTTTCCATCACTCCGTTGCAGCTCGATCGCACCTTCAATGATGCCTTCAGAAATCTCGACGGCTGGCTGGAGGGGCTCAACTGATGGCTCGTGAACAAGACGACCGGTTGCGCAGCGGCATCGGGATGACCTCCCAGCGCACCCGTGAACGCCTGATTCAGCGGTTATATGAAGAAGGCTTGTCCAACGCCAATGTGCTGGAAGTGATCCGTCGTACGCCGCGTCATCTGTTTGTCGATGAAGCGCTGGCGCACCGGGCCTATGAAGACACCGCGCTGCCGATCGGCCACAACCAGACCATCTCTCAGCCTTATATGGTCGCTCGCATGAGCGAGTTGCTGCTCGAGGCGGGGCCGCTGGACAAGGTGCTGGAGATCGGCACCGGTTCCGGTTACCAGACGGCGGTGTTGTCGCAGTTGGTCGAGCGGGTGTTCTCTGTCGAGCGGATCAAGGTACTGCAGGATCGGGCCAAGGAGCGTCTGGTCGAACTCAACCTGCGCAACGTGGTGTTCCGCTGGGGCGATGGCTGGGAAGGCTGGCCGGCGCTGGCGCCGTACAACGGCATCATCGTCACGGCCGTGGCGACCGATGTGCCACAGGCCTTGCTCGATCAACTGGCGCCCGGCGGTCGGCTGGTGATTCCGGTCGGCTCCGGAGAAGTGCAGCAATTGATGCTGATCGTGCGCGAAGAAAACGGCTTCTCCCGACACGTTCTCGGGGCGGTTCGCTTCGTGCCATTGCTCAACGGGCCACTGGCCTGAGCATTTGTTTGCCGGCGCTGAATTCCTTGCGAGAGCGCCTGTCTTACAGCGGCATCGATTGTTTAAACAGGATTTATCGTCCATGAGCAAACGTGTGCGTCGAGCGATATCGCTTCATTAAAGGTAAAGCCTGTTTCGCCCGTTATACTTGCGAAGTTACATGCCGGAATCGGCATTCCACATTTTTCAGCCACCACAAAGGGAGCGGCGGGTGAGTCTCACAGTCATTGCGCAGCGTATGGGTAACACGAGCTTTCAGCGCCTGGTGACTGGCCTTGTCTTGAGCACCTTGCTGGTCGGTTGCTCCAGCACCAAATCGAGCAACGTGCGGGTCGTCGATCGCAACAATGCGGTGGCCCAGCGTCCTACAGTGACGACCGGGCAGTACGTAGTCCGTCCGGGTGACACCATGTTTTCGATCGCGTTTCGCTACGGCTGGGACTACAAAGCCCTCGCTGCCCGGAACAATATTCCTACGCCGTATACGATCCATCCGGGTCAGACGATTCGCTTCGACGGTCGCCCTGGTTCAACGTCGACCGCGGTGGTGAGCAACAGCGGTTCTGCACCGTCTTCGTCGAGTAAAACCACGATAATCCGGCGCCAGGCGAATGGCACCACGACCACCACAACCACCGGTTCCGGGGCGACTTCTGCGGCCGTTGTACCGTCCGTCGCCAACAAGCCGGCACCGGCTCCGTTGCCTCCACCGGGCCCGGCCCCGACCGGCTGGGGATGGCCATCTAATGGCATTCTGATTGGTAAATTCTCTTCAAACGGTAGTTTGAATAAAGGAATTGATATCGCCGGGGATTTGGGACAGCCTGTTTTAGCTGCGTCTGATGGGACGGTGGTTTACGCCGGGAGTGGCTTAAGGGGCTACGGCGAATTAGTCATCATCAAACACAGCGAAACCTACGTCAGTGCTTACGGACACAACCGTCGGCTGTTGGTACGGGAGGGGCAGCAGGTCAAAGTCGGACAGACAATTGCCGAAATGGGGTCAACGGGTACAGACCGGGTGAAACTGCATTTTGAGATTCGCCGACAAGGTAAACCTGTAGATCCGCTGCAGTTCCTGCCAAGACGTTGATTTGCAGACCAGCCTGTTCCGTCGCGTAGAGGGGACAGGCTCCAGCGTTGCCAAGGATAAAGGCGTCGCTTGAGCTTGGGGTCGAACTCACCAAAGGACTATAACAATGGCTCTCAGTAAAGAAGTGCCGGAGTTTGACATCGACGATGAGGTTCTCCTGATGGAGACCGGCATCGATTCGGATTCGATGTCGAATGATGAAGGGGCTGCTCCACCTTCCGTTCGTGCCAAATCCAAACACTCCGCTTCACTTAAGCAACACAAGTACATCGACTACACCCGGGCACTCGATGCCACGCAGCTGTACCTCAACGAAATCGGCTTTTCCCCATTGCTCTCCCCGGAAGAGGAAGTTCATTTTGCGCGCTTGTCGCAAAGTGGCGATCCCGCCGGGCGCAAGCGCATGATTGAAAGTAACCTGCGGCTGGTGGTCAAAATCGCCCGGCGTTACGTCAATCGGGGGCTGTCGCTGCTGGATCTGATCGAAGAGGGCAACCTCGGGCTGATCCGGGCGGTGGAAAAGTTCGATCCCGAGCGCGGCTTCCGCTTCTCGACCTACGCGACCTGGTGGATCCGTCAGACCATCGAGCGCGCGATCATGAATCAGACCCGGACCATCCGGCTGCCGATCCATGTGGTCAAGGAGCTCAACGTGTACCTGCGGGCTGCACGGGAGCTGACGCAAAAGCTCGATCACGAACCTTCACCTGAAGAAATCGCCAACCTGCTGGAAAAACCGGTGGGCGAGGTCAAGCGCATGCTGGGCCTGAACGAGCGGGTTTCTTCGGTCGACGTCTCGCTGGGTCCGGATTCGGATAAAACCCTGCTGGACACCCTCACGGATGACCGTCCGACCGATCCATGCGAACTGCTGCAGGACGACGATCTGTCGCAGAGCATCGATCAATGGCTCTCGGAGCTGACCGACAAGCAACGCGAAGTGGTGGTACGCCGCTTCGGCCTGCGCGGTCACGAGAGCAGCACGCTGGAAGATGTAGGCCTGGAGATCGGCCTGACCCGGGAACGGGTGAGACAGATCCAGGTGGAAGGCCTCAAGCGCCTGCGTGAAATCCTCGAGAAAAACGGCCTGTCGAGCGAGTCGCTGTTTCAATAAGCGCCTTGCGTGATCGCCACAAAAAGCCCCGACTGGTTCGGGGCTTTTTGTTTTCTGCGGCAAAGCGGTTTGCTTCCCCGGGTTTGTAGTCTCGCGTTGTAAGCCGAGGCTTACTCTTTCGTAAGTGTTCGCTATTTTTACACTGCGGTAGACGTCCATTGAGGTTGTTGAATATGTTCAACATATTGATTTATATGGTTATTTTTAAATATTAAGCGCTTATGACAGTGTGTTTTAGCTGAGCAGGCCGGTTGCGGCTGTCAGGGAAATCTCTAGTATCTGGGTTGTGTCGACGGACAGACACGCCCTTCAAGGAAGAGGGGAAAGGACATCGCAGGACGCGATTCATCAGGACGATGAAAAGGAACACAGGGAATAGGGAAAAAATGTGGGCGGGTCAAACCGCCCCTTTTTTTTGCCCGAAGAAAAGCAAAACCCGGAAAAGCAAAAAGGCCCGCAAGGGGCCTTTTCTTCAAACGCGGGACAGATCAGCGTTCGAGGTCTTTGATCTTGCCTTTGACGCCATCCCACTCTTCGGCATCCGGCAGCGATTCTTTCTTCTCGGTGATGTTCGGCCAGATCTCCGCCAGCTCGACGTTCAGTTGAATGAACTCTTGCATCTCTTCCGGGACTTCATCCTCGGAGAAAATGGCTACGGCCGGGCATTCTGGTTCGCACAGGGCGCAGTCGATGCACTCATCCGGGTGAATCACCAGGAAGTTCGGGCCTTCGTAAAAGCAGTCCACCGGACAGACTTCTACGCAGTCGGTGTACTTGCACTTGATGCAGTTGTCGGTGACGACGAAGGTCATTTCTAATTTTCTCCTCAGGCGGCGGCAGCGTTGCCCCTTCACGGTTGGGGTCGCCAGGTTCGGGAGCGATGTCTGCCAGCCAGGCTATTAGCCAGCAGCATCCCAAACCGCGCGAGATTCTAACAGCTTGAAGCCTTTTGCGTTATATCCGGTTCGTCGGTGCTTAGATCCGGTTCTTTAGTGCATAGAGCATTTCGAGCGCACGGCGCGGTGTCATGTCGTCTATGTCCAGTTTAGCCAACTCATCCAGCACCGGATGCGGAAGGCTGGCGAACATGTCGCTTTGTTGCGGCGTCGCCGGTTTGCCCTTGGCGGCCGGTTTAGGCGCTTCATGCGGCAAAGCAGTGTCTTCCAGGCGGCTCAGGTGCTCACGGGCGCGCACGATCACTTCGCTCGGCACACCCGCCAGTTGCGCCACGGCCAGACCATAACTCTGGCTGGCCGGCCCCGGCAGCACGTGGTGCAGGAACACGATGCGTTCGTTGTGCTCGGTTGCATTGAGGTGCACGTTGGCCACCAATGGCTCGGCTTCCGGCAGCACGGTCAGTTCGAAATAGTGCGTGGCAAACAGCGTGTAGGCGCGCAGGTGCGCCAGTCGCTCGGCTGCCGCCCAGGCCAGGGACAGACCGTCGAACGTGCTGGTGCCGCGACCCACTTCGTCCATCAGCACCAGGCTGCGTTCGGTGGCGTTGTGCAGAATGTTGGCGGTTTCGCTCATTTCCACCATGAAGGTCGAGCGCCCACCGGCCAGGTCGTCGCTGGAACCGATCCGGGTGAAGATCCGATCCACCAGCGACAGTTCGCAGCTGGCCGCCGGCACGAAGCTGCCGATATGCGCCAGCAACACGATCAATGCAGTCTGGCGCATATAGGTGGATTTACCGCCCATGTTCGGACCGGTGATCACCAGCATGCGGGTGTTGTCATCCAGGCTCAGGTCGTTGGCGACGAACGGCGTGGTCAGCACCTGCTCGACCACCGGGTGACGACCTTGGGTAATGCGCATGCACGGTTCGCTGACGAAGGTCGGGCAATTCAGGTCGAGGTTCAGTGCTCGTTCGGCAAGGTTGCTCAGCACGTCGAGTTCGGCCAACGCGCCAGCGGTGTCCTGCAACGGCGGCAACTGGCTGATCAGATCTTCCAGCAGCGCTTCGTAGAGCATTTTTTCGCGAGCCAGGGCGCGGCTCTTGGCCGACAACGCCTTGTCTTCGAACTCTTTCAGCTCAGGCGTGATGAAGCGCTCGGCACCCTTGAGGGTCTGCCGACGGATGTAGTCCGCCGGTGCCGATTCAGCCTGCTTGCTCGGCAGTTCGATGAAGTAGCCGTGGATACGGTTGTAGCCGACTTTGAGGTTGGCCAGGCCGGTACGAGCCTTTTCCCGGGCCTCCAGATCGATCAGGAACTGGCCGGCGTTTTCGCTCAGCGATTGCAGCTCGTCGAGTTCGCTGTCGTAGCCGGTTTTCAGCACGCCGCCGTCACGGATGACCGCCGGTGGGTTGTCGATGATGGCTTTTTCCAGCAGAGCTGCCAGTTCGGGGTAAGTGCTGGTGGTGGTCGCCAGACGTTGCAGATGCGGCGCTTCCAGGTCGGTCATCGCCACTTGCAGTTCAGGCAGGGCGCCAAGTGCATCACGCAGGCGGGCAAGGTCGCGAGGACGGGCATTGCGCAGGCCGATCCGCGCCAGAATCCGCTCGATGTCGCCGATTTCCTTGAGCTGCGGTTGCAGGCTTTCAAAGCGATAGCGGTCAAGCAGGCAAGTGATCGAGGTCTGGCGAGCCAGCAGCACGGTCAGATCGCGCAGCGGGCGATTGAGCCAGCGGGTCAGCAAGCGGCTGCCCATGGCGGTCTGGCAACGGTCGACAACCGATTGCAGGGTGTTGTCGCGGCCACCGGCCAGGTTGGTATCCAGCTCCAGGTTTCGGCGGCTGGCGCCGTCCAGCACCACGGTGTCGTCCAGACGTTCATGGCGCAGGCTGCGCAGGTGGGGCAGGGCGGTACGCTGGGTTTCCTTGGCGTACGCCAGCAGGCAACCGGCGGCGCCGATGGCCAGGGTCAACGTTTCGCAGCCGAAGCCTTTGAGATCCTGAGTGGAGAATTGCTGGCAAAGGCTTTTCAGCGCCGAATCACGCTCGAAATCCCACGGCGCGCGGCGACGAACGCCACGGCGTTTTTCCGCCGGCAGATCTTTTGGCCAGTCATCCGGGATCAACAGCTCGACCGGGTTGACCCGCTCAAGCTCCGCCAGCAGGTTTTCCCAGCCCTTGATCTCAAGCACCGTGAAGTTGCCGCTGGTGATGTCCAGTACCGCCAGACCGAACAGACGCTCGTCCCCCAGCACCGCCGCGATCAGGTTGTCGCGACGCTCATCGAGCAGTGCCTCATCGCTGACCGTGCCCGGGGTGATGATCCGTACCACCTGACGTTCGACCGGGCCCTTGCTGGTGGCCGGATCACCGACCTGCTCGCATATCACGACCGACTCGCCGAGCTTGACCAGTTTCGCCAGATAGCCTTCCGCGGCGTGATACGGAATCCCGCACATCGGAATCGCCTGCCCCGCCGATTGCCCACGGGCAGTCAGGGTGATGTCCAGCAACTTGGCCGCCTTCTTCGCGTCTTCGTAGAAGATCTCGTAGAAGTCGCCCATGCGGTAGAACATCAGCTGGTCCGGGTGCTGATTCTTCAGGCGCCAGTACTGCTGCATCATCGGGGTGTGGGAGGATAGGTCGGAAATTGCTTTATTCATCAGTAGGTTAGCGTTGATCGTAAGAATAGGTGGGGCAGAAATGGGGCAAATTACTAAGCAGTCCGATTTTTATTTTCGAATGCTGCTGTTCTTTTATTGTCCCAGTCACTAGCATGAGTTGAACGAGGTTATCACGATGAGAAAATGTCGTCCTCGCGAGCTATGGAGATGGGGTGTTTCGTCGGACTATGTTGCTCGATGCAAATCTGCTACGTAGACTTCCGCCCCCAAGGCGAGAACGCTTACCTATATGGTGAGGATAGGTAAGCGTTTTTGCGATCCGCCATGCACGGTAGAGATCGCGAAAATTATGGCAAGGAAAGCCGTTCAAAGGAGGGTTTATGCCCGTTCCCCAGCTTGCGACCGCAGGCATCACAGATAGGATCCAGGCGCTTAGCGGCCAGGAAACTAAACGTCCTTTTGACGTAAAGTCTATCGAACGTGATATCGAGCGTCTGAAAGCTATTAGCGCTGCCGAGGCATTTATGCTCTCCGGTATGCTTAAAGCCGCACTTTGTGAGTATGAGGCTTCTAAGGAGCTTCATCTTAAAAGTTTGCGGTTATCTATGGATGAGGTCGGGTTGGTTAACTACGGCATCTCATTGAGAATGCTCGGCAGGTACACCGAGGCTAAAGTTAGTTTTCTTAAAGCTTTAGAAAGATCTCCAGGTTCTCCAGAGATACTCGAAAAAATTGTTCATACGAGCACCTTTATATGTGACTACGAAGATCTTGAAAAGATTATCGCAGGCTTTGCGAAAGCAAATCCAACTTTTGTCATAGAGGATATGCCGTGTATGGCTACTGCGCGCTCCGTAATCAGCCATTTGGAAGAGATGAATATCTCTTTGTCTGAATATAAGTTGGTCGGTGCATTTATCGAGCAGGCAATGATTGAGTTTGGGCTTGTTGCAGCTTTTATGCATGAGAAGCTCAGTAACTTTGATGGTGCTAAGCATATTTATATCGAAGTGCCATTGCCTGTAAAAGATGCTGCGCAGTTAGTTGCGATCAATGATCGTGTTGCTGAGTTGGTACTTGGTTGTGACGATATTTCAAGCTGGGACAGGTTGGTCGTGAACTTTGTTGACGGTCGATCGGTTCTATCATCCGCGGTGGCGTAAAAGGATTTGCGGTATGCCAGTTAGCTATGAAGATATTAGCAATGTAGCGCTTACCCTACTGAACACGGTGCCGGGTACAGAGGCTGAGCGACGTAGCGCTGTTTCGCGTGCGTATTATGGTTTTTATCATGTGTCGCTTGAGTACGCGGATACGATAAGTGTGCCTCCAGTCTCTGATGTAAAAGGGCCGGTTCACGCCACCCTTGGGGCGTATTATCAAAATCACATGCATGCTGATAAGCAAGTCAGAATGCATCTGAAACAAATTGGGTGGTCCCTCAAGAACCTGCATGAGTTGCGTTGTAAGTCAGATTATCATCTGGATGCAACTGTCACCCATATTGATGCTGAAGCGGCATACCTTAGATGCGTATCTAAAATCGCGCTGGTACAGCAGCTTATGTCCTCGAAAGCGGCATAAAAAAAGGAGCTTCGGCTCCTTTTTCAGTTTTCGCACTTGGTTCAATGTGTGTTCAGTTTGACTTCAGCCTCGATATCCCTTCCCAGATATGGGTGATCTCAATATTTGAGGCATCGTCCATCCATTTTGCGTAAACCTCAACCAGCATGGTGAAGTCCTTGTGTCCCATTTGTTTTGCAATGAACGCAAGGTTACCACGGGCAGTCAGGCACCAGCAGGCGTAGGTGTGCCGAGTCTGGTATGGCCGGCGTGCGCGAATCCCCGAGCGTTTTTGAATGGCGGCCCACTTCGTGTTCCAGGACGTGGGGATAAACCAGTGATTGATAACTTTCTTGCGGGCCTGCGTGGTTGGTGACAGTAGCGGGGTGACTGACTCCATGCGGCTTTCGTAACGGTTCATATACACCTCGATCTCGCGAGGCGCGTGATTCGCTACCAGCTCCATCAATGTTTTGCAGGCCTCGATGGCAGGCGGCATCAGCAGCACGGCCCGAGGCTTCCCGGTCTTGGGTACCTTGAACGTACCGTTTGCCGTGATGGCCCTGGTGATATTGAGCTGGCCGGCGGCCAGGTCGATATCTTCCATGGCCAGCGCACAAAGCTCGCCGGGTCGAAGGCCGGTGAAAACGGCAAGAGTGATGGCAGCAGAATCCTGCGGGTGGAGGCATCCTTTGCCGAGCAGTTGTTCAAACTCGGCCTTAGTCAATGGGTCCGGCTCGCGCCCTATCATTGCGAATCGTATGCAGGCTGTGGACAAACCTTTGCGGCAGTAACCATTGCTCTCGCACCACGCGAGGAAGCCCGCGAACGTGGCCAGGTAATGGTTCACGGTTGACGGTGCTCGGTCTGCGATCAGTCGTGTCCTGAGCAATTGGATATCTTCGGGTAGAAGGACACCTGCTAGACGATCTGGCCCCAATAGTTCAGTACAGATATCCAGAGCGTAACCGTACTTTTCTTCGGTCATCGGTGTGAGATCGACGGCTTTCAATGGCTTGTAACGAGTCAGCAAGTTGATTAGGCGTTCGTCTTTTACTTTGCTGTAGTTAGTTGCGTTCTTCGAGTCGGGGAAATGTCGGTTGTAATCAAAGTTGCCTGTTTTTATTTCATGCATGATTGCCGCCCTGAGCAGGGCGGCGTGTTTGATGTTGGCTTTGGTTACAGGCAGGCCGAGGGATTCTCGACAGCGAGTGCGGCGCCACATGAACACGACGCGTATATGGCCGCCGTGCATTTCGATACCTTTGTGCTTTGCCAGCTCGGCTTCTAGGCCGCTTCCTGCGGTGCGCTCTCTGCCCACTTGTCGTACTCCGTCATGTTGATTGCAATGCGGCCGTCTGGGGTTTTGCGCCAGATTCGACCTTGTGCCCAGGTCCCGTTCTTCACCTTGTGGCGTATGGCGTCTTCGCTGTAGCCGGTGAGTTCGGATGCACGATTGATCATTACCCAACGTGGAAGGCTCATTGCTGTCGCTCCCCTGCGCGCCGTGCTATACCTTCGGCTTGGCGCTGTTTGCTGCACTTTTGATGGTTGCCATGTGCCCGCGACCTGTCGCACTTGTCGCAGATGGTTTGTAAATCGAGAGGTAGCATTTGCCCAAGGCGTACTCGTACCGTTCTGCGAAGTGCTGTCATGGAATCACCTGCTTGAACTCGACGACCCAGCACCACGGGTTGGCGTTCCATGACTCGGCGCCGAAACCATCAGCGCAGTTGCCGTGATAGATGCAGAGGGTGGAGTTCTTTTGGTCGCTCATGCTGCTTTCTCCTGAGCTGCCGGCGCCAGAATATTTGCCATGGCGAGCGCTTGATTACGGAGCGCCAGGGTATCTCGTTCGAGCTTTTTGCCCGTCTGGAATGCGCTGAATGTTTCAGCCGCGATGCGCAGTTTTTCTGCGATCTCCAGCAGAGTCTGCCGATCTTGTTCTCCGAGTTTCGATGCGGCCAGCGCTCGCTCGTAGTGGGAGTACAGTTGCTTGTGGTGGGTCTGCGCTTGATCAAGCGATTGCTTCAGGTCCTGGATCGTTCCTGAGTTATCTGATTGCCGAATGGCCTTGCCTTCGTCGATACCTTCGATGCGGCCATCGTTCAGGCCGCCGCGATAGCCTGCCCAGTAGGTAAGGCCAACAAGTACGATCAGAACGAGCAGTGCGCAAATCTGAGTTGTGGTCATGTGCTGTGTACCTCGATAGAGCCCGGCGCCGGGATGCTTGGTGAGAGGCCGGCGACGGGATGTTTCAGGGAGTTAGTTAGATCGTGGCTTCATAGAGCGGCACGTCGTTGATGGCGCCTTCGATCTTGGCGCGAACAGCGTTGTAGGCTTCCTCGAGCACCTTGTCGGCGCGTACAAGTTCGTACCACATGACCAGGCGGCCTTCCTGAATGCGGTAGCGGAAGCGAGCGGGCACGCAGAAGGCATCGCCGCCGAGGAACGGTTTGAGTGCAATAAAGAACTCTTCAGGGATGCGCAGCTGGCCAGCTTCGCCAGCGCGCCCATCGATTTCTTCGTTGTAGGTCAGTTGCACCTGGCCGTTGTCGAGGCGGGTGCCTTGACGGAAAGTGATGTTCTTCTTGGCTTCCAAAGTGCGGCTGATTTCCAGCATGTCGGCAGCGCTTGGGGTGCTCTCGTATTCGGGGTGGTGGGTGATGTCCTTTACGTTGTCTTCGATGAATTCGGCGAAAGTGGCCTGGTCCATACGCTTACGGTCTTTTTCCTTCCAGTTACCCCATTCGACGGTGGTCGGGCAGCGGTACGTCGCGATGTGCTCGCGCCAGGCCGGTGCTGCCGGATCGTGATAGTCGATGATCGCGGAGAAGGTGCGGCCTTCGGGACCATTGCAAAATACTGCCGTGGCCTGGGTGGCAAAGCGGTTCACGTAGCTGATGAATGACTCGGCATCGAGCACCGTGAGCTTCTGCTTGATGCGCGAAGGCGCTGGCAACAGGTGTTCCAGGCTTTCGATGCAGACCCCGTTCGGAACGAGTGCCAGCGGTGCGGCGATTCCTGGAACCTCGATCGGCTTACCGAGGGATTGGGCCAGGGTGACCAAGTGCTGCAGGGCTTGTTGCATTGGATGTGCTCCAGTGGATGACAATTTGGTGAGAGGTTGGTGAGGCGGGTGTTACTGGCTGACCTGACGCAGTGCGCCCGGCGCCGTATCGTCCTCGACGCTGCGTAGTGCCAGGTCCTGCTGTCGTGGGTCGCGGCGGGTCAGATTGCCTTCCGGCGTCAGGAAGAACAGCGACGTGCCGCGAGCCAGGATCGGCTCTTTCGCTTTGACGTCGGCCTTGATGGTCATCTGGCCGCTGCCGTCAGGCTTGTAAGTCAGCTTGATGGTCAGCTCTCCGCCCTTGCCGGTCTGGCGGATGGCGTCGATCAGGCTGTGTTGGGTTTCGCTGAGTTCATCGAGCAGACCTCCGGCCTCGATATCTCGTAACGTGTCGATGAAGGGGCGAGCTTTGCTCATGTGCTGTGCCTCATTGAGTGGATGTTGTTTGCCCCTGGACGGCAGGGGGCACCGTTGAATCAGGCCGCTTGCTTCGCTGCTTGGGCATCGAGGTAGGCGGCCAGGTCATGCAGGTAAACAACTGCCGTGCCTTTGTTCCCTGCTCCGCCCAGGCGGGTGACTTTCAATTCGATTCGCCCAGCGCTGATGCGGCGTAGTAGGTAGCGGTCGCTGGATATGTGAGAGAAGTAGCGCTCGCGGATCGCTGATAGCGTTGGGCAGGGTGTCGCCCATTCCTTTCGCAATTGGTCGATGGTGTTACTCACGCAGCGTCCTCCCCGAACCCCTCCTTTCGGGGCACCAACTTGAGGCGGATCAGTTCCGCGAGACCTTCTTTGCTTTTGCCCATGGCGGCGGCGCAGATCTGGCCTTTTTCGTCAGCGACGACAGCGCCGAACGGATACTCCGGTGAGTTGGTTGGGGTGACGTAGGCCGTCTGACCTTCTTGAATCACGTCGTTGACGCAGCGAAACACCTCGGCCAGTTCCACTGTGCGGCAAGGCATGCTGTCCAGCAGATCAATGGCTTCACTTGCAGCACCGATTAGCGTGGCGCGACTAACCACGCCCGGGCTGTCCAGATAGATTGGAATCAGCCGCAAGGCGCCGAGGGCTTGTGTGTAAGCGTTGAAGTAATTGGTTTTCATGCTGCGGCGTCCTTGTGCGTGATGGCGATGTCCAGTTTCTTTGCCAGCCATTGCACGCCGGCTTCGGTGACCATCACCACGGCGTAGTGCTTGTAACGGTTGGTAGTTCCGATCTGGACGCTGCGCGGATCTGAAAACAGATTGCCGCCGCCACGGTGGTGGCTGGCCAGGTCGCCGCTCTGCGTCAGTACGCGGAGCGCGCGCAGTTGTTCGCGGAACTTCCGGGGTTTGAGGCCGAGCACTGCGGCCGTTTCGTCCAGGGTGCGGTTCATGGCTCGGTCCTCAGGCTGCGGTCTGGGCCAGGTTGCGGCGACGGATGACTGCAACGCAGTCGTCGATCAGGCACCGTAAATGCTCTCGGTCTCCGGTGTTACTAACAAGCAGGTCGAGCTGCTTGACCTGAATGCCGGCTTCACTTGCATGGGGATTAACCGCTGGTGCGTCTGGGCGTGCTATGTGAATGATGGTGCCGCCGCGCTGGCGGATAAGGTCGGCTTCGTTCTCAAAGCGGATATCGCTGACGACGAAGCCCACCACGTTGGATAGCGAGTTTTGCAGGTAGTTGAGGTTTTGCTCGGCGATCTTCACCCAGACGTCTGGGTGCACCATCTGACGCGCCCACTCGGTGCCCATCGATTGCATCAACTCCCGCGGTGAGCGGCCCAACCAGTCCAATGGCTGTTCCTTCTTCGCGCCTTCGAAGTCGTCCGCGTCGAGGTTGAAGATCTCCATCAGTCCGGAGCGCAGTGGGTCGGCGATCGCGTATTGCTCCAGCATGTGATTGCGCGCCAGATGATCGGCGGTGGTCGATTTTCCCGAGCGGGCGGGGCCGGCAAGGCCAATAAGAATCGGCTTCATGCTGCATCACCCCCGAATGGTGAGTGGCTTTCGTCGGCTGCAGCAGTGTTGAGCGCCTGGGTGGCCTCGGTGCGACCTTTGGGAGTAGTGATTACCAGCAGCCCGGTGCGGCGCTGAATGGCTTCTACGGCTGCGCGGCTACTGCATGCAGATGGATGCAGGTAGATCGGGCAGCTGGTGTTGCTGTGCTGTGTGGTTTGCATGTCTCGTACTCTTTGGTGAGAGGTGTACGAGGCGGACGATACAAATTCGTATCGATGCAGTCAATACCCGTATGTATTGATTTTTGTTCGATCACAAAAAAGCCCGCATATTTGCGGGCTCGGATGCTGTCAAATGTATTAGAAGATTTCTAGTTTCGAGAAGACAACGCCACAGATCATTGCATCGTCTTCCAATTCAATTATCGGGTCTGGCCATGCTGGGTTCAGGGGTTTTAGAAAGCGGCGACTCCCTTCCATAACCAGCTGTTTGAATGTGGCCTCTTGGCTATCCATTAGCTTGGCAATAACAAGGGAGCCGTTCTCCGCATCCTTTGCCGGGTCAACAAAGATGATATCTCCGTCTCGAAATGAGCGCCGTTCGTGTTGGTTGAACATGGAAAGACCGCGAACTCGGAGGGCATAGCTCTGAGGGCTGTGTGAGGCGGCGCATGGAAGCCAGATTTCGGCGTCATCCAGGGTGAGGACATCAGATATCTCGCACCAGGAGCCAGCTTGCACCCACGAAATCAGTGGAACATATCCTTTAATAGCTGGGCCAGACTCAATATTTGTATCGAGAGCGGTGGGGCTAGCTTCCTTTTTGCTGCCTCCCTTCCATAGCCAATCAGTGGTGACTTTCAGAGCTCTAGCAATCTTTTCTACGTTCTCTTGGCGAGGGCTGGCTACGGCGTTTGTAGCGATCCTGTGAATCGTTGGCTGAGGAACGCCAGAGCGTCGACCGAGCTCACCCTCGGATAGGTTCAGTTCGGCCATGCGTTGAGTGATGCGGTCACCAATCACTTTTTTGCCCTTGATTCATAAACGTATCGACAATTGTATTGAACGAATCAATACGTTTGTGTATTGTTGCGCCCAATGCGAAGGCGCATCGGTGAATGAGATGACTATCCAAGAAATGCTCGCGGAGTTGCTGGAGGCTGGTTTATCCCAGCGGGTTATTGCGGAGCGCGTGGGAACAACGCAGCCGACTATTAATCGCGCCGCGAAAGGTGCAGATGTTCGATATGTAACTGGAAAGGCGATTGAGCGCTTATACGTCGAATTTAAAGAGGCTGGCGGCGTTGAGCCCAAAGCCTGAAAGGGTGCTGGTCTGGGGCCTCTCACCATAAGAATCCCCCAGCCCAGCGATGGCGACATGCAGCACACACCATGCCGCCACATGAAACACCGGCCTGAAACCTCTCACCAAAGAAATGCCAGGCCGGCTGCAACGAGTTGTACGCAATACATGCAACTCGTTGCGTAGGCGTCGGTCCGGGACCTCTCACCATAAGATTCCCCGGACCGACTGGAACGATGCACAGCACATGAACATCGGTCGTGGTCGTAGAATAGAGTGTGTTTGACTCTACGGCCACACCGTAAATAGGGGATTTACGGTTATGAGTCGCACAGATCTTTTGCCGGGTGCAGGCCCGGTCCTTTCCTTGCGCAAAGCCCTTTACCGGGCGGGCCATGATTATCGGGGCGGTGTGACTGCTCTGGCGCTGGACATGGTCATCGATTACGACACCCTCCAGAAGAAACTAAAGCACGACGAAGAGCGCCGGTGGCTTGATCCTGACGAGCTGGAAGAGGTGATTCGCCTCACGGCAAGTCCCTTGTTGCTGGATGCCCTGATGCGGCCCGCTGCGATGGTCTGGTACAAGCCGGAAGCTGCTGCACCGACCAAGGAAGCTTTGCTGGCCGTCAGCAAGGTGCTGCACCAGACCGGCCTGTTTGTTTCCAGCATGCACGAAGGTGCTGCCGACAACGTCTGGGAGCCGCACGAAGTTGAATGCCTGGAGAAGCACGGCAACGACGTAATCCGTGCGGTGTTGGGCATCATGGCCGGGGCCAGGGAAGCGATGGAGGGCCGTCAAGATGTCTGACGTTATCGATATCGCCAACGACCAGGCCGAGTACCTCCTGCAGGTGGCGTTGGAGCGCCGTCAGCGCCCAACGTGCGCCGTCAGCGCGCAAATCTGTGAGGATTGCGACGAACCTATCCCGTTGCTTCGCCAGCAGACGATCCAGGGTTGTGCGACCTGCGTCAGTTGCCAGGGGTTGCGGGAGCGGCGCAGATGAGTGATCAGGACAATCTATTGCCTACCGCTGATTGGGCTCAGTTCTACATCGACACATTCGGTTTGGCGCTAGTCCCGATTGAGCCTGGTGAAAAGGGTCCGAAGGGGAAGGGTTGGAACAAACCGGGTGGCTACTTCACGGAATCGGCGAAGGCTGCCGCGTTCTGGGAAAAGAAGCCCCAGCACAACCTCGGCGTCGTGTTGGGACCGAGCCGCATTTGCTCGCTGGATGTTGATGATGTTCAGTGGGCCCGCCACGTGCTGTATGACCTTCTGGAAATTGACCTTGATGCAATGGCTCTGGTGTTCCCAACAGTAGTGGGCAACCCCGCGCGCTTCCGCATTATGTTCCGCGTTCCTGATGGTGTTGATTTGAGCCGGGTTGCACTTGCGTGGCCCAATGAAAAAGACCCTGACGGATCGATCCACAAGGCTCTGACCGCAAAGGCCAAAGCAGCCAAGGACGCTGGTGATGCAGTAGGTGAGGCCGAGGCGCGTGCCGAGGCCGATGAGTATCAGCGCATCACCGTGTTCGAATTGCGTGGTGGGTTGGTGCAAGACGTGTTGCCACCATCGATTCATCCAGGCACTGGCAAGCCTTACACCTGGCGCACGCCCCCGAGCTCTGTCGATGGGCTGCCGGTGCTTGCGCCTGAGCTGCTGAATATCTGGAAGCATTGGGACATCTTCAAGCGCGATGCTGAGGCTGCGTGCCCGTGGGCACCCAAACCGAAGACAGCTCCGGCGAAAGTCATCAAGCGTCCACCGCCTGCTGGAGGCAAGCCGTCTGTTATCGATGAATTCAATCGTAGCCACGACGTTGAAGAGCTGTTGCGTGCACATGATTACATCAAGCGCGGCAGTAAGTGGCTGTACCCGCACAGCAGCACCGGAATGCCGGGCGTCACGGTAAGCGACGACGGGAAGGTGTTTTCGCACCACGGCGCTGATCCGCTCGCGAACGGGCATCAAAACGATGCGTTCGAGGTGTTCTGTTTGTTGCAGCATGGTGGTGATCAGTCGCGAGCTGTAAAGGACGCAGCGCGGATGTTGGGTATGCAGCATTCCTCGCGTCCTGATCCGCGTGATCTTCCCCCAGCCCCATCAGCTGCCCATTGCGAGCCGGGCCCGGCCAATGACGAAGTCATTGATGCCGATCCGGCTCCTAACGGGGGGGCGGGGGAGGAGCCTCTGACGGTGGCCCATTTGTTGCGGCGGTATGCGTTGGTCGAAGGTACGACGAACATCTGGGACACCGATCGCGGGACTTCGATGAAGAAATCCGCGTTCGAGTCGTTGGTGACTAAGGCGTTGGCTAAACAGTGGGCTGATGAGCGGCGCAAGAAGCTGATATCCAGCGATCAGGTGCGGGAGCTCGATCAGGCAAAGCGCATGTCCAGCAAGAAGGCTGGTGCGTTCGGTCTGGTCCCCATCGAGCGGTACGTGTACATCGACGGCACCAAGGATGTATGGGACCGGGAGAAGAAGCGCCGAGTGCCTGAAGGGGCGGTAAAAATGGCGCTTGGGGATGGCTATGGGATGTGGCTGAACAGTCCGGATCGGCGAGTCGTTGACGTGGACAACATTGTCTTCGATCCCACCATGACCAAAGACCCCAACGTCTACATCAATACCTTTGAAGGTTTGCCGATTGAGCCTGTACGCAATGACGATGCCTGCGCCAACATTCGCTGGTTGTTCGGTTTCTTGTGTAACCACGACCCTGAGGCGACGTTATGGCTGACTCGCTGGCTGGCTTATCCACTTCAGCACTTGGGTGCGAAGATGGACACCGCCGTACTGATGCATTCGATCATGGAAGGCTCTGGTAAAAGTTTTCTGTTCGCTGACATCTTCGGCAAGCTGTATGGCCAGTATGCTGCGACCGTGGGCCAGACCCAGCTGGAAAGCAACTTCAATGCCTGGCAGAGCCGCAAGCTTTGGGCTGTGTTCGAGGAAGTTGTTAGCCGGGATCAGCGGTACAACCAGGTGGGCAAAATCAAGCACCTGGTCACCGGGAAGACGGTACGCATGGAGTCGAAGTTCATCAATGGTTGGGAAGAAGCCAACCACATGAACGCGGTATTTCTCAGTAACGAAATTCTGCCTTGGCCAATCAGTGAAAGCGACCGCCGGATGTTGGTGGTTTGGCCTATGGAGACGTTGCCACCTGATCGACAGAAGGCTATCGGTGCCGAATTGGAAAGCGGCGGTGTGGCAGCGCTATATGCATGGCTGCTTGCCGTAGACATGGGCGACTTCAATCAGCGTACCCGACCACCTCACACGCCTGCGCGGGAGCGTTTGGTAGCGCTGAGCAGAGCCAGCTGGCAAACATTTTTGTACCTCTGGCGCGCGGGTCAGCTCGGGCAAAACATGTGGGGCGCGTGTCTGTCCCAGGATCTCTACGCGCTGTTCCTTGAGTGGTGCCATCGAAACAAAGAGCACACCCTCAGTCACACCAAGTTCGCCGAGTTCATCAGCGCTGAAGTCGAAAAAACCGCCCGGAGCATCCCGTGGACTGACGGCAGCAATAGGCGGTTCGGCATCCTGTTCTTCCCAGATGGGCCTGGTGCTTCCCAGCCCCCATCACTTTCATCGGCCGATCTGGGGAAGGCCGTCGCCACCTGGCGAGCCGGGGCAAAGCTGGGAGGGTGGAGTGTGGACAGCTGGGACCATATCAAGGCGGTGGCAGCATGATTGCGCTTGGGTGCGTGCAGGGTGTGCAGGGTTGTGCAGGGTCATTTTTTTCAACCCAACACACTCCCAGTCCGCGTATTTCGGGCGCTGTAGGGTTTCGTGTTGGGTGTGCAGGGTTGTCGGGCGCGCAGGCGTATGTACATGCGATTTTTTTGAAGAGCGCGCATCCAGATGAAAAAAAAGGCCATGCGAGACCCGAAAAAGCCTACACACCCTGCACACTCTACACAGAACGACATAAAGAGCTGATTTATATAGGTTTTATTTGTGTAGGGTTTGTGTTGGGTTTTGAGTTTTCTGTGTTGGGTTCGATTTTTCGGGGGGACGGTCGATGATCGATGAAATTGAAGAGCTGATGCAGCATTGGGCCCGCCAGCACTGCCAGGTTGGCGACGGCGCTGGGTTGGGCAGCCCAATGGCGACAATCATGCAGTGGGGTGGCAGCGCGCCACGCGGTACACCTGGATCGAGGGATTTGTTGATGGCTGCGGGTGGTGGAATGGATCATGTTGCAGCAGAAGTCGCAGCGGCCCTTGCGCAACTTGAGCGGCAATCGGAAAAAGGGGCGCAGCTCGCTACCCTGGCTCGCAATCGTTACTTGCCGCAGCCTGCGTACTCGGTTCGCTCTCAGTTGCAGTTGCTTGGTCTCCGTGAAGATGCTGACCGGACATACCGGAACTGGGTTCATCGCCTGCATCAGCAGGTGCAACTGATCCTCACGGTTCGTAGTGCCACGAACCGTGGACTTGATCGACGTAGTGGTGCGCTCGAAACCAACCTGACCCGAGCATCGACGAGCAAACGCGCACGGGCCTGCTAACTACCGTTCGTCGGGGTGTTTTGTCGTATTGTGGTCGTATTGTGGTCGTATTCATGTCGTTTGCTGACCTACCGAAAATGACCTCTTTTCGGTTTTTCCGGAGGGGGGTAAAAAGTGGCCACGATATGAAATTTGCGCCTCGGCGCTCCCCGAGCACGTGCTGTGCACTCCGTCTTGGCTCTGGTCATGACAACTGAAACCCTGCCCCCCGGCGGGGTTTTCTTTTTTGTGTTCGGCACACTCCTTCACTTGAGGCACAACATGACAAATGAGCAGCAAGCGCTGGCAGAGATGCCGATCTGGTTAGTGATCGTCCTGGCTTTGGTCGGTGGCGTTTCGGGTGAAATGTGGCGAGCGGACAAAGACGGTGCGCGCGGTTGGGTGTTGTTGCGCCGATTGGCACTGCGGTCCGGTGCCTGCATTACCTGCGGGGTGTCGGCGATGATGCTGATGATCGCGGCGGGTATGTCGATCTGGGCGGCAGGCAGTTTGGGTTGCCTGACCGCGATGGCTGGTGCCGATGTTGCCATCGGCCTCTATGAGCGTTGGGCTGCCAAGCGGCTGGGCGTCAGCGAAGTGTCCGCCGAATCGAACCGCTCTGAATAGTTCTCACCAGCCCTGGCCCATCAAGTGCGCGGGCGTCAGCGAAGCGCCGTCACCCGTGGATAGCAGAGACGGCGCACCGTTCTGGGGCGCCGAAAACCGCCGGGGACCCTGGGGTTATTCGGAGGGTACGGGGTCGGAAACCCGCGGGAAACTGTTAGCCGCAGGTTCCCCAGCTTACTGAAATTTCAATCATTGAAATCTTGAAAGGATTCATTGAAATACGTTGAAAAAGGAGGGCTCATGACAGAACCAACCTACCTGTCGAAGAGCGCCTTCGCGGCCCGGCTCGGCAGGTCGCCGAGTTACATCACCTGGCTGAAAGACAACAACCGTTTGGTGCTATCACCCAACGGGAAACAGGTTGATGTGCATGCCACCGAAGCGCTGATTCGCGACACCGCTGACCCAAGCAAGGCCGCCGTCGCCGAGCGTCACCAGCAAGACCGGATTCAGCGTGACGTTTACAGCCAACTTTCCACCCACACCGAGCCGACTTCCACGGCTGCGCCGCCGCAGGTGCTTACCGGCGACGGCAAGCTACCGGACTTCCAGAAGGCCCGTGCCCTGCGCGAGCACAACATGGCCAAGTTGGCGGAGATCGAACTCGGCAAAGCCCAGGGCTCACTGGTCTCCAAGGAGGCGGTCGAAACCGGTGCCTACAACGCCGGCCGATTGCTGCGCGATCAGTTGTTCGGCCCGTTGCCGCAACTGTCCCACGACCTCGCGGCGATGACCGATCCCTGGCTGATCGAAAAACACCTGACGGCCACCTTCCGTCGAACGCTGGAGGAGGCCGAGCGGCTCTCTTCAGCAGACCTTGAACACGCCCTGACAGCGGATTGAACCCATGCACACGGAATTTCCTGACGGTGCAGAGGTGTACCGTGAGGCTTATTTCCGTGGACTGCGCCCCGACCCAGATCTCTGGATCGATGAATGGGCCGACGAGTACATGCGAATCCCGCGAGACACCGGCGCCCCTGAGCCCGGCCAGTACCGCACCTCACGGACACCTTATGCCCGTGAGCCAATGCGCTGCCTGTCGCCGGCTCACCCTTGCAGACGCGTGATCACCATGGTGGCCTCGCAGTTGATGAAAACCCAGATCGCCCTGAACTGGATGGGTGGCCTGATCCACATGGCGCCGTCAAACATCCTTGCGCTGCTACCTAGCCTTGGCCTGTCCAAGCGGGTTTCCGGGCGGATCAGCAAGACCATCAAGGCCACACCAGTGCTGCGCAAGCGGGTCGCAGCCACCCGCTCGCGGGACGCACGCAACACGATGGACACCAAGGAATTCGAGGGCGGTTCGCTCTACGTCACCACCGCCGGTTCGGCGGCCAACTTGTCTGAACTGTCGGCACGTTACATCTACGGCGATGAGGTTGACCGTTGGGAGAACGACGTCGGCCAGGAAGGTGATCCCATCCGGTTGGCCGAGACGCGGGCGACCAACTTCGGCCGTAACGCCAAGATCTACTTTTCCAGCTCGCCAACGATCAAGGGCGCCTCGCGGATTGCGGATCTGTTCGAGTCCAGCGACCAGCGACACTACTACGTGCCGTGCCCCACCTGCGGCCATATGCAGGTGTTGGAATGGGAGCGACTGCATTACAGCAAGGACTTCAGCACCGTGCATTACGAGTGCGCAGCCCCTGAGTGCGACGTGCTGATCGAAGAACATTTCAAGAGTGACATGCTCGCCCGAGGCGAGTGGCGCGCTCATGCGGGTGGCGACGGGAAAACCGTCGGCTTTCATCTCAACGCGCTGTACTCCCCAACCGGCTGGATGGACTGGGGATCGCTTGCCATCGAGTTTGAAGACGCCAAAAAAGCCCAGGCTCAAGGTGATACGAGCCTGATGCAGGTGTTCTACAACACACGTCTCGCTAAGGTCTGGGACAGTGCGCTCGAACAGACCAAGGCTGAGGTGCTGATCGCTCGGGCGCGGCTTGAGAACTACACCCTCGGCGCGATGCCGGTCGGTGTGCTGATGCTGACCGGCGCCGTTGACGTCCAGGCTAACCGTCTGGAGTTGATGGTAATGGGCTTCGGCGTCGGCATGGAGCGTTGGGTTGTTGACCATCAGATCATCTGGGGTGACCCAGCAGACGAACGCACCTGGGCGGTGCTGGACGAGAAACTCAAAGCTCGTTACCGGCATCCTTGTGGTGTGGGTCTGGCGATTCTCGCCGTGGGTGTCGACTCCGGTGGTCACCACACAGATGAGGTCTACCAGTTCTGCCGCGTTCGTCGCTGGCGCAATATCTTCGCCATCAAAGGCGCGAGCAAGCCAGGCCGGCCGGTGATTGCACAGCGCCCGTCCATGGTTGACGTGACGTGGAAAGGTCAGACCGAACGCAACGGTGCCGAGTTGTGGTTCGTCGGTACCGACACCGCCAAAGACTGGATCTACAACCGCTATCCATTCCCGGCCGGTCCGGGTTCGCTGCACTTTGCCAACGACCTGCCGGACGAGTTCTTCGCTCAGTGCGTCGCCGAACGCAAAGTCGTGCGGTACGTGCGCGGTCACAAGCGCATCGAATGGGTGAAGGGCAAGGCTGAGCGCAACGAAGCGCTTGACCTGATGGTGTACTGCCTCGCGATGGCGCATTACCTCGGCATCAACCGCTACCAGGAACACGATTGGGACAGGGTGCGACAAGCCCTGGCCCAGTCCGGTTTGTTCGATGACGCCTTGAGCATCAAGCCTGTTCAGGGCGAGCGACTTGATGCTGAGCAAACACCGGCGCCCGAGGCTGTACGCCAGGCTCAACCCGTACCACCACCCGCTGCGCCGGTTACACAATCGCGACCGGCAGCCCCCCCTCAACGCCGCAGCTCAGCCAGCGGCTATCTGAAGAGACGCTGATATGTCCTTTACAAAAAAGCACCTCGACGCGGTTGAGGCGGCCATTGCTCGCGGTGAAAAAACTGTGCGCTACACCGACCGTACCGTGGAATACCGCACAGTCGATGAACTGCTCAAGGCGCGCGAAGAAATACGCTCGTCGCTGGCCAGCGACGCCGGGCCACGTTCGCGCGTGGTCCGGCTGTACCACGCCGGGAAGGGGGTCTGATGGCCCGCTATTTTCCGACGCTGACCCGTAACGGATTTGTGCTGCCGTCCAACATCAAGGCCAGTTACGAAGGCGCCGGAGAAGGGCGCCGCTCCACTGGCTGGGACGCGCCCGACAACGGGATCAACAGCATCAACACCCCGGCATTGCGCAATTTGCGGTCGCGCTCCCGGGCAGCGGTTCGCAATGATCCGTATGCCTTCAACGTCATCGACAAGCGCGTCAGCAACCTGATCGGCACGGGCATCACCCCTCGGCCAACCACCGACGATGATGCTTTGCGCAAGCTGCTGCAGGAGCTGTGGGGCGATTGGGTCGATGAGGCGGATGCGGATGATCGCACCGACTTCTACGGCCAGCAGGCGCTGGTGGCGCGCACGGTGGAAACCTCGGGCGAATGCTTCGTTCGTTTGCGTCCTCGCGGATTGAATGAAGGTTTGGCGGTTCCGCTGCAGCTTCAGATCCTGGCGCCGGAGTTCGTCCCGCACGACAAGTTCGAGACCACCAAAAACGGCAATGTCATCCGTGCCGGCATCGAGTTCACCCCGGGCGGCAAGCGGGTGGCGTACTGGATGTACCTGTCGCATCCGCGCGATGCAGCTTCACTCAACGCCGGCTACAACCAGCTTGTGCGCGTACCGGCCGCACAGGTGCTGCACATTTTCGAACCGGTGGAGCCTGGTCAGTTGCGCGGTGTGCCGCGATTATCGCCGGTGCTCAAACGCCTGCGCAGTCTGGACAACTACGACGACGCGGTGTTGTTCCGCCAAGAGGTGGCCAACCTGTTTGCCGGTTTCATCAAGCGTCCGGCGCCGGAATCGGGTCCGGCTCCACGCGATCCGGTCACCGGTCAATTGCTGGATCTGGACCGCGATGGCTTCACGCCGATGGTCGCGCTCGAACCCGGCACCATGCAGGAACTGGGGGCAGGTGAGGAAGTGGAGTTCTCCAAACCGCCAGACGCCGGCAACAACTATCCGGACTTCATGCGGCAGCAATTGATGGCAGCAGCAGCGGGGTCAGGTACGCCTTACGAGATCCTCACCGGCGACATGCGCGGCATCAACGACCGAGCACTGCGGGTGGTGCTCAACGAGTTCCGGCGCCGCCTGGAACAACTGCAGTTCAGCGTGTACGTCCATCAACTGTGCCGCCCGGTGCGGGCTGCATGGATGGACATGGCGGTGCTGTCGGGTGTCCTGGTGCTGGACGATTACGCGCAGAAGCGACGTCATTACCTGCGCACTCGCTGGGTGCCACAAGGCTGGGCCTACATCCAACCGGTTCAGGACGTGCAAGCGCGCACGATGGAGGTGAGAGCCGGGTTTTCGTCGCGCAGCGAGATGGTCTTACGCACCGGCTACGACGCTGAAACGGTCGATCTGGAAAACGCCGCCGATCTGGCACGGGCCACAAATCTGGGCCTCAACTACAACACCCTTGATGCCGTCGAAGACACCGACGACAAGGAGCAACCATGAGCAAACAAGCGCGACCGCGCATTTACAACCGCGCAGGCAAGCGCGTCGAGGTTCAGGACAAGACCTGGTACGCCCTGCAGGCCAGCGGCGAGGCCACCGAGCGAGTGATCGAAGTTTTCGTCTACGGCGAGATCGGCGCATGGGGCATCACTGCGAATCAGTTCGTGCAGGATCTGCGCGCCATGGATGACGGTGTGTCGCCGGTGGTGGCTGCGTTCAACAGTATCGGCGGTGACCTGTTCGACGGTCTGGCGATGCACAACGCGCTGTCGCGGCTGGGCGAGCGGTGCACCGGGCGGATCGATGCGCTCGCCGCCAGTGCCGCCAGTGTCGCCGTCTGCGGTGCGCACCGGGTGGTGATCGCTTCCAACGCGATGTTGATGATCCACAACCCGTGGACCTACGCCGCCGGTGATGCGGAAGACTTCCGCAAGGTCGCCGACGTCCTCGACCAGACCATGGAAGCCATCATTGCCGCGTATAAGGCCAAGGCTCCGGACATCGACGAGATTGAGCTGCGGCGTTTGGTGGCGGCTGAAACCTGGCTGACCGCCAACGAAGCGGTGGCATTGGGGCTGGCCGATGAAGTCGGCGACGGCGTCAAGGTCAAAGCGTGTCTCGGTCAAGGCGCGGTGCTGCAACGATTCCAGAACGCACCGGCTGAATTGCTGGCCCAGCTCGACGAGCCACCTGAGCCGGATCCGGAACTTGAACCTGTCGATCCGCCGCTGGTGCCGTCTGTTATCGACTCGGCCAAGTTGGCGTTGATGATCACTCAGCGCTGCACGGCGGCGGGCATCAGCAACCTGATCGAGCCGCTGCTCAATTCCACCCAGCTCGAAAGCGAGGAGATCGTCCTCGCTGGCCTGGCACGCGCCAAGGCAGTGAACGACCTTTGCGTGGCCGCGCGTCTGCCGGAGTTCAGCACCGAGTATGTCGCGGCCGGTCTGGATGCAGCGGCGGTGCGGGCGCGTCTGTTCGACAAGATCGTCACCAGCGGCAAGGGCTTTGAAATCGACAACAGTCTGCCGCTGGCGGACGACCCGGCACCCAAGGTGCTGGCCAAACAACCTGACCCCAACTTGATTTGGGCTGCTCGCCAAGCGGCTCAAACTGGAACCGCGCGCGGCGCGAAAGGAGCATGAGCATGACCATCAAACAGGAACCGATGCACGCAGGTGAATTCCTGCTGTCCGAAGGCGCCGGCACCATTTCGCGTGAAGCGATCAACGTCGCGGCCGGCCCAGCGTTGTGGCCGGGACAAATCCTCGGGCTGGTGACCGCCTCCGGCGAATTCGCACCGTACAACCCAACGGCAGAGGACGGCACTGAAAACGCCGTCGCCATTCTCTACGGCCCGCTCGGCGAATCCGACGTGGTGCGTCGCGGTCGCGCCGTGGTGCGGTTGGCCGAGGTCAGCGAAGCGCACCTGACCGGCCTGGATCCGGCAGCCGAAAAAGCGCTGGCCACCCACTTCCTGATCGTCCGCTAAAGGCGTTTCCTTCTTTTATATGCATCCCGCCGCGTGCGGGATTTTTCGTTTCTGGAGAGTACCCATGGCCGATATCGCCATTTTTGACGACGAAGCGTTTACCGTTACCTCGCTGACCGCTGCACTCAATGATCAACCGTACCTGCCAGGGCGCATCAGCGCCTTGGGCCTGTTCCGCGAGGAAGGCATTACCACCCTGACCGTGCAGATTGAAAAGGACGGCGACACCCTGGCACTGGTGCCCGCTGGCGAGCGTGGTGGTTCTGGCCTGGTGGTCGCGGCCAGCAAGCGCAACCTGATCCCGTTCAACACCGTGCACCTGCCTGAGCGTTTCACCATCAAGGCCGACGAGATCCAAGGCATCCGTGCCTTTGGCACTCGCACCGAGCTGCAGGCGGTGCAGGACGTGGTCAATGCGCGCCTGGCCAAGGCGCGGCGCCAGTTGGACGCCACGCACGAATTCCAGCGTATGGGCGCACTGAATGGCCAGATTCTCGACGCCGATGGCAAGACCGTCCTGTTGGATCTCTATGATCGCTTCGGTGTGCAGCGCCAAAAGATGTCTATGGGACTTAAGGATCCTAAGACGGAGCTGCGTGTTAAATGTGTCGAGGCCTTGGATATGCAGGAAGACGCACTCGGCGCTGTCACCAGCACGGGCTCGCGCGCTTTTTGTGGTAAGCATTTCTGGAACGAACTCATCGTCCATCCCTCGGTAAAAGAGACCTACCTCAACAGTCAGCAGGCAGCGGCTCTGCGCGGTGATGCCCGGGAAAGCTTCGAGTTCGGCGGCATCATCTGGGAGCGCTACCGTGGGAAGGTGGCCGGCGTGTCGTTCGTGCATGACGACAAGGCACTTCTGATCCCTGAAGGCGTGCCGGATCTGTACATCTCGGTGTTTGCGCCGGCTGACTACATGGAAACGGTCAACACCCAGGGCATTCCGTACTACAGCATGATCGAGCCGCTGCCTTTCAACAAAGGCATGGCCGGTGAGGCGCAGTCCAACCCGCTGCACCTGTGCACCCGACCGCGCGCCCAGATCCTGCTGGAACTCTGACCGTGGGCTTTCGCGATCTGATCGCCGAGGTCGACGCGGTGGTATTCGAAACGCTGGGCGATACGGCGCGGATAGAGGGTCGCGAGGAGCCAGTGTTCGGCATGTTCGCCGCGCCCTGGCTGCAACCCAAGCTCGGCAAGCTCAACACCGGGTTGCGCGAGCCGCGCTTCGAGATCCGCGTCAGTGATTCGCAAGGTCTGGAGCAGGGCATGCTGGTCAGCGTTGACTTGCCTGCCTTGGACGGCGGCGGTGACTACGACCTGATCCAGCTCGAACCGAGCGGCGACGGCCTGGTTGCCCTGATTCTGAGGTTGCGCCCATGAGTGTCGGCAGCTATTTCAAACCCTCGGCCGGGGGCGGGATGATCTCTATCCAGTCCTCGGCCGCTGACTTTCAGGCGTTCCAGGACTTTGCCAAGGTGGTGCCGAAAGCGGCTGCGGCTGCGCATCGGCGTGCGATCAACAAGACGTTGGGTTGGTTGCGCACGCACATCGCCCGAGCGGTCAGCCGGTCAGAGCGTATCGCTGTTGCGGCGGTCCGTCAGCGGTTGCGCAGCTACCCGGTTTCCGGCGGGGCCGCGAGCGGCAAACTGTGGTTCGGTTTGAACGCCATCGAGTCCAGCCGGATCGGTCGGGCGCGGCAAACCGGCAGCGGAGTGTCGGTGGCGGGGCGGCGTTATCAGGGTGCCTTTCTCAAGAAGGTCTACGGCAACAAGCCCGACATCTGGATCCGCACGGCCAGCAAGCATTTCAACGCGGACAACTACCCCGACAGCACGGTGTCACCTGGTCGCGGGCCGAGTTCGGGCTGGGTCGCCGAAAACGGCAGTCGTTTTCCGCTGGCCAAGGCCAAGGTATCGCTGGAGCAAGCCCGGCCGCACTTCGAAAGCTGGGTAAAAAAAGCGGATGAACGCCTGCTGGAGATCCTCAAGCAGGAACTCAACTTTGAGCTGCAGAAATACCTCAAGAGGATCGGCAATGTCTGACGAACCCTTCAGCCTGGACCAGCTTTATCGGGTGGTAGAACAGCATCTGCGCGCTCACCTTCCCGGCGTGCATACAGTCGCGGCCTGGCCGAACGTTGCTGATCGTGTGTTGCTGCCAGCGGTGTTTCTTGAGGTGGCGGAGATCGAGCCGGGTACCGATATCGGCACCGGCGAAACTTCGCTGATCTTCAAGTTTGAGGCTCGCATCATCGTCGACCCCATCAAGCCGCACCATCATCAACAGGCCGTGCAACTAGCGACGCAGTTGGCGGTGCTGCTACGTGCGCAAACCTGGGGGTTAGCAGTTGAACCCGCCGAGTTTGTGCAATCGCTGCAGGACTGGACCCAGCCGCACCTGGATGGATACACCGTGTGGCTGGTGGAGTGGACTCAGCAGGTCTATCTCGGACTTGAGGAGTGGCCGTGGCCAGATGATCTGCCGGGTGAGCTGCATTTGAATGACTACAACGTTGAGGTGACTGTCGGTCCGGAGCAGGGTCCATGAGTTACGCAAGCGCCCAGCATGACCGCATGATCGCGGGGGCGGTAAAGGCTTGCTACGTGGTCGCGGTGGATCTGTCCGCTTCGCCGCCGGTATGTCGCGTCTCGGACGGCAGTGAATGGGTCAGCGCTTGGGTGCGCTGGCACAGCATCGCTGCGGGCAAGGCCAGGCATTGGCGTGCACCGTCTTTGGGTGAACAGGGTAGTTTGATCAGTCCCAGCGGGGAGGTGTCGCAAGGCACGTTTGTCCCGGGCCTGTATGGCAATGCCGGACCGCCGCCAGACAACCGCGACCACGTCGAGGTCTGGCGCTTCGATGATGGCGGCTCGCTGATCTACGACTGGCAGGCCAAGAGCTACAGCATCACTCTGCCGAGCGGTACGGTCAGCATCAAAGTGGCCAGCACGGAAGCGGTTGTAACCGATAGCGCCGTGAGCGTGACCACCGGCAACATCAACCTGAAAGCGGCGGTGATGATCGAAGGTGCGTTGCACGTCACCAAGGGCATCACCAGCGCCGGGTCAATCATCGACGCCACCGGCAACAGCAACCACCACACGCATTAATTCATTCACGACAGCCCGCCCAGTGCGGGCTTTTTCATGCCTGGAGAAACACATGGCCAAGATCGATACGACCTCAACTGAGGTGCAAACGTCCTCGGAACCTGCATTGTCATCCTCTGCTTACTCATCGCCTGAGTTCTTGAAATTCCGCGACAAGCTCTACACGTCGCGACTGTTGATCGTGCCCGGTACTGACCGTTCCTATCCGGTCGACAAGGCGACGGTCGTGGTGCCGGCCTCCGACATCGACGCGGTCAAGTTCCTGAAAGCCAGCGAAGAATACGAGCCGTTCAAGGAGTGACATCGATGATCGGAATGGATCGCCACACCGGCCTACCCATATCCGGCATCGAGCATCTGCGGCAATCCATTGCCGACATCTTGAGCACGCCGCTGGGCAGTCGCCGGCACCGTATGGAATACGGCAGCAAGCTACGGCGGTTTGTCGATTTACCCATCAACGAAGGCTGGAAAAGCGCCGTACAGGCTGAGGTTGCCCGTGCTCTGGGGCGCTGGGAACCGCGTTTGAAGTTGGATCAGGTGCGCGTCATTTCCGTCATTGGCGGGCAAATCAATTTGCAAATCGTCGGGAAGTACCTGGGCGACAGCGTCACGTTGGAGGTGGCCGCATGAGTACCGTAGATCTGTCGTCGCTGCCGGCGCCGACCGTGCTGGAGCCTCTGGACTTCGAAGAGGTTTATCAGGACGGGCTGAGTGTTTTTCGCGGGTACATGGGCGGCAACTGGACGGCCGCGCTGGAAAGCGATCCAGTGGTCAAAGTGCTTGAGGTCGGGGCTTACAACAAGGTCGGCAATCGCGCCCGAGTCAATGATGCCGGCAAGGCACTGCTGCTGGCACACGCTATTCGCGGCGACCTCGATCACTTGGGGGCCAACGTCAATCTGACGCGCCTGGTCATTCAGGCCGCGGATCTGCTGGCGGTGCCTCCGGTGCCCAAGGTCATGGAAGACGACGATCCGTTTCGCGAGCGCATCCAGTTGGCCTATGAGGGCTTGACCACGGCCGGCCCGCGTAACAGCTACATCCTGCATGCTCGCAATGCCTCGGGGCTGGTAGCAGATGCCACGGCCGAAAGCCCGGCGCCCTGTTATGTCACGGTCACGGTGCTGGGGTTGGACGGGGAAGGCGAAGCGCCGCCGGAGCTGCTAGCGACAGTGGCCGCTGCGCTGAATGACGATGACGTGAGGCCGGTTGGTGACCGGGTGACTGTGCAGAGCGCGCAGGTGATTCGCTACGAGATTGACGCCATCTTGCACATGGCCGGCGCCGGCCCCGAAGCGGACGCCAGTTTGGCCGAGGCGAAGAGCCGCTTGGCTGCCTGGATCAATCCACGCAAGCGGCTGGGCGTCGAGGTCGCCCGCTCCGCTGTCGACGCTCAGTTGCACGTTGCTGGCGTTGCCCGGGTTGAGCTGGTCGGGTGGCAGGATCTGGCCCCGTCCAAGGCACAAGCGGCGTTCTGTACGCGGTACAACGTGAGGCTGGCGGGCTGATATGAAAAGTCTACTGCCGCTCAACAGTACGCAACTGGAACGGGCCATGGAGGCCGCGTTCCTCGAAAAGACGATTGTCCCTCTACGCGACCTCTACAACGCTGATACCTGCCCGGTGCATTTACTGCCGCACCTGGCATGGGCGTGGTCGGTGGATCGCTGGGATTACCGGTGGAGCGAAGCTACCAAGCGCGCGGCCATCAAGGCGTCGTACTACATCCACAAACACAAGGGCACCATCGGCGCCTTGCGCCGAGTGGTTGAGCCGCTGGGCTACCTGATCGAGATCGTTGAGTGGTTCCAGACGGTGCCCGAGGGCGTGCCCGGGACCTTCGCGCTGAAGGTTGGCGTTCTCGACACGGGTATCACCGAGGAGATGTATCAGGAACTGGAACGCCTGATTGACGATGCCAAACCCGTCACACGGCAACTGACCGGGCTGGCCATCAGCTTGGAGACCCAGGGGAATCTGGACATTGCCGTGTCCCTTTACGACGGCGACGAAATCGACGTTTACCCACCCGTCATGCGTGACATTGAGGTCACTGGCACCTTTGGCGTGGTCGGGCGCGAACACACCATAGACACCCTGGACGTTTATTATGATTGATGCGAACTCGCAGTTTTTCGCGATCCTCACGAACGTGGGGATGGCCAAGCAGGCGAACGCCGACGCGCTCGGCATTCCCTGGAAACTTACCGAAATGGGCGTGGGGGATGCCAACCCGAACGGGCTGGCAGATCCGCCCAATCCGGTGCCGTCGGCCATTCAAACCAAGCTGCTCAATGAGTGGCGCCGAAAGCCGCTCAACCAACTGAAGATTGACCCGGTCAATCCGGCGGTGATCATCGCCGAGCAGATCATTCCCGCCGATGAGGGCGGTAAGTGGCTCCGCGAAATCGGCCTCTATGACGCGGATGGAGATCTGGTGGCGGTGGCCAACTGCGCACCTAGCTTCAAGCCGCTGCTGTCGCAAGGCTCTGGCCGCACGCAAGTCGTACGCATGAACTTTGTGGTCAGCAACACCGGGAATATCACGCTCAAGATCGATCCGGCGGTGGTGCTGGCGACTCGCGAATACGTCGATGCGAAGATTCTGGACGAACTGAGCAAGCTGGATATCAAGCAGTCAGTTCGTGCGGCGACCACGGCCAATATTGCTCTGTCCGGTTTGCAGATGGTGGATGGCGTTTCGCTGAACGCCGGCGACCGGGTGTTGGTGAAGAATCAGACGGCCGCCAAGGACAATGGCCCGTATGTGGTAGCGGCTGGTGCCTGGGCGCGCGCCAAGGATGCGGACGACAACGCGAAGGTGACGCCGAATCTGACGATGGCGGTTGAGGTTGGCGCGACGCAGGCCGACACGATTTGGCAACTGGTGACAGATGGCGTGATTGTTGTGGGTGCCACGCCGCTGACATTCAAAGACATTACGGACGGTTTTGCCCGTTTGCTTTCGCCAAGCTTCTCCGGCAATCCGACAGCGCCGACACCAGCGCAATTCGACAACAGCAAGTCGATTGCTACAGCCGAATTTGTTAAACGAATGGGTCTTGAGTATTCGGGGTTTACGACGAACAGCACGAACCTGGCCCTTGCGTCTTCACACGTTGGTGGGGTTCACAGTTTCTCCGCTGTTGGTCAACTCACTGCAACGTTGCCGCCGATTGTTGGTGTCGCGCAGGGTGCCACCATTACGGTGGTATGCGCTGGCTCTGGTGGTTTGAGTGTTGCGGCGGCTGTGGGTGATGTGGTGTACACCTCGTCGGGTGTCACGGGGTCGATTCTGATGGCGCTGGGCGATACGGCTGAATTTATCCGATTGCAAGACCAGTGGCGGCTGATCGGCGGGACGGTCGCGTTGCGTTACGCGGCGGTTATGGGGGGGGCGAACTTCCTGACTCCGCCTCAGTTCGACAGCTCGCTAAGGCTCTCTACGACTGAGTTTGTACAGCGGGCGCAGGGAAATCTGCGTTCAGAAACGGCGGTGAATTCATCGACAACCCTGGGTGCGAACGCAATTGGTCAGCTTATTGTCGGACTTGGCGCTACGCCATTCACCACTACGCTGCCCCTCGCGTCTAGCGCTCCAAGTGGGTCGCAGATTCACTTTCTGGCGACAAACCCAGTATCGACTTGGATTGTTCAGCGGCAAGGCGCCGACATTCTCGACAACAACTCAGGCGGAACTTACATCGTTCTCGGGTTGGGCGATTCGGCCGTATTTGAGTCGAACGGGGTTGGTACGTGGAGGCTCGTAGGCGGGAGCGCGGCGCTTCGAAAGTGTGCCGACTTTACCTCGTTGCTGCTCACTGGCGGCCATCAAAAGCTGCCGAGCGGGCTGATTATCCAGTGGGGCGGGGGCGTGACAGGTTCGAATGGTCAAGGCACTTTTACTTTGCCGATCATTTTTCCGAACGCAGTCCTGAAAGCTTTTATCACTGCTTCTGGCACTAACTCCGTGGCTACTCTCGGTGCTGTTACCACGAACTCGGTGGGGGCAAATTGCTATACCGGGAGTACGGGTGCCGGAAAGTCAGAAAACATTCAGTACTTCGCTATTGGCTTTTAAGGGGGGGATGATGTTCAGTTCAAAATCAGCTCGCGGGTTCGTCGATGGAGTAATCAACACTGCTATTCCTGCCGACGCGGTGGAGATATCGGCCGAGCGTCACGCCGAGTTAATGGCGGGTCAGTTGGCCGGAATGGTCATTGAATGGGGGGATGATGGTTTGCCGGTGTTGGTTGCGGCGCAACTGCCAACCGATGAGGAATTAGCCACCGCAGAGCGCGCCTGGCGCGATGCGCAGATTGTCGCTTCTGATGGGGTTGTGGCCCGCCATCGCGACGAAGTTGAAGGCGGCTCTGTGACCACGCTGACTTCTGATCAATACATTGAGCTACAGGCTTATCGTCGAGCGCTGCGCAACTGGCCGGAAGCGGGTGGATTCCCGCTCGCCGAACATCGCCCGGCAGCGCCGCTGTGGCTCTCAACGCTGCCGCAATAAACGCCCCGCACTGACGGGGCGTTTTTCATTCCGTTACGCGTAACACCAACACCCTCACAGCCTCGTTTATGCGGGGCTTTTTCGTTTCTGGAGATTGGACTTTATGAGTTTCTTTCACGGCGTTACGACCACCGAAATCAAGACGGGGGCGCGCACTATTTCGCTGCCGTCGTCTTCGATCATCGGTCTTTGTTCCACCTTCACCCCAGGCATCCTCGGCGGCGGTACGGCCAAGGCGGGCGAGCTGAAGTTGATCACCACCGAGCGCGAAGCCATCGCCGCTTTCGGCCCCGACTCGGCGATCACCAAGGCCTGTCAGGCGATCTATGTCAAAGCCAAAGCGGTGATCGTCGCCATCGGCGTGGCCAAGCTGGAAGACCCCGCTCTGCAGACCTCGGCGATCATCGGCGGCGTCCTGGCCTCGGGGCAGCGCACCGGTTTGCAGGCGCTGCTCGACGGTAAAAGCCTATTCAACGCGCAGCCACGGCTATTGATCGCGCCGGGTCACACCGCGACTCAGGCGGTGGCCACGGCCCTCGATAGCTTGGCGCAGAAACTGCGCGCCATCGGCATCGTCGACGGCCCTGGCACCACCGACGAGGCGGCCATGGCCTACGCCGAGAACTTCGGCAGCCGCAACCTGTTCATGGTCGACCCGGGCGTGCAGTACTGGGACACCGTCACCAGCAAGACCGTCGACGCGCCCGGCTCGGCCTGGGCGGCGGGTCTGTTTGCGTGGACGGATGCCGAGTACGGTTTCTGGGCCTCGCCGTCGAACAAAGAGTTTGCCGGCATCACCGGCACGACCCGCGCGGTCGAGTACCTGGACGGCGACGAGACGTGCCGGGCCAATCTACTCAATAACGCCAATATCGCCACGATCATCCGTGACGACGGTTATCGCCTGTGGGGTAATCGCACGCTGTCGAGCGACCCGAAATGGGCGTTCGTCACCCGCGTGCGCACGCTGTTCATCCTGATGGATGCGGTGCAGGCCGGGCACAAGTGGGCGGTCGATCGCTCGATCACCAAGACCTACGTGACCGATGTCACCAACGGTCTCTATGCGTTCATGGCCGACCTGAAAGCTCAGGGCGCGATCATCAACTTTGAAGTGTTTCCCGACACCGAACTGAACACGGCCAGCCAGATCGCCCAAGGCAAGGTGTATTGGCGTATCCGTTTCACCGACGTGCCGCCGGCGGAAAACCCGAATTTCCTTTTCGAAGTCACCGAACAGTGGATGACCGAAGTGCTTGAAGCAGCCTAAGGGGGCGTAACCAATGATTCCTCAGACTTTGTACAACACCAACCTGTTCGTCGACGGCGTGAACTTCTCCGGCGACGTGCCGAGCCTGACGCTGCCCAAACTGACCACCAAGACCGATGAGTATCGCGGGGGCGGCATGGCCGGCCCCATCGAGATGGATCAGGGGCTTGAGAAAATGGAAGCTTCGTTTGTCACCAAGGGCGTGCGCCGCGAGTCACTGAAGTACTTCGGCCTGGCCGACGGCACGGCGTTCAACGCCACGTTCCGTGGTGCCTTCAAGGGCCACAAGGGCGCGGTAACGGCAGTCGTCGCCACCCTGCGCGGTCGCCTTAAAGAGGTCGATCTGGGTGACTGGAAAGCCGGTGATGCGGCCGAGATCAAACACGCCGTTGCGGTCACGTACTACAAGCTCGAAATCGACGGGCGCCTGATGTACGAAATCGACATGGTCGCCGGCATTCAGGTGATCGACGGTAAAGACCAACTCCTCGAAGTGCGCCAGGCGCTCGGCCTGTAAGGAATAGATTCAGATGACTCAAGCAATCGCTAAAAACCTTCCGGCCTGGCTGTCGCTCAGTGCAGTCGGTGCCGTCGTAACGCTGACCCGCCCAAGCCAAGCCAATAGCATCGACGTCGAGACGTTGAACCTGCGTAACCCGACCGTGCGTGAAGTGCGCGCGGCTGATCGTGCTGCCAGCGGCGATGATGAACAGCGCGAACTGATGCTGTTCGCAGGTCTCGCCGAGGTCGGACTGAAGGATCTGGAAGGCCTCAAGCTGACCGACTATCGCCGCGTGCAGACGGCGTATTCGCACCTGGTACCGAAAACCGATTATTCGCACTCGATGCCGGCGTGGTTGTCGCTGACCACCGACCAGGTGCTGGTAACGCTGTCGTGCCCGAGTGAAATCAGCGGTGTGACCGTCGACAAGCTGGCCTTGCGTTCGCCGACCGTGGGCGATGTGCGTGCAGCCAACCGTGAAGTGGGTGGCGACGATGAGCAGCGCGAGCTGGTGTTGTTTGCGGCGTTGTCCGGCGCATCGGTGACGGACCTGGAGGGGCTGAAGCTGGTGGATTTTAACCGCTTGCAGGCCGGCTATTTTCGCATGGACAACGACGACGGGCTTTAACCCCAGCGTTATCAAGTCGGCGGCGAAACGTCTGGCGGCGGAAACCGGATTTTCCGCCGCCGAGATCCAGTCGATGCCATTCGCGGATATGGTGTGGTGGCTCACGGATTGAGCCGCCACCGGTAGTGCTGGGCACATGAGGGCCATGACATGGCAAACAAACTCGCCCTCGGGCTGGTGATCGGCGGTGCCGTCAGTTCCACGGTCGGCGCCGCGTTCAAGGACGTGACCGGGCGCATCAAGCGCCTCGAGGCAGAAGGCAACAAAGCGCGTGTGCTGCAGCGCACGATTGGCGACACCATCCGCCTGCGCGAAGAGTGGAAAAAGGCTCACGACACCGGCGCGGCCGGCGCGTCCAAATTACTCAACCGTTTGAACTCGAACCTCGACAGCTTGAAAAAGCAGGGGGTCGAGGTCGGCCGGCTGGAAAAAGCCTATCGCTCGATGGGACAGACGGCCAACAAGGCCGAACTCAAAGCCAAGGGTCATCAGCAAATTGATTCTGGCGTAAAGGGCATGAAGGGCGCTGTCGGTGCAGCGGTGGTCGGTGTCGGTGCCATGGCGGTACCGACCAAGGTCAGCGCTGACTTTGGTGCGATTGTACGTGACATCGCGATCAAAGCCGGCATTGCCAACAAGCCGCAAGAGCAGGAGATGTCGCGCAAGATCATCGACACTTCGCGCGATACCGGCATGGCGCGCAACGATGTGGCCGACGTCGTCAATCAGTTGGTCGGCGCCGGTATGGATCTGAGCAAGGCGCTGGAATATGCGCCCGTCGCGGCCAAGTTTGTCGTGGGCCAGGGATCCAGCGGCGTCGACACGGCGAAGATGATCAACGCCCTGGGGCAGAACGCCAAGATCACCGACCCCAAGCAGATGCAGCAGGCGCTGGAGGCGATTGCCTACCAAGGGCAGGCGGGCAGCTTTGAAGCGGCCGACATGGCCAAGTGGTTCCCCGAGCTGCTGGCGAACATGGCCAGCAACGGCATCACCGGCTTGGATGCGGTGACCCAATTGGGTGCCATGTTGCAGGTGCAGATGAAGCAGGCCGGCAGTTCGGACGAAGCGGCCAACAACCTGAAAAACTGGATGGGCAAAATCGGTTCGACCGATACGGTCAAGGCCTACGCAAAAGCCGGGATCGACTACAAGGGGTCGATGCAAACCGGTTTGCAGAACGGCATGTCGACGCTTGAGACCAGCATGGCGCTGGCTCAAAAATACATTCAGGCGACCGATCCCAAGCGCGCGGCGGCCATGGCCGAAGCCACGTCAAAAATCAGCAAGGAAGCCGATCCAGACAAGGCGAAGGCCATGATGGCCTCGCTGGAAGAATCCTTGCGCACGGGCGACCTGTTCGCCGACATGCAGGTCAAGGCCGCACTGTCGGCCTACATGCAGAACAAGGCGTTGTACAGCCAGCTCAAAAACGATTCGCGTGACGCGACTGGGATCCTCGACAAAAACCTCGCCGAGCGGCGTGAGTCGTCATCACAGAAATGGGCGGAGATGGCTCAGTCGATGGACGACGCCATGCGCAGCGTGGGAGATGCGTTGCGGCCGGTCACGGATCTGGTGGCCGACTCGCTGACCAAAGTCACCAAGGGCATCACCTCGCTGTCTGACAGCGCGCCCGGGGTGGTGACGGGCGTTGTCGCGGTCGGCGGTGGCCTGATCGCGCTCAAAGGCTTGTTCAGTTCATTCAAGATCGGCAAAGGCCTGTTCAATCTGGCGCGCGGATCCTTGGGTGGCGGCAAGTCCGGTGAGGTGCAGAAGGTCTTTGTGACCAACGCAAAGGACGGTGGCGGCGATGGCGACGACAAGGAGGCCGAACCCAAGGGGAAGGCCGGCAAGGCGTTGTCGCTGGTAGAAACCGGCCTCAAAGCTGTGGCCTCGTACAAGGGTGTGCCCATCGAAGGCGATGGTGACGACGAGGGCGGCGAGGGTGGAGACAAGAAGGCTGGTAAGTTCAACCTCATTACCACCGGCCTCAAGGTGGTTTCCATAGCCAAGGACGCGGTCTCAGGCGGTGATGGCGATGGCGACGGTGGCGGCGAGTCAGGCGGCAGTGGCGACGAAGTCAAAAAGGTGTTTGTCGTCAATGCCGGCGCCATGGGTGGCGGTGCGGGTGGTGCAGGCGGGCCGGATGAATCACGTCGACGTTCGCGCGGGTCGAGACGCTCCCGCCGCCGTGCGGGTGGTACGCGTCCGCCCGCAGCCCGTCCGCCGGTGCCCGTGCCACGGCCGCCGATTCCGCCAGTGCCACCGGTTCCGGCCGGTGCGATGTCCAAACTGACTGGGGTGGTGCAGGCCGTCGGCAAGGTCGGGAAAGTCGCCAAGGGGATTCCTGGCGGCTCGCTGATGGAAGCCGGTGCGATGGCGTTCGACACTTTCGAGAACGCCCAGACCAAGGACGAGAAAGCCGAGGGTTACGGTGCGGCCGCTGGCAACCTCGCCGGCACAATGGCCGGTGCAGCAGCTGGTGCCGCCATTGGTTCGGTGGTGCCGATTATCGGCACGGCCATCGGCGGCTTGATCGGTGCTTACCTGGGCAGTCAGGGAGGTGCGGCGCTGGGCGGATCGTTGGGTAAGTCGCTGTTTGGTGGCGAGGATGAAAAGCCCGAGGAAATCGCAAAGGCGCCGGTGCCGACCACGCCGCTCATGATGGCGTCAGCGGGCCAGCAAGTACCGGCGCTGGGGGATGTCGCGCGCTCGATGGCTGTGACGGCGCCGCTCAAATCGGCGGCGCTGGCCATTCAACCCAAGGAGCCAGAAAAACCGGTACCGGCCAAGGTAGACCAGCAGTTTCAGTACTCGCTGAACATGCCGGTCACGGTGCAGGGTGATGTCAAAGACCCGCAACAAATGGCGCAGGATCTGATGCCGCACATGCAGCGAATGATGGCGGACGCGGCGAAGAGTAACGCTGCCAAGCTGTACGACGAACCCCATGTCTAAGGAGATTTCATGGCTTACATGGAGCAGATGCAATCAAGCCTGAAGTACTTGGTCGAGGCAGCAGAAACCGGGCGGCGCAGTGCTGATGGCATGTTGACCCCGGTCAACGGCGCGATCCGCGAACTGACCGGCGCCGCGTCCGAGCTGGAGAACATCCCGTTTGTTGGTCCGGCCATCGGCGCCAAACTTCAGCGGGTGATGCGCGGCGTCGACGCGGCTCAGGCCAAGGTCGGTCAGGTGGTGGCGGTGTACGGCCGCGCCACCCGGGCGGCGGCTGAAGTGCAGGATCGGCTTGGCACGTTGAAGGAACAGGCGGGCAAGGCGGCCACGGCGATCAACAACGTCGCCGGCAAGGTCAGTCCTTCGCTGGCCAACATCGTGCCCACCAGTTCCTTTGCCGGGGAGGCCACGCCGGCACCGGAGGCGGTGAAGCCGTTCCCGCACCTGATGATCATTCAGCCGCGCGATCCGAAAATTGAGCCGTATTACTTCAACCTGGACACGGCGGCGTTTGATGAGCTGAGCCGTTCGACCGAATTCCGCTGGGCTTCGCAGGAGCGACTGACGCGCCGGCCGGCGAAGCAGGCCATCGGTATGGGGGATGAAAAATTAACGCTCAAAGGCACGATCTACCCAGGCTTCAAGGGCGGACTGAAGCAGCTCGACACACTGCGTTCCATCGGGGCCAGGCTACAGCCGCTGACCCTGACCACGGGCTATGGCGAGGTGATCGGGACGTGGTGCCTGAAAAACATCAACGAGGAACAGTCCGCGCTGCTGCACGGCGGGATTGCTCGAAAACAGGGCTTCACTTTGGAGTTTGAACGCTATGGCGACGACATGCAGGACGTCTGATGGCGACATGCTCGATGTCATTTGCAACAACGTATATGGGCATCTGAACGGCAGCGTCGAAGCCGTGCTCGATGCCAATCAGGGGCTGGCCGATGAGCCTCAGCCGTACCGCTCTGGCGTGATTATCGTCCTCCCGGATCTGCCGAGTCCGAGCAGTGAAGGCATCAGCTTGTGGGATTGAGCCTGGGCGATGCCGTCGCCGGCGCGGCGCCGCGCTACCCGTAACGACACTTTGTTTTCTGACCCGCCTTGTGCGGGTTTTTTATTGGAAAAAATCCATGACTCCGATGTTTCGAATCGTTGCCGATGGGGCCGACGTCACGGCCAAAATCAATGATCGGCTGTTGTTGCTGCGTACCTCTGACAAGCCGGGCATGGAGTCCGACGAGTTTGAGTTGCGTATCGACGACCGTGACGGGCAAGTGCAATTGCCACGGCGTGGCAGCTCAATCGAGATCTACCTGGGGTATGCCGAAACGACCTTGGCGCGTATGGGCAGCTACACCGTGGACACGGTCGAAGTGTCAGGCCCGCCGGATACCATCGTGATCAAGGGCAAGGCCAGCGACATGCGTGGCAGTGGCAAGACCATCCGCAGCGGAAGCTGGGAAGACGTACCGTTGTCGAAGATCGTGTCTGACGTCGCCGCGCGCAATGGCTGGCAGCCGGTGTGCCCGGTGTCGACCAAGGTCGCCCGGGTCGACCAGCTCAACGAGTCCGACTTTAATTTCATCACCCGGTTGGCCAAGCAATACGACTGCACAGCCAAGGTCGCCGACGGCAAGCTGTTGGTGATGCCACGCCAAGGTGGCCAGACAGCCAGCGGCAAGACGTTTGGCGCAATCACCCTGACTCGACGCGACCTCAGCCGTTGGCAATTTAGCCTCGGTGATCGCAACTCACACAAGGCGGTCGCCACCAAGCACCAGAACAAAAAGGACGGCAAGCTGGCGGTGGTCACCATCGACAACGATGACGCTCCGGATGGGCTGCCGGCAGTGCATACCGACCGCCATATCTACCCAGACAAGGGCGCTGCTGAAGCGGCGGCCAAGGCCCGTCTGTCAGCGTTCAACCGCTCGACCGCCGATGTGCGGCTTGAGATGCCAGGCCGAACGGACATCTTCGCCGAACGTCCCATCATCGCTCAGGGGTTCAAGGTCGGGCTTGATGGCGAATACCTGGCGGATTCGGTCGAGCAGGTGTTCACCCAGTCCGGCTGGTCCACCACGGTCGAATGCAATGCCGGCAAAGCTGGTAAATCCAAGGGCAAGAAAAAGAAAGGAGCGAAACCACCCCTCAAGGTGGTGAACATCGAGAAGCAGTAGCCGCATCCCATCGCCGCCCGAGTGCGGTTTTTTTACGTCTGGAGTTTGTATGTCCATCACTGAACAACAGCTGCAAAGCATCATGCCCAACGCCCGCCGCCAAGCGGGCGTTTTTGTATCTGCCCTCAACGCAGCCATGGCCCATCGGCAGATCAACACGCCGAGACGCCAAGCCGCGTTCCTGGCGCAAGTCGGTCACGAGTCGGGTCAGCTGCAGTACGTCCGGGAACTGGGCGGCGACCAGTACCTGAGCAAATACGACACCGGTAGCCTGGCTGCGAAACTGGGCAACACGCCGGCAGCGGATGGTGATGGCCAGCGCTATCGCGGTCGCGGCCTGATCCAGGTCACCGGCCACGACAATTATCTGCGCTGCAGCTTGGCGCTGTTCGGCGACGAGCGATTGCTGCGCACACCTGAACTGTTGGAGCTGCCGCAGTGGGCTGCCGAGTCGGCCGCGTGGTTCTGGTCGATGAATGGGCTGAACGCGCTCGCCGATCAAAACGAATTCAACACGATCACCCGCAGGATCAACGGCGGGCTGAATGGCCTGCAGGATCGGCTGGAGTTGTGGGGGCGGGCGAGGGCGGTGCTATGCGTTTCGACGAACTGATCCCGGCGCCGTATCGGATACTGGTCAGCGCGGTGCTGCTGGCCACTCTGGCCGGTGGATCCGCTGCCATCGTCTGGCAAGTGCAGGATTGGCGCTACGGCAAACAACTCGCCGAACAGGCTCGCCTCCACACCGAAACCCTAAATCTGCTGGCCCAGGCCTCGGCCGCACAGCAGCGTGCCGAACAAGACAAACGCCTCGCGCTCGAGCAGCGCCTGGCATCCAGTGAACAAACCCATTACCGAGCCTTGAGCGATGTCCAACGTGATCAAGGTCGCCTGCGCGACCGCCTTGCCACTGCTGATCTGCGCCTGTCAGTCCTACTCGACGCCACCACCAGCGCCGGCAACGGATCGGTGTCAGCCGCCACCGCCACCGGCGGCGTGGTTCATGGCCCCACAAGAGCCGAACTTGACCCAGCGCATGCTCAACGAATTATCGGCGTCACCGATGACGGCGACCGGGGGCTGATTGCCCTCGCGGCCTGTCAGGCATACGCCAAAGAAGTCTCAACACCGAAGTGAAAAAGAGCGGCCGGTCCGGATGCGTCAACATCCGGATCGACCGCCGTCCCTGCAGATGGTCCCTGCAAGTCCAGCCAAGGCTCTTGCTCCGTGCACAAAGCGCGGCGAGCCTAGCACCTGTTTATCCATACAGTAAAGGTCTTGCTTTTTATGTCTACACCCATCATCCCTTGGATGGGCGGCAAACGCCGCCTGGCCGACCGCCTCCTTCCGCTTTTTCCGCCACACGAATGCTATGTCGAAGTCTTTGCCGGCGGTGCCGCGCTGTACTTCATGAAGCCCCAGCCATCGCCCGTCGAAGTCCTCAACGACATCAATGGTGATCTGGTCACGCTTTACCGCGTCGTGCAGAACCACCTCGAAGAGTTCGTGCGCCAATTCAAATGGGCGCTCAGCTCGCGGCAGGTGTTCGAATGGCAGAAGATGACCCGCCCCGAAACCCTCACCGACATCCAGCGCGCCGCCCGATTCTTCTACCTGCAGCACCATGCCTTTGCCGGCAAGGTCTCCAGTCAGACGTTCGGCACGGCGACCACCGCACCGGCCATCAACCTGCTACGCATCGAGGAAAACCTCTCGGCCGCGTGGCAGCGCCTGTCCGGCACCTACGTCGAAAACCTCCCCTGGCTTGAATGCGCTGAACGCTACGACCGTGCCCACACCTTCCACTACATGGACCCGCCTTACTGGCAGACCGCCGGCTACGGTGTGGACTTTCCATTCGAGAACTACGAGCGGATGGCCGACTTCATGCGCCGCTGCAAAGGCAAAGTGATGGTCAGCATCAACGACCATCCGGATATCCGCCGTGTGTTCGAGGGATTCCATTTCGAAACGTTGGACATCCGTTACACCACCACTAACCAGCGGCAGGGGAAAGCGGCGGTCAGCGGTGAGCTGGTTATCATGAACTGGACGCCTTCTACACTTGGCGGCCTTTTTTAAAAGAGACCAACAACTGAATCAGCCTAATGAATTCGATTGCTAAGATCAGAATAAGTTGAAGTGTCATATAAGCCTCCAGGATGCATTGGATCGCTCGACGTCCTGAGGGCGTTGAGTGAAGTTGGTTGCGATTTGTCCGGAGATTAAATATGTAAGTCGAATATTGTGTCAATCCTAATTGTGATTTTTCTGGAGTGGTGGCCGGCAGCCCCCGGCCCGCCGTTGTCAAGGGGTTGTCGTTCTGTAAGTAGCAAAGGTTTTTAACTATTGATAATTGTTAGTAGTCAGAAAACTTGGTTGTGCTGATATCAACTTATAGAACTTGCTAGAACAGGATAGCTAAAGATATCCAATTCATATCTTTTTAATATCCTAAGCGTATTTGCTAGGTGTTCTTTAGATATCCCAGGCTTGGCTTTCTGGATTGTGAGGGTTTCCCAACTTGCGATGGTATTTAGCTTGAGTCTGATGCGGGGGTGATCAGACTCGCCCCTTGGTTACGGACGTTGCCAATCGCTCGATCCACCCTGAACCACTCAAACACGTCAGTCGGTTCACTCTGGTGCAGCACCATTTCTTCGGCGCGTACTTTGGGTGTTGCGGGGGCCAGCCATTCACGCGCCAGTTCAGGCGAAAGCGCTACCGGCCGCCTGTCGTGGATATCCACCATCCCACCGGCACTGTCGGCGGTGATGATCACGAAGCCGTCATGCTCAGTGGGATCTCGCCGAGCGCTTGGATACTGTCCAATCGCAGCGCACAGAATGAGCGAACGATCCCGGCGGCGAATTAGGTAAGGCTGCTTTTTGAGTCCGCCTTCATCTACCCATTCGAACCAGTTGTTGATCGCAACAATAGCTCGATGCGGCCAGATAGTACGAAAGAACGGGCCGTGCGCGACCTTCTCCACACGGGCATTGATGGGGGCTGCCCGATCCTTCGCCCAATGCGGTCGCCATCCCCAGCGCACCATATCCGCATGCAGGAACCCTTCCTCCTGGTGAAAGAGCGCAAGCTGTGTGGTGGGGGCCGCGTTGTAGCGTTCGAGGGGCAGATCCCCGATGTGATTGACGAGGGCGTTAGGCATGCTCAAGGCAGCAACGAAGTCATGAATGCCGCTGTACTGCGAGAGTCGTCCGCACATTGCCTGCCCGCCTATCTGATATTTCCTACAAAAATTGACCGCAAGGCTTTCAGAAAGTTAACTGTATATTCGTACAGTATTGGAAGTCGTGCGTCATGAGTTACTCAATTCTAGGCCTCATCAGTGAGGGCGGTTCGAAGGTGCCGCTGTGTCTCTTCCGCGTCCCGGCCGGGTTTCCCTCGCCGGCAGCGGATCACATCGAAGCGCAGATATCGTTGGATGAGGTGCTGAACATTCGTGCGCCGCACGTCTACCTGGTGTCGCTTACCGGTGAAAGTATGCAGGGCGCCGGGATCTATGAGGGGGACCTGGCCATTGTCGATCGATCAATCGAGCCAGCCCATGGGCACATCGTCATTGCGCTGTTGAACAATGAACCCGTGTGCAAGCGTCTGTGCATTCGCGGAAGGGAAGTCATCCTGATGTCGGAAAACCCCAAGTATCCGCCACGGTACGTCCTTGAAGGTGACGAGCTGGCGATCTGGGGTGTGGTCACCAGCAGCGTGCGCAGCCATGTCTAAGGCGCTGCCGGTATTCGGTCTGATCGATTGCAACAGCTTCTACGCCAGTTGCGAGCGTGTGTTCCGTCCGGACCTGTTCAAGGTGCCCATCGTGGTGTTGTCGAACAACGATGGCTGCGTCATCGCCCGCAGCTACGACGCCAAGCCCTACGTGAAAATGGGAGAGCCGTACTTCCAGATCAAGCACAAGCTCAAGCAACACGGCATCGTCCCGTTCTCCTCGAACTACGCCCTTTACGGCGACATGAGCGAACGTGTCATGACCCTGATCGAGTCGATGGTGCCGGCCGTAGAGGTCTACAGCATCGACGAAGCCTTTGTTGACCTCACCGGTATCAACGATGTAGACGGCCTCGGCCGTAAGATCCGCAGCCAGGTGCTACGTTGCACGGGCATCCCGGTCGGTGTCGGCATCGCGCACACCAAAACCTTGGCAAAGCTGGCCAACCACACCGCCAAACGCCTGCAGGCGCAAACCGGTGGCGTCGTGAACATCTGCGACCCGATCAAGCGCGACTGGGTGTTACGCAATACGGACGTGGCAGAAGTCTGGGGAGTAGGGCGCCGCATGAAACTGCACCTGGATGCGATGGGTATCAAGACGGCGATGGATCTGGCTAAGGCAGATGCCTGGACGCTGCGGAAAAACTTCAGTGTGGTGATCGAGAAAACTGCTCGAGAACTGGCCGGCACCCCTTGCCTGGAGCTGGACGAGCCAGATCCGCCCAAGCAGGAGATCTGCTGCAGCCGGATGTTTGGCAAAAGGCTTAAGGAGCTGTCACCGATCAAGGAAGCCGTGGCAACCTACATGATGCGGGCATCGGAAAAACTCCGTGCTCAGAAGTCGCTGTGCAAGAAGGTACGGGTCAGCATCCGCACCGGAATGTTCAACCCTGATGAGGCTAAATACGCGAATGGTGTCGTAGTGGATCTGCCATACCCAACGGATGACGTTCGGTTGCTGACCACGGCGGCCGTCGACGCGCTTGATCGAGTGTTCCGTCCTGGTTTCAGTTATAGCAAAGCGGAAGTCATGCTACTGAATCTGTGCCAGTTGGGTGAGTACACTGACGATCTGTTCGCCACTTCTCAGCCCACTGAGGCGGCTAGGGTGATGGCAGTGCTGGACAAAATCAATGGACGATGGGGACGGGGGACGATCCGGGTCGCTAGTGTGCCGAGCAATCCAGATTGGGGTATGCGGCGGGAGATGATGAGCCGAAGCTATACGACGCGCTTAGATCAATTGTGGAAAGTTCACTGTAGATAATGAGCGTCCGCTTTGGGGCTCACCTCAGGTCCGACTACTGATCATCGGCTGACACCAACAAATTTGATTGCAGCTAACAATCAATTATTTTTTTTCAGGTGCGCTCAGGTCAAATGAGCAAACAATATACGGTGTTCTACCTGGCACGGGTATAAAGGAAACTGTCTCCCTTACATTCGCTCTGACGAGACACAAACTTCAGTGCGACAGCAATCCTACCATTTATTGAATTTATCTAGGAAATCTAAATGTTTAGGTAGCTCTTCATGTTGCCAAGCAAGTGACCACTTCCAGTCGTTAGCGCGTGGAGAACAGTCTAGGCAGCTATCGCAATGACTCTTTCGGAAACCAGGCATAGGGATATTCGAGGGGGGCGAATATAGGTTGGTCAATAAGTTGCCAGTTCCTTGAACGTGTTGATGTTTCAAGCAAACAAGTAAATGCATCCCACCTGCAGAGTGTAGCTGCAAGGTCTGAGCAATAATCCCCGCAGGTCTATAATGAACAAACAAATGTTCGCAATTGGAAAGTATTTCTGTTGGGTCGTAGTTCTTTAAAGCCATCGCTACTATTTGTCCCATTTCATTATTAGTGTCATCTGGATCCATTCCCATGTTTTTGGCTGTATCTTTGAAGTATTTAATCTGGTCTAGCGTGCCTGCCTCTAAAAAATTTCCTGTATCTATCGGCTTGTGGTTGATCTCAACAGTTTTCATTGCCTCAAGTACGTCAGGATTTATGTCTGAAACTCCTGCGCGTAAGCTTTCTTTTTCGTTTTCGCTGAAAAGTTCCGCATGCAAGGCCAATGAGTAAAGTCTTTTGGCTCGATCTGTGTCGGCAATCACCGCTAGATATACAATGCAGAACTGAAAGGTAACAAAAATCCAGTTCTGGAAAAAAGATATAGCTTCCTCATTTCCCCTTTCTTTCTGAATCACGCGAAAAAGTGATAGAGATACGGCAGATTCGAAATATATATCACTAAAAATATGATACTGCTGTTTGCTGATTGCGACACCAAGCAAATCAATCAGTTTTTTAATACTTAGGCATACAGACCTATATTGCTTGTATATTTCCAGTCTAAAAATGTATCCTTCAGGCCCATCGCCAATAGCTTTGCCAGCATTGTGGTTTGCAAGAAGGCTGTTTATTTCATACCTAAACTTAGCGGAACGTGCTAGTCCTATCGCTAAATACCTCAAGGTCGGTGATTTCTCTTCACGAGCTAACCTAATAAGTATGAAGCTTATGTTTATCATGTCTTCTATTTGATCAATCATTGACTGTCGAAGAGGTGCGGTTCGTAGAGCAGTACGATAAAAAAGACTAGCAACAAATCTATCGGCAGTTGGTACAATAGGTGATTGAATTAAATCGCTGGAAACCTTATATAGTTTTGAGAAGTTGCGCTGCATCAAGAAATTTTCTAGTTGTTGATGATGGGCCTTATAAAGCGCGTCGCCCATAGAACTAATCTTGTTGGCTAAGTTTTCGGAGTCAAGTTCTCCAAATCTTTTGATTGAGCTTTTCATGCCTTTTATAGCTAACCAATCCCATGCTGCCAATACTGCATTCAATATGGCTTGTGCCGAAGCCTCATCGCGTCGTTTGATTGTATTCTGGACTGGTAGATGTATCTGGATGGAATCTGTATCAGCTCTTTTTGATTTATGGAAAAGCTCTTGGCTGTCTGTGATAGATGTCCAGTAGATTTTTTCACTCGATATTTCAACCACTATCAGTATTACTGGAATGTTGAAAGATAAATAGTACCTAAGCTTTTCAGTTTTCAAACTAAATGACAAGATTTGATTGCTATGTATGTATGAAGATGTGAGCTCACCTTTTATTTGAACCTTAAAGACATGTTCGCTACCCTTAGCGACGCCATTGATATCTTTGATCTCAATCTCGCCGTCTATTCCATGATCGTTTTGATCTTCTTGAGATCTAAAAATCCAGTTTGGTGGAAGGTTGTATTCAAAAATTCGGCCCGCTTCAGTGCCTATTTCGCCGGGTGTCATAAAAGCCTCTCGAACTAGATGAGTATTGATCTCATAAGGATCTGCGCCTGAAATGTCGGGTGCGAAAAAGGTCAGCGCACTTAACCGCATTCGTCGGTGGATCGATCTTTTAAATCTATCGCAGGCTAGCCAGAATACCAATCTCACCAGTGACGTTTTGTCGTAAACGGCCGTAGTGAAACGTTAGCTCGCGGCCGACGGCATATCCAGGCACTGTGAGTAGAGTGTTCACCCTGATGTTTAGGGCAAATCTATGGCCGCAATAGGCGCAGGGGGCCAAAGGATCGAGTGGAAAGCCCCATCTTTGTTGGCGTCCCCCGGCCTGTGGTCACGACAGGAGGGGGGCGAATCCCTATCCACGACATTATTCGAAAAGCCCCGTAGCTGAGAAGCTACGGGGCTTTTTCGTTTGGGCTAAGAAGAACTCTGGAGAGTGGGCGTGCGGTGGAGCTCACAATCGTTTCGTGAAAATCTATGCGGCGCCGGGGACGCTACCAAAAATCGCTTTGATCGCATCCCAGTACTTGACTACCGCACCTATCAGCCCGCTCGAGACTACGATCAATGTAGTTATCCAGTGTGTTTTTATCTGCTCGAGTATGTACACGGGATGAATGCCGTTTACGTCAAGCCAGCTTCCGCTCGTCTTGAGGTTTTTCGCATGCATTCGCTCGAAAATATTGCAGAACATGTCGAGCTTTCTGAGTGTAGATTGGTGCAGTTTCAAGTACTCACCGTTCACAAAGGCCTCAGCTTCCTGCGCGCCGGTGAGTCCGTCTTTGTCCGCAATCTGATTGAGTTCGACGATGCTGAAAATCCTGCCTTTTCGTCCCGACTCAGAGGTGTGAGAGGCATACTGTCGACCGTAGATCGATACCAAAATACGAGCGAGATCTACTTTCCGGTCATCCTGAAGTTCGAAGGGCGTTCCACCGAGCGTCCGATACCTGTGTTCTAAGGCGAAAAATCCGTAATTTTCGTCTCTCATATTCCAATGAAGGAATCGGCTCCCACTGTTTTGCCGGAGGAAATCGAAGTATCCCTCAAGCATTGCTTTCTCTAGGGCAGGAAAGTTTTCGTTGATTTCGCCAAGGCATCCTTGAAGTTCGGCTGCCTTGTGAATCGACCATGACTTGGTCTGTGCCGACTGAAGGTTGCGAATAGCGATCGACGTAACTCTGGTGGACCCTCCCGTGGCGTTCTCATAGAACGATTCGCAGGAATAGTGCACCACATACACCCGTTGCGATTCTTCGTACAAATCCTCGACCAGCTTCCTGCTTGCGGATCGTTGCTTGACCCGCGCTATCTCTGAACCCATACGGGACACCGCTCCGTCGTTGATGGCTGCCCCTTCTGGGAGGCGTAAGGCCAGTAATTCTATCGATACGATCCTGGCAATTTCGGGAGGGATTCTAGGGAATCGCTAGCTCGAATTGTGTGGGGTCGCGTTTTGTTATTCGTGGTGAGGATACTGGAAGTGGGGGCGGTGCGGGATGGTTAGTCAGAGCTTTAAGGCCGTGCTCGATCATTTGTAGACCGTGGCCTGTAGATAGCGGAGGTGTCTGTTTCTGTTCGTTGTCAGTCGCGCGAATGCGCTAACAGACACCTTAACAGACACCTAGTTGAAGCGGGGTAGGCTGGAGGCCTTGAAAATAGTGGAGCGGGTGAAGGGAATCGAACCCTCGTTATCAGCTTGGGAAGCTGAGTTTTGGGTGATATTGTTTTGATGGCGCGAGCGTAACTGTCTGAGTAGACGTTCGCCCAATTCAATACGTACCACTGAAAGTAGGAAAGGCTTGATGAATAAAGCTGTTCTTTTGCTTGTCCCTGTTTTGCTGAGTGCTTGTTCCGCAATCCAGCATAAGCCGGTCCAAATTACCCCGCATACCGTTGAATTTCACGGCGCTAAGAACGCCATCAGTCCTGCAGCATCCGGGACGCCGATGAGTGAATATCCATCCAATGGCCAGCCTAGGGCTACCCCGTATGAGGAAGTTTTTCCTCTGTCATACGCGGTGGAATGTAACGCTGCGAGGACTGCCTGCAAGCATGCTGTCATTCAAACAGGCCTGACATATGAAATTCACGAGGTAGGTTCTGAAGTTGAGATTACCGGGAACCTCAAGTCAACGATGGGCAGGAAGTTGACACAAAGGGTTGGGGATCAGAACGGCTCATACCACCAGACCTCCCTGTCGGTGAGCGAAGATGTGGAGGTGATTGGAATTGGAACAGTTATCAAGCCATTTTCGTTCACCTACAGCCCTGGGAAGCGAGTAGTGGTCGACGGGCTTGGAGGCGTACAGGTCATCATCAACTTCGATCCTTTGAAGAAACCATCGGTGTAGTGTCTCCTATTCGCTGATGAGCAGCTGAGATGGATGGTTGAGTTTTAGGGCAAATTTAGGGCAGAACGTAGACCATTGAGGGCCGTTTCTGACCCATCAATCTGACGAACTCTCCCCATAATCACGGCCTGTAGCGGTCTGTGATATTGGTCGCTCGGCTTCGAATCCCTGTTTTTTGTGCACTAAGCTGAGGGGATGCAATTCTCTGCGCGACTTTACGTCCCCTCATCCTTCAACAGAAGAAGCGTCTAGCGTGGGTAATGAACGCTTAGCGTAGGATAATTTTTGGCTACCCATCCGGTGACGGTTTCGCGACTGGGGGCTGTGGATTGGTAGTGCTCTTTTAGCATCCACTCAACCGTAAGCCTTGTTTTTTTCGATAGATCGACATTGTTCTCGCCAGTGAGAGAGTTGAGATAAAGCAGCATCTCATACCCCTCATTTCTGCTCAGATGGTTTGCATCATCTGAGATTTTTTTGGGGTTGTCGCCCGCGGTAACAGTCCAACTGTACTTGTAGAAAAGGTCAGCTTTCGTTAACTGTGGCATATCGACACCGCTATCGTTGCGCCCTCGAAGTGGGGCCAAGTTAAAATGATGACTTTGGATCCATTTTTCAAGCTTCCAGTTGACTCATTCCAACCTTGCCGACGAATCGCCCGGTTGGGTTACTCAAGTAATAAAAAGGCCCCGACACCTGGACAAGTGTGGGGCCTGATATTGCATAAAGAAGCTACTGGTAATCCGGCTGCTTGAGCGTCCTGCTTCGCGCGTAAAGCCCGCATCAAGCGGGCTTTTGTTATCGCTCGCGGGGAGGAGTACGAGGTGGCGCCGGCGGTGGCCGATCACTCGGTCTAGGTACATCGTGCTTGATATTTCGCATCGGTGGCGGCGGTGGCGGCGGTGGTTTCGGTGGCTCTGTCATATATCACCTACGTATGGGTAGCGATGAAGAATGGGATGAATGAAAGAATAGCAACGACCGCGCAGAGTGCTACGTTTTTTGAAAGCTGATCTATTTCCCTCGTGCGTTCGTCATTATTCGTGGCATTGATAGTGGCTCCGGTGATGTAGTAATCGTAGATCACCTTCTCGAAGTAGTTATTCAAACCATCATTGTCGCTTCCGAAGTGAGGCTTCAGATCATTTTGAAGATGCTCTTCGAGCCGTTTCAGTACAGGTAATACGTAGTCGTATTCACCGCGTATCCAGGCTTTCCTGAAATGCCATAAGGCCAGCAGAAAAAAGATGAATGCGTAGTCATAGAGTACCCAGAAAAAAACTCCGGGCCAGCCGTCGTTCGCTGAAGGTGCCTTGTTCAGTAGGTAGCCGAAAAAACTTAGCAGCCCAGCAATCATCGCAAGCGGCAAATTAAGTCGAGCCAGTAGTTTGTCTTTACGGTCAAGCTCGTGGAAGTAGAGCTTCTCGTATAGGGCGAATCTGCTTTTATCGTCCATTGCGTCGTCCAGATCCTTGGGTGAGGAGATATTCTCGCCCGTAGTCTCGTCCAGAGAAAGCCTGTTCACACGCGTAATTGACTCCCCAATGGCTCACATAGGTTGTGATCCATATCAGCCAGCCGCCCGGTGAAGAATCAAAGAGCAAGCTTGATTCGCCGAACTGCAAAGAGACGCTTACGCTAAGTGCTATGGAAGGGAGCGCGCCCTACTCGATGCCAAGCCGTAGGTTGGCCATTGTCAGTAACCATAAATTCACGGGGCGGTCAGCGGCATTGACGGGGGGGCATGGGGCAAAAATGGGGCAAACCATACGCCAAACCATGCCATTCAATGCCCACTATGCATTTATGCAAGCAGTCTGGAATGGGCGTTAAAGCCAGCAAATACAGGCATCTAGCGCCAAAACTGTCACATACCCCAGCACAATCGGGGTGTGGGAGGACAGGTCGGAGACGGCTTTATTCATCGGATTGTCAGGTAACTCGTTGGAAGGTGTGGGGCAAAAGCGGGGCAGTCGCCGGGCTTTTCCGCGATGGGCGCAAGGTTACCATGGGCGGTCTTGCAGGCGCTGCCCTGAGCAGGGTTGGATAGTGCGGTGTGTCCGATTGCGGTCAGAAAATGACAAAACCCGGCACTTGGCCGGGCTTTCTGGGAAAAATGTAGGCTATCAGGCTCGTTTCACTTCGGCCTGCATCATGACGAGATTCTGTTGCTTGGTCGCCTCAGTCAAAACCTCACCATAGACACGCTTCTTTTGTTCGGCCTTCGCGTTACGAATAAAGTCGGCAAAGGGGTTTTTGGCACCTTTTCTAGCGCCAAGCTTAATAGAAATCATGAATGCGCTCCTTAGGGTGTCCCGAGCCTGGCTTGAAGATCGGCTCGTGTGTATTTCTCAGGTATATGGTAGTCAATTTTGTCGACACCAGCTTTGTAAAGCCGCCCCGAGTTATCGATGTGCTTGAGCAACAGATCGACATGGATATCGCCACTGAACTCTAACTTAAGCGAGTTCACTACGTCACGTGCTGCAAAATACTGATCGATGAAATGCTCTTTTCGGATCCTCCTGCCCTCAGCTTCCTCTCGGGCTTTCACAAAATCCCAAGCCAGAAATGGATTTTGATAGACATACAAAATTTGCACAAACCGACCTTTCTTCAAGGATCGTTCAACATTTTTTCTGGCCACATCGATGTTTGAAAGGGTTCCATCCAACAGAAATGACTGTCTTTGATCGATGGCGAAGTCGAGGATTTTTTCAACCAAAATCGAAACGCCTCCTTGGAAAAGCCACGAGTTCCCTCCTGAGTATTCAGAGAATTCGCTTCTCAGCTCGTCGGGGTCGATTCTCAGGATTTTCGTATCCGCGAAAAGGTTGATCAGAGCGATTGACGCTTCTGTTTTTCCTGCACCCGGTGAACCTGCCATGAATACGGATACCGGCGCTTCCTCCGGGAGAAAGACGGTTTTGTCTGTGAGGCGCTTCGCGATGGCCTTTTTGTTTGAGCGAGCAAAAACAATCGCTTGGGAGGAAATAATCTGTTCCGCTGGTGACATGAATCGCCTTGCGGGGTCGGCATCATTCACTTTGAAGATCCTTTCCAGGTTGATTTCGTGCTGATCAGGCTAGTCCGATTGATTGCGCTTCTACAGAAATCGATTGATTTGAAATGAAACAAGGTTTGAATTCGAACACGTCAAATGCACGATTTATGCAAATCAGCATTTGTCTTCCCGAAAAACTTCAAGCACTATGCGCGTTATGCAAAAACGCAACGTATCCTCCGTCTTAAGAGCACTGCTCGATCAGCACGGGATCTCCCCCACGGAGCTCCACCGTCGCACCGGCGTGCCTCAATCCACTCTCTCGCGGATTCTCAGCGGGAAGATCGTCGATCCTTCGGATAAACACATCTCGAAGATTGCCGAGTACTTCGCCGTGAGCACCGATCAGTTGCGCGGGCGCGCAGATGTTGCGCCGGTCGCCGGCGGCGGGCGCGAGGAGTTGCATTCCGAACTCAAGGACATAAGCCTGTGGGACGATGACACGCCCGTCGATGACGACGAGGTGTCGGTGCCCTTCCTTCGCGAGGTTGAATTGGCTGCTGGATCAGGAAGATTCGTCATCGAAGAGAGCGAACGCTCTAGCCTGCGCTTCGGCAAGCGCAGCCTGCGCCATAATGGTGTGCAGTTCGACCAGGCCAAATGCGTGACCGTACGGGGCAACAGCATGTTGCCGGTGCTGCGTGACGGCGCCACTGTCGGTGTCAACGCGGGCAAGTGCGGGATCGGCGACATCGTCGATGGCGACCTTTATGCGATCAATCACAACGGCCAATTGCGAGTGAAGCAGCTCTATCGCCTGCCTACTGGTATCCGCCTGCGCAGCTTCAATCGCGATGAGCATCCGGATGAGGACTACAGCTTCCAGGAGATCCAGGAGGAGCAGATTGTCATCCTCGGTCACGTCTTCTGGTGGGGCATGTACGCCCGATAACGACCCCTCTCACATAAAACCCGCCCACGGCGGGTTTTTTTTCGCCTGTAGAAAAGCGGCCAACCCTTGATCGGCGGGGCTTTCATGCACCTGCGCAAATCTCATGCATAAATAAATGCATTTACGCATTGACTGGATATGCATACATGCATATTCTTGCCACCAAGCCGCTCGACAAAGCGGCTGGCAACAACAGCTCTTTAGTTCCACAAGAACAGGCAGCGATGAACCGGCCTCAACGGTTCAGAGGGTTGGCAACTGACCCGGGTGTGCAGCGTAAAGCACCAGAAGCAGTTATCCGGCGGGCAGGGACCGCGGTCGGAAAAACAATTTGAACGGACTCGTACCGCGCCAGTAGCGCCGAAAAGTCAGCTTCCTTCACGTACACAGGATTGAAGGAAGGCAAAGGAGTGCATTACTGAAAAGCCCGGCGCGTTGCCGGGCTTTTTGGAATGCTCCTCTGAGCAGATTACCTGCAATGAATATTGTGCGGAGCAGGGCCTGGTTAAACAGACAAAGGGAAATTGGAATGAATCGTTATGCATTTATGGAGTTGATGGCTGGGTACAGCTTTTATGTGGTCAACCAAATCGTGGAGGCTGAAAGTCAACCGCCATTTCCTACACAGGGAGGAGCGATGGACTACTGGATGGATGTCACCGCAAATCCAGAGGTTCAAGTTGGTTTGATATACAGGTACTCCGGCTCGGCCCCGGGCTTTTTTGAACCTGTTTACGGAGACTACCTGGCCATTGCCGCTGCACGCAAAAAGCAGCGTTTTATTACCGCAGCCGAATGGCTGACGTATAACCCGCTGCAATACCGGGTAGAGCTGGGTGCCGCAACCCCGGCAGAGGTGACGCAGTGGCAAGCCTACAAACAGTACATCGTCGACCTGACCGAGATTAACAATCAAGCCGGTTATCCGACGGCGCTCCACTGGCCGGTTGCTCCTTTCTGAGTCACTCGCCTCAGCGCGTGCGCAACTGAAGAGCCCGGCCTAAGTGCCGGGCTTTTTGGAATGCCTGCCAGGTTTCATCACGGCATTCATCTGGATCAACAAAAAACCAAGGAGTTAAACCATGAATCTCTATGCACTGGTTGAATACAGCAAAGTCACCCAACTGAGAGAAAGTGAGGTCATCCCGGAAGCGCCAGCTTCGCCGACGTCCTTTTGGGTTGATGTCACCGGTAATAGCGAAATTCGTGTGGGTTGGTCGGCGACCTTTAATGAGGTCTGGACATTTACCCCACCTTCCGACGAAGACCTGCGCAACGAAGCCGAGCAACAGAAATGGCAACTGCTGAATTTCGCCGCCAACTGGCTGCTAATGAATTCTCTGCAGTTCAAAGTGGACCTCGGCGTCGCTTCGGCCGCGGACGAGGCTCAGTTGCTGGCGCACAAGCAGTACTCGATTGCCGTCAGCGACATCGATAAGCAGCCGGGTTATCCGGCAAATATTGTCTGGCCAGTAGCTCCTTACTGACAGCCTTGCGATGTTAACTGGCCGGGTGCGACTGTCCCAAGCGCTCTGTCAGCTCAGTTATCGAGAACGCATTGCTGAAAAGCCCGGCCACCGCGCCGGGCTTTTTGGAATGCCTGCCTCGAGAGAAACCGATTGAACCCAACACACACCACTCATCCATCACACCAGGAGGCGTGACATGACAAACGAGCAACAAGCGTTGGCGGACATGCCGATCTGGCTGGTCATCCTGCTTGCCGTGGCGGGCGGGGTCTCCGGCGAAATGTGGCGCGCCGACAAAGACGGCGCCCGCGGCTGGCCACTGCTGCGACGGCTGGCCCTGCGCTCCGGCGCCTGCATGATCTGCGGCGTCTCGGCGATCATGCTGCTGTACGCCGCCGGCATGTCGATCTGGGCCGCCGGCGCCTTCGGCTGCCTGACCGCAATGGCCGGTGCCGACGTCGCCATCGGTCTCTACGAACGCTGGGCCGCCAAACGCATCGGCGTCTGCGAAGTACCTCCGCGCGACCCGCAGTAACCCCTTCACTTTCTTGTCTCGCTGCACGCCGTGCGGCGGGACTGCGCGTGGACATTTGAAAAGGAGGTCATGCATGCCCGCACCGATCCGGCAGCCATCGCAGCTGTTCACGGCGATGGCGACTGCCTTGCGCAATAACGTTGACCTGAACGTGCAAGTCGGCAATCGCGATGACTTCACGGCACCCGGCGACAAGGCCTGGGTGTTGATCGACATCGAACGAAATGCATCGGGAGAACGCGCAGCCAACGGGCGGATTGCCCATGTGCTGACGCTGTCGCTGCAGGTCATTCCGGCAGTTTCCGCCACGGCGTTTGCTGCCTGCGATCTGATCGCCGCACTGAAAAACCTGATCACCGACAACCGCTGGGGCCTGCCCGGCGATCAATGTGATCTGCCGATGAACATCGATGGATTGCCGTCCTTGCTCACCCGTGCCGATCAACAGAGCAAAGCCTGGACGCTGTCGTTCAACCAGACGCTCTACCTGGGCCCGACCTTGCTCGATGACCCGCTCGGCACACCGAAATTCGCCCGCACCTGGGAAGTCAACGACATCGACGACCCCGACCAATACACCTCGCTGGAGGCCTGATCGATGTTCGACGCATTACTGCGTATGCAACTGGGCCCGATCATCGAGCGTCTGGCCGAGATGGAAGCGGAGATCGAAGACCTGCACCGACGCGCCGAGAGTTATTGCCGCATCGGTATCTGTCAGGAAGTCGATGCAGCGAGCAATACCTGCAAGGTCAGCCATGGAGGATTGCTCACCCCGGCCATCAAGTTCTTCAACCCGAGTGCCGGTGCGCAAAGCGAGTCGCGGATTCCAAGCGTGGGCGAACAGTGCCTGCTGTTCAACTACGGCAGCGGCGAAAGCGGTGCGCAAAGCGTGGCGTTGTTCGGCTTGAACAGTGATCGGTTTCCACCCGCTGCCACCGTCCCCACGCTGACGCGACGGGTGCATGTCGATGGCAGCGAAAGCGGCTACGACGATGCCTCTCACACCCTTCACTGGCAAAACGGTCCTGCGGCTTTCAGCGGTTCTCGCGAATCCCTTGAGCTGAGCATCGGCCCCGCGCGGCTGGCGATGACGCCGCAAGCGATCAACCTGCAACTGGGCGCTGTCGGCCTGACGATCGACGCCTCGGGCGTGCACTTCAGCGGCCCGCTGGTGGATCACCAGGGTCGCGTCATCAGCCCCTGAATCAAGAGCCTCCCATGATCGGAATCGATAGAAACACCGGGGCCACGGTCGACGACTGGCTGCAATTCGTGCAGCGCGCGACCCGGGCCCTGACCACGCCTTTGGGCACACGGCAGAAACGGCCCTTGTACGGGTCGCTGATCCCCACGTTGCTGGGGCAGAACCTCGGCGATGACGTTCTGCTTCTGGCGCAAAGCCACGCCGCGCAGGCGTTCTACAACGCACAGAACGGCATCGGCGATTTTCAGCCGCAAGTGATCGTCGCCAGCCGTCAGGGCGCGGGGTTGCTGCTGCGATTTGCCGGCACCTGGAAAAACCGCCAACAGACTTTCGAGGTCGTGACATGAGCATGTTGATCCCTGGTCAGAACCAACTGGCCGAACCCTCACTGATCAAGGTCGAGGCCTTTGAGGATCTGCTCGCCGAGTTCAAGGCCTTCGTCCTCGAGTACGTCGGCACCCGCTCGCCGGACAGCGCGGCAAAACTCAAGACCAGCCTGGAAAACGAAAGCGAACTGCTGACCCTGGCCCTGGAGGCTTTCTGCGTTCGCCTGCAAACCCACGAACGCAAATACAACGCCCGCATCAAGCAGATGCTGGCGTGGTGGGCGACCGGCAGCAACCTCGATGCACGGCTGGCGGACATGGGTCTGGAGCGACAGTTGCTCGACCCGGGCGACCCGGCGGCATTCCCGCCGGTGCCAGCGATTTACGAAAGCGACGATGACGCCCGGTTGCGCTATTACCTGGCGCCCCATGCCCCGGCGGCGGGTTCGCGGATGCAGTACCGCCGCGAAGTTTTCACCCTCGGTGAACGGCCGGCGGTGAAAGTCGAATCCACCGATGCCGGCGTCGTCGACGTCACCTACACCTTCGCCCCGGACGGCCTGGCCGCACAGGTCAAGGATGGCAACGGTCGACGCACGGCCCCCGGTGAAGTGCAGGTGACTGTGCTCTCGCGGGACGCCGACGGCACGCCGTCCGCAACATTGCTCGACGGCGTGCGCCAACACTTCGCCCGGCCCGATGTCTGCCCGGAAACCGACAAGGTTACGGTCAAGGGCGCCGACATTCAGCGCTACAAGATCCGCGTCGTGGCGAAGATCAATTCCGGCCCGGATTCGGGCCTGACCAAAGTCGCCGCGCAACAGCATTTGCAGGCCTACGCCGACAGTTGCCATCGCCTGGAAGGGCGGGTCGACCCGAGCTGGATCGACTACACGCTGCACAGCGCCGGCGCCGTGCAATTGCAGATTCTTGAACCGCTGACGCCGATCGTGTGCAACGCGTTTCAAGCGCCGTACTGCACGGCGGTCGAGGTCGAGGTGCAGACGCTATGACGGACCAGACACCGCGTCCGACTCTGCTGCCGGCCAACAGCTCGGCGCTGGAGCGGGCCCTCGATATCGGCTTCAGCACCTTGCTTGACCGCATCGCGCCACCGTTTCCCGAACTGATGAACCCGAGTTTGACGCCCGTCGCGTTCCTGCCGTATCTCGCGGCGGATCGCGGGGTGGCCGAATGGAGCACCGACGCACCGGAAGCGGAAAAGCGCCTGACCGTCGAACTGGCCTGGCCCACCGCGCGCCAGGCCGGCACGCGCAAGGCGCTGGAGAACGCGGCCAAGGGTTTGCAACTCAGACCCGAAATCCGCGCCTGGTACGAACTGACTCCGCCGGGCGCGCCTTACAGCTTCTCCGTGCGGGCTTTCAGCGAACAACCTTACAGCGAAGAAATCGACGCCCGTCTCGACCGACGCCTGGCCGATGCCAAGAGCGAGCGGGACGTGCTGTCGGTGTCGGTCGGCCTCAGCGCCTTCGGCTCTCATGTGATCGGTGCCGCGACGTTCTGCGGCGAACTGACCACGGTCTACCCGGTGTTCCTCGAAGGACTCGAGACATCCGGCGAGTCCTTCAAGGCCGCTGGTCTGTACACCGTCGAAACATCCACTATTTATCCTCAGGGGGCCTGAATGGCTGACTATTACACCCTGCTAACCAACGCAGGGATTGCCTACGAAACCGCCTGCAAGGCAGCGGGCGTGCCGATCAAGCTGACGCAGATTTCCGTCGGTGATGGCGGTGGCGCGGTCTACAACCCGGCCGCGACCGCCACCGCGCTCAAACGCGAAGTCTGGCGCGGACCGCTCAATGCGCTGTTCCAGGACGAGAAAAATCCGAGCTGGCTGCTCGCCGAAGTCACCATTCCGCCGGATGTCGGCGGCTGGTACGTGCGTGAAGCCGGGCTGTGGACCGACACCGGTATTCTCTACGCCATCGTCAAATACCCGGAGTCGTTCAAGCCGGTTTTGGCCACCTCCGGCTCGGGCAAAGAGTTCTACATCCGCTCGATTTTCGAGACCAGCAATGCTTCGCTGGTGACGTTGCTGATCGACGACACCGTGGTCAAGGCTACTCGTGCGTGGGTAGCGGGCTATGTGGCGGATGAGCTTGCGAAGCTGGATGCCAAGCAGTCTGTACGAGTGGCAACTACCGGCAATATTGCATTGAAGGCGGCACAAACCATTGATGGTGTTGCGGTCGTTGCAGGTGACCGGGTGCTGGTGAAGAACCAGACGTTATCGAAAGACAATGGGTTGTACGTTGTTGCGAACGATGTTTGGGTTCGCGCAAAAGATGCTGACTCAAACTTGAAAGTGACTTCTGGTCTTAACGTCCCCGTTGAGCAAGGCACAACTCAGGCTGACACGATCTGGCAGCTGGTTACCGATGGTCCAGTAATGCTCGGCACTACCGCTTTGGTGTTTCAGAACATCACCTTTGGTTTTGCCCCGCTCAGTTCACCTGCGTTTTCTGGCACCCCGACAGCACCAACGGCTAACGTCCTGAGTAATGACGACACTCTGGCAACGACCAGGTTTGTGCGGAGCGCGCTCGGCAGTTATGCCGGTCAGACGAACTATGACACCGACACCCAGTTGACCGTTGCCGACGTCGGGAAACTCTCTATCTTTACTGCGCCCGGTTTGACGGCAACGCTTCCTGATTGGAACAGCGCTCCGCCAGGTAGTCTGGTTCATCTGACAACCACCGGGGGACTGACAGTCAAAACTCGGTCAGGGGAAACATTTGGAGCTGTAAGCACAACCAACGTGTCTGGCATTGAACTTCAACCTGGCAGCTTTGCGGTTTTTCGGCGCCTGTTACTTGGTCGTGGATGGAGTCTGGACTCGGGGGATGCTGCCCTGAAGTACTCTCCACTGTTTACCACGTCGCTGACTTTGAGCGGGTATGAAAAATTGCCTAACGGCTTGATTCGTCAATGGGGGCTTGGTTCCACTGGTGGTGCGCCAGCGCACTGTAATTTCAATTCGACAATCACCCGATTACTGCCGACTTCGTTCCCTATTGCATTTCCCAATGGGTTGTTCTCAGTGGTGGCTACGCACTGCGGAGCAGGTAGCTCTGCAGTTTCAGTCGTTACCACACAAGAAACTCGTATTGGATTTCAATCTGCTTGTAGTTGGAGTACTGATGTTGCGATCCGTTGGCAAGCAGTAGGTTATTAGGAGGAAAACCATGAAATACAGTTCGAGTACCGGATGCTTTTATCCAGCGGACATTCAGTATGAGCAACTTCCCCCTGACTTGATTGACGTGAGTCAGAACGAGTATCGCACTGCGATGAATCGTTCCCACGAGCAGATTTTGATCGTCGTGGATGGCCGTGTTGCCGTTGCAGATAAAGCAGAACCTGATCAGTCAGATGTGGCGTTGCGGGCTGCCGAACTTGAACGTTTTTGGCGGGATAGTGTTCTGCGGACTACAGACAATCTTGTTGCTCGACATCGAGACGAGCTCGATGACAATTTGCAAACCACACTTACTGATGAACAGTTCTCAGGGCTTCAAGCTTATCGTCGCGAGCTTCGTAAATGGCCAGAAGCCCCAGAGTTTCCCTCTATGGGGAGCAGGCCTGAAGCGCCTCTCTGGTTGGAACAATTGAAACAATAAACGCCCCTTATCTCGGGGCGTTTTCTTTCCCCCCACAAAACACTCAACACCCGCCAAGCCCCTCCCCACGAGGGGCTTTCCCGTTTATGGAGAAACGAAAAATGGCAACCCGCCAAACCTACACCGTGCTCGTTCCATTCCCCACCGGCGGTGGGCACTGGTCGAGCGTCGGCCAGGAACTCGATCTGCTCGACGTCGAGGCCAGTGCCCTGCACAGCGCCGGTCGACTGGAACTGAAAACACCTACCACCAAGGCCGTGAAGGCCGCTGCCAAGAAGGCTGACTGAATATGGCTGAGGTTCTGAACTTCGAGCACAACGGCATTACCGTCAATGCCACCGAATCCCCCGAGGCCATGGGTGGCCTGGGCGACAACGTCATCGGTCTGGTCGGCACCGCGCCGAAAGCCGATCCGCTGATTCCGCGCAACGCACCGTTTCGCATCAACAGCTTCACCACCCACGCACTGCTTGATCCGACCGGCTCGGAAGAGGGCACCCTGTACCACGCCGTTTACCAGATCCTCAAAGTGGTCAAGGTGCCGGTGTACGTGGTGATCGTCGAAGCGGGCGCAACCCCGGCCGATACCGTCAACGCGGTGATCGGCGGCGTTGAGCCGGCGACCGGCCGCAAGCTTGGTCTGGCGGCTCTGGGCAGCGTCCCGGAAGACCTGACCATCATCGGCGCGCCGGGCTTCACCGGCACCAAGGCGGTGGCCAGCGAGTTCGCCTCGTTCGGCAAGCGCATCAAGGCCCGTGTGGTACTGGACGGCAAGGATGCTTCGGTCGCTGACCAAGTGTTGTACAGCAAGGATCTGGGCGGCGCCGACCTCGGTTTCGACCGTTGCCTGGTGGTGCACAACATGCCCGCCGTGTACTCGAAAGCGGCGAAGAAAAACGTCTTCCTCGCGCCGTCGAGCCTGGCGATTGCCGCGCTGGCCAAGGTCAAGCAATGGGAAAGCCCGGGCAACCAGGTGACCTACGCCGAAGACGTGTCCCGCGTCGTTGAGTACAACATCCTCGACACCTCCACCGAAGGCGATCTGCTCAACCGCTACGGCGTCAGCTACTACGCCCGCACCGTGCTGGGTGGCTTCTCGCTGCTGGGCAACCGTTCGATCACCGGCAAGTTCATCAGCTACGTCGGTCTGGAAGACGCCATCAGCCGCAAGCTGGTGAAGGCCGGCCAGAAAGCCATGGCCAAGAACCTGACCAAGTCGTTCATGGATCAGGAAGTCAAACGCATCAACGACTGGCTGCAAACCCTGGTCGCCGACGAAACCATTCCTGGCGGCAGCGTCTACCTGCACCCGGAACTCAACAGCGTCGAGAAGTACAAGAACGGCACCTGGTACGTGGTCATCGACTACGGCCGCTACGCGCCGAACGAACACATGGTTTATCAACTCAACGCCCGCGATGAAATCATCGAGCAGTTCCTGGAGGACGTTCTCTAATGTTTACCAACCGCGTAAGACAGGCCATCGCGGCCACCCTGCAAGGCCTGCCGTTGTCGGCGACCGTGGAAGAGTTCACCCCGCCGAAGATCGATTTCGAGATGGAAGGCATGACGGGCGGGCGCTTCATCGTCGAGGAAATGGCCAAGAGCGCCAAGCCGCTGAATGCCACGCTCAAGCTGCAAGGCACCGGCGCTGAAGTGCTGCTGGCGATGGGCGTGAAGCTGGGCGACGACATTCTGCTGAACGTGCGTGAAGCCGGTCAGGATCAGGACGGCAACACCTGGTTCACCTATCACACCGTCGGCGGCAAGCTGAAATCTCTGGCTGAAGATGCCTTGAAAATGGGCAGTAAAGCCATCACCACGCTGGAACTCTCCTGCCGCACCTACAACCGTCTGGAAAACGGCATCCCGGTGATCGACATCGACGTGCGCACCCAGAAATTTGTGCTCAACGGCGTCGACATCCTTGGTGATGCCCGTCGTGCGGTGCTGATGCCGTAAGCCTTTTTGGCGCATCAAGCACACACCCTGTGGGCGTTCATGCCCACAGGGATCTTCAAGAACACCCAAGGAATTCATTTCATGTCGTGGATGCCACCCAAGCATGACCTGCTGTCGCCGATCACTGGTGACGACGGCTCGCAGATCGAATCGATCCAGCTCAAGCCCCTGTTCTACGCCGCCCAGAAAGAAGCGCTGGAACGCGCAGGCGACGATGAAGACGATCAGTTCTTCGAACTGGCTCTGCTGGCCACCGGGATGTCGGTCAAGGAGCTCGACCAGCTCAAGCGTCCGGACTACGTGAGCATCGCGCAGTACGTGCACGAGATGTCGACCCGTCCGGCGTCGTACTTTCTCGATCAGGTCGAAGACGCGGAAAAGTCCGACGACCCCGACCAGGTGCAACTGCTGCAACCGCTCGCCGTCACCGGCCGCACCGTGACCTCGCTGAGCCTGGAAATGCCGGCGCTGCGTGCCACCAAAGTGATGAAGAAACTGAAAACGGCCAAGGATCGCGCCGAGTTCATCACCGCCCACTGCACCGGCCTGATGATCCCCGATCTGGCCCTGATGACCGTCCCGGACTGGACACAATTGCAGGTGCGCATCGACGATTTTTTAAACCAGCCGGCGGCCTTCTTTCAGAGCGCGACATCGAAGTAATCCTCGATATCGTGCCGCTCATTTACCCGGTAAGTGAGGCGGAAATTCTGGAGTGGGACGCCGAAAAGGCGTTGCGCCGCTACGACATAGCGATCACTCGCCTTGGCGTGAAACAGGAGTAGAGCGGCATGGCAGATACGAAGTATGCGCCGATGCTCGCCAGCGAGACTGGAAGCATGGCGTTCGGCAACGCCAGACTGGCGGGCGGATCGATAGCGCCCGACAGCCTCGGCACACCGCTGGTGGATTTGAGTCTGGCACTGGCTATGGCCAGTGCGGATATTCGTTTACTGACCCAGGAACAGATCAAGCTTCGAGAGCTGTTGGCCAATCAGCAATCGCTGTTCAAGGTGAGTGCTGCATCCCCGGCTGCAAGCGCCGAACCAAAGTCAAAACTCAAGGCCGAGATCGAGCAGCGTCCACCTCCTAAGCTCATGCAACCAGCCATGGCCAACGAGACGGCGCTTGTCGAACTCAATCAGTTGCTCAAGCTGAGCAGTGATCAGCTTCAAGCGCACTCGCAGAGCACTCTGGAACTCGCCAGCGAGAAACAGATATCCGCCAGTGGTGCGACCAACGCGGATATGTTGCAAGTGCAGCTTGCCGGAGCCAGATCCGGCATTGCCGATGGTGCCAAAGGTGACCAGCGGGCGAACGAACTGAAGTGGTTCTCCCATGATGCCGCAATCAACGCATCGGCATTCAGGATGGACGTCAAGACGGCTGGCGAAATGCTCGCCGCGTGGCGTTCCTCGCTGAAGCTGGATCAGTATCAAAGCCAGGATCTTGCGGATGCAACGACCTACCTCGGCAATAGCGGTCTGGATGCCAAGGCCGCCGACATCGGTTCGGTGGTGCAACGTTCCGGCGAGAGTGCGATTGTCGCCGGATTGACGCCCGAACAGGTCGCCGCATTGGCGGCGGCTCTACTCAATAGTGGTGCGGACAAGGAGGGCGCCAGCGCCGCGCTTAAGGGCATCACCTCGATGCTGGCCAAAGGCGGGGCGGTATCGACTGAGCAGCGAACAGCCTTGACTCAGTTAGGGCTTGATCCTCAATCGCTGTCTGAGGGTATGAGGAAGGATGCGCCTGCTGTCATCAACTCGGTTCTTGCTGCACTTAACGAGCAGCCTGTGCAAGAGCGGGCAGCACTGACGAAGACGCTGTTCGGCGAAAACGACACCCGAGTTCTCGAACTGCTGAAGAAGCCGGACGATGTAAAAAACGCCTTCTCGCTGGTAGCCGACAAGCACAAGTACGCAACAACGGAGCTTGGCGCGGGCGAAGGTGCTGCGGCGAAGTCCGCAGAGGCATTCGGCAATACTTCGCAGGGTCGCTGGAATGCGCTGGACGCAAGTCTGACCCGGTTGACCACTGCATTCGGCACGGCGCTTGCGCCCTTGGCTGACGGTGCCGCCGTAGTGCTCACCGCACTGGTCAACGGTGTGAGCGCAGCGGCAGAAACGTTCCCGGCCCTCACGGCAGGGCTGGTTCTGCTCGGCGTGGCAGCCCTGCCGTTTGTGGGGGGGGCGTTGAAGTCCGGCGTGGCCTCGGTGCTCGACGTGGTTTCCACGAAACTATTGCGCCTGGCATCGGCGCGACTGCCGCCGGATATTGCCAATGTGATAGGCGGTGATGACAACGATGGCGACGGTCGCAAAAGCAGGAAGAAGGGGCGTGGATCACGCCGACGCACCCCTTCTGCTGCACGGTCGGCCGGCTCTGCTTCCATAACCCGCAGGAGCAGTCGCTTGAGTGGTGTGACGGCCAGAGTCGCACCCATGTTCGACGATGCGCTCACCCGATTCAGAATGGTTGGCGATGTTGTCAAAAGCGCCATGCCGAGTCGGCTGAGCGGGGCTGGCGCGAAAGTCATGTCATTGGCAGAGGGTTTGGGGGGCAAGCTCATGCCGTCGGTTGTCAAGGCATTGCCTGCCATCAAGGTTGGTGCACCTCTGGCCATTGCTCACGCTGCCTATAAAGGGTTGAAAGGCTGGCGCGAAGGTGATGACAAAGCGGTAAAGGGAGCGGCCGGTGAACTGGCCGGAACGGCGATTGGCGCTACGATCGGTACGTTCATTGCGCCCGGCATCGGAACCTTCATTGGTGGCACGCTGGGTGGAATAATCGGGTCCTATGTAGGGGAGCATCAGGCGACGCCGCCTGAGGACAAGCTCGCCCCGCCAGCGGAAGTCGCCAAGGACCTGTCCGCGGCGCCAATGCAAACACCAACGCCACCTCCGCAATTCACCTACGCACCTTCAGTTCATGTCAGCGGCAGCGAAATGCTCAACTCCGAGAAGCTCGGCACGATGCTTTCGCAGGTGCTTGAGTCGCACTTCACGTCCCAATTTGTCCCGGGTGTGGCCGGCAATGCCCTCTCCATACGCCGCGACGCAGCCCTGACCGATGGAGTCGCCCAATGAAACAACAAATGGCACTGGGCAGTTTCATCTTCGGACTGTCCCGGGACTTTGCGTACAGCACGCTGTCGCGCAAATCCGAGGGTGGCTGGACTGATCTGCAGATCCTCAACAGCAAACCCAGGTCCCACCAGACAGGCCAGAAGCCCGAATCCCTGACCATCGGCGGCACCTCGATGTACGCCGTGGCGATGGAGCGGCTCGATGAGCTGCGTGCGCTGCAAGCGTTGAGAGTACCGCTGCCGTTGATTGACGGCATTGGTCGCAACTGGGGTTTGTGGCGGATCAACAGCATCGACGAAAACCAGAGCGAGGTCATCGATGACGGCACCGCGATGGTGATCAAGTGGGTCATCGGATTGGCGGAGTTCAACAATGCGTAAGGTACGAAGCGTGGCTGGCGATTCGGTGAATCTTTTGCTCTACCGCGAAACCGGTCGCAGCGATGACAGCGCCGAAGAAGCCCTGTGGGCACTCAACCCGACCCTGGCCGAGCATGGCCCGATCCTGCCGGCAGGTGTCTGGGTGACGTTGCCGGAGCTCGACTCGAAACCGGCCGCGATCAAACCGGTTCTGGCCTGGGATTAAGGAGGCTGCATGGCACAGGGATTTACCCCGGCGATCGAAATCTACGGCGCTAACAAGGACCTGCTGAACCAGCGCCTGATCAGTTGGGAACACATCGATGCCGCCGGAATGGAGTCCGATCAACTGACGCTGGTGCTCGACCTGGAAGGCCTTGAAGGCTTGCCGACCCTGGGCGGAATCATCGGCTTGCGGGTGGGCTATCTGGAGACCGGGCTGGTCGAAAAGGGCCATTTCAAGGTCACTCGACTGACACCCACGCTGTTCCCGCTGCGCCTGACGCTGGTCGCGACCGCCGCGCCTTTCAGCGGCAAGGACGAAACCGGATTCAAGGAACGGCGCACGGCCAGTCATGGCCCCACGACGCTTGGCGGGCTGTTTCGCAAACTGGTTGAGCCGCACGGTTTCTCCCCGCGGGTCGATCCCGAACTGGCGCTGATCAGGATCGCTCATGTCGACCAGTCGAACGAAACCGACATGAGCTTCATCACGCGACTGGCGAAAAAGTACGACGCGGTAGCCAAACCGTTTAACGACCTCTACGTACTGGCGAAACCGGCGCAGCTCAAAACCCTGTCGGGTCAGGTGATACCGAACGTCAGGCTGTCGGTGACCCACAACAATCGGCCGGGCGATCACGCCTTCATCAGCGCCACGCTGGAAGAGACCGCCCGCACCCAGAATCAGGGTTGTAAAGTCTGCTGTTGGGACGCCAATGCCGGCAAGCAGGTGGAGGTGAAAACCGGCAAGGCGCCCTACAAGGTCATTCGTCAGAAACAGGCCAGTGTGGAAGAAGCCAAAGCCATCGGCGAAGCCGAAGTGCGCAAGATGCTGCGCGAGAAATACAAGCTGAAAGTTACTTGCCCGGGTGATCCGCTGCTGGTGGCCGAAGGTCTGTTGGTGCTCGATGACACCTGGCCCGACTTCATGCGCGGTCGCTGGTCGATCGAGAAGGTGACTGCCAGCGGCAAGCCCGAAGAAAGCTATCGCTGCCTGATCGAAGCCAACGGCCGGGATCCCGAGGCAAAAGCCAAGGACTGATCCCCCGGTCTCACCGCCACACGCATCACTGTGGCCACTCACACATCCTGGAACGCTCCCCATGAAGATCTCCCCGATCCTCACGCAGCTGCGTGCGCAATGCCCAAGCCTTGCCGGCCATATCTCGACAGGAGTCGACCTGGCGCTGCTGCAAGGCAACCCGAATCTGCCGACACCGTCGGCTCATGTTTTACCGCTGGCCGATCTGGCCAGCGCCAGCACCGCACAGAACTCTGCCAGCCAACCGATCCGCGACCGCTTCGAAATCATCCTGGTGCTTGATGCCACGGACGCCACAAAAGCGCTGGATCTGTTGCACGACCTGCGCGCCGAAGTGTGGCGGGCGCTGGTGGGTTTCAAGCCCGGTTCCGACTACAGCGCCATCGTTTATGACGGCGGCGAAACGGTCTCGATCAACAGCAGCCGCGCTTTCTACCGGCTGCGCTTTTTTGCCGAGTTCCAGCTGGGCCGCAATCTGCCAAGTCAGCCTGCGGAGAGTTGGCACGAACGTGAACTGGACGGTTTGTCGTCCTTTACCGGGGTCACCGTGCGGGTCGATGCGATCGACCCGGCCGACCCCAACCTGAAACACCCGGGCCCTGACGGGCGCGTGGAAATGACTTTCTCTGGAGACGTAACCCCATGAGCAACCGCATCACCGTAGTGCCGGCCGCTGGCCGTGCCGTGCCGGACCCGGAAGCAGGCGACCTGCTGCCACTGGAAGGCCGTGAAGTGCTGGACAGCGCCTGGTGGCGCCGGCGTCTGGCCGACGGCGATATCACCCTCAAAACCGCAACAGCTAAACAAAAGGGAGCCAAATAATGGCGATCGGATTCAGCAACATTCCTGCGGACATTCGTGTACCGCTGTTCTATGCCGAAATGGACAACTCGGCCGCCAATAGCGCGTCCTCGTCCATGCGCCGCCTGATCGTGGCGCAGGTCAACGACAACATCGCCCCGAGCGAAGTCGGCAAACTGGTGCTGGTTTCCAGCGTGGCACTGGCCAAGAGCATTGGCGGCCAGGGCTCGATGCTGGCCTCGATGTACGAGACCTTCCGCAAGGCCGACCCGATCGGTGAGATCTGGTGCCTGCCGCTGCACAACGCCACCGGCGCTATCGCCAAAGGCGTGCTAACCCTGACCGGCACCGCGACTCAGGCTGGCGTGCTCAACCTGTATGTCGGCGGCGTCCGTGTACAGGCCACCGTGGTCAACGGTGCCACTGCTGCCCAGGCGGCCACCGCCCTGGCACAGAAAATCAACGCCACCGCCGATCTGCCGGTGAGCGCTGCGGCCGCTGAAGGTGTGGTCACCCTGAACGCCAAATGGACTGGCGAGAGCGGCAACGACATCAGCCTGCAATTCAATCGCCTGGGCAAGAGCAACGGCGAAGAAACCCCGGCTGGCCTGATCACTGCCGTCACCGCCATGACCGGCGGCGTGGGTGTACCGGATCAAGTGGCTGCCGTTGCAGCACTGGGTGACGAGCCGTTCGAATTCATCGCGCTGCCATGGTCCGATCTGGCCACCCTCAACACCTGGCAAGCGGTGATGGACGACAGCACCGGTCGCTGGTCGTGGGCCAAGCAACTGTTCGGTCACGTCTACAGCGCCAAGCGCGGTACCGTCGGCACTCTGGTGGCAGCCGGTCAGGCTCGCAACGACCAGCACATGACCATTCAGGCGCTGGAGCCGGGCGTTCCGCAACCGGTATGGGTACAAGCTGCGGCACTGGCTGCGCGTACTTCGGTGTTCATCTCGGCCGACGCCAGCCGTCCGACCCAGAGCGGCAGCCTGCCAGGCGTCGATCCGGCACCGGCCAGCGAGCGCTTCACCCTGACCGAGCGTCAGTCGCTGCTCAACTACGGCATCGCCACCGCGTACTACGAAGGCGGTTACGTGCGCATCCAGCGCTCGATCACCACCTACCAGAAGAACGCTTACGGCCAGGCCGACAACTCGTACCTGGACAGCGAAACCATGCACCAGTCGGCGTTCATCGTGCGTCGTCTGCAAAGCGTGATCACCAGCAAGTACGGTCGCCACAAACTGGCCTCCGACGGCACCCGTTTCGGCGCCGGCCAGCCGATCGTCACCCCGGCGACCATTCGCGGCGAACTGATCGCCCAGTACGCCAAGCTCGAACTGGAAGGCCACGTGGAAAACGCCGAACTGTTCGCCGAGCACCTGATCGTCGAGCGCGACGTGCAGGACCCGAGCCGCGTGAACGTGCTGTTCCCGCCTGATTACATCAACGGTCTGCGCGTGTTCGCACTGCTCAACCAGTTCCGTCTGCAGTACGACGACGTCGCCTGATCGGCCCGTTTGACACTGTGATTTCAGCCCACCTTGCGTGGGCTTTTTATTTGAAGGGAGTAACACCATGGGTCAACTGATTGCAGGCACCTGCTACGTCAAGGTCGACGGTGCACAACTGACCATCAATGGCGGCTGCGAAGCCCCGCTGATGGCCGTCAAACGTGAAACCGTCGTGCCGGGTTTCTACAAGGAAACCGACATCGCGCCATCGTTCAAGGTGACCGCGCTGCACACCGCCGACTTCCCGCTGAAGAAGCTGATCGAAGGCACCGACATCACCGTCACCTGCGAATTCAGCAACGGCAAAGTCTACGTACTGGCCGGTGCCTACCTGGTCGAAGAGCCAGTCTCCAAAGGCGATGACGCCACCATCGAACTGAAATTCGAAGGCATCAAGGGGACCTGGCAATGAGCGGCGCCGTGAAGCTTCAGGTTGCGATCGAAGCTCACGGCGAGCCCCTGACCGAACTCGTCCTGCGCCGTCCGACGGTGCAGGAGGTGCGAGCGATCAAGGCGCTGCCGTACAAGATCGACAAGAGCGAAGAGGTCAGCCTCGACATGGACGTGGCGGCCAAATACATCGCCGTGTGCGCCGGCATTCCGCCGTCGTCGGTCAACCAGCTGGATCTGGCTGACCTCAACGCGCTGAGCTGGGCCGTTGCGAGTTTTTTCATGAGTGCGGCGTCGGAGCCATCACCGACCTGATTTCGGTCGCCTATGACCTGGCCTGGTTCTGGAAGGTTGACCCCGAACAGATGATGGCCAGGCCACTGGATGTGCTTCGCGAATCGCTGGAGCACGCGCAACGGATCAATGCGATGCAGCAGGTGCAGTGATGGCAGAAGAAACCAAAGCTAAAGCGTCGGTGCTGCTTACCGGCATCGACGAACTGTCACCCAAACTCGGCGCCCTGCGAGTGAAGGTGGATGACTTCAAGAAAAACCTCGAACAGACCGGCCTCGGCAAACTGGACATCAGCGGTCTGTTCAAGGGCGGCAGCGTGATTACGCCGTTTGTGGACGGCATCAAATCGGCTGCGGCGTTTCAGGGCAAGTTGACCGAGGTCAGTGAGACGGCAAAAACCGTCGACCTGCCTGCCACGCCGAAAGCCGCCGCGCAGAACATGAACGTATTCAGTGCGTCCATGGAAAAGGTGTCCGCTGCGGTGGACGCCGCACTGGTGCCGGCGGTGGGTGCATTGGTGGTCGGACTGGAACCGGTGCTGACCCAGGTCGGCAGCCTGCTGGCCGACAACCCGAAACTGGTCGAAGGGCTGGCGGCGGGGGCGATTGCATTTTCCGCCATGCAAACCGCCGTCACCGGTATGACCCAGGTGATGGACGTCATGAGCATGGTGCTCAAGACCAATCCGATCATGCTGATCGCCATGGGCATTGCCGTGGCGGCCGGTTTGATCGTGGCCAACTGGACACCGATTTCCGCGTTCTTCACCGGATTGTGGGAGGGCGTGAAAAACGCCGGGGCGAGTGCAATGGCGACGTTGCGTTCGGTGCTCGACTGGCGGCCGCTGGAGGCACTGGCGGCGCTGTGGGAACCGGTCACGGGTTTCTTCTCGGGGATCTGGGACAAGGTCAAGGCCGTGACAGCGCCTGTGATCGACTTCTTCAAGTCGGTGTTCTCGTGGTCGCCCGCAGGCCTGATCCTGGAAAACTGGGGGCCGTTGACCGGTCTGTTTTCGGCGATCTGGGAATTGCTCAAGGCCTTGAGTGTGCCGGTGATGTCGTTCCTCAAAGGTCTGTTCGACTGGACGCCGCTGGGCATGATCATCAACAACTGGGGCGCGATCACCGGTTTCTTCGCCTCGATCTGGGCCGCGCTGCAACCGGCGGCGCAAGCCATCAAGGACTTCTTCGGCACCTTGTTCGACTATTCCCCGCTGGGGATGATTGTCAACAACTGGGGCGCCATCGTGACGTTCTTCGAACCGATCTGGGCCACGCTGCAAGCCTCGGCACAGCAGGTCAAAAGTTTCTTCCAGAGCCTGTTCGAATGGTCGCCGCTGGAGCAGATCGCGCAGTACTGGCAGCCGATCAGCGAAGTGTTTTCGGCGCTGTGGGGCGTGGTGCAGGCGCTGGCCGCACCGGTGCTGGAGTTCCTGCACAACATGTTCGAATGGACACCGTTGGGGCAGATCATCAAGAACTGGGGACCGATCACCGAATGGTTCGGTGAGCTGTGGCAAAAGCTGCAGACCGTGATCGCACCGATCAAGGAGCTGTTCGACGGTGGCTTCGCCGGGTTGATCGCCAAGGTCACCGGCAAGGTCGAAACCCTGACCGAAGCGCAACGCCAGACCAATGCCGAAGGCAAGGGTGAACTGGCACCGGCATTCTTCGGAGCCAGCTCGAAATCCGAGGGTGGCAGTGCGTTGCAGGGCGGTTCTTTGCCGCAATCCTCTGGCGCACTGATCCAGCAAAGCGCTGCCAACAACCGCACGCAGCTCGAAGGTGGCCTGACGGTGCGCTTCGAAAATGCGCCGGCGGGGTTGCGCACCGATCAACCGCAAACCAATCAACCGGGGCTGGCGCTCAGTTCGCGCATCGGCTATCGCTCGCTATCGGCAGGAGGTTCCAATGAACTGGCGTGACCGTTTGTTGCCGGCATCCTTTCGCGGTGTCGGCTTCTGGATCGACCAGGCGAAAACCCCGGTCGGTCGCAAGGGGCAGTTGCACGAATACCCGCAACGCGACCTGCCGTTTTTCGAGGATCTCGGCCAGCAGGCCAAGACCCACGACCTGACGGCGTTCATCATCGGTGCCGATTGCCTGGAGCAGCGCGACAAGCTGCTCCAGGCCCTGGAGCAGGGCAGCGGCGAACTGGTGCACCCGTGGCTGGGACGTTTGCAGGTCAAGGTCGGCGAGTGCGACATGACTCACACCCGCCAGGATGGCGGGATGGTGACCTTCAGCCTGAAGTTCTACCCGGACCGGCCGCTGCCGTTTCCGACGGCGACGGTCAGCACGCAAAAAGTCCTGCTGATCAAGGCCGACGGTTTGCTCGGTTCGGCGGTCGCACGTTTCGAACAGGCGATGACCCTGATCAAGGCGGCGCGGATCGGCATCACCAATCTGCGCAACAGCCTCACCGGCGTGTATGACGTGATCAAGGAGCAACTCAAACCGCTGATCGCGCAGTACAAGCAGATCACCGAACTGGTCAGGGCCGTCAAGGAACTGCCCAAGGAAGTGGCGGCGGAATTCAAGGGGCTGCTCGGCGATATCAAGGAGCTGAAGGAATTCGCGAAGGAGGGCTACCGTGGCGTGATTGCCGACGTGTCCCAACAACTCGAAGCCATCCGCAAGGCCGATGCACCGAAAATCACCACCGGCAAGGACACCAACGCCGCCGCGCAAGCGATGGCCAACCTGGTGCAGGACACCCTGATCGTCAAAGTCGCGCAGTGGGTTGCCTCGATGCCAGTGGCCTCTACGCCGGTAAAACTGAACTCGACCCCCTCGCTGGATCAGCAATCGAAGCAGCCGATCACTCGTCAGGAAGTGCCGGTCACCGATGATCTGCAAGCCCTGCAAAAAGAGCTGATCGAAGCGTTGCAAAAGGCCCAGGACAAGGCCGATCCCGCGCACTACCAGGCCATCGCCGATGTGAAGGAAGCGCTGATCGCGCACCTCAAGGCTGTGGCTTCATCCGGTGTGCGACTGGTCAGCAAAACCTTCCAGGAAACCTTTCCGGCGGTGGTCGTGGCCTACAAACAGTTTGGCGACGCCACTCGGGTGACCGAGGTCATTCAGCGCAACGGCCTGTCTCATCCGAGCTTCTCACCCAACGAAGTCAAAGTTTCCAGGGAGTGAGCCATGAACGAGACTGACAACCGCGTCACGCTGACCGTCGGCGACATGGAATACGGCGGCTGGAAAAGCGTGCAGATCACCGCGGACCTGGAGCGCCAGTTCCGCACCTTCAAACTCGACATCACCTGGCAATGGCCGGGGCAGACCGTGGATCAGCGGATCAAGGCCGGCGACCCGTGCGAAGTGCGGATCGGTAAGGATCTGGTGCTCACCGGTTATGTGTTCAAGGCGCCGATCAGCTATGACGGTCGGCAGATCAGCCTGAGCATCGAGGGCAGCTCCAAGACCCAGGATCTGGTGGATTGTGCGGCGCGAAACAACCCCGGCCAATGGCAGGATCAGTCGTTGTTGAACATCGTCCAGGCCTTGGCCATGGAGTACGCGTTGATGGTGGTCAACGAAATTCCCGAGACCGCACGCCTGAGCAAACACACGATCGTGCCGGGTGAAACGGTGTTTCAGTCGATCGACCGTTTGCTCTCGCTGTACCGGGTGTTTTCCACCGATGACGCTGAAGGCCGGCTGGTGCTCGCCAAACCGGGCAGCGGCGGCCGCGCCAGCGATGCACTGGAGTTGGGCAAGAACATTCTCTCGGCCAACGCACCGATGGATTTCAGCCAGGTGTTCTCCGAATACCGGGTGATCGGCCAGCAAAAGGGCAACGACAAGAAGAGCGGGGCAGCGGTCAGCGAAGTGGAATCGGTGGCGGCCGACCTGAGCTTCAAGCGCCGGCGTACCACGATCATCAACGAAGGCTCGCAACTGACCTTCGAACTGGCCCAGCAACGGGCCCAATGGGAAAGCGCTACGCGTATGGGCCGGGCGCTGACCACCACTTATCAGGTGCAGGGCTGGCGTCAGTCCAACGGTGACCTGTGGCGTCACAACACCCTGGTGCGGGTCAAGGATCCGGTGCTCGGGTTCGATGAAGACATGCTGATTTCCAAGGTGACGTACTCGCTGTCGGCGCAAGGCTCGGTGACCACCCTGCAAGTGGCGCCTCCGCATACCTTCGACGCCAACCCTTCGCCGCCGAAAAAAACCTGAGCCCGACCCCGCCCTCCAAGGAAACCCTATGAGCCTACTGACACGCCTGCTGGCGCGCGGCACTGTCGTGCTCGCCAGTTCGGCCTCCAAGCTGCAATCGCTGCAAATGCGCCTCACCGCCGGTGAAGTGAACGACGACATGGAGCACTTCGAACCCTACGGTTTCACCAGCCATCCGCTGGCCGGTGCCGAAGGCGTCGTCACGTTTCTGGGCGGTGATCGTTCCCACGCCATTGCCCTGGTGGTCGCCGATCGCCGTTATCGCCTGCAATCGCTGGCGGCCGGCGAAGTGGCGATCTACACCGACGAAGGCGACAAAATTCACTTCAAGCGCGGGCGGATCATCGACATCGAAACCTCCACCCTCAACATCCGCGCCAGCACCGCCGTGAACTTCGAGACGCCGGTGATCAACCAGACCGGCAAGATCGTTTCCAAAGGCGATCAACTGGCCGGCGGCATCAGCCAGATCAAGCACGTGCATGGCGGCGTGCAGGGCGGCAGCGGCCAGACCGGCGCGCCGGCGGGAGGTCAGTGATGCTTTTCAGTCAGAACCTTCACGCCGCGCTGACCCGTTCAGTGCTGATCAGCCTGTTTTCCTGGCGCCGTGCGGCCGACGACGATGCCCTCGACGACGAGGAGCGTTACGGCTGGTGGGGCGACACCTTTCCGACCGTAGCCGACGACCGCATCGGTTCGCGGTTGTGGCTGCTGCGCCGGGTCAAGCTGACCCGACAGACCCAGATGGACGCCGAGTTCTATGCCCGCGAAGCCTTGCAGTGGCTGATCGACGACGGCCATTGCAGCGCCATCGACATCATCAGCGAACGCCTCGACGCCCAGCGCCTGAACCTGCGCACGGTCCTGACCCTGGCTGACGGCGAACGTCTGGACATCAACCCCGATAACAGTTGGCAGGTGATCTATGCCGTTTGAAACCCCTTCGCTGCCGGTGCTGATCAAGCGCACCCAAAGCGACCTGGCCGGCGATTCGCTGCGCCAGTCCGATGCGCAAGTTCTGGCCCGCACGCTCGGCGGCGCCGCCTATGGCCTGTACGGCTACCTCGACTGGATTGCCGAGCAGATCCTGCCCGACACCGCCGATGAATCGACCCTGGAACGCATCGCCGCGCTGCGCCTGAACCAGCCGCGCAAACCGGCGCAAGTCGCCACCGGCAACGTCAGCTTCAACGCGACGGCGGGCGCGGTGCTGGACGTCGATACGTTGCTGCAGTCGAGCGACGGTCGCACCTTCAAAGTCACCGCCGCGCGCACCACCGTCAATGGCGTCAACAGCACCTCCATCGCAGCGCTTGATGCCGGGAGTCTTGGCAATGTCGAGGCCGGTCTGGCGCTGACGCCAGTGCAGCCGATCACCGGTGTGGTCGGCAACAGCTTTGTGGTGCTGGCGCCGGGGCTCAACGGCGGGGTGGCGCGGGAAAGCCTGGAGTCGCTGCGCTCGCGAGTGATCCGCTCCTATCGCGTCATCCCCCACGGCGGTTCGGCCAGCGACTACGAGACCTGGGCGCTGGAAGTGCCGGGCGTGACGCGCGCCTGGTGCCGTGGCGGCTTTCTCGGGCCGGGCACCGTGGGCGTGTACATCATGCGTGACGACGATCCGCAACCGGTGCCGAATGCCGATCAACTGGCCGAAGTGCAGGCCTACATCGAGCCGCTGCGCCCGGTGACCGCCGAAGTGCATGTGCTCCCGCCGGTACAGAAACCGGTGACCTATCAGCTGAAGCTGACGCCCGATACCACCGCCGTGCGCGCCGCTGTCGAAACCCAGTTGCGCGATTTGCACAACCGCGAGGCCGACCTCGGCGCGGATCTGTTGATCAGCCATATCCGCGAAGCGATCAGCAGCGCGGCGGGTGAAACCGATCACGTGCTTTCGGCCCCCGTGGCGAACGTCGCGGCAGGCGACAGCGAACTGCTCACCTTCGGAGGTTGCGTATGGGGGGCATAAGAACCGCCGCGCAATACCAGGCGCAATTGCGTGCCTTGCTGCCTTCGGGACCTGCGTGGGATCCGGAGCGGGTGCCGGAACTCGATGAAGTGCTGCAAGGCGTCGCCGTCGAACTGGCACGCCTCGACGCCCGCGCCGCCGACCTGCTCAACGAGATGGACCCGGCCGGCGTCAGCGAACTGGTGCCGGACTGGGAACAGGTGATGAACCTGCCCGACCCGTGCCTGGGCGCCACACCGCTGTTCGACGACCGTCGCCTCGCTGTACGCCGCCGCTTGTTGGCGGTCGGCAGCCAGGCCGTCGGCTACTACCTGGAAATCGCCAAAAGCCAGGGTTACCCCAACGCCACCATCACCGAACTCGAAGCCCCGCGCATGGGCCGTTCGCGTTTCGGTGCCGCGCACTGGGGCACCTGGGAAGCGCAGTTCATGTGGACGCTCAACACCGGCGGCCGCCTGCTGCTCGGCCGGCGTTTCGGTGCGAGTTACTGGGGCGAACGCTTCGGCGTAAATCCGGGCTCGGCGCTCGAATGCATGATCCATCGGGCAGCACCGGCGCACACCAGGGTGCACATCAATTATGACTAGGGAATAACGCAATGGATTATCCGAAGAGTGTGCCCAGCGCCGGTCTGGTGAATGGGAAATTTGTCGATGAAAACCCGCTGACCGGGACGCCGGGGTCACTGATTCCGGCGGACTGGGGTAACAGTGTCACGCAAGAAATTCTCAGCGTGATCAAGGCCGGGGAGCTGACCCCGGACGAGAAGAAATACGATCAACTGCTGCAGGCTATTCAGACGGTGACGGCCAAGGGCTGGAATCAGGATCTGGCGTTGCCGTTGGCTGCGTTGCCTTTGCCGACCGTTGCCACGACGGATGCGCGGATGCCGATTACGCCGGCTGCTGCCTCGACCAGTGGCGGGCGGGTGTCGGTGCCGGCGGGTGTTTACGTCAGCATTGGCCAGGAAGTGGTGGCGGGGCAGTTGGGGCGTTCGCGTACGTTCACAACACAGGCCTGGAGCAGCGCTGACCTGTTGCCGAGTTCGGGGTACTTTCTGCGGGCTCAGGTGGTGGGTGGCGCGCTGACGTTCTACATGCAGCGCGGGACGATTTACGACGCGACGCCCGAGTCTCAGAAGGGCACGCTCAATGGTGCTGCTGGCGGTGGTTTCCAGTCCTCGGTGCTGGACATGTGCCTGGCCTGGGTGGTCACCGGTGCACCGGGTTCCGTACCAACGGTGCGCGCGATCTACAACCGGGCGCGTTTGACCTGGACTCAGACAGTCAATGGCACCGGTGCGGTGTTCCTGCCGCTCGACCCCCATGCACGCGCTGCGCGGCTGGTGGTGGGCAACCCGACGCCTTCGCCGACGGCATTGACCTCTCTCGCGTTTCCGAGTACCGGATGGGCGGGCGGCAACTACAGCCTCATGGCACCGCTTTCAACGAGCGTTATCAGTCATGCGGGAGGTTGGAATCCGGCTGCGGTCTATCCCTGTACGCTTTTCACCAACAACGTGCTCAATGACGTGACGGTTTCAACGCTGGCCGCCAGTTTTGATCACAATCAATTGCGTTCGCTCTGGCAGTGCTTTCAGGCAGAACACACGCTAGGGCTGACCACTGCCGACAGCGATGAACTATTGCTGAGCATGGGCATCAAGAGCCATCCGCAAACCGACTACAGCGTCGGTATTCCGATCAACTTTGGCGACGCTGTGAACGTTCAGCTGTCGTGGGAGCTCATTCGATGATCGTCATTCAGGAACTTCATCAGATCGATGGCGAGTTGCGTCCCGCGCAGCCGTCCGCCGCCCATGACTGGGACGGTGAGCAGTGGGTCGTCAATCCCGAGAAAGTCGCGCTGCTGGAACAGCAGGAAACCGAAAACCTGTGCACCAGGGTCGATGCAGTCGCTGACAGCACCCGCACCGCACTGGCCGGTGATCCGCTCAAAGCCCTCGAGTACGCTCAGGCGGCGGTCGACGCTCAGGCCTATCAGGATGCCGGTTACCCGAAAAAGGAAGTGCCGTTGTCCGTTGCTGCCTGGGTAGCCAAGGGTCGGTCGGCAAAACAGTCGGCCGAGCAGATCCTCGACAAGGCTGCCCAGCTCAGCGAGAACCTGCTGACCTTGCGCACCTTGCGCCTGAAAGCCAAGACCCAGATCCGCGCGTACGCGAGCAAGGGCCAGATGGATCAGGCTCGCGCTGCCGCCGATGAGGCGCTGCAGGCCATTCGTCAGCTGACGGCCAACCCGGCCCCGTAATCGCAATTCGTTTCACCCAAGCCCACTTCGTTGTGGGCTTTTTATTTTCAGGAACAGAAGCGTTTGCGCCCGCCGTTGAGCAAGTCAAAAGCCCGCGTGCAGCCACGTTTCATTTGTCATTCAAGAGGAACGAACATCCAATGGATTATCCAAAGAGCGTCCCCAGCGTCGGCCTGGTCGACGGCCGCTTCGTCGATGAAAACCCGGTGGCGGGAACACCCGGGTCGTTGATACCGGCGGTGTGGGGCAATAGCGTTACACAAGAGATTCTCAACGTGATTACCGGCGCCGGGTTGACGGCCGCCGAGGCTGATACCGGGCAGTTGCTCAAGGCCATTCAGTCGATTGTCGGTAACGCCAGTCCGATGCGCTCGGTGGTGACGCGGCTGGCGGCTTCCAAAGTGCTGAACGAGTCAGAACTGGGGCTTGTATTGATCGACGGTAGCCCAGGGTCCATGACTGTGACCTTGCCATCTGCCAACGTTGCGTTAGGCGTGCGAGATGTGATCGTGCGTCGTGTAGACAACAGTGGCAATCGGCTCGTTGTTCAGGCGTCCGATACCGACAGGATTCGTTTTCACACGCATCTTTCCGCCAATGGATATCCCTTCCTGGTGCTGATGGGCGGCGGCGACTGGTGGCATCTGCGCAGTGACGGAGCTGGGAGCTGGTGGCCGGTCGGTCGCTTTGACAACAGCGCTTTGGGACGGCCGTTCTTTGAAACCACCACGACACTCAATCCGGGAGGCTACGGCGTTCCGAACGGTGATCTGTTCAAACGTACCGAATGGCCCTGGCTGTGGGATTTTGCCCGGTTATCCGGGGCGTTGACGACCGAAGCTGCCCGAGCGGGCATGGAAGGCGGCTGGACCAGTGGTGATGGTGCTACGAACTTTCGGATCCCCGAGATTCGTGGCGAGTTTCTGCGGGTGCTCAGTGAAAGCAGGAACATTGATTCCGGGCGCGTGGCCGGCAGCCTGCAAACGCATGCCTTGCAGAGCCACAACCATTATCTGCCGACGGGCACAGCAGCCTCTTTCAAACCGGCCCCGGCGATTCCGGATGGCGTCTGGGACGTTGGCACCAACGTCAACTATGCCCCGACCAATACAACCGTGGCGACAACTTACCCCAACCCCGCGTTCGACTCCGACACGCTCATCGGCAACATCGGCAATTTTTCGGGCGAAACCCGACCGCGAAACATCGCCTATCCCGCGCGTATCAAACTGATCTGAGGTGCACATGTTCAATTATCTGATAGACGAAAGTGGTGCGCTGACCGGGCCTGTCGAATTTCCACTGGTGCCGGGCATCGGCCTGCAACTGCCGAGCAATGCTGTAACGCTGAGCATCGAACTCTCCCCGGCGCCCGAGGGTTTTGCCTGGGCCTACGACAACGGATCCCTGCAACAGCGGGTCGATTGTCGCGGCGATGTTTATCGCACTGATACGGGGTTCCGGGAAATCTGGACCGCACTGGGCGAGTTGCCGGAGGGATTTACCAAGTTGCCTTGGCCGGGTGGTTTTCACGCGTGGGTGGATAACACATGGCAACTTGATGAGGCCGCGCAACTGGCGGATCTCAAACGCGTCGCTCTCGCTCGACGCGATGTTTTGCTGCGCGATTCCGTCCTGCGCATCGCCCCCCTGCAGTACGCCGAAGACGTCGGCGATGCCAGCCACGAAGAAGAGCTGCAACTGCTCGAGTGGAAGCTCTACAGCGTCGAGCTGAACCGCATCGAAAAGCAGACCGGTTTCCCGGAACAAATCACCTGGCCGGCCGTGCCCGGCGCAACCGTAACCAGCTGATTGCAGCACAGGGAGTAGTGCAATGGACTATCCGAAAAGCATCCCCGGTGTCGGTCTGGTCAACGGCAGTTTTATCGATGAAAACCCCGTTGCCGGCACGCCTGGCTCGTTGATCCCAGCCGCCTGGGGCAACAGTGTCACGCAAGAAATTCTCAACGCCATCAAGGCGGCCGGGCTGACGCCGGACGAGACCAAGACCAACCAGCTGGCAACGGCCATTGGTGCCCTGGTCGACTTCACCAAACTGAAGAACACCCCGACCACGCTGGCGGGCTACGGCATCACCGATGCGGTGGGACGGTTGCTGGCGGTCCGGCAGATCGACGCGGTCGGGATCACGGTTTACAAGCCAAACCCCAGAGCCAAGCGGATTCGTGTGCGGTTGATCGGGGCGGGTGGTTCGGGGGGCGGCTGCGAACCTGTTCCGGCGGGTACCCAAATCCTCGGCGGTGGTGGCGGATCCGGTGCGTATGCGGAAAGCCTGTATGACGTCACCGCACAAATGCTCGCCGGTGTACCGGTTTCGCTGGGTGCCGGGGGCGCCGTCAGCAACACCACGGGACTTGCGGGCGGCGGAGCCTCCTTTGGTAGCTACATGAGTGTTTCGGGAGGCGGTGGCGGGCAGAAACTGGGGATCGTGGTCACAGGCACTTCGTCAGGATTCATTCAGGGCGGAGTAGGTGGGTTGCTGACTGGCGGCAATCTCTGCAGCGCTCGCGGTATCACCGGAGGTTTCGGAATGAGTAACGCCAATTGGGGGTTGCTGTCGGGTTGCGGAGCTCCGAGTCCGTTCGACGGCGGTGGCCCCTTCAGCGGGTCGAACACCGTTGGCAATGCCGGTGTTCGAGGCTCGGGCGGCAGTGGCTCCTGCTCGGTTCACGCATCTGCATCCATCGTAAGCGGCGCCGGCGGCAACGCCTTCTGTGAAATCTGGGAGTACGAGTAATGGCCCGTTATGCACGTATTGAAAACGGTGTTGCAGTCGAAGTGATCGACACCGGTGACTACGCGATCGAGCAACTGTTCGCGCCTGCGTTCGTCGCGGCGATGGTACCGGTGCCCGAAGGCGTCAACGTCGAAATCGGCGCGTCGATGGATGAGATAGCTCCCGCCATCGAGCCTGCGTACGAACCGCCAAACCCTGTTGTCGCCAAGGCCCCCGTAGTTGAGGAAAACCAGCCTCTGGCGGCGGAGCGTACCTGGCGTCAGTCGGCTCTCGCAGCCACCGAATGGCGGGTCACCCGCCACCGCGATGAGCAGGAATTGGGACGCGGGACAACGCTCAAGGCCCAGCAATACCTGGAGTTGCTCGAGTACCGCCAGGCCTTGCGTGACTGGCCCGATTGCGGCGCATTCCCGTCCTCCGTTTCGCGGCCCTCCGCGCCGCAGTGGCTGGCCGGCTCGATTGGCTGAAGCCATCACGCAACCCATGTTTTCAGATAAGGAGATAAGCCTTGGACTATCCCAAGAGTGTACCCAGCGTCGGGCTGGTCAATGGACAGTTTGCCGATGAGGATCTGGTTGCCGGAAAGCCCGGTTCGCTGATTCCGGCGGCGTGGGGCAATGGCGTCACGCAGGAAATTCTCGGCGTTGTTCAAGCGGCGGGCATGACGCCGAGCGAGACGTCGAACAATCAGTTGCTGGGTGCGTTGCGCAGCGCGACGTTGTTCAACACGGCTCCACAGTTTGATAGCGGCCGCTCGGCAGCCACTTCGGAGTTTGTGCAACGAGCGTTGGGCAATTATGCGAGCGCACGCGGGATTTCCGCGGCGACACAGTTGACGCTCACCGATGTCGGTTGCTCGATCGGCCTGGGCGGTGCAACGGCTTATACCGTCACGCTTCCGGATACCGCCTCGGTACCGAGCGGCGCCACGATCAGCCTGCATTGCCGAAACGTTGCCACCGTCACAGTCGCGAGCAAGACCGGTACGCAGATCAGTCCACAAGGGGCTTACCTGGGTTCAATCGTGATGAACAGCGGCGAGAGCGCAACCTTTGTCCGGGAGTCGGGTGTCTGGGTCGTTTATGGCACCGCTGCGCTGAAGTACTCGGCGGCCTACGCATCGCAGTTCGCCACGGCGGGGTATCAGAAGTTTCCCAGCGGTTTGATCGTGCAGTGGGTGACCGGCGGCTCCGATGCGAACGGCAACATGACGGTGTCGCTGCCGATCACGTTTCCCAACGCGATCCTGGGCGGCATCGCCAATGAAGGTTACCCGGCAGGTTGGGGCGCTTCCAACGTGACTGTCTGGGCGTTCGACGGTGCGAACTCCACGACATCGACAGTGGTCGCACGGGTCCGGAATGTCTGGGGTTCAAACGTGAAGGCCGACCTGGGTATTTCAGGCCGCATTTTGGTTTGGGGGCGATAAGCATGACGACTATTTACTTTTATGCGCAGACACGCGGATTCGATCTGGTCGACAGCCCCGGTCCCGAGCTGCCCGACGGGGCCGTGGAAATCACCCGTGCCCAATACGCCGAACTGTTTGCAGGACAGGCATCGGGCAAGGTCATCAGCGCCAGTGCCAGTGGGCAACCCGTACTGACCGATCCGGTCGTCTCCCCTGAGGCTGCGGTCACTCATGAACGCGCATGGCGCAATGCTGTTCTTCGCGATACCCAATGGCTGGTATGGCGTGACGCTGAAGAGCTGGAAGTCGGTGAGGGCACCACACTGCGCTCCGAAGAGTTCAAGCAACTGCTGGCCTATCGGCAGGCATTGCGCGACTGGCCCAACGATCCGGATTTTCCCGATGCTCGTTCGCGGCCGGTTGAGCCGGATTGGCTGGAAGGTCTGGTGCGGACAAACAACTGAGCGAGTATCTCCGTGTCAGGTGTAAAGCAAGACCGGACCATCAAGGAAAAATAAATATGGACTACCCAAAAAGTGTCCCGGGGTCAGGCCTGGTCGACGGAAAGTTCGTCGATGAAGACGTGATCGCCGGCACACCGGGATCGCTGATCCCTGCGAGTTGGGGCAACAGTGTCACCCAGGAAATTCTCGGTGCGATTACTGCTGCCGGCCTTAAACCTGACGAGCAACAAACCAGTCAGCTGGCGCAGGCGATTCGTCAATTGTCGAAGCCTGATCCGTTGCAGCAATTCCCGGCTCAGGTGTACCGCAAGAATGTGTTGATCAATGCCGGGTTTGATATATGGCAACGCGGCACAACCAACCTCGGGCCAAACATCGGCGGTTATGTCGCCGACCGTTTCCGCTGTGACTGGAATGGCAATGCTGCCGTGACCATCACTCGTCAGGATTTCGCGCCAGGCCAGCTGGAAGTGGCGGGCGAGCCCGCTTGTTTTTTACGCTGGCAGCAAACCTCGGCGGGCGTTGGCGCGACTGAGCACAAGATTTCCCAGAGCGTTGAGTCGGTCAGGACCCTGGCCGGGAAAACGGCCACCGTGACCTTTTGGGCGCGTTCCGATGCTGCCCGGCCGTTGAAAGTAACAATAGGCCAGTACTTCGGAAGCGGTGGTTCGGAAGCTGTCGTGAAAGTGGTTGATGTCTTTCAATTGAGCACGGCCTGGGCCAGGTACAGCGCAACGTTCCAGGTCCCGGCCATATCGGGAAAAATGCTTGGAGCCAATGATTGCCTGAGACTGGCTTTCGACCTTCCGCTTAACGTTTTGCAAACGGTCGATCTTGCACGGATCCAGTTGGAGGAGGGGCCGATCTCGACGCCATTCGAATACCGTCCCGCGGCTGAAGAATTCATGCTTTGTCAGCGTTATTTCGAGAAGTCTTTTGCTAACCGTCTGACGATTCGTGCGAACAATGGCCCTGCTACCTGCATTGTCTCGTTTACCCAGTCAGCGGCTGGAAATAACGGTCAATACGGTATGACCGTGGACATGCAGGTGCAGAAGAGAGTACAGCCTACAGTCGTCCTGTATTGCCCCGGAAATGAAAGTAATCAGGTCTGGAACTACTCGATGGGAGTGGCATGCACCGGAACAACTGTGCAAAGCGTGACACAGCGCAGTTTCGCGATCGGCACTGTGACACCGGTTACCAGTCAGCCGGGTAACGGGTTGCAGATTGAATGGACAGCGGACGCTGAAATCTAGGAGTGAATCCAATGACCTATCAACTGAATGCTTACGGCGTATTGCGCACGGAGGATTCAGCGTTTATCCCGCAGGATCCGACCAATCGTGATTGGCTTGAGTATCAAGAATGGCTGTCAGCAGGCGGCCAGGTTTTACCCTTGAATGAAACACTCGAAGAGTTGGCACCGGACAGCACCCTGAAAACTCTGGCAAAAAAATGGCTGGCAGGCATCAGCTCCCAACCATGATTCAATCGGAGCATCCAGGGAGGATTACGCATTATGCAAATTACAGAAGACAACCTTAAAACCATCATGCCCAACGCCCGCTCCCAAGCGGGCGTTTTTGTTTCACCGCTCAACGACGCCATGGCTCGCCATCGCATCGACGCGCCCAAGCGCATTGCCGCGTTTCTCGCCCAGGTCGGGCATGAGTCCGGCCAATTGCAGTACGTGCGTGAACTGGGCAACAACCAATACCTGAGCAAGTACGACACCGGTACGCTGGCCTTGCGTCTGGGCAATACACCGGAAGCCGATGGCGACGGGCAGAAGTATCGCGGCCGCGGGCTGATCCAGATCACCGGCCGCACCAACTATCGCCAGTGCAGCCTCGGGCTGTTCGGCGATGAGCGACTGCTGGCCTTGCCGGAGTTGCTGGAACAACCGCAATGGGCGGCCGAGTCCGCGGCGTGGTTCTGGGAGCAGAACGGTCTGAACGCACTGGCCGACCGTGATGAGTTCAACAGCATCACCCGGCGTATCAACGGCGGGTTGAACGGTTTGCAGGATCGGCTGGAGCTTTGGGGGCGGGCGAGGGCGGTGTTATGCCTGCCTTCAGTCTGAGTATCGGGCGGCTGATCGGCCTGGTACTGCTGGCAGCGGGGGCGGCAGCGCTGGCCTGGCAGTTCCAGGACTGGCGTTACGGCCGCCAACTGGCTGAACAGGCGCGGCTGCACGCCGAAACCCTCAACCAAATGACCCTGGTGGCCGCCACTGTGCAACAGGCCGAACAGGACAAGCGTCTGGCCCTGGAGCAACGGCTCGCGGCCAGTGAACAAACCCACTATCGAGCACTCAGCGATGCCCAACGTGATCAGGATCGCCTGCGCGATCGCCTTGCCACTGCTGATCTGCGCCTGTCAGTCCTCATCGACGCAGGCGACGCTGCCCAAGGCTGCGGTGTGCCAGCCGCCTCCGGCACCGGCGGCGTGGATCATGCAACCGTACGCGCCCGACTTGACCCGGCGCATGCTCAACGAATTGTCGCCATCACCGGTGAAGGCGACCGCGGACTGATTGCCCTGCAAGCCTGTCAGGCCTATATCAGGGCGCTGGCGCCTGCACATTTTGAATGAGTCTGTGTATTGAAAGCGCAACCGGCTCGTGTACGGTGGTAGACATTCCACCTGATCCGGAGAGTGCCGTGAAAGACCTCACCCAACTGGCGGCCGAACTTGGCCGACGCCTGCAGTTGCTCAATGCCCACGTCACCACGGCCGAGTCCTGCACCGGCGGCGGCATCGCTGAAGCGATTACCCGGATTCCGGGGAGTTCGGCATGGTTCGAGGCCGGTTATGTGACCTACTCCAACCGACAGAAAACCCAGCAACTGAACGTGCCCGCCGAACTGTTCGGGACGGTGGGCGCCGTCAGTCGCGAGGTGGTCGAGGCGATGGTGCGCGGCGCGCAGAAACACAGCCGTGCGCGGTTTGCCGTGGCGGTCAGCGGTATCGCCGGGCCGGACGGCGGTTCGCCGAGCAAACCGGTGGGCACGGTGTGGCTGGCCTGGGGTGTGGGCGATGCGGTTTCCAGCGAGGTGCAGCACTTCCCCGGCAATCGCGATGAAGTCCGCCGACAAACGGTGAAGGCCGCGCTAGAGGGGCTCCTGCGACTAGCGGCACGAGAAATCGAAAATCAGGGGTAGGCGATCCGCGAACGCTGTGGAATAATACTGGCTACTTATACAGGTGTTGGCCGTCAGGCCTTATTGATTACGTGAGGACTTTAATGGACGACAACAAGAAGAAAGCCTTGGCTGCGGCCCTGGGTCAGATCGAACGTCAATTCGGCAAGGGTGCCGTAATGCGTATGGGCGATCAGGATCGTCAGGCGATCCCGGCCATTTCCACCGGCTCTCTGGGTCTGGACATCGCGCTCGGCATCGGCGGCCTGCCAAAAGGTCGTATTGTTGAAATCTACGGTCCTGAATCTTCCGGTAAAACCACACTGACGCTGTCCGTGATCGCCCAGGCCCAAAAGGCCGGCGCGACCTGCGCCTTCGTCGACGCCGAACACGCCCTCGACCCTGAGTACGCCGGCAAACTGGGCGTCAACGTCGACGACCTGCTGGTTTCCCAGCCGGACACCGGCGAACAGGCCCTGGAAATCACCGACATGCTGGTGCGCTCCAACGCCGTTGACGTGATCATCGTCGACTCCGTGGCTGCACTGGTACCGAAGGCTGAAATCGAAGGCGAAATGGGTGACATGCACGTGGGCCTGCAAGCCCGTCTGATGTCCCAGGCACTGCGTAAAATCACCGGTAACATCAAGAACGCCAACTGCCTGGTGATCTTCATCAACCAGATCCGCATGAAGATCGGCGTGATGTTCGGCAGCCCGGAAACCACCACCGGTGGTAACGCGCTGAAGTTCTACGCGTCGGTTCGTCTCGACATCCGCCGTACCGGCGCGGTGAAGGAAGGCGACGAAGTGGTCGGCAGCGAGACCCGCGTCAAGGTTGTGAAGAACAAGGTGGCTTCGCCGTTCCGTCAGGCCGAGTTCCAGATTCTTTACGGCAAGGGCATCTACCTGAACGGCGAGATGATCGACCTGGGCGTGCTGCACGGCTTCGTCGAGAAGTCCGGCGCCTGGTATGCCTACGAAGGCACCAAGATCGGTCAGGGCAAGGCCAACTCGGCCAAGTTCCTGGCAGACAACCCGGAAGTCGCGGCCAAGCTCGAGAAGCAACTGCGTGACAAGTTGCTGTCGCCAGCCGTGATCGCTGACTCCAAGGCATCTGCGGTCAAAGAGACCGAAGATGACCTGGCTGACGCTGACATCTGATTGCACCGATGACAACCGCCGTACTCGATACCCTCGTCGCGGTGCGGCGAACCGCAATGGACCTGCTCGCACGCCGCGAGCACGGTCGAGTCGAGCTGACGCGTAAACTGCGTCAGCGCGGCGCCCCACCCGAGATGATCGAAACAGCCCTCGACCGATTGACGGAAGAAGGTCTGCTTTCCGAAGCCCGTTATCTGGAAAGCTTTGTTTCTTACCGCGCCCGTTCAGGTTATGGCCCGCTACGGATTCGTGAGGAACTCAGCCAGAGGGGCTTGCAGCGTGCCGATATCGAACTTGCCTTGCGCGAGAGCGGTATCAGCTGGCAGGAACAGCTAACGGACACGTGGCAACGGAAGTTCTCCGGACAGCTTCCCATCGACGCCAAGGAGCGAGCCAGACAAGGCCGGTTTCTGGCGTATCGGGGGTTCTCGATGGAGATGATCAACCGCTTGTTCAGCGGCAGAGGGATGGACGATTAAATCGGCTCCAGCCTCAATCAAAAAATAAAAAAGCGGCCCGCTATTTCGATAGCGGGCCGCTTTTTTTTGCCTTCAGATTGCCTTCGACGGTTCGCGGTTGTGCTGCGCCGTTTGTGGTCTGGACTGGGCCCAGTTTTCCGGCAGGTTGATGAAGTCCACCAGCTCGCGCAGGCGCCCGTGATCCCGAGCGTTGAAGGCGAAGGCCAGTCGTGCCAGATGGCTGAACCGGGCCTCGTCATGTTCCTCGCCGCTGTAGGCGTGTTGATGGAACTGGTCGCTCAGGCACAAATCGGCGAAGGCTTCCTGCATGTGATCGAGTGCCTGATCGCTGAGCCTGTGGTTCATCCGAATCACGAACTGACGCTTGAGCCAGCGGCTGGAGTGGAAGTTGCTGTAGAACTGGTTGATCTGCTGCACCGCCTCTTCAACGCTGTAGACCAGCCGCATCAGTTTCAGGTCGGTTGGCAGGATGTAGCGGTTTTCCTCCAGTTGATGACGGATGAAATCCAGTGCGCCTTGCCAGAACGTGCCACCCGGCGCGTCCAGCAGTACCACCGGCACCAGCGGACTCTTGCCGGTCTGAATCAGGGTCAGTACTTCCAGTGCTTCGTCCAGCGTGCCGAATCCGCCGGGGCACAGCACCAGTGCATCGGCTTCCTTGACGAAGAACAGTTTGCGAGTGAAGAAAAAGTGGAAGGGCAACAGGTTCCCGGTACCGTCCACAGTTGGGTTGGCGTGCTGTTCGAAGGGCAGGGTGATGTTGAATCCCAGGCTGTGATCGCGACCGGCCCCTTCATGCGCAGCGGCCATGATTCCACCACCGGCACCGGTGATGACCATCATGTCTGACCGGGCCAGGGCTGCGCCCAGTTCGCGGGCCATGGCATAAAGTGGATGCTCGACCGGCGTGCGCGCCGAACCGAACACCGTGACCTTGCGCCGGCCCTTGAACTGTTCAAGCGTTCGAAACGCCTGCTCCAGTTCACGCAGGGCTTGCAGGGTGATCTTGGCGTTCCAGCGGTTGTGATCTTCCTGTGCCATGCGCAGCACGGTCAGGATCATGTCGCGGTAGATGGGGATGTTCGGACTGTTGGGGGAAACCAGGTTGAGTTGTTCTTCGACCTTGCCGGTGAGGTCGTGGCCGCTTTCCTGAAAATGACGGCTGAGCAGGTCATTCGGTTGGTAAGGCATGCAACTTCTCCTTCTGCACAGAGCCTTCGGCCCTGACGTGCGGCGTCAGTGCCGCGCTGCAAGAAAACAAACAGCCGGCAGCTCCTTTCCTGCCGTTAATAAAATGATCGGGAATACTTTGAATCTAGACCCTCAAAGCATTTCTCGCTCATTGAGCATTGCGCCGCAAAGTCTTCCCTGGCAACTGCTTATTGTCGCTTTGCGAAGTGTTTTCACCGCTCGTCTGATGCCACGTCGAGGGCTGAATGCTCTGATTTACTAAGTTAAAGGCGCCGTACGACAACTTTGCGTCAACGACCGTACGCAAGGTGCACGCTCTTCAAGGATTTGCGGGTGGCAAGGAGGCGGGACACATGACCAGAGTCATTCTGGAGATCGATACGCAGCTGTATCGAATGCTGAAAGCATCGGCCGAGACCAATCATGTGAGTCTCGAAGAGGAGTGCTGCCGGCGCTTGTCGGGAGGGGATCGCCGTTCGCGTTATCTGCAGGCCTTGTTGGCCGAACTGCGCGCCGAGGATGAACAGCGGCGCGCCAATTCCAGATAGTTACTTTTTCCGGATAGTTACTTTTTCTTCGCCGGTGCGGCTTTCGGGCAATCCGATTCCTGATAGCTGGCGGAGCCGATGGCCTTGTTGGTCTTCACTTCGCTGAAGTCGTAACGCATCACGGCACCCTTGGCCATCAGCTTGCGGTACGACGGGTTGTTGCAGACCGAGGCGCCCAGCTGGAAATACACGGCCTTGGGATCGGCACGCATCTTGTCGGCATGGCTTGCCTGCACGCTCAGGTGGTTGATCAGCGTGGTGCCTTCGACGGTGTAGCCCTGATCGAGAATGTCTTCGTTGATCGCTCGTGGCGTACCGGCACTGCTTTGAGCAGCGACATTTTGCAGTTCCTTGTTCAGGTTCTGCTCTTTCAGGGACGCAGCCTGTGCGCTGAAGGACAACGCCAGTGCAATGGCCGCGGTAGGAACGATAAGGCGCAGCATGAAACTCTCCTGATTCAGTGACTGGTGGTTCGACCAGCCCCGTGGCTGTGCGTTCAGTGGCGGCGAATTATAGGGGAGCCGGTCGGGAGGGTACAGGCTTGTGCCCGTCGCTCTGATAAACTGCCGGCCTTTATTGCCTTGCCGAGAGTTGTTCGTGTCGAGTTTTCCTGTCAGTCGGCGTCGCCCGCAATGAACCATGCCCCCAACGCCGTGGCCCGCCTGCGCGATCAGCGCGAGGATGAGGGCATCAAGCCGATTCAGGCCCGTGGCTTTCGCTCCGAGCGCTGCCGTGACTGTCGGGTAATCATCAGCCATTGCCTGTGCGCCTGGCGCCCGACTGTCGACACCCGTTCCGGTGTCTGCCTGATCATGACCGGCAAGGAGGTGTTCAAGCCGAGCAATACCGGCTGGTTGATTGCCGACATCGTGCGGGACAATCACGCCTTCATCTGGTCGCGGACCGAACCGGACGAGCAATTGCTGGCGCTGCTGAACGACCCGCAATGGCAGCCGTATCTGGTGTTCCCCGGCGAGTACGTCGAACCTTCGCGGGTCACCAACACCGTGGATCTCGATAGCAGCAAGCGTCCGCTGTTCATTCTGCTGGACGCGACCTGGACCGAGGCCCGCAAGATTTTCCGCAAGAGCCCGTACTTCGACCGCTTGCCAATCCTCAGCCTGTTGCCCGACAAACTGTCGCGCTATCGCCTGCGCCGTTCGACCCGCAGCGAGCACTTGTGCACCGCCGAAGTGGCGGCGCTGTGCCTGGAACTGGCGGGCGACACGGATGCCGCCTCGGCGCTGGACGCCTATTTCGATGTGTTCAGCCAGCATTACCTGGGCGCCAAACAACAGCTTGATATGAATGTGTCGACACCGGCCCATGCCGAGTTGCTGCCGTTCATTCAAAACGCTGAGCCCGTGCCGGTCTGAGACTGGCCCATACTGCTAAAGCAGTGGCCGTGTTGCTTGACCACCCCGGCTTCGCTGGGCATGCTTGGCGCCGATTGGGGTGCGGCCAAGGTTTGAAACGCCGTTTTTGTCCGTGATTGGCGTTGAACGTGCCCCTGTGGATGCCGCTGCAAAAGCGTCGGCATCTTGAGTTGCCTTGGTGAGACTCGAATGCATCGGGTCTGCCATCAAAAACAGGATCATTTGAAAAATGGCCACATACGACATCCTGATTGCCGATGATCACCCTCTTTTTCGTAGCGCACTGCATCAAGCGGTGACGATGGGCCTTGGCCCGGATGTGCGAATGGTGGAAGTGGCGAGCATTGCCGAACTGGAAGCCCGCCTGACCGAAAAGGCCGACTGGGATCTGGTGCTTCTGGACCTGAACATGCCGGGCGCTTTCGGATTTTCCGGACTGGTAATGCTGCGCGGGCAGTACCCGCAGATTCCGGTGGTGATGGTTTCGGCGCAGGAAGAAGCTTCGGTGATGGTCAAGTCGCGGGAGTTCGGTGCCAGCGGTTTCATTCCCAAGTCGAGCGACTTGAGCGTGATTCAGGAAGCCGTGCGCAAAGTACTGGACGGTGACGTGTTCTGGCCGCCGCAGGCGTTCGAAGCGGTCAGCGTTTCGGATGAAGCCAAAGCTGCCAGCGATGGCCTGGCGAGCCTGACGCCGCAGCAGTTCCGGGTGCTGACCATGGTCTGCGAAGGCCTGCTCAACAAGCAGATCGCCTATGAGTTGAGCGTGTCGGAAGCGACCATCAAGGCCCACGTCACAGCGATCTTTCGCAAGCTGAACGTGCGGACCCGGACTCAGGCGGCTTTACTCTTGCAACAACTTGAGTCAATTCCGAGCCAGTAATAGCTGGCGTCTTCACGCTTTTTTGACTTTCGTTGATCTAGCTTCCCCACTTCTTTTTGGTCGGTTATCTACTTTATGTCACCTTTCAAGGGCCAGACGGGCCTGAAACGCATCCTCAACGCTTCCGGTTACTCGCTGGACGGTTTGCGCGCAGCTTTCACCGGCGAAGCGGCGTTCCGTCAGCTGGTGCTGCTTAACGTGGTGCTGATTCCACTGACGTTCTTCCTGAACGTCAGTCGTGTCGAGCAGGCGTTGCTGATCGCCGTGTGCCTGCTGGCGCTGATCGTCGAGCTGTTGAATTCTGCGGTGGAGGCGGCCATCGACCGCATTTCCCTGGAACTGCACCCACTGTCCAAGAATGCCAAGGACATGGGCAGCGCCGCGCAATTCGTGGCACTGAGCATGATTGCCCTGGTGTGGGCGGTGATTCTGCTTTAAGCGATCGTCGGCAAGACGATTTCGTCGCTGCGCTGGACCCCGGCGGTGAAGGCGCGGCACAGATCGAGAAACTCGCGCATGGCGGAGGTCTGGTACTTCTGTTTGTGCCAGATGAAGTAGAACTGCCGCGCCAGATCCAGATCCGGCGTCTCCACCGGCACCAGGCTGCCGCGCCGGAAGGCGTCACGCAACGCCAGGCGCGAAATACAGCCAATCCCCAAACCTGATTCCACAGCGCGCTTGATCGCTTCCGTGTGTTCCAGCTCCAGACGAATGTTCAGCGCACTGCGATGGTGACGCATGGCCTGATCGAAGGTCAGGCGGGTGCCGGAGCCTTGTTCGCGAAGAATCCACGCTTCGTGCGTCAACTCTTCCATGGTCGCGCTGCCGCGTTTGGCCAGTGGATGCTGCGGGGCGCAGAACACCACCAGTTCGTCCTCGACCCAGCTCTGCACTTCGATGTCCGGGTGGCTGCAATCGCCTTCGATTAGACCCAGATCAATTTCGTAATGCGCCACTTGTTGCACGATATTGGCAGTGTTCTGCACGTGCAACTTCACTTGGCTTTCCGGGTGACGCTGCATGAAACCGCCGATCAGCAGCGTCGCCAGGTAATTGCCGATGGTCAGGGTCGCGCCCACCGACAACGAGCCGAAACCGGATTTGCCGTTCAGCAGGTCTTCGATTTCCTTGGCCTGATCGAGCAGGGCCACCGCTTGCGGCAGCAATTGTTTGCCGAGGGCGTTGAGGCTCAGGCGTTTGCCGGCGCGGTCGAACAGCTGGCAGCTGGACTGGCGCTCCAGTTCGGTGATGGAAGTGCTGGCGGCCGATTGCGACAGGTTGAGCAGACCCGCAGCACGGGACACGCTTTCCTGCTGGGCGACAGCGACGAAGACTTGCAGTTGACGAAGAGTAAATCGCATATCGATATAACCGATAACCCTTATCTTAATAATCCAGTTAACAGATATTGTCGGCGCTATTAGAATGCGATGCAATTGCGCACCGTCGGCATTCTTCAAGACCAGCCGGGCAAGCGCAGATCAATCTCCAGGAGTCCCACGTACATGAGCAACATGAACCACGAGCGTGTCCTCAGTGTTCATCACTGGAACGACACTCTGTTCAGCTTCAAGTGCACCCGCGATCCGGGCCTGCGCTTCGAGAACGGTCAGTTCGTGATGATCGGCCTGCAACAGCCCAACGGCCGCCCGCTTATGCGTGCTTACTCGATTGCCAGCCCGAACTGGGAAGAGCATCTCGAGTTCTTCAGCATCAAGGTGCAGGACGGTCCGCTGACCTCCCAGCTGCAGCACCTGAAGGAAGGCGACGAGATCATCATCTCGAAGAAGCCTACCGGCACCCTGGTGCTGGACGACCTGAACCCGGGCAAGCATTTGTACCTGCTGAGCACCGGCACTGGTCTGGCGCCGTTCATGAGCGTGATCCAGGACCCTGAAACCTACGAGCGCTTCGAGAAAGTGATCCTGGTTCACGGTGTTCGTTACGTCAACGAAGTCGCCTACCGCGAATTCATCACCGAGCACCTGCCGCAGAACGAGTTCTTCGGCGAGGCGCTGCGTGACAAGCTGATCTACTACCCGACCGTGACCCGCGAACCGTTCGAGAATCAGGGCCGTCTGACCGACCTGATGCGCAGCGGCAAGCTGTTCAGCGACATCGGCCTGCCACCGATCAACCCGCAGGACGACCGCGCGATGATCTGCGGCAGCCCGAGCATGCTCGACGAGACCAGCGAAGTGCTCGACAGCTTCGGCCTGAAGATCTCGGCGCGGATGCGCGAACCGGGTGATTACCTGATCGAGCGTGCGTTCGTCGAGAAGTAATCCCGACGATGCCAAAGAAAAGCCCGCGTTGCCTGAGAAGGCAACGCGGGCTTTTTCGTTTCCGGGATTCAGTCGTTGGCGGGGATGACTTCCAGGACGCGGATCTGCTCCGGCGTCGGATAGTGCCAGCGCACGTCCAGATCCCAGAACTGCGCGCCGTATTCACGTTCGGGAGCGGGCGTCTGGTACGCCGGACGCGGGTCCTGGGCCAGGCATTGCTCGATCAGCTCGACCAAAGGCTCGGCAAGGCGCTGAGCGTGCGTGTGCGCCTGTTGCAGCGCCGCGTCCGTCCACTGCACGTCGATCAGTTGCGGCGCGGCACTGGCGATGCTGTTGGAGGCGTCAGCGATGATGTCGGCGTAAGGCACGTAGGGTTTGATGTCGAGAATCGGCGTGCCGTCCAGCAGATCAATGCCGGAGATGAACAAGCGATCGGCCTCGACCTTGTCCAGTTTCACCACCGACTGACCAATGCCGTTCGGCCGATGAGTGGCGCGAGTGGCGAACACGCCCATGGACTTGTTGCCGCCGAGACGGGGAGGGCGGACTTTCAGTCGCGGCTTCTCTTCCAGCGCTTGATGGAATAGAAACAGCAGCCAGACATGACTGACCTGCTCCAGCCCCTGCACCGCATCGCCCTGATCGAACGGCGCCACCAGTTCCAGCACGCCACGGGCAGCGGGGGCCAGTTGCGGCTGGCGCGGGATGGCGAACTTCTCCTTGAAGCAGGAGCGGACGAAGCCGATGGGGGAGACGCTGTAAGTCATGGTTTGCATTCGAAACGGAGCAGGGCGGGCATGATAACCCGTCCGGGCTCGTCGCCGGTCTACAGACTGAACCCGCCATCCAGCGGAATGATATTTCCGGTCATGTACGCCCCGGCGGTACTCGCCAGGCTGATCGCCAGCGCCGCCATTTCTTCCTCGCGGCCCCAGCGTTTCATCGGGATCAACGCGGTGTCTTCGGCCAGCGCCTGCAGGTCACTGCCGATATGCTGGGTCATCTTGCTCGGGAAGCGCCCCGGTGCGATGACGTTGACGTTGATGTGCTGGCTCACCAGTTCTCGGGCAAGAATTCGAGACAATTGATGCAGCGCCGCTTTGCTCGGCCCATAGGCGTAGGCTTGTTCGCCGAAGGAAGAGATCCCCGCCACCGAACCGATATTGATGATTCGCGCGGGATTCGCCGCCGAGCCAGCCTTGCGCAGCAGCGGCAGGAATTGCTGGATGCAACTGAACACCGAGGTCACGTTGAGCTGCATGACCTTTTCCCAGCCTTTGACCGGGTAGCTCTCCAGCGGCGCGCCCCAGGTGGTGCCGGCGTTGTTCACCAGAATGTCTAGATGAGTGATCTGCTCGCCCAGTCGAGCCGCCAGTTCTTTTACGCCTTCTTCAGTCGCCAGGTTCGCTGCCACGCCTTTGCAGGTGCCCAATGCACCGAGTTCTTCAGCGGTCTGGTGACAGGCTTCAGCGTCTCGGGAGCAGACATACACACGGGCGCCGGCCTCGACAAACGCCTTGGCGATCATTTTGCCGATACCACGGGTGCCGCCGGTCACCAGGGCGGTGCGGCCTTGCAGGGAAAAATACGGGTGCATGGCGAATCCTGAGGGCTAGGGTTCAGTACACCCTAGTCGCCGGCCGCGAAAAGCGGAGCCACTATTTTTGCAGGGAATGGAGGGGCATGCATGAAAACGGCGACCGAAGTCGCCGTTCTGAAAGGGATCAGCCGCGAACGCGCAGCGTCAGACCCTTGAGGAAATTGCGCAGCAACTGGTCGCCGCACGGACGGTAGTTGGTGTGGCCGACCTTGCGGAACAGCGCACTCAGTTCAGGCTTGGACACCGGGAACTCGGCGGCCTTGAGGATCGCGTGCATGTCGTCTTCTTTCAGTTCGAAGGCCACGCGCAGCTTTTTCAGGATGATGTTGTTGGTCACCGGCACTTCGATTGGCTGCGGCGGACGGCTTTCGTCCTTGCCGCGCTTGAACACCACCAGGCCATCGAGGAAGTGCGCGATGACTTCGTCCGGGCAGCGCACGAAACCTTCTTCGTCTTCTTCTTTCTTGTCGAGCCAGGTCACCACGTCGGCGAGGGTCACGTCCAGGCCGCCGAGTTTGATGATCTCGACGACTTTCTTGTCGCTGATGTCGAGCATGTAGCGCACGCTGCGCAATACGTCGTTATGAACCATGTTTGCAATCCTGATCTTTCGCTGTGGGCACCGCGCAGGCGCGATGCCGGAATGTGTGGCGGCAACAGAGGCCTTAGAACTTCTCTTTGCCGGACAGGTAGCGCCATTGGCCGGTCGGCACCTTGCCGATCGATACGCCGCCGATGCGGATGCGGCGGATGCCGACGACCTTCAGCCCGACCGCTTCGCAGAATTGGGCAATGATGCCCGGCTGCGGGTTCTTCATGGCGAAGCGCAGACGGTTTTCGTTCTGCCAGCTGGCCTTGACCGGCGGCAGTTCCTTGCCCTTGTGGGTGAGGCCGTGCTGCAGACGGTTGAGGCCATGGGCGACCATGTCGCCTTCGACTTCGACCACGTATTCCTGCTCGATCTTGGCCGCGTCGGCGGTGAGCTTGCGCAGCACCTTCCAGTCCTGGGTGAACACCAGCAGCCCGCTGGCTTTGGGTTGCAGGTCGGCACTGGCGGTCAGGCGCAGGAAATGCCCGCGCAGCGGACGCTTGCCGTAGCGGTGCTCTTCGCTGAGGGTCTCGGCGTTCAGCGACTGCATGGCGGTGTCGGTGTCCATGCCCGCCGGTACGTTGAGCAGGATGGTCACCGGCTCTGGCGCGGTGGCCTTGGCGTCCTTGTCGAGCTCGACTTTCTGGTCGCCGACCTTGAACTGCGGCTCGTCGATGACTTCGCCGTCCACGGTGACCCAGCCGCCCTCGATGAACAGCTCGGCCTCCCGGCGGGAGCAACCGACCAGTTCAATGAGGCGTTTGGAGAGGCGAATCGGGTCAGTCATGACAGGGCCGTAACAAAAAAGGGGTGGGCATTGTACCTGCCTGGCGCCGGTTAATCGCGATTGCATTTGTACGCTGTGGCTTTTAGCCGCGTACGGCGCGCTGTTCCGGCTGTTTCAGACGCATGTGCAGCAACGGATAAGGCTGGCCCATGCCGTCGACTTCCGACCGGCCGATCACCTCGAACCCTTGTTTGAAGTAAAAACCCAGGGCCTGCGGGTTCTGTTCGTTGACGTCCAGTTCATCGGCGTTCAGGTGCTGCATCGCATAATTGAGCAGCTTCTTGCCCAGACCCTGGCCACGATGTTCGGGGTCGATGAACAGCATTTCGATCTTGCCTGCCGCCACCCCGGCGAACCCGGTGATGCGCTGGTGACTGTCCTTGGTGCAGATCAGCATCACCGCATCGAGATAACGGGTGAGCACCAGATTGCGCAGCAGCTCGATGTAGCTGTCCGGCAGAAAATCATGGGTCGCGCGGACCGAGGCCTCCCAGACCCGGGTCAGTTCCTGATAGTCGCTGAGTTTCGGCGTGTGGATGACCGAATGGTGACGCATGCCCGTTAGCCTCTTTGTCATGAATGAGGGGAGTCCTTCCCCCCACAAACGATAGCCGTAAAAAAGCCCCGCATCTCGTAAAAGAGAGCGGGGCTTTTCGTATTTTTTGCGTTTAGATCTGTTCGGCCCAAAGGTCGTATTCGTCGGCGTCGGTCACCTTGCACCAGACCTTGTCGCCCGGCTTGAGGTTGCTGCCGTTATCGATGAACACGTTGCCGTCGATTTCCGGGGCATCGAAGAAGCAGCGGCCGACCGCGCCTTGCTCGTCGACTTCGTCCACCAGCACTTCGATTTCACGGCCGATGCGCATTTGCAGGCGGGCCGAGCTGATTTCCTGCTGGTGCGCCATGAAGCGTTCCCAGCGATCCTGCTTGACGTCGTCCGGGACGATGTCGAGGTTCAGGTCATTGGCCGGTGCGCCTTCGACCGGCGAGTACTGGAAGCAGCCGACGCGGTCGAGCTGGGCTTCGGTCAGCCAGTCCAGCAGGTACTGGAAGTCTTCTTCGGTTTCGCCGGGGAAGCCGACGATGAAGGTCGAACGGATGATCAGGTCCGGGCAGATTTCGCGCCAGTTCTTGATCCGTGCCAGGGTCTTGTCTTCGAACGCCGGGCGTTTCATCGACTTCAGGACTTTCGGGCTGGCGTGCTGGAACGGGATGTCCAGGTACGGCAGGATCTTGCCGGCGGCCATCAGCGGGATCAGTTCGTCGACGTGCGGGTACGGGTAAACGTAGTGCAGACGGACCCAGACGCCCAGGGTGCTGAGCGCTTCGCACAGTTCGGTCATGCGGGTTTTCACCGGCGCGCCGTTCCAGAAACCGGTGCGGTACTTGACGTCAACGCCGTAGGCGCTGGTGTCCTGGGAGATCACCAGCAGCTCTTTGACGCCGGATTTGACCAGGCGCTGGGCTTCGTCGAGCACGTCGCCGACTGGACGGCTGACCAGTTTGCCGCGCATCGACGGAATGATGCAGAAGCTGCAGCTGTGGTTGCAGCCTTCGGAAATCTTCAGGTACGCGTAGTGACGCGGGGTCAGCTTGATGCCTTGCGGCGGCACCAGGTCGATCAGCGGGTTGTGATCCTGACGTGGCGGCACGACTTCGTGCACGGCGTTGACCACTTGCTCGTACTGCTGCGGACCGGTGACGGCCAGCACGCTCGGGTGCACGTCACGGATGTTGCCTTCTTCCACGCCCATGCAGCCGGTCACGATGACCTTGCCGTTTTCCTTGATCGCTTCGCCGATGACTTCCAGCGATTCGGCCTTGGCCGAGTCGATGAAGCCACAGGTGTTTACCACGACCACGTCGGCGTCCTGATAGGTGGACACCACGTCATAGCCTTCCATGCGCAGCTGGGTCAGGATGCGCTCGGAGTCGACCAGTGCTTTCGGGCAACCCAGAGATACGAAGCCAACCTTTGGATTGGCCGGCGCAGGAGTGGTGGACATGTCTAACCTCGGTGTTTTGTGACGCCGCTTGCCTGATGGCGGAAGCCGACGGACGGGCGCTTGAACTGCGCCTCTGATCAAAAAGTGCGCAATTCTAGCGGCGAGCAACGCACTTGACCAGCTTTATGCAGGGAAATGCGACGAGTGCTGCGCTATGCTTCGCGCCAAGACGCTTTACCAATTTTTTACAGTCAACAAAACGACTGTAACAACAGGTAAAACAGCGCATGCTGCATCAAAAAGCATAGTGCTTCGTTCAAAGAAGCCGGTCTGGAAATCAGGAGTGTTGGATGGGTCAGGCAAGTAGTCAGGCGGCGGGCGCCGAGCATTCGGCTGCAAAACCGCTGAGCATGCTGGTCGCGGCAGTCGGGGTAGTTTACGGCGACATCGGCACGAGCCCGTTGTACACCCTCAAAGAAGTGTTTTCCGGCGGTTACGGCGTACCCGTCAACCACGACGGGGTGCTGGGCATTCTGTCGCTGATCTTCTGGTCGCTGATCTGGGTCGTATCGATCAAGTACATGATGTTCGTCCTGCGCGCTGACAACCAGGGTGAAGGCGGGATCATGGCGCTGACCGCACTGGCGCGGCGGGCAGCGGGGGAGCGCAGGAAGTTGCGTTCGCTGCTGGTGGTCTGCGGCTTGATCGGCGCGGCGCTGTTCTACGGCGACAGCATGATCACCCCGGCGATCTCCGTACTCTCGGCCATCGAAGGCCTGGGCCTGGCGTTTGACGGGATCGACCATTGGGTCGTGCCGTTGTCGCTGGTGGTGCTGGTGGGTCTGTTCCTGATCCAGCGTCACGGTACGGCGCGGATCGGCATTCTCTTCGGGCCGATCATGGTCACCTGGTTCCTGGTGCTTGGCGCCCTCGGCGTGTACGGCATCAGCCACTCCCCGGAAGTGCTGAAGGCACTGAATCCGATCTGGGCCGTGCGTTTCTTCATGGTACATGCCGGCATGGGCGTGGCGATCCTCGGCGCCGTGGTGCTGGCGCTGACCGGTGCCGAAGCGCTGTACGCCGACATGGGCCACTTCGGCCGCAAGCCGATTGCCCGGGCGTGGTTCCTGCTGGTGCTGCCGGCGCTGGTGCTCAACTACTTCGGTCAGGGTGCCTTGCTGCTGGACAACCCGGAAGCGGCGCGCAACCCGTTCTATCTGCTGGCGCCGAGCTGGGCGCTGATTCCGCTGGTAGGCCTGTCGACCCTGGCCACGGTGATCGCCTCGCAAGCAGTGATCTCCGGCGCGTTCTCCCTGACCCGTCAGGCGATTCAGCTCGGTTACATTCCACGCATGTACATCCAGCACACCTCCAGCGATGAGCAGGGCCAGATCTACATCGGTGCCGTGAACTGGTCGCTGATGGTCGGCGTGGTCTTGCTGGTGATCGGCTTCGAGTCCTCCGGCGCCCTGGCCTCGGCCTACGGTGTGGCGGTGACCGGGACCATGCTGATGACCACGATTCTGGTGTCGGCGGTCATGCTGCTGCTGTGGAAATGGCCGCCGGTGCTGGCCGTGCCGGTGCTGATCGGCTTCCTGCTGGTGGACGGTCTGTACTTCGCCGCCAACGTGCCGAAGATCGTACAGGGCGGTGCGTTCCCGGTGATCGCCGGTATCGCGCTGTTCGTGCTGATGACCACCTGGAAGCGCGGCAAGCAACTGCTGGTCGAGCGCCTGGACGAAGGCGCATTGCCGCTGCCGATCTTCATCAGCAGCATCCGCGTCCAGCCACCGCACCGTGTGCAAGGCACCGCCGTGTTCCTGACTGCCCGCTCCGACGCCGTGCCGCACGCGCTGTTGCACAACCTGCTGCACAATCAGGTCTTGCACGAGCAGGTTGTGTTGCTGACCGTGGTCTACGAAGACATCCCGCGTGTACCGCCATCTCGGCGCTTCGAAGTCGAGGCCCACGGCGAAGGCTTCTTCCGAGTGATCCTGCACTTCGGCTTCACCGACGAGCCGGACGTGCCGCAGGCGCTGAAACTGTGTCATCTGGAAGACCTGGACTTCAGCCCGATGCGCACCACCTACTTCCTCAGCCGCGAAACGGTCATCGCCTCGAAACTCGAAGGCATGGCCCGTTGGCGTGAAGCGCTGTTTGCGTTCATGTTGAAGAACGCCAACGGGAACCTGCGGTTCTTCAATCTGCCATTGAACCGGGTGATTGAGTTGGGGACGCAGGTGGAGATGTAGGCTCCGCCTTAATTGAAAAGCCCCCGTCGGCCTTGTGGCTGGCGGGGGCTTTTTTGTGCGTGTCCGGTTTATCAGTGCTTGGTCGGATAGTAGAAACAGCAAGTTGCACTATGTTTAATTCAGCACAATACTATGTGCATTAATGTACGCATCAGCATGTGAGTGAGAGGTGATTATGACGGCATTATTAGAGCGTGCTGACCAGGCTATTTCCGTGACTGCCATGGTCAGGAGCTTCAGCGCGAAGCTCAAGGAGATTTCCAGTCGTGCCACTGAGCGTCTGGTTATCTTCAAGGACAATCAACCGGCAGCGGTCATCATCAACGTGCAGGCCTATCAGGAAATGCTGGATGAGCTTGAGAACCTTCGCATCGAAGCGGCAGCCCGGGAGCGTTTGAGCAACTTTGATCAGACCAAGGCAGTCAGCCATGAAGATATGCGGGCAAGGTATGCGCGGAAGGATTAAAGGAGTGCTGGATGGTTTGGGGAGTGATTTATCATCCGGAGGTCCAAGGAGATCTGGATCAGCTTGGATCTACGGCAGCCAACCGGATACTTGATGTCATTGAGGAACGGATCATCAATGGCGAGCCCGATAAAAGTGGCAAGCCACTGAGAGCCAGTCTCGCGGGTTGCAGACGAATTCGAACGGGCGACACGCGAATCGTTTATCGAGTCGATGGCCGGGCCATCCAGGTGTTGATCGTTGCTGTCGGTGCGCGACGCGACGAAGAAGTGTATGACGCTGCGGAGCGGCGCCTCTAAATAGCCCCCGTCAGCCTTACGGCTGGCAGGGGCTTTTTTGTTTCTGTGCCTTTAGATGCTTTCTGGCAAATCTTCTTCAGACTCGGTTTTTGTCCGCGCTGCTCGTGGCATCAGGGATTTCGTCACATCATCCATCAAGGCCTTGCCCATGATTGTCAGGTAATGCGCAGCCCAGGCGTGGCGGTCGTTTTCTTTGTCGTAGGCGGCATCCTCGGCGAAGGATTTGGCGAGGAACAACAGATCTGAAGCCTGTGACAGGGCTTCGACGATGGGGACGCCAGAGCGGACGTTGAAAAACGCTTGATCGGAGCCAGAGCCGTAGAGAAAGGAGGTGAAGCCGATGGTTGTAAGGTCTGTGGGTGTAGACGATTTCGTTTCGGTCATGGTGTTACTCCTTGGTTCGAGGAGCTGCAACTTCCGTTACCACACGAAAGGGAGGCAGCTGTACGCAGGGTGGTAAACCGGGAACCAAGGAAACCGGCACGCCCGGAGGCGTCCCACGCACAGCTGCCATAAATCGAAATCACAGACATGAAAGTGCCTGTGATTGTGAGTGGGGCGCTGTTGCGCTGGTTTATCCGGGTTACCACACCCGATCGCTAAAAGGGTCAGCGACCTCTGGAGAGTATCCCGTCAAAAAACAGTGCAATAGGGCGGCAAAGTGCCCAAACGCGAGATTAGGAGTTTGCCTACAAGGTGCGCGGACGTCATCTGATAATGCGGCACCAGACGTAAACGAAACTAAACGTTGCTGGCGGTTTTGCGTGTTGTTGGTGCGTCAGATGAATATGGAGATGACGACTCGAAAAGGCCAATGAAGCAGGTGTCCACGTTATATGGAATGTGGACACCTGGCGTTTTCAGTTTCACTAAGAGTCAAGCAATGAATGAAAAAGCCCCCGAAACTGCAAAGTCGCGGGGGCTTTTCGTTGGAGCGCCTCAGATCACTCTGCCGGCTGATCCTTGGTCTGACGCTTCTCGATCAAGTCCACCAGGCGCTTGGCCAGCGCCGGGTAGTTTTCGTCGAAGTGGTGGCCGCCAGGCAGCTTCACCGCTTCGCCCACTGCAGTCTTGTCGGTGCAGCCGCTTTCGTCGGTTTCTTCTTCGCCGTAGATGCACACGACCTTGGCCGGTGGCAGTTTGGTCATTTCCGGGCCGGTGGCGGCTTCTTTGCCGGCGTTGCCGAGCCAGCCTTCGACTTCGATTTCGAAGCTGCCGGTGCGAGCGAAGGCCAGCAGGATGATCGCGTCGATGCGTTGCTGTTCGGTGTCCGGCAGGCGGTTGTAGATCGCCGGGAGGACGTCGGCGCCGAACGAGTAACCGGTCAGGATGAAGCGCTTGGTGCCCCATTTCTGACGGTAGTGCTGCATCAGTTCGGTCAGGTCCAGCGCGCTCTGTTCCGGGCTCTTGTGCTGCCAGTAATAGCGCAGGGTGTCGATGCCGACGACCGGGTAGCCGATCTTGGCCATTTCACCGGCCACGTCGCGGTCGAGATCTCGCCAGCCGCCGTCACCGGACAGGAACAGGGTCACGGTGTCCTTGGCCTGGCCGGCCGGGACTTCCACGACCGGGATCTGCAGGCCGCCAGCGGCCTTGTCGCCACCGACGAGGATCTTGCGCAGTTCGTTGTTCAGCACTTGCGGCAGGTTGATGTCGTAGTCGCTGATGCTGGTTTCGGCGTTCGGTTGATCGCGCACGAAACCGGCGCTGGTGTCGTCCGGGTTGTCGTTCCAGGCCGCCAGCCAGTGACCGTGGGCGGCGGATTTTGGCAGCAGGTGGGTGCAGCCGCCTTTTTCCAGCGCCAGGTCGACCGACACGGCCTGGGCCTTGTCGTCTTTCTGTTCCGACAACCAGCGCCAGGCCAGCACCGCGCCAGGGCCGATGCCGCTGACCAGGGTCGCCGGGCCGTTCAGTTCGCGCAGACCGCTTTGCAGTGCGCGGCTTTGCAGCAGGCAGTCCTTGGGCAGAATCACCTGAACGATCTGCGCCGAGGCGCTGCGGCTCAGAGTGGTCAACTGATTGTCGGTGAGTTTCTTGTCGTCCTCGACCGCCACCAGCACCTGAGCCTTGGGCTTGGTGCCGGGGATGACTCGGGTCATGACGGTGCCGTCAGCTGGTGTGAGCTGTTCGAGGGTCGGTTCCGGTGCCGGGCGTTTGAGGTACCAGTAACCGCCGCCGGCAATCACGGCCAGCACGATCAGTGCGGCCAGGATGTACTTCAGGGAGCGTTGAATCATCAGCGTTTCACCAATCCAGTCAAGCCGCCCGCGATCAGGGCAGCAGTATCGGCCAGTGCCACCAGCGGATCGAGTCCGGCGGGCACCGCCATATAACGGGGTTCCCAGTCAGGCTGGAACTTGTCTTTGAAGCGGCGCAAGCCTTGGAAGTTGTACAGCTGCTCACCACGGCGGAAAACCATCGAGCCCAGACGCTGGGTCAGCGGTGCACCACGCCGGGGTTGCAACCCCGACAACGGCACCATGCCCAGGCTGAAGCGCGCGTATCCGTGACTCTTATAGTGTTGAATCAGGCCGACCATCAGAAACTCCATGGTCAGCTTGGGGGCGTCCGGGTGCGAGCGCATCAGATCGAGACTGGCCAGGTCATGGCTGTAAGTCTCGAGCAGGTTGGCGAACGCCACCGGGCGGCCTTCGAAGCGAATCACCGCGATGCGGAAATGCTTCAGGTAATCGTCGCTGAAACGGCCGAGGGAGAAGCCTTTCTCGCGTACGTTCTTGCCGGTCAGCCAGGCATCGGAAATCACCTTGAGCTCATCCATCGGCGCCTGGCCCGGCTCAAAGATCTCCAGCGACAGGCCGTCGCGGGTGCCGCGGTTCCAGGTGTAGCGCAGGTCCTTCATCTCTTTGCCTTTGGCTTCCAGGTCAAAGCGATGCAGGTCGACCCGGGCTTCTTCGCCGAGCTTGATCGCGGTCAGGCCGATGTCCATGTAGTACGGCAGGTTCTCCGCGCGCACCTGATAGAACACGGGACGGGCGTGGTGGATGTCGCACAGGTCACGGAACTGCCAGATCATTTCCGCCCGTTGCTGGCCGGGCCCGATCGGGTCGTACAACGCCACCAGGCTGCGGCCGCGACGCGCGTACATCAGGAAGGCTTCGTCGTTGGGGTGGAACAGCATCGCCTTGTCACCGGTCAGGGCCAGGCCGCCATCCGGTTGCGAGGAGGCCATCAGGATCTTCGTGGCGCGCTCCAGTTCATCGGGCGTCGGCAGATGAATCACCGGACGTGCGGTGCGCAGCAACCAGGTCAGGGCGATCACCAGCAACAGCACCGCGGCGCCGAGCAACGAACGCAGCCCGCGCGGGGCGTCGGCGTCGAGGGTGAACTGCCACCACAATTGATGGCTGTACGGTACGTCCTGATAGGCGAACAACAGCAGCCAGGTCGAAGCACCGAGCACGCACAGGCTCGCCACCAGGTACAGCGGCGAGAATGGTACTTCGGTCAGACGGCTCGGGCGATAGAACGAGCGACGGAACACCCCCAGCAGCGCGGCGGTGAGGGTCATCAACGTGGCTTCTTCCCAGTCGAATCCCTTGAGCAGCGAGAGCAGGGCGCCCACCAGCAGCAGAATGGTGGTCAGCATCCACGCCGCCGACAGTCGGCGACGCAGGCCCTGGGCGAGCATCAGGCACAGCACGCCGATCAGGCTGGCGCCGAAGTGCGAGGCATCGACCAGGCGATGAGGGATCAGGTAAGCGATGTGTTCCAGGCGGGTATCGATTTCAGGTGTCGCGCCGGAAAACAGCAGCACCACGCCGGAAAGAAACACCAGTACCGCGAGGATCGGTGCGGCCAGACCAGAAGCGGCGCGCATGGTCTGGGTCTGGAACAGGCGCTGACCTTCGTTGATCAGCAGCAGTACGCAGGCCACCAGCAATGGCAGCACCACGTAGATCATGCGATACAGCAGCAGGGCGGCGGCCAGTGGCGCTGCGCCGAGCTTGTCGGCGAACGCGGCCAGCAGGATGGCTTCGAAGACACCGACCCCGCCTGGTACGTGACTGAGGACACCTGCAGCCAGGGCCAGCAGATACACCAGCAGGAACGCGCCGAATGGCGGCGCTTCCGGCAGCAGCAGATAAAGCACGGTGGCGGCGGCGGCCACATCGAGAGCGGTGATGACCAGTTGCAGGAACGTCAGGCGTCGACCCGGCAGGCGCAGGGTGCGGCGACCGACCTTGACCAGCAGGTTGTCACGGTAAGGCTGCTCCGGCAGGCGTCGACGATAGATGCCGATCGCCAGAATCGCGCCGAGCAACAGCACGGCAGAGGCAATCGTGGCCAGCAGACCCTCGGACAGGCCCAGGGCCTGGGAGGCGGCCGGCAGGTCGCTCAGGGTCGCCAGCGCCGCCAGCGGCGGCAGGGCACAGCCCAGCGACAGGCTGGCGAACAGGGTCATGTGCGCCACTTCCGAAGCGCCCAGGCCAAGTCGTGCATATAAACGGTAGCGCACCGAGCCGCCGGACAGCATCGACAGGCCGATGGCGTTGCCGATCGCGAAAGCAGTGAAGCCACCGAGCGCGAGCGTGCGTGGCGGGATGGTTACGCCGGCATAGCGGCTGGCCGACCATTCGTAGCCCAGCAGAATGATGAAGCCGACAACGGTCGCGCCGAAAGCGCCAAGCAGGGCGGGCTTCGGTACATCGAGAATCGAGTCGTGCAAGGCATAGAGGTCGAGTTCACTGAGCAGATGGCGACAGGCAATCAGCGCGATAGCGAACAACAGCAAAGTGACCGCCAGACCAATCGGTTGCCGGTATTTGCTGATTCGATCCAGCAAGCGCATGCGCTCAGGCTTGATCGGTGGATTCACGGTGAGGGTGTCTTGTGGATCAGACGAGTTGGCGCGCATCAATCACCTCTTGGATTGTGCGCGACAGGATGGGGGTATCCAGCCAAGTTACCAATCCCTGTAGAAAAAAATAATCACAAAATACTACGCCTCTCGTCGGGTATCGGCGAGGGCAGGTCTCGGATTACAGACGTCTTGCCCGCGACTCAAGCATAGTCGCAACTCGGCGGGTCTGAAGATCCTGAGCGGTTCACTGCACAGTGACAGATCATTGTTGCGAAAGGACTTTTTCCACAGATACAAAAAAGGCCACTCTTTCGAGCAGCCTTTTTTGATGTTTGGTTGCG
>NZ_JBWKVT010000003.1:0-506513 GCF_059421845.1 Pseudomonas sp. GW821-FHT02C04 | reverse complement strand
TGCGGGAGCCGGATTTGAACCGACGACCTTCGGGTTATGAGCCCGACGAGCTACCAGACTGCTCCATCCCGCGTCTGTGTGGCGGCATTCTACAGGCGAACGGCGGGGTGTCAACCGTTAATCCTGCGAAGGGTCAAATAAGCGTGAAATCGCGTCAATCCGTCGCAGGAGGGCGGTAAGTTTCGGAATTGCAAAGGATTCCTGTTTGGCCCGGAAGGTTGCCCGAATGAAAAACAGACGCGCACAAAAAAGGCCACTCTTTCGAGTAGCCTTTTTTGATGTTTGGTTGCGGGAGCCGGATTTGAACCGACGACCTTCGGGTTATGAGCCCGACGAGCTACCAGACTGCTCCATCCCGCGTCTGTGTGTCGGCATTCTACAGAGGAACGCCGGGGTGTCAACCTTCAATCCGGATAAAATCTGTTCTGGTTCAATTGGTTAGCGTCTTTTTGGTAGGGCTGATGGGGCCGCGAGTCAGGCTGGGCAAGGGTTTCAGCTCTATTGACAGGTTGATTTCGATTGAGAAAATAAATTCAGAGGAAGTTTCCTACCGCTGGAAAAGAAGCTTCATACCACTGGTGCTATATACAGGTGTCGGTGAGATACTGCCGATCCGGCTTGCCACGTTTCCTTTTCTGCCATGACTCAGCGAAAAATCATCCACGTCGACTGTGACTGTTTCTACGCCGCCATCGAGATGCGGGACGATCCGCGTCTGGCCGGCAAACCGTTGGCGGTCGGTGGTTTGGCGGATCGACGCGGGGTGATCGCCACCTGTAACTATGAGGCGAGGGCTTACGGCGTGCGTTCGGCGATGTCTTCCGGGCATGCCTTGAAACTGTGCCCGGACCTGACCATCGTCAAGCCGCGAATGGATGCTTACCGTGAGGCGTCGAAGGAAATTCACACGATCTTTCGCGACTACACCGACTTGATCGAGCCGCTGTCGCTGGACGAGGCCTACCTGGATGTCTCGGACAGCGCGCATTTCGGTGGCAGCGCCACCCGAATCGCCCAGGACATTCGGCGCCGGGTTTCCAATCAATTGCACATCACGGTCTCGGCCGGCGTCGCGCCGAACAAGTTTCTGGCCAAGATCGCCAGCGACTGGAAAAAACCCAACGGCCTGTTTGTCATCACCCCGGACCAGGTCGAAGACTTCGTCAGCGGTCTGCCGGTGAGCAAGTTGCACGGTGTCGGCAAGGTCACCGCCGACAAGCTGGGCAAGCTCGGTATCAACGACTGCCTGCAACTGCGCGAGTGGGACAAGCTGGCGCTGGTGCGCGAATTCGGCAGCTTTGGCGAGCGGATGTGGAGCCTGGCGCGTGGGATAGATGAGCGGCTGGTGCATAACGACAGTCGTCGTCAGTCAATCAGCGTGGAAAACACCTACGACGTGGACCTGCCGGATCTGCGCAGTTGCCTGGACAAGCTCCCTGAACTGCTGGAAACCCTGAAAACCCGTATGGCGCGGATCGACAGCAGCTACCGGCCGGGCAAGCCGTTCGTCAAAGTGAAATTTCACGATTTCACCCAGACCACACTGGAACAGGCCGGGGCAGGGCGGGATCTGGGCAGTTACCAGTTGATGCTGACGCAGGCGTTCAATCGGGGTGGCAAACCGGTGCGGCTGCTGGGGGTGGGCGTGCGGCTGGAGGATTTGCGCGGCGGCTTTGAACAGATGGAGCTGTTTGAGCGGTAGCGCGCATAAAAAAGCCCGAAACAGGTTCGGGCTCCTTTAAAGCGGCTTTCAGTTCGGACCTGGATCCGCCACCAATCGCCCGGCATCCTTGGTCAGAGACTTGAGAAACTCAGCCTGCAACTCGGGATCGTTGCGCGTCAGCTCGATCAGGCTTTGCTCCAGCTCACTGGCTTCTTCTTCCAGACCCAGTTCCGACAGGCGCTTGACCCGGTGAACCCACTGGCTCACTTCGTCGTCTTCCAGATCGTCGTAAATCAGCCCGTGTGCTTCCAGCAATTTGCCGCGCAGGTGACTGCTGATCGTCAGGGACGAGTCGGAATGCACGTCATCCTTGGCATCTTCGACGCTGATCTGCAGTTTGCCCACATGATTCAGATCGTTTTCGGCGAACGGACTGTCCAGCAGGTTCAGGCGCAGCACGCCGTTACGGTCGGTGGTCATGTCGAAGGTCTGCTTGCCGGCCTTGACCTGCACCGGACGCTCGCTCCATGGCAGGCTCGAATACTCCATGCGCTTGTCGCGCTGGACTTCATCGATACCCGCCAGGTTCTGCTGTGCACGACCATGGGACTGCACGTTCATGAACGGATTGAGCCCGGCGAATCCGTAGCTCAACCAGTCCTTGGTCACGCTGTCCGGCAGGGTGCCGAGGGCGAACACATTGACCACATTCGCGCCGACACCGGCCACCACCGCCACTGCACCCAGCGGAATCTCGTAGATTTCTCGCCAGGGTTGGTAAGGCGTGTAGCGGTCATAACGACGGGTGACTTCGAACTCGGTGACTTCGAAGGTTTTCTGCTCATTGATCTTCACGCGTCGCTGCGGCAGCTCAAGCACCTTAGGCTCACCGACATCGATCTGCAGGCTGTGATCGAGCAGCTTTCGCTCGACCCGCTCTTCGTGCTCGCTGCGCTGTGACATGTGATTGGCACAGCCGCTGACCAGCAGGGCGCCACACAAGGTGGCGCCTCCGAGGCCTAAGGTGTTTCGCTTGAACATGAGGTCTCTATCTGGTTTCAGCGGCGGATACGGGCCTGAAGGAAGGACAGCACGTCGGCAACCGGCAGCGCTTGTGCCTGGCCTTCGGTACGGCTCTTGTATTCCAGGTTGCCTTCGGCGAGGCCGCGGTCGCTGACCACGATCCGGTGCGGAATGCCGATCAGCTCCATGTCCGCGAACTTGATGCCCGGGCTGGTTTTCTTGTCGCGATCATCCAGCAGCACTTCGAAGCCGGCCGCGGTCAGTTCCGCGTACAGCTTGTCGGTGGCTTCGCGCACCTGCTCGGTTTCATAGCGCAGCGGTACCAGGGCGATCTGGAACGGCGCCAGGGTGTCGCTCCAGATGATGCCGTTTTCGTCGTTGTTCTGCTCGATGGCCGCTGCCACCACGCGGGACACGCCAATGCCGTAGCAACCCATTTCCAGGGTCACAGGCTTGCCGTTATCGCCCAGCACTTCGCACTTCATCGCCTGGCTGTACTTGTTGCCCAGCTGGAAGATGTGCCCGACTTCGATGCCGCGCGCGATGTCCAGAGTGCCCTTGCCGTCCGGGCTCGGGTCGCCGGCCACGACGTTACGCAGGTCGGCCACGGTCGGAACCGGCAGATCACGCTCCCAGTTCACGCCGAAGTAGTGCTTGTCGTCGATGTTGGCACCGATGCCGAAGTCGCTCATCAGCTCGACCGAACGGTCGATGATGATCGGCAGCGGCAGGTTCAGCGGGCCGAGGGAGCCAGCGCCGGCGCCGATGGCGTCACGCAGCTCTGCATCGGATGCCATGACCAGCGGGCTGGCGACGCCTGGTTGCTGGGCAGCCTTGATTTCGTTGAGTTCGTGGTCGCCACGGATCACCAGAGCGATCAGCTTGCCTTCTTCTTCGGCGTGCACGATCAGGGTCTTGATGGTCTTTTCAATCGGCAGATTGAATTTCTCCACCAGGGCCGCGATGGTCTTGGTGTCCGGGGTATCGACCAGACGCAGTTCTTCGGCCGGCGCAGCGCGGGAAGTTTCGCGCGGTACGGCTTCGGCCTTCTCGATGTTCGCGGCGTAGTCGGAACCGTTACTGAAGACGATATCGTCTTCACCGGATTCGGCCAGCACATGGAACTCGTGGGAACCGGCGCCACCGATGGAGCCGTTGTCGGCTTCAACCGGACGGAATTTCAGGCCAAGACGTGTGAACACGTTGCAGTACGCCTCGTGCATGCGGTCATAGGTGACCTGCAGCGACGCCTGGTCGGCGTGGAACGAGTACGCGTCCTTCATGATGAATTCACGGCCGCGCATCAAACCGAAGCGTGGGCGGATTTCGTCACGGAATTTGGTCTGGATCTGGTACAGGTTGATTGGCAGCTGTTTGTAGCTGCTCAACTCGTTGCGCATCAGATCGGTGATCACTTCTTCGTGGGTCGGGCCCGCGCAGAAATCGCGACCGTGACGGTCTTTGAAACGCAGCAACTCAGGACCGTATTCTTCCCAGCGACCCGATTCCTGCCACAGCTCGGCCGGTTGGGTGCTCGGCATCAACACTTCCAGAGAGCCGGCGGCGTTCATCTCTTCGCGAACGATGGCTTCTACCTTGCGCATAACCCGCAAGCCCATCGGCAGCCAGGTGTACAGGCCCGAGGCGAGTTTGCGGATCATGCCGGCGCGCAGCATCAGCTGATGGCTGATCACGACCGCGTCGGAAGGCGTTTCTTTCTGTGTGGCGAGCAAAAATTGACTGGTGCGCATGGTTGGCCGTTGTCGGTTGCTATGACTGGAAATGACGGAGCAGTGTACCGGCGAGAGCTGCCGACGTACAGAAGTGCAGGCCCGGCGGGAACCCTCCCGCCGGGTGCGAGATGTCTTACGATTCTTCGGCGACCGGCGTCGGCACGGGTTCCGGTGTCGGCGTCGGGCCTTCGCGGCGGCTCTCCTGGAACCAGTGCAAGGCGATCAGCACCAGGGTCGGTACACCGAGCAGCGCGGTGATCATGAAGAAGTTGTGATAGCCGAACTTCTCCACCATCACCCCGGAGTAGCCGCCGATGAGGCGAGGCAGCAGCAGCATGATCGAGCTGAGCAGGGCGTACTGGGTGGCGGAGAATTTCAGGTTGGTCAGGCTGGACAGGTAAGCGACGAACGCCGAAGTGGCCATGCCCGAGCTGAAGTTGTCGAGGGAGATGGTCACGATCAACATCTTCAGGTTCGGGCCCATGTCTGCCAGCATCACGAACAACAGGTTGGTGCCTGCCGACGCCGCGCCGCCAATGAACAGAATCGGCAGGATGCCGAAGCGCACGATCAACAGGCCGCCCATGCCGGCGCCAACCAGGGTCATGATCAGGCCGAAGATCTTGCTGACGCTGGCGATCTGGTCCTTGGTGAAACCCTGATCGATGTAGAACACGTTGGCCATGACGCCCATGACCGTATCCGACATCCGATAGGTGGCGATCAAGCCCAGCAACAGCAGGGCCTGCCAGCGGTAGCGCAGGATGAAGTCGTTGACCGGCGTCAGCACAGGCGCCAGGCCACGGCGACCCATGGTCGACAGGCACAGGCCGGTCAGCAGGGTATAGAGGATGGCGCGCAGGAAGGCCCGGTCTTCCAGCAGCAGGTCCAGCGGGCTCATGGTGCCGAACAGCACGCTGGCGAAATCGGTGTTGTAGAGCTGAGTGAACATGGCCGGTACGGAGACCAGCAGGACGATCAGCACGAACACCGACATCAGTTGATGCATGAAGGTATAGCGCCCGGCCTGCAACTGGGTGCGCAACGGCACGGGCGGCTCGCGCATCAGCAGTGTGGTGAGCAGGGCAGGCACCATCAACGCGCCGAACAGCACGTAGGTGCCGGTCCAGGCGGAGTGCTGATAGTTGAACCCGGTGGAGCCGAAGCCTTCGGCGAAGAACAGGGCGCCTGCGGTCGCGAGCAGGGCGGCGACCCGATAGCCAGACATATAACTGGCGGCCAGCGCGGCCTGGCGGTTGTCTTCGGCGATTTCCAGGCGATACGCGTCGACAGCGATGTCCTGGGTGGCGGAGGCGAAGGCAACAATCACGGCAATGGCGATCAGCCAGGACAGGTGTTTCTGCGGGTCGCAGAAGCCCATGCCGATCAAACCGAGGATCACCAGCGATTGTGAAAGCACCAGCCACGAACGGCGTCGACCCAGCTTGCCGAGCAACGGCAGGCGCCATTGATCGAGCAGCGGTGACCAGACCCATTTGAAGGCATAAGCCAGACCGATCAGACTGGCATAGCCGATCGTCTCACGGGCTACACCGGCTTCACGCAGCCAGACCGAAAGTGTCGAGAACACCAGCATGTACGGCAGGCCGGCGGCGAAACCCAGCAACAACAGCACGAGCGTCGAAGGACTGGCATAGGCGGCGAGCGCGGCGCGCCAGGTTTTACGGGGCATGGGCTGAAGTCTGCCTCAAGATTGCGAAAACAAAGCGCGCACTCTAACCGCTGTGCTCTACCGGACGCCAGCCATGACGCCGAATATCCACACGATTGTTCAGGATGGTAACGCCTTCCATACGCAATCGTGCCCGCTGCTCATCTCCGGAAGGGCTGCCCACCGGCAGGCTGATCCGACCGCCGGCACCGAGTACCCGGTGCCAGGGCAGCTTTGTGTCGCCGGGTAATTGGCTCAGGGTACGGCCGACCCAGCGGGCGGCGCGCCCCAACCCGGCGAGTTCAGCCAACTGACCATAGCTGACGACCTTGCCCTCAGGTACTTGGGCAAGGGTGGAGTAGAGTGCCGTGCGTCGGATTTGCGGATCGTTTTCACAGGCTTGTATCGGGTCTGTCACGTGCGCCGTTCCTGAACAGGGTCGATTCATGGGTTAAAGGTTAATCCGTGATCGGGCAATTGAGAAATGAACTCAACAGAAATAGCCGAGTCATTCCTTGTCAGGGGATTATTCCTACGGATAATGCCGACCCTTTTTTCGCAAACTTGAGCTCCCGATTCGCTTATGTTGTCCAGAACCCTGCTGTGCCTTGCTGTCTTCAGTGCGTCCACGCCCTTGCTTGCCGATACCGTCTGGTTGAAGAACGGTGACAAGCTGAGCGGCAAAATCACCCTGTTCGACGGCGGCAAGTTGCTGGTCCAGACCCAATACGCCGGCGCGGTCACCATCGACTGGAAGCAGGTGAAGACTCTGGAAAGTGATCAGGAGCTGCTGGTCAAACAGGACGCCTACAGCGGCGAAAAAGCCAAGTCGCTGACCGCCGCCGAAGACGGCAAGGTCACCCTGGCCAACGGTGAGGCGCCGAAAACCGTCGAGCTGGCGAGCATCCAGCAGATTCTCAAGCCCAAGCCCGTGGTTGAGGATCTGGTCTGGAAGGGCAATGTCGACCTGGCCCTGGATTATCAGCGTGCCGAAAAGGACACCGACGACTACGACATCGGCTTCAAGACCTCTGCGCGTCACGGGCGCTGGCGACACACCGCCGAGGGCGAGTACAACCGCGAAGTTCAGGATGATGCGGTGACCACCAATAACTGGCGCGCCGAGTACGCGCTGGACCGCTTCCTCACCGACAAGTGGTTCTGGCAGGGGCGTTTGAACTACAAGCGTGATTACGTCGAAGAGCTGTCGCGCCAGCGGGTGGTCGGTACCGGTCCGGGCTACCAGTTCTGGGATGACGAGCTGGGGGCGTTCTCGCTCGGCTCGCTGCTCAACCGCACCGACTACGAGTACAGCGATGGCGGCAAGGACAACTTCTATTCCGTCGCGATGAAGTGGGACTACAACCGCTACCTGATCGGCAAGAAGGTGCAGTTCTTCACCACCGGCGAGATTGGCAAGCCACTGTCGGACGTCGCCAACTATGCCCTGGATTCGGAAGTGGGCCTGCGCTACAAGGTGACGGACTGGGCCTCGCTCAATCTCAAGGCTGAACGCGACATCATCAGTGGTACCAAGGACGCGGACCTGAACAAGACCCGCTACACCGCCGGGTTCGGCGTGGCCTGGTAAGGTCATCCAGAAAAAAGAATCGCAACCCTCATCCGGTTGCGATTTTTTTGTCGGTACAAAACAGACGCCCACAAAAAAGCCCCGCTTTTAAGGGCGGGGCTTTTTACTAAAGAAGCTACAAGTTAGATAACTTGTACTTCTTCAGCTTGCATGCCTTTCTGACCGCGGGTAGCGATGAAAGAAACCTGTTGGCCTTCTTTCAGGCTTTTGAAGCCGTCGGATTGGATAGCTTTGAAGTGAACGAACAGGTCGTCACCGGATTGTGGAGTGATGAAGCCGAAGCCTTTTTCATCGTTGAACCACTTAACGGTACCGGTTTGGCGATTAGACATGGTGTAACTCCTTGAACAAAGATAACTGCGACTCAGGAAGAACCCTGGCCGAGACTGAGTGCAAAGAGCAGGAAAAATTCTTGTAGATGGTTGGATCGAAATTCAACATATCGTGTAGAGATTCTCAGTGACACAAGCAGCACAGTGGCGCCACCTTAACCCTTTTTCCGGAACGTGCCAATGCTTCTTGCGAAGGTTTCTCCGTTTTAAGGATCGGCGGTGTGACGGTTCGTCGCCAGGCCGCGTAATTCCTGCATGTTCGGCGAGAATTGCAGCCCGGACTTTGAACCCGGCGGCGCGCCCGGTAAGATGCCGGACAGATTTTTTCCACCTCGCTATTCAGGACACCCCGCCATGAGCATCAAATCGGACAAGTGGATTCGCCGCATGGCGCAGGAACACGGCATGATCGAGCCGTTCGTCGAGCGCCAGGTACGCGGCAGCGACGACAGCCGTGTGATCTCCTACGGTGTGTCGAGCTACGGCTACGATGTGCGTTGCACCAGTCATTTCAAGGTGTTCACCAACATCAATTCGGCCATCGTCGATCCGAAAAACTTCGACGCCGGCAGCTTCGTCGATGTTCACAGTGACGTCTGCATCATTCCGCCGAACTCCTTCGCCCTGGCCACGACCGTTGAATACTTCCGTATTCCACGCAATGTCCTGACCATCTGCCTGGGCAAAAGCACCTACGCCCGTTGCGGCATCATCGTCAACGTCACCCCGCTCGAGCCTGAGTGGGAAGGTCAGGTGACCCTGGAGTTCTCGAACACCACCAACCTGCCGGCGAAGATCTACGCCAACGAAGGTGTGGCGCAGATGCTGTTCCTCGAATCCGACGAGGAATGCGAAGTCTCCTACAAGGACCGTGCCGGCAAGTACCAGGGCCAGCGTGGCGTGACCCTGCCGCGCACCTGAGCCGTCCATCCGGCAGTTACCGGGAATTCTTCGGCGGGTAGACACTCTATGGGGTGTACTACCCGTTTCGCGAACAGCGCAGCGGGCCTTCGCCGAGGAGTGCTCCATGAAGATCGATCCGCAAATCACTGCCGAACTGGCAAGGCTCGAGCCCAATCAGGTTGGCGTATTGGCCTGGTCCTTGTTGGCACACCCGCCTATCACCACGGCCGGCGGAATCCCTCACCAGCCCGATCCCGATACCCCCAACGAAGAACCGACCGAGCCCGGCGAGCCGACATTGCCGGACAAACCGCCGCCTGCGCCTGTGGCTTGATTGAATGTATGGCCCGTCGACTGAATCCTGAACAGGACTTCAGCCGACGGGCCATATTTCGTTGTCGCCAATGACAAAGATCCGACAGCGGTCTTCTTTCTCCACCGGATAACCACCGGTGAACGCACCGAAGGCCGGCAGCAAGCTGATGCCTTCTCCCAGCCTGAAACACGCCAGCCGCAGACGCTGACGTCCCTTGCCATTCAATCGATAAACCGGGTGTACGTGGCCTGCAAGCACGTGCCGTTCAGGGTGTGGATCGGGTTCGTGCTGCAACGCGAACGGCCCGAGCAGTAAAGGCTCCGGCACCACCCGAATGTTCAACGACTGCGGCGGATCACCGGCACGTTTATCGTGATTACCGCGAATCAGCGTAATCGGCAGATCGGCATGACGCGCCCGCCACTGCGCCAGCGCATTCAATGTGTCGGGGGCGTGGGAGCCGGGCCCATGCAAAAAATCCCCAAGGAAGATCAGTTGCCGACACGGCAGTTTCGCCAGCAACTGTTCAATCATGGCGATATTGCTCGCCGTGGTGCCCTGCGGCACCGGCTGCCCCAGACGACGGTAAGCGGCCGCCTTGCCAAAATGCACGTCGGCAATCAGCAGCGCCTGTTGTGCCGGCCAGTACAGCGCTTTCTCCGGTAACAGCCAGAGCTCTTCACCTGCCAGACGCACCGGGTAGGGCGCGCTCATCAGGATTGGCCCTTGTCAGCGGTTTTCTCCAGCTCGCCGACCATGCGCCGGATGCGGTCGGCGAGCTTTTCCGAACTCAGGCTTTCGCGCATGCGCTCCACCAGCAACGGAAAGCCAAGTGGTGTAGGACGTTTGATCAGATGCATGTCCAGTTTCATCCGGTTGATCCGCTCCAGCGTCTGTTCCAGTCGACGAATATCCAGTTCTTCCCGCAGGACTTCTTCCCCGGCCTGGGCCAGTAACAGATTGTCGGCGTCGTATTGTTTGAACACCTCGAAAAACAGCCCACTGGAGGCTTGCACCTGACGGGTGCTTTTCGGTGCGCCGGGGTAGCCGGCGAATACCAGACCGGCAATCCGGGCGATTTCCCTGAACCGCCGCAGCGCCAGTTCGCCCGCGTTGAGGCTGGCCAGCACGTCCCTCAATAAATATTCGGGACTGAGCAGCGCGCCATCCAGTTGCAAAGACCAGTCAACGGGCGTGGCGCTGAGCAACTCCAGTCCGTAATCGTTGACCGCTATCGAGAAGGTCACAGGCAGGCGCTGGCTGACCCGCCATGCCAGCAGGCTGGCCAATCCCAGATGCACCTGCCGTCCGGCAAATGGATAGAGGAAAAGATGCCAGCCTTCGCGGGACTTCAGCACTTCGGCCAGCAGCTTATTGACCGTCGGCAGACCCGACCAGCGCATCTGTGTTTCCAGCAACGGTCGCAAGGCCTGCATTTCCGGGCCGGCGAACTCACCCTGCGCCGCCGCACTGAATCGGGTGACCACCGCTTCAGCCAGTTCGCTGGAAAGCGGCATGCGTCCGCCATTCCATCGCGGTACAGCGGCTTTTTTCGCCGTGCTGCGTTTGACGTAGGCGGTCATGTTTTCCACCCGTACCAATTCCAGCAAGCGCCCGGCGAACAGGAAACCGTCGCCGGGTTTGAGGCGGGCGATGAAGCCTTCTTCTACGCTGCCCAGTTGCTTGCCGCCTCCGCCCTTGCTCCAGAACTTCAAATGGATCGCGGCATCGCTGACGATGGTGCCGATACTCATCCTGTGGCGGCGCGCCAAGCGGGCATCGGGGACGCGCCAGATCCCGTGCTCATCCGGCTCGACCCGGCGGTAATCCGGGTACGCCGTCAGCGACATCCCGCCGTGACGTACGAAAGCCAGCGCCCAGGCCCAGTCCGCGAGCGTCAGGTCGCGATAAGCCCAGGCTCCGCGGACTTCTTCGTACAGCTTCTCGGGAACAAAGCCACCGCCCAGCGCGATACTGACCAGATGCTGGACCAGTACATCCAGCGGTTTATGCGGTGACAGACGCGGTTCGATCCGCCGCTGCGCCACGGCATCGCGAGCGGCAGCGGCTTCGATCAGTTCCAGGCTATGGGTCGGCACCAAGGTGACTCGCGACGTTCTGCCGGGCGCATGGCCCGAACGACCGGCACGCTGCATCAGCCGCGCCACACCTTTGGCTGAACCGATTTGCAGGACGCGCTCCACGGGCAGGAAATCCACCCCAAGATCCAGACTTGAAGTGCAGACCACGGCTTTGAGCTGGCCGTTCTTCAGTGCTTGCTCGACCCAATCGCGCGTTTCCCGGGAAAGTGAACTGTGGTGCAAGGCAATCAATCCGGCCCAGTCCGGCCGTGCTTCCAGCAGTGCCTGATACCAGATCTCCGATTGTGCCCGGGTGTTGGTGAACACCAGGCTGCTGGCGCAGGCCTCAAGTTCGGCGACCACCTGCGGCAACATTTTCAGACCGATGTGCCCGGCCCAGGGAAAACGTTCGATCTGCGGTGGGAGCAGGGTGTCGACCTTGAGCGTTTTTTCGTTGTGACCCTGGACTCTCACGCCGCCCTGTGGGATCAGGACCTGTTCGGCGTGGGATTGATTGCCGAGCGTCGCGGAGATACCCCAGACAATCAGTTCAGGATGCCAGCGCCGCAGGCGGGCGAGGGCCAATTGCAGTTGAACGCCGCGTTTGTTGCCGAGCAGCTCGTGCCATTCATCGACCACAACCATGCGCAAGGTCGACAGCGCGGCGTGTGCGTCGGCGCGGGCAAGCATCAGGGTCAGGCTTTCCGGGGTGGTGATCAGTGTGGTCGGCAGGCGCCGGTTCTGTCGGGCGCGTTCGCTGCTGCCCGTGTCGCCAGTGCGCAGGCCAACACTCCAGGGAATATGCAGATCGTCCAGCGGTGTTTGCAGGGCGCGCGCGGTGTCGGCGGCCAGCGCGCGCATCGGCGTGATCCACAAGACGGTCAGCGGTTCGGCGGGCGGAGGGCGTTTACGGGTGGTTTCAACAACAGGCCCGGAGCGGGCAAAACGATTGAGCGCAGCAAACCACACCGCGTAGGTTTTACCGGCGCCCGTGCTGGCGTGCAGCAGGCCGGATTCGCCGCGTTTGACCGCCGCCCACACCTGCTTCTGAAAGGCGAACGGCTTCCAGCTTCGGGCGCTGAACCAGTGTTTGGCGAAGTCGGTGGAAGTGCCCATGCCGGCGACGTGTGCTCTGAAGGTGTTCCTTCAGTGACCGCGCCGGCAGGGCAATAGTTTTACTTGAGATTGCCGCTGAGGAATTGCTTCAGGCGTTCACTTTTCGGATTGCCCAGCACGTCTTCCGGCGCGCCTTCTTCCTCCACCAGCCCTTGGTGCAGGAACAGAACCTGGCTCGACACCTTGCGCGCAAAACTCATCTCGTGCGTCACCATGATCATGGTCCGACCTTCCTCGGCCAGGCCTTGAATCACCTTGAGCACCTCGCCGACCAGTTCCGGGTCGAGTGCCGAGGTCGGTTCGTCGAACAGCATGACTTCCGGCTCCATCGCCAATGCGCGGGCGATGGCCACTCGTTGTTGTTGGCCGCCGGAGAGGAACGCCGGGTATTGATCGGCCACCCGTGCCGGCAGGCCGACCTTTTCCAGATAACGCCGTGCGCGGTCGTCGGCTTCCTGTTTGCTGCAACCCAACACCCGGCGTGGGGCCATGGTGATGTTTTCCAGCACGGTCATGTGGCTCCACAGGTTGAAGTGCTGGAACACCATCGCCAGACGTGTGCGCAGACGTTGCAGTTCATCGGCGTCGGCCACATGCATGCCGTGGCGGTCGGTGACCATGCGGATCGCCTGGCCGTCGAGGCTCATCGCGCCGTCGTTGGGTTGTTCGAGAAAGTTGATGCAGCGCAAAAAGGTGCTTTTGCCCGAGCCGCTGGCGCCGATCAGACTGATCACGTCACCGGTCTTGGCCTTGAGCGAAACGCCTTTGAGCACCTGATGGTCGCCATAGCTTTTGTGCAGGCCTTCTACGGTCAGTTTGTACATGGGACAGGCATCCTCAAGGCGAAAGTAAGTAGCCGCTGCGATAGGCTTCGGCGCCCGCGACGTGGGCGATCACCATGCCGGCCGTCGCCATGCGCCGCAGTGAGCGGGCATAGAGCAGACCGGAAGCGGTGCAATGGACTGGCGTGACCCGGTCAGTGATCGGATCGATGATTTCGGCAATTTTCTGCCCGGCCTCCAGGTACTGGCCGGGCGTGGCGGTGTACACCAGCAGCCCGCCGAGCGGTGTCACGACCGGCTCCACACCCGCCAGCGGCGTGGCGGGGAACGGCAGGTGCGGCAGCGGTTTCGGCTCGCCGGCGATGGCGCCGAAGTGGATCAGGTAATCGAGCAAGGCTTCACTGTCACGGCTGGCCAGCGGATGCGTGACGTCCCCTTGACCACGCAACTCGACCGTTACCGAGAAACTTCCCAGCGGAATCTCGAAGTGTTCGCCGAAGCGCTCCTTCAATTGCCACCACAGCAAGGTGAAGCACTCATCGAACGATTGGCCACCGGAGTCGGTGGCCAGCAGGCTCGCCCGGGATTCGATGTAACGCGCCAGCGGCTCGACCTGCGGCCAAGCTTCGGGCGTGGTGTAAAGGTGGACGACGGATTCGAAATCGCAGTGCAGGTCCAGCACCATGTCTGCGTCGCAGGCCAGTCGTTGCAGGGTCAGGCGCTGGGATTGCAGCTGAGTCGTGGCGGTGTGGCGGGCGAGGGCGTTGCGCAGGCTTGTGCGGATCAGTTCCAGGTTGCGCTGCGGGTCGTCGCAGAGCTGCAATTCGATTTCGTTGCCGATCTCTTCGCTGAGGTCGACGAACCAGCGGTTGAAGTTCTGCCCGCTCTCCAGTTCGTAGCGGCCCAGTGGCACGTCCATCAGCACCTGTTCGAGGCCGACCGGGTTGGCCACCGGCACCAGCACGATTTCACTGCGCAGGCGGCCGGCGGCTTCCAGCTCCGCCAGACGCTGCTTGAGGTGCCAGGCCACGAGCATGCCGGGCAGTTCGTCGGCGTGCAGCGAGGACTGGATGTAGATCTTGCCTTGGGCCTTGTCCGGGCCGAAGTGGAAGCTGTGAATCTGTCGTGCGGTCCCCGGCAGCGGGGCCAGCAGGTCATGTATCTGGTGGCGCATTGCAGAGAGGTCCTAGTGAGTCGGCCCGAGGAAGGCCAGCCATCGGCGTTCGGCGAGGCGGAACAGGCCGACCAGCGCAAAGGTGATGGTCAGGTAGATCAGCGCGGCGATGCCGAACGACTGGAACGTCAGGAAGGTCGCCGAGTTAGCGTCCCGCGCGACTTTCAGAATGTCCGGGATGGTCGCGGTGAAGGCCACGGTGGTCGAGTGCAGCATCAGGATCACTTCGTTGCTGTAGTACGGCAACGAGCGACGCAGCGCCGACGGCATGATCACGTAGGCATACAGCTTCCAGCCGGTCAGGCCGTAGGCCTTGGCCGCTTCGACTTCGCCGTGGTTCATGCTGCGGATCGCCCCGGCGAAGATCTCCGTGGTGTAGGCGCAAGTGTTGAGGGCAAAGGCGAGGATCGTGCAGTTCATCGCATCGCGAAAGAAACTGTCGAGCAGCGGTTGCGCACGCACGGCGGCCAGGCTGTAGATGCCGGTGTAGCAGATCAGCAGCTGGATATAGAGCGGCGTGCCACGGAACAGGTAGGTGTAGAACTGCACCGGCCAGCGAATGTAGAAATGCGACGAGACACGGGCGATCGACAGCGGAATCGACACGATGAAACCGAAGAAGATCGAAGCGCTGAGCAGCCACATCGTCATCGCCAGCCCGGTGATGTTCTGGCCGTCGGTATAAAGGAAGGCTTTCCAGTAGTCCTGCAGGAGTTCGATCATCGTACGGCCTCCCGGGCACCGGCGGCGTAGCGGCGTTCGAGCCAGCGCAGGATGACGTTGGAAACACTGGTGATCAGCAGGTAGATCAAGGCGGCGAGTACCAGAAAGAAGAACAGTTGATAGCTGCTTTTACCGGCGTCCTGGGCGGCCTTGACCAGATCGGCCAGGCCGATGATCGAGACCAGCGCGGTGGCCTTGAGCATCACCATCCAGTTGTTGCCGATGCCGGGCAGGGCGAAACGCATCATTTGCGGGAACACCACGTAGCGAAAACGCTGTCCGCGCTTGAGCCCGTACGCCGTGGCGGCTTCAACCTGGCCACGCGGTACGGCGAGGATCGCGCCACGGAAGGTTTCGGTGAAATACGCGCCGTAGATGAAGCCCAGGGTCAGGACCCCGGCGCTGAACGGATTGATTTCGATGTATTCCCATTCCATGTAGTCGGTGAGCGTCGTCAGCCAGGTTTGCAGGCTGTAGAAGATCAGCAACATCAGCACCAGGTCCGGCACCCCGCGAATCAGCGTGGTGTAGAGCTGGGCGGGCAGGCGCAGCAGTTTGACTTTTGACAGCTTGGCACTGGCACCGAGCAGGCCGAGCAACACGGCCACCAGCAGCGATAACGCCGATAATTTGATGGTCATCCAGGTGCCTTCCAACAGCAAAGGACCGAAGCCCTTGAGGCTGAAGGCGGAGAGCCCCAGATTTTGTAAGAGGTTTTCGAACATAAATCAGCAACCTGACTGAATGAAAAAGGCGCCCATCGAGGATGGGCGCCGGGGCATTATTTGCCGCTGTACAGATTCAGATCGCCAAAGTGTTTCTTTTGAATCTCGGCGTATTTGCCGTCGTCGTGTAACGCTTTGATACCTTTATCCAAAAGCGCTTTCAGCTCGGTGTTACCTTTCTTAATACCGACAGCGGTTTTGGCTGGCAGCAACGGTGCGTCAACCGGCTCGCTGACTGCGTATTCGGCGCCCTGCGGCGACTTCAGAAAGCCCAGTTCGGCCTGCAGCATGTCCTGAATGCCCGCATCGAGGCGGCCGGAGGTCAGGTCGGAATACACCTGATCCTGGTTGGCGTAGGCCTGGGTTTTCACGCCGGCCTTGTCCAGCACGGCTTTGGCATAGGCTTCCTGAATGGTGCCTTGCTCGTAGCCGACGGTTTTGCCTTTCAGGGAGGCCACGTCGTTGGTGATCCCCGAACCTTTCTTCGACACGTACGCAGTCGGGCCGGAGAACAGCTCGCTGGAGAAGTCGATGACTTTTTCTCGGGCTTCGGTGACGGTCATCGACGAGATCACACCGTCGAATTTATTGGCCTTGAGGCCCGGAATCATGCCGTCGAAGTCGCTTTCGACCCATTTGCACTTGACCTTCAGCTCGGCGCAGATCGCGTTGCCCAGGTCGATGTCAAAGCCCACCAGACTGCCATCGGCCGCTTTCGACTCGAACGGCGCGTAGGAAGGGTCAACGCCAAAACGCAGCTCTTTGTATTCCTTGGCCAGTGCGGAACCGGCGGCCATGCACAACGCCAGTGCAGAAAGGGTCAGCAATGCTTTTTTCATTATTCAATCCCTAAGAACCAATATGAGCGCTTGTGGCGCAGAATTATTGTTACTGGAACGCTTACGACTTATAGAAAGTAGCAATTTCCGAACCAGAGTCCCGAACAAGTGTTTTAAAAGGTGTAGGAAGTGAGCGCGCAGGCGCAACGGTGCCCGAAAACGGGCACCGAAAAATCGTTGCACTGTTTGTGGGCGTAATCGTGCCCACGCTCTGCGTGGGAATGCAGCTCGGGACGCTCCGCGTCCCATCCAGAGCCGAACGCGGAGCGTCCATTGAGACATTCCCACGCAGAGCGTGGGAACGATCAGAGTGAGCATCGGGAGGGGAGGGATCAGACCAGCAGATTCTGCAACGTCGCCAGATTGTCGGCTTCTTCCACGGTCTTGTCCTGGCGCCAGCGCAGCATGCGCGGAAAGCGCACGGCGATGCCGCTCTTGTGCCGGCGCGACAGGGCGATACCTTCGAATCCCAGTTCGAAGACCAGGCTGGGCGTTACGCTGCTGACCGGGCCGAACTTTTCCACGGTGGTCTTGCGCACGATGCTGTCGACTTCGCGCATTTCCGCGTCCGTGAGCCCGGAATAGGCCTTGGCGAAGGGCACCAGTGCGCGCGGGCTGGCGCCGGGCGGGCCGTCCCACACCGCAAAGGTGTAATCGCTGTAGAGACTGGCGCGTCGACCGTGGCCGCGCTGGGCGTAGATCAGCACCGCGTCGACACTGAACGGGTCGACTTTCCATTTCCACCAAACGCCCATGTCCTTGGTGCGACCGACGCCGTACATCGCGTCGCGGGCCTTGAGCATCATGCCTTCGACGCCCAGTCGCCGGGAGGCTTCGCGCTGGCGGGCGAGGTCGAACCAGTCGCTGCCGGTCAGCACCGGGGAGGGTAGCAGCGCCGGGTTGTTGCACTGCGCGATGACGCGCTCCAGTTGTTCGCGGCGCCGGGATTGGGGTTGGTTGCGCCAGTCTTCGCCCTGCCATTCCAGCAAGTCGTAGGCGAGGACGACCACCGGCACGTCTTCGAGGATCTTTTTGTCCAGTGTCTTGCGACCGATCCGTTGCTGAAGCAGGGCAAAGGGTTGTACCGCCGGTGGCGCCGTCGATTGCGGGTCGAACACATCTTCGGTGGTGGGATGCGAGTTTTTCCAGACCACGATTTCGCCGTCGATCACCGTGCCGTCGGGCAGGCCGTGGACGAGGCTGTCGAGTTCGGGGAAGCGCTCGGTCACCAGTTCTTCGCCGCGAGACCAGATCCACAGGCGCCCGTCGCGCTTGACCACTTGCGCGCGGATGCCGTCCCACTTCCATTCAACTTGCCAGTTGCTGGCCGGGCCGAGCAGGGCTTCGAACTGTTCGACCGGTTGTGACAGACCGTGGGCGAGAAAGAACGGATAAGGCTGACCGCCGCGCTGGGCGTGCTCGGTGCTGGATTCGGGGGCGATCAGTTTCAGGTAACTGGCGGCGTTCGGCCGGTTGGACAGATCGGTGTAACCCACCAGCCGTTGCGCCACGCGTTTGCTGTCCAGCCCAGCCATCGACGCCAGGGCACGGGTCACCAGCAGTTTGGACACGCCGACCCGAAAACTGCCGGTGATCAGTTTGATGCACAGCATCAGGCTCGGCCGGTCGAGTTGCGCCCACAGTGCCGGCAACTGTCGGGCCAGGTACTCCGGGGTTTCACCGCGTAGCGGCAGCAGTTTCTGTTCGATCCATTCGGCGAGACCGGCCTCGGAGGTGTGCGGATTTTCCGGCAGCACCAGCGAGATGGTTTCCGCCAGATCGCCGACGGCTTGATAGCTCTCTTCGAACAACCATGGCTCTAGCCCGGACACTTCGACCGCAAGATCACGCAGGATTCGCACCGGGACCAGTTGCCGAGGCCGCCCGCCGGACAGAAAGTAAACCGCCCAGGCAGCATCCTCCGGAGCGGCCTGAGCGAAGTAGCTTTGCATGGCCGCGAGTTTCGCGTTGCTGGAGGTGGTGGCGTCGAGTTCGGCGTACAACCCGGCGAAGTCTTTCATGGTTGCACCTCGGCAACGGCGGGTTCGACAGCCATGTTGTCTTGTTCATCGTCACCGTATTCGGTGTTGAAACCCTGGGCGTCCAGACCTTTTTCGCGCAAGTGGCGGACCAGCACGCCGATCGATCCGTGGGTGACCATCACCCGCTCGGCGCCGGTCTGTTCGATGGCCCACAACAGGCCGGGCCAGTCGGCGTGATCCGAGAGCACGAAACCGCGATCCACGCCGCGCCGCCGACGGGTGCCGCGCAGGCGCATCCAGCCGCTGGCGAAGCTGTCACTGTAGTCGCCGAAACGTCGCATCCAGCTGCTGCCACCGGCCGAGGGCGGGGCGATGACCAGCGCCTGACGCATCAGCGGATCGTTTTTCTTCACGTCGCCGGCGTAGATCGTCGGTGGCAGGTACACGCCGGCCTCGCGATAGACCCGGTTCAGCGGCTCCACCGCACCGTGGCTGAGGATCGGGCCGAGGGTTTCGTCGATGCCGTGCAGGATTCGCTGGGCTTTGCCGAACGAGTAGCAGAACAGCACGCTGGCCTTGCCGGCCTCGATGTTCGCCTGCCACCACTGGTTTATTTCGCCGAACACCTGTGCTTGCGGCTGCCAGCGGTAGATCGGCAGGCCGAAGGTCGATTCGGTAATGAAAGTGTGGCAGCGCACCGGTTCGAACGGCGCGCAGGTGCCGTCGGGCTCGATCTTGTAGTCGCCGGACGCGACCCAGACTTCGCCGCAGTACTCCAGGCGTACCTGAGCCGAACCCAGAACGTGCCCGGCGGGGTGGAAACTCAAAGTGACGCCGTGGTGAGTCAGGCGCTGGCCGTACTCGAGCGTTTGCAGGTTGATGTCCTGACCCAGACGCGCACGCAGAATCCCTTCACCGGCGCTGGCGGCCAGATAGTGTGCGTTGCCGGTGCGGGCGTGATCGCCGTGGGCATGCGTGATCACCGCGCGCTCGACCGGGCGCCACGGATCAATGTAGAAATCCCCGGCGGGGCAATACAGGCCTTCGGGGCGGGCGATAACAAGGTCCATGGCGTTACCGGAATGGAGGGACTTGTTAGCTATGAGGTTTGCGCGAAGTCAGAAGTTCTATTGATTTTGCGGATACCGCACGATCGTTCCCACGCTCTGCGTGGGAACGCCTCAAGGGACGCTCTGCGTCCAGTGACGCGGAGCGTCACGGGCTGCATTCCCACGCGGAGCGTGGGAACGATCATGGGGGGGTTATTTCCCGGGAGTGAGGGTCAACCGCGTCTTGCCATACACCCGATCAAAGTTCTGCGGCTGCATCGGCAGACCAATGTACTGGCCCTTCAGCCAAGGATCGATCCCGTTCAGGTAGTTCGGGCTAACCGGATTTCCGGATTGCCCCGTACCGTTCTGGCCCATCAGCGGTTCGCTCTGACCGAAGTCGACGATAAAGCGCATTGATGGCGCACGGGTGGTGTTGAAGTCCTGACCCCAGGCAAACGCCGCCGTATTCAGCGTCGTGTGATCGCCACCGGCCGCGAGCGGACCGCGAACGGTCTGGGCGTTGGCATTCTTCCACTCGTAGCGGTGCAGTTTGCCCCACTGCCAGGCTTTGTGATCGCCACCCAACTGACTGTCGCCGGCGCTGATCGCCGCCGCCAGACTGCGGGCGAGGATCGCCGGTTTGTCTTCTTTCTGCGGCGTGCGGGCGTCGTCCCAGAACGGACTGTCTTCGCGGCCCAGCAAATGATCGGCCTGGGCGGCGTAGGACAAGTCACCATTGGCGATAAACGCTTTCCACGCCGGGCTGCTTTGCGGGCCGAGTTCGTCGAGGAAGATCTGCTTCATGCTTTCTTGCAGGAACAACTCGTAGATCGCCGCGTCAGCGGAAGTCGGGCTGAGCTTGCCGTCGAACGCCATCAGACGGGTGTAGGCCTCGCGGGCTTTGCTGCGCTCCGCTTCCGGCAGAGCGTCGATCGCCTGTTTCAGCGGTTGCGCCATGCCCGGTGCTTCGAACATTTTCTTCAGCTTGGCGGCGAAGGTGGTGGTCTGGTCGTACTGCATGGCGATCATGCTGCGACCGTCATGTTTGGCGCCGCCGGCCAGTTCCGCCAGGCGCTCGCCACGTTCCGGCGCTGCCCAGGAGTTGGACAGTTGCATGCCGTAGCCGTGAGGAATGACGCGCTGGTTGGCGGTGCCGAGCCAGCCCTGGCTCGGGTCCTGATCGTACGGGTGCAGCATCGGGTCGGCGTAACCGTCCCAGTCGTAGCGACCTTCCCAGCCCGGCGATGGCAGCAGGCCTTCGCCTTCGCGGCGATTCGGGAAACGTCCAGTGACTTGCCAACCGATGTTGCTGGCATCGGCAAATACCAGGTTCAGCGCGATGGCCCGGATTTCCCGGCTGGCGTCGGACGCGCGTTCAACGGTTTGCGCACGGCTCAGATCGAAAAACGCATCGAGAGATTTGTCATCGGTGAAACTCGGCGTCTGCAACGCCAGGCCGAAACCTGCGCCTTGAGCGGCGGCCTGGGCACTGTTGAGCAGCGCCCCGTGGCGGGTTTCGTACACCGCTTCGCGAATCGGCCGCTGGCCTTTGACGAAATAGGTTTCGTTGCGCACGCCCAGTGGCTGCCATTTGCCGTTGACCTCGTAGGTCAGGCTGCTGCCCTGGCGACGGATTTTTTCCAGGAACAGGTCCTGGTTGTCGCCGAAGACGCTGGTCAGGCTCCACGCCACTTTGCCGTTGAAACCGCCCAGCACCATCGGCAGACCGGCGACGGTCACGCCCGCGGCTTGATACTTCGGTGCGTGAATCTGCACGAAGCTCCACAGCGACGGCGCGGCCAGCGGCCCATGGCTGTCGCTGGCCAGCAGGCTCTTGCCGCTGCGGCTGCGTTGCGGGGCAATCGCCCAGTTGTTCGAAGTGCTGGCGCCGAGCAGGTTCATCGCCGCCAGTTGTTCGCTGGCGTTGCTCAGTTCGCTCAGGCCCGGAATCTGTCCGTTGAGCTTGATGCCTTGCAGTTTGTCGGCTTCGGCCACCGGCAGGTTTTCGTCGGGAGCGGACGGGGTCAGCCAGGCGAGTTTGTCGGTGGTGACGGTCTGCGCCAGCACCAGCGAAGCGATTTCTTCCGGCAGGTTGGCCGACTGGCTGAAGTTCAGCAGGCAGAAAATCAGCGCCGAATCTTCCGGTTTCCAGTACTCAGGCTTGTAGCCGCTGGAGGCCAGATCACCCGGCAACTTGTCGGCATAGCGGAACAGGTAGGCGTTGACGCCCCGCGCATAGACTTCGAAGAAGCGCTTGAGCCGTGGCGACGAGGCCTTGTACAGCTCGCCTGCGCTTTTCTTCAGGTTGACGGCGCGCATGTAGCGGTCGGCGTCGAGCATCGACGCGCCGGACATTTCCGCCAGACGACCCTGGGCCAGCAGGCGCAGGGTCACCATCTGATTGATGCGGTCGCTGGCGTGCACATAGCCGAGGGCGAACAGCGCGTCGTGGAAGCTGTTGCTTTCGATCAGCGGCATGCCCATGGCATTGCGGCGTACCGAAACGTTCTGCGCCAGGCCCTTGAGCGGCTGCACGCCGGAGGTTGGCGGGAGGGTGTCCTGTGCGTTCCAGGTCTGGCAACCGGAGAGGCTCAAGACACCGGTCACTGCTGCGGCAACGCCGAACCGGGGAAGAAAATGTGAAAGGGCTGGCGAGGCCATGGCAAAGCTCCTGCGGGGGTGTAGAGGCTGGGGGCGCAATAAAGCCGCTACGTTAGTGAGCAGGAGGGGGCCGCGCAAGCGGGGCGAGCGGTTATTTCTTCCCGTTGATCGTTCCCGCGTACGGGAACGATCAGGCCGGGTGACTCAAGCCTTCGGCGGATTGATCTTCTGCACCAGCGCGTAGGCCTTCACGGTCGCCGGGCGATCCTTGATGTGGTTGAACCAGCGCTGCACATTCGGGAAGTCTTCCAGGTTCTGGCTCTGCCATTTGTGAGAGACGATCCACGGGTAGATCGCCATGTCGGCGATGCTGTATTCGCTGCCGGCGACGAACTCATTGTGGGCCAGTTGCTTGTCCAGCACCCCGTACAGACGGGCGGTTTCATCGATGTAGCGCTTGATCGCGTAGGGGATTTTTTCTGGTGCAAACTGGCTGAAATGATGGTTCTGCCCGGCCATCGGCCCCAGCCCGCCCATCTGCCAGAACAGCCATTGCAGCGCCAGCTGGCGACCACGCAGGTCCTTGGGCAGGAACTTGCCGGTCTTTTCCGCGAGGTACAGCAGGATGGCGCCGGACTCGAACAGCGACAACGGCTCGCCTCCATCGGCCGGTTCATGATCGACGATGGCCGGGATGCGATTGTTCGGGGCGATCTTCAGGAAATGCGGCTGGAACTGCTCGCCCTGGCTGATATTGATCGGGTGCACGTTGTAGCGCAGGCCTGCCTCTTCGAGGAACAGGGAAATCTTGTGGCCGTTGGGCGTGGTCCAGTAATACAGGTCGATCATGGAAAGCTCCAAATCAGGAAAATGGCTTACGTACGGACAGCAAACGCCGGCTTCAGGTTGTCCTGTGTGCGTTCGATAGCTTGCTTAGTGACAGGAAGTGATGCTCAAGTGCGGGAAATTCAATGACCCCGCGTGAGAAAAATCGCCATGGAGCTTAAGGCCAACGCTGCACTGATCATCATCGACCAGCAAAAAGGCATTCTGGAGCCGCGTCTGGGGCGACGGAATAATCCGTTGGCCGAAGAGCGAATCCTCGACTTGCTGAACTTTTGGCGGCGCAGCGGGCGCCCGGTGATTCACGTACAGCACCTGTCGCGCTCACCGGATTCGGTGTTCTGGCCCGAGCAGTCAGGGGTGGAGTTTCAGGAAAGGTTCTTGCCGCAGGAAGGGGAATGGCTGATCCAGAAACAGGTGCCGGACGCGTTTTGTGCAACAAAGCTTGAAGCGAAGTTGCGTGAGGCGGGAATCGAGGAACTGGTGATCGTCGGCGTGGCCACCAACAATTCAGTGGAGTCCACGGCGCGCACAGCGGGCAATCTGGGGTTTGATGCGTGGGTGGCGGAGGATGCGTGCTTTACCTTCGACAAGGCCGATTATTTCGGCACGCCGCGTTCGGCTGAAGAGGTGCACGGGATGTCGCTGGGGAATCTGCACGGGGAGTATGCGACGGTGGTCGGCACTGAACAGATTCTGGCAGCAGGCTGAAAACCGCAGGTGACAGTGCTATCGCGAGCAGGCCCGCGATAGCGATCTAACGGGCGAAGCGAGTGTTCGCCCGAAACATCAAGCGCCGTGGCACTTCTTGAATTTCTTGCCGTTGCCGCATGGGCAAGGGTCGTTGCGGCCGACGTCTTTCAAGGCGTTGCGCACCGGTTCCTGGTGGGCGTGGCCGCAGTTCGGGCCGTGCACATGGCCGTGGTCATGATCGTGATCATGCTGGTGATGGTCATGATCGTGGTTGCAGTCAGGGCCATGGACATGAGGTTGCTGGGTCATCGGGGTCACTCCGTAATCAAATCGGCGGGGATTATCACGCCATTGCGCTCCAGGTGCACGTAGTGGGCGATGAATAAACCGGTTTCCATCTCACCCTGCAGGCGATAGGGAATCTGCTGGTGCGGATTCTTCAGCATTTTCACCACCTCTTTGACCTTCGGCCACAGGTTGGTGCGGATCGGCACTTTATAGAAAGCACTGCTTTTGGGGCCGACCGTGATCCAGTGCTCATGCTCGCCCTCGGCCAACAACATGTCGGACAGATGCACGCGGTATTCCAGGCCGCGCACGGTCAGGTCACTGTCGTTGGGATTGTCGATGCGAAAATGCAGGATGAATTTCTGCTCCAGCAACTTGGCGCGCACCACTTCGACTTTCACCAGATGCACGGCAGGGTCGAGGGTGTCGTCGGCGAACCATGAAGTGCAGCCGCCAAGCCCCGAGAAGCTGATCCCCAGGAACATGAGCAGTGTGAAAGCCTTGAACGTGCGCCATTGACCGAGCATGGTTTAACTCCCTTTGATGCCCAGTCTAGCCTCAGCTGCCGAAATACCCCGCACAGCACTTCTTGAACTTCTGGCCGCTGGTGCACGGGCAGGCATCGTTGCGCCCCAGTTTGAGCTGCACGGTCGGATCGATGAAGTACCAGCGCCCGCTGTTCTGCACAAACGAAGAGCGCTCGCGGTGGCTGTGCTCACCCTGGCTGTCGTGCCATCGCGCAGTGAAGGTGACGAAGGCGTGTTCCGGCTGACCGCCGAAGACTTCCGAGCTTTCAACGTCCAGCCCGAGCCACGTGCTCGAAGCGCTCCAGGCGCTGATCGACTGACGATCGAGCCCTGTCTGCTGGGCGGGCAGGGTGGTCGCCACCAAGTAATCGATCAGGCCCAGCACGTAGGCGCTGTAGCGCGAGCGCATCAGGGCTTCGGCGCACGGGGCCGGATGGCCCGCATGATAATGGCCGCAGCAGGCATCCAGCAGGTTGCCGCTGCCGCAAGGGCAAATGGCTGTACTCATTGCATTACCACCAGTATTTCCCGAAGTTTTCCGGATTGGCCCAGAATCGCGAGTTGAGCCAGTCGGGGACTTGTTTGTAGTCAAGCAGATCATAGGTGAACAGGGTCAGAACCTGCTCGTCGCGGGCAAAACGCTCGCTGGCTTGCAGGGCCAGTGAATAGAAGTCCGTTTCCTGCCAGCCGCTGGCCGACAGGTCCGCCAGCACCGCGATGCGGCTGGCGTTGAGGTTGCGGATTCCGCCGAGCAGATTCAGGCCATCGCGCTTGGGCAAATGTTCAAGGCAATCGACCACCAGCGCCAGGTCGAAACGCTGTGCGGCCAGTTCTGCCGGCAAGGCACCGGGCGCGGCATGGGCGACGCGGGTGTCCGGGTGCGCGTGCTTGAACGCCGCCAGTGCGGGGAATTCGCTGGCGCCGATCAGCAGCAGACGGGCCGGGGCGTAGCGGTCCAGCAGGGCGGCCAGTGCCTGCTGTGGCGTGCGGGAAGACAGGGCGACGTTCATCGAAGTTCCTCAATCAGATCGCCAAGACTAGCCTGCCCAAGCGTCGAGGCCTAGATCTCTGTCCTGCGGGTTTGCGCCAAATGCGTCGAAGTCCTGTGAACACGCTCGCAAACAGCAGTGGCCTATTGCTGGCGGAGATTAAAACTCCGGTCTTTACTCCCTGAATCGGTTCTAAGCCGATCCCTCAGGAGAAAACTAGATGAGCATAGTTCGGACAGCATTACCCTTGGTTCTGCTAACCAGTGTGTTGACTGGTTGCGCAGGTTTGCAGAAAACCGACTGGCCGACCTGTGCGGCAGTCGGCGGTGTCGTCGGAGCGGGTCTCGGTGCGACGGAAAGCTCTGCATGGGCAGGCTATGGCGCATTACTCGTCGGCGGTACGGCAGCAGCCTATTGCTGGGTGCACGGTGATGGCGATGAAGACGGCGATGGTGTGCCGGACAGTCGCGACAAGTGCCCGCATACGCCTAGAGGCGTGCAGGTCGATGCTGACGGCTGCCCTCCACCAGCCCCTGCACCAGTGGTTGAAGAAGCTGTAGTGGTCAAGGAAGAAACCATCGTCATCCGCGATGTTCACTTCCAGTTCGACAAGGCCACCCTGACGCCTTCCGATAAACAGGTACTCGACAAGGTCGCCACGCGCCTGAAACAGGAATCGAGCACCGCGCGACTGACCGTGACCGGTCATACCGACAGCGTGGGCAGTGATGCCTACAACAAGAAACTGTCGGATCGTCGGGCGCACTCGGTGGTGGAATACCTGATCCATGATGGTGTGCCACGTTCCAGCTTCGTTTCGGTGACCGGTGCCGGTGAAAGCCAGCCAGTGGCGGATAACAAAACCGCCGATGGCCGTGCGCTGAACCGTCGCACGGAAATCAAAATCGAACGCTAGCCCCCCCTCGCATCCGCGGCTTGTGCAGTCGCGGATGCGGGTCTTTACTCCTGTGTAACCGGTATGGGCCGGTGACACAGGAGCTTTCACAATGAGTGTATTCTCAAGGTCCGTCTTGCCGGTGCTGCTGCTTGGCAGCCTCTTGACCGGTTGCGCTACTCACAGCGATGGCACTGCCCCCCTCAATCAACGTACCTGGCCGATCTGCAGCCTCATTGGCGGACTGGTCGGCGGCGGTCTGGGCGCGATTGAAAGCGGTGGCTGGGCCGGTGGCGGCGCAGCGCTGGGGATCCTCACCGGCGGATTGATCTGTTACGCCCAGGATGGCGATGAAGACGGCGATGGCGTGTTCGACCGTCGCGACCGTTGCCCTGACACTCCGGCCAACACCCCGGTCGATCACCGTGGTTGTCCGCTGCCGCAATACCCGGTCGCCGAGAAACCGGCCGAACCGGCCCCGCAATCCGAAGTCATCACCCTGAGCGATGCCGGCAACGTGCTGTTCGACTTCGACAAGTCCGACCTCAAACCTGCGGCGAAAAGTCAGCTGGATTCGCTGATGGACAAGTTGCGCAACGCCGATGTGGTGAGCATCAAGGTCATCGGCCACACCGACGGCAAGGGTTCGGACGCTTACAACCAGGCGTTGTCGGAACGTCGCGCGAGCAGCGTGGCGGCCTATCTGCTGAGCCAGGGGCTGGCGCCGGACAAACTCACCAGCGAAGGGCGTGGCAAACGTGAACCGGTGGCTGACAACGAGACTGAAGAGGGACGTGCGCAAAATCGTCGCGTGGAGTTGCATATCAATCGTTAGGACGTGTCTGTAGTCCGCAGGCTAGAGCTGTCGGGCGATGTTCATCGTCGCCCCGGCAGACATCCGACGAGTGCCCGGAACTTTTTTATTTCCCCCTCTGGCTTATCCCGTACGGAAGCCGTTACTGTGCGCCCAAAGAATAATTCGCAACACGGGGGAGCGTATGAAGGTGTTCTGTGGGCTGGGGCGATGGTTGACCCTGCTGTTCTGCTGCGTGGTGCTGGCCAATCAGCTGGTGCCGTTTGTTCATCCGTTGCATCTGCTGGTCAATCTGGCCGCTGTTCTGCTGCTGGCGATCCATCTGCTGGAAGTGCTGCTGTGCAATCGCAGCCTCAAAGGTCGCCCGCACCCGTGGCGTGATCGTGGTCGTGTCCTGCTGTTCGGCGTTTTCCACCTGCAAACCATCCCGGCCCCGGCCGCTCCGGAGGCTTCCCATGCGTAAACTTTGCCTGCTCGCTGCATTCATCAGTCCTCTGGCCTGTGCCCAGGTGGTGAGTGTCGAGCCCAATTCCCTGATGCGTTTGCCCAACACCGCCAGCACCCTGCAACTGGAAAAACTGGTGGTTGCCGATTACGGCACGTTGCTGGTGCCCTCCAACGTGACCGAGTTGAGCGTCGGCGAGTTGCAGCTGGGCCGTGACGCACGTATCGCCATCGTGCCGGGTGAACAGGCGCTGGATCTGAAAGTCACCCGAGCCGCGCTTGCCGAAGGCAGCCGCATCACCGCTCGCGGTGCGCCGGGGACCTATGAAAAAGCCGCCCGTGCCGGGCGTAACCTGAACCTGCAATTCAAGGCGCTGAATGCACCGCAGCTGATCGTCGATGCACGCGGCGGCACCGGTGCGCCGGGCTTTGTCGGCCTCGACGGCGCCAACGGTCAGGAACCGGGCTGCACCTGGGGCCAGGCCGGACACGGTTTCGATGGCAGTGACGGCAGCAATGGCCAGCCGGGTGCGCCGGGTGCGCTGGTGCGCCTGGAAGTGCCTCGTGAGTTTCCGGCCGAGCTGATCAAGGTTGAAGTCGCCGGTGGTGCCGGTGGCCCGGCGGGGCCTGGCGGCAAGCCGGGGGCGGGCGGCAAGTCCAAGGGGTGCCTGGTGTATCGCGCCGATGGCGGCAAGAGCGGCAAACCTGGGGCTGACGGTCAGCCGGGGCCTGCGGGGGCGGCGGGGTCTGTCACCGTACAGCGTCTGTAAGCCGTTCCCTGTCTGATCGTTCCCACTGAGCGGGAACGATCAGCTTCACTTCAGAACGACGGCCGCGCTGCGGCAATCGCCACCAGCACCAGCCCGACCAACAGATTGAACCCCACCACCTTGCGAATCCGCCCCAGCACTGCCGCACCCGCTGGCCAGTCCTTTGCCTGCACCGCCGTGCGCAATTCGGGCAGCATCAATGCCTGAATCCGGATGAACAGCGCGGTCATCACCACATACAACCCCATCATCACCTGCACATAACGCGGCGCGTTGTCGAAGCCGATGTGCTGCAGATGCAACATGCCCACCCCGGTCACTGGCAGCAGAATCACCGCGCCCCACACCCAGCGGAAAAAACCTTGAAACACTTCCACCCACAGGGTCAGTCGGCCGGGGCCGTCCAGAGCCTTCACGGCCGCCGGGCGCAGCACCATCCAGGCGAAAAACATGCCGCCGACCCACACCAGGGCGGCAAGGACATGCAGGGGGTAAACGAGGCTAAAAGGTGTCATTGGGGTACTCCGTTCTGCGCGGGACTGATTAGCGGGGTATGATAGCCGCCGATTCAGGGGGCGTTCTCGATTAGTTTCCGCGCCGCGCCGGGTCTGCTGTTGTGCAGGGCAAGGCGCGAGAAGCGTGGTTTGGCCATTCCAAATAAGCTTCGAGCAACGCAGCCCTGCACAACAGCAGGCCCGGCCCTTCGGGTTGTGCCTTAAAGCGGGCCAGCCTGCGTTGCAGGCCTTGGAAAGGGAACAACCATTTCCAGCGGCCTGCGCCTTGCCTGGCCCGCTTTAAGGCGACAACGCGGCGTGGAAACTAATCGAGAACGCCCCCCAAACCACTGAAAATTTATCCAGCGTTTTTGCGCCCGACAACACATGATCAGCACTGAACTCAAAACCACGATCCAGGGCGCCTATTCGCGTTTTCTAGAGGCCAAGAGCCTCAAACCGCGTTACGGCCAGCGCCTGATGATCGCTGAAATTGCCAAGGTCCTCGGGGATATCGACACCGACGACGAAGGCCGGCGCAGTGGCGACCCCGCGATTGTCGCGGTGGAAGCCGGCACCGGTACCGGCAAGACTGTGGCCTACAGTCTGGCCGCAATTCCTACGGCGAAACTGGCCGGCAAGCGCCTGGTGATCGCCACCGCGACCGTCGCGCTGCAAGAGCAGATCGTCTACAAGGACTTGCCCGACCTGATGCGCAACAGCGGGCTGAACTTCAGCTTCGCCCTGGCCAAGGGCCGGGGCCGCTACATGTGCCTGTCCAAGCTCGACATGCTGTTGCAGGAAGGTCACGCACAGACCGCCACGGCGCAGCTGTTCGAAGAGGAAGGCTTCAAGATCGAGGTCGATGAGGCCAGCCAGAAGCTGTTCACCAGCATGATCGAGAAACTTGCCGGCAATAAATGGGACGGCGACCGCGACAGCTGGCCCAACGCGCTGGAAGACGCCGACTGGGCGCGCCTGACCACCGATCACAGCCAGTGCACCAACCGCCATTGCCCGAACTTCGGCCAGTGCGCCTTCTACAAGGCCCGCGAAGGCATGGGCAAGGTCGACGTGATCGTCACCAACCACGACATGGTGCTCGCCGACCTGGCGCTGGGTGGCGGGGCGGTATTGCCCGATCCGCGCGACACCATTTATGTGTTCGACGAAGGTCATCACCTGCCGGACAAGGCCATCGGCCACTTCGCCCATTACACGCGTTTGCGTTCCACCGCCGACTGGCTGGAAACCACCGCCAAGAACCTCACCAAACTGTTGGCCCAGCATCCGCTGCCGGGCGACCTCGGCAAACTGATCGAGCAGGTGCCGGAGCTGGCGCGGGAGATCAAGACCCAGCAGCAATTCATGTTCACTGCCTGTGAACAGATCGCCGATTTTAAACCCGGCGAAGACGTCGAAGGCCGCGAGCGCCCACGCCATCGCTTCATCGGCGGGGTGATTCCCGAGCACATGCGCGAGATGGGCATCGAGCTGAAGAAAGGCTACTCACGTCTCAACGACCTGTTCACCCGTCTGACCGATCTGCTCAAGGAAGGCATGGACGGCGAGCTCAACATCGGCATCGCCAGCAACCAGGCCGAGGAATGGTATCCACTGTTCGGCAGCCTGTTGTCCCGTGCGTCCGGCAACTGGGAGCTGTGGACCGCGTTCACCGCCGAAGACCCGGAAGACAACCCGCCGATGGCCCGCTGGCTGACCTTGGCGGAAAGCGGTTCGCTGTTCGACATCGAGGTCAACGCCAGCCCGATCCTCGCCGCCGAAACCCTGCGCCGCAGCCTGTGGAACGTGGCTTACGGCTGCCTGGTGACCTCGGCGACGTTGACCGCGCTCGGCACGTTCGATCGTTTCCGCATGCGCGCCGGCCTGCCGAAGAAAGCCGTCACCGCCGTGGTGCCGAGCCCGTTCCATCACGCCGATGCCGGTGTGTTGCGGGTGCCGGACCTGAAAGCCGACCCGCGTGATGCCGCCGCTCACACCGCCGCGATCATCCGTGAGTTGCCGGATCTGGTCGAAGGTTCGCGTGGCACGCTGGTGCTGTTCTCGTCGCGTAAACAGATGCAGGACGTGTTCGATGGCCTCGATCGCGACTGGCGCAAGCAAGTGTTCATTCAAGGCAACCTGTCGAAACAGGAAACCCTGAACAAGCACAAGGCGCGGGTCGATGGCGGCGATTCCAGCGTGCTGTTCGGCCTCGCCAGTTTCGCCGAAGGGGTGGACTTGCCGGGTGCCTATTGCGAACACGTGGTGATCGCCAAGATTCCGTTCTCGGTACCGGACGATCCGGTCGAGGCCGCACTGTCGGAATGGATCGAAGCCCGGGGCGGCAATCCGTTCATGGAAATCTCGGTGCCCGACGCCTCGCTGAAACTGGTTCAGGCCTGCGGCCGTCTGCTGCGTACCGAAGAAGACCGCGGCACCATCACCTTGCTGGATCGGCGGCTGGTCACCCAGCGCTACGGCAAGGCGATCCTCAATGCGTTGCCTCCTTTCCGTCGTGAAATATCCTGAGACATCGGTGGGCAGTTTTGCCCGCCGCGTTGTCTATCTCTGCGCCATCGCTTTTCCATTGGCCATTGTTGGTCGTTAGGGAGAAATCCGTTCTCATGATTCGTCGTTCGTTGCCTGCCGTTTTTGCCCTGGTTTTCGCTGCGCCTTTGCTGGCGGCACCTGCCGGGCAGCAGACCTTGTTCAACTTTGTCCGCCCCGCCGACGTGGTGAAAGTCGCGACCGAAAACGCCGACCTGCCGCAAGCCAACGCCGAGCAGACGCCCGAGGGCGAAGTGCTGCGCCGGGTGACCTTCAATCCGGTGGCGCGCCCGACCTTGCGCCTGAGCCCGCAGACCGGTGCCTGGGACTGGTCGCAGTCCGGCATGATGAGCCTGCGCATCCAGAGCGCGATGAACTGGGCCGTGACCGTTTACGTACAAATCCAGAGCAACGATGGCAAGACCCTGGTCAGCCGCGTTGATCTGCCGGCCGGCCCGGCACAGACCTTGCTCGTACCGTTGACCGCGACCTCGCCGCTGAGCCAGGGCATGAAGGCCGGGCCGCTGATGCCAATGACCATCGACGGGCAGCGCGTGTTGCTGGCCAGCAGCAACGGTGAACTGGATCGCAGCCAGGTGGTGTCTGTCAGCCTGTCGATGGACCAGCCGAAAGCTGCGCAAAGCCTGTTGCTGGAGCGCTTTGGCGTGCAGGACGAGGGCGAGGTGATCAAAGCCGCCTACGGCAATCTGGTGGATGCCTACGGTCAGTCGACCCGCAGCAAATGGCCAGAGAAAGTCGCCAATGACGAACAACTGAAATCCGCCGCCGCCAAGGAACAGCAACAGCTGAAAACCTGGCTGGCCGAGCGCGAAAAGTCGTCGCTGGACAAGTTCGGCGGCTGGAGCAAAGGCCCGGCATTCAAGGCCAGTGGCTTTTTCCGCACCGAAAAACGTGATGGCCGCTGGTATCTGGTGACGCCGGAGGGCCATCCGTTCTATTCCCTGGGTGTGAACACCGTCAGCCCCGAGGTCAATCAGACTTACGTGGCCGGTCGCGAGTACATGTTCGAATCCCTGCCAAAACCTGAAGAGCCACTGGCCAGTCACTTCGGCGAGGGCGACAACCGTGGTGGTAATGGTTCCGATCAGGGCCGTGGCTACGGCAACGGACGCTGGTATGACTTCTATGGCGCCAACCTGCAACGCCTTTACGGCGAACCTTGCGTGACTCCGGCGGCGACTGAGCAAGCGCCTGCCACCCCGTGCAAAGCCACCATCGATGAGCAGAAGTGGGCCAGCCATACCCTCGACCGTCTGCAGGCGTGGGGCTTCAACACCGTCGGCAACTGGAGCGCACCGCAACTGAGCGACGCCGAGCGCGTGCCGTACACCTTGCCGCTGTCGATCGTCGGTGATTACACCAGCATCAGCACCGGCAACGACTGGTGGGGCGGCATGCCTGACCCGTTCGATCCGCGTTTCGCCATGGCCACCGAGCGCGCTGTGGCGATTGCTGCCCGCGATCACCGCGACGATCCGTGGCTGATCGGCTACTTCGCCGACAACGAACTGGCCTGGGCCGGTCCCGGTGATGATCCGAAGTCGCGTTACGCGCTGGCCTACGGCACGTTGAAAATGACCACGGACGTTCCGGCCAAGCGTGCGTTCCTCAAGCAATTGCGCGACAAGTACCGCAATCAGGCGGGGCTGTCGAAGGCCTGGGGCATCGATCTGCCGGCGTGGGAATTGATGGAAGACCCGGGTTTCGAAGCGCCGCTGCCGAACCCTGAGCACCCGGAAATCGAGGCCGACTTCAAATACTTCCAGAAGGTTTTCGCCGACACCTACTTCAAGACCATTTCCGATTCGCTGAAATGGCACGCGCCGAACCAGTTGCTGCTGGGCGGCCGGTTCGCCATCAGCACGCCGGAAGCCGTGGCCTCCTGCGCGCAGTATTGCGACGTGCTGAGCTTCAACATGTACACCCTGCAACCGCAGGACGGGTATGACTTCGCCGCGCTGCGCAGCCTCGACAAACCGGTGCTGATCACCGAGTTCAACTTCGGTTCGACCGATCGCGGTCCGTTCTGGGGCGGCGTGACGCCGTTGAGCAAGGAAGAAGACCGTGGCCCGGCCTACGCCAACTTCCTCAAGCAGGCGCTGAGCGAGCCGTCGATCGTTGGTGTGCACTGGTTCCAGTACCTCGACCAACCGGTGACCGGACGTCTGCTCGATGGTGAGAACGGCCACTTCGGTCTGGTCGGTGTGACCGACTTGCCGTACCAGGGTTTTGTCGAAACCGTGCGCAAGAGCAATCTGGCGACGATCGATCAACTCGGTAAAGAGGCCGCGAAGGCTGCAGCGGCGGCGGACAAGGCCGGTCACGAAACCGAAGGCGGGCGCAAAGGCGAGGCCGGCAAAGGTCCGGCGCAGGGCGCCGGCCATACCGGCGGGCATTCCGGCAACGGCCACTGAGACAGAACCGCCCGGCCCGCCGCTGTTCCCAAAACCCTCAAGGGCTGGAACAATGCGGGCCACTTTGTAGAGCGTTTTCGCGGGGGAGTTGCGGGTGCAGATTCAGGGACATTACGAGCTTCAATTCGAAGCGGTGCGCGAAGCCTTCGCCGCACTGTTCGACGATCCCCAGGAACGTGGCGCCGCGTTGTGCATCCGGGTCGGCGGCGAAACCGTCCTCGACCTCTGGTCCGGCACCGCCGACAAGGATGGCAGCGAAGCCTGGCACAGCGACACCATCGCCAACCTGTTTTCCTGCACCAAGACTTTTACTGCCGTCACCGCGCTGCAACTGGTCGCCGAAGGCAAGTTGCAACTCGATGTTCCGGTCGCCCGCTACTGGCCGGAATTCGCCGCCGCCGGCAAGGAATCCGTGACCCTGCGTCAACTGCTCTGCCATCAGGCCGGTCTGCCGGCCCTGCGCGAACTGTTGGCCCCCGAAGCCCTGTATGACTGGCAAACCATGGTCGACGCCCTCGCGGCCGAAGCACCGTGGTGGACGCCGGGCACCGGTCACGGTTATGCCGCGATCACCTACGGCTGGCTGATCGGTGAGTTGCTGCGGCGTGCCGACGGTCGCGGGCCTGGGGAATCAATTGTCGCGCGGGTCGCCAAACCCTTGGGGCTGGACTTCCATGTCGGCCTGGCCGACGAAGAATTCCATCGCGTGGCGCACATCGCACGGGGCAAGGGTAACGTCGGCGATGCCGCCGCCCAGCGCCTGTTGCAAGTCACCATGCGCGAGCCAACAGCCATGACCACTCGCGCCTTCACCAATCCGCCGTCGGTGCTCACCAGCACCAACAAACCGGAATGGCGGCGCATGCAGCAACCGGCGGCCAATGGCCACGGCAATGCGCGCAGCCTGGCCGGGTTCTATGCCGGTCTGCTCGACGGCAGCCTGCTGGAAAGCGAAATGCTCGACGAGCTGACCCGCGAACACAGCCTCGGCGAGGACAAGACCTTGCTGACCCGCACCCGTTTCGGTCTCGGCTGCATGCTCGATCAACCTGACGTGCCAAACGCCACCTACGGCCTCGGCCCCCGGGCGTTCGGGCATCCGGGGGCGGGCGGTTCCATCGGTTTTGCTGATCCGGAGCACGATGTCGCGTTCGGATTTGTGACAAATACCCTGGGGCCGTACGTCTTGATGGATCCGCGCGCGCAGAAGCTGGCGCGGGTACTTGCCACTTGTCTGTAAAGCGTTGCCAGAGGTTCCAGGGCCGGAACCTCGACCGGTTTTTCGATTCAAAGCGTCTGTTTATCCGGGCGAAAGTCCTCTGATTGTCCATTACTTATTTTTGTGGGTTACCAATGTCGTCCAAACAAACTCTCGCCCTGGCCCTGTGTTTCGCGATTACCGGTTGTGCACAGACTCCGAAGAATGACGCCGATGGCGGCAGCTGGTGGCCGTTCGGTTCTTCCGACAAAGTCGCGGCCAAGGAGCCGGCTCCGGCTCCTGCACCGTTGAAACCGGCCGCCACCGCACCGGTCGCTAAGACCGAGAGCAGCAGCCATTGGTACTGGCCGTTCGGTTCCGATGATTCGGCGGACAAGGCCAAGGCCGACGTGAAGCCCGAAGTGAAACCTGAAGCCAAGCCTGCCGTTGTCGCCAAGGCCGATGCCGACACCGGCACCAAGTGGTGGTGGCCGTTCGGCGGCAAGTCGCAGGACACCGCCAAAGTCGTGCCGATGCCAGATCCAAAGGTCACTCAGGCCTGGCTGGATGACTACGAGCCGCGTCTGCGCACGGCGATCAAGGACAGTAACCTGCAACTCGAACGCCGTGAAAACGTGCTGGTCGTGATCGCACCGGTTGAAGGCTCGTTCAACCCGGATCGCCCGGCCATGCTGCTGCCGGTCACTCTGGGCCCGTTCACCCGCGTGGCAAAAATCCTCGAAGCCGACCCGAAAACCGCCGTGCTGGTGCTCGGTCACAGCGACACCACCGGCGTAGCCCCGGCGAACACCAAACTGAGCCAGGAACGCGCTCAGGCCGTGGCAGCGATCTTCCGTCTCAGCGGCTTGCAGCGTGATCGCCTGATGCTGCGCGGCATGGGCTCCGAAGCGCCGCGTGCGGCCAACGACAGCGTTGAAGGCCGAGCACTGAACCGTCGTGTCGAACTGCTGGTGACCCCGCAAAACACCATGGTTGCGCTGCTGAGCAAGTACAACATGCCGGCTCCGGCGCCAGTGACCATGGTCGCTGCCCAGGACGTCAAGCCTGTCGCCAAACCGGTCACCCCGGCTCCGGCGGCGAAGAAAGCCGCAGTACCGGCGACCAAAAAGGCTCCGGCCAAGAAAGCGGCTGCCAAGGCTCCAGCGAAGAAAGCGCCAGCCAAGACTCCAGCCAAGAAAACCACGCCGGCCAAAGCCGCCGCAACCGACAAGAAAGTCGTTGCGACCGATGCCGCGAAACAGTGATCCGCTAACGAAAAGGAATGCGCCATGACCCAGGCTCTGGCAGATATGCGTCGTGATTACACCCGGGACGGCCTGACCGAGGCGCAAGCCCCGGCCGAGCCTTTCGCGCTGTTCCACCAGTGGTTCGCTGATGCGGTGAAAACCGAGCAGGCCCCGGTGGAAGCCAACGCCATGACCCTGGCCACGGTCGATGCGGACGGTCGTCCGCACTGCCGCATTCTGCTGCTCAAGGGCCTGGACGAGCAGGGCTTCACCTTCTTCACCAACTACGAAAGCGCCAAGGGCCAGCATCTGGCCGCGAATCCATTCGCGGCCATGACGTTCTTCTGGCCGACCCTGGAGCGCCAGGTGCGCATCGAAGGGCGAGTGGTGAAGGTCACGCCCGAGGAGTCCGACGCGTACTATCAAGTGCGCCCGCTGGGCAGCCGACTGGGCGCGTGGGCGTCACCGCAGAGCCGGGTGATCAACGGCCGGGGTGAACTGGAAGATTTGCTCAAGGCGACCGAGCAACGCTTCACCGACACCCAGCCCGACTGCCCGGAACACTGGGGCGGCTATCGCTTGCTCCCCGAGCGCATCGAATTCTGGCAGGGCCGCGCGAGCCGTCTGCACGATCGCCTCAACTACCGTTTGCAGGGCGCCGACTGGATTCTTGAACGTCTGGCACCTTAAGCAGTCTACCGAGCGGGATAGCCAGCCGCAGCGGCCTCAAGCCACTTCGGCAGGTCCCGACGCCTGATTTTCTGCGATCGGGCTTGCGCCAGCCGTTCGAGCATGTAGGCGCGTTTGCCTTCATCCTTGCCGGCCAGCGACAATGCCAGATCGCGGTCCATCCAGCGTTTGATCCGCACGTACAACCACCAGTGGAAGTACAAACCGGCGACGGTTGTGACGACAATGATGAAGTAATCCATGAAAATCCTTGGGGTCGGCGGCGCAAGCTATGTATTTTGGCGCTACTGTTGGGTGAGTTCGTGGAGGCCCTGTACCGGGCCTGAATGAAACCAAATTTATCCGGGCGGCGCCGTGACAGGCGTCAAGCTGCGGAGTTTAATGAATACCTGTCCTTTGGAGTTGATCCTATGCGTAAGTCTGTTCTGCTGGTTGCTTCCTTTTCCACGATAGCGATGTTGCTTACCGGCTGCCAATCGAGCCTGACCGGTGACTCCTACTCCCGTGACGAAGCGCGTCGTGTGCAGACGATTCGCATGGGCACCATCGAATCCCTGCGTCCGGTGAAAATCGAAGGCACCAAGACCCCGATCGGCGGCCTCGCCGGTGCAGCGGTGGGCGGTGTCGGCGGCAGCGCCATCGGCGGCGGCAAAGGCAGCATCGTTGCAGCCGTTATCGGTGCCGTGGCCGGCGGCCTGATCGGCTCGGCCACTGAAGAAGGCCTGACCCGTACCCAGGGCGTTGAAATCACCGTGCGCGAAGACGACGGCAGCATGCGCGCCTACGTGCAGCAAGTGCAGGAGAATGAAGTGTTCCGCGTCGGTGAGCGGGTACGGATTTCGACTGTTGGCGGGACCAGTCGCGTTTCGCACTAAGCGCGAAAGAACGGTAAAGGAAAACCCCGATCAGGTGACTGGTCGGGGTTTTTTGTTTGCCTTTGAATTGACGAATCAATATTCGGCACGGGTGCCCACAAAGTATTCCAAATCCTTTGGGAACCTGACGTTTAAAAGGTTCTCTAGCGCGGTTATCTGATCTTGATTCAACAACAACTCGCCCGGCTCGACCTCGCTAAGAGGTTTGGACTCTGAGAGCTGGGCAACTTTTTCATTCATCTCACTACCCGTGATATCCAGCTCGAATTGCAAAGAGTCGTCTTGAGCTTCATCAGGGAAAAAGCCGGTAATTGAAAGGTAGCGCATTAAGGTCAATCAGCCTGTCTGTCGGTATTAACTGTAGTCAAACGAAATTTGATAGTCGTTGGTGCTCAGAGCGATTTGATGTTGAAAGTACGGCTGAATGGTCGCAACCCACTTTTCGACGACGTTGAAGCTGCCATTATTGATGTTGCCCTCCACAGGAATGCCTAAGGCATTCAGTACTGATTCATCATCCCCCAGATCTTTTGACGACTCCTCGCCTTGGAATTGCTGGGTTGCTGTGTTGTACCACTCCAGTCTTAGTTCCAGTCCCATCTCTTCCTCACAGATATCTTTTTTTGATGCTTCTTTCTTTTATAGTCCCTTCGCGTTGCTCACCTGTGTAGGGATCGAAGGCTCCTAGGTGAGTTCCATCGCTTCTGTACATTTCTAACTCTCCATGTCTTGAGTCCCATTCGTAAATGTTCTTTCCTTTAGCATCAGTCCAGCGCTTACGAAGTCCTCCTCCACCCTGAACCGGATTCATGTCTTTAACTTTTTTCAGGTCTGGAAATGCGGTGATTTGGTCGGTCTTCGGCGGTTTATGGTAGCTATGGCCTGCGGGTGCCAAGCCTATGCGTGATGTGGTCAGTACAACGTATAACGGTTTTACCCCCGAACCTGCTGGAAACACCAATATGAAATCCCGATACTCCGGCGGGTAAACCGGGTTCACCAGAATCCCGTCCGCCGCTTTCGTCGGCGGATACACCCAGATATGCGGTGCCTGCGGAGCGGCTTCCAGCGCGGGTATTCCGAGAATGTCGGAACCGTCCACGGCGGGCGTCCAGATCAGTTCGATGCCTTCGCCGAGGTCTGCGACAAAGCGGTTATCGCGTGCGGTGAACTGCGCGACATCAACCATTTCCCAGTCGCGGTTCTTGCCGGTGTAGAAACCGTAACCCTTGAGGCTGCCGTCGGCCTGTTGTTCGACACGCAAGCGCACGCGGGTTCGAGCCTGTTTGAGGGCTAGCAACTGGTCTTCGGTGTAGAGGGCGCTGTCGCCCAGGTTCGATGGCATGAGCAACGCCACCAGCCCGACCAAAGGGGTCATGACGGCGGCGGAGGCCATGGCCGGGAATGCCTTGAAAGCTTCGCCGGCAAGGGCAAAGCTGCCCAGGCCCAATGGAATGGCAGTGCCGCTGATTTTCTTGAGTGCAACGCCACCGCTGTCATCGGCTTCACGGCCACCGAGCAGGATCAGGTCGCCGTAATCTTTCAGGCTGTCAGTCGGCACCATCCCCGAAGGACTCGAGTAATCGATGATCGCGTCCGGCAACTTGCAGGACTTGGCGAACACGCAGCCGGCACGCACCGGCTCAGGCTTGTTCGCCGCCACCTCACGGCTGCGCTCGAAGGCATCCTGTCTCGCCAGCATGGCGTCGTACTTGTTTTGTCGCTCGTCCTGATCGGCCAGCTCGGTGGCCGTCAGGTAGCGGTAGGTGGCGTGATGCCCGTCGCCTGCCGGTGGGTTGGGAACCCGGGGAATGTCCTTTTGACCAGCCACTGATTGTCCTTTCGTTCATGCATCGGCAGCCCCTCGAAAGGGGCTGCACGACGTTAACGAAGCAGGAAAATCGTGGCTGTAGGACGCGTCTCTAAAGACGTGGGGATTGTTCGCTACGGCATCAGGAAGGCAGTGCGGTGTTCTTTCTGCTCGCGGCCAAGGTCACCGCATAACCGATCAATGCAGCGAACACCGAGCCGGTAAGAATGCCCATCCGGTCCATTCCGGCGTATTCACTGGCACCCGGCACAAAGGCGAGGGAGCCGACAAACAGACTCATGGTGAAGCCGATCCCGCAGAGGATCGCCACGCCAAGCACCTGGCCCCAATTGGCGCCTTGGGGCAGGGCGGCGATGCCGGTCTTGACGGCGAGCCAGGTCAGGCCGAACACACCGATGGTTTTGCCCAGCAGCAGGCCCACCGCAATGCCCATCGGCACGTGGTGGGTGAAGCTTTCGGCGGTCACACCGGTCAGCGACAGGCCGGCGTTGGCGAAGGCGAACAGCGGCAAAATGCCGTAGGCGACCCACGGGTGCAGCGCGTGTTCCAGGGTCAGCAGCGGCGAAGGCTCGGCGTTTTTGGTGCGCAGCGGGATGCAGAACGCGAGGGTCACGCCGGCCAGCGTCGCATGGACACCGCTCTTGAGGACGCAGACCCACAGGATCAGGCCGATGATCATGTACGGCCCGAGCTTGACCACCCCGAGCCGGTTCATCGCCACCAGCGCCGCGATGCACGCCGCCGCCAGGCCCAGCGACAGGGTCGACAGTTCACCGGAATAGAAGATCGCGATGATCACGATGGCCCCGAGGTCATCGATGATCGCCAGGGTCATCAGGAACAGCTTCAGCGACACCGGCACTCGCTTGCCGAGCAAGGCCAGCACGCCGAGGGCGAAGGCGATGTCGGTGGCGGTCGGAATCGCCCAGCCGTCGAGGGCTGCCGGGTTGTCACGGTTGAGGAACCAGTAGATCAGCGCCGGCACCAGCATGCCGCCGATGGCCGCCGCACCGGGCAGGACGATCTGCGACGGTTTCGACAGCTGGCCGTCGAGCACCTCGCGCTTCACTTCCAGGCCGATCAGCAGGAAGAACAGCGCCATCAGGCCGTCGTTGATCCACAGCAGCAAGGGTTTGGCGATCTTCAACGCGCCGATCTGCGCCACCACCGGGGTGTCGAGCAGGCCGTTGTACAACCACGACAGCGGCGAGTTGTTGATGATTAAAGCCAGGATGGCCGCGGCGATCAGTAACAGACCGCTGGCAGCTTCCAACTGAAAGAAACGCGTGAAAGTGCTACGCAGAGGCAAGGTCGCTCTCCATCGATAAAGTCAAAAGGTGGGACACCCTAACCCGTACCGTTAGTTGTTAAAACAAAAGTTATATTCTTTTTTGTTATATGTGGTTACAGAGCGCCAGGTCGACGTGCAGCAGAGCCTAGCAGTTGCCCAAGGGATTGAAGCTCAGCTGTATCTGTTGGTGCAGTAGGATTTTTCCTAAGCTTGGGGACTGAGCCTGTGAAGGCACTTTTGCCCGATTCAACGAGATCAACAGCCATGAGCGACAACCGACAGTGGGCCCGCGAAGCCATCCGGATCATCGAAGCTGACTTCCAGCGCAGTGCCGACACGCACCTGATCCCCTTGCCGCTGCCGGGGTTTCCGGGCATCGAGTTGTACTTCAAGGACGAGTCCAGCCATCCCACCGGCAGCCTCAAGCACCGTCTGGCCCGTTCGCTGTTTCTCTACGCCTTGTGTAACGGCTGGCTCAAGCCCGGCGCCCCGGTGATCGAGGCGTCCAGCGGTTCGACGGCGATTTCCGAAGCGTACTTCGCGCGGATGCTGGGGCTGCCGTTCATTGCGGTGATGCCGGCGACCACGTCCAAGGAGAAAATCGCCCAGATCGCTTTCTATGGTGGCAAGAGTCATCTGGTGGACGATCCGACCCAGATCTACGCCGAATCCGAGCGTCTGGCCCGCGAACACGACGGGCACTTCATCGACCAGTTCACCTACGCCGAACGCGCCACCGACTGGCGGGCGAACAACAACATCGCCGAATCGATCTTCCAGCAGATGCGCTACGAGCAGCACCCGTGCCCGGCCTGGCTGATTTCCAGCCCCGGCACCGGCGGCACCACTGCGACCCTCGGTCGTTACGTGCGCTATCGCCAGCACTGCACCCGCGTGCTGTGCGCCGATGCCGAGCGTTCGGTGTTCTTCGACTTTTACCAGACCGGCGACGCCAGCCTGCGTCTGGACCACGGTTCGCGGATCGAAGGGATTGGCCGGCCACGGGTGGAGGCGTCGTTCCTGCCCAAGGTGATCGATGCGATGGTCAAGGTGCCGGATGCCTTGTCGCTGGCGGCCATGCATTACCTGGCGCAGCGTCTGGGGCGGCATGTGGGTGGGTCGAGCGGGACGAACCTGATCGGCGCGCTGATGGCGGCGCAGCAGATGAAAGCGGCGGGGGAGTCGGGGTCGATCGTGGCGATCCTGTGCGATGGCGGCGAGCGCTATGCGGACACCTATTACGATCAGGCGTGGCTCAAGGCGCAGGGCTATGAGCTGGATGGATTGATGGCGGCCGTGGCAGCGAGTGCCGAGAAAGGTGAGGCGCTGCCGGCCTCGGTTCTGCGCGCCAATATCTGACGCCGAAAACGACTGTGGGAGCGAATTCGCTCCCACAGGTTTTTGCATTGTTTCAGGTATTGCAGATCAGTCTTTCAGACCGAGGATGTCGCGTGCGACAGCTTCCGCGATACGAATCCCGTCAACACCCGCCGACAGAATCCCGCCCGCATAACCCGCGCCTTCACCGGCCGGGAACAGACCTTTGACGTTCATGCTCTGCAGCGTCTCATCACGAGTGATGCGCAGCGGCGACGAGGTGCGCGTCTCGATCCCGGTCAGCACCGCATCGTGCAGCGAATAACCGCGAATCTGCTTCTCGAACGCTGGCAGTGCTTCACGAATCGCTTCGATGGCAAAGTCCGGCAGCGCCAGGGCCAGATCGCCCAGCGCGACCCCCGGTTTGTACGACGGCTCGACTTCGCCCAGTTCGGTCGAAGGAATGTCGTTGATGAAGTCGCCGACCAGTTGCGCTGGCGCCTTGTAGTCGCTGCCGCCGAGGATGAAGGCGTGGGACTCCAGACGTTCCTGCAACTCGATTCCCGCCAGCGGGCCGCCCGGATAATCGACTTCCGGGGTGATGCCGACGACGATGCCGGAGTTGGCGTTGCGCTCGTTACGCGAGTACTGGCTCATGCCGTTGGTGACCACGCGATTCGGCTCGGAGGTCGCGGCGACCACGGTGCCGCCCGGGCACATGCAGAAGCTGTAGACCGAACGGCCGTTCTTGGCGTGGTGCACCAGTTTGTAGTCGGCGGCTCCCAACTTGGGGTGACCGGCGTATTTGCCCAGTCGCGCACGGTCGATCAGCGATTGCGGGTGCTCGATCCGGAAACCCACCGAGAACGGCTTGGCTTCCATGAACACGCCACGGCTGTGGAGCATGCGGAACGTATCGCGGGCGCTGTGGCCGAGGGCCAGGACCACGTGTTTCGAATGCAGGGTTTCGCCGCTGGCCAACTCGACGCCGACCAGTTGGCCGTCTTCGATCAGCACGTCGGTGACGCGCTCCTGGAAGCGTACTTCACCGCCCAGGGCGCGGATCTCTTCACGCATGGTCTCGACCATGCCGGTCAGGCGGAATGTACCGATGTGCGGCTTGCTGACGTAGAGAATTTCTTCCGGCGCGCCGGCCTTGACGAACTCGTGCAAGACTTTGCGGCCGAGGAATTTCGGATCCTTGATCTGGCTGTACAGCTTGCCGTCGGAGAACGTGCCCGCGCCGCCTTCGCCGAACTGCACGTTGGACTCGGGGTTGAGCACGCTTTTGCGCCACAGGCCCCAGGTGTCCTTGGTGCGCTGGCGCACTTCGGTGCCGCGTTCAAGGATGATCGGCTTGAAGCCCATCTGGGCCAGTAGCAGGCCGGCGAAGATCCCGCACGGGCCGAAACCGACCACGATCGGACGCTGGCTCAGGTCGCTCGGCGCCTGGCCGACGAATTTGTAGCTGACATCCGGCGCCACGTTGACGTTGCGGTCATCGGCGAACTTGCCCAGCACTTTCGCCTCGTCGCGCACTTCGAGGTCGATGGTGTAGATGAAGCACAGTTCGGAGGACTTTTTGCGCGCATCGTAGCTGCGCTTGAACAAGGTGAAATCGAGCAGGTCATCGCTGGCGATGCCCAGGCGTTGCACGATTGCAACGCGCAAGTCTTCGTCGGGATGGTCGATCGGCAGCTTGAGTTCAGTGATTCGTAACATGACAGGATCCGGTTCGCGGGGCGCACAACTGCGCCAGGGCGTTTGAAGGCGGCGATTATAAGCCGCAACGGCCGGATCCCGTGAGGGTAAAACGATCAGTCGTTGCGCGAACCGCCGAAATACCCGCAACCGCGCTGCACCTTGCCGTCGATACGCAGCTCGGCACTCATGTGCTGCACGCTGCCGGTGTTGCTGTCGACGCAACGCTGCGGCGCCACCCACAGCTCAAGGCGCTGGTTGTTGGCTTCGCTGCTGAGGTTGAAACGGCCGTCGCCCAGTTGTTCTTCGACATAGGGCACGGCGAGCGGTGGCTGGCCTTCGCGGTCGATGACCATGCCTTTGCCGCTGACTTTTACATTCCACTCTGGGCCATGGCCGGCAGCGCGCAGGATCAGTTGCTTGAAGTTCGGATCATCGCAAGCGGTGCCGGAGCGTTCGACGCGGTACAACTGGCTCAGGTCGAGACGGTCACCGGCGATCTTCCCGCGCACATCGGCGAACAGCTTGCCCTGTTGATCGGCCAGTGTGGCGGCCTCTTGCAGGACGCTGGTGCCGCCGATGTCATTGACCACGTATTGGCGCTGCTCGCCGCAGGCCTGGAACACCAGTTTGCCGTCGGCAGCGGTCAGTTGCCCCTGCATCCGCGTCTGGCCGACGTGGGAGGCGCTTTCCCGCGCACCATCGAACAACTGGCACGCGGCAAACATAGGGAGCAGGGCAACAACGATCAAGGAACGGGCAACACGCATCTTTGGCTCTCCAGACAAGTGCCGCCACGTTACGCAGGCTGACCGTTCATCACAAGGGTTTAGCCCACGTGAAATGTCTGACCTGTCTGCAAGCCTTCGACACTTTTGGCGTAGGCCAATGCCACATCCGCCGCAGGAACCGGCTTGTAGCCGCGGAAGTACGGGGCGTAGCTGCCCATGGCTTCCACCAGCACGGTCGGGCTGATCGAGTTCACGCGCAGGCCACGTGGCAGCTCGATGGCGGCGGCGCGGACGAAGCTGTCCAGCGCACCGTTGACCAGTGCAGCCGAAGCACCGCTGCGGATCGGGTCGTGGCTGAGGACGCCGGTGGTGAAGGTGAACGACGCGCCGTCGTTGGCGAATTCGCGGCCGATCAGCAGCAGATTGACCTGGCCCATCAGTTTGTCTTTCAAGCCGAGGGCGAAGCTGTCTTCGTTCATTTCACCCAGTGGGGCGAAGGTCACGTTGCCGGCGGCGCAGACCAGGGCGTCGAACTTGCCGGTCTGTTCGAACAGCTTGCGGATCGATGCGCTGTCGCTGATATCCACCTGGAAATCGCCACTGTTGCGACCGATGCGAATGACTTCGTGACGCTGCGACAGTTCTTTGTCCACGGCCGAACCGATGGTGCCGCCTGCGCCGATCAACAGAATTTTCATCGTGCTTGCCTCAAGTGATTGAACGAGGTTTCAGTCTAGAGTGGTTTTTTCTGCTGATAAGCGCGCTAATGGGCAACCTTTGGTTTTCAAATGGAAACAATCCATGAGCGAGATGGATGATCTGGCGGCGTTCGCGGTGTTGATCGAGGCGGGCAGCTTTACCTTGGCGGCGCAGCAATTGGGGTGCAGCAAGGGGCAGTTGTCCAAGCGCATCAGTCAGTTGGAAACACGGTTTTCCGTGGTATTGCTGCAGCGTACGACACGTCGGCTGAGCCTGACAGCGGCGGGGGCGGCGCTGTTACCGCAGGCCCAGGCACTTGTAGTCCAGGTCGAAAGGGCGCGTCAGGCATTGGCGCGATTGAAGGACGACATGGCCGGTCCCGTGCGTATGACGGTGCCGGTGTCGCTGGGGGAAACGTTCTTCGATGGACTGCTGCTGGAGTTCTCCCAGAAATATCCGGAAGTGCAGATTGAGCTGGAGTTGAACAACAGCTACCGCGATCTCTCCCGCGACGGCTTCGATCTGGCTATTCGCACGGAAGTCGCCAACGACGAGCGACTGGTAGCCAAGCCCTTGCTTGCCTGGCAGGAAATGACCTGTGCCAGTCCGGCGTATCTTGAGCGTTTCGGCGAGCCGCTGACGCCGCAGGCACTGGTCGAACACCGTTGCCTGCTCAACAGTCACTACAGCGGTCGTGAGGAATGGCTGTATCACCAGCAGCACGAATTGTTGCGGGTACGGGTGTCGGGGCCGTTCGCCAGCAATCACTACAACCTGTTGAAGAAAGCCGCACTGGCGGGCGCCGGCATTGCCCGTTTGCCGTCCTATCTGTTGCAGGCGGAATTGGCTGACGGCCGATTGCGCTGGCTCCTTCGTGATTTTCAGACCCGGCGCATGCCGATGTACCTGGTGCATCCGTATCAGGGCGGGCTGCCGAAACGGACCCAAGTGCTGGCGGACTATCTGATCGGCTGGTTCAAGCGCAGCGGCGAGGCGCTGGACCGGCTTCAGCGGTAACGCCGGGCGATCAGATGATCGATCGACAGTTTGCCCGGCCCGGTGGTCATCAGGTACAGCAGAACGGCGGCCCAGGTGCCGTGAGTCGGGTAGGCGTCGGGGTACACGAACAGCTCGATGACCAGCGTCATGCCCAGCAATGCCAGCGCCGAAAACCGAGTGGCGAAGCCGACGAGGATCAGGATCGGGAAAAAGTGTTCGGCGAACGCTGCCAGGTGAGCGGCAATTTCCGGTGACACCAGCGGCACGTGGTATTCGCTCTGGAACAACGGAATCGTCGAGTCGGCCAGGTGCGGCCAGCCGATCTGAAACGTACCGTCGATCAGGTCGATGGCCAGTCCCTCGACCTTGGTCTGCCCGGATTTCCAGAACACCGCCGCGATGGAAAACCGCGCGATGAAGGCGATCAGGCTGTGTGGGATTTTTTCCAGCAGTGCAATGGCGCGGGTAACGAGGCTGTTCATGGCGAAACCTTTGGGTGGAAATGTGTGAGGGCATGGCGGCTGATCAGCAGGGCCAGGGTCTGGCTGAGGTCGAAGGCTTCAGCGGATTCCAGTGCCTGGGTGAGTGACAGGCCGGCCTTGAGCTGACGAATGAACTGGCTGGCGCCGTGATCCACGGCGAACACCTCGACCTCCAGGCCGTTGCGCAGGATCAACGCCTGTTGGGCCTGATTCAGGTCGATCCCGGCCAGCGTGGCGTCGCGCTGATGTGCGGCCCAGATATCCACCACGGAAGGCTGAATCGAGCACCTGCAGGGACGGATGCAGACCGATTCGCAGACTGCTCAGTCCATCCTGATCAGCGAAGGCAGCGGCGATCTGTTCCTGGCTCAGCGGCGATGCATCGGCAGCGTGATAGGCCAGCGTGCGCAAGCGCTCCAACCGCGCGACATCGGCCAGGTATGGAACGCTCGATGCCGGTTCGAACCCGCTGATGAAGTCCGCCAGATCACTGCCGTAGTCGCTCATCAACGGACTGTGTGGTGGATGGTTTTGAATGAAAATTCCGGCCATGGCGCGGAAGAATTCTTCTCCCACCAACTGCATCACCACGGGATAACTGTCGGCCAGTACATTGCTCAACGAACCCTGCACGTTGTTGCGGTACACCGCGAATCGACTGGCCGGATCGGCCCCATTGGCGCTGCACAAACCGTCGGGGCAGGGCAGGCCAACATCGAGAAGAGCTGCGCTGAAAGTGGCTTGGATACTCATGGCCGACCTCCTGCGACAAGCAGAAGCTCATCGGCCTGTTGCGCCTCGGCCAACAGTACGTTGAAGGCCGGCACCCGATTGTCCCGCTCGATCAACGTCGCAACCGGGCCGACGCGTTCCAGCGCTTGCCGGTACAACGACCAGACGGCCTGATCGATCGGTGCTCCGTGATCGTCGATCAGCAAGCGATCACCGAGGCTGTCGGAATCTTCGGCAAAACCCGCGAGATGAATCTCGCCGACGGCGTGCAATGGCAGTGCGTCGAGGTAGGCCAGGGGATCGCGCTGATGGTTGATGCACGAGACGTAGACGTTGTTCACGTCCAGCAACAAACCGCAGCCGCTGCGCTGGATCACTTCACGGATGAAATCCGCTTCGTCGATCGTCGAGCGCTGGAATGCCAGATACGTCGCCGGGTTTTCCAGCAGCATCGGGCGCTTGAGAGTGTTCTGCACCTGGTCGATGTGATCGCAGACGCGATTCAGCGTCGGCGTGTCGTACGCCAGGGGCAATAGATCATTGAGAAACACCGGGCCGTGGCTCGACCAGGCCAGGTGTTCGGAAAAGGATTGGGGTTGATAACGCTCGATCAGCGTACTCAGGCGTTTGAGGTGTTGAACATCCAGCGGGCCTTCGGCACCGATGGACAGGCCGACGCCATGCAGCGACAGCGGATACGCCTCGCGGATCAAACCCAGAAAGTGATGGAACGGGCCGCCGGCCACCATGTAGTTTTCGGCGTGGACTTCGAAGAAACCGATGTCCGGTAAAGAACCGAGCACTTCACGAAAGTGCCCGGTCTTGAGCCCCAGCCCGGCACGGGGCGGGAGCCCGGGGAGGGCTGCCCGAGTGCGGGTGGAGGCATGGTCGCAGGAAGTGATCATGATCGACACTCGGGCAGCCGCCGGATCAGGACTTGGCCTTGAAGGCTTCCATCTGACCGAAACCGGTCGGCGAGGTTTTGCTTTCGGTGGTGGCGCAGGTGCCTTTCGGAACGAACTTCCAGGAGTTGGCCTGGTAATCCATTTTCGCCGTGCCTGCGCAGGTGGTGCCGGCGCCAGCGGCGCAGTCGTTATGACCTTTCATGGCCACGCCGAAGCATTTTTCCATGTTGGTGTTGTCGGCCGCCTGAACGGTCGAAACGGCGGCCATACTCAGGGCGGAACCGAGGGCCAGAACCAGGGCGGTGGCGGACAGGGTGCGGGTGGTAGCAGTCATGATGTTTCTCCGGTTTCAACTTGGGTTGGAACAAGCGATGTGCGCTTGCTTACCCCACTAGAGAAACGACCTGGCGATGCGTTACAGCGATCGCGAAAATAATTTTCAAAGCGCAAAAAAAAACGGCCCGAAGGCCGTTTTTTGTTTAACGCAATCGATCAACCGCCGAGATACGCCTCGCGCACTTTCGGGTCGGTCAGCAGCGCTTCACCGGTGCCTTGCATCACCACCCGGCCGTTCTCCAGAACGTACGCACGGTCAGCGATTTTCAGCGCCTGGTTGGCGTTCTGCTCAACCAGGAACACCGTCACACCGTCCTTGCGCAGCTGTTCGATGATGTCGAAGATCTGCTGGATGATGATCGGTGCCAGGCCCAGCGACGGTTCGTCGAGCAGCAGCAGTTTCGGCTTGCTCATCAGCGCCCGGCCGATGGCGAGCATTTGCTGTTCACCGCCGGACATGGTGCCGCCGCGCTGGTTGAAGCGTTCTTTCAGGCGTGGGAAAAGTCCGAGAACCTTGTCCATCTGTTCCTGATAGTCGCCCTTGTCGGTGAAGAATCCGCCCATGGACAGGTTCTCTTCGACGGTCAGTCGGGCAAACACCCGACGGCCTTCCGGCACCACGGCAATGCTCTTGCGCATGATCTGCGACGATTCCTGGCCGACCAGTTCCTCACCCATGTAGCGGATGCTGCCGCTGTGCGCCTGCGGCGAACCGCACAGCGTCATCAGCAGGGTGGACTTGCCGGCACCGTTGGCGCCGATCAGGGTCACGATCTCGCCCTGGCGGACTTCGACGTTGACGCTGTGCAGGGCCTGGATCTTGCCGTAGAAGGTGGAAACGTTTTCGAACTGCAGCATTTACGCTTCCCCCAGGTAGGCTTTGATCACTTCAGGATTGTCGCGAATCTGTTCCGGTGTGCCGTTGGCCAGAGGCGTGCCCTGGTTGATCACGACGATGTGGTCGGAAATGCTCATGACCAGTTTCATGTCGTGTTCGATCAGCAGCACGGTCACGTTGTGCTCTTCACGCAGCACGCTGATCAGCGCCTTGAGGTCTTCGGTTTCCTTCGGGTTCAGACCGGCGGCCGGTTCGTCGAGCATGAGAATCCGCGGACGGGTCATCATGCAGCGGGCGATTTCCAGACGACGTTGCTGACCGTAGGCCAGGGTGCCGGCCGGACGGTTGGCGAACTCCTTGAGGTTGACCTTTTCCAGCCAGTATTCGGCGTATTCCATGGCCTCGCGCTCGCTTTTGCGAAACGCCGGGGTCTTGAACAGACCGGCCAGGAAGTTGGTATTCAAGTGACGGTGCTGGGCGATCAACAGGTTCTCGACCGCTGTCATGTCCTTGAACAACCGCACGTTCTGGAAGGTACGCACCACGCCTTTGAGGGCGATCTTGTGGCCCGGCAGGCCTTCGATCGACTCGCCGTCGAGCACGATGCTGCCGCCGCTCGGCTTGTAGAAACCGGTCAGGCAGTTGAACACGGTGGTCTTGCCCGCGCCGTTCGGCCCGATCAGTGCAACCACCTCTTTTTCCTTCACGGTCAGGGCCACGCCGTTGACCGCCAGCAGGCCGCCGAAGCGCATGCTCAGATTTTCGACTTTCAGGATCTCGCGGCTCATTTGCGCAGCTCCATGTGAGGACGTTGCATGGGCAGCAGACCTTGAGGTCGCCAGATCATCATCAGCACCATCAGGGCGCCGAACATCAGCATGCGGTACTCACTGAACTCACGCATCATTTCCGGCAAGAGGATCATCACGACCGCGGCCAGTACGACGCCCAGCTGCGAGCCCATGCCGCCCAGCACCACGATGGCGAGAATGGTCGCCGACTCGATGAAGGTGAACGACTCCGGCGTCACCAGACCCTGACGGGCGGCGAAGAAACTGCCGGCGAAACCTGCGAAGCACGCACCCAGGGTAAACGCCGAGAGCTTGATGATCGTCGGATTCAGACCCAGCGCACGGCAAGCGATCTCGTCTTCGCGCAACGCTTCCCAGGCACGGCCCAGGGGCATGCGCAGCAAGCGGTTGATGACGAACAGCGCGAACAGCGACAGCAACACCGCGATCAGGTAAAGGAAGATCACCTTGTTCACCGGGTTGTAGGTCAGGCCGAAGTACTCGTGAAAGGTCTGCATCCCCTCTGCGGCTGTCTTGTCGAAGGTCAACCCGAAAAGGGATGGCTTGGGAATGTTGCTGATGCCGTTCGGGCCGCCGGTGATGTCGGTGAGGTTACGCAGGAACAGACGGATGATTTCACCGAACCCCAGCGTCACGATCGCCAGATAGTCACCGCGCAGACGCAGTACCGGGAAACCGAGCAGGAAGCCGAAGGTGGCCGCCATCAGTCCGGCGATCGGCAGGCAGATCCAGAAGCTCAGGCCGTAGTAGTGCGACAGCAGTGCATAACTGTAGGCGCCGACGGCATAGAAGCCGACGTAACCGAGGTCGAGCAGGCCTGCCAGGCCGACCACGATGTTCAGGCCGAGGCCGAGCATCACGTAGATCAGCACCAGCGTGGCGATATCCACCGCGCCGCGAGAGCCGAAGAACGGCCAGACCAGTGCACCGATGATCAACGCAATGATGATCCAGCGCTGGGTGGTCGGCAGGGTCAGGAAGCTGCTGGCCTTGGCCGGCATCTTGGGCAGGCTCGGCGAGGATTTCCACGCCGCACCGATCTGCTGGTCGAACAACACTCGCAGGAACATCAGTACCGAGCAGACGGCAATGGTGATCAAGGTCGAGGTACTGGTGCCATGCACTTCGAGGTTGATGCCGACGATGGTCAGCTTCAGACCGAGTACCGGGTAGGCCACCGCCCACACCAGCAGGGCGCTGAACAGCGCCTGTTTAAGATTCCTAGTCATACTTTCTCAACCTCCGGACGACCCAACAGGCCGGTTGGCCGGAACAACAGCACCAGAACCAGCAGGCCGAACGCCACGACGTCCTTGTACTGGTCGCCGAAGATATCGGCACCAAAGGCTTCCGCCACACCGAGCACCAGCCCGCCGAGCATGGCGCCGGGGATGCTGCCGATGCCGCCCAGTACCGCAGCGGTGAAGGCCTTGAGGCCGACGAGGAAACCGGCGTTCGGGTTGATCACGCCGTATTGCATGCTCAGCAGCACGGCCGCGATGGCCGCCAGCGCAGCACCGATGACGAAGGTCAGGGCGATGATGTTGTTGGTGTTGATGCCCAGCAGGTTGGCCATCTTGATGTCTTCGGCACAGGCACGGCAGGCGCGACCCAGGCGAGAGCGGGAGATGAACAGCGTCAGGCCGAGCATGGCGACCAGGGTCACCACGAACACCACGATTTGCATGTAGGAAATCAGCACTTCATGTGCGCCACCTGGCCCGATGGAGAAGTTGCCGGGGATCAGGTTGGGGATGGATTTGTCCTTGGAGTCTTGCGCCAGCAGAACCGTGTTCTGCAGGAAGATCGACATGCCGATGGCGGAAATCAGCGGGATCAGACGGTTGCTGCCGCGCAAGGGGCGGTAGGCGACGCGTTCGATGCTGTAACCGTAGGCACTGGTCACGACGATGGTTGCGAGAAAAGCGGCGGTCATCAACAGTGGAACACTGTCGAGTCCCATCATGGACAGCCCGGCGATGGCGATGAAGGCCACGTAGGAGCCGATCATGTATACCTCGCCGTGGGCGAAGTTGATCATTCCAATGATGCCGTAGACCATCGTATAGCCGATGGCGATCAGGGCATACGTGCTGCCAATGGTCATGCCATTAACCAGCTGTTGGAAGAAGTGATAGATGTCAGGCATTACAGCGCTCCTAAAAACCTGATACGCATTTCACTGGTGGAGTCATTTTCCCGCCCGGCCCCGTGGATCTTTATCCACTTCGAATCCGGGTTTTGCCAGCGAACCGCTGATGACGGTTTTGAGATTTTCAGGTGGGGAGACTGGCGGATCACGCCAGCGCGGCCCAATACATTCGTAAAACAAAGCCCACGGCACGCCGTGGGCTTTATTGGCAGTCAGTCAGGCAGCGCCTTACTGAGGCGAAACTTCGGTTTTAGGTTTGCCGAAGTGCCACTCGTAGACCACGAATTTGAAGTCCTTCAGGTCGCCCTTGGCATCGAAGCTCAGGTCGCCGGTAGGGGTCTTGAAGGTGCCGGCGTGAATGGCAGCCGCCACTTTCGCAGGGTCTTCGGATTTGGCAGCGGCGATACCGCCGGCAATCACTTCAACAGCCGAGTAGGAAGGGAACACGAACGGGCCGCTCGGGTCTTCTTTCTTCGCCTTGAATGCATCAGCCAGAGCAACGTTGGCCGGATCCTGGTCGAAGGACTTCGGCAGGGTCACCAGCAGGCCTTCGGACGCGTCCTTGGCGATCTGCGAGATGGAGTCGTTACCCACGCCTTCCGGACCCATGAACTTGGCTTTCAGGCCTTTTTCCTGGGACTGACGCAGGATCAGGCCCAGCTCTGGGTGGTAGCCGCCGTAGTAGACGAAGTCGACGTTGGCTTGCTTGAGCTTGGAGATCATCGAGGAGAAGTCTTTGTCGCCGGCGTTGACGCCTTCGAACACGGCAACCTTGACGCCCTTGCCTTCCAGGGTTTTCTTCACGGCGGTGGCAATGCCTTCGCCGTATTGCTGTTTGTCGTGCAGAACAGCAACGATTTTCGGTTTCACGTGATCGGCAATGTAGTTACCGGCGGCAGGGCCCTGGGCGCTGTCCAGACCGATGGTGCGGAACACCATTTTGTAACCACGGCTGGTGATGTCCGGGCTGGTGGCAGCCGGGGTGATCATGATCACGCCTTCGTCTTCGTAAACGTCCGAAGCAGGCTGAGTGGAGCTGGAGCACAGGTGACCGACCACGAACTTGACGCCGTCGTTGACGACCTTGTTCGCAACGGCTACCGCTTGTTTCGGGTCGCAAGCGTCATCGTATTCAACGGCTTCGAGCTTCTTGCCGTCGACGCCGCCCTTGGCGTTGATCTGTTCGATGGCCATTTTGGCGCCACTGAACTGCATGTCGCCGTACTGGGCTACCGGGCCGGTTTTAGGGCCGGCGATACCGATCTTGATGGTGTCAGCTGCGAACGAATGGCTGGCAACCCCGGCCAGTACCATAGCGGCAAACAGTTTGGAAATCTGCTTAGTAGCCTTAGTCATAGTGCTCCACTCTTACTGTTGTATTTTTTTAGAGTCCTGACGCCGTAGCAGCAGAACCGGGCCAGATATCATCGCGATATCGTCCGGAAATGCCCCCGGCAACTGTACCGGTACAGTGTAGAGCGCCGGTTGTTGGCCTGGGAAGCTGGCGCCCAGGGGCAAATTCTGGAGATGTCGCTTTAATGAAAGAAAAAGACAGAATTGCGGCGGGACGTTCAAAGGGCTTATACCCCAATCATCAGCATTCCCTGGCCTTCCTGCTCTTTTCGTTCGGTACAGCCTTTTGCTACCGGGTTTTTCTGCCGGACCACCGACGTTATCATTCGCGCCGATTTCTTTTCCGGACAGTCCCATGAATCAAGAACCTAGCACCCTCTATGCCAAGCTGCTTGGTGAAACCGCATCTATTACCTGGAAGGAGCTGGAGCGCTTCTACGCCCAGGGTGCCCTATTGTGGGTCGACGCTGACCTGGATTTGATCGCCGTGGCCGAGGCCGTGGCATCGGATCAAGGCGAGAAAGTCGCTGCCTGGCTGGCCGAAGACAAAGTCGCCAAGCTGTCTGAAACGCGGGCGCTGGATATTTTTGAACGTGATCCGCAGATGTGGGCGGTCGTGGTTCGGCCATGGATTCTGGTCCAGGAAAGGGCGTCCGTCTGAGGTGGCGCACCTTGTTGGTGCGCGTGCTCGCCGAGGAAAAGTGTGTAGCCGAGTAGCGTGATGGCACGTTGCCGTAGAGAAATGCCACAAGCGGGGGTGGCATAACGGTGACGTAAACGTAACGGGCACAGTTTAGTAAGCAGCCTAACGGCTGCTTAATTGTTTCTGGATGTTGGAAAGGCTGAATAAATCGGGGAATTCGAGGGCCTCATCGCAAGCAGGCTCGCTCCCACAGGGAATGTTTTCCAATGTGGGAGCGAGCCTGCTCGCGATGGGAGAACCTCGGTCTGGTGTCAGACCGAGTAAGTCTTGCCAGTATGGTTATTCAGCGAAATAACCTTGGTCTTGCCGATCCGGTGACGGTAGATCTCGCGCAGGTACTTGATCGACTTCTTCACGCAATCGCGTGACAGGCGGATGTCGTTGATCGAGACAAACTTCTCTTTGTCGTTGATCAGCTCGCGGTACTTCTTCTCGTACATCGGTTTGATCGCGTACCAGTTGGTATCGAGGATCTTCGCCGGGTTCTCGAACTCGTTGAGCAGGTCATCGATACGCGCTTCGTCGAATTCTTCATTGATGATGAAGTCGAGGATCGAGTTGTCCAGGGTCTCGTCGAAACGGTACGGGTTCTTTGCGAAGCAACGCTTGATGAACGCCACGATCAGGGTCAGGAAGTCGTCCGACAGGCACGGGCTCTTGGCGATCAGGGTGGTCAGCGACAGGTTCGCCGAGGCGCCGATCACCAGTGCGTAACGCTTGAGCGTGGTGTTGGGGAACAGGCTGTTGAGGTGGGTCTTCAACCGGTTCAGGTCCATGTACGACAGTTTGTAGTCTTTCGGCAGCGAAACGATCGAGACCACCGACGAGCAGTTCTTGAAGAAGTGCAGGTCGTGCAGCGCAGCGGCGTCGTAGCCGGAGTTCTTGTATTGCTCAAGCGAGGCGCGATAACGCTTGGATTCGATCGGCAGCAGGCTGATGCCTTCGATGGCCTGGGTGACCTTGTTGAAGTGCGGCAGGTCGATCGAACGGAAGAACAGGTCGTCGATGTTCAGGCGCTGTGGCTCTTTGTCGAACACCTTGAACTTGTCGCTGCTCGGCGGCGGGGTTTCCGGCACTACCGATTCTGCGTAGGCAATCGCCACCGGGCCGGCCAGACTCATGAACAGGTCGTTGGCGTCCAGGCGAATGGTCTCGCCGATGTCGATGCCGGCACGACGGAAATAGTTCTGGTCGTAGTCGGTCGTGACTGCCTGGGCCGTCAGAATGTTGAAGATCTGCTGCGAGATGTACTGGTTGGCGTGCTTCTCCATCGCATTGACATCAATGTTCTGGATGTTGCCGTCATCGCTTTCTTCGGCGTAACGCATGATGTCGTTGGAGATCAGCATCATCGCGTTCCATGGGCGGATACGGCCCATGACGCTGGCTTCGCTGCTGTCTTCGTTGGCGAAGTTGTACGAGAAATCCCATTCTTCCGACAGGTATTTGCACAGCAGGCGACCGGCGTTGATGTGCAGCGCCTCGGACATTTCGCTGCGGTGGTCGGAAATGTTCGGCAGCACGCAGATGCCGCTGGTGAAGATCGGCTCGAACACGAACGAATGACCGCTCTTGCCGTCATGTTCGTCCATCGGCTTGGTGTCGAACGTCTTGTTCATGTACGAGTGCTGCTGGGCCAGGCCGAATTCCGAGGCCATGCCCGAACCGGTACCGCCGCCGGCACTGAAGATCGAGAAATACAGGCGCGACTGGTTGGCCTTGATGCCGCAGCTGTCGATCAGGTACGAGTGGATCATTTTCCAGTCAGGGCTGGAGAAACGCTGGGTGTCCTTGTTCAGGATGATCTTCGCCAGGTACTGGCCGAGGATCGGCGCGTTACCGGCGCCACCGGCGTGGACTTCGGACAAGTCCATGATCTTCATTTTGCTGTAGTCGCGCAGGAAGCCGCTCTTTTCGCCCTTGCGCGAGAAACGGATGCGTCCGGCGATATCTTTGTCCAGGTCGCCGAGCATCACCAGCGGCTCGACCAGGAACACCGGTTTGGTCGACTTGTTCGGGCCGATCCGCAGGTTCTGCTTGATCCACTGGGCCGGGCTGTAGCCTTTGTCGGTCGCCAGACGCCGGTCAGCCGCGCGATCTTCGTTGTTGAATTCGTTGAGGTAGAACTTGCGCGCGTTGTACACCAGCTCCGCCACGTCGAGGGCGATGTTGGAGCCGCAGCGACCGAGGCCGATCAGGCACACCGACGGGAATTCCTGATCGTTGTGCTGCTCGTTGTCGCCTTCCAGGTGCGGCGGGCGCGGGAACACCAGGTCACGCAGGCCATCGAGGTTGTCGAGGATGCGGTCGGTGTTGGTTTCGGTGAAGTACAGGTATTGCTGGGTGCCCAACGGGCGTGAAGGAGGCAATGGCTTCATCGGGGCAGGGCTGTTCGCTGCTGGGCTCAGGGTCAGATCGGATACCGCAGTGGCCGGATTGTTTTTAGAAGTCATTGTGCGCCATATACCTGGACTGGTTGGTTCGGCGACCGGTGTCGTCGAGCCTCACGGAATGGGAATCTCGCGTCTTTTTACTGCGCGTATTTGGCCCGTGCGTCAGGGTTCTGGCCTGAGTGCCGCGCGGGGGAATCCTTTCCTGATTGATGATGGATCGGCCATTATTCGGCGATCTTTAATCAAAAGGAGGCTAAATGATGTCAACGCTACCTTCGTTGGGGTTTGCCGGAATCGGTCTGATGGGCCTGCCGATGTGCCGGCGTCTGCTGGCAGCGGGTTATCCGCTGACCGTGTGGAACCGCAACCCGGACAAATGCGCGCCGCTGGTCGAGGCCGGTGCCCGGCAGGTGGCGACCCCCGCCGAGCTGTGCCGGCACGCCGATGTGGTGATGCTGTGCCTGGCCGACACGGCGGTGGTGCGTGAGGTGGTGTTTGGCCCGGGCGGTGTCGCCGAAGGGGCTGCGCGCGGTCAGTTGCTGGTGGATTTTTCCAGCCTGGAACCGACGGCAACCCGCGAGATGGCCGCGCGGCTGCTGGACAAGGCTGGCATGGCCTGGCTCGATTCACCGGTCTCCGGCGGTGTGGTCGGCGCCGAGGCTGGCAGTCTGGCGATCATGGTCGGTGGTGACGCGGCGGATCTGCAGCGTGTGCATCCGGTATTGCTCGCCCTTGGTCAGAGCGTCACGCACATGGGCGGCGTCGGCGCCGGCCAGGTGACCAAGGCCTGCAACCAGATGATTGTTGCGTGCAATGCGCTGGTGATTGCCGAAGTGGTGGCATTGGCCGAGCAGTCTGGAGTCGACGCCAGTCTGATCGCCGAAGCGCTGGCCGGAGGTTTCGCCGATTCGAAGCCGCTGCAGATCCTCGCCCCGCAAATGGCCGAAAGCCGTTTCGAACCGGTGAAATGGCACGTGCGCACGCTGCTCAAGGATCTCGACACGGCGGTGAAGTTTTCCCGCGAAGTGGGCTCGGCCACGCCGATCAGCGGATTGGCCGCACAACTGATGCGCCTGCATGGGGCGCAGGGCTTTTTGGCGAAAGATCCATCAACACTGGTGAAAATGTACCGCGAGCCAGACTCAGCGGATTGACTGCGTGGGAATGTTTGCGCTGATTGATCTCTTCGAGGACCGGGCGCAATTCGTCCAGCGGCACCGGACGGCTGAGCAGGTAACCCTGAATGAAGTCGCAGCCCGAACGTTCGAGGAATTCGTATTGCTCCAGGCTTTCCACGCCTTCGGTGACCACCTGCAGGTGCAGGGTGTGGGCCATGACGATGATCGCCTGGACGATTTCCATGTCGGCGGTGGCTTTGGGAATATCGAGGATAAATGAGCGGTCGACTTTCAGTGTGTTGAGCGGCAGTCGCTTGAGGTAGGCCAGCGACGAATAACCGGTACCGAAATCATCGATCGACAACGACACGCCCAGGGCGCGGATCTGCCGCAACAGCACCAGCGTGTTGGCGATGTTGCCCATCAGGGCGTTCTCGGTCACCTCCAGCTCCAGCCGTTCGGGGGAAACGCCGGCGCTGCGCAAGGCGTGTTCGATTTCATTGGCCAGTTCTTCCCGGGCCAGATTCAGCGGTGAGCAGTTCCAGGCGATCTTCAGGTCATCACAGCCGTGGTGCGACAGTTCGCCAAGGTCTTCACAGGCCTTGCGCAACACCCAGTTGTCCAGTTCGGCGATCAGGCCGTTGTTTTCGGCGATGGCGATAAAGCGATCCGGGGTCAGCAGGCCGTGCACCGGGTGCTGCCAGCGGATCAGCGCTTCAAGCTTGGTGACCTTGTCGGTCTTCAGTTCGAAGATCGGCTGGTAATACAGCATCAGCCCGTTCTCTTCGCGCAGGGCAAGACGCAGTTCTTCTTCCAGTTGCAGTTCCAGGCTGGCGCGGTTTTTCAGGTTGGAATCGAAAAAGTGCACGCCGTTGCGTCCGGCACCCTTGGATTGATACAGCGCCAGATCCGCGTGCTTGAGCAGTTCATCACAGGTGGTGCCGTCTTCGGGAAACAGGCTGATGCCGATGCTGGTGGTCATCACCATACGCCGCCCGGCCAGTTCAATCGGCTCCTTCATCTTGAGCATGATGCGCTGGGCCAGGTTGCGGGCTTCTTCGCGGTCGCGCAGGCCGATGAGGATGCAGAATTCGTCGCCGCCGAAACGGGCGACCACGTCTTCATGGCCGCGCACCGAACCTTTGATGTGCTGGGCGATGACTTTGAGGAGCTCGTCGCCGGCATCATGGCCGAGGCTGTCGTTGATGCGTTTGAAGTGGTCGATGTCGAGAAACATCACCGCGAGCATGCCGCCCTCGGTGGATTTCTGGCTGAGCTTTTCAGCGAAGAGCTGGTTGAAACCGCGACGGTTGATCAGGTTGGTCAGGGCGTCGTAATTGGCCGCCTGCTGCAGCGACATCCGCGCCTGGTCGAGCTGGCTGAGCAGCATGTTGACCCGGCGCAGGTCCTGTTCCTTGTTCTGCAGTTTCTTGTCGGCCAGTGCGGCGCTGATGGCGCTGCCGAGGATCAGCAGGGTGATAAAGGCGACGGTGAGCCCCAGTTGCAGGTGGCTGGAGTCGACCTTCAGTGTGGGAATGCTCCCCTCCGGGAGGACCAGATGCAACGCAGCCATGCCGGTGAAGTGCATGCTGATGATGCCGGCCCCGAGAATCAGTGTGGCCACGTATTTGAGCATCTGGTTGTGCAGGCCACTGCCTTCACGCAAATTCCCGGCCACCCACAGGGCGGCGAAACTGGCACCGATGGCAATCAGGATCGACAGTCCGAACAGGGTCGGGTCGTAGTAGGCCGTGGCCGCTGATTGCATGGCGGCCATGCCGACGTAGTGCATGCCGGCGATGCCCAGGCCGATGACGATGGCGGTCTTGAGGTATTGCAGCAGACTGGGCTGTGGCTCGCTCAGCGTGTGCATGGCCAGCCAGGAGGCCAGCACGGCGATCAGCAGAGAAAACAGGGTGATGGACAGGTCGTACTGGATGTCGATCGGCGTCTGGAACGCCAGCATGCTGATGAAATGCATGGCCCAGATGCCACCGGCCAGGCAGGTGGCCCCGATCCAGCGCCAGATCCTGCGTGATCCGGGGTCTTCGGCATGGCCGACGCGTTCCGCCATGTCGAGGGTCGCGAAGCTTGCGGCGCAGGCCACCAGATAGGCGACCAGCACCAGCAAGGGGTTGTGTGTGCAATTGAGAATGACCTGCCCGCTCTCCGGCAGCTCGGCAACAAACTGCAAACCAAGCCACTCCATAGCATGCCCCGTCTCTGAGTGCTTCCTTACTGCGTCATCAACGCAGGCGAATGAATGCAGTATAGAGGCCGATTTCGGGGCGCAAGCGGTGGTGGCACATTGGCTCTAATGATTTTGGCATGAGCGTCATAGCGATTGGCGCTAAGCCTCGCACGCTTGGTCGCTCAGGCGACTTCGTTCCAGTGCGGTTGCAATGGCGGCAGGCCAAAACGGGCACGCGCCTTGTCGCAGTCGGTGTTCTGCTCACCGTTTTCCCACGACGCCTCGAACTCGCGGCAAGGGCTGGAACGCTTGTCGTAGATCGTGCAGGCCACCGATTTTCCGACTTCGCCTTCCAGCGCGGTGCAGCGCGGCGCCTTGCGGTCGGTACCGATCATCGCGACCCGGCTGGGCGTGATCTGGGTGACCAGTTCATCGGGCACGGTCCCGCCAGAGGATGCGCATTCCCCCCAGAAAAATGAAACACGAAAATGGGAACAGCAGGCACCGCAACTCAGACACGGACTGACTTCGGACATTAGGGGGGCATCAAAGGGATTGATCGGCAGGATCCGGACGGATCCGGCGGCCATTCTAGGCTTTGCCACGGCGTTGGGAAGGGGGGCGTGAAAGTATTTTTTCATTGCCGGATTTTTCCGCAAAACCCCCGGTTTTCGGGGGATTCGAAGCATTTCAAGGGCTTACGTTTCGTTACAGTGCCATGGCCCGGTATCAGGCTGACGAATGATCACAGACAGTCCCGACGAGCGTGACTAGATTGCAGGTTCCGGGCTCGGATGCTTCGGCAGTGAAGCCCTATAACAATAAAAGAGACGGACCCATGCAGAACTCGACCCAAGCGGCGAATGCCTGGCGCATTCTGTTCCTGCTGTTCCTCGCCAACCTGTTCAATTTCTTCGATCGCACCATCCCCGCGATCATCATCGAGCCGATCCGCATGGAATGGCACCTCAGCGACTTTCAGCTGGGGATCGTCGGTACTGCGTTCACCATCGTCTATGCCATTGCCGGCCTGCCGTTGGGGCGGATGGCTGACACCGGTTCGCGCAGCAAACTGATGGGCTGGGGGCTGGCGACCTGGAGCGCGTTGACGGCGGTCAACGGCCTGGTCGGCAGTTTCTGGAGTTTCCTGCTGGTGCGCATGGGCATCGGTATCGGCGAGGCCAGTTACGCGCCCGCCGCCAACTCGCTGATCGGCGACCTGTTCCCGGCGCACCGTCGCGCGAGGGCCATGGGCATCTTCATGCTGGGCTTGCCGTTGGGCCTGCTGCTGGCGTTTTTCACCATCGGCGCGATGGTCAAGGCGTTCGACAGCTGGCGTGCGCCGTTCTTTATTGCTGCCGTGCCGGGGTTGCTGCTGGCGGTGTTCATGTTTTTCATCAAGGAACCCAAGCGCGGCGCGGCGGAGACCGTGCAAGTGTCGCAGGAGAAAGTCGACAAGCCGATCCGGCGGATTCTCGCGGTGCCGACTTTTCTGTGGCTGGTGATGGCCGGGTTGTGCTTCAACTTCGCCACGTATGCCTGTAACTCGTTCCTGGTGCCGATGCTCCAGCGCTATTTTCTGATGCCTTTGCAGGAGGCGGCAGTGGCCACGGGGCTGATCGTTGGCGTGACCGGACTGATCGGTCTCACGCTCGGCGGCTGGATCGCCGACAAGATCCATCAGCGTGTGGCTAACGGGCGGCTGCTGTTTGCGGCGTTCAGCCTGATCATTTCCACCGTGTGCACCGCTTGGGCACTGCACGCCGGGCGGATCGAGATCGGTGTGTTTGTCGCGCTGTTCAGTGTCGGCTGGCTGTTTGCCTATAACTTCTACACCTGCGTCTACACGGCGATTCAGGACGTGGTCGAACCGCGCCTGCGGGCCACGGCGATGGCGCTGTTCTTTGCCGGGTTGTATTTGCTGGGCGGTGGTCTGGGGCCGGTGGTGGTCGGCGGATTATCGGATCACTTCGCCAAGTCGGCGATGGTGTCGGCGGGCGCTGAGCAGATGACCGAGGCGTTCAAGGCGGTCGGCCTGCATGACGCGATGTACCTGATCCCGGTGGCGCTGTTCCTGACCATGGTGTTTCTGTTTCTGGCGGCGCGGTGTTTTGTGCGGGATGCGAAGCGGATGAAGGAGGGATTGGTCGCGGTGGTTGAGCCAGAGGGTGCAGCGGTCACGGCCTAAGGTTTGATCGTTCCCACGTCGAGGCGTCGAACCGTCCGCGTGGGAATGCAGCCCGGGACGCTCTGCGTCCCATTCGAGAGCTGGAACGCGGAGCGTCCCTTGAGGCATTCCCACGCGGAGCGTGGGAACGATCGGCGGGGCAGACAAACAAAAAGGCCCGCATCGCTGCGGGCCTTTTCATGTGTGGCGATGGAGCAGGGCGGATCAGCCCGCTACCAGCACCCGGATCGCTTCCAGTCGCAGCGCAGCCTTGTCGAGCATGGCCAGGCCTTGCTCGCGCTGTTTGCGCAGGGCAACCAGTTCGCTGTCGCGCACGGTCGGGTTGACCGCTTGCAACGCGGTCAGGCGTGCCAGTTCTTCGTCGGTGTCGGCCGCCAGACGACGGCGTGCCTCGGCCACGCGCTCGGCGTGACGCGGGGTGATTTTTTCTTCACCGGCGTTGATCCGTGGCGTCAGCTGATCGCGCTGGGCCTGGATGAACTTGTTGGCACTGGCGCGTGGCACGCTTTCCAGCTGATCGTTCAGGGTTTCGAACGCCACACGGGCCGACAGGTCGTTGCCGTTGGCATCGAGCAGGCAGCGCAGGGCGGCCGGCGGCAGGTAGCGGCCCAGTTGCAGGGCACGCGGAGCCACCACTTCGCTGACGTACAGCAGTTCCAGCAGGACAGTGCCTGGCTTGAGTGCCTTGTTCTTGATCAGCGCGACGGCGGTGTTGCCCATCGAACCGGACAGCACCAGATCCATGCCGCCCTGCACCATCGGGTGTTCCCAGGTGATGAACTGCATGTCTTCGCGCGACAGCGCCTGGTTGCGGTCGTAGGTGATGGTCACGCCTTCGTCGTCGCCCAGCGGGAAGCTGGCATCGAGCATCTTCTCGCTCGGCTTGAGGATCAGGGCGTTTTCCGAATGGTCTTCGCTGTCGATGCCGAACGCGTCGAACAGGGTTTCCATGTAGATCGGCAGGGCGAACTGATCGTCTTGTTCGAGGATGTCCTCGACCAGCGCTTCACCTTCGCCGGCACCGCCGGAGTTGAGTTCCAGCAAGCGGTCACGACCGGTGTGCAGTTCGGCTTCCAGACGCTCGCGCTCAGTGCGCGCTTCGTCGATCAGCGTCTGCCACTCGCCATCGTCAGCCTCTTCAAGCAGCGGCAGCAGGCGCGGGCCGAACTGATGTTGCAAGGCGTTGCCGGTCGGGCAGGTGTTGAGGAACGCGTTCAGTGCTTCGTGATACCACTGGAACAGACGCTCTTGCGGGCTGGTTTCCAGGTACGGCACGTGCAGTTCGATGATGTGTTTCTGGCCGATCCGGTCCAGACGACCAATGCGCTGTTCCAGCAGGTCCGGGTGCGACGGCAGATCGAACAGCACCAGGTGATGCGCGAACTGGAAGTTGCGACCTTCACTGCCGATTTCCGAGCAGATCAGCACCTGCGCGCCGAACTCTTCGTCGGCGAAGTAGGCGGCGGCGCGGTCACGCTCAAGGATGTTCATGCCTTCATGGAACACCGTGGCCGGGATGCCGGAACGTACGCGCAGGGCGTCTTCCAGGTCCATCGCGGTTTCGGCGTGGGCGCAGATCACCAGCACCTTGGTGCGCTTGAGCATTTTCAGCTGATCGATCAGCCACTCGACGCGCGGGTCGAATTTCCACCAGCGTTCTTCTTCGCTGGCGTCCGGCTGGGCCTGGAAGCTGACTTCCGGGTACAGCTCGGCGTGATCGCCCAGTGGCAGTTCGAGGTATTCGTCCGGGCATGGCAGCGGGTACGGGTGCAGTTTGCGCTCCGGGAAACCCTGCACGGCGGCGCGGGTGTTACGGAACAGCACGCGGCCGGTGCCGTGACGGTCGAGCAGCTCACGCACGAGGCGGGCGCTGGCTTCGGTGTCGCCATCGTTGACGGCGGTCAGCAGGGCTTCACCTTCGTTGCCGAGGAAACCGTGGATGGTCTTGTGCGCGGCAGGGGACAGGCGACCCTTGTCCAGCAGTTCCTGAACGGCTTCGGCCACCGGGCGATAGTTTTCGCTCTCGGCGCGGAAGGCGGCCAGGTCATGGAAACGGTTCGGGTCGAGCAGGCGCAGACGGGCGAAGTGGCTGTCCTGGCCGAGTTGTTCCGGGGTGGCGGTGAGTAGCAGCACGCCGGGAATGACTTCAGCCAGTTGTTCGACCAGCGAGTACTCCGGGCTGACTTTCTCTTCGTGCCAGACCAGGTGGTGTGCTTCGTCGACGACCAGCAGATCCCAGCCGGCAGCGAACAGGGCGTCCTGGGCCTTTTCGTCGTCGACCAGCCACTCCAGCGCCACGAGGGCAAGCTGGGTGTCTTCGAACGGGTTGACGGCATCGCTTTCGATGAAGCGTTCTTCGTCGAACAGCGCGACCTCAAGGTTGAAGCGGCGGCGCATTTCCACCAGCCACTGGTGCTGGAGGTTTTCCGGCACCAGGATCAGCACGCGGCTGGCGCGGCCCGACAGCAGTTGGCGATGGATCACCAGACCGGCTTCGATGGTCTTGCCCAGACCCACTTCGTCCGCCAGCAATACCCGTGGCGCGATGCGATCGGCAACTTCACGGGCAATGTGCAACTGGTGAGCGATTGGCTGCGCACGCACGCCGCCCAGGCCCCACAGCGCGGACTGCAACTGGCGGCTGGTGTGCTCAAGGGTGTGATAGCGCAGGGAGAACCACGACAGCGGGTCGATCTGGCCGGCGAACAGACGGTCGCTGGCCAGACGGAACTGAATGAAGTTCGACAGCTGGGTTTCCGGCAGAGTGACGGCTTCGTTCTCTGCGTTCAGACCGTGATAGACGAGCAGGCCATCGACGTCCTCGACTTCGCGCACGGTCAACTTCCAGCCTTCGAAGTGGGTAATGGAGTCGCCCGGCGAGAATCGCACGCGGGTCAGGGGCGCATTCCTTAGCGCGTACTGGCGGGTTTCGCCAGTGGCCGGGTAAAGCACGGTCAACAAGCGGCCGTCCTGTGCCAGAACGGTGCCTAAACCAAGCTCTGCTTCGCTGTCACTGATCCAGCGTTGCCCCGGTTGATACTGCTGCGCCATGCTGCCTGACTCCCACCTTGAAAAAGCGGGCTATCTTAACGGAATGAGGCCCTGAGGCCAAAGGATTAGGCGTCGCGTGCGGCTATTAAATGCCGACGGCCAACTGAAGGAAGATTAGGTCATGCGTCGGTTTTACGAGCGCTTGCGGCACAACCGAGTGCCAATCCGGTCACAAGTTTGCGACCGATGGCTCAAGGCACCGATGCCGCAGCCGATAGCCTGCTGACAGGAGACCCTTCATATGCTGCCACCGATGCTCCCCTTGAGCGCCGTGCCGATCACTTCCCAGCAGGACCCGATCCGCCAGCGCCCGGACATTCCTCCGGTGGTGCCGGTGCAGGAAAGCTCCAACGAAAGCACGATCGACCTGCAAAAGCGCGATCCGGAAGAAGACGGTTATATGCTGCGCGAAGAACAGCGTCGCCAGCAGGAACGCGACCGCCGTCGCCGCGAAGCCGACGACGACCCCGAAGCGCACCTTGCCGTGCCCGGCACCGAACTCAATGCCGACAACACCGTGCCGGTAGCGCCGCTGATGGAAGACCAGCCGCGTCAGGGCTTGTGGGTCGACATCGAGATCTGAGGCGTTGCGGCCAGTTCAGCCAGATTCGTCAGCAATACTTCGATTTCTTCTTCGGTATTCAGATAGCTCACCGACACCCGCGCAATGTTCTCCAGCCCGCGTGCCTGCATGTCCAGCGGCGTGTAGGCCACGCCATTGGCGCCGATGTTGATTCGCCGCTCGGCCAGCGCCTGCTTCAGCGCCAGGCAATCCCAGCTTTCCAGCGTGAAGGCAATCAGTCCGGATTGTTCCTTGGCTGATCCGAGATCTCGCAGTGTCAGCCCGGGAATCTCCTTCATATGCCGGCGCAGTGGTTGGCTCAGCTCAACGATCCGCTTTCGGATTGCCGTTGCTCCGATGCGCCGATGTTCCTCCAGCGCATTGGCCAATCCGGCGAGTAGCGCCAATGACACTTCACTGGTTTCAAAGCGGCGGGCGTCGTCGCGCAAGGTAAAGCGCTGGCCATCCCACGGTGCCGACAGGACGTCGCGCTGCACTGGCAGCAGTCTTTGAAGAAATGCCGGCCGGATGTACATCAACGCCGTACCGCGCGGCCCGCGCAGGAACTTGCGCCCGGCACCCTTGAGCACATCGCACTGCAAGGCCTGGACGTCACAGGGCAATTGCCCCAGCGCCTGTCCGGCGTCGATGAAATACGGAATGCCATGACGACGGGCTATCGCTCCGATCTGCGCCGCCGGGTTGATCAGGCCACCATTGGCCGGCAGCCAGGTCAGGGCAATCAGGCGAACATGGCGGTCAATCATCTGCGCCAGCGCCAGTGGATCGACGGCGCCCGTGGCGTCACACGGGATTACCTCCAGACGCGCGCCGGCCTTCACCGCTTCGGCCATGCAGGCCAGGTTGCCGGCCCACTCATGGCGTCCGACCAGAATCCGTTCGCCGGGATGCCACGGCCCCAATGCGTTGAATGCCTGGCTCCACGCCGCCGAACCGCTGCTGGCAAAGGCGATGTCTTCGGGTTGGGCGTTGAGCAGAGCGGCTGCGGCAGTGCGCGCGCGTTCCTGCACTTGAATGTCCGCCGTCTCCATCGGCCCGCCGAGCGCTTCGCGTTGCAACTGTCCGATCACCGCGTCGAGGGTGGTCTGACTCGGGAGTGAGGCCCCGGCGTGATTGAAATGGATCACCTGCGCACAGCCGGGCGTGGCGTCGCGCAGGTGCAGGACGTCGTCGACGTTCACGGCTTGAGCTCGAAGATCGCGTCGACTTCCACCGCCACGCCGGCCGGCAGGCTCGACACGCCGACGGCGGTGCGCACATGGCGGCCCTTGTCGCCGAGGACGTTGACCAGCAGGTTCGAGGCGCCGTTGGCAATCACGCCCTGGCGCGGGAAGTCCGGCGTGCTGGCGATAAACGCGCCGAGCCGGATGATCCGCACCAGTTTTGACAGGTCATCGCCCAAGGCATCGCTGAGTTGTGCCAGCAGGCCTAATGCGGCAAGTTCGGCGGCATTGACCCCTTCTTCGTCGGAGATCGCTTCGCCGAGGCGCCCGAGAAACGCAGGTTTGCCATCGAGCATGGGAATCTGCCCGGCGATGTACAACTGATTCTGACTGATCACGTGGCTGACGTAGTTGGCCACCGGCTGACTGGGCGCAGGCAGTTGCAGGCCGAGTTGCTGGACGCGTTGTTTGATTGAGTCGGTCATGTGGAGTCCTCCTGAATGAGGACTCCAGCATGTTGGCGCAGGAGGGTGGGCGACAAACGGATAGATTTGATTCGACGTATCCAAAAAACTCATGCGTCGGCGATTTGCTCCAGCCATTGGCTGAACGCCTGTGCCGCCGGGCTTGGCGGGTGCTCCGGAGTGACCAGCCAATAGCCGATTTCGCCGGACATTGGTGGGGTGTCGAAGGCTGGCACCAGTGCGCCTTCCTTGAGTCGACGATCAATCAGGCATTGGCGACCCATGGCGATGCCCTGACCGGCCACCGCCGCTTCGACCACGATGTTGTAGTCGTGGAGCATCACGCTGGGTACATGAGTTAGATCGATGCCGCTGTGTTGCTGCCAGTCGATCCATTCGAACGGCTGGTGCGACTTGGCCATCAACAGCGGGCCGTTTTGCACGCCGCGGGCCTTGAGGGCCGGGCTGCACACCGGCGTCAGGGTTTCCGTCATGAACCGGCGTGCCTGGACTTTCGGCCAGCCGCCCTTGCCGTAGCGGATTGCCAGGTCCACCTCGCCACCGTCGACATCGGCCAATTGCACGGCGGGCAGCAGTTCGACGTGGATGTTCGGGTATTTGGTGTTGAAGTCCGCCAGGCGCGGCGCCAGCCAGAGCGTGGCGAACGAAGCGAGCAGACCGATGCGCAGGGTGGTGGGGCGCTCGCCGCGCAAGTCGTGGGTGGCGGCGGCAATTGCGGCGAGGGCAGGTTCGATCTGTCGGTAGTATTGTTCGCCGGCCGGCGTCAGGTCGATCGCCCGGGTGCGTCGCACAAACAGCGGCTGATCGAGGAACTCCTCGAGTTTGTGCACCTGATGGCTGATCGCACTTTGCGTCACCGACAGTTCGTCGGCAGCCTTGATGAAGCTCAAGTGACGGGCCACGGCCTCGAAGGCGCGCAGGGCCATCAGCGGCGGCAGATCCTGATGCAAGGGCACGGCAGACATCCTCGGAACAGTGCAAAGCGCAGAGTGTGCGGGCAAAAGCGCTGGCCGGTACACGATTTGTTGTATAGCGCCTGCGTCGATGGCTGGTCAGCGCCGGCGCGAGGCCGCATTATTGGCGCAGTCCTGTCGGTGATCCGGCAGTTGTGATTCAGTCCAAGCGATGCACCGAACGCCATGAGCCAAGACGACAAACTGATCGACCTCAGCACCGAACGCGCCAAGCGGGTTCATGACCTCAACGAGAAGCGCCTGAACGAAGTGCGTCAGGCTTTCGAGCAGGCCATGCCGTTGGGCAAACCGAAGAAAAAGTCGAAAAACAAACCGAAAAAGCGTTGATCTCCCCTGCATCCGTTGATGCAGGTCAGTTATTTCCCCTCCTTTCTCCCGCGTGTTGACCGGCATTGATCCCGGTCAATTCCTGCGCCTGCCTGATTGGTTAACTTAGTTCCATCGCAGCAGAGCAGGGGCCAGGAGGCCAGTCATGTTTTTCGATAACGTGGTGTTTGCCGGGGTCCTGACAGTAGGCCTGATGGTTCTGTTTTTTGCAGGGTTTGGATTTTTTATCTGGAAGGATGCGAACAAGCGCAAGAAGCCTTGATTCTTCCGGGTTTGATGAGCACGCAAGGCATTTTGGGGCGACTTCGGTTGCCCCTTTTTTTTGTCTTCTTGGCGGCCTCTGGGCCGACCATGTTGTGGGTGTTTTTTGTGAATATCCGTTTCTGCGGGTGTTGCCGCTGGCGGTTTCGCCCTTACGGCGAGTCCCTTTGGCAAACGCCCCAAAGGAACCAAAGGTCTGGGCCCCGGCGTTCGGCACCTCGCTTTGGCTCGGTGTTCCTTCGTTCCGGGATTCATCCGGGGGCATCGCCTCCGGTTTGCTTCGCTGCACCTCCTCTCGATGTGTTTGGCTTCGCCAAACGGCGCTACGCGCCCACCCCCGGATGAATCCCTCCACTCAGCCTGCCGAAGGGGCCGGCACGTCAAAAGCGGTACTCGAGCTAACGCTCATCGTGTTGAGTGGTGGGAAGCGGAAGCTAACAGCTTGATCGTTCCCACGCTCTGCGTGGGAATGCAGCCCGGGACGCTCCGCGTCCCATTTCTGAAGCCAACAAAAAAGGCGTGATCCTCTCGAATCACGCCTTCTTCACTACATCAATCTATCAGCTACCCAGCGCCTTCGACGCCAGCCAGAACAGGCCGGCCGACAGGGCTACGGTGGCTGGCAGGGTCAGGACCCAGGCCAGCAGGATGGTTTTCACCGTGCCGCCTTGCAGGCCGCTTTTGTTGGCGACCATGGTGCCGGCCACGCCCGAGGAGAGGACGTGGGTGGTGGACACCGGCAGGCTGAAGATGTTGGCCAGGCCGATCAGGCTGGCGGTGGTGATCTGGGCCGACATGCCTTGCGAGTAGGTCATGCCTTGCTTGCCGATCTTCTCGCCGATGGTCAGTACCACACGTTTCCAGCCAACCATGGTGCCCAGGCCCAAGGCCAGGGCGACTGCCAGAATTACCCAGAACGGGGCGTATTCGGTGGTGGTGGTCAGGTCTTTGCGCAGTTTGTCCAGGTCGGCTTTTTCACGAGCGGCGAGGCCTGGCAGTTTGCTGACTTTCTTCGCGGTGTCGTCCAGGCAGAGCAGGTAGCGACGCACTTCGATGCGGCTTTCCGACGACAGCGAGTGGTAGTCCGCTACACCTTTGAGGGTGTCGAGCAGGGCGTTGATGGTCGGTTCGGTCTGTTGCGGGTTGCAACGGAATTTCTCCGGCAGGTCGCCTTCCACGCTTTTGCCCAGCGCCAGGAACTCGCCCAGGGTATCGGCGTTGCGCTTGTAGAACTGGCTCAGGTGCAGGGTCGCATCGCGAGTACGTTCGATCTGGTAGGTGGTGCTGTTCAGGTCGAGTACGAACTGCGCAGGCACGATACCGATCAGTACCAGCATGATCAGGCCGATGCCTTTCTGGCCGTCGTTGGAGCCGTGCACGAAGCTCACGGCCATGGCCGAGATCACCAGGACCAGACGGTTCCAGAACGGTGGGTGCTTCTTGTCGTCGATCTTGCGGCGCTGTTCAGGCGTCTTGTGCATTTTCGACAGTGGGCGCCACCATTTCAGGCCGATCAGGATCAGCGCCGCGATCAGGAAACCGGCCATCGGCGAGAACACCAGCGAGGCGCCGATATCGATCGCTTTCTGCCAGTTGACGCCGTCGGCCAGTGGAATCTCGTTGATCAGGGCGTTGGCCAGACCGACACCGAGGATCGAACCGATCAGGGTGTGGGAACTGGAGGCCGGGATACCGAAGTACCAGGTGCCCAGGTTCCAGGCGATGGCGGCGGCGAGCAGCGAGAACACCATTGCCAGACCATGGCCGGTGTTCACATTGATCAGCAGTTCTACCGGCAGCAAGTGGACGATGGCATACGCCACGCCGACACCGCCCAGCAATACGCCGAGGAAGTTGAACACGCCCGAGAAGAACACCGCCAGGTGAGGCGGCATCGCTTTGGTGTAGATAACAGTGGCTACCGCGTTAGCGGTGTCATGAAATCCATTGATGAACTCGAAGGCGAGGACAAATGTCAGGGCGAGCAGGAGGCTCACAAGCACCCAGGCATCCAGTCCGCTGAATAAATCGATCATGAAGGTTTTCTGACCCGGTCATAAGGGGGCGCGATTATGCCAGAAAAGACTGGAAATCGATCCCCTACCTGCTCATCGGTAACCTTCTTCGCCAAATTAATTTGTATCAAGGTGCATTACCCAAGCTTTTTGCAGGGGTTTGCAAGGCCTTGATTACATTGAAAAAAATGCGAGAAGTCGGCTAATTGACCGGTGTGCTGGAGGGCGCAGAGGCTTGTATGAAATATCTGAGAAACGTGTCTGACATGCTCCAAACCTGTGCAATACAGGGGAGTTGGCCGCTGCCCGCGGGTAGCGGGCGCGCAAGGCATCGTCAGTCCACCGTGCTTGTAACCCGGTGAGTACGCTGACCCTCGAAAGTCTCAAAGGAAGGCATCAAGGCTCTTCGGCTTTGAGTTCCTCTTCCATTTTTTTCAGTTCTTGCTGGAAGACCTGATCCTGAACGGTTGGGCGTTTACGCCAGGCTTTGCGTTCCGGTTCCGGCTGGGCGGCGTAGGTGGTGACTTCCCCGCCGTAAACTTCCTTGTAACGTTGTTCCTGGCGCTCAAGTTCCGCGCGCAGTTCGTCTTTCGTCACAGTGCTACCTGTATGAGTTGAGATAAATGTCTGGTGAAACGCACTGCAACGAATCGATTGAACCGGTTCGCCAACAAGACGCGGCCTGAACAGGCAGCGGTGTTATCGGCAGGGCGGTCAAGACTTCCATGTTACAGGCGGCTACGGCACCAGATTAAAACTGACGCAGCATCAGTTTCCTGTTTCAGCGAGCGCGCTGGCGGTGCATGGGTGATGATCATCAGGCGCTGGCCGGGGCTGAAGGCAATGGACATCGCCTCAGCGAATGGCGTCGACGGCAAATAAAAGTGCGGCGCCACTGAGGTGCATTATAGCGGCCGATTCGGGATTGACTATCTTTGCCAAGTTAAAAACGGTTCCGGATGTGTGATTGTTTTGTGACTCGCAACTTTTACCCATAGTTGCATCGTTGTTGTCGGGTGTTGTGTTTCTGGCGCCATTTAGCCGAACAACTAAGGCGCCGGGTGCATGAGGTGATACTGAGTTTAAAACGGTCGTGAGCGATTCTCGCCGGGATGCAAGGATCGTTGCGATTATCGGTCGACGGTTCGATAATCGCCCGGTGTTGGCGATCTGGCGCTTGTGCATCTGTCTGCGAGCCGCTTGTATAGCCGTCGATCCGTACAGGAAAAAGGACCTGACATGAACGATCAAATGCGCAATTCCTTTACGTCGGTGGCGCCGCCGATCGTTGCTTCACCGGCCAAACGCATCCAGGCCCTGACCGGCGATCCGGACTTCATGACCTCCCTGGCCCGTGGCCTGGCGGTGGTGCAGGCGTTTCAGGAGCGCAAGCGTCACTTGACCATCGCCCAGATCAGCCACCGTACGGAAATTCCCCGCGCCGCCGTGCGCCGTTGCCTGCATACGCTGATCAAGCTCGGCTACGCCACCACCGACGGCCGTACTTATTCGTTGCTGCCTAAAGTGCTGACCCTCGGTCACGCCTATCTGTCTTCGACGCCGCTGGCGGTTTCCGCTCAGCCTTACCTCGACCGCATGAGTGAGCAACTCCACGAGGCCTGCAACATGGCCACGCTGGAAGGTGACGACATTCTCTACATCGCGCGTTCGGCCACCACCCAGCGCCTGATTTCGGTAGACCTGTCGGTGGGCGGGCGTCTGCCGGCGTATTGCACGTCCATGGGGCGGATTCTGCTGGCGGCGCTGGACGACACGTCACTGCGCGAATACCTCGACCACGCCGAACTGGTGGCCAAGACCAGCCGCACGCTCCACACCCCCGACACCTTGCTCGAGTGTTTGCAGGAAGTGCGGCAGCAGGGCTGGTGCATCGTCGATCAGGAACTGGAGCAAGGCCTGCGTTCGATTGCGGTGCCGGTGTACGACGCCTCCGGCCAGGTGGTGGCCGCGCTCAACGTCAGCACCCACGCTGGTCGCGTCAGCCGTACCGAACTGGAGCAGCGCTTTCTGCCGGGCCTGTTGAGTGCCAGCCGCGACCTCAGCGCGCAGTTGTTTGCCTGATGAAGGTGTTCGATAAACGCACAGAGTTGCGTTTATCGAATTGACGCTAAAACCCCCGGATCATTAATGTCGCGGCAGCGTCATCCGGCATTGATGTGAATGAGCCCGCCGGATCGTCGACTCCCATAATAATGACAAGAGGCAACTTCCCATGCGCACGTTCCCCGACTGTCGCCGCTCCCGTTCCTGTTGCCGGTTTTAGCGCAACGCCTGATTCCCTCCTTATATGCTTGTGTCCGTGCCAGTCTTTGGCCGGTCGCCGTTCGACTGCGTTTTTTGCGTGGAATAAAAATAATGAACCAGCCTCAGTCCGCTGTGGGTAACTGCCTCGACGTGCAGTCCTTCATCAACGCCCAACCGATCTCGCGCTATCAGTGGCGCGTGGTGATTCTGTGTTTCCTGATTGTGTTCCTCGATGGCCTCGACACCGCGGCCATGGGTTTCATCGCGCCGGCCCTGTCCCAGGATTGGGGCATCGACCGCGCCAGCCTCGGCCCGGTGATGAGCGCCGCGCTGATCGGCATGGTCTTCGGCGCACTGGGCTCCGGGCCGTTGGCTGACCGCTTCGGGCGAAAGGTCGTACTGGTCGGCGCGGTCTTTCTGTTCGGTGCTTTCAGCCTGGCTTCGGCCTACGCCACCAACGTCGAGCAATTGCTGGTGCTGCGTTTCCTCACCGGTCTGGGACTGGGCGCCGGCATGCCGAACGCCACCACGCTGCTCTCGGAATACACCCCGGAGCGCAAAAAGTCTCTGCTGGTGACCAGCATGTTCTGCGGTTTCAACCTCGGTATGGCAGGCGGCGGGTTCATTTCGGCCAAGCTGATTCCGGCGTTCGGTTGGCACAGTCTGTTGCTGATCGGCGGGATTCTGCCGCTGATCCTCGCCGTGGTGTTGCTGGTCTGGCTGCCGGAGTCGGCGCGTTATCTGGTGGTGCGTAATCGCGGCACTGACAAGGTACGCAAGACTCTCGCACCCATAGATCCTGCCACCGTCGCCCAGGCAGCGAGTTTCAGCGTGCCGGAACAGAAAACCGTCAAGGCACGCAACGTGTTCGCGGTGATTTTCTCCGGTACCTACAGCACCGGCACGCTGTTGCTGTGGCTGACCTACTTCATGGGTCTGGTGATCGTGTACCTGCTGACCAGTTGGCTGCCGACCCTGATGCGCGACAGCGGCGCGAGCATGGAGCAGGCGGCGTTCATCGGCGCGTTGTTCCAGTTCGGCGGGGTGTTGAGCGCAGTCGGCGTAGGCTGGGCGATGGACCGGTTCAATCCGCACAAGGTCATCGGCATTTTCTACCTGCTGGCCGGGGTGTTTGCCTACGCGGTCGGGCAGAGCCTGGGCAACATCACGCTGCTGGCGACGCTGGTGCTGGTGGCGGGCATGTGCGTCAACGGCGCGCAATCGGCGATGCCGTCGCTGGCGGCGCGGTTTTACCCGACCCAAGGCCGGGCGACCGGTGTGTCGTGGATGCTCGGGATCGGTCGCTTCGGTGCGATTCTCGGCGCATGGATGGGCGCGACCCTGCTGGGCCTGGGCTGGAATTTCGAACAGGTGCTGACAGCGCTGGTGATCCCGGCCGGGCTGGCCACGGCAGCGGTGGTGATCAAGGGCCTGGTCAGTCACGCGGACGCGACCTGAGTTTCATTGCAGGATCGTTCCCACGTCGAACCGGCCTCAGAGGATGCTCCGCGTTCGGCTCCGGAAGGGACGCGGAGCGTCCCGGGCTGCATTCCCACGCAGAGCGTGGGAACGATCAGTGGCCGGGTGCGGGAGTGATCATTAGGTTGATAACAATCTGTTCGATAAACGAACACTCAGTCGATTATCGGATTGTTTGGCGAAAATCAGCGGCTTAATCTTCAGTGACTCCGGCGCACAACCTCGCGCCTTTTTATCACTGGCGATCCACTACAAAAACGGGAGCCCGCTCCATGGCTGAGATCCTTTCGCTGCACGACGCGGTGAAGCAATTCGTCAACGACGGCGACACCGTCGCGCTCGAAGGCTTCACTCACCTGATCCCTACGGCGGCAGGTCATGAAATCATTCGTCAGGGCAAGAAAGATCTGACCCTGGTGCGGATGACGCCTGACCTGATCTACGACCAACTGATCGGCGCCGGCTGTGCACGCAAGCTGATCTTCTCCTGGGGTGGCAACCCTGGCGTGGGTTCGCTGCACCGTCTGCGCGACGCGGTCGAGAAGCAATGGCCGCACGCGCTGGAAATCGAAGAACACAGCCACGCCGACCTGGCCAACGCCTACGTCGCCGGCGCCTCCGGCCTACCGTTCGCGGTACTGCGGGCCTACGCCGGTTCCGACCTGCCGAAGGTCAACCCGCTGATCAAGTCCGTGACGTGCCCGTTCACCGGTGAAGTGCTGGCAGCGGTGCCGTCGGTGCGCCCGGACGTGACCGTGATCCACGCCCAGAAAGCCGACCGTCAGGGCAACGTGCTGTTGTGGGGCATCCTCGGCGTGCAGAAAGAAGCCGCGCTGGCCGCCAAGCGTTGCATCGTCACTGTCGAAGAAATCGTCGACAACCTCAACGCCCCGATGAACGCCTGTGTGCTGCCGACCTGGGCCTTGAGCGCGGTCTGCCATGTGCCCGGTGGCGCGCATCCGTCCTACGCCCACGGTTACACCGAGCGTGACAACCGCTTCTATCAGGCGTGGGACCCGATCGCACGCGACCGTGAGACGTTTACCGCGTGGATCAACGAATACATCCATGGCTGCGCTGACTTCAGCGAGTTCCAGGCCAAGTTGGCCGCTGCTTCGGAGGCCAAGTAATGACTTACACCACCAATGAAATGATGACCGTCGCCGCGGCCCGCCGCCTGAAGAACGGCTCGGTGTGCTTCGTCGGCATCGGCCTGCCGTCGAAAGCCGCCAACCTGGCGCGCCTGACTTCGTCGCCGGACGTGGTGCTGATCTACGAGTCGGGCCCGATCGGCGCCAAACCCAGCGTATTGCCGCTGTCGATCGGTGACGGCGAACTGGCGGAAACCGCCGACACCGTCGTCCCGACCGGTGAGATTTTTCGCTACTGGCTGCAGGGCGGGCGCATCGACGTCGGTTTCCTCGGCGCAGCGCAAGTCGACCGTTTCGGCAACATCAACACCACCGTGGTCGGCGACTATCACCAGCCGAAAGTGCGCTTGCCGGGTGCCGGTGGCGCGCCGGAGATCGCCGGCTCCGCGAAAAGCGTGCTGATCATCCTTAAACAGTCGGCGCGTTCGTTTGTCGACAAGCTCGATTTCATTACCTCGGTCGGCCATGGCGAGGGCGGCGATTCGCGCAAACGTCTGGGCCTGCCGGGCGCCGGGCCGGTCGGGATCATCACCGACCTGTGCATCATGGAGCCGGAGGAGGGTACCCATGAATTCGTGGTTACCGCACTGCACCCGGGTGTGACCCGCGAGCAAGTGGTCGCCGCCACCGGTTGGGCGATCCGTTTTGCCGACAGCGTTGCCACCAGCGCCGAACCCACCGAGGTCGAGCTGACCGCCCTGCGTGATCTCGAAGCGCGTACCGCCGCGGCCCACGGCCAGGCACCGGGAGAAGCATGATGCGCGACGTTTATATCTGCGATGCGATTCGTACCCCCATCGGTCGTTTCGGTGGCGGTCTGGCGGCTGTTCGCGCTGACGACCTGGCCGCCGTGCCGATCAAGGCCCTGATGGAACGCAATCCGTCGGTGGACTGGACGGCCATCGACGAAGTATTCCTCGGCTGCGCCAACCAGGCCGGCGAAGACAACCGCAACGTCGCGCGCATGGCGCTGTTGCTGGCCGGTCTGCCGGACAGCGTTCCGGGTGTCACCCTCAATCGTCTCTGCGCGTCGGGCATGGACGCCATCGGCACGGCGTTCCGCGCCATCGCCAGTGGCGAAATGGAGCTGGCGATTGCCGGCGGCGTCGAGTCAATGTCCCGCGCGCCGTTCGTGATGGGCAAGGCTGACGCGGCGTTTTCGCGCAACATGAAGCTGGAAGACACCACCATCGGCTGGCGTTTCATCAACCCGTTGATGAAGGCGCAGTACGGCGTCGACGCGATGCCGCAGACCGCTGACAACGTCGCTGACGATTACGAAATTTCCCGCGAGGATCAGGACGCTTTCGCCCTGCGCAGTCAGCAACGTACTGCCGTTGCTCAGGCTGCCGGCTACTTCGCCGAGGAAATTGTCGAAGTGCGGATCGCCCACAAGAAGGGTGAAACCGTGGTCAGCCAGGACGAACATCCCCGCGCCGACACCACTATTGAAGCCCTGACCAAGTTGAAACCGGTCAACGGTCCGGACAAGACCGTCACCGCCGGCAACGCTTCGGGCGTGAATGACGGGGCCGCCGCGCTGATTCTGGCCTCGGCGGAAGCGGTGAAAAAACACGGTTTGACCGCCCGCGCCAAAGTGCTCGGGATGGCCAGCGCCGGGGTTGCGCCACGGGTGATGGGCATTGGCCCGGTGCCAGCGGTGCGCAAACTCACCGAACGCCTCGGCGTGGCTGTCAGCGATTTCGATGTGATCGAACTCAACGAAGCGTTTGCCAGCCAGGGTCTGGCGGTATTGCGTGAGCTGGGACTGGCGGACGACGCGGCCCAGGTCAACCCGAACGGCGGCGCGATTGCCCTCGGCCATCCGTTGGGCATGAGCGGCGCGCGCCTGGTGCTGACCGCCCTGCATCAGCTGGAAAAGACCGGTGGCAAGAAAGGTCTGGCGACCATGTGCGTCGGTGTCGGCCAGGGTCTGGCCCTGGCCATCGAACGCGTCTGACGCAAGCCGTGACGAACAAGAACAGAGGAAAGCGAAATGACTGACAAGCCTGGTTACCGCCGTCCGCAGGAAGGCACCCAGCCGCCGTACCTGCACCCGAATTATCAATCCACCAATCTGCGCTCGCCGTCCAAGCCGTTGGTGCTCCTGCCGCATTCGCTGTCGGAAATCACCGGCCCGACCATCGGCGCCGAGCGTGTGGCCGACACCGATAACGATCTGACCGCCCAGCATCAGGGCGAGCCCCTTGGTGAGCGGATCATCATTCACGGCCGTGTGCTCGATGAAGACGGTCTGCCGGTGCCGGGGATTCTGGTGGAGATCTGGCAGGCCAACGCCGCCGGTCGCTACAACCACGCTCGCGATCTGCATGACGCACCGCTGGACCCGAATTTCACCGGCACCGGCCGCACCGTGACCGACGCCGACGGCTGGTATCAGTTCCAGACCATCAAGCCCGGCGCCTATCCGTGGGGTAACCACCACAACGCCTGGCGCCCGGCGCACGTGCATTTCTCGCTGTTCGGGCCGAGCATCCTGACGCGTCTGGTCACGCAGATGTATTTCCCCGGCGATCCGCTGCTGCCGTATGACCCGATCTACAACTGCGTGCCGGACACCTCGGCCAAGGAACGCCTGATCGCCGCTTTCGATCTGGAAAAAACCATTCCGTCCTACGCCCTCGCTTATCGCTGGGACATCGTGCTGCGCGGCCGCGAAGCCACGCCGATGGAGAAATGAGATGACCCTGACTGCGACCACGTCCCACACCGTCGGGCCGTATTACCACATCGGCCTGACCTGGCTGAACCGCGAAAACCTCGCCAATGAACTGACCCTCGGCCAGCGCGTGGCGATCACCGGGCAAGTGGTGGACGGCAACGGCGATGTCGTCAACGACGCCATGCTCGAAGTCTGGCAGGCCAACGCTGCCGGCAAATACGATCACCCGGAAGACGAGCAGGCCAAACCGCTGGATCCGAATTTCGAAGGTTTCGGCCGGGTGCCGGTGGATGCCGAAGGGCGCTTCCGTTTCACCACGATCAAACCGGGCACGGTCGAAGGCCTGAAAGGCTCGACCCAGGCCCCGCACCTGGTGGTGCTGGTGTTCGCGCGCGGTCTGGTGAAGCACTTGCTGACGCGGATTTATTTCGAGGGTGATCCGGCGAACGTCAATGATCCGTTGCTCGAATGCGTACCGGCCGAGCGCCGCACCACGTTGCTGGCGAAGCCGGATGCGGCGGGTGTTTATCAGTGGAATGTGATCCTGCAGGGCACTGACGCGGAAACCGTGTTCTTCGATTATTGAAAGAACACTGCACCTTCCCGCGCAGAGTACTGATCGTTCCCACGCTCCGCGTGGGAATGCATACCGTGACTCTCCGCGTCACAGTGGACGCAGAGCGTCCATGGCGGCATTCCCACGCAGAGCGTGGGAACGATCAACGTCGAGGCGCCGAATGCGTTTGCGTGGGAACGATCAATACAGGATGTGGAACGGGATTGTTGCGAAGTGTGTCTAGACTCTCACTGTCCCTATCGAGTGAAAAACAATGACAACCACCACAGCTCATTACACCGGCGAGGAGCGCAGCAAGCGCATCTTCGCCATTGTCGGCGCCTCGTCCGGCAACCTCGTCGAATGGTTCGACTTCTATGTCTACGCCTTCTGCGCGATCTATTTCGCCCCGGCGTTCTTCCCCTCCGACAATCCCACGGTGCAACTGGTAAACACGGCAGGCGTGTTCGCCGCCGGGTTCCTGATGCGACCGATCGGCGGCTGGATCTTCGGCCGGGTGGCGGACAAGCACGGGCGCAAGAATTCGATGCTGATCTCGATTCTGATGATGTGCTTCGGCTCGTTGCTGATCGCCTGTCTGCCGACCTATAACAGCATCGGGGTCTGGGCGCCGGTGCTGTTGCTGTTCGCGCGCCTGTTGCAGGGCTTGTCGGTGGGCGGCGAGTATGGCACCACCGCGACCTACATGAGCGAAGTGGCGCTCAAGGGCCAGCGCGGTTTCTTCGCCTCGTTCCAGTACGTGACCCTGATCGGCGGGCAATTGCTGGCAGTGCTGGTGGTGGTGATCCTGCAGCAATTCCTCTCTGAAGATGAACTGCGGGCCTACGGCTGGCGGATTCCGTTCGTGGTCGGCGCGGTGGCAGCGCTGATTTCGTTGTTCCTGCGTCGCGCCCTGAAAGAAACCACCAACAAGGAAATACGCGAACACAAAGACGCCGGTAGCATCCGTGCGCTGTTCCGCGATCACAAGGCTGCGTTCATCACCGTCCTCGGCTATACCGCCGGTGGCTCGCTGATTTTCTACACCTTCACCACGTACATGCAGAAGTACCTGGTGAACACCGCCGGCATGCACGCCAAGACCGCGAGCTTCATCATGACCGGCGCGCTCTTCTTATATATGTGCATGCAGCCGCTGTTCGGCATGCTCGCCGACAAGATCGGCCGGCGTAACTCGATGCTCTGGTTCGGCGCCCTCGGCACGCTGTTCACCGTGCCGATCCTGTTGAGCCTGAAAAGCGTCAGCAGCCCGTTCCTGGCCTTCGTGCTGATCACCGTGGCGCTGGCGATCGTCAGTTTCTACACCTCGATCAGCGGCCTGGTGAAAGCCGAAATGTTCCCGCCGGAAGTCCGCGCCCTCGGCGTCGGCCTGGCCTACGCGGTGGCTAACGCGATCTTCGGCGGGTCGGCCGAATACGTGGCCCTGAGCCTGAAAGCCGGGGGCATGGAAAACGCCTTCTACTGGTACGTCACGGTAATGATGGCGGTGGCGTTCCTGTTCAGCCTGCGTCTGCCGAAGCAGGCCGCCTACTTGCACCACGATCTCTAAACCGAAGTGCGCGGGCCACGACGGCCCGCGCCTGCAAGGACTGTTTATGACTCAGCGACCGGGCAATCAATTGTTCGATGCCTATTTCACTGCCCGCGAAATGCGCGACGTGTTCTGCGATCAGGGCCGGGTGCAGGCGATGCTCGACTTCGAAGCCGCGCTGGCCCGGGCCGAAGCGCGGGTCGGGGTGATTCCGGCGAGTGCTGTCGCAGCCATCGAAAACGCCTGCCGTGCGGAGCTGTTCGATTTCGCAGCATTGGGCGAAGCCATCGCCACGGCCGGTAATTCGGCGATTCCGCTGGTCAAGGCGTTGGGCAAACGGATTGCCGCAACCGATGTCGAGGCCGAGCGCTATGTGCATCTGGGCGCCACCAGCCAGGACGTGATGGATTCCGGGCTGGTGCTGCAATTGCGTCAGGCGCTGGAACTGATCGAAGGGGAGTTGGTGCAACTGGCCGAATCCCTCGCCACCCAGGCGCAGCGCCACGCGGCGACGCCACTGGCCGGGCGCACCTGGCTGCAACATGCAACGCCGGTCACTCTCGGCATGAAGATCGCCGGTTGGCTCGGTGCAATCACTCGCAGCCGCCAGCGTCTGCGCGAACTCAAGCCGCGCCTGCTGGTGCTGCAATTCGGCGGCGCGTCCGGCACCCTTGCGGCGCTTGGCGAACAAGCGATGCCGATTGCTCGTGCACTGGCTGAGGAACTGCAACTGACTCTGCCGGAACAACCGTGGCACACCCAGCGTGATCGCATCGTCGAGTTCGGTGCGGTGCTCGGTCTGATCGCCGGCAGCCTCGGCAAGTTCGGCCGCGACATCAGCCTGTTGATGCAGACCGAAGCGGCGGAAGTGTTCGAGCCGTCGGCGCCGGGCAAGGGTGGTTCCTCGACCATGCCGCACAAGCGCAACCCGGTGGGCGCGGCGGTGTTGATCGGTGCGGCGACCCGCGTGCCGGGGCTGGTCTCGACGCTGTTCAGCGCCATGCCCCAGGAACACGAGCGCAGCCTCGGCTTGTGGCACGCCGAATGGGAAACCCTGCCGGACATCTGCTGCCTGGTGTCGGGCGCGTTGCATCAGGCGCGGTTGCTGGCTGACGGTCTGGAGGTCGATGCTGCGCGCATGGCCCGCAACCTGGAATTGACTCAAGGCCTGGTGCTGGCCGAAGCGGTCAGCATCGTGCTCGCGCAACGGGTCGGCCGCGACACCGCGCATCATCTGCTCGAACAATGCTGCAAACGGGCGGTGGCCGAACAACGCCATCTGCGTGCGGTGCTCGGCGACGAGCCGCAAGTGACCGCCGAACTCAGCGCAACCGAACTGGATCATCTGCTCGATCCCGCCCGTTACCTCGGTCAGGCGCAGGTCTGGGTCGAGCGTGCGGTGGCCGAACACAACGCATTGTCTGACTGAAAGGAGAGGGCTGTGGCTTTCGTTCAACTCGCCGATGGCGAACTGCATTACTCATTGGAAGGCCCGGTCGATGCGCCGGTGCTGGTGCTGTCCAACTCGCTGGGCACCGATCTGCACATGTGGGACGCCCAGATGCCGGCGTTCACCGAGCACTTTCGCGTGCTGCGTTTTGATACTCGCGGTCACGGCCAGTCGCTGGTAACGCCGGGCCCGTACAGCATCGAGCAACTGGGCCGCGACGTGCTGGCGCTGCTGGATGCGCTGCACATCGAACGTGCGCATTACTGCGGTCTGTCGATGGGTGGCTTGATCGGCCAGTGGCTGGGGATCAACGCCGGCCAGCGTCTGAACAAACTGATCGTCTGCAACACGGCGGCGAAAATCGGCGATCCGTCGGTGTGGAACCCGCGCATCGAAACCGTGCTGCGCGACGGCCCGGCGGCGATGGTCGCGTTGCGTGATGCGTCGATTGCCCGTTGGTTTACCCCGGACTTTTCCGCCGCCCATCCGGCAGCGGCCAAGCAGATCACCGACATGCTGGCCGCGACCAGTCCTGAAGGTTACGCCGCCAACTGTGCGGCGGTGCGCGATGCGGATTTCCGTGAACAGTTATCGTCGATCAAGGCGCCGCTACTGGTGATCGCCGGTACTGAAGACGCGGTGACACCGCCGTCGGGCGGGCATTTCATTCAGGAGCATGTGCGCGGCGCCGAGTACGCCGAGTTTTATGCCGCACACCTTTCCAACGTTCAGGCCGGTGACGCGTTCAGCGACCGCGTGCTGACATTTCTGCTGGCCGCTTGAGGGGATTTCCGTGGACGAGAAACAACGTTATGACGACGGCATGCAAGTACGCCGTGCGGTCCTCGGCGACGCTCACGTCGATCGCAGCCTGACCACGCTGACCGAGTTCAACTCGGAATTCCAGGAGATGATCACCCGTCACGCCTGGGGCGACATCTGGACCCGTCCGGGCCTGCCACGCCACACTCGCAGCCTGATCACCATCGCCATGTTGATCGGCATGAACCGTGAGGGCGAACTCAAGTTGCACCTGCGGGCGGCGGCCAACAATGGCGTGAGCCGTGGCGAGATCAAGGAAGTGATCATGCAGAGCGCGATCTACTGCGGGATTCCGGCGGCGAATGCGACGTTTCATCTGGCCGAGTCGGTCTGGGATGAGTTGGGTACCGAGTCACGCGAGTAATTATCGAGTTCGAAGGATCGCAGCCTGTTGAGGGCTGCGATCCTTTGAACTTCACACCTTCGCCACAATGAAAATCCGCTTGAACGCAAACAGCGTATGCCCGTCATCCTCCTGCGGATAATGCGCCTGCACCCGCATCAGGTAGTGATAAATGAAGCGCGCCTGCTCCTCCGGCGTCAGCCCCTGCATCACCGGCCGCAGTGCCGACACCTTCACCCAGTCATAAATCGGCGACTTGCCGTCGACCACCTGCAATTGCTCGGTCTCCCAGATATCCAGCGAAGTGGTCAGCGGTGCCAGCAAGCGGTAGTAATCTTCCAGCGACAACAACGGTCGCGCCGCCATGCGCTGGCGCAGTTGAGTGCTGCCCAAGGGTTTGCCTCCGGCATCGTCGAGGGTCTCGAGCATCAAGCGGTACCACAGCGCATCACGCCAGTCCGGCATGTGCGCGGCCAGGCATCCGCCGGGGTTGAGCTGGTCAAGCAGGTGCGGCAGCCATTGCGCGTGACCGTCGATGAAATGCAGCACGGCGGCGGCCAGCAGCAGGTCTGCCGGTTGCTCCGGCTGCCAGTCGAGCAGATCGCATTGTTGCCACGACGCCTTGATTGGCAGACTGCGGGCTTCATCGAGCATTTTCTCTGAGCTGTCGATACCCGCGAGCTGCGCACGGGGCCAGCGTTCGGCCAACAGTCGCGTGGCGATGCCGGTGCCGCAGCCGAGGTCATAAATACGCTGGGGGTTGCGCAGATCGACGCGGTCGAGCAATTCATGGACCGGGCGTTGCCTGAGACGGGAAAACTGCTGGTAGGCCTTGGCATCCCAGTCGGGAGCCGATTTGGGTCGGGTGATCATGAGGTCGTCCTCCAGTGATCAGCAGTGTCTTCCGATGACAGCCTGGCTCGAGTCTTGGGGACCAACATCAACAGATAACGGAAGCGAAGAGGGTGGGTCACCTGAGTCCTTCAGGTGCTCCCACTCTACTCGGCGGCTGGCGGCGTGCCATTAATCCTGACGGATGGCACAGCGACCTAGAGCAGGCTGATCGGGTAACTGATGATCAACCGGTTCTCGTCGAACTCGTTGTTGCTGAAGTCGCGGCGCATGGTCGAGTTGCGCCACCTGACGTTCAGATTTTTCAGCGTGCCGCTCTGCACGGTGTAGCCCAGTTCCGATTCGCGGCCCCATTCCTTGCCATCGGTGATGGTGCCGGTGTGCACGTTGTCGCCGCTGATGTAGCGGTTCATCAGGGTCAGGCCGGGAACGCCGAGGGCGGCGAAGTTGTAGTCGTGGCGCAGTTGCCAGGAACGTTCCCGGGCGTTGTCGTAGCTTGAGTTGTAGCTGTCGTTGGCGAGGGTGCCGCCGCTGGTGCCGTTGACTCGCATCCAGGCGCTGTCGCCGGTGAGTTTTTGCAGGCCGACGTAGAAGGTGTTGCCGCCGTACCGCGCGGAGAACATCCCCGACCAGGTCTTGTTGTCGAGCTCGCCGGCCCGGGCGCTGCCGTCGTCCTTGCCGTAGAAGAAACCGAGGTTGGCGCCCAGGGTCCAGTCGCCCAGTGGCTGGCTGTGGATCAGATTGACGTACTGCTGGCTGTAGATGTCCTTGAGTTCGGCGTTCCACAGGCCGATCTGGGTGCGCTTGTCATTGAACGCGTATTCGCCGCCCTGAAAGTTGAAGCGATCGGAGGTGAACGCCGCTTTGCCGAACATCGACATGTCGCTCATGCTGCTGTCGTCACGGGGGCTGTTGGCGCGGAACTGGCCGCCGTACAGGGTCAGGCCGGCGATTTCCTTCGAGGTGATCTGCCCGCCGCGAAAGGTCTGCGGCAGCGAGCGGCCATCGTCCGAACGCAGGATCGGCAGCACCGGCATCCATTCGCCGACCTTGATTTCGGTCTGCGACAGCTTGGCCTTGAACGCCACGTTGGTGCGACCAAAGTTGTCCGCCGGGCGACCGTCATGGTCCAGCGGCAACAGTTGTGTGCCGCCGGTGCCTTTGCCGCCATCGAGCTTCACCGAGTACAGCCCCAGCACGTCCATGCCGAAACCGACGGTGCCCTGGGTGAAACCGGACTTGGCGTCGAGGATAAAGCTTTGCGTCCACTCTTCGGCCTTGCCCTGAGCCTTGGTCGGGTTGGTGAAATTGCGATTGATGTAGAAGTTGCGCAGGTTCAGGTCGGCCTTGGCCCCTTCGACGAAACCGGCTTCTTCGGCCGCCGCAGGCAAAACGATGCCGGTCAGTGCCAGGGCGATCAGGCTGAGTGCGTAAGGTGTTGTGGAACGTGTCATGGGCTCGGGTCTCTCTAATTGTTTGGGATGAAGCAGTTCGCAGCCGCAACCGGAGGTTGCAGACAAGAAACGGACTCGATGAAACGAAGGGCGGGATCAGCCCGAGCGGGGAGGACGCGTGGTCATGGGGGTGAACCTGTTTTTATTGGTTTTGTTGGTGTGGGCAATGGTGAGGGGGATCGGCACGGGGATTCAATCGGGGTAAACAGGGTTTTGTGCGATTATCGAACGCTAATCGGCGAGGGTTTTATTTTCCGTTCTCAGCGCATTCTTAATGAAATCCCGTGTTTATGTTTCGTATTAACGAGTTGTTCCGGCGGCGTCCTATTAATGGCGATTGTGGATGTGCTTATTTCTTTGGTTGTAGGAAATTACTTACAGTAATTGTTGCAATAAAGGCTCTCTCAATCATCGCGGGTTCAACTTAATAATTGGCGTTATCGCTTATCGTGAAAAGGTTTAACGGGAAGCTGCGTTGTAACTGGCAAAGGAAACAGGCATTGCTATATTCAAAATTCTCGAAAGGGGCAGGGAGGTTTGTTGTCGCTCTCGAGAGAATTAATTATTGATAACAAGGAGAGATAACATGCCTGCAAAAGTGAATCAGGAACGTCTCGCGACGGTGGTTGGTCGTGCCCTTATTGATAAGGACTTTGCGGAACAGTTGCACAAGGATGCTGAAGGCGCGGCCAAGGGCATTGGTGTGCACTTGAGCGCAACCGAACTGAGCGCCGTCAAGAATATTGATGTGGCAAAACTGGGCACCGCGGGGGCGGGTATTCGCGACAAACTGGGAACGGCTGCGATCTTTGACCAGCAACAACAGATTCAGGCACGGATGGATTAATGCCCGGGGGGCTGTTTGGCGTGTCGTGGAGCGGCGATCCGGTTCTGTGCGCGCCAAATGGCCCGATTGCAACTCGCTTGCACAGGGAGTGAGCGACGTATGTCAGTCACCTTGATTCCCATGGACGACGCAGATTTTGTGACGTTCACCGAAAGGGCGGTCGATGAGTACGCCCAGGGCATGGTCGCCTCGGGAGAATGGAGCCAGGCAGAGGCCTCACACCGATCCGCCACGGCTTTCGCGCAGTTGCTGGACAAGGGACGGCTGACCGAAAACCATCAGCTCTGGGTGATCCGGGACAGCCTGCGACGCATCGGCGAGTTGTGGATTGCCCGCCGACATGTCGGCACGAAGCCGATTGCCTTCATCCTGGATATCTACATCGAGCCTGGCGAGCGCCGTCAGGGGCATGCCCGACAATCGATGCTGGCCGCCGAAACCTGGGCGCGTCAGAACGGCTGCGAGGAAATGCGTCTGCATGTGTTTGGCCGCAACCTGCCGGCGCGTGGTCTTTATGAACAATTGGGCTATGACATCGCCAGTCTGACCATGGCGAAACCATTGCCGCCTGCCTGAAAGGATGGTTGAAAAATGGATATTGGAAACCACGGCGAATTTGATTCGACGGTTGATGACTTGTTTAAAGGGAACACATTTCTTGCCGATGCCAGATATTCAAGGTTTGAAATATTACTTGAACATGTCAGTCGCAATCGTTTCACCATCTTCATGGTTTTATATGCCGAATTATTCAAGTTGTTTTCCGGGGATTCGCGGTTCTCGGTATTTTTCGATCAGGCGGTGGAACTTGTATTGCTGCCACCCCGTGAGCAGGCTTCGATTATCAATGACCCGGTTTTTCAGATATGGACCGGGCAGGCGTTTCGTTTAACCAATCACTTTCTGGTCGGAAAGTCAGAGAATACTGCCGAACTGGAAAAGACATTATTCGAGTTTCCCGAGATGCTCGACAGGGTCAAGGCCCGGAACCAGTCGGTCGTGGTTCAGAACGATCCACCGGTCTACCGGTTCGACGCCGATCCGCTGATCATGCAGGCCACGCCGCCCAGTTATGAATTCCCGGAAGACGAAGCTACCCGCAAACGTCTGGAGCGCGGCGGTGTTTCCAGCCGGTTCTTCGCTGACGTGGTGAAGATTGCCCTGTTGCGCATCGAACACACCTGGCCGGCCTGCCGTGAACAGATGAAGTCTCTGATCAAATCCATTTGTTACCTGCCGGACGGTACCTTTCGCAGTTGTTCGGCTTCGCGCTACACCGGCGTCATCCTTCTGGCGAGCCGGGATGACTCGATCCTCGATCTTGAGGAATCCCTGGTGCATGAGGCGACACATCAGTTGCTTTATCACGTCGTCGAGGTGTCGGCGGTCGTCGACCCCGATGCCTCGCAGGAGGCGTCATTCAGCTTGCCGTGGTCGGGTCAGAAACGTGACCTGTATGGCTACTTTCATGCGTTCTACGTGTACATCGCGCTGGTCAAGTACATGGAACGGGTGCGGTCGCGTTCCGACGAGGAATTGCATCGGGCGCAGAACCGTCTGCTGTTCATTCTGCGGGGGCTGATCCGGGCCTTGCCGGACCTTCAAGGCAGTGAGGATTTCACGCCCCACGGGCGCCAGTTGCTGGAAAACCTTGCCGCCGAGGTGCGGGCCATGGAGAGCAAATACGCCGGACGGCTGGCCGCTGCGGCGCCATTGACCACGACGCCACCGGTATTGGGTGCAACGGCCTGAGCCCGGGAGGCAATCATGACGATGTTCGATGCTTCGCGGTTTCCCGAGGCCGGGGTAGGGCTGGAGTATCACTTGCCCCGGCACCGGGTTGCGGATCATGCAGTCGATCCGGCCCTCGAACGGATCCTCGCCGAAGGCCTGCCGTATTTCGATTACCTGGAGTTTCAACCGACCCACAGCATCCTCGAACCACGCCTGCTGGAAGTCGGGGAGCAGACGCCCAGTCTGCTGCATTCCTCCAGCCTGTCTCTCGGCAGTGTAGGGATCGCGATGGATCGCGAGTTTCTGCAGATGACCCGACGGCTGTGCGACAGAACCCGATCACCCTGGCTGGCCGAACACATTTCCTGGTCGCGGTTTCACGGCGGCGACACCCAGCACTTCATCTTGCCGACTCTGGCAGCGGAAGTGGCCGACACGGTGGTTGCCAACGCCCTTGAGCTGCAAGCGCTGACCGCGACACCGCTGGTGCTGGAAAACGCGCCACGTCTGTTTTCATTGGCCGACGCCCCCGAGCAGTCGGAAGGCGAATTCATTTCAAGCGTGGTGCAGCGCAGCGGTGCGGGGTTTCTGCTGGATCTGGACAGCGCCATCACCACCGCCAAAGCGCTGGGTTACGACTTCAAGGATTATCTGCGTTCGTTGCCGCTGGATCGGCTGATTGAAATCCACACCGGGCATCCGCGTCGGGACTGGGACCTGTTGGCGCAGCTGTTTGCGGTGTCCCCGGTCAGGGCGGTGACGCTGGAATGGGACATCGCCGACAGAACCGACGATGCGCAACTGGAGGTCCTGATTCGCGACATCAAGCGTCTCAAGCCCAGGGATATGTTCTGGCAGGGCCGCGAGCCGCCGCCAGCGCCGGACACTCCGGCCCTCGAGCCCGGCTCGTTGCTCAAACTCAGGGAAAGCGTGTGGTTCAGTGTCGGGTCTTCATCCTTTGTGCTGCGAGATCGGCAGTCGGGCCTGAGTCTGGATTTCTGCCTGACGTTGCTGCCGTTGTTGAACCACTTCATGACTCCGCACACGCTGGAGAGTGCGCTGATGCTGCCGGGCGTTTTGAATAGCCCGGAGCAGGGCAGTCATCTGGCTTTTTTGCAGGCGCTGGTGAGTCACGGGATTGTGCAATCTGTCGCAGGTCCGCGGGACAGGGTGCACAGGCAACCGCTCAAGCTCTGGTCGCGCTGGGAGGCGGCGCTGGAGTTTTACCTGAGCACCCGCACCGGTTTGCAGACGCCCTATGTCAGCGTCGTCGAGCTTGAGGCCGAGCTTGAACAGAAGGCCTCGCAGCAACGTCAGCCGTCATCTTTCAAGGACTATCACTCTCATCCCTTCATTGCGCTGGAAAACCCGCTGCTGGTGCCCGGCGAGACTCTCGCCGAAACGACGCTGCTCGATTCGCTGTGCGCCCGGCGTACGTCTCGGGCGTTCAGTGGCAAGCCGTTGACCTCGACGCAATTGTCCTTGCTGCTCTATTACACCTGGGGCGTGACGGCGATGGAGCCGAACGGCATGGGCGATTATTTTCTGAAGAAAACCTCGCCCTCCGGCGGCTCGCTGCAAGCCACCGAGGTGTATGCGGTGCTGATGAATGTGCAGGGTTTCGAACGGGGGCTTTATCACTACTCCGTACGTCGTCACGGATTGGAGTTGCTGTCGCGGGAGGATCCTCGGGCCTGGATCAGCGAGGCCAGTGGCGGGCAACCCTGGGTGAAGGACGCGGCCGCGGTGTTCGTGTCCACCGCGCGGGTCGAGCGGTTGTCCTGGAAGTACGAGTTCAGCCGGGCGCTGCGGGTGGCGCTGATGGATGCCGGACACCTGAGCCAGACGTTTTCACTGGTGGCCACCGCGCTGAACCTCGGGTGTTTCACCACGGCGGCGCTGCGCGATGAAATGTTCGAAAACCGCCTGGGGCTCGATTATCTGGAAGAACCGGTGTTTCTGCTCAACGGTGTCGGCGGCTGAAGGCGTTGCGCAGACAACAAAAAGCCCACCGAATGGTGGGCTTTTTGTTTATCGCGAGACGATCAGAACAACTTCATCTTCGGCGCTTCTTCTTTCAGCGGCTCGTTCTGCGCGGTTTGCGCATTCCAGCCACCACCCAATGCCTTGTACAGGTTGACCGCACTGGTCAGCTGCGCGAGGCGGTCGGTGATCAGGGCCTGTTGGGCGCTGAACAGCTGACGCTGGGCATCGAGGAAGGTCAGGTTGCTGTCGACGCCAATGCGATAGCGACGCTCGGCCAGGCGGTAGTAATCCTGGTTGGCCTGAACGAAGTCACGCTGCGCCTGCAACTGCTCGGTGTAGGTCTGGCGTGCGGCCAGGCCGTCGGCGACTTCCTGGAAGGCCGTTTGAATGGACTTCTCGTAGTTCGCCACGCCAATGTCCTTCTGGATCTTGGCGTAGTCGAGGCTGGCGCGCAGGCTGCCGGCGTTGAAGATCGGCAGGTTGATCTGCGGCTGGAACAGCCACGTACCCGAACCGCCCTTGAACAGGCCGGACAGGTCCGGGCTCAGGCTGCCCGCGTTGGCGGTCAGGCTGATGCTCGGGAAGAACGCTGCACGGGCCGCGCCGATGTTGGCGTTGGCGGCCTTCAGGTTGTACTCGGCCTGAAGGATGTCCGGACGACGTTGCAGCAGATCCGACGGCAGACCGGCCGGCACATCGCTGAGCAGATCGTCGGCCAACGGTTTGGCCGCTTGCAGGTTGGCCGGCACGCCGGTGCCGAGCAGCAGGGTCAGGCTGTTTTCGTCCTGAGCCACCTGGCGGGTGTAGCGCGCCAGTTGTGCACGGGCGTTTTCAACCGAGGTGCGCGACTGCGCCAGGTCCAGCGCCGAAGCCACACCGACTTCGTTGCTGCGGCTGGTCAGCTTGTAGCTTTCTTCGAAGGCACCGAGGGTGTCCTGAGTCAGCTTCAGCAGTTCCTTGTCGGCCTGCCAGGTCAGGTAGGCGTTGGCCACGCTGGCCACCAGGCTGATCTGGGTGCTGCGGCGCGCTTCTTCGGTGGCGAAGTATTGTTGCAGCGCTTGTTCGCTCAGGCTGCGAACCCGACCGAACAGGTCGAGTTCGTAGGCGCTGATGCCGACGGTGGCGGTGTACGAACTGGTGATGTTCGCTTCACCGGTCTGCGACGCACGGGCCGGAACCCGCTGACGGCTGCCGCTGGCATTGGCCGACACTGCCGGGAACAGGTCGGCACGCTGGATGCGGTATTGAGCCGCGTAGGCGTCGATGTTCAGCGCCGCGACACGCAGGTCGCGGTTGTTTTCCAGGGCGACCTGAATCAGCTGTTGCAGGGCAGGGTCATGGAAAAACTGCTTCCAGCCTTGCTCGGCAGCGGCCTGCGCCGGTGCCTGGGCCGGCGAGTACGCCGGGCCCTGCGGGAATTGCGCGGCCACCGGTGCTTGCGGCTGCTGATAATCCGGTATCAGCGAGCAACCGCTCAGCACGAAGGCGGCGACTGCGATGGAGAGTAGCGACTTGCTCATTGGCCAGCCTCTTTAGGAGTTTCTATGGCGTCATCCTTGCCGGCGTTTTTGCGCTGGCCCATGGACGACACAGTGACGAAGAACAGTGGGACCCAGAAGATCGCCAGGATCGTGGCCGTGAGCATACCGCCAATCACGCCGGTACCGATCGCGTGTTGACTGCCCGAGCCTGCGCCGGTGGAGATCGCCAACGGTACAACACCGAGGACGAAGGCCAGCGACGTCATGATGATCGGTCGCAGACGCATGCGGCAGGCTTCGATCGCCGCATCGCGCAGACTGCGCCCTTGCTCGTGCAGCTCCTTGGCGAACTCGACGATCAGAATGGCGTTTTTAGCCGCCAGACCGATGGTCGTCAACAGACCTACCTGGAAGTACACATCGTTCGACAGGCCGCGCAGGCTGGTGGCCATCAGCGCACCGATGATCCCCAGCGGCACCACGAGCATGACCGCGATCGGAATCGACCAGCTTTCATACAGCGCCGCCAGACACAGGAACACCATCAGCAGCGACAGAGCGTACAGCGCTGGCGCTTGCGAGCCGGACAGACGTTCCTCGTAGGACAGACCGGTCCAGGAGATACCGACACCTGGCGGCAGCTTGGCGGCAATCGCTTCGACTTCGGCCATCGCTTCACCGGTCGAGTAGCCCGGCGCCGGAGAACCGAGGATCTCCATCGCTTCTACACCGTTGTAGCGCGCCAGTTTCGGCGAACCGTAGATCCACTCGCCCTTGGCAAACGCGGAGAACGGAACCATGGTGCCGGCGCTGTTGCGCACGTACCACTTCTTCAAGTCTTCAGGGCTCATGCGAGCACCGGCCTGACCTTGTACGTAAACCTTCTTCACACGACCGCGGTCGATGAAGTCGTTGACGTAGCTACTACCGAAGGAGATCGACAGGGTGCTGTTGATGTCGGAAAGGCTCAAGCCCAGGGCACGGGCCTTCTCGTCGTCGATTTCCAGATGGTATTGCGGCTCGTCGTTCAGGCCGTTCGGACGGACCTGGTAGAGCACCTTGCTCTGCGCGGCCATGCCGAGGAACTGGTTACGGGCTTCCATCAACTTGTCGTGACCGATACCGGCGCGGTCCTGCAGGAACACGTCGAAACCGGTGGCGTTACCCAACTCCAGTACGGCCGGCGGGGCGAAGGCAAACACCATCGCATCGCGGAAGCTGAAGAAGTGCTGCTGGGCACGCTGGGCCAGGGCAAACACGCTGTTGTTCGCGTCACGCTCGTGCCATGGCTTGAGCATGATGAACGCCAGACCCGAGCTCTGGCCGCGACCGGCGAAGTTGAAGCCGTTCACGGTGAACACCGAGGCTACCGAACTGGATTCTTTATCCAGCAGGTAGGTACGCATTTCATCGATCACCACCTGCGTGCGTTCGGCACTGGAGCCAGCAGGCGTCTGTACCTGGGCGAACAGTACGCCCTGGTCTTCTTCCGGCAGGAACGCAGTCGGAATGCGGGTGAACAGCCAGATCATGCCGACCACGATCAGGATGTAGGCCAGCAGGTACGGCGCCTTGCGCTGCAGGATGTTGCCGACACCGCGCTCGTAGCTGCGAACGCTACGGTCGAAGTTGCGGTTGAACCAGCCGAAGAAGCCGCGTTTCGGCGTGCCGTGCTCGCCTTTCGGAATAGCCTTGAGCATGGTGGCGCAGAGTGCCGGGGTGAAGATCAGCGCGACCATTACCGACAGGGCCATGGCCGAGACGATGGTGATCGAGAACTGACGGTAGATCACACCGGTGGAACCGCTGAAGAACGCCATCGGCAGCAGTACCGCCGAGAGCACGAGGGCGATACCGACCAGTGCGCCCTGGATCTGGCCCATGGACTTCTTGGTCGCTTCCTTCGGTGACAGGCCTTCTTCGGCCATCACCCGCTCGACGTTTTCCACCACGACGATGGCGTCGTCCACCAGCAAGCCGATGGCCAGCACCATACCGAACATGGTCAGGGTGTTGATGCTGAAACCGGCGGCCGCGAGGATGCCGAACGTACCGAGCAATACCACCGGCACGGTCATCGTGGTGATGACAGTGGCGCGGAAGTTCTGCAGGAACAGGAACATCACCAGGAACACCAGCGCGATCGCTTCGACCAGGGTTTCAACCACACCCTTGATCGATTCGGTCACCACCGGGGTGGTGTCGTACGGGAACACCACTTCCATGCCTTGCGGGAAGAACGGCTTGAGGTCGTCAATCGTCTTGCGCAGGGCCTTGGCGGTGTCGAGGGCGTTGGCGCCGTTGGCCAGTTTCACCGCCAGGCCGGAAGCCGGTTTGCCGTTGAACTGCGCCGCGATACTGGAGTTCTCACCACCCAAGCCGACGTCGGCGACATCGCCGACACGTACTTGCGAGCCATCCTGGTTGACCTTCAGCAGAATCGCCTTGAACTGCTCGGCCGTCTGCAGGCGGGTCTTGCCGATGATCGTGGCGTTCAGTTGCTGGCCTGGCAGCGCCGGCAGACCGCCGAGCTGACCGGAGGAAATCTGCACGTTCTGCGCCGAGATCGCGGCGCTGACATCGGCCGGGGTCAGGTTGTACTTGTTCAGCTTGGCCGGGTCGAGCCAGATGCGCATCGCGTACTGGGCACCGAAGACCTGGAAGTCACCGACACCGGCGGTCCGGGAGATCGGGTCCTGCATGTTCGACACGATGTAGTTGGACAGGTCGTCCTTGGACATGCTGCCGTCACGCGACACCACGCCGATCACCAGCAGGAAGTTCTTCACTGCCTTGGTCACGCGGATACCCTGTTGCTGCACTTCCTGCGGCAACAGCGGGGTGGCCAGGTTCAGCTTGTTCTGGACCTGGACCTGCGCGGTGTCGGAGTTGGTGCCTTGCTCGAAGGTTGCGGTGATGGTCATGCTGCCGTCGGAGTTACTTTCCGACGACACATAACGCAGGTTGTCGATACCGTTGAGCTGTTGCTCGATCACCTGTACCACGGTGTCCTGAACCGTTTGTGCCGAAGCACCCGGGTAGGTCACGGAAATTGCAATGGCCGGTGGCGCAATGCTCGGGTACTGGTTGATCGGCAACTTGAGGATCGATAGAGCCCCGACCAGCATGATCACCAGGGCAATTACCCAGGCGAAAATCGGACGGTCGATAAAAAATTTCGACATGAGTTACTCCCCTTTGCCGCCGTAGGCCTTGTCAGCTGCCTTGGCGGGTGCCGGGTTCTTGGCTACGTTGGTCGCTTCGGTCGGATTGACCTGAACACCCGGACGGACGAATTGCAGCCCTTCGGTGATCAGGCGATCGCCGGCTTTCAGGCCGTCTTCGATCAGCCACTGGCTGCCGACGGTACGGCTGGCCTTGAGCTGACGCAGTTCGACCTTGTTGTCCGCACCGACGACCAGCGCGGTCGGCGTGCCCTTGAGGTCACGGGTCACGCCTTGTTGCGGCGCCAGGATGGCGGCGGCGTTGACACCGGCCTGCAGCTGGGCGCGAACGAACATGCCTGGCAACAGGGTGTGATCCGGGTTCGGGAACACGGCACGCAGGGTCACGGAGCCGGTGGTCGGGTCGACCGACACTTCGGAGAATTCCAGCTTACCGTCGAGCTTGTACTGGCTGCCGTCTTCCAGGGTCAGCTTGACTGCAGCGGCGTTGTCGCCAGCCTTTTGCAGGCGGCCGCTTTCCAGTTCACGACGCAGCTCCAGCAGTTCGACCGAAGACTGAGTGACGTCGACGTAGATCGGGTCCAGTTGCTGGATGGTTGCCATCGCATCGGCTTGACCGCTGCTGACCAGTGCGCCTTCAGTCACCGAAGAACGACCGATACGCCCGGAGATCGGCGCGTAGACCTTGGTGTAACGCACGTTGATCTGCGCGCTCTGCAGCGAAGCTTCCGATTGCAGGCGATTGGACACGGCCGTGTCGTATTCCTGACGGCTCACGGCCTGTTCGTCGACCAGTTGCTTGTAGCGGTCGGAGATCGACTTGGTCGAACGCAGGTTGGCTTCGGCGCTTTTCAGGGTCGCTTCATAGACCGACGGATCGATCTGATACAGCTGCTGGCCGGCTTTGACATCGCCGCCTTCCTTGAACAGACGCTTGAGAATGATGCCGTTGACCTGCGGACGGACTTCAGCGATGCGGAACGCACTGGTGCGGCCCGGCAGCTCGGACGTCAAGGTAAAGGCTTGTGGTTGCAGGGTGACGACGCCGACCTGAGGAGGTGGTGCGGCGGGAGCCGCCTCTTCCTTTTTACATCCGCTGAGCAGCGATGCCAGGGCGACGGCAGTGACCAGAGCGGTAACAGCTGGCTTGAATTGCATGAAGATCCTCGGGTCAGGCGCGCGAAAAGCGCACAAGAAGTGTGGAAGGGTAAAAAAAGGGTACCGGGTGGATAAGTAGCTTGCTAAGGAATATACTTACGTTCATGGTTGTTTGTAAATACCTTTGCCGCGTACCCACCTGGTTACAAAAGTCGTCGCAAGGTCTGAAATTGTAGGCCGGGGGAGTCGATCCGCGAGAGATCCACCCCTTTTTATTCAGCGGATATTCAGCCATCCCTGAAACATCCTGTTTGAGGTTTTACTGCCATGGTCCGTCGTACCAAAGAGGAAGCTCAAGAGACTCGAAGCCAGATACTTGAAGCGGCCGAGAAAGCTTTTTATGAGCGGGGCGTTGCGCGCACGACGCTGGCGGACATCGCGACGATGGCCGGCGTGACGCGCGGCGCCATCTACTGGCACTTCAGCAACAAGGCCGACCTGTTGCAGGCGATGCTCGATACGCTGCATGAGCCGCTGGACGAGCTGGCCAAGGCCAGCGAAAGCGAGGACGAGCCAGACCCGTTGGGCTGCATGCGCAAATTGCTGATTCATTTGTTTCATCAAGTTGCGCTGGACCCGAAAACCCGGCGTATCAACGAAATTCTGTTTCATAAGTGCGAGTTCACCGATGAAATGTGCGACCTGCGCCAACAGCGTCGGACGGCCAGCCTCGATTGCAATGTGCGGATCGCGCTGACGTTGAGTAATGCAGTCAATCGTGGGCAGTTGCCGCAAGACCTCGACACCGCCCGCGCGGCCATCAGCATTCACGCCTTTATCGATGGCATCCTGTATCAATGGCTACTGGCCCCGGACAGTTTCGAGCTGTATGCCGAAGCCGAGCGCTGGGTCGATACAGGGCTGGATATGCTGCGCTGGAGCCCCAGCCTGCGCAAATGAAACAAAATGCGTATTTGGTTCAGGTTATGTCAACGAAGGAGGCGGATGAAGATCCTTGTTCGTTCGCCTCGCCGCAGTGGATTGCTTTTATATACCTCAACCCATCGAGTTGATACGTAGCGAACTACGTATTTTGTAGGGATTTTGTGTCGAGCCTGTGAACGAATGTGAGCAGCCCACCTGTCCCGCGACCCATGAAAAAGCCCCCGATTCTCACGAGTCGGGGGCTTTTTGCGTTTCTGCGGTGTGGCTTACAGCGTCGGGTAGTCGAGGTAGCCGACTGCACCTTTGCCGTAGAAGGTTTCCGGGTGCGGTTGGTTCAGCGGCGCATCGGCTTTCAAACGGGCTGGCAGGTCCGGGTTGGCGATGAACGGCACACCGAATGCCACAGCGTCAGCCTTGCCCTCGGCCAGCCACGCGTTGGCGCTGTCCTTGGTGAAGCGTTCGTTGGCGATGTAAGCGCCGCCGAAGGCTTCTTTCAGTTGCGGGCCGAGGCTGTCGGCGCCTTCTTTCTCGCGGGAGCAGATGAAGGCGATGCCACGCTTGCCCAGTTCACGGGCGACGTAGGTGAAGGTTTCGGCCAGATTGTCGTCGCCCATGTCATGGGAGTCGGCGCGTGGTGCCAGGTGCACACCGACACGGCCGGCGCCCCAGACTTCGATGGCGGCGTCGGTCACTTCCAGCAGCAGGCGGGCACGGTTTTCCAGGGAGCCGCCGTAGTTGTCGGTGCGCTGGTTGGTGCTGCTTTGCAGGAACTGGTCGAGCAGATAACCGTTGGCGCCGTGGATTTCCACGCCGTCGAAACCGGCAGCCTTGGCGTTTTCCGCGCCGACGCGGTAGGCGTCGACGATGTCGGCGATCTCAGCGGTTTCCAGCGCGCGTGGCGTCGGGAAATCGGCCAGTGGGCGAACCAGGCTGACGTGGCCTTTAGGCTGGATGGCGCTTGGCGCAACCGGCGCTTCACCGTTCAGGTACGACGGGTGCGAAACCCGGCCGACGTGCCACAGTTGCAGGACGATCTTGCCGCCGGCAGCGTGAACAGCCTTGGTCACGTTGGTCCAGCCGCGCACCTGATCGTTGGACCAGATGCCCGGGGTGTCCGGGTAGCCGACGCCCATCGGGGTCACCGACGTGGCTTCGCTGAGGATCAGGCCGGCGGAGGCGCGTTGTACGTAGTACTCGGCCATCAGCGCGTTCGGTACGCGGCCTTCGTCGGCGCGGCAGCGGGTCAGCGGCGCCATGATGATGCGGTTGGACAGCTCGAGGTCGCCCAGTTTGATCGGATCGAAAATTGTTGCCATGAGATACAACCCTCGTGAGGTAAGTGAGTGAATCAGTTAGCGGTGGCCAGCTCGGGATTACCGTTCCGGCGGAATGTGATCAGGGTTACCAGCAGTGCCAGGATCGCGAGCGCCGCAGCGGCGAGAGGTACGCTGGTCAGGCCGTAGCCGTGGGCGATGACGCTGCCGCCGACCCAGGCGCCCAGAGCGTTGCCGACGTTGAAGGCGCCGATGTTCAGGGTCGACACCAGGTTCGGTGCGGCCCGGCCGTAGGTCACGACGTTCACCTGCAGGGCAGGCACGGCGGCGAAACACGCGGTGGCCCAGAGGAACAGGGTGATCTCGGTCGGGATCAGCGCGACGCTGGTCCAGGTCAGGACGGTGGAGGTCACGGCCATGGCGATGAACACGCCGATCAGCGTCGCGGCCAGGCCTTTGTCGGCCATCTTGCCGCCGATGATGTTGCCGACGGTCAGGCCCAGGCCGATCAACATCAGGGTCCAGGTCACGCCACGGGGCGAGACGCCGGTGACATCGCCCAGCAGCGGCGCGACATAAGTGAACAGGGTGAATACCGAAGCGGCGAACAGCGCGGTCATGCTCAAGGACAGCCAGATCCCGGCTCCTTTAAGCGCGGCCAGTTCGGCGCGCATGTCGAGTTTTTCTTCGTCACGCTTGGCCGGCAGGAAGCGGATCAGGCCGATCAGCGCAATCACACCGATCACGGTCACTGCCCAGAAGGTCGAGCGCCAGCCGGCTTCCTGACCAAGCGCGGTGCCCAGTGGCACGCCCAGCACGTTGGCCAGGGTCAGGCCGGTGAACATCAGGGCCACCGCCGAAGCGCGTTTGTTCGGCGCCACCAGGTTGGCCGCGACCACCGAGCCGATGCCGAAGAACGCACCGTGGCAGAGGGCGGTGACGACTCGGGCGAACATCAGCACCTCGTAGTCAGTGGCGATGGCGCAGAGCAGGTTGCCGATAATGAAGATGCCCATCAACGCGACCAGTGCAGCCTTGCGCGGCAGTTTTGCGGTGGCCATCGCCATGAACGGTGCACCAATCGCCACGCCCAGGGCGTAGCCGGTCACCAGCCAGCCGGCGCCGGGAATCGACACACCGAGGTCGGCCGCCACATCGGGCAACAGGCCCATGATGACGAATTCCGTGGTGCCGATGGCGAAGGCGCTCAGGGCGAGTATGAGGAGCGAGAGGGGCATCATTTAGTCCTTTTCGGCTGGCTGACGTTAAGGGTCAGAGCTCTTTACTGAGGGTGCTGAGGAACGCCTGGATCACGTCCTCGTTGCGTTTGAAAAAGTGCCACTGCCCGGCCTTCTGGCTGCTGATCAGCCCGGCCCGTTGCAGGGTGGCCAGGTGGGCGGAGACGGTCGATTGCGACAGGCCGCAGCGTTGATCGATCTGCCCGGCGCAGATGCCGTACTCGTGGTTGTGGATCTGTTCCGGAAACTGGGCTTTCGGGTCTTTCAGCCAGTTGAGGATGTCTCGCCGTACTGGGTGTGCCAGGGCTTTTATTATTTCGTCGAGGTCAATGTTCATGGCTGGTTGCTCGTGATGTGTGTAGCGCTATATCGCGATGAGGCGAACTTTAAATCGGTATTTCGCGATATACCAATATGAATTCGATCTGACGACCGCATAAATCGGTATATCGGGTTATAACGATATGTGAGGTGTAAACAAACGCGGGCGCGGTGCTAAGCTGCGCCCATGAACTATCTCGCACATTTGCACCTCGGTGGCCAGCGTCCTGGTCAATGGCTCGGCAGTCTGTATGGCGATTTCGTCAAAGGGCGGCTGCAAGGGCAGTTCGATCCGGAGATCGAAGCGGCGATTGCCTTGCATCGTCAGATCGATGTCTTCACCGATCGCCACCCGTTGGTGGATGCCTCACTGGCGCGGTTTTCCACGACCCGTCGTCGTTACGCTGGCATCGTCCTCGACGTGTTTTTCGACCATTGCCTGGCCCGGGACTGGGCGCTGTACGCCGACCGACCACTGGGGCAATTCACCACGGACGTTTACCGCGTGTTGTCCAGCGAGCGGCAATTGCCCGAGCGTCTGGCGAAGATCGCCCCGCACATGGTGGCCAATGACTGGTTGGGTTCGTATCGGGAATTCGAAGTGCTGGACCAGGTGCTGCGCGGGATTTCCCGGCGCCTGAGCAAGCCTGAAGAATTGGCGGGGGCGATGCAGGAGTTGCGGCGTCTGTATGAACCGCTCAGTGACGACTTTCGCCTGTTCTACCCACAGCTGCAGGACTTCGCAGGCCGGCAGCTGTAGGTAGAGGATGACGATCAGGCAGCGATCAGCTCGCCTGCACGACGCGGTTCGGCCGGTTTGGCCACCTCGCCGAACAACGCTTTCTGCACCGCTTGCTGGGCTTCGTAAGCCAGTGCAGCGCGTTCCCGGCCCTGACAGGCAATCGGCTTGAGCAGATGAACTTCCACATCGCCGCAATCGTTGCTGAACAGGCGCATCAGGTGCGACAGCAGATCATCGTCACCAATGAACGGCGCCAGCGAATCAATCTCGCCATTGCGCAGATAACGGATCGCCACCGGTTGCAGCTTCACTTCCGAATCAATCGCCGCCGACAGCAGACGACCATGAAAGGTACGCAGCGAACGGCCATCCGTGGTGGTGCCTTCCGGGAACATCAGCAGAGGATGATCGGTTTGCAGGTGACGGGTCATCTGCTTGCGGATCAACTGGCTGTCGCCCGAACCGCGACGGATGAACAGGCTGCCGGCCTTCGCCGCCAGCCAACCGGCCACCGGCCAGGTGCGCACTTCGGCCTTGGACAGAAACGACAGCGGCGTGAGCATCCCGAGCAGCGGAATGTCAGTCCACGACACATGGTTGCTGACCCACAGCATCGGCTGCTTCGGCAGCTCACCATGCACGGTCACGCGAAAGGGCAGGGCATTGCTCAGGCGCGCCATGAAAAACCGCGACCAGCGCTGCCGGCGTTGCATCGAATGGGCCAGACCCAATCGCTCGAAAACCCCGAAGACACTGGCCATGCTCAAGCCCAGCGTCACCACCAGCAGCACCCGCGCGATCCGCGCGTACACCCGCAGCCGGCTCATCACACGGCCGCCTTGAAGTGCTTGGCGTAGCGCGGGCAGAGTTCGTCGCGCTTGAGCAGGATGAACACGTCGGCGACCTGGAAGTCTTCGTCCCAGCACGGCTCGCCGCAGATCTTCGCGCCCAGGCGCATGTAAGCCTTGAGCAGCGGTGGCATTTCGGCGATCACGTTCGACGGAATATCCAGGGTTGGCAGTGGATTCTTCGGCTCGGCGCGCAGGTGTTCGGTGCACAGATAACGTTCGCGCAGGCGCTGCATGATCGCGTGGGCCTGTACGCCGCCGTCCTGCATCGGGATGCTCGCGCAACCCATCAGGTAGCTGTAGCCGCCCTGATTGAGGACTTCGGCCAGTTCGCCCCAGAGCACGGCGATGGTGCCGCCGTTGCGGTAGGCCGGGTCGACGCAGGTGCGGCCGATTTCGAGGATCGGGCCTTGCAGACCGGCGAGGCCGTGCAGGCTGAATTCTTCTTCGCTGTAGAACTTGCCCAGGCTGCTGGCGGCGGTGTGATCAAGCAAACGGGTGGTCGCCACCAGGCGGCCGGTGTTCAGGTCACGCACGCCGATGTGGCTGCAGTGAACATCATAGTCATCCATGTCCAGACCCAGTTCCGCGCCTTTCAGCTTGGCGTTGAACTCGCCGCTGAACACGTTGAAACGCAAGGCCTGGGCTTGCTGCAAGGCCTCGGCGCCGATCAGGCGTTCGGCTTGCAGACGGCGTTCATTGCCGGTGTCGCTGATGCGGGCGATCTGAGTCATTTGAATCTCCGTACGGGCCTTTAACCCGTCGTGGGTTACAGCCGATCGACTTTCTTTATGCAGCCGTGTTGTGCAAAGTCAGGCTATGTAGCCCCGGTGTCATCGCCATGAATGTTTGGTGATGCTTATATGACAGCCCACGAGGAGCCTCTGATGACCTGGTCGACCCTGCTTGAATGTCGCGAACGCCTGCCCGCCGTTGCCGATCTGGCGGAGGGTTTCGCCACGCTGCTGCATCAACTGGGCAGCGTCACGCCGTTCGAACTGGCGGTGGCGGGAGGGCGGCGGATGGCGACGCCTGGGCTGGCGTTCCTGGTGGGCTATCAGGCCGCGTTGCGCATGCTCTGGCCGAGTGCGCCGCCGAGCCTGGGTGCTTTGTGTGCGACCGAACAGCGCAGCCTGCGACCGGCGGACATGCAGACCCGGCTCACGGATCTGCGCCTTAGCGGGCAAAAGGATTTCGTCACCGCCGGCGATGCGGCGGACTGGCTGCTGATCGCCGCGCGCAGTGAGCAACCCGGCGAATCGCCGCGCCTGAGCCTGGCGGTGGTGTACCCCGGCGAATCCGGCGTGCGCGTGGAAAAACTCCCGGCGTTGCCATTGATGCCGGATATCAGTCATGGCCGCTTGTACCTCGACGAGGCTCTGTGCGAACTGCTCGCCGGGGACGGTTGGGATGCCTATGTCAAACCGTTCCGCAGCCTTGAAGATGTCTATGTGCTCAGCGCGATGACCGCGTGGCTGTACGGCGTCGGTCAGGACAGCGGCTGGCCTCAGCCGCTGCAATTGCGCTTGCTGGCGCTGTTGGCCGGGTGCGCGGAAGTCAGTCGGCAGCCACCGAACAATCCTGCCGGGCATGTGTTGCTCGGTGGCTTGTTTGCACAGTTCGACGGGCTCAAAGCGGAAGTCGATCAGGCCCTGCTCGACGGCAATTCCGAGTGGGCGACGATGTGGCAGCGCGATCAATCGGTCATGCAACTGGCCGCGGGCGCGCGGGCCAAGCGTCTGGCCAAGGCGTTGGCGGCAAGCCAAAACACATCTGTCATGAACGCCGGCTAGTCTTGTCAGGTTCATCCCCAGAGCCCTCACCATGTTCAAAGGCCTGTCCCTGTTTCTGCTGCTGATCAGCTTCACGGTTCAGGCCGAACAATGGCCGGGCGAGCAGTGGCCGAGCGGCCCGAAACTCATCGGCCCGGCCGTCGATGCAATGGAGGCCTACGCCTTCCCGACCCGCGATGACAACACCCGCCAGGGCATCCGCACCGACGCCTTGCTGGTGATCCGTGACGGCCAGCTCATTTACGAACGTTATGCCGCCGCGACCACCGCCGACACCCCGCACCTGACCTGGTCGATCAGCAAAAGCCTGATGGCCACGGTGTTCGGCGTGGCGTACGGCGAAGGCTTGTTCAAGCTCGATGATCCCGTCGTGAAGTTTTACCCGGTGCTGGAAAAACACCCGGCCATCACGATCCAGGATCTGCTGCACTGGGCCTCGGGCATCGACTGGCAGGAAGATTACGAGTACGCCCCGCTGAAGTCCTCGGTGGTGGCGATGCTCTACACCCGCGGTCACCGCGACATGGCCGCCTTCACCGCCGACCACGACAGCTACGCACCAGCGGGTCAGGCGTTTCGTTATTCCAGCGGCGACAGCAATCTGTTGGCAGCGGCGCTGAAAACCATCGTCGGCCCGCAGCGGTATCCGGACTATCCATGGACAGCGCTTTTCGATCCCTTGGGCATCCGCCATGCCACCTGGGAAACCGATGCCACGGGCACCTTTGTCGCGTCTTCATACGCTTATTTGACGGCCCGGGATCTGGCGCGAGTCGGCCTGTTGATGGCGCGAGACGGACGCTGGAACGACCGGCAGCTGTTGCCCAAGGATTGGATCGCTTTCAACCGCCAACCCTTCGCCGGCTACAAGGCTAATCAGGACGAAGCCGTGCCCGGCGGCCACTGGTGGCTCAATCGCCCGGCGGACGGCGCCGCTTCTCCGTGGCCCGACGCCCCCCCCGACACCTTCGCCGCCCTCGGCCATTGGGGCCAGGCGCTGTACGTGATCCCGAGCGAAAAACTGGTGATCGTGCGCTACGGCGATGACCGCGACGGCAGCTATCGCCACAACGAATTGCTCAAGCGTGTGCTCGGGGCGGTGCGGCCATGAAACTGTTCAGACGCATTCTGCTGGTGTTGCTGATCGTGCTGCTGGGCTGGGGCTGGCACGAACGCGAGAATCTGTGGGCCTTCCCGGACATCATCAGCGCCTACACCGCCAAGGAATATTGTTCGTGCCGCTATGTGATGAACAACGACGCCGAATATTGCCGGGGCTACGTGAAGCAGTGGTTGCCCAGCGAACTGACCGATGACCGAACGCAAAAACTAGTTACCGCCAGCGGCATGGGGCGCAGCAACAGCGCCCGGTGGCAAGGCGAGCGCCAGGGCTGTCGCCTGCAACCCTGATCCGGTTCCACCCTGTGGAACCACATTCGATTGTCCTCTCGCGTGTCTCGCGGTTATCTGGCGGTGAGCACGACCTGCCGTTCATGTGTCGTGAAAAAACACCGAACAACAAGACCGGGAACACCCGCGCGAGGAGAACCGTCATGCCCCGACATCAGCACATTCTGGCCTGGCTCAACGACGTGGCCAGCGACCTGCACGCCACCCGCCAGGACATTCACGCTCACCCTGAACTCGGTTTCGAGGAAAGCCGCACCTCGGCGCTGGTCGCCCGCTCGCTCGAAGAGTGGGGTTATGACGTCCACATTGGCGTCGGCAAGACCGGTGTGGTCGGTGTGCTGCGCAACGGCAGCAGTTCACGCAAACTCGGGCTGCGGGCCGACATGGATGCGCTGCCGATCATCGAGAACACCGGCGTCGCCTACAGCAGTCGTCATCAGGGCTGCATGCACGCCTGCGGGCATGACGGGCACACCGCGATGCTGCTCGGTGCGGCGCGTTATCTGGCGGCGACCCGTCAGTTCGACGGCACGCTGACGTTGATTTTCCAGCCCGCCGAAGAGGGGCAGGGCGGGGCCGAAGCGATGCTCGCCGATGGCCTGCTCGAACGCTTCCCGTGCGACGCGCTGTTCGGCATGCACAACATGCCGGGCCTGCCGGCGGGGCACCTGGGCTTTCGCGAAGGGCCGATGATGGCTTCGCAGGATCTGCTCACGGTGACCATCGAAGGCGTCGGCGGCCACGGATCGATGCCGCATCTGGCGGTGGATCCGCTGGTCGCTGCTGCCAGTGTGGTGATGGCTTTGCAAACCGTGGTCGCGCGCAACATCGATGCGCAGCAGGCAGCGGTGGTGACGGTCGGCGCATTGCAGGCCGGCGAGGCCGCCAACGTGATTCCGCAACAGGCGATCCTGCGCCTGAGCCTGCGTGCGCTGAACGCCGAAGTCCGCGTTCAGACACTGGACCGCGTGCGCTCGATCATCGAGGCCCAGGCCGAAAGCTTCGGCTGCACTTCAACCATCGAACACCGCCCGGCCTACCCGGTACTGGTCAACCACGCTGCCGAAACCGAGTTCGCCCGTCAGGTCGGCGTCGAACTGGTCGGCGCCGACGCCGTCGATGGCAACACACCGAAACTGATGGGCAGCGAAGACTTCGCCTGGATGCTCCAGCGCTGCCCCGGCGCCTACCTGTTCATCGGCAACGGCGTGGCGCGGCCGATGGTGCATAACCCGGCCTACGATTTTAACGACGACATTCTGCTGACCGGCGCGGCGTATTGGGGCGCGCTCACTGAGAGCTGGCTCAAGCCGGCCTGATTTCTTCACTTTTTGCTGCCGCTGGAACGCAGGTGCGCACGTGCCTGCGTGGTCAACCAACAGCTTCTGGAGAATCCCCATGCAGCCTTCGAACTCCGGCGTTTCACGCACCCGGCAAGTGGTCGCCGCCGTCATCGGCAACGCCCTGGAATGGTACGACTTCATCGTTTACGGCTTTCTGGCGAGCATCATCGCCCGGCAATTTTTCCCGTCCGACGACGACTACGCCTCGCTGCTGATGGCGCTGGCGACTTTCGGCGTCGGCTTTTTCATGCGCCCGGTGGGCGGCATCCTGCTCGGCATCTACTCCGACCGAAAAGGTCGCAAGGCTGCGATGCAGATGATCATCCGCCTGATGACCGTGTCCATCGCCCTGATAGCGTTCGCGCCGAACTACGCCGCCATCGGCATGGGCGCGCCGTTGCTGATCGTGGTAGCGCGGATGCTTCAGGGTTTTGCCACGGGCGGTGAATACGCCAGCGCCACGGCGTTTCTGGTGGAGAGCGCGCCGGCCCATCGCAAAGGCTTGTACGGTTCGTGGCAACTGGTTGGGCAATGCCTGGCGGTGTTCAGCGGCGCGGCGATGGTGGCGCTGGTCACGCACCTGTTTTCCCCCGAGGCGCTGGACAGTTGGGGCTGGCGGATTCCGTTCGTGCTCGGCCTGTTGATCGGCCCGGTGGGCTTGTGGATTCGCAAGCACATGGAAGAACCGGAAGAATTTCTCGAAGCGCGCAAGAAAGCCAAAGGCGCCGCCCCCGGCCTGTGGCAGGTGCTGCGTGAACATCGCCGCAGCCTGCTGGTATCGATGGGCCTGGCCTGCGGCGCTACGGTGTCGTTCTACGTGGTGCTGGTGAACATGCCGACCTTCGCCCACAAGAACCTCGGCCTGCCGCTGGATCAGGTGCTGCTGGTGCAGATGCTCGCGGTGGGGCTGATGACCGTGGTGATTCCGCTGTCCGGTGCCCTGTCGGATCGCCTCGGTCGGCGGCCGGTGCTGATGGCCTTCACCCTGGCATTTTTCGTCATGGTCTATCCGCTCTATGTGTGGGTCGCGGCGGCGCCTTCGATCGAGCGTTTACTGGTGATGCAACTGCTGTTGTGCACGGCGATTGACGGGTTCTTCGGCCCGGCCCCGACAGCGCTGGCCGAGCAGTTCCCGATTGAAGTGCGCTCGACCGGGGTGTCGGTGGCCTACAACGTGGCGGTGATGGTGTTCGGTGGTTTCGCGCCGCTGATCGTCACCTGGCTGAGCAAAGTTCTGAACACCCCGGTGGCGCCGTCGTTCTATGTGTTGTTCGCTTGCCTGCTGACCCTGCTCGGTACTTACTGTTTGCAGGAGGCCCCGCGTGCGAAGAAACCCGTTGCGCTCAACCTGGGAGTGAAACCGTGAGTCCGTTAGCCATTGATCCGATTGTCGCCCTCGACGCCGATGCGCTGTCCCGGGCGATCCATGCCCGCAAGGTGTCGTGCCGCGAAGTGATGCAGGCCTACCTGACGCACATCGAACACTTCAATCCGGCGGTCAACGCGCTGGTGTCGCTGCGTCCGCAGGACGTGCTGTTGCGCGAAGCCGATGAGTGCGACCGACAGCTGGATCGCGGCGAATCCCGGGGCTGGATGCACGGCATGCCCCAGGCGATCAAGGACCTGGCGGCCACCGCCGGGTTGCGCACCACCCTGGGTTCGCCGCTGTTCGCCGAGCAAGTGCCGCAGCACGATGCGATCAGCGTGGCGCGGGTTCGCGACTGCGGGGCGATCATCATCGGCAAGAGCAACGTCCCGGAGTTCGGCCTCGGCTCGCAGACCTACAACAGCGTGTTCGGCACCACCACCAACGCCTACGATCCGAGCCTGATTGCCGGCGGCAGCAGCGGCGGGGCGGCGGTGGCGCTGGCCCTGCGCCTGCTGCCGGTGGCCGATGGCAGCGACATGATGGGCTCGCTGCGCAACCCGGCGGCGTTCAACAACGTGTTCGGCTTCCGCCCGTCCCAGGGCCGCGTGCCCCATGGGCCAGCGCCGGAAGTGTTCGTCCAGCAACTGGCTACCGAAGGGCCGATGGGGCGCACGGTCACCGATGTTGCACGGCTGCTCTCGACCCAGGCTGGCTACGATGCGCGGGTGCCGCTGTCGCTGGCCGATGAACCACGGGATTTCGGGCTGGATCTGCAACAGGACTGCAGCGACCTGCGCCTCGGCTGGCTCGGTGATTACAACGGCTATCTGCCGATGGACGATGGCGTGTTGAGCCTGTGCGAATCGGCGCTGGCGGATTTCAGTGCATTGGGTTGCCACGTCGAAGCCTGTCAGCCGGAGTTTTCCATGGAGCGCTTGTGGCAGACCTGGCTCACGCATCGGCATTTTCTGGTGCAGGGCAGCCTCGGCGCGGCGTATGCCGACCCGCAAAAACGGGCGCTGCTCAAACCCGAAGCGCAGTGGGAAATCGAGGGCGGTTTGCGTCTGACCGCTGCCGAGCTCTATCAGGCGTCGGTCGCGCGCAGCGATTGGTATCGCGCGGTGAGCGAGTTGTTCGAGCGTTACGATTTCCTGCTGTTGCCCACCGCCCAGGTGTTCCCTTTTGATGCACAGCAACCGTGGCCGCGAGTCGTCGGCGGGCAGACCATGGACACCTATCATCGCTGGATGGAAGTGGTGATCGGCCCGACACTGGCGGGGTTGCCGAGCATCAGCGTGCCGGTGGGTTTCAACCCGGCCGGGTTGCCGATGGGCCTGCAAATCATCGGCCCGGCCCAGGCGGATCGGGCTGTCCTGCAACTGGCCTATGCTCATGAGCAACTGACGCGCTGGGTCGAGCGGCGACCGCCGGCATGTCTGCAATCGGCCTGAGCGGCCCGCATCTTGCTGCACGAAGTGATCTTTCATCCGCATCCATGGAGGTCGAACACATGGGCAGCAAGGCAGACACCGGCAGCGTGCGCTCGGTCGAACGGGCGCTGGCCATCGTTGAATTGCTCGGCGAGCATCAGGCGTTGGGGCTCGAGGAATTGCACTATCTGACGGCCCTGCCCAAGGCCACGGTGTCGCGGATGCTCGCGACCTTGCAGGAGCAGGGCTGGATCTATCGCGGCCTCAGCGACCGTCGCTACCGGTTGTGCGCCAAACGGCTGTTCGGTGATCGTCAGCAACGCTTCAAACGCCATCTGGTGGAAAGCGCCGCCCCGATGCTGCTCGAACTCAGCGAACGCACCGGGCTGGTGGCGGATCTGTCGTGCTTTGACGGTGAGCGGGTTGAAGTGATGGAAAGCGCGATTCCACAGGTGTTGCGCAAGCGCTATCCGAACAACTGCCAGATCGTCGGTCATCACGCCAGCCTGTTTCATTCGGCGATGGGCCGCGCCTGTCTGGGAGAACTCGACAGCCAGGACGTGCGGCGTCTGGCCGAGCGCGAACAGTTGGCGGATGACGGTGTGTTCCAGGCCACCGAGCAAGCCTTGCATCAGGGCTTCGGCCAGCGCACCGAAGGCTATTGGGAATACCCGGTGCGCCTGCCGTTCCTGATTCGTGCGGTGGCGTTGCCGATCCGTGCGCAAGGGCGATTGGTCGGCAGCATGGCGCTGCATTGGCCGATGGATCAGGCGCCGGTGGAGCGGGTGCTGAGCCTGCACCTCAACAGCCTTGCGGCGACCATTGGCGAGGTGCAGCAGGCGTTGGTCTGAGCCTTTGCACAGACTGACAGTTTGCAATAGCGCCACGGCCAGTTAAGGTTCGTGCAGGTTTATCGACCCCACGAGTCTTCAATGTTCAACCGTTCTCTGTGCAACGCCTTCGCCGGCCTGCTGCTGGGCGCCGCTGCGCTGCCGGCCCAGGCCAACTGGTATCTGGACGGCGAGTCATCGCGGCTGTCGTTCGTCAGCACGAAAAACGCCAACGTGTCCGAAGTGCAGCGCTTTCTGGTGCTGCACGGCAAGGTCGATCCAGATGGCCGCGCCGAAGTCGAGGTCGAGCTGGACTCGATCAACAGCGGCATCCCGCTGCGCGACGAACGCATGCGCAAGGAACTGTTCCAGATCGAGCAATTCCCTGAAGCGACCATCACCACGCAAATCGACCTGCGCCCGATCAACGATCTGGCCCCCGGCGCGCAACTTGAGTTGCGCCTGCCACTGACCGTCAACCTGCACGGCAAACAGCATGAATACCCCGCTGAACTGCTCGCCACTCGGCTTGATGACCGACGCTTTCAAGTGGTGACGCTGGAGCCGCTGGTGATCAGCGCCGAGGATTTCGATCTGCTGCCAGGGCTGGAAAGCTTGCGCAACATGGCCGGTCTGTCGGCCATCAGTCTGTCGGTGCCGGTGGGTGCGGTGCTGATCTTCACGGCGCGCTGACATGCGCGGCGCAGTGTTCCCGTGGCGTGACGGCAACCGCTTCGAGTTGTTGATTGACGGCCCGCAATTCTTCCCGCGCATGCTTGAGGAAATCGCCCGCGCCCGGGAGCAGATCGAACTGGAGCTGTACCTGGTGGAGGCCGGCGCCTGTGCCGAAACCGTGGTTCAGGCGCTGGTGCTGGCAGCCGAGCGGGGCGTGCGGGTGCGTTGCCTGTTCGATGATTACGGCAGCCTCGCCTTCACCCTGACCTTGCGTCAGCGCCTGACCCTCGCCGGTGTCGAGCTGCGTTTCTACAATCGCCTGAATTGGCGGCGCTGGGTCGGCAATTTCTATCGCGATCACCGCAAGCTGTTGCTGGTCGATCAGCGTCTGGCAGTGGTCGGCGGCACCGGGGTGACCGATGAATTCTGGACGCCGGGCCACGACACCAGCGAATGGCACGAAGTGATGGTGCAGATCACGGGCCCCTTGGTGCTCGACTGGCAATTGCTGTTCGACCGCCAATGGATCGCCAACCGCCATCGCCGCGCCTGGAAACCCCATGCGAATTTCGGCCTGCCGCGTTTGCCGCGCGTGCCCGACACCGGCGAGGGCATGGGCCGCGTGGCCTACGCCGACGCCCGCCAGCATCGCGACATTCTGCAATCGCTGTTCCGCGCCTTGAACAGTGGCCAGAAGCGCATCTGGCTGGCGACGCCGTATTTTCTGCCGACCTGGAAAATCCGCCGCTCCCTGCGCAAAGCCGCCGCCCGTGGCCTCGATGTGCGCCTGCTGCTGACCGGGCCGCGTACCGATCATCCCTCGGTGCGTTACGCCGGGCATCGCTATTACCCGCGCCTGCTCAAGGCCGGGGTGAAGATCTTCGAATATCAGCCGTGTTTCCTGCACCTGAAAATGGTGCTGGTGGACGATTGGGTGAGCATCGGCTCATGCAATTTCGACCACTGGAATTTGCGCTTCAACCTTGAGGCGAATCTGGAAGCGCTGGATCCGTCACTGACGGCAGCGGTGGTGGCGAGTTTCGAGAAAGACTTCGGCCTGAGTCAGCAGGTGAGTCTGGAGGAATGGCAGCGCCGGCCGTTGTGGCGGCGAGTGAAACAGCGGATCTGGGGATGGGTGGATCGGGTGGTGGTCAACTTGCTGGACAGACGCGGATAGTCGCCAACCCCCGATTGATCGTTCCCACGCAGAGCGTGGGAACGATCTGGGCGCGGGATTACAACAATTCAAAGCTCTGCTGCGTCACGTCCTGGGAATCCAGGCCGATCTGCACGTTGAACTTGCCAGGCTCTGCCGCGTACTTGAGCTGGGCGTTGTAGAACTTCAGGTCATCTTCGGTGATGGTGAAGTGCACGACTTTCTGCTCGCCGGCCTTGAGCATGATCTTCTGGAAGTTCTTCAGCTCCTTGACCGGACGGATCATCGAACCGGTGACGTCCTGGATGTACAGCTGCACCACGGTTTCGCCGTCACGCTTGCCGGTGTTTTTCACCGTGACGCTGGCGTCGAGCTTGCCGGTGGTGTTCAGGGTGGTCGACGACAGCGCCATGTCGCTCAGGCTGAAATCGGTGTAGCTCAGGCCGAAACCGAACGGGAACAGCGGCCCGGTGGTGTCATCGAAATACTGCGAGGTGTAGTTGCCCGGTTTGCCCGGCGTGAACGGCCGGCCAATGCTCAGGTGGTTGTAGTAGGTCGGGATCTGTCCCACGGAGCGCGGGAAGGTTACCGGCAGTTTGCCCGACGGGTTGTAGTCGCCGAACAGCACGTCGGCGATGGCGTTGCCGCCCTCGGTGCCGCTGAACCAGGTTTCCAGAATCGCGTCAGCCTGTTCCTTTTCCTGAAGGATCGTCAGCGGACGGCCGTTCATCAGCACCAGCACCAACGGCTTGCCGGTGGCTTTCAGGGCGCGGATCAGCTCACGCTGGTTTTCCGGGATGTTCAGGTCGGTACGGCTCGACGATTCGTGGGACATGCCACGGGATTCGCCCACGGCCGCAACGATTACGTCAGCGTCCTTGGCGGCTTTCACCGCTTCGTCGATCAGCACGTTGGCCGGGCGCGGGTCATCGACCACTTCCGGCGCATCGAAGTTGAGGAAGTTCAGGTAGTCGAGGACCTTCTTGTCGCTGGTGATGTTGGCGCCACGGGCATAGATCAGGTTCGACTTGTCGCCGATCACGCTGCTCATGCCATCGAACAGGGTGACCGATTGCGCCGGACGACCGGCGGCGGCCCAGCTACCCATCATGTCGATCGGGGCCTTGGCCAGCGGACCGACCAGGGCGACTTTGGCGGATTTCTTCAGCGGCAGGGTTTCGTTCTGGTTCTTCAGCAGTACCAGGCTGCGACGGGCGACGTCGCGGGCGTCGGCGCGGTGCAGGCGGCTGTCGGCGTAGGTGTCGGCCGGATCGTCTTCTGCCTTGCCGATGCGCAGGTACGGGTCCTTGAACAGGCCCATGTCGTACTTGGCCCCGAGGACTTCACGCACGGCGTTGTCGATGTCTTTCTGTTCGATTTCACCGGACTTGAGCAGCCCCGGCAGTTCTTTGCCGTACAGAGTGTCGTTCATGCTCATGTCGATGCCGGCCTTGATCGCCAGCTTCGCCGCTTCGCGACCGTCTGCTGCCACGCCGTGCTTGATCAGCTCGAAGATCGCGCCGTGGTCGCTGACCGCCAGGCCCTTGAAGCCCCATTCCTTGCGCAACAGGTCGTTCATCAGCCAGGTGTTGGCGGTGGCCGGGATACCGTTGATCGAGTTCAGCGCGACCATCACGCCACCGGCGCCGGCATCAATCGCGGCGCGGTACGGCGGAAGGTAGTCCTGGTACATCTTCACCGGGCTCATGTCGACGGTGTTGTAGTCGCGACCACCCTCGACCGCGCCGTACAGGGCGAAGTGCTTGACGCTGGCCATGATGCTGTCGGCCGCGCTCGGCGTGTTGCCCTGATAGGCCTTGACCATGACTTTGGCAATGCGCGAGGTCAGGTAGGTGTCTTCACCGAAACCTTCGGAGCTGCGGCCCCAGCGCGGGTCGCGGGAAATATCGACCATCGGCGCGAAGGTGATGTCGAGGCTGTCGGCTGCGGCCTCTTTGGCGGCAACGCGCCCGGACTGGCCGATGGCGTCCATGTCCCAGCTTGATGCGAGGGCCAATGGAATCGGGAAAATCGTACGGTGACCGTGGATCACGTCGTACGCGAAAAACATCGGGATCTTCAGGCGGCTGCGCATGGCAGCGTCCTGCATCGGACGGTTTTCCGGGCGGGTGATCGAGTTGAACGTGCCACCGATGTTGCCGGCGGCGATCTCTTTGCGGATCAGTTCGCGCGGCATCTCCGGGCCGATGCTGATCAGGCGCAACTGGCCGATCTTCTCGTCGAGGGTCATTTGTTTCATCAGGTTACTGATGAACGCATCCTTGTTTTCCAGGGGTACCGGGGTCGTGGCGGCCAGTACTTGATGACTGGCCAGGCTGACGAACAGGCCCAGCAAACACAGCTTCTTCATGAATAGTTTTCTCAAGGGCCTAAACGGCGTTGCAATGCCGGCCAGCCAAAATTTAGGGAGCGACTATTGTTGTTCGGGTGCTGATTCAGAAAACGACAGCCGAATGTACATCGTCAGTTTCGACGACGTGATCGCGCAGGGCCTCTTTTTAGCCCATCGGCCCGCCGCAATCCAGTGGCGCGGGCGATTATGCCCCAACCGCCGGCTGAGAATGTTTCGCGAGTCATTATTCATGAAATGTGCAAGGGAGCACCCGTCCGATGAATGTCAGTCCTGTCTACCGCTCGCGTTTGCAGGTCGCCACCTTGCTGGTGCTGGCCACGCTGTTGACCGCCTGCGGCATCAACAACATCCCCACCCTCGACGAACAGGCCAAGGCCGCCTGGGGCCAGGTGCAAAACCAGTATCAGCGCCGCGCCGACCTGATCCCCAATCTGGTGGAAACCGTGAAGGGTTATGCCAAGCACGAGGAAGAAACCCTGACCGCCGTCATTGAGGCCCGGGCCAAGGCGACGTCGATCCAGGTCGATGCCAGCACCCTCGACAACCCGGAAAAGCTCAAGCAGTTCCAGCAGGCTCAGGATCAGCTGACCGGTGCCTTGAGCCGCTTGATGGTGGTGTCCGAACGTTATCCGGACCTGAAGGCCAACCAGAACTTCCTCGCCCTGCAATCGCAACTCGAGGGCACGGAAAACCGTATCGCCGTGGCCCGCCGGGATTTCATCCTGGCGGTGCAGAAATACAACACCGAGATCCGTACCTTTCCCGGTCGCCTGTGGCACAGCGTGATGTACAGCGACCTGCCGATCCGCGAGACCTTCGAAGCCACCAGCCCCGGCGCGGACAAGGCCCCGGAAGTGAAGTTCTGAGCCGGAGATGCCCATGCGCGTGTTGAGGATGGGCCTGGTGCTGATGCTGTGGCTGTTCGCCGTCAGCGCCCGGGCCGAGTTGACCTTTCCGGCGCTGACCGGGCGGGTGGTGGACGACGCACAGATGATCGAACCCTCGGTGCGCGCGCAACTGAACCAGCAATTACAGGCCCACGAACAGGCGACTGGCGAGCAGTTGGTGGTCGTGACGTTGCCGAACCTGCAAGGCACTACCATCGAGGACTACGGCGTTGAACTGGGCCGGCATTGGGGCATCGGCCAGAAGGACAAGAACAACGGCGCACTGTTGATCGTCGCCCGGGACGAGCGCAAATTGCGCATCGAAGTCGGCTACGGGCTGGAGGATCGCCTGACTGATGCCCAGAGTTCGGTGATCATCCATCAGGTGATCACGCCGTCGTTCAAGTCCGGTAATTACAGCAAGGGCATCAGTGACGGCGTGGCGGCAATGCTGGTGGTGCTGGGCGGCAATCCGCTGGACGAACCTTCCACGGTGTATGAATCGGCCGGCGATCCGTCGGATGATTTCGTCTCGCGGCACCCGGCGTTGTTCGTATTTCTGGTGATGTTGTTCATCCTGACTGTTTTTATCTGCCAGATGCTCGGTATCCTTCCCGCCGGCCGGGGCGGCTCCGGAGGAGGGGGCGGCTTTGGTGGCGGTGGTTTTGGCGGCGGCGGTGGAGGCGGGGGCTTCAGCGGCGGCGGTGGCAGTTTCGGCGGGGGCGGGTCCTCCGGCGGCTGGTGATAACAATAATGAGCAGGCACTTCACGACATGGCATTACTGACTGAACACGAACAACGCAAGGTCGCCGAGGCCATCGCCCGGGTCGAGCGCGACACCGACGCCGAACTGGTGACGGTGCTGGCGGCCCGCGCCGACGACTACGCGTACATCCCGCTGCTGTGGGCCAGCCTGCTGGCGCTGGTGGTGCCGGGTATCGTGCATTACCTGACCGGCTGGCTGACGATGCACAGTCTGCTGCTGGTGCAGTGGGTCAGTTTTGTCGTGCTGTGCCTGGTGTTTCGTTTGCCCAAGGTCACCACCCATCTGATTCCGCGCCACGTCCGCCACTGGCGTGCCTCGAACCTGGCGCGGCGGCAGTTTCTCGAACAGAACCTGCATCACACGGTAGGCAGCACCGGCATGCTGATTTTTGTCTGCGAGGCCGAGCGGTATGTGGAGATCCTGGTAGATGAAGGGATTTCCAGAAAACTGGACAACAAGAGCTGGGATTCGATTGTCGCGGTGTTTACCGAGCAGGTGCGGCAGGGGCAGACGTTGCAGGGATTTGTCACCTGCATCGAGGCGTGCGGCGAGTTGCTCAAGGTGCATGTGCCGGTGACGCAGGTGAGGAATGAGTTGCCGAATCGGTTGGTGGTGCTGGGATAAGCCGTTCGGGAAATTAGCCGTGCCCTTGAACGCCATCCCCCCTAAACTAGCGGCCATTCCCGATTTGCCCGTCCGAGGCCGCTTTTTCCCATGTCCGTTACCGCCCCATCTGCCAAACCGGCGCCCGATCACCACGCCCAGTTCATCGAGCTGCTGCAAGCCAGCCTCGAACAGAACGGCTTCATCAAACTGGTGCTGGCCAAGTACGTCGGCGAAGAAGCGGACCTGCAGCGGATCATTATCAAACCGGTGACGGTCAAGGCGCAGCCGTGCCTGTCGTTCGTTTATCGCTACAAGACCCGCGACATCACCAAGAACCTGCCGCTGGACGAGGCGGTGACGACGATTGCCGGGCTGTTGCCGGCCGCGTTCAAAAATGCGCATTTGCTCACGCTGACTGACGAAGCCCAGCTCGAATACAGCAAAAAGGGCAAAAGCTCGCTGTTCATGAGCAAACCCCAGCAATTGCGCGAAGTGCCGTCCGCCGAGCATAACCGTGAGAAGAACCGCTTCCTCGATCTGAACCGACCGTTCCTCAAGGATCTGGGCGTCACCAACGCGCAACACGAGCTGATTCCGGCGATGTCGCGCAAGTGGAAGCAGATCAACAAGTTCATCGAAGTCTTCAGCCATGCGCTGACCTCGTCGCCGCTGGCTCTGGACAAACCGGTGCGGGTGGCGGATTTCGGTTCAGGCAAGGGTTACCTGACGTTCGCCATCCATGACTATTTGCGCAACACGTTAAAGGCCGAGGGCGAAGTCACCGGCGTCGAGTTGCGCGAAGAAATGGTCAATCTGTGCAACACCGCCGCGCAGAAGCTCGATCACCCAGGGCTGGTGTTCAAATGCGGTGATGTACGCAGCGTGGCGCCGAGCGAGCTGGAAGTGATGATTGCTTTGCATGCCTGCGACATTGCCACCGACTATGCGATCCACACCGGCATCCGCTCAGGCGCATCGATCATCATGTGCTCGCCGTGCTGCCACAAACAGATCCGCTTGCAGATCCAGAGTCCGGCGCTGCTCAAGCCGATGCTGCAATACGGCCTGCATCTGGGGCAGCAGGCGGAAATGGTCACCGACAGTCTGCGTGCGCTGTTCCTTGAAGCCTGCGGTTACGAGACCAAAGTGTTCGAGTTCATCTCCCTGGACCACACCAACAAGAACAAGATGATCCTCGCCGTGAAGCGCGCCGAGCCGGTGGACCCGGCCCAGTTGCTGGTGAAGATTCAGGAGCTCAAGGCGTTCTACCAGATCAGCGAGCACTGCCTCGAAACGCTGCTGCTCGCCGATGGCCTGCTGCCGCTCAAGGCTTGAGCTGAACTCCGGCCGGTAACGTGCCCGGTTGAGCCGGGCGCACCGCCGTCTTGCGCCCGAGCATCACTGTCGCGATCACCCCGCAGGCGAACAGCCAGGTGATCGGCTCCACGTGTTCGCCGAAGAACAGCGCGGAAAACGCGATGGTGAAGAAGATCTGCAACAACTGGATCTGACTGACCCGGGCAATGCCGCCCATGGCCAGCCCGGCGTACCAGGCGAAGAAACCCAGGAACTGCGAAAACAGCGCGACGTAACCGAAGGCCCACCAGGTTTTCGTCGACACCGCGCCTTGATGCTGGAACGCCAGATACAGCACCGGGCCGATCAGCAGCGGCGTCGACAGCACCAGCGCCCAGCAGATCACCTGCCAGCCGCCCATCTCCCGGGCCAGCCGTCCGCCCTCGGCATAACCCAGACCGCCCACCGCAATCGCGCCGAGCATCAGCAAATCCCCGGCCTGAATGCTGCCGGCGCCGGTGTACAACGCATAACCCAGCACCAGCGCACTGCCCAACGCGGCGCAGGCCCAGAAGGCTTTCGACGGACGCTCATGGGACAGCCACGCGGCGTACAGCGCCACGCACAGCGGCTGCAAACCGTTGACCAGCGCACCGTGGGATGCCGGCAAGGTCTGCATGGCCCATGCGGAGAGCACCGGGAATCCGAGAATCACCCCGGCGATCACCAGGCTCAGGCCTTTGACCTGTTGCCAGGTTGGCCACTTTTCCCGTCGCCACAACAACAGTAATGCCGCTGGAATCGCCGCGAACAACGCACGGCCGAGGCCGTTGAGCAGAGGGTGAAGTTCCTGCACCACGATACGGGTGAAGGGCAGGGTGAGGCTGAAAATCACCACGCCGAGCAGGCCGAGGGCCATGCCGGTGTTTTCGCGCGAAGACATGAGGGCAACCCGATTAGAAGGTGGCAGGGAGGTGGCTTCATCTAGCCACAAACCTTGCGCATCGTGCTGTTACAGTCAGGCGCAGAGTTATCCATACAGTTTGCGGACGCCATCGCGAACCTTGGACTACTTTGAATACTCCTGTGCATTTACCAGAGGAGTCCTGCCCATGGCCGCGAAAAAAATTCTGATGCTGGTCGGCGATTATGTCGAAGACTACGAAGTGATGGTGCCGTTCCAGGCCCTGCAAATGGTCGGTCACACCGTGCACGCCGTGTGCCCGGACAAGTCCGCCGGCAAGACCGTGCGCACCGCGATCCATGACTTTGAAGGGGACCAGACCTACAGCGAGAAACCCGGTCACCAGTTTGCCCTGAACTTCGATTTCGCCAAGGTCGATGCCAAAGACTACGACGCATTGCTGGTACCCGGTGGCCGTGCGCCGGAATACCTGCGGCTGAACGAAAAAGTCCTGGAACTGGTGCGAGCCTTCGACAAGGCCGGCAAGCCGATTGCTGGTGTCTGTCATGGTGCGCAACTGCTGGCGGCGGCGGGGATTCTTGAAGGCCGCGAGTGCAGCGCCTATCCGGCCTGTGCCCCGGAAGTGCGGCTGGCCGGTGGCACCTACATCGATATTCCGGTGACCGAGGGCCACGTCCAGGGCAATCTGGCTACCGCCCCGGCCTGGCCGGCGCATCCGAACTGGCTGGCCGGTTTCCTCGGGTTGCTCGGAACCAAAATCACCCTGTGAACGAGAGGCCCATCGCGAGCGTGTTCGCGATGGGCAAGCCCGGACGGATCAGAAGAACCGTGTCACGCTGACCTTGGCATTGCGTCCCTGACTGTAAGCCCGATCACCGCTCAGCGCCGGGCGGTAATCCTCGTTGAACAGGTTGTCGACGGTGAGGTTGACCTCGGTGCCCTTGAGGTACGGCTGCTGCGGTTTCCATTTGGCGAACAGACCCTGCACGTTGTAGCGGTCGTTGGCGTACTGGTCGTAGAACACGTCACCCAGGGTGTTTTTGCTCGAGCCGTACTTGTCGCTCGGCAGGCGATCGGTCTGGCGCACGAACTCTCCTTGCCAGCCGACCTGGGCATCCCAGCTCGGAATCTTCACGCCGAGCACGGCAATCCATTTGCTCGGTGGAACGTCCCGCACCCAGACGTCCGGTCCCCATGGATTGGTGTAGGCACCTTCGTGCTTGCCGGTCATCCACGAGTAGGACAGCGAACCGAACAGGTACGTCGAGTCATAGAAGCTTTCGACTTCAAAGCCCTTGATGGTCAGCCCGCCGATGTTGCGGTAGTTGCCCATGGGGCCGGAGCCTTTGCAGTCCGAGGCGATGCTGCCGCCCTTGATGGCCTGGTTCTCGCAGCCGATGCCGGTGGCCTTGAAGATCTCGTCGTCGATCTTGTTGCGGAACAGCGTGGTGCGGACCTGCACGTTGTCGTGGTCGGTGAACACGTTGGCGAAGTGGCTGATATTACCGGCACGCCAACCGGTGATGCGTTCCGGGTCGAGATCCACGCTGGTGGCGGTGCGGCTGCCCAGCCCCTGCACTTCGTACTGCTCGTCGATGACCGGCGCGCGCCAGGTCTTGCTGTAGTCGACGAAGAAGCCGACGTCCGGGGTCATCCGCCAGAACGCCGACAGACGCGGCGACCAACCGGTGTAAGTGCGGTCGCTGTAGTCGTGGCCGAAGCTCGGGTCCGGGTTGTCGTAGTAAGGCGCGTCGTTGGCTTCGCCGCGATTGCGCACATGGTCGTAGCGCACGGACGGGGTCAGGGTGAAATCGTCCAGTGTGATCGCGTCTTGCAGATAAACGCTGTTGGTGTCGACCTTGCCCTGGGGCATGAAACTCGGCTGGAAGTAGCCGTAGTTGTACTTCGGCACTTCGTAGGTCTTGCCCGGCATCCACATTTCGGTGTCGCGGCTGTGCTTGCGGATTTGCACACCGCCGGTGACCGCGTGAGACAGCACGCCGGTTTCGAACAGGCTGATGTTGCTCGCCTCGACGATGCGGTCCTTGTAGGCGGTGTCCATCTTGCGTCCGCCGGTGGACGTCTGGAAGAACGCCGTGGCATCGCGCTCGTCGGTCTGATCGGTGTTGGACTCGGAATAGCTCAGCTTGAAATCGATCAGGCGATTGTCCAGCGGCTGGTATTGATACTTGGCCGACCACGTGGTGTCGGTGGTCTCGCGGTTGGCGAGGAAACGCTTGAGGGCGTTTTCGTAGCCGTATTGCTTGATGTTGGCGCGGGTCGGCGGGGTCGGATAACTGGCCGACGAGAACGGCGCCCAGCGTTCGCTTTGCGAACGCGAGTACGACAGGCCGACGCTGTGCTCGTCGTTCAGGTGCAGGTTGAACTTGAGCAGTTGGCCGTCCAGATCCAGCGCGCTGTTGGGCAGGCGCCGAGGGTTGATCGGGTACTGATTGTCCGGATCGGGCGGGGTGCCGGCCAGCTTCATGTCGCCGCCATCGCGCTTGGTCAGATACACCAACGCATCGGCGCGACCGTCGTCGGTACGGCCAAACGCGGCACCGGTGTAGGTTTGCTGATGGTCGTTGCTGGCGTAACCGTACTTGACCATCGCACCGCTGTTGCGACCTTCCTGCAACAGGTCCGGGGCGTCCTTGGTTTCCATGTGCACGGTGCCACCGAAACCGCCGTTGCCGGTGAGCATCGAGTGCGGGCCTTTTTCCACTTCAATGCGTTTGATCAGCTCCGGCTCGATGAAAATCGTCCCTTGCTGGTAGCGCTCGAAACCGCTTTTGGTGGCGCCGTCGACGGTCAACGGTACGTCTTCGGCATCGCCCAGGCCCCAGATGTTGATGGTCTGGCCGCCCGGTTTCATCGAACCGCCCATGCTCACGCCAGGCAGGGTCGCCAGCAGGCTGGGAATGTTGTTCGGCTGGCGGCGGTCGATGTCGGCCTGGGTCAGGGTCGAGCGGCCGACGGTGCTGGAGTCGACTTCGGTACCGCTGCCGATCACGCTCAGGGCGTCGAGCTGGATGCCGTCACCGCTGCTGGTGACCGGCTCTTCCGGGCGCACGACGTAGGTCTGGTTGACCTTGATCAGGCCGAACTGGCTGTTGTCGAGCAACGTGCGAATCGCCGCTTCCGCGCTGTATTCACCGTCGAGGGCCGGGGCCTTGAGGTTGCGCAGTTGCGCTTCATCGAACAGCAACTGGATCTTCGCCTGTTGGGCGACCTGACTCAGCGACGTTGCCAAGGGTTGCGCCGGCAAATGCAGGCTCAGGTCAGCGGCATGGGCTTGTACGCTGAACGCCAGGCAAGTGGCGAGCAGGGTCGGTCGAAGGCAAGTGAGCGGGTACGGCGAAAACACGCGAAACATGGAATCCCCCAGGGCGGCGAAAAGGCCAGAAAGGCCTGCGTACGAAGCGCAGACCGGAGGAAGACGCGGCAGGTAAAAAAAACCTCACATGCGAATGCAAAATATTCTCATGTGAGGTTTTGTCAGCGGTTTTCGAGACGGATACCGCCATCGGCCAGCGCGACGGTTTTCACCGGAACCAGAGCGGGCAGGGCGTTGATCAGCGCGTCCGGGTCGTCGACGTCGAGATTGCCGGAGACCTTGATCTGCCCCAGTTTTGCGTTGGCCAGCAGCACCGGACGCGGGCGATAGAGGTTCAGCTCATCCACCAGACTGGCCAGTTCACGGTTGCGAAAGGACAGATGCCCGGTGCGCCAGTCGGCTACCTGGCTGGCTGCAAGACTGTGTTGCTGCAGGGTGCCGCTGGCCAGGTCGACCGCGACCTGCTGCTGTGCGCCGAGCAGCAGCGGCGCGCGGCTGTCCGGTGTGAACGCGACCTGGCCGTGGGCGACGCTGACCACCAGTTGCCGCTCGCTGCGCCGCACATCAAAACCGGTGCCGACCACGCGGATCGTGGCGTCGCCGGTCTGCACCCACAGCGGCCGTTCCTTGTCCGGCGCAACGTCGATGTAGAACTGTCCGCGATCGAGAATGAGCCGGCGCTGGTGGCTGTCGAAGTCGACACGCAGTTGCGTGTTGGCATTCACCGACAAGGTGCTGCCGTCGGGTAATTCGAAAGTGCGCAGGCCTTTGGCGTGGGCAGCAATCTGCTGCTGATAGACCTCATGTGACGTGCCCAGAGGCGTAGCCAGTACCGCAACAATCAGCGCGGCGGCCATCGCCAGCGCGGGTCGCCAACGGTTCTTTGAGCGGTGTACCGGCAGTGGCGTTGGCCGGTTCAGTTGCTGCAATTCACCAAGCTCGGCCCACAACACCTCAAACGACCGATAGGCGCTGGCGTGCGCCGGCTCGCGCAGCCATTGCTCGAATGCCTGGCGCTCTGCGGGCTGCTGATCCTGACGATTGCGGGTAAACCAGGCCGCGGCTTGAGCGTCGATGCTGTCGTCGGGCAGTTCCCCGGTGACGTCGTGAGAACGGTTCATTCTGGCTGCTCCATGCCGTTGTCGTGATCCAGGCGTTGCTTGCAATGCAGCAGTGCGAAGGCGATGTGTTTTTCCACCATGCTCAGCGAAATCCCCATGCGCTCGGCAATCTGCGCCTGACTCAGGCCTTCGAAGCGGTGCAGCACAAGCGCCTCGCGCCGACGTGGCGAGAGTTCGCCCAGCACGGCTTTGAGTTGCTCCAGCCGTTGCTGGCGCTGCGCGGCCGCCATCGGATCGTGATGCTCATCGGCCAGTGGTTCGGCATCGTTGTCTTGAGTGGGCTGCACGATGTGCCGCACCTTTTGGCGGCGCCAGTGGTCACGCAGCAGGTTGCGCGCCATTTGAAACAGAAAGGCCCGCGGTTGCTCGACCTTGGCCCGGTCGCGATAGTCGAGCCATTGGGTGAACACGTCCTGGGTCATGTCCGCCGCGTCACTGGGATTGTCCGTGCGTTTGCGCAGGTAATGCAGGATGTCCCCGTAAAACCGGCGAAACGAATCGGCCGACAGAGGATCGGGCGTGAGGCGGGGCATGACTATCCTTCTCGACGAAGCTGGGGTGCAGAAAGGCGCGGATGATATGAGAATGATTGTCATTTGTCATGTTCGCATTCGCGCCTGTCAGTGCGGAGTGGCTAAACCGTCGAAACGGTCTTTACTTGCCGGGATTCAATCGACAGGAGCAGCGACATGTCCGGATGGTACGAGTTGAGTAAAAGCAGCAACGGCCAGTTCAGGTTCGTGCTGAAAGCGGCGAATGCCGAAACGATTCTGACCAGCGAGCTTTACACCACCCGCAGCGCCGCCGATAACGGCATCGCCTCGGTGCAGGTCAACAGCCCGCTGGACGAGCGTTACGAGAAGAAATCGACGAAGGACGGCCATCCGTATTTCAACCTCAAGGCGGCCAATCACCAGATCATCGGCAGCAGCGAGTCCTATTCATCCGAGGCAGCGTGCGCCAAAGGCATCGCCGCCGTGAAGGCCAACGGGCCGACGACGGTGATCAAGGACAAAACCCTGCCGGTGCTTTGAGTTCACCTCCGGCACAAAAGACTGTGGGACCGGCAGCGTGCCGATCCCACAGGTTTTGTGCAGTGCTTGAAGATCAGCGCAGGGTTTTGAGAATGGCCTGCAACTGGTTGCGCCCGGCCTCGCTCAACGGAAATACCGGCAAACGTGGATCACCGACTTCCAGCCCGGTATCACGCAGACCGGCCTTGATCGTCGCCGGCAACCCGCCCTTGAGGATGAAATCCAGCAGCGGCAACTGGCGGTAGAACAGTTCCCGCGCCTTGCCCAGATCCCCCGCCAGTGTGGCCTCGTACAAATCCAGATTGAGTTGCGGAATCAGGTTCGGTGCTGCCGTGCACCAGCCCTTGGCCCCGGCCGCAAAGGCTTCCAGCGCCAGTGGATTGCAGCCGTTGTAGAACGGCACCTGGCCTTCGCCGAGCAGTTGCAGCTTGTGCATGCGCTGGATGTCGCCGGTGCTCTCCTTGACCATGGTCACGTTTTCCACGCCGTTGACGATGCGCAGAATCAGTTCCACCGACATGTCGGTGCCGCTGGTGGCCGGGTTGTTGTAGAGCATGATCGGCACGCCGATGCTGTCGCCGATGGCGCGGTAATGGGCGAGGATTTCCGCCTCGGTCAGCTTCCAGTAGGACGCCGGCAGCACCATCACCACATCGGCGCCGTGGGCTTCGGCAAAGCGGGCGCGACGCACGGCTTTGGCGGTGGTCAGGTCGGAGACGCTGACCACGGTCGGCACGCGTTTGGCCACGTGCTTGATGCTGAATTCGGCGACCTGGTCCCACTCCGCATCGCTTAGGTAAGCGCCTTCGCCGGTGCTGCCCAGCGGCGCGATGGCATGGACGCCGCCGTCGATCAGCCGATCGATCGAACGACCCAGGGCCGGCAAATCAAGACCTTCGCCATTGGCGCCGAACGGGGTGATGGTGTAGCCGATGATGCCGTGAATGTTGGACATGAGAGTGCTCCGCAAGGATGAGTTGTTCAGTTCAGGCAATCGGCGTGTTGACGCAGGTTCTGCCGGGCGTAGTAGTTGAAGGCAGCAGCGTGGCGTTTGGGTTTCGACACCCAGTCATGGGCCTCGCGACCCAGCTCGGGAATGATCGGTTTGATCGTCCCGGCGGCCATCGCCAGCAATTGCAGTTTGGCGGCGCGCTCGATCAATTGCGCGATGACACAGGCTTCCTCGATGGTCGTGCCGGTGGACAGTTGACCGTGGTGGGAAAGCAGGATCGCCCGTTTATCGCCCAACGCGCCGGCAATCAATTCGCCTTCTTCGTTACCGACCGGCACACCCGGCCAGCCTTCAAGGAACGCGCAATCGTCGTACAGCGGGCACAGGTCCATGTGGGAAATCTGCAACGGTACTTCGAGCATCGACAGCGCGGCAATGTGCGTCGGATGGGTGTGGATGATGCAGTTCACGTCCGGCCGTGCGCGGTACACCCAGCTGTGGAAACGGTTGGCCGGGTTGGCCATGCCGTGGCCTTCGAGCACTTCCAGGTCTTCGTTGACCAGCAGCAGATTGCTCGCGGTAATTTCATCGAAACCCAGGCCCAGTTGCTGAGTGTAGTAAGTGCCCGGCTGCGGGCCACGGGCGGTGATCTGCCCGGCGAGGCCCGAATCGTGGCCGTTCTCGAAGAGGATCCGGCAGGTCAGGGCCAGCTTTTGCCGGTCCGTCCACGTATTATCCGCCAGGCTTTTTTGCATCTGGGTCAGCGCTTGCTTGACCAGTTCGTCTTTGGGTAGTGCTAATGTCTTCGCCATATCCGTGTCCTGTGGTGGTTGCCATGGATGACACTTAAGAGGCTATATGACACTTTGTGTCATTGGCAAGGACAAATCGTCTTTCCTTTGCTGGATTAATCGCTTCGCATGTCTATCCGTTTGAAATTATTGAGAAAAAAACTTGGCGTAACCCTTGAGGCACTGGCCGAGAAATCCGGCATGACCAAGAGTTATCTGTCGAAAGTCGAACGCGGGTTGAACACGCCGTCGATTGCCGCCGCGTTGAAACTGGCGAAAGCGCTGAATGTGAAGGTCGAGGAATTGTTCTCCGAAGACAACGTCAGCCTCGATAGCTACAGCCTGGTGCGCAGCCACGAGCGCCAGTCACTGGCGGCCAACGACCACAGCCCGGGTTATGCGGTGCTGGCCCATCAGGTCAGCGAGCGCAGTCTGCTGCCGTTCATCATCTATCCGCCGAGCGAATTCACCGACAAGACCTTCAAGGAACACTTGGGCGAGGAGTTCCTGTTCGTCCACGAAGGCCGGGTCGAAGTGGACTTCGTGAACGAACGGGTGCTGCTGGAGCGGGGCGACGCGCTGCATTTCAATGCGCAGAAACCCCATCGCATCCGCTCAGTGGGCGAGGTGCAGGCGCAGTTGCTGGTGGTGGTGCACAGCAGCGAGGAGTGATCAGACCTCGACCGGTACCGACAGCTTCGGATGGCCCAGCGCATGGCTCTTCGAATCAAAGAAGCGCAACTCGGCGCCTGTGCCTTCGAACACTTTTGCGTAGTGGCGCTTCTGGTGCTGGATGAACGCCGCGCTGCGCGGATAGATCGAAATCGCCACGGTCTGCGGTTTCGCCAGGCGCAGGGCGCGGACGATGTGATCGTCCTGCTCGCCCAGGGCATGGCCGAAGATGCACAGACTGTCGCCGTGCGCGAGTAGCTGGTCGTAGCAGAACGACAGGTAATCGGAACTGCGGATGGTCTTGAGCTTGTCCGCGCTCGGCCCTTCGTTGACGAACAGCGGCACATCATCGAGCGTCTTGATCGTGTTGTTGATCGCAAAGCTGCCCAGCAGCGTGCCCTCGGTAGCGGTCATTTTGCGGGCGCTGCCGTTCAGGTTGCGCACCAGATGCAGGCCACCGTGCAGGTACAGCAGACGCGGTTTTTCGGTGTGGCTTTCGCACAAGTCGAAACTGGCGTCGGGACCGTTGAACAGGTCGTCGATGGCCTCGCCCTGGTGTTGCAGGGCCCAGTAGTTGAGCAGGTCGTAATTGGTGGTGAACACCGTGCGGTAACTGGCCAGTTCGCGGTTCAGAATGCTCAGGGTCGACGCTTCGACCAGTCGCCACGGAATGTGCAAATCGTGGACGGCATTGATCAGCGCTTCCTTGATCGCGTAGTAGCGGTTGCGCGGCGCGGCCGAGCTGACAGCCAATGCCTTGTTGACCCGGCTGGTGGTTTTCAGCGCGCCGAGCACTTGCTCGAAACTGCGCGTCTGCATCGCATCGAACACGCTCAGTTCCGACGGGCTCAGGGGTTTTTCTTCCACCGTGCGGGCGCTTTCGAACAGCGAGTCGTAGCCGAAATCGTCCCACACCGCGCGGCTGGCGCCGTTGCCCACCAGCAAACCACGGAAGTCGGTGGTGGCGCGCAACGCGTTCCAGTCTTCGAGTGTGGCGTCGACATCCAGAAAATCGGTCATTGCAGGGCACGTCTCAAAACAAAGGGGCAGATGGGCGGCGACTTTATCACGAGCGGGCATTGAGCCAGATCAACATCCGCCGTGACCGATCGGTCGATCCTGTATGCATCCGCCGAATCGCAGGAGTCGATTCGGCCCCTGTCAGGAGACGCACCATGAGCAGCACCTTTTTCATTCCCGCAGTAAACATCATGGGCAGCGGCTGCCTCGACGAAGCGATGAATGCGATTCGCAACTACGGTTTCCGCAAAGCGCTGATCGTCACCGACGCCGGGCTGGCCAAGGCTGGCGTGGCGACCATGATCGCCGAGAAACTGGCGATGCAGGACATCGATTCGGTGATCTTCGACGGCGCCAAGCCGAATCCGAGCATCGCCAATGTCGAGGCCGGGCTGGCGCTGCTCAAGGACAGTCGCTGCGATTTCGTGGTGTCCCTTGGCGGCGGCTCGCCCCACGACTGCGCCAAGGGCATCGCCCTGTGCGCGACCAACGGCGGGCAGATCCGCGATTACGAAGGTGTCGATCAATCGGCCAAGCCGCAGTTGCCGCTGATCGCCATCAACACCACCGCCGGCACGGCCAGCGAGATGACCCGTTTCTGCATCATCACCGATGAAACCCGCCATGTGAAAATGGCCATTGTCGACCGTAACGTCACGCCGCTGCTGTCGGTCAACGACCCGGCGCTGATGGTCGCCATGCCGAAAGGCCTGACCGCCGCCACCGGCATGGACGCACTGACCCACGCGATCGAGGCCTACGTCTCCACCGCCGCCAACCCGATCACCGACGCTTGCGCCTTGAAGGCGATGACCCTGATCAGCAACAACCTGCGCCTGGCGGTTCGCGACGGCAGCGACCTCGCCGCGCGGGAAAACATGGCCTACGCGCAGTTCCTCGCCGGCATGGCGTTCAACAATGCATCGCTTGGCTTCGTGCATGCGATGGCGCACCAGTTGGGCGGTTTCTACGATTTGCCTCACGGGGTGTGCAACGCGGTGTTGTTGCCACATGTGCAGACGTTCAACGCGCTGGTCTGCGCCGATCGCCTCACCGCCGTCGCCCATGCCATGGGCGCCGACATTCGTGGTTTCAGCCCGGAGGAGGGTGCGCAAGCCGCGATTGCCGCAATCCGTTGCCTGGCCAAAGACGTCGATATCCCCGGTGGCTTGCGTGATCTCGGCGCCAAATGCACCGACATCCCGATACTCGCCGCCAACGCCCTGAAAGACGCCTGCGGTTTGACCAACCCTCGGGCGGCGGATCAACGGCAGATCGAAGAGATTTTTCGCAGCGCGTTTTAAGCGCGATGGCGACCGGGCGCGAACCTCACGCAGAGCACCGCGCCCAACGCCAGAGCGCAACACAACAGCGACAGCGGCCACGCTTGCGGACTGGCGAACAGGCTGGCCACAGCGCCGATCAGTGCGGCCATCAACTGGTGGATGAAACCGCTCAGGGCCATCGCGTAAGCGCCGGCAATCGGCGCTCCATCGTTGGCCCGTGACAGGCTGATCGGATAATTCAGCGACTGGCCGAACACGGCGACGCAGTAAGGCAGCCAAAGCAACCAGGCCATCGAACTGGCCAACAGGCTGCCAGCCAGCATCACCCCACTGCCGGCCATCACCAACCCGACCCCCAGTGTCATCAACCGGTGCTGACCCGTGCGCAAGACAAAGCGATTGACCGCCAGCGCCCCCAGAAAATACGCCGCACTGATCGGCCAGCCCAACAGTCCGTATTCGGTCGTCGACCAATTGAACGGGCCTTGCAGAATCAACGGCGCAGCGCTGTTGAACGCGATGATCACGCCATAGCCCAGACCGCCCGCGAGCGCCGGCAGAAGAAACGCCCGACAGGTCAGAATCCTTCCGTAGACCGCCCAGGGCGACGCGGTTGCGGGTGCCTCGACAAGATCCGGAAAATTCAGGCGCGAGACAATCGCGGCCATCATCAGACTGACCACGCCCAGCAAATAGAAGATCGCCTGCCAGCCCAGCGTCACCTGAATGAGCGAGCCGGCGTATTGCCCGATCCCGAGCGCGACAACGAACGAAATCGAAATCCATGACAGCGCTTTCGCCAGCAGATCACCCTGGAAACTGTCACGAATCAACACCCGCGCCATCACCGAAATGCCGCTGGCGCCAATCCCCTGAAGCAGTCGCATCAGCAGGAACGACTCCAGTGTCGAGCCCAGCGGCAGCGCCAGATTTGCGAGGCCATAAATCCCCAGCGCCGCCAGCAATACCGGTTTTCGACCGATACGCTGCGCCAGACTGCCCCAGAGCAGCATCGGCAGCGCCATGCCGATCAGGTACAGCGACAAGCCCCAGGCCACCTGCGTTGCATCGACCTGCAAGTGCCCGGCGATCTGTGGCAACGCCGGCAGGTAGATACTCATGCCCAGTTGGGCGAGGAACACAGTGGAGCAGGTGATGAGCAGGATGAGGCTGGGGTTCATGAGTCGTCCGTGAAGGTTCAGCGGTCGCGATGGCCGCCGTGAGTCAGTAACAGTTCGATGATCAGATCACAGAAATGGTGGATCAATGGGGTTTCCATGTCGGCACGCAGAGTAACGCGGATCGCGGCTTTACCTTGAGCCACCACCGGGAAAAACACCGCGCTGGTGAAAAAGCCGTGTTCGGCCAGTTCGATGGCAATTCGAGTGGCCAGGGCGGCTTCGCCGCAGTTGATCAAACGAATGGCCATGGGGCTGCCGTGCTGTTCGGTGCTCAACAGGCTGTCGAACAAGCGAATATTGGCCTGGAGCCGAACCTGCAATGCACGCAGCTCTGCACTGCGATGCAGCTGGATCGAGGCAAGGCCCGCACCGATGGCCGCGCAATTAAGGCTTTGCGACCAGTTGCTCGGGCCGCCGTAACGCTGGATCATTTTTTTCTGGCGCTGATTGCCGAGCATCACCAGACCGCCGCTGGCGCCGAACGATTTGGCCAGCGAAGCGACGATCAGGCAATCCTCTTCCAGCGCCGGCATTCTTGGCCGCACAAGACCGGCACCGTTGCTGCCGACCGCCGACAACGCGTGGGAATCGTCCAGATACAGGAACAGGCCATAGCGTTCCTTCAGATACAACAGACCGTCCAGATTGGCGACGCCACCCATGCTGTAGGCACCGTCGGCGATGTAGGCGACGGTGGTGTGGCGTTGGCACACCGATTCGAGAAAATCCATGTCGTTGTGAGGGCAGGTCAGTACCTGGGTTTCATCGGCGCAACTGGCTTTCAGGTGATGCATCGAATAGTGGGCCAGGCGATCGAACACCATCACCGGCGGGCGGTTGTGCGTGAACACGCCACTGGCCAGCAGCGGCAGGATACCGGCGCTCGCGGCGCTGCAGGACAGACTGCTCAGACACACCGCGCCAAACAAGTGCGACAGCTCGCTTTCGTATTGATCGAGCAGTGCCAGCTTGCAGCGATTTTTCGAGTTGGCTACGCGCAGTGTGCCGGTTTCACGTAGCGCCGATATGGCACCTTCAAGCAGGGCCGGGTGATGGTCGAGGCCCAGATAGGATGTGGTGCAAAAGTGATGGAACCGGCGCCCGTGTTGATCGAGCAAGTGGTTGCAGCCTTTGACCTCGACGTTGAGAGCAGCGATTTTTCCGGCTTCGGCAGCCTCCCAGTCGTGGTCTGCCAAAGCGATGACTTTGCGATAGTTGGAGAAGGTGTTGAGGGAATCCGTCAGATGATTCAAAGGCAGCTCTCCTTGAGCATGGCAATCCATGGGGTGTTTCAATTTGTGTGTGTTGCCAGACTTTACAGAGGGCTTTGCAAGCTCAGAATCGGCTGTATCCGATAGCGCTGAGGGCTGTTGGAGTTTTGCTTGTAGGGCGATGCCTCGCCGGGTTGTAAGGCGATGAAATGCCCGACAACCCTTAGAGTGAAGGGCTTACCTTTGCCCTGTTATCCGACGGCGGTGGCGCTCTTTTCCAGCGCCGGGGAGAACTGGATCAACACCACGCCCGCCATCAACAGCACCGCGCCGAATACCCGTGGCAATGTGAGTTGCTTCTCCAGCAGCCCGAACAACCCGAAGTGGTCCAGCGCCATCGACGCCAGCACTTGTCCGGCCAACGCGAGCGCGACAAACCCCGATGCCCCGAGTTTCGGCACCAGCATCACCGCCAATGCCACAAAACACACCCCGAACGCACCACCGGCCCACATCCACAGCGGCGCCTTGCCGATGAACGCCAGCGATGGCAGCGGTAGTCGCAGCGCGGCAATCACTGGCAACAACACCAGCACGCTGACCAGCAAAGACGCCAATGTCGCCCACAGCGGATGGCCCAGGCCCCGGGCCAGATTGGTGTTGATCGCACTTTGAAAAGGCACTACCGCCCCGGCCAATACCGCCAGCAACAACAGACCGGCCCACTGCAACGTACTCATGATCGTTCTCCAGCAAGGTTTTGCTGGACTCTAGGGTATTCGTCGCGCAGATTTAAATTCTGTTTTGTCATCAGGAACATGCATCAGATGAATGATCTTCGGCGCATCGACCTCAACCTGCTGGTGATCCTCGACGCCTTGCTCAGCGAGCAGCACGTCACCCGCGCCGCCGAGCGGTTGCACTTGAGCCAACCGGCGGTCAGCCATGCGCTGGCCCGTTTACGCGATTTGCTCGGTGATCCGCTGTTGGTGCGGGCCGGTTCGGGGCTAGTGCCCACCGCTCGGGCACTTGAATTGGTAGCGCCGCTGGCCGAGGCCTTGGCTCAGGTGCAATCGCTGCTGGCGCCGAACACCTTTGATCCGGCCAGCGCGCGCCGGACCTTTCGGCTTGCGATGTCGGACTACGGCGCGGCGATCATCCTGCCTCGCCTGATTCGTACATTGCGCGCGGAAGCGCCGGGCATCGACCTGCAAATCAGCCATGCCAGCCGCGAAGGGATGGTCGAAGGTTTGCTCAACGGCGACATCGACCTCGCTGCCGGTGTGCTCCCGGAACTCCCCGGTGAATTACACAGCACGCCGCTGTTCGAGGAGCGCTACGTCTGCCTGCTGGATCGCCAGAGCCTACCCGCCGGAGGTGTTCTCGACCTGGCAACTTATCTTTCCCGTCCCCATGTCCTGCTGGAAATGCGCGGCAGCGGCACCCCGGAAATCGAACGCACCCTGACCGCCCTGCGCGAACGCCGTCGCGTCGCCATCAGCCTGCCGCATTGGAGCGTTGCACCGCAGTTCATCAGCGGCACGGATCTGATCCTGACCGTGGCCTCTCGGGCGTTGAACGATATTGATGAAGAGGCACTGATCGTCGTGCCGCCGCCGTTCGAGATCGCGCCGTTCACCTTTGTCTCGGCGTGGCACAAGCGGCGGGGTGGGGATCAGGCGTTGAACTGGTTGAATCGGCGGATTGAGCAGGGGATAGTGCGCGGCTGAAAAACATCAAGGAGCGGGGCGTGACAGTGAAGTCTGGGGTGATGGGGTGTCTGGCGCTTTGCGGCGCGTTGATGGCGGGGCAGGTGTTGGCTGATTGTGTGCCTGCGCCGGTGGCGAACGAGCGGGATTTTTCTGTTTGCAAGGAGTGGCCGGCTTATCCCGGGTTGATCATCAACGCCAAATCGGAGCGCGTCCCTGCACCTGAAAATACCGAGATGATCGCTTCCTACAATTTGGATGTGTCTGTTCTGAAAGACGGCCAAACGGATCCGATTGCAACTCATCACCAGGCTTCTGCCTTCAAAACAGATGGCATAGCGTTCCGGGAACTTGCGCTCGATACGGCTCGATACACGCTCGCCCCTGATCTTCGAGCTTTTGGAGTCCGGGTGCAGTTCACCAACGGATCTCGCCTCATTCCGCTTGAAGAAACGCATCTCTCTCTTTATGTGAGAGACGGCGCCAAGTTGCGCCCCGTCCTGCGGCGATTAGTGGTTTATCAGTACGGCGGCGAATGGGACGGTGAATGCACCGGCGAGCGATATGAGACAACCAGAACGCTAGAAATCGCCAAGACCAGCTCCCATGGTTATGCCGATCTGATCATCAAAACCCGACAGACAGGGACGACCAATGTCGTCAAAGGCGATGATTGTGAAGACAAGACCAGTGTCGGCAGTCCGGTGTTGACGACAATTCACTACGACGGAAAATCATACGTCTTGCCTAAAGGTTTTCAGGCGATCGAGTGATACAGAACCAACGCGACTTTTATCAAGGAAGAACAATGCTCACCCCGACCCGACTTTTCATCGCCCTCAGCTTTTTCGCGATCACCGCTCAGGCGCAACCGGCCTGCGTGACAAAGAATCACGACGACCAATCGCTCTCGCGCTGCAAACCATGGCCGGCATTCAAGGAGCAGGTGATTGCCCTCAAGTCCACGTATGTACCGGACGCCGGAAGTGACGATGCGGGTGTGTTTGATCTGGATCTGGCGGTGCTGAACAGCACCAACGCCAAGCCGATTGCCACTTACACCAAACCCGGGGCTTACAACACTGATGCCATCCGGTTCGACGACCTGGTGATCGATACGGCCCGTTACAGGCTGGCTCCGGATGTCCGTGCCTTTGGTCTGCGTTCGAAGTTCGAGCACAGTTCAAGTGCCATCCCCTACGAAAAAACCGACCTGACACTCTATGTACGCGAGGGTAATAAACTGCGCCCGGTACTTGATGGCCTGGTGGTCTACAAGAATAACGGTGAATGGCTGGAAAACTGTGTGGGTGAAGGGCAGCAAATTCGCCGAACCGTGGAAATCGGCCCGACCAGCCACAACGGTTATTCCGACTTGATCATTACTTCAAGCGGCACGGCGATGAAAACCGTCAAATCCGGCAAGGAATGCGTTTCCCAGGATTCCCCACTGAAGAAAACCCAGATCACCCTGACCTACGACGGCAAGCAATACACCATCCCCGAAGACTTCAGAGGTTACTGATCCGATGCTCACCGGCCTCAACCACCTGACCCTCGCCGTCACCGACCTGGATCGCAGCCTCGCGTTCTACCGCGACGTGCTGCATCTGCGGGTCGAGGCCACGTGGGACGCCGGTGCCTACCTGTCGCTCCCGGGCCTGTGGTTGTGCCTGTCCCTCGATCCTAAGCGCAATCCCGAGCCCGCCGCCGACTACACCCATTACGCCTTCAGCCTCGACGCCGCGGACTTTCCACGGTTCGTGCAAAAGCTTCGCGCCGCGAACGTGCGGGAATGGCGCGACAACCGCAGCGAAGGTGCGTCGTTCTACTTCCTTGACCCGGACGGCCACAAGCTCGAAGCGCATGTTGGCGATCTGGCCTCGCGACTGGCCGCGTGTCGGCAAAAGCCCTACGCAGGCATGCGTTTTTTCAACGAGTCGTGAATATTCACAAACCGCTGGGATAGACTGGCGGCCACGTTTTCCGGCGCTTGCAGGTTTTCCATGACTCCATCGTTGCTTATGGCCGTGCTGGCCTCGGGTTTCATCTACGGCATCACGCCGGGGCCGGGTGTGCTGGCGGTGTTCGGCATTGGTGCTGCGCGGGGCCGGCGGGCCGGGGCGGGGTTCCTGTGCGGGCATCTGCTGGGCGATGTGATCTGGTGCAGCACGGCGTTGGTCGCGATTGTCGGCGCCCGGGAAATCGGCAGTACCGCGTTCGATGTACTCGGCGTACTCAGCGGTCTGTACCTGTTCTGGCTTGGCTGGCGCGCCGTACGGGCCAAACGCAGTAACGGCGATCAGCCACAGGGCGCTGCGCGCCAGCCGTTCTGGCACGGCATCCTGTTCGGCCTGACCAACCCCAAGGCCTACCCGGTGGCGGTGGCGACGTTCACCGCGCTGCTGTCGAGCCGCGCCGAACTGCTCAACTGGTCGATGCTGCCGATGCTGATCGCTTTGAGCTTCCTCGGTGGATTGCTCGCCTACGCTATTCTCATTGGCATTGTCGGCGCCCGACAGGTGCGTACGCTGTATCAGCGCCATGAACTGGCCATCACCCGGTTGTGCGGGGTAATGTTTATCGGTTTCGCCATCAACGCCCTGGTGCATGCGCTACCGGGGCTGATGCCGAACAAGACTTGAATGTGATCGCTGGGATGCGAGGTCGAGGTCAGGGACGGTTGATCAGTGCTGCATTGTCCGGACACCCACGCTGAACCATGGAAAGTCGAAATTCTGCACCGTTGGCGAGTTATATCGATCTGTTGCTGGACGCCGTGTGCGCAGTCGACAAGCAGGGTCGTTTCGTTTTTGTCAGCGCAGCCTGCGAGCGGATTCTCGGCTACACGCCTGACGAACTGATCGGCCAGTCGATGATCGACTACGTCTATCCCGCCGACCGTGAACGCACCTTGTCCGCCGCCAGTGACATCATGGGCGGCGAGCCCAAGCACAACTTCGAAAACCGCTACGTGCGCAAGGACGGCAGCCTCGTGCACATTCTGTGGTCGGCGCGCTGGTCTGAAGTCGATCAACTGCGCATTGCCGTGGCTCGGGATATCACCGAGCGCAAACTCGCCGAATCCCGTCAGGCGGCGTTGTATGCGATCTCCGAAGCGGCGCATGCGGCGGAGGATCTGCTGGCGCTGTTCAAGCGCATTCACATGATCATTGGCGAGTGGCTGCCGGCGCTGAATTTCTCCGTGGCGCTGTACGACGAACACTGCGCACAGCTGAACTTTCCCTATCACGTCGACGATGACGAGTTGCAACCGGAGCAGCCCGGCACCGTGACCGGACGGCTGTGCGCCGAGGTGATCCGCAGCGGCCAGCCGATCCTGCTGACCCCGGATTGCCCGCACGCACCGCCGGGTTTCGAAGCGTTGGTGGCGGGGCAGCAATCGCCGTGCTGGCTCGGCGTGCCTCTGAATTCGAAGAACGGCACCATTGGCGCGCTGATCGTCAAAAGCCTGGCCGGCGGCGAGCGCTACACCGAGCGCGACAAGGAACTGCTGCAATACGTCTGCGCCCAGGTCGCCACGGCCATCGAGCGCCAGCAATTACACGCCCGTCTGCGGCGAATGGCGCAATACGATCAGTTGACCCAGTTGCCCAACCGCGAATTGCTGCGTGATCGGCTCAAGGCTGCGCTTGCGGGTGCGCGGGAGCAGTCGGGGTTCATGGCGCTGCTGTATGTCGATCTGGATCGCTTCAAACAGGTCAACGACACCTTTGGCCACGCCGTTGGCGACATGCTGCTGCAAACTGTGGCCAACCGTCTCAAGGGCTGCGTGCGCGACACCGACACCGTGGCGCGCATTGGTGGCGATGAATTCGTGGTGCTGCTGCACAGCGTTCACGCCGCCGAAGATGCCGACAGCGTGGCGGAAAAAATCCGACAGATTCTGGTGCAACCGATGCGTCTGGACGGGCACAACCTGCACATCGAACCGAGCATCGGCGTCGCCCGTTATCCCGAGCACGGCAGCGAAGAACAACAACTGTTCCGCCACGCCGACCAGGCCATGTATGCCGCCAAACGGCAGAATCACCGGGCACGGGATATCTGACTGACATCATCCGTTCGTCGCGACAACGGCAACTTTTCTAAACCTTTGGCGGTCAGGAAATTCTCAATCTAGGCGGGCAGCAGCTCGCCTACGATCAATACCAAGAGGTAGAGAATCATGCCTAACTCAAGAAACTCGAACTCGGGAAACTTCGCCAACGATCGAACCAAGGCGTCTGAAGCCGGTCGCAAAGGTGGGAAAACCACCACCACGACGGTCGACAAAGAGCCAAAAACCGACATGGGCCGCAAGCCTGCTCAGAAATCGAAGTAGTCGGCGAAGGTTGTTTTGATTGAGAGGCGGGGGCGAAAGCTCCCGCTTGAATTTCGAGAGAAGGAGGGCGCGACCATGAACCGGATGGCCACCCGAGTACGCAACTTCAGTTTTGTCACCCTGCTGGGACTGTGTGCCGGCAGTGCGTTCGCCCAGTCGCCCGCCGACTTCATCAACGAAGCTTCGGCCAAAGGCATGGCCGACATCGAGGCCAGTCGTCTGGCGCACCAGAAGTCCGAGTCCAAAGAGGTCAAGGACTACACCATCGTGGTCATCAACGACCGCACCACCGCCAACCAGCATTTGGCAAAAATTGCCAAGAAGCTGGACTTGCCTGTGGCCCCCCGTGAAGAGGTCGCCGACAAGGCCAAGGCATTGATGCCGGAAGTGAAGGACGGCGCGACCTTCGATCAGGCTTACGCCGCCAGTCAGGTCAAAGCCACGGAAGAGGCCATCGAACAGATCCAGCAGGAAGCCCAGACCACCGACGTGCCAGAAATCAAAGCCTTCGCCGACGAAACCCTGCCGAAGCTGCAAAACCACCTGCAAATGGCCCGGGCTCTACAGGCCAGCCGCTGAGGTCGGTTAAAACAAAAACGGCGCTCAAGGCGCCGTTTTTTGTTTTGCTCAACAATCATTCAAGTCCTGTTTCGGTTTGCTCTTGTGGCCGAGCCCCTCAAGATCGAACACTTCACCTTCACCCATGGCGCGGTAGTGCCTGCGCAGGGCTTCCAGTTGCTTGAGGTCCAGCGACTCCAGCCCGAGCATCGCGTTCTGCGCCTCTTTGTTTACCCGCAGCAACTCATCAAGTTTCAAATGCAGGATGTCGGTGTCGCGGTTCTGGGTGTTCTGGATCAGAAACACCATCAGAAACGTGATGATCGTGGTCGAGGTATTGATGATCAGTTGCCAGGTGTCATTGAAATGAAAAAACGGCCCGCTCAACCCCCACAACCCAATCAGAATCAAAGCCCCCATGAACGTCTTGGGGCTGCCGGCCCAGAGTGCCAGCGTCTGCGAAACCTTTGCGAATTTCATGGCTGTGTTCCTTGTTGGGGGGAGCTTGAAATTCAGACATCGGTGGGGATGGGAAAATTCTACTGACAACCCTTTGTTGCCTCACGACAGTCGGCTACTACGACTGAAAAAAACCGGCCCAAGTGGCCGGTTTTTTACGACTAGTTCGTCACCTCTATGTTTGCAGTCCACCTGAAATACCCCACGGCCTCACATTGCTGATTGACCAGCATGAAGTTCATTTCGAGTCTGGCCATGCCCGATGCCTTCGTCGTGCACGCCCAGAAATGATCGTGGGCCTTTTGGCTAACGGGTTCAGTTGGAGCGCTGGGGTTGGGAGCGGGAATGGTGAGGTTCGGGTGAACTTCCAGGTGAAGCCCTGAAAGGACGTTGCTGGTATCGATTGTCATGTCATAGACCACAACGCTGTACTCGGCGATGAGGCTGACGGTTCTCCCGCGCAAATGGACAATACGACCAATGTCGATGGGTAAAGTTATATTGCTGTCATTTTTTGCTTTTTTTTGAGGACTGTCATCTGTAGCAAAAAAGACGAATCCATCGCTGATGCTCGTCGGTGAACTGGCATCCAGACTGGGGGCCGGGTAGCGCGCGCGTATTGATTCGGCATCGACGATCAACAGAATATTGTGCGCGTTCTCGGTGACGGAAGACGGTGAGGGGATCGGTTCGGAGGTCATCATGGATTCCTTTCATGATGTTGGCGCAAGACGCCAACCGCTTCGGCCGGCCGTGCATCCTGGTATGGCCGAGGCGGTAGCGAATCCGTCGGGCCCCTTGTCGCCAAGGAGCCCGAAGCAACGTCAGTTGTGAATGGAAATGAACGGATCCCACGAGCAGCAGCCGATGATCTGGCAGTTGCGGTCAACGATCAGGAAGTGGAAGTGATAGGTCACGCGACCGCACGAAAGGGTCTCCGACGACCAGTAGTGGTTATCGACTTTCTGGCAGCTCGGCACCGATGGATTGCTGGTGTTTGGCACCGCAACACAGGCCGTAGCCTTGCGCGGCGAGGGCGGGGAGATCAGGTCGGCGCCCTGGTTGCCGATGAATTTGTAGAAGATCACGGCGGTTTCGAAGCTTTGCGACAGGCTGGTTTCACGCCAGCGAATCAAATCGCCGACCTGTGCCTTCAGGTCCAGTTCACCACCGGCCTGGCCGCTGACCACGTTGTCCTGGTTGGTGACCATGTACACATGATGCCAGTCGATCAGCGTCGGGTTTTTCGGGTCTTTGCTGATGCCGGGATACTTTTTCAGAATGGTTTCGGTGTCGATCGTGACCAGCACATCCGTGACTCGAGACATGGTAAAGCTCCTTGTTCATAGTGATTGCCTGATATTTGTTTCAGGCACGACAACGTTGCTTGCCATTCGGCCGTTGCGAGCACACTACTGCCGGAACCCATCGGTCACGAGAGATGAGCGGACCTGCTCCCTGCAGGACAACTGATAGATCGGGTTCCTTCCGATTGCCGCAAATTGACTATAGGCAGGTATTGCAGGCTGTCAAAATTGCGTTTAATCAGTTCGACGGACGGTCAATTTAGTGATAACTCCCAGCGATTTGGCGATAAGCAGCGAAACGCCGGACAGGGTTTGCAATCTGTCGGTCTGGAGCTGAGTGCTGCCCAGCCTATATCGTAACGAACCGCTGGAATGCCCCGACAGGAGAACGCAATGACCTGGTCCGCCAAGCAATACGTCGCTTTTGAAGATGAACGCACCCGCCCGGCCCGAGACTTGCTGGCGGCGATTCCCACGCCCGAGGCGCGCTCCGTGGTTGATATCGGGTGTGGTCCCGGCAACTCGACCGAGCTTCTGGTGGAGCGTTTTCCGGGGGCGAAAGTGCAGGGGCTCGACAGCTCGGCGGACATGATCGCCGCCGCGCGCAAGCGTCTGCCGCAGTTGCAGTTCGAGGTGGCGGACATTGATAAATGGGCCGATGAAGGGCCATTCGATGTGATCTTCGCCAACGCGGTGTTGCAGTGGGTGCCGGATCACGGGACGTTGCTGCCGACGTTGGCAGGCAAGTTGGCGTCGGGTGGCAGTCTGGCGATCCAGATGCCGGACAACCTGAATGAGCCGTCTCATCGGTTGATGCGCGAAGTGGCCGCCAATGGGCCGTGGGCCAGCAAACTGGCGGGTGCGGCGGGGCAACGGACCGAAATGGCGGATGCCAGTGCCTATTTCTCGATGCTGCGCCCGCATTGCGCGCGGATCGATGTGTGGCGCACCACGTATCACCATCAATTGGCGGGCGGGGCTTCAGGCGTCGTTGAATGGTTCAAGGGCAGCGGTTTGATTCCGTTCCTCAGTCCGCTGACGGAAACGGAGCGGGCGGAGTATCTGGCGCAATATCTGGTGGAGGTTGCCAAGGCTTATCCGGCGTTGGCGGATGGTTCGGTGTTGTTGCCGTTCCCTCGGTTGTTCATTGTCGCCACACGTTGATACGAAAAAGGGCCGAGTTGATCGGCCCCTTCTTTTTCGGTCAGCGCTGTACGGCGACCAGCATCATCATTGGTCGCTCCCGCTCTTCAGCGAGCGCCGGTTGCGCGGCCACTTCTGCATCGCTCGGGCCCCATTCATTGACGTGTTGAATGGTGAACCCGGCGCCAATCAACGCGTTGAGCAGCGTCCCGACCGTGCGATGTTGCTTGATCACGCCGTCGGCCAGCCAGTTGGTCACCCGCTCGCCTTCCATCTGATAGCTGTCCAGCGGCCAGCGCTTGTTGCCTTCGCCGTCGATCAGCCAGCCCGGATTGCGCGGCGCCATGAAGATCGGGTGCTCGATGGAAAACACAAAATGCCCACCGGGTTTAAGCGCCGCATGCAGTTTGGCGAACAGCCCCGAAAGATCCTTGATGTAATGCAGCGCCAGCGAGCTATAGGTCAGATCGAATGTACATGTAGGCAAATCGAGCTGTTCCAGGTCGGCACGTTCGTAGCGGATGTTCGTGGCTGATGTGGTTTCCTTCGCCCGTTCGAGCATTTTCTCCGAGACATCCAGCCCCAGTACCTCGGCTGCGCCCTGTTCACTGGCCCAGCGGCAGAACCAACCGTAGCCGCAGCCCAGATCCACTACCTGTAAACCGTGGAGGGACGGCAACAAGGCTTTCAGCGCCGGCCATTCCGGTGCGGCATCGAGGCCGCCAATGGAGCGGTTCATCTGGCTGTAGCCCTGGAAAAATTCGGGGTCGTCGTAGATGTTCTGGGTCATGGGTTTGGTGCTCTTTTGATTTGATTTGGGTGGCTCGGAGGCCACGGTTTTGAATCCCTCGAAAGGTGATGGCGCGTATTCGTCGATGGCCGCGCAGGGGGAGGGGGATGGGCAATGGGGAAATGCTAGCGGGTCGTGGCGAGGGTGAGAACAGGCGGAGTGTTGGGGATCTGTAATCGCAGTTTTTCGTAGAAGCAAGAAACCGGTCTTCAAGACCGGCTTTCAGTATTCAGTTCAACCCTGCTGCAACACCTTGAGCGCCGCCGAAGCCAAGAACCCGGAGCGGCTTTTTTCCTCCGGATGGTGCAACACGTATTCATCGATACGGTTGAGTAGATAGCCCGGCAAAGTGATGTTGAGTTTCTGAGCTTTGCCCAGGTATTTGGTTACATCGATGTCTACCAACGCCCATGTGCAGCCCGCGTATTTTGGATTGGCGGCATGCAGCGTGACCTTGTTGGCGGGCGGGATCGGTGAACCGTCTTCGGCCAGAATCTCGAAGTGGCCTTCGATGGCTTCACGGGCCATGGCCATTGCGTCGTCCAGATCATCTCCAGCGGAGAAGCAGCCCGGAATATCCGGCACCTCCACTCCCCAGGCATGTCCTTCATCACCCATTGAAATCGCGATCGGGTAAAGCATATGTGTTGTCCTCCTGGGCGCTGCTGACCGAGCGAGTCAAAGCAACGCCTGCTGCAAAATACTGATGGCCGTTTTCTTGAGCAGATCTTTCTTCGGGTGAGGCACCGTAACCAGACCAGGTTTGGCCGGATGCTTGAAGTGATGATGACTACCCTTGATCCGCACCAGATACCAACAGTCTGCGACGAGTTGGCCAATTAGAAAACGGCTATTCACAACACCTCCTTGTGGTGTGCTTGGTGGGTACTATACCCACGATTTTTTCTCGATCAACACTATAACCACCGAGCGGTCATCATCCTTTGATGGAGCTGGTGTTCATGAAAGAGTCTAGGCGGGGATACTTCAGCAGGATTGGGAGTGTATTGCGGGCCGTTTCCATGAAATCCAATGGGTTGGTGTTAAGGCTGAACAGACGTGGGTCCCTGACCAAAGTAAATTTTTGAGGCAGGTTCTAACTCCAATATTTTGTGGCTTATCCCGATTTTGGCGCGATAACCCACTGTTAAATGGAGTTAAGCAGTCGAAGTAATGTCCGCCCCCGGCGTATTGGGGGGATTCGCTCCAAATCCTAGGCACAAAAAAACCGGCCATCAAGGCCGGTTTTTTCTGTTTCCGAATCCCCCGTCAAACCACGACGCAGGACTTAAATTCGATTGGAGCGGGTGAAGGGAATCGAACCCTCGTTATCAGCTTGGGAAGCTGGAGTAATGCCATTATACGACACCCGCTCAGAGCGGCTGACTTTGTACCAGACTCGGCCACGGATTTGAAGTTTTCTTTGCGTGTGGCGAGTGGAAAAGCCTGAATCAGAGCCGGATCGGTCTATCGCGGGCAAGCCTGCGGGCTGGAGGACGACTAAAACTCAGCCCCGCAGACTTGCTCGCGACGACACTGTTTCAAATGGCCAATGCATGGTGATCCTGGACTAGCTGGTAACGCGTTCGGCTGGCCTGTTGCGCCGGTTTCAGGAAACCGAGCAGGGCGTTCTGGCTGTCCCGGCAGGCCGACTTGTGTTCCATGTCGAGGAAGTGACCGGTGGCTTGCAGGGTGGTGAAGGTACTCTGCGCCACATGGTTGCCGAACAGGCGCGCATCTTCGGCGGCGGTGTATTCGTCCCATTCGCCGTTCATGAACAGCACCGGTACGTTGATTTTCTTCGCCGCGTTCAAATAGCACTGGCGATCACTGTGCAGCACGTTGCTGATGTGAAAGTGCATCTGCCCGTATTCGTGCTCGGCGAGGCTGCTGACATGGCGATAGTTGAAGCGCTTGAACAGCGACGGCAGGTGTTTGCCGATGGTGTTGTTGACCAAATGGCCAACCCGGTCGCCGTCGCGTTTACCGAGGCATTCGACGCCGCGCTCAAGGTAATCGAGCATGTGCGCGTTGACCACCGGAGAGAACGAACTGATCACGGCTTTTTCGATGCGCCGGGGTTGGTGCGCAAGGGCGACCATGGTCGCGGCGCCACCCCAGGAAAACGACAGCACATGTTCGGCCGCGAAGTGGTCGATCAGCTCCAGCAGGATCAGACCTTCGACTTCTTTCGTCAGATGTTTCTCGTGGCGGTTGTGGACTTTCGACTTGCCCGCGTAGGGCTGGTCGTAGCAGACCACGTTGAATTGCGGGTGCAGATTTTTCACGGTTTGTGCAAACGACGCAGTCGTGGCCATCGAGCCGTTGACCAGGATGATGGTCTTTTCTGCGGCGTCTGCGCGATAGAACTCCGTGTAAACCCGATACTGACCCTGTATATCCAGCACAGCGATTTCTGGCCTCATGTCATAAGACTCCTGGCAAGCAAGCGGGTATGCGCGCAAATAGAGATTGCACGAGCTTTGTGACAGGTAGGCATACGCCTGGAATTTTGGAGCCCATGTCGATCCGTTACGGCAGGTCGACGGGTATTGTTATTGGCGGGCAATCTGCCGGCTGAGGCGGAGCCCTGAGGGCTCTCTACCGGCAAAAGGTTTCTTAGAAGTTATGTGTGACTCATCGGTCACAATTTGGCCGACGTCCTGATTCAAGCAGGGGGATCCGGATCGCGCAAGTGCCGTTGGTAAATTGTTCGACAACTTCTGCTGAGCGGTCGGCTGCTTAGAACAAATGAATCTCTTCGGTGCGCAAGGCGCGGTACTCGCCCGGTTTTAGCGCGTGATCCAGCGGCAGCGGGCCCATGGATTCGCGGTGCAGGCGCAGCACTTTGTTGTTGAAGTGGCCGAACATGCGCTTCACCTGGTGGTAGCGTCCCTCGACGATGCTCAGTCGCGCCGTTCGCGGGCCGAGCAGCTCCAGCTGCGCCGGTTGGGTGGTCAGGTCCTCGAAGGCGAAGTAGATCCCCTCGGCGAACTTGATCGCATATTCCGGGCCGATGTCCTGTTCGGTCTCGACGTAATAGACCTTCGGCAGTTTGGTCTGCGGCTGGGTCAGGCGCCGCGACCAGCTGCCGTCGTTGGTGATCAGCATCAGGCCGGTGGTGTTGAAGTCCAGGCGCCCGGCGATGTGCAGGTCGTCCTTGTCCGGCTCGTGGATCAGGTCGAGCACGGTCGGATGCTCGGGGTCCCGTGTGGCGCTGACGCAGCCCTGCGGTTTGTACAACATGAAATAGCGCGCCGGTTTGCCGCTTTGCAGCACTTCGTCGTCGACTTCGACGCGGCTGAATTCCAGGACTTCGCTGTGAGGGTCGCTGACGACTTTTCCGTCAACGCGCACGCGCTTTTCCACCAGCAACAGGCGAACCTGCTTGCGGTTGTAGCGGGGCAGGTTACTGAGGAAACGGTCGACGCGCATGATCAGGAATCGGCAGGAAGCGGGGCGCGCATCTTACGGGATCGGTCGTTTTGCCGCTTGCAGTTGCGCCTCGACCTGGGCGCAACGCGGGCACAGGCAGGATTGGTCGCGCAGTTCCGGCGGCAGGGCTTCGAGGACCGCCGGGTCGATGCTCACGCCGTAGCACCAGCAGGCACGGTCGGCGGTGCGCGGGTCGGCCAGGGTGCAGTCGTTGCGGGCGCCGCAGGCCGGGCAGAGGTCAGGTTTGTTCAGAGCGTCAGGCATAGGTCGATTGATGCATTTCCACGCAGGTGCGGTTACGGCCGGTCTGTTTGGCCCGGTACATCGCATGATCGGCCCGGGACAGCAGGCTGTGCAAGGTGTCATCCCGTTGCAGGGTGGTGGCGCCGATGCTGACCGTCAGATTCAGGGTGTGACCGTTGTAGGCATAGTCCTGCTGTTCGACGTGTTGGCGGATCTTCTCGGCAATCTTCTGACCGGTCTCACCGTCAGTGTCCTTCAGCAGAACGATAAATTCCTCACCGCCCCAACGGCAGACGATGTCGGAATGCCGCAGACAACTTTGCAGGTCCCGAGCGAACCCGATCAGCACCTGATCGCCGGCCATGTGCCCGTAGGTGTCGTTCAACACCTTGAAGTGATCGAGATCCAGCAGTAACGCCGTCAATGGTTTCGGCTCGCGGTGGGCTTCGTGCAGAGCTTGCACGGCGAGCAGGTCGAAGCCGCGTCGGTTGGGTAGTTCAGTGAGGCTGTCGAGGGTGGCCTGGGCCTGGATTTTTTCCTGATAGCGCCGGATCAACCGGTTGACCAGGGCCAGCACGATCAGCGTCACCAGCAGGCAGATCAGCAGATTGAGGTACAGCGACTGGCGGATTTCGCTGAGCGCGCCGTCTTCGCGCTTGTCGACGAACAGGTACCAGTTCAGCTCCGGAATGAACCGCACGTTGAGGAAATGTCCCTGGCCGTGGGCGGAATATTCGTAGCTGCCGCTGTGGGGTTTGGGTAATTGGCTGACCAGACCTTTCATACTGTCGAGGTCGGTCAGGCTTTTCCCGACCCGCGCACCTTCCGGCCCGCCCTCGGCGCCGGTCAGTACCAGCCGGCCGAAGGTGTCGACGAAGTAAACGCTGCGTTGATAACGCTGCTGGTACTTGTCGATCAGCTTGATCACCGCATCCACGGTCAGCCCGACGCCGGCGGCGCCGATGAAGCGATCGTTGTAGTCGTAGACCTTGTAGTTGATGAAGAAGGTCATGTTGTCTTTGTTGGCCAGGTCCGGGTCGACGTTGATCTCGTACGGATCCTTCATGTCGCGCACCCGGAAGTACCAGGCGTCGCGCGGCTCGTCGATTTTCACCTGCTTGAGCACTCCCTTGGCGTGGTAGTAGGTGTGGGTGCTGTTGGAGACGAAGAACGCGGTGTAGGCGCCGTAGTGGGTCATGACCTCGTCGAGATAGCGGGTCATCTGGTCGCTGTCTTTTTCGCCGTTCACCACCCAGTCGCGCATGAAGGTGTCGCGGGACATCATCGAGGAAATCAGGATCGGTCTGACGAGGTCTTTCTGGATTTCCGAATACACCGTGTCGGATGTCAGCGGCAGTTCGGTGTTGACGATGTTGTCGCGGATCGATGCCCGCGAGGCGTAGTAGCTGAGCAGTGAGGTGGCGAGGAAGCCTGCGCCGAGGAGGGCGACCAGCGTCAGTACCAGCGAACGTTGAGAGTAAAACGCAGATCTGAGCGGCATTGGCATTTCCGTCGACGGTGGCCCGATGGCAGCATTCTAGTGGCAGTGACGAGGAAAAGGTTGCGGCATATTTGCCTGAAATGAGCAGCCTGTTGCGCCGCTGATCCGACGGGCGCTGGAAGTTGGCACTCGGTTGCGGTTTGCCAGTCAAAACTCTTGTCAGCCGGTCTGTGCCGACTGCTGTCGCAGGTCTTTCAGGAGGCCGTCATGCGTATTTCAAAATGGCTGCGTCGGGTGCTGCTGGGAGCAGTGCTCGGTCTTGGGCTGTCCGGTTGTTATTACTATGGTGGCGGCTATGACGTTTACTCCCCGCCTTACTACTATCCCGGTTACTACTCGCCCTATTACTACGGTGGCTATTACGGCCCGCGCTACTACGGTGGCGGCCGCTATTACTACGGCGGCTATGGGTATCGTGGGGGTTACGGGCGGGGTTATCACGGTGGTGGATACCATGGCGGCCACCACTAATCAGCGGCTGAATGGCGGCGTTTGCGGATGAACAAGATTTCATGAATCACTTGTTTCAAGTTGTTACTGAAACGCACCAGATTCAGAAAACGCTGTCAGATATCTCGTCAGTCACCGAATAAAAGACTGACGCCTGCCAGCGTCGCTGGTGTGGCTACCCGCGGTCCAGGAGGCCGCCATGTATCGCCGAATTCTTCTGCTTGCCGTGATGCTTTTTTCGATTGGCGGTTGCGTCCCTTATTCCTACGGAGATGGCTACTACACCTCAGAGGTCTACACCTCCCAGTCTCCTTCGTACTACAACAGCGGTGGCACTTATTACAGCGGCGGCAGCACCTACTATTCGGCCCCGCGTTACTACCAGCCAGCGCCACGCTATTACCAACCGGCTCCACGTTATTACTCGGCGCCTCGTTACTACCAACCGGCCCCGCGTTACTACGAGAGCCGCCGCTGGCATGGCGATGATCGTGGACGCTGGGATGGCCATCGCCGCGGTGGTTGGGACGATCACCGGGGTCGTGGCGACTATGACCGCCATAGCGGACGCGGCGATCACTGGCGCGGTAACCGCTGGTAACTCTACCCGCAAAAAAAGCGGCGCATTGAGCGCCGCTTTTTTTATGCCCGGATTTCAGTAACTGGAGAGATCCGCCAACGGATGCCGCCCCTCCCAGACCTTGTGAAAGTGCGCCTCGACCACCGCATCCGGCACCCGTGTGATGTCCGGCCAATGCCAGTGCGGTTTGTGATCCTTGTCGATCAAACGCGACCGAACCCCTTCGCTGAACTCCGGATGCCGGCAGCAATTGAGGCTCAAGGTGTATTCCATCTGAAAGACTTCGGCCAGCGACAAGTGGCGGGCGCGGATGATCTGTTCCCAGACCAGATGCGCAGTAAGCGGAGAGCCTTCGCTCATGGTTTTCGCGGCACGGGCAATCAGCAGGTCACTGCTGTCCCTTTGCAGGCTGATGGCTTTCCAGGCGCAGGTCACGTCGCTGACATCCAGCAGCTCATCGATCTGCCGACGGCGCGGCAGCCACTGCGCCTCCGGCATCTGCGCCACGGCTTCCTGCTGCAACGCCTTGAGCAGGCTGTTGAGTTGCATGGCGGTTTGTTCCTGCCAATTCAGTTGCAACAAACCGTCGATCAATTCCTGCTGCTGTTCATCGAGCAGGAAGCGGTCGGCCAGATCCAGATCGATCGCATCGCGACCGTTCATGTGTGCGCCGGTCAAACCGAGGAACAAACCGAGCTTGCCCGGCAGGCGTGACAGAAACCAACTGGCACCGACATCCGGGTACAGACCGATACTGATCTCCGGCATGGCCAGACGACTGCTCGGCGTGACGATCCGGATGCTCGCGCCTTGCAGAAGGCCCATGCCGCCGCCCAGCACATAACCATGGCCCCAGCAGATCAACGGTTTCGGGTAGGTGTGCAGGCTGTAATCCAGGCGGTATTCAGCGTTGAAAAACTGTGCAGCCAGCGGCGGCACTTCACCGGGATGGGCGCGACAGGCCTCCACCAGGCTGCGCACTTCGCCGCCAGCGCAGAAGGCCTTGGCGCCATTGCCGCGCAGCAGCACGCAGACGATTTGCGGATCCTTGGCCCAGGCGTTCAGTTTGTCGCTCAGGGCGTGGATCATTGGCAGGGACAGCGCATTGAGCGACTTTTCGGCATCCAGACTGGCCACGCCGATGCGCGCGCCGTCGGTGCCGGTGAGTTCTTCGAAGTGCAGATTCATCGTGACCTCGATCGGGAATTTGAACGATCAGTATGATCGCTGTGTGGGAAAGTGCCGGATCTGCGTCAGATCAATTGACAAGCGTGGTCGGCTTTCCTAGGGTTCGCCCCATTGTTTTTGCCGGGTATGACCATGACTGCTGACGACCGTATCAAACTCGAACCGAGCTGGAAGGAGGCACTGCGTGCCGAATTCGACCAGCCCTACATGGCAGAGTTGCGCACTTTTCTGCAGCAGGAGCGGGCGGCCGGCAAGGAAATCTATCCGCCGGGCCCGATGATTTTCAATGCGCTCAACTCGACACCGCTGGACAAGGTGAAAGTGGTCATCCTCGGCCAGGACCCGTACCACGGCCCGGGCCAGGCTCACGGCTTGTGCTTCTCTGTGCAACCGGGCGTGCCGGCGCCGCCGTCGCTGGTCAACATCTATAAAGAGTTGAAGCGCGACCTGAACATCGACATTCCCAACCACGGCTACTTGCAAAGCTGGGCCGATCAGGGCGTGTTGATGCTCAACACCACCATGACCGTCGAACGCGCCAACGCCAATGCGCACAAGGACAAGGGCTGGCAGTTTTTCACGGACCGGATCATCGAAGTGGTCAGCCAGCAGCAACCGCATCTGGTGTTCATGCTCTGGGGCGCGCATGCCCAGAGCAAGCAGAAGCTGATCGACGCCACCAAGCATCTGGTGCTGACGTCGGTGCACCCGTCGCCGCTGTCGGCCTATCGTGGCTTCCTCGGTTGCGGGCACTTCAGCCGCACCAACAAATTCCTTGAGCAGAATGGCGAAGCGCCGATCGAGTGGCGTTTGCCGTCGGTTGTTTAAATAATCTTCTGAAGTCTCTCGGGTGGTGAGAGCCGCCCGTCGGATTGCTTCATCTACCTGTTATTTCTGACAGTAGATATAAAGGTGAAACCCGCGTTTAGTTGTGCAGTCGGCGTCACAGTCGAATTTGCTGGTAAACAATGGAGCGGGAGATCGTCATGACAGATTTGAGAATCAAGGATGTAAAGTCCTTTCCGAAGGCAATGGGAAGTCTTTTCGCAAGAACTACTCGGTTTGATCCAAGCGACCCACGAAGCGTTATCGACACTCAAGATGTTTTTCTCCGCGATGACGACAACTTTTACACCGTAGGTGGTCGTATCGATACCGCTAGCTATTTTACGTCGCTTATTTTTAAGCTTCCAAAAGGCCTCGCGAGTGGCAAGCACGCTCTCGGGCCCGGCAGTATTGACGTAGATCACTTCGTTGATGAGGGTAAAGGCGAAGAGTACTACCGAGCGATTAGTGGAGAGATCACGCTCACTGAAGTCGTCGAGGGCACCCGTTATCAAGCCACGGAGTTTCGATTTACAGGTCGCATCGGCGCGGCTGGTAAAACGGTAGAAGTGATGATGGGGAAATTCGATATTTCCTGATTGGTCTAGGAATACGCTTCAAGTCATGGTCCTCCGGTCTTGAAGCGTATTGGGCGTCTACATGACTTACGGACATTCCCCGTTTCTATTCCAATACTTGAACAACGGCTCCGCCAGAAACAACACGAACAACAGCCGCATCACCTGCATCGCCGTCACCAGCGGCACCGACAGTTGCAGGGTTTCCGCCGTCAGGCTCATCTCTGCGATCCCGCCGGGCATCATACCCAGCGTCAACGATCGCAGATCCAGATGCGTCATTGCACTCAGTCCCAACGCCGCCAGCGTCGCGATCAGCATGGTCAGCGCCGTGCCAATCAACGTGCGCCCCATGAACGACGGCGCCCGGCGGAAGAACTGGCGGTTGAAGTGACAACCCAGTCCGCTGCCGATCAGCCACTGGCCAATCTGGCTGCCACCATTGGGCAGACTGATGTGCAAGTCCCAGGCGATGCTAACTGTCGCACTCACCAGCAACGGCCCGAACAGCCAAGGATTGGGTTGACGCAGACGTTGCCAGAGCCATGCGAGCAAGCCACCCGCCGGAAAAAGAATCGCCAGCCAGCGCCAGTCGACGCTGCCAGCATGTGAAATCGGTGTGCCGTCACCCAGCAGATACTTGAACGCAGCCGGTACACATAACACCACCACCAACACCCGCAGACTTTGCCCGGCCGCGACATGGCTGAGCATCGCGCCGTTGCGTGCGCCGAGGTTGACCATCTCGCCGGAGCCGCCGGGCATGCTGGAAAAAAACGCCGTGGCGCGATCTTCACCGGTGCGGCGCATCAACCACACGCCGACCACCGCCGACAGGCTGGTGACCAGCGCTCCGAAGAAGATCAGGCCAAAGTGACTGAGCACTTGCTCCATCACCAGCGGGGTGAAGTGCAGGCCGATGCCGATCCCGACGATCCACTGGCCGCACTTGCGGCCGCCAGGGATTTCGGTCAGTTGCCACGGGGTCAGGCAGCGCACCAGGATGATCGCCAGCAACGAGCCGACCATCCACGGCAGTGGCCAGCCGATCTGGCTGGCGACATAGCCGCCCAGCAGACCGACCAGCGGGGTTCCCCACCAGGTTTTGAAGGACCGATCAAACATCGGCCACAGCACGCCGTGCGACCGAACGTTTACGCCAGATGCGGATGATCGGCACCAGCAGCATCGCCACGATCAGCCCCCAGACGCTGAGGGTGATCCCGCTCGACCAGAGGATGTCCAGCGAACCGTTGGAGATCGACAGCGCGCGGCGCAGGTTTTGCTCCATCAGACCGCCAAGGATGAAACCCAGCAAGACCGGCGACAACGGGAAATCGAGCTTGCGCAGGATGTAACCGAAGATACCGATGCCGATCATCAGGAACAGATCGAACGTGGTCGCATGTACCGCGTACACGCCGATGGCGGTGATGATCGCGATCATCGGCACCAGCGCCCAGTTCGGCACGGCGAGGATGCGGGTGAAGATGCGGATCATCGGGATGTTCAGGATCACCAGCATGATGTTGGCGATGAACAGCGACGCGATCAGGCCCCAGACGATGTCCGGTTGTTGCTGGAACAGCAGCGGGCCGGGGGTGATGTTGTACAGCGACAGCGCGCCGATCATCACCGCCGTGGTGCCCGAACCTGGAACGCCGAGGGTCAGCATCGGCACCAGCGCACCGCAGGCTTCGGCTCCGATGGCGGTTTCCGGTGCGGCCAGACCGCGCTTGTCACCCTGTCCGAACTTTCCGTTCGGGCCGGCGATTTTCTTCTCGGTCATGTAGGCCACTGCGCTGGCCAGCGTCGCGCCGGCACCCGGCAATACGCCCATGATGAAACCTAGCACGCCGCAGCGCAGGTTCACCGCGAACACCGACGCAGCTTCCTTGAAGTTGAACATCATGCGTCCGGTGGCTTTGAACGCTTCCTGGCCACGGTGGGTTTTTTCCAGCAGCAGAAGGATTTCGCTGATGGAGAACAAGCCCAATACCAACACTACAAACTGAATGCCGTCGGTGAGGTGAATGTTGTCCCCGGTGAAGCGATACACGCCGCTGTTGGCGTCGATCCCGACGGTGGACAGGAACAGGCCGATCAACGCGGCGATGAAGGTTTTCAGCGGTCGGTCACCGGCCATGCCGCCGAGACAGACGATCGCGAACACCATCAGCACGAAGTATTCGGCGGGCCCGAAGGCGATCGCCCACTTCGCCAGGATCGGCGCAAAGATCACCATGCCGCAGGTCGCGATGAACGCGCCGATGAACGAACTCCATGCCGACAGCGACAACGCCACACCGGCCAGACCCTGACGAGCCATCGGGTAACCGTCGAGCGTGGTCATCACGGTGGAGGCTTCGCCCGGGATGTTCAGCAGGATCGAACTGATTCGGCCGCCGTATTCGCAACCCAGGTACACCGCCGCCAGCAGGATCAGCGCCGATTCCGGTGGCAGGCCGAGAGCAAAGGCAATCGGGATCAGCAGCGCCACGCCGTTGATCGGGCCCAGCCCCGGCAACAGGCCGACGATGGTGCCGATCAAGGTGCCGCTCAGGGCGGTGACGAGGTTATAGGGTGTCAGCGCGACCCCGAAACCGTGACTCAAATATCCAAGCGTATCCATATCAGTTCTCCAGAACGTCGAGCAGGCCCAGAGGCAGAGGAACGTCCATGACTTTGTCGAACAGCAGGTACAGGCCGATGCTCAGCAAACTGATGATGATCGCGCCGGGCAGCCAGCGACCGCCGTACAGACGGGCCATCGGAATGCCGACCAGAATGCTGCTGAGGATGAAGCCCAAGGGTTCGAACAGGCCGGCGAACACCACCAGCAGCAACACGCAGACACCGATTTTCTTCAGCGTTTCGCGGTCCAGCGGCGGGTCTTCTTCGGTGTGCTTGATCGGGGAGGGGCGATAGATCATGTAGACCAGCGCCAGCCCCATCAGCCCGAGCATCAGCAGCGGGAAGGCACGAGGGCCGATCGGTTCGTAGGAAAAGGGTGCCTGGTAAGGCCAGGCCATCAGTATCAGGCTGACACAGGCCAGCAGCAGTACCGACGCAAAGATGCGTTGAACGAGCATGAGGAACTCCTGGGCCACGGCCTCGATGCGCGAGGCCGTGGCCGCTAGACAGAGACGATCACTGGATCAGGCCGAACTCTTTGGCCAGCACTTTGTAGTCCGCGACTTGCTTCTTCACGTAGGTGTCCAGCTCCGGGCCGGTCATGGCGAACGGGAACAGTTCACGCTGATCACGCAGCTTGGCGAAGTCTTCGGAGGCCAGCAGTTTGTCGAAAGCGTCCTTCCACCAGGCGTAGTCTTCGTCGCTGACTTTCGGCCCGAGGTAGAAGCCGCGCACCACCGGCCAGACGATGTCGTAGCCTTGTTCCCTGGCGGTCGGGATACCTTTCATTTCCGGCTCGTCGAGGCGGTTTTCGGCGAAGACTGCCAGCAGGCGCATGTCACCGCTCTGGATGTGCGGCATGGAGTCGGAAATGTCGGTGCTGCCGACCTGAATGTGGCCGCCGAGCAGGGCGGTGGCGATCTCGCCGCCACCTTCGAGGGCGACGTAGCGCAGGTCGCGCGGGTTGATTCCAGCGGCTTTTGCGATCAACGCCGTCTGCATCCAGTCCTGGCTACCAACGGTGCCGCCGGAACCGATCACCACTTTGCTCGGATCTTTCTTCAGCGCCTGTACCAGATCGTCGAGGTTCTTGTAGGGCGAATCGCTTTTCACCGCGATGGCACCGTAACTGGTACCGACCGCCGCCAGCCAGCGCACGTTGCTTTCATCGAAGCGGCCGAACTTGCCTTGCGCCAGGTTCAGCAGCGAACCGCTGGACCACGCCACCAGCGTGCCCGCATCCGCCGGACGCTGGGCCACCACCGCGTTGTACGCCACCGCGCCGACACCGCCGGGCATGTAGGTCACGCGCATCGGTTTGGTCAGCAGTTTTTCGTTGACCAGCGCGCTTTGCGCCAGTTTGCAGGTCAGGTCGAAACCGCCGCCGGGGGAGGCCGGGGCGATGCATTCCGGACGCTTCGGTTCGGCCATCAGTTGGCCGGCGAACAACATGACGCCAGCGGCTAGAGCAACTTTACGCAGTGATAAGTTCATCTATGTCTCCTTGGGAGTTGTTGTTATGGACGTACTGAATTACCAAAGGGCAACGCTATAGCTCACCAGCAGACGCACTTCATCGGCATCGCGAGCGGAGTAATTGGAACGGTAAGTGGCATTACGCAAACGCACGGCAACGTCCTTCAGGGCGCCGCTTTGTACTACATATTTGATCTCGGTGTTGCGCTCCCACTCTTTGCCTTCGTCACCGTTCTTGAGCTTGATGTTGTCACCGCTCAAGTAGCGGCTCATGAAGCTCAGGCCGGGGATGCCGAGTTTGGCGAAGTCGAAGTCGTAGCGCGCCTGCCAGGAGCGCTCTTCGGCGCCGGCGAAGTCGTTGATCTGCACGAAGTTGACCAGGTACGGGTCGCTGCCATCGACATAGGGGAACGCGCTGTCGCCGGACATGTGCTGATAACCGGCGGTGAACTTGTGGCCGCTCAGGGCATAGCTGACCAGACCGTTGAGCGAGCGGTTGTCGATCTCCCCGCCACGAGCGGCGCCCTGATCGTCACTGACGGCGAAGCGCAGGTCGGTGGCGAAAGTGCCCGGGCCCATCGGCCGCGAAGCGACCAGTCCGAAGAAGTGCTGGTTGTAGACTTCGTCGAGTTGCGCGAAGTGGTAACTGCCGGTGATCTTGTCGGTGAACTTGTAGTCCACGCCGGCAAAATCGAAGTGCTTGCCGGCAACGGTGCCAGCAAAGCGGCCGTTCTTGTTGTTGAGGGCAATGTCCTCGAAATCGGTGCTGTCGCGGTCCTTGGCCTTGTCCAGGCGCCCGCCGGTGAAGGTCAGGTTCTTGATCTCCTTGGAAGTCAGCAAGCCGCCTTCGAAGGTCTGTGGCAGGATTCGCCCGTCGTTTGGCTTGAGGATCGGCAGTTCCGGAATCAGGCTGCCGATCTTCAGTTCGGTGGCGGAGATCTTCACTTTGCCGGTCAGGCCGACCTTGGAGTATTCGTCCGCCGCGCGCCCGTCATCGTGGGTCGGCAGCAGGCCGGTGCCGGTGCGGTCCGGGCTCGAATCGAGCTTGACCCCCAACATCCCCAGCGCATCGACACCGAACCCCACGGTGCCGTCGGTGTAACCCGATTGCAGGTTGAGCATGAAACCCTGTGCCCACTCGTCGCGCTTGGACTGTTGGGCGCTGGTGCCGTCGCGAAAGTCGCGGTTGAAATACATGTTGCGGGTTTCGAAGGTGGCGGAACTGTCTTCGATGAAATCGGCGTAGCTCATCGGCGCGAAACCGGCGAGGGCGGCGGCACTGGCAAGGGCGGTGTGGCTGAAACGGGAAGGACGAACAGGCGTAAGAGCCTTGGTCTGCAAGGACGGCATGCGAGGTGTACTCCGTTTATTGTTCTTATTGGTCGAAAACGCTTCGAGGCGTTTTTCTTATCGCTGTGTGGCATCAGCGACGGCAGTCGGAACTGTCCGTGGGCCGACTCTAACGGCCTAACCTTTCGCTAACCTTTCAGCTGACTTTCCCGGATTTCGGGCTTCACAGCGGCGGTTGCGGCTGTAAACTCCGCGGCAAAGAATGGCGTCGGCCATCCCTGAATGAGGTAGAGATCCATGCGTGTTCTGCTCGTCGAAGACCATTTGCCACTGGCCGAAAGTGTCGCCCAGGCGCTCAAGAGCACCGGTCTGACCGTGGACGTGTTGCACGACGGCGTGGCCGCTGACCTGGCCTTGGGCAGCGAGGAGTACGCGATGGCGATCCTCGATGTCGGCCTGCCGCGCATGGACGGATTTGAAGTGCTGGCGCGTCTGCGGGCCCGGGGCAAGAACCTGCCGGTGCTGATGCTCACGGCCCGCAGCGACGTCAAGGATCGGGTCCATGGGCTCAACCTCGGTGCCGACGATTATCTGGCCAAACCGTTTGAATTGACCGAGCTTGAGGCGCGGGTCAAAGCCCTGCTGCGCCGCAGTGTGCTCGGCGGCGAACGGCAGCAGCGTTGTGGGGTGCTGGCTTACGATCTGGATACCCGGCGCTTCACCCTCGGCGAAGAACTGCTGACGCTGACCTCCCGCGAGCAAGCGGTGCTTGAAGCGCTGATCGCACGCCCGGGTCGGGTGATGAGCAAGGAGCAACTGGCGTCGCAAGTGTTCGGCCTCGACGAAGAGGCCAGCCCCGACGCCATCGAAATCTACGTGCATCGTCTGCGCAAGAAGCTCGACGGCCATGCGGTGGCCATCGTGACCTTCCGTGGCCTCGGCTACCTGCTGGAAAGCCGTGATGCATAAGCCCAGCAGCCTGCGCTGGCGGTTGTTGTGGAACCTCGCGCTGTTGCTGGTGGTGTTGATGCTGGCCAGCGGCTTGAGCGCTTACTGGAACGGTCGCGAAGCTGCCGACACCGCTTATGACCGCACTTTGCTGGCATCGGCGCGGACCATCGCCGCCGGCCTCTCGCAGCGAGACGGCAGCCTCAGTGCCGACGTGCCTTATGTGGCACTCGACACCTTCGCCTACGACAGCGCGGGACGCATCTATTACCAGGTCAACGACATCCATCAGAAGCTGATTTCCGGTTACGAAAACCTGCCAGGCCCACCACCGGGGACGCCGAGAACCGACAGCTACCCGGCGCTCGCGCGTTTTTACAACGCCACGTATCAGGGGCAGAACGTGCGCGTCGTCAGTCTGTTGAAAGCCGTGACCGAGCCGAACATGAACGGCATGGCGGAAATCCGTGTCGCCGAAACCGACGAAGCACGCGTCAGCATGGCCCGCAGTCTGGCGGCCGACACCTTGCTGCGATTGGGCATGCTGGCGATTGGCGCATTGTTGCTGGTGTGGTTTGCGGTCAGCGCGGCGTTGCGGCCGATCGAGCGTTTGCGCACCGCGGTCGAAGAGCGTCAGCCCGACGATCTGCGGCCCTTGCCGTTGGTGGAGGTGCAGCACGAATTGTGGCCGTTGGTGCGGGCGCTCAATCACTTCACCGAGCGCCTGCGCGGGCAGTTCGAGCGTCAGGCGCAATTCATCGCCGATGCGGCCCACGAATTGCGAACGCCGCTGGCGGCGCTCAAGGCGCGACTTGAGTTGGGCCTGCGCTCAAACGAGCCGCAGACCTGGCGCGACACGCTGGAATCTTCGGCGCAAAGCACCGATCGGCTGACCCATCTGGCCAACCAGTTACTGTCGCTGGCCCGGGTGGAAAACGGCGCCCGGGCGATTGCCGAAGGCGGCGCGCAGTTGCTTGATCTGAGCCAATTGGCCCGGGAGCTGGGCATGGCGATGGCGCCGCTGGCCCATGCTCGCGGCGTGGCGTTGGCGCTGGAAGCGGACGAACCGGTCTGGCTGCGCGGCGAGCCGACATTGCTCAACGAACTGTTGAGCAATCTGGTGGACAACGCGCTGGCGCACACGCCGTCGGGCGGTAACGTGATCTTGCGGGTGCTGTCGCCGGCGGTGCTGGAGGTTGAAGACGATGGCCCGGGCATTCCGCAGGATGAGCGTGACCGGGTGTTCGAGCGTTTCTACCGACGCAACCAGCAGGTCGCCGGTTCCGGGCTGGGGCTGGCGATTGTCGGGGAAATCTGCCGCGCGCATCTGGCGCAGATCACGCTGCACGATGGTGAGCGGGCGGGGTTGAAGGTGCGGGTGAGCTTTATTGCCGGCTAAGGATCAGTAAAACATCGACCGCGATTCTTCCAGGTCGGCACACAGCACTTTGTTGTCCGGATCGATCCCCAGTTTGCGGAAGGCCGGCACGCTGAAAGGGTCGATGCGGGCGAGGGGGTGGTCAGTGTCCTTGTGGCAATACAGGCTGGCCACTTGCACCAGATCCACGTAATCGATCTGCGACGAATCGCGTTTCAGATCCTGATACAGCCCCGGCAACTCCACCAGCCGCTCGGGGAATTCCCAGACCCGCAGCAATTTGTCGCCCAGCAGCGGATGAATGTGGTCGATCACATGGTTGAGGCTGACCGGGTCGGACAGCAATTCGTAGTGGTCTTCGGCATAGGTCAGGATTGGCAGCACACCGATCTGGTGCACCAGTCCGCCCAGCGCGGCCTGGTCAGGCTTGAGCTGGGTATAGCGACGGCACAGGGCGTAGCTGACCCCGGCAATTTCCAGGCTCTTGCGCCAGACTTCGCGCATCTTCTGTTCGACCACGTCGGAGCGGGCGTGGAAGATCTGCTCCATCACCAGACCGATCGCCAGGTTGCTGCTGTAGTTGACGCCCAGCCGGGTGATCGCGGTGTGCAGGTCGGTGACTTCCTGGGTCGCGCGCAGCAACGGGCTGTTGACCACTTTGATCAGGCGCGCCGACAGCGCCGTGTCACGGCCGATCACTTTGCTCAGGTCGCTGACGCTGATATCCGGGTCTTCAGCGGCCTTGCGAATCTGCAGGGCCACTTCCGGTAACGTTGGCAGAACCAGGTCATCGTTATCGATGGCCTCAACCAAATCCTGTTGGACCTTATCCGCCAGCTCACTCATGTCGTTTCTCTAGGGTGTTGCACAAATGCTGCGATCAACGCTGGATTTCGCGGTCGCGATCCAGTTCGTAAGGCAGGTCGAGCAAGTGCAGCGCCGGACCTTCGGCCGTGCCCAGATGCAAATCGCCCGCTTCGGCAGCTTCGGCCTGCAACACCGCCAGCAGTTCAATATTCTTTTCGGTACGGGCGGCCAGCACCACTTCGCCGATGGAGCTGCCGTGGCTCGGGGCGAACAGCGGGGTGCCCGGCTCCGGCAATTCGCTGGCGTCCAGCTGCACGCGGTACAGGCGACGCTTGAGCTTGCCCAGGTATTGCATGCGCGCAACGATTTCCTGGCCGGTGTAGCAGCCTTTCTTGAAGCTCACGCCGCCGACGGCTTGCAGGTTGAGCATCTGCGGGATGAACAGCTCACGGGTGCTCGGCATGACTTGACCGATACCGGCGCGGATCTGGCCCAGCAGCCATTGATTGAGTTCGGCTTCGCTCAGTTGCGCGGACAGCTTGCCTTTGACGCTGTCGGCCTGATCGGCCGGCACCCAGAGTTCGGCACGGTTCGGGGAGACGCGAATGGCGATCAGGCCTTCGTTGCGGGCCACGCTGTCGGTTTCTGCCGGCAGTTCCAGACCCAGGCTGCTCAGGCTAGCATCGCCATGATCGAGGCCGAAGCGCACCCAGGAGGCGCTTTCGTCGGTCAGTTTCGATTTGGAGAACACCGCGTACTTTTTCAGATCCGCCAGTTGCGGTTCCAGCAGCTCGCCGGCCATTGCCAGCAGTACGCCGTCGCCTTCAAGCACGATGCGGAAACTCGACTGCATCCGGCCTTTCTGCGTGCAGCGGGCACCGAGGCTGGCCTGGGTATCACTCAAGTAATTGATGTTGCAGGTCAGCTGGCCTTGCAGGAATTTGCCGGCATCCGCGCCGCGAACCGCGAGAACGCCTTCATGAGACAGGGTGCAGAAAAAAGCAAAATCGGCCATGGGTCATCGCAGGGTAAATAGACTGGGGCACATCATAAGGGGGTGGTGTTGAAATGGGTAGTTCATAAAGGATCGGTGGTGCCCGACCAAAGCCGACTGTTCGCCCCGTGTCGGGCCTGTATACTTGCCGCCTATTTGAGGAGGGCTCCATGGTCGAACAAGTTGAACTGAATCGCCTCTTTTGGCACAGCCGTCGCGGCATGCTTGAGCTTGACGTGCTGCTGGTGCCGTTCGTGAAAGAGGTCTACGCGAATCTGAACGAGGTGGATCGCGCGCTGTATGTCCGCCTGCTCGAGTGCGAGGATCAGGACATGTTCGGCTGGTTCATGGAGCGCAGCGAGTCCGAAGACCCCGAGCTGCAACGCATGGTTCGCATGATTCTGGATCGTGTCCAGCCCAAGTAATACGTTCGAATGCCGCTGGCAGGCCTCACGGCAATTGCTGGCGGCGTATCTCCTGGCCCAGGCGTTCGCCCTGTGCACTCTGTTTCTGCTTGTCCTGCCTTTCTGGGTCAGTCTGCTCGGTGCGGTCGCCTGTCTGGGCCATGCCGCATGGGTGTTGCCCCGCCAGATTCTGTTGAGTCATCCCAAGGCTTTCTGCGGATTGCGCCGCGACGCCGATGGCTGGCAGCTGTGGAATCAGGCCGATGGCTGGCAGCCGGTGCAGTTGCGCCCGGACAGCCTGGCGCTGCCATTGATCGTGGTTTTGCGCTTTCGATTGCGTGGGGAGTGGCGGGTCAGGTCGATCTGCGTGCCCCGAGACTCGCAGGCGGCGGATTTGCATCGACGCCTGCGGGTACGCCTCAAGTTCAGCCGGCGTAGGTGGGCGGCACCAGAATAGTGTCGAGGGCTTCGGGCAGCAGATCCGGGTAGTCGAGGGTGTAATGCAGGCCTCGGCTCTCTTTGCGCTCCATGGCTGAGCGGATCATCAATTCCGCCACTTGGGCCAGGTTGCGCAACTCGATCAGGTCGCGACTGACTTTATAGTTGCTGTAGAACTCGTCGATTTCGTCCAGCAGCAGACGCACGCGATGCTGTGCCCGTTGCAGACGTTTGTTGGTGCGCACGATGCCGACGTAGTCCCACATGAAGCGCCGCAGCTCGTCCCAGTTGTGCGCGATGATCACGTCTTCGTCGGAATCGGTCACCTGGCTCGCGTCCCAGGCGGGCAGGGCGCGGGGGATGGCGATGTCGGACAGTTGCTCGAGAATGTCCGCCGCAGCCGAGCGGGCATAAACGAAGCATTCCAGCAACGAGTTGCTGGCCATGCGGTTGGCGCCGTGCAGGCCGGTGAAGCTGGTTTCGCCGATGGCGTACAGTCCGGGTACGTCGGTGCGGCCCTGTTGGTCGACCATCACGCCGCCGCAGGTGTAGTGCGCCGCCGGGACGACCGGGATCGGCTGTTTGGTGATGTCGATGCCGAATCCGAGGCAGCGTTCGTAAACCGTCGGGAAGTGCGTCTTGATGAAAGCTTCGGGTTTGTGGCTGATGTCGAGATAGACGCAATCGACACCCAGGCGCTTCATCTCGTGGTCGATGGCCCGGGCGACGATGTCCCGTGGTGCCAGTTCGGCGCGCGGGTCGAAACGCTGCATGAAGCGCTCGCCGTTCGGCAGTTTCAAATGCGCGCCTTCGCCGCGCAGGGCTTCGGTGATCAGGAAACTCTTGGCCTGCGGGTGATACAGGCAAGTGGGGTGGAACTGATTGAATTCCAGGTTCGCCACCCGGCAGCCCGAACGCCAGGCCATGGCGATGCCATCACCGCAGGCGCCGTCGGGGTTGCTGGTATAGAGGTAGACCTTGGCGGCGCCGCCGGAAGCCAAGATTACAAAACGCGCGCCGTAGGTGTCGACTTCGCCGGTCTTGCGGTTGAGCACGTAGGCGCCGAGGCAGCGGTCGCCGTCCAGTCCCAGGCGTCGTTCGGTGATCAGATCGACGGCGACGCGCTGTTCCAGCAGCTCGATGTTCGGGCGTTGTCTGGCTTGGGTCAGCAAAGTTGTGAAGATCGCGGCGCCGGTGGCATCGGCGGCGTGAATGATGCGGCGGTGGCTGTGGCCGCCTTCACGGGTGAGATGGAACTCGAAACCGCCATCTTCTGTGCCGGACTGCTCATCTCGGGTGAAGGGCACGCCCTGGTCAATCAGCCACTGAATCGCCTCTTTGCTGTGCTCGACAGTGAAACGTACTGCATCTTCATGGCACAGGCCGCCGCCGGCATTGAGCGTGTCGTCGACATGGGATTCGACAGTGTCGGTGTCGTCCAGCACGGCCGCGACGCCACCCTGTGCCCAATAGGTCGAACCGTTGGCGAGATCGCCCTTGCTCAATACGGCGATGCGCAAGTGACCGGGCAGGGTCAGCGCGAGACTCAAACCGGCAGCGCCGCTGCCAATCACCAGAACATCGTGTTGAAACTGTTGGCTCATTTCAGGATTCCGCTCAAAGCGACCCGGGTCGGGGTTGGCGCAAGACAGGCGGATGGGCGAGTCGAGACAGCCACACAGCCCACTAGTATATAGAGGGGTGGGGCGGCACAATAGCCGGGCCGATATGGCATTGTGAAACTACCGTGACGGAAAAATACAGACGCTTTGTCGGATGTTTTTTTCGCCGGTTTTGGGAAAAAGCGACTGTATCGCAGATGAAACACGCTTTTTCCGCTCACGGTTGCCCAATGTCGGCGTGGCGCGTCTATAAATATTTGGAACTTTTGCCAGAGGCCCAAGATCAATAGACAGTTGCCCGAAACAAGGGACAGTGTCGGCTTCAATGCGGAACCTGCGGTTGGGTTCTAGCCGGCGAGCCGATTAAAAGATTATTCGCGCAGCCGGTTTATCCCGCGCTGCGTTTTTCGTGCGTGCCAAATCAGAGCCCGCAGGAAACTTGCTTGGAGGGGGAGAACTTTTGCGAAAAGCCCGAGTCTATGTTTGCAAGTCCGGTCGTTTAGTCATGCAAGCTTCCTCCGAGTTTATCGAGGAGTGTTCATGCTAACCCAGGAAGAGGATCAGCAGCTGGTCGAGCGCGTTCAGCGCGGTGACAAGCGAGCTTTCGATCTGCTCGTGTTGAAGTATCAACACAAAATTCTCGGGTTGATCGTGCGTTTCGTGCACGACACCCATGAAGCCCAGGATGTTGCTCAAGAAGCCTTTATCAAGGCTTACCGGGCACTAGGAAATTTCCGCGGAGACAGTGCGTTTTATACGTGGCTTTACCGCATCGCCATCAACACGGCGAAAAACTATCTGGTTTCACGCGGCCGCCGGCCGCCGGATAGCGATGTCAGTTCCGAAGATGCAGAGTTCTATGACGGCGATCACGGCCTGAAGGATCTCGAATCTCCTGAGCGCGCATTGCTGCGGGATGAGATCGAAGGCACCGTCCATCGAACCATTCAGCAACTGCCAGAGGATTTGCGCACGGCTTTAACTTTGCGCGAATTCGATGGTCTGAGTTACGAGGACATCGCGAGCGTCATGCAATGTCCGGTTGGTACCGTGCGCTCCCGGATTTTCCGCGCCCGGGAGGCCATCGATAAAGCCCTGCAGCCGTTGTTGCAGGAAAACTAAAGACAGCGGCGACAGCCAAGAGAGGAACGCCATGAGTCGTGAAGCCCTGCAGGAATCGCTGTCCGCAGTGATGGATAACGAAGCGGACGAACTGGAATTGCGTCGAGTGCTCAATGCACTGGACGATGTTGAAACCCGTGAAACCTGGGCTCGTTATCAGATCGCTCGGGCAGCCATGCATAAGGATCTGCTGCTTCCACGTCTGGATCTCGCTGCGGCAGTGTCTGCTGCGCTGGAAGATGAAGCCACGCCAGCCAAAGTGTCCCGCGGTCCATGGCGCAGCCTCGGTCGTCTGGCCGTTGCAGCCTCGGTGACCGTTGCCGTTCTGGCGGGTGTTCGTCTGTATAACCACGACGAAATTGCCGGTGTAGAACTGGCGCAGCAATCCAATCAGCCTGCATTGGCCGTTCCTCAAGTCAAAGGCCCGGCTGTATTGGCAGGCTACAATGAGAGTTCGGAAGCCACCGGCCCTATGGCCAATGGTGTGCTGCAAGGCCAGCCAGGCTGGCACGATCAGCGTCTACCAGGTTACCTGCGCCAACACGCTCAACAAGCTGCGCTGAAAGGTACTGAAAGCGCATTGCCTTACGCGCGTGCAGCAAGCCTGGAAAACCGTTAAGGAGGATCATGCGCTCCATACCTCTACTTTCGCTTCTGCTCAGTGGCTGGTTCATTGTTCCAGCCCACGCCGACGAGGCCCAGGACTGGCTGACCCGTCTGGGCCAGGCCGAGCAGCAGCAAAGCTTTCACGGCACATTCGTTTACGAGCGTAACGGTAGTTTCTCTACCCATAACATCTGGCATCGTGTCCAGAATGGCCAGGTCCGCGAGCGTTTGCTTCAGCTCGACGGCTCGGCTCAGGAAGTCGTGCGCGTTGATGGGCATACTCAATGCGTCAGCGGCACCCTGATTGCGGGGCTGGGGGATTCTCCCAACTCTGCCGCTCGTCCTCTTGATCCTCAAAAGCTGAAGAATTGGTATGACCTTGCCGTCATCGGCAAGTCGCGTGTGGCCGGGCGTGAGGCGGTGATCGTGTCGCTGACGCCGCGCGATCAGCATCGCTATGGATTCGAACTGCATCTGGACAAGGAAACGGGTTTGCCGCTCAAGTCGTTGCTGCTCAACGACAACGGGCAGTTGCTTGAAAGATTCCAGTTCACTCGACTGGAGACTTCTGAAGTTCCGTCCGACAAGGATCTTCAAGCCGATTCCGATTGCAAGCCTGTGAACCTTGAAGGCGACAAGGCTTCTGCCGTCAAGACTGCTCAGGTCTGGCGCTCTGACTGGCTGCCTCCTGGCTTTGAACTCACCAGCAGTTCTTCGCACAAGGATCCCGAGACCAAGACGCAGGTCAACAGCCTGCTGTATGACGACGGTCTGGCGCGTTTCTCTGTATTCCTCGAGCCGTTGAACGGTGCAACCGTCACCGATACCCGGACTCAGTTGGGCCCTACCGTTGCCGTATCCCGTCGCTTGACCACGCCTCAAGGTGAAGTGATGGTGACGGTTGTCGGCGAGATTCCAATCGGCACCGCTGAGCGGATTGCCTTGTCGATACGCAATGATGGCGCTGCAACCAGCAAGCAGTGAGCTGATTCCAGCTGTTTCCACCTCGTTTTCGAGACGTGAAATGTTTGCTGAGCATTTTCATTTGCAAATAATCCGAAAATTTTTTATAGGTCAGAGCCTCTCGGCTCTGGCCTTGTTTTGTTGTTCCCGGAACAAAAATGCCGGCCTGTGGTTCCCGGTGTTCCTTGCTCCATATCGCTTAACCCTGCTCGTCGTAACGGGAGCTGTATGTCGATACCAAGCTTGAAGTCTTATCTCTCCATCGTCGCCACCGTGCTCGTGCTCGGTCAGGCTATTCCTGCAGCCCAGGCGGCTGAAGCGGCCAGTCCGGCCAACCTGCCGGATTTCACCCAGTTGGTCGAACAGGCCTCGCCTGCGGTGGTGAACATCAGTACCACGCAAAAGCTGCCGGATCGCAAAGTGAACCAGCAGATGCCAGACCTGGAAGGCTTGCCGCCGATGCTGCGCGAGTTTTTCGAGCGAGGCATGCCGCCGCAACAGCGTTCCCCGCGCGGTGATCGCCAGCGTGAAGCGCAATCGTTGGGTTCGGGCTTCATCATCTCGCCGGATGGCTACATCCTGACCAACAACCACGTGATCGCCGACGCCGACGAAATCCTCGTTCGTCTGGCTGATCGCAGTGAAATGAAAGCCAAGCTGATCGGCACCGACCCACGCTCCGACGTGGCCCTGCTGAAAATCGAAGGCAAGGATCTGCCAGTACTCAAACTCGGTAAATCCCAGGATCTGAAAGCCGGCCAGTGGGTCGTGGCGATCGGCTCGCCGTTCGGCTTCGATCACACGGTGACCCAGGGCATCGTCAGCGCCGTTGGTCGTAGCCTGCCAAACGAAAACTATGTGCCGTTCATTCAGACCGACGTGCCGATCAACCCGGGCAACTCCGGTGGTCCGCTGTTCAACCTGAACGGTGAAGTGGTGGGGATCAACTCGCAGATCTACACCCGTTCCGGTGGCTTCATGGGCGTTTCGTTCGCCATTCCGATCGACGTTGCCATGGACGTATCCAACCAGCTGAAAAGCGGTGGCAAGGTCAGCCGTGGCTGGCTGGGTGTGGTTATTCAGGAAGTGAACAAGGATCTGGCCGAGTCGTTCGGTCTGGAAAAACCGGCCGGTGCGCTGGTGGCGCAGATCCAGGATGACGGTCCGGCAGCCAAGGGCGGCCTTCAAGTGGGCGACGTGATCCTGAGCATGAACGGTCAACCGATCGTCATGTCCGCTGACCTTCCTCATCTGGTTGGCGCGCTGAAGGCTGGCGCCAAGGCCAATCTGGAAGTGATCCGTGAAGGCAAGCGCAAGAATGTCGAGCTGACCGTCGGCGCGATTCCTGACGAAGACAAGGAACTGGATGCCCTGCCGAAGTCCGGTGTCGAGACCAACAGCAATCGTCTGGGTGTTTCGGTCGCTGAGCTGTCTGCCGAGCAGAAGAAAACCTACGACCTCAAGGGCGGTGTGGTGATCAAGGAAGTGCAGGACGGTCCTGCCGCCCTGATCGGCCTGCAGCCAGGCGATATCATCACTCACCTGAACAACCAGGCCATTGGTTCGGCCAAGGAGTTCTCCGAGATCGCCAAGGCGCTGCCGAAGAATCGCTCCGTGTCGATGCGGGTTCTGCGTCAGGGGCGTGCCAGCTTCATCACGTTCAAACTGGCTGAATGAATCAATAGCGGTTGAGTAAAAAGAAACCGCCTCGAAAGAGGCGGTTTTTTTGTGTCCGGCGTTTTTCCTGGATCAGGCTTATCCCATCATGTCCTTGATCATGCGTTCCTGCTCCATCAGCTCACGCTGACGAGCATCGATACGCGATGACAACGGGAAGTTACTGCCAGCCTTGCGTTTGGCGAAGTCCAGTTGCTGGATGGCCTGGCGATAGTCGCCAACCAGGGCGAAGTACTCGGCGCGAGCTTGATGCAGGCCGATGATATTGCCCGACAGGCCGCGCGTTTCAGCCACTTGATACCAGACGTCCGGATCGTTCGGGCGTGATTTCAACAAGCCTTCCAGGGCTTTTTCCGCATCGGCGGTGCGGTTCTGTTTCAGTAACAGATCGACTCGCACCTGGTTCAACGGGTAGTTGCCCGGATACTGCGTCAGGATGCGGTCGACGCGCGACTGCGCCTCCGCCAGACGATTGTTGGTGATATCCAGATCGACTTGCGCGAGGTTGTAGATAATCTCGTTCGGCGATTTTTCCAGCAGTTGCTTCAGGTTTTCCCGCGCCTCATTCAACTGGCCGCCCTTGATCTGGGCAATCGCCAGGCCGTAACGGGCCACATCGTTTTTCGGGTTTTCATCCAGCTGTGCACGGAAGCGCTTGGCGCCAAGGCCCGGGGTTTCCTCGTAGATCAGTTGCACCCGCGCGCGGATCAGTTGATAGCGCATGCTGTCTTCGATCCCGCCGGGTTTGGCTTGCTCGGCACGGTTGCGGGTGTCGGCGATCCGCGATTCGGTCACCGGGTGAGTCAGCAGGAATTCTGGCGGCTTGGCGTCGTAGCGGTACTGGCGCATCAGGCGTTCGAACATGGTCGGCATGGAGCGCGGGTCATAGCCGGCCTTCTCCAGGTTGAGGATGCCGATGCGGTCGGCTTCCTGTTCGTTCTGGCGTGAGAAGGTTCGTTGCGACTGGATCGCCGCTGCCTGGGTGCCCGCGATGGTCGCGATCCCGGCCTCGCCGCCACCGGCGGCCGCAATGACGATCCCGGCCAGCAGCGCAGCCATCATCGGCACCTGCATCCGCTGCGACGCCTCGACGCCGCGGGCGAAGTGGCGCTGGGACAAGTGAGCCAGTTCGTGAGCCAGTACCGAGGCATATTCACCTTCGGTCTGGGCATTGAGGAACAGGCCGCCGTTGACCCCGACAATCCCGCCCGGTGCCGCGAAGGCGTTGAGCTGCGGGCTGTTGATCAGGATGAATTCCAGGCGTCGGTCGTTGACCTGGCTGGTTTCCACCAGTTTATAGACGCTGGACTCGACGTAGTCCTTGAGCTGTGGATCGTTGAGCTGTGAAACCTGGCTGCGCAGCAGCGCCAACCACGCGCGGCCCAGTTGGTATTCCTGTTGTGGCGAGACGATGGCAGAACTGGCGTCACCGAGTGACGGCAGGTCGTCGGCAAAGCCCGGTGAGGCGAGCAGGCAAGCGAGCGTCAGCAGGGTAGGGCGCAAAAATGTCATGCACAAAGCCTTAGTCGACAAAGACCTTACTGTAGCCGGACACCGGGCTTGCGACCAGATATTCTAGGCAGCCCGACCCTCTGAACCGGAGTAACGCATGACCGACGCTGTAGCCCATGACTGTGAACTGGACGCCAGCGGCCTGAATTGCCCGTTGCCGTTGCTCAAGGCCAAGATGGAACTGAACAAGCTGCCCAGCGGCGCGGTACTCAAGGTGATCGCCACTGATGCCGGCTCGCAACGCGACTTTCGCACCTTTGCCCGGTTGGCCGGTCATACGCTGCTGCGTGAAGAAGACGAGGCGGGCGTTTACCGTTACTGGTTGAAAAAAGCCTGAAACCGACAGCGTAAAAGACCTAAGGATTATTGATGTTCAAAGTGTTACGCGACTGGATTCAGCGCTACTTTTCCGATGAGGAAGCCGTGGTGCTGGCGGTGTTGTTGTTTCTCGCCTTCACCGCCGTGCTTACCCTCGGCGGAATGCTCGCGCCCGTGTTGGCGGGGATGGTGCTGGCGTACCTGATGCAGGGGCTGGTGGTCACCCTTGAGCGCCTGCGCATGCCGGGCGGCGCAGCGGTGGGTCTAGTGTTTGCGCTGTTCATGGGCGTGCTGATGCTGTTCATCGTCGTGGTGTTACCGCTGCTCTGGCATCAATTGATCACGCTGTTCAACGAGCTACCGGGCATGCTCGCCAAGTGGCAATCGCTGCTGTTGCTGCTGCCGGAGCGCTATCCACATCTGGTGTCCGACGAGCAGGTGCTGCAAGCCATCGAAGCAGCGCGCGGCGAGATCGGTAAATTCGGCCAGTGGGCGCTGACGTTCTCGTTGTCGAGCCTGCCGCTGCTGGTAAACATCATGATCTACCTGGTCCTGGTGCCGATCCTGGTGTTCTTCTTCCTCAAGGATCGGGTAATGATCGGCGAGTGGGTGCGCGGCTATTTGCCACGCGAGCGGGCGCTGATCACCCGGGTTGCCGAGGAAATGAACCGGCAGATCGCCAACTACATTCGTGGCAAGGTCATCGAGATCGTGATCTGTGGCGGGGTGACCTACATCGCCTTCGTCGCCCTCGGGCTGAACTACGCGGCGCTGCTGGCGTTGCTGGTGGGCGTGTCGGTGGTGGTGCCGTATGTCGGGGCGGTGGTGGTGACTGTGCCGGTGATGCTGATTGCACTGTTCCAGTGGGGCTGGAGCGATCAATTCATCTATCTGATGGCGGTCTACGGGATCATCCAGACGCTGGACGGCAACGTGCTGGTGCCGTTGCTGTTTTCCGAAGCGGTCAACTTGCACCCGGTGGCGATCATCTGCGCGGTGCTGTTGTTCGGCGGGTTGTGGGGTTTCTGGGGTGTGTTCTTCGCGATTCCGCTGGCGACGCTGTTCAAGGCTGTGCTTGATGCGTGGCCGCGCAAGGAGCCGGTGGTGGCGCCGCTACTCTGAAAGCGATTCGGCGCCCGCAAGGGCGCCGAAAGGATCAGGCCTTGTTCAGCGCCTGAGCAGCAGCCAAAACTGCATCAACGTGGCCTGGCACCTTCACGCCGCGCCATTCCTGGCGCAGTACGCCATTCTTGTCGATCAGGAACGTGCTGCGATCAACGCCCAGGTATTCCTTGCCGTAGAGCTTTTTCAGCTTGATCACGTCGAACAACTGGCAGACGGCTTCGTCCTTGTCGCTGATCAGCTCGAACGGAAACTCCTGCTTGCACTTGAAGTTCTCGTGGGACTTCAGGCTGTCGCGGGAGATGCCGAAGATTTCCGTGTTGGCAGCCTTGAACGCCGCGTACTGATCACGAAAGCCCTGACCTTCGGTGGTGCAGCCCGGCGTGCTGTCCTTCGGGTAGAAGTAGATCACCACTTGCTTGCCTTTGAGGGCCGAAAGGCTGACGGTCTGCCCGCTGGTGGCGGGCGCTTCGAAATCGGCAACCGGTTGATCGATAGCTACGGCCATGAAAGCTTCCTTACATTGGGTTCTGTGGGCGCCACGGTTCGATCAGTGCGTCCAGGTTCATGGCATCGGCGAAATCCAGGAACTGGTCACGCAGCCAACTGATCTGAGTGCCGGCCGGCAGGGTCACGGTGAACGTGGCGTTGAGCATGGTGCCGCCGGTCTGCGGAGCCTGATAGGTATCGCAGGTCAGGTTTTCCAGCTCGACGTTGTGATCCATGAAGAACTGGCACAGCTCGTTGATGATGTCCGGGCGATAGGCCGAGGACACGTAAGCCACGTATGGCAGGGCCTGAGGACGGTTTTCCAGAGCGGCACTGCGCACGACGTTAACGGTGAACGCATGCTTCTTGGCCAGGCCCGGCAGGCTGCCTTCCAGACGCGCCAGGGCGTCCCAGCTGCCGGAGATCTCGAGGATCAGCGCGCTGCACTCGCCGTGACGAGTCAGGCGGGAGGTGACGACCGCGCAGCGGTTTTCATGGCTGGCGCGGCACAGGACGTTGGTCAGCTCCATGGGATTGGCGCCGAGGGCACTGACGACAAGGAATTGTTCGCGAACTGTGGGGGTGGACATGCAGCATTCCTAAAGCGATGAGCGGTCGGTAGGGTGAGGGCGTTGAGTGCCGGGACATACCTGTCCGGAAGGCCCGATTCGTATATCGCTACGGCTCCAATAATAAGGAAGCGTAAGAAGGCGACACTGGAACGGGGCCTGGGAGGCCGAAACGGGGGGCTGGAACCCGGCGTACAAGCTGATCAGTACCGATCAAAGTCTGAAGGGTAGCGAAAAGCGGCGCCAAGGGGAATGGCGGCGCAGTACTTCGCTTGTGCAAGCATCTTGGCGCCAGTACCATTACCGCTCTCTTTTTCCGGCAGGAGCGGTTTCATGATTGCGGGCAGTATGGTGGCACTGGTCACACCCATGGATGCACAAGGGCGTCTTGACTGGGACAGCCTCAGCAAACTCGTGGACTTCCATCTCAAGAACGGCACCCATGCCATTGTCGCGGTCGGTACAACCGGCGAGTCGGCAACCCTTGATGTAGAAGAACACATTGCCGTCATCAAAGCCGTGGTCAAACAGGTGGCTGGTCGCATTCCGGTCATCGCCGGTACCGGCGCCAACTCGACCCGCGAAGCCGTCGAGCTGACCCGCAATGCCAAGGCGGCCGGCGCCGATGCCTGCCTGCTGGTAGTTCCGTACTACAACAAGCCGACCCAGGAAGGCCTGTACCAGCACTTCAAGCACATCGCCGAAGCGGTCGACATTCCGCAGATCCTCTACAACGTTCCCGGCCGCACTTCCTGCGACATGCAGGCCGAGACCGTGATCCGTCTGTCCACCGTGCCGAACATCATCGGTATCAAGGAAGCCACTGGCGACCTGAAGCGTGCCAAGGCAATCCTCGACGGCGTGAGCAAAGACTTCATCGTGCTGTCCGGCGATGATCCGACCGCCGTCGAGCTGATCCTGCTGGGCGGCAAAGGCAACATCTCCGTCACCGCCAACGTCGCCCCGCGCGAAATGGCCGACCTGTGCGAGGCCGCGCTCAAGGGCGACGCCGAGACCGCACGGGCCATCAACGAAAAACTGATGCCGCTGCACAAGGACCTGTTCATCGAAGCCAACCCGATTCCGGTGAAGTGGGCTTTGGTCGAAATGGGCCTGATGTACGAAGGCATCCGCCTGCCGCTGACCTGGCTGAGCGCTCCTTGTCATGAAACGTTGCGCTCGGCCCTGCGCCAGTGCAGCGTCCTGGTTTAATTGAGGAAGTACAACGCATGAAGCGAATGGCCGGACTTTCCGCACTTGCCTTGATTATCTCCAGCACCAGTGGCTGCGGATGGATCTGGGGCCCGGAAGGTTATTTCCGTGACCGTGGTAGCGACTACCTGGAAGCGAAACAGACTGCACCGATGCAATTGCCACCGGATGTCAGCACCTCCAAACGCCTGGATCCGCTGCTGCCGATCCCGCGTAACGTAGCCGACGACACCGCCACCGGCGAATACGTGGTTCCGCGTCCTCAACCGCTGTCGGCGATTGCCGACGCCAGCGATTACTCGCTGCAGAAGAGCGGTGATTCGCGCTGGGTCATGGGCCAGCATCCACCGGCCGAAGTCTGGCCAGTGGCTGTGCAGTTCTTCCAGGACAACGGTTTCCGTCTGGATGAACAGCGTCCGCAAACCGGCGAATTCACCACCACCTGGCAGCATTCCGACGAACTGTCCGCCGCCATGGCCAAGCGCCTGAGCGCCGCCGGCGTCGGTGCCGACAGCGAAACCCGCGTGCGGGTGCGCATCGAGCCGGGCGTGCAGCGCAATACCAGTGAAATCTACGTGGTCAGCGCCGAGCGTCCTGCCGGCAGCACCGCCAATGTCGATTTCACCAACCGTTCGGTCAACACTGGCCTGGACGCTGCGCTGATCGACGACATGCTCGCAAGCATGAGCCGTACCTCCGAGAAGGGCGGTTCGGTGTCGATGCTGGCTTCGCGTGATTTCGATACCCCGAGCCGCGTCAGCCTCAGCGAAGACGGCAGCGGCAACCCGGTATTGAACGTCGGTTCCGATCTGGATCGTGCCTGGTCGAGCGTCGGTCGTGCGTTGGAGCAAGGTCAGTGGCGCGTTGAAGACATCAACCGCAGCCTGGGCCTGTACTACATCAACCTGGCCGAAAAAGCCGAGAAGAAAGACGAGAAGCCTGGTTTCTTCAGCAGCCTGTTCGGCAGTGCGCCGACCAAGGAAGAAGTTGAAGCCCGTGCCGAGCGTTATCAGGTTCGCCTGAGCAAGGTTGGCGACAACGTTCAGGTCACCGTCGAGAAAAACATCAACACCGTTGCCCCGGCCGATGTGGCCCGCAAAGTGTTGAGCGTAATTCAGGACAACCTGGGCTGATCCAATGCGTTTTGCCGTTCTCGGCAGCGGTAGCCAAGGGAACGGCACGCTGATCGCCAGTGCTGATACGTATGTGCTGGTGGATTGTGGTTTTTCCCTGCGGGAAACCGAAAAACGCCTGTTGCGCCTGGGTGTGAACCCGGCGCAACTGAGCGCGATACTCGTGACCCACGAACATGCCGACCACGTGCATGGCGTGGGTTTGCTGTCTCGGCGCTACAATCTACCGGTCTACCTCAGTCGCGGCACACTGCGCGGGATGCGCAAACCGATTGAACCCGCAGGCTTCGTGGCCGGCGGCGAGCAGCTGCAGATCGGTGCTCTGGACATCGGGGTCATTGCCGTGGCCCATGATGCGCAGGAACCGACCCAATATGTGTTCAGCGACGGTGAGCGGCGTTTCGGCCTGCTGACAGACCTGGGTTCATACTGCGAGCGGGTGCTGGACGGTTATCGGGACCTCGATGCGTTGATGATCGAGTCCAATCATTGTCGCGACATGCTGGCCCGTGGTCATTACCCGTACTTTCTCAAGCAGCGGGTGGGCGGCGAGCTGGGACATTTGAACAACCATCAGGCGGCATTCCTGGTGGCCGAGTTGGGCTGGCAAGGCCTGCAACACCTGGTCCTCGCCCATCTGAGCAGCAAGAACAACCTGCCGCAGCTGGCCCGGCAATGTTTTGTCGACACCCTCGGGTGCGACCCGGACTGGCTGCAACTGGCCGATCAAGATTCAGGGCTCGACTGGCGCCACATCGCCTAGCCCATCTACTTAGCAAGCGGAGCCCATCATGGAAAAACGTGAAGAACTCTACCGCGGCAAAGCCAAATCGGTTTACAAGACCGACGACGCTGACCGCTTGATCCTGCTGTTTCGCAACGACACTTCGGCGTTCGACGGCAAGCGCATCGAGCAGCTCGACCGCAAAGGCATGGTGAACAACAAGTTCAACGCCTTCATCATGCAGAAACTCGAAGCGGCCGGCATTCCGACCCAGTTCGACAAACTGCTGGCCGACAACGAAGTTCTGGTGAAGAAGCTGGACATGATCCCGGTCGAGTGCGTCGTGCGTAACTACGCCGCCGGCAGCCTGGTCAAGCGTCTGGGCGTTGAAGAAGGCCTGAAGCTCAACCCTTACACCTTCGAACTGTTCCTGAAGGACGACGCCAAGGGCGACCCGTTCATCAACGAATCCCACGTTGTGGCATTCGGCTGGGGCACCGCCGAGCAACTGGTTCGCATGAAAGAACTGTCGCTCAAGGTCAACGAAGTCCTGAGCAAACTGTTCGACGACGCCGGCCTGCTGCTGGTGGACTTCAAGCTTGAATTCGGCGTGTTCAGCGATGGCTCCATCGTCCTGGGCGACGAGTTCAGCCCGGACGGCTGCCGTCTGTGGGACAAGGACACCAAGAAGAAGATGGACAAGGACCGCTTCCGTCAGGGCCTCGGTGACGTCATCGAAGCCTACGAAGAAGTCGCCAACCGTCTGGGCGTACCGCTTTAATCGACGCAAGCATCTGATAGCACGGAGAAATTTTCGAAAGAGGGTTTGCTTTCGGTAAAAGTGTTGTTATGATGCGCGCCGTTGGAGAGATGCCAGAGTGGCCGAATGGGACGGATTCGAAATCCGTTGTACCTTCACCGGTACCTAGGGTTCGAATCCCTATCTCTCCGCCATACATAGAAAAAGCCCCGTAGATGAAAATCTACGGGGCTTTTTCGTTTCTGATCAGTCCACCCTGCACCAATGTATGGAGCGCAATGCTCCAACGTATCCAGGCCGCTCACATTCCGAATTAACTGACTAAACTTCTGCACTCCAGGTCATGGACCACCGGGTCTCCGGCGGTCAGCCCCTTCAATGCATGAGGTTCGGTCATGGCAAAGGGAAAGAAGAAAGACTCGTCCAAAAATACCCCCGCGGATCGCCCGAAGCTGTCGAGCAAAGACTACCTGGCCGAGCTGCGTCGACTTCACGTTGAACTCGTCAAACTCCAGGAGTGGGTGAGGGCCGAGGGCATCAAGGTTTGTGTGATTTTCGAGGGGCGCGATGGGGCGGGCAAGGGCGGGACGATCAAGGCGCTTACCGATCGGGTCAGCCCACGGGTCTTTCGAGTAGTTGCGTTGCCGGCGCCGAGCGAACGTGAGAAGAGCCAGATGTATCTGCAGCGTTACCTGCCTTATCTGCCGGCGGCCGGTGAGGTGGTGATCTTCGATCGCAGTTGGTACAACCGCGCCGGTGTCGAACGAGTGATGGGGTTCTGCACCGAGAATCAGGTCGAAAAGTTCCTCAAGACGGTGCCCCTGGTGGAGCATGCCATCGTCGATTCCGGGGTGATTCTGCTCAAGTACTGGTTGAACGTCAGCCAGGAAGAACAGACGCGCCGGCTGGAGGAACGTATCAAGGACGGTCGAAAAATCTGGAAACTGTCCCCCATGGATCTCAAGTCGTACAGCCGCTGGTATGACTATTCGCGGGCGCGTGACGACATGATCAAGGCGACCGATACCGAATATGCACCCTGGCTGGTGGCCGACTCGAATGACAAGCGGCGAGCGCGCCTGAACATCATCTCCGATCTCCTCAGCCGCATTCCGTACAAGAATGTTTCGCGCGAGAAGGTTGAGTTACCCAAGCGGCAGAAGCCCGGGGGCTACAAGGAATCGGATTATCCCTTCCGGCACATCCCCGAGAAATTCTGAAGACGGGTGTTCGCGTCAGTCTCGGAAAAGCCCCGCAGATGAAAATCCGCGGGGCTTTTCGTTTCTGCAGGGGTGTCAGTCAGCCCTCAAATCTCCTTGACCGGCGTATCCCCCTGCACACCTTTGATCAGCTCGATCACGTGCAGACAATCCGCCTTGTTCACATACGACTCGCCACTGGCAACCGTCTCATGGTTTCCCGCCCGCAGGCGCCAGCGCCATTGGCCCTTGCCGGTGCTCGGTGTGCCCTTGGATTGCCTGTAAATCTCGAAATACATTCAGTTCGCTCCATGCGATGGGATATTGCGACAACCTGTTTGGCGCATGGTCGCAAGCCTAGCGGAGCCTTGTCATTTGGCTATCGGGGATGTGTTTCCAATCGTTGGCTAATGTTTCTGCGACGCGCGGGGCAGAGCGTCGGGATCGGCCTTCTGATTGGCAAGTACGTCCTTTTTTCACCCTTGCATGACCTTCAGTGGTGCTGCTTAATACGGTGCGGCTCATGGCGTCGAATATCGTTCGGCGACCGACAAACACTATAAGAAAGAGCAGTCCATTGACCCACTCGCATGGAACGCAACACGCGGGGCCGGTGACGTTGTCGCTGGTGGTTCCCGTATTCAATGAAGAGGACAGCCTCGACGGCTTTCTCCTGCGCATTCGTCAGGTGTTCGAGCGTGAGGCGCAGATCAGCCTTGAACTGGTGTTCGTCAACGACGGCAGCACCGACACGACGCTGGAGCGCCTGCTGCGCTGTCAGCAGAGCGATTCGAAGATCCGTATCGTCGATTTGAGCCGCAACTTCGGCAAGGAGGCAGCGCTTTCCGCCGGCTTGCAGATTGCCACGGGGCAGATCGTGGTGCCGATCGATGTCGATCTGCAGGATCCGCCCGAAGTCATTCTGCAAATGATCGAGCGTTGGCGCGAAGGTTACGAAGTGGTACTTGGCCACCGCATCAGCCGCCGTAACGACTCCTGGGCCAAACAGACGTCCGCCAGTTGGTTCTATCGTCTGCACAACAAGATTGCCGAACAGACATTGCCGGAAAACGTCGGCGATTTTCGGCTGATGGATCGTTGCGTGGTCGACGCGCTGCTGACGCTGCCGGAATCGCGGCGCTTCATGAAAGGTCTGTTTGCCTGGGTCGGGTTTCGCACCACTCAGGTCGAATACGAGCGCCCGGAGCGAGCGGCGGGGCACAGCAAGTTCAATGGCTGGCGGCTGTGGAATTTCGCGCTCGAAGGCATCACCAGTTTCAGCACCGAGCCCTTGCGGATCTGGACGTACCTGGGGGCGATGGTGTCCCTGGTGTCGTTTGCCTTCGCCATGTTCATTGTGGTGCGCACACTGATCCATGGTGTCGACATGCCCGGTTATGCCTCGCTGATGGTCGCGGTGACCTTTCTCGGCGGCTTGCAACTGATCGGCATCGGCGTGCTGGGTGAGTACCTGGGCCGCACTTATATCGAAGCGAAGCGCCGGCCGGTTTTCCTGGTGCGCCGCATTTACGAATCCAAGGACTGAAGCATGGATCTCAAGGAAACCGACATCCTCGGCGACAGCATCGGCGAGCATTGGTATTACTGTTCCAAAGCAGCGGCGACCCGTCGGTTGCTGGGGGAAGCACCGATCAAGCGAATTCTCGATGTCGGTGCCGGTTCAGGGTTCTTTTCCCATCATTTATTGACCCACACCGCTGCGCGCGAAGCGTGGTGCGTGGACATCAGTTACCCGGTCGACTCCAGCGCCACCACCGCCGGCAAACCGGTGCATTACCGCCGCTCGATCGATACCGTGGACGCCGATCTGGTGTTGCTGATGGATGTACTGGAGCACGTTGACGACGACCTCGGCCTGCTCAAGTCCTACGTCGACAAAGTGCCGTCCGGCAGTCGGTTCCTGATGACTGTGCCGGCGTTCCAGTTCATGTGGAGCGGGCACGATGATTTCCTCGAACACAAACGTCGCTACACCCTCGGGCAGTTCGAAACCCTGACACAAAACGCCGGATTGACGGTCGAGAAGGGCGCCTATTACTTCGGGGCGGTGTTCCCGATTGCCGTTGCGTCGCGCCTGATACCCGGCGGTTCACGCGGTTCGGCGCCACGTTCGCAGCTGAAAAAACATCACCCGCTGGTCAATTCGCTGCTGAAAACCCTGTGCCGCCTTGAGCTGCCCTTGATGGGCATGAACCGCCTGGCTGGCCTGAGTGTTTTCGTGCTGGCGCGCAAACCGTGATGACGACGCAACGGTCCGAACTGATCCAGCGTGGTTTGCGCTTTGCCGTGACGGGGTTGTTTGTTACGGCCCTGCATGCGCTGGTGGCAGTGTTGTTCATCAACTTCGTGAGCCCTCAACCTCCGCTGGCCAATGGTGTGGCATTTGTCGTGGCGACGGTGGTGTCCTACGTGATCAACACCACCTGGAGTTTTTCAGCCCGATTGCACGGCAGGACCCTGCTGCGCTTCCTGATGGTCTCGGCGGGAGGATTCGTGTTGGCGATGTTCGTGGCCTGGGCTGCCCAGATGGCCGGTCTGCACTATCTGCTGGGAATTGTGGCCGTCTCGTTGACCATTCCGGCATTCACCTTTGTATTGCACAACTTCTGGACGTATCGATGAAGGATTCGGCAAAGCGCCTTGCTATCACTCTGTTGCCGTTGATCATCGGCATTCTGGCCTTTTTCATCGTGGTCGGGCCCCGTGCGCTCAACCCGCAAAACATTGCCTGGTTGGGGCAAGGGGATCCTGCAACGCATTACCTGGGCTGGGTGTTCTTTCGCCAATCGCCCTGGACCTTTCCGCTGGGCTTGAACCCGACTTATGGGCTGGAGTTGGGCAATGGCCTGATCTTCTCCGATTCCAATCCGCTGTTGGCGCTCCTGTTCAAGCCGTTTGCCGCGCTGTTGCCCGAGACCTTCCAGTATTTCGGGCTGTGGTTTCTCGGTTGTTTCATGCTGCAGTCCTGGTTCGCCTGGAAACTGTTGGGGTTGATCACGCCAAACGTGACCTTGCGCGCGTTGGGTGCTGCACTGTTTCTGTTTGCGCCGCCGATGATCATGCGCATTCCGGTGCATCTGTCACTGGCCGGGCATTTCGTGATTCTGGCAGCGCTGTACCTGGCGCTGCGTCCGGGCGATGAGCGCCGACGTCTGGCCTGGGGTGCCTTGCTGGGATGTACCGCGCTGATTCACGCCTATTTGCTGGCGATGGTGGCGCTCATCTGGTTGGCGGATCTCGCTGCCCGGGTCTTCAAAAGCAAACTGACGCTGCGCAACGCGGCGGTCGAGCTGGTTATGCTGTTTGCTCTGGTCAGCTTCTGTTGCTGGCAAGCCGGTTATTTTTCAGTGGGCGGATCGGATACGGCAGCCGCCGGTTTTGGTTTGTACCGTGCCAACCTCCTGACCCTGTTCAATGCCAATGGCTGGTCGTATGTACTGAAAGATCTGCCCAATGGCGTGGGGGATCTGGACGGCTTCAGCTATTTGGGACTGGGGCTTGTGCTGCTGGCCATTTGCGGCCTGACAGGCTGGCTGCAAGGGCAGACCGGACTGGGCCTGCGGTTGCGTCGGTATGGTTTTTTGCTGGTCGCATTGTTCGGGCTGTTGATGTTCTCGGCTTCCAACAACATTGCGCTGGGATCGTTGACTTTTTCCTACCCGCTGCCGGACAAGATCATCGCGATCGCCAATGTTTTTCGGGCGTCAGGTCGGATGTTCTGGCCGGTCTACTATGCGACCGTTCTGCTCATCTTCTTCCTGGTGATTCGAGCCAACAAAGTGCGCACGGCAGGTTGTCTCCTGGCGTTGGCGCTCGTGGTCCAGGTGGCCGACACGCGCAGCGGATGGGCTGTCGGGCGCAAGCAGTTGATGGCAGAGCCAACCGCTCAATGGGCAACGCCTTTTGTTGATCCGTTCTGGCAAAGTGCGGCCGCACACTATCCAAAGGTTCGCTGGATCCTCCCGCAAAACTATTCCCCGGAATGGCTCAATGTCGCCGCTTTTGCGGCTCGTCATGGGTTATCGACGGATGCGATTTACCTCGGGCGAATCAGCAGCGAGCAGTGGCGTCGTGCGGATGAGCGCACCTCCGAGATGTTGAACTCAGGGAAATACGAGGCCGATTCGCTGTACTTGCTCAGTGACCAGGCACTGTTGCGAGCGGTGACGAGCATTGATTCCCGAACCGACCTGCTGACCCGAATCGACGGTTTCACGGTGCTGGCGCCAGGCTGGAAACAGTGTGCCAAGTGCCTGCAAGAGTCTGTTGAAAAGGCACCGCAACAACTGATTCCTGAAATCCCGTCCGGTCAGAAGACGCCGTTCAGCTTCGGTGCTGCCGGCTACGGGTTTCTGGCGCGTGGCTGGTCGGTGCCTGAGCCATGGGGTGTCTGGTCCAGTGGCCCGGACGCCGAACTGGTGTTCCGGATCCCCGAGTCGGCTCGCTCCTTGCGCCTTGAAACCACCGCTTTCCTCACAGCCACCCATGCCCGGCAGGGCGTTGTGGTCAAACTCAATGGCCTCGAGACCTTGAACACCACGCTGGACAAACTGGATGGCAACACGCTCGAACTGACCTTGACCCCGGCGATCCGTCAACGCATCAAGGAAGAGGGGCTGCTGCGGATGCAACTGCAATTTGCCGACGCCATCAGCCCTCAAGAGTTGGGAATGAGCAAGGACCCCCGCAAACTGGCCATGGGATTGAAGACACTGATTGTCAACTGACCCATTCGCGCATAGACGATATCGGCGGGGCTTTCTACACTGCCCGCAATCTGGGGACCGGGGGGCAATGGATGAATCGCAATGAACTTCGCAAGGCCGACATCAACCTGATGGTGGTGTTCGAGACCTTGATGCTCGAACGCAACGTGACCCGGGCCGCCGAGAAGCTGTTCCTCGGCCAGCCGACCATCAGTTCGGCGCTCAATCGCCTGCGCACCATGCTCAACGATCCGCTGTTCATCCGCGTCGGCCACCGCATGGAACCGACGGCCCGCGCCGAAGACATCTATCGCCATCTCAAACCCGCGCTGGACTCGTTGTCGGTGGCGTTGAGCCTGACCCGTGATTTCGATCCCGCCGTCAGTACCATGACCTTTCGCATCGGCCTGTCGGATGATGTCGAATTCGGTCTGCTGCCGCCGCTGTTGCGTGCCTTGCGCCAGGAAGCACCGAACGTGGTGTTCGTGGTGCAGCACGTCGATTACTGGCGGATTCCCGATCTGCTGGCGGCTGGCGATATCACCGTCGGCATCAGTCAGACCCGTGGCCTGCCCGCCAATGCCAAGCGCAAACTGCTGCGGCATATCCAGCCGAGCATCCTGCGCGCCGACAAGTCCGACACGCCGCTGACCCTCGATGAATATTGCGCACGCCCCCATGTGCTGGTTTCCCACACGGCCAATGTCAGTGGCTACGCCGATGAGTGGCTGGCGGATATCGGTCGCACCCGTCAGGTGGTGCTGTCAGTGCCGCAGTACAGTTCCTTGCCGGCGCTGCTGGCCGGCACCGACCTGATCGCCAGCCTGCCGGACTACGCCGCCGAAGCCATGGCTGCCTCGGGCCTGCTGTTCAAGGAACCGTTCCCGTTCAAGACCCCGACCCTCGACCTGTCGATGGTCTGGCTCAGCCATGTCGACAGTGACCCGGCCGAGCGCTGGCTGCGTTCACGGCTGGAGCAATTCATGAGCGAGCGACCGCACGCGCCGTTCTGACTTGCCGACCCGTTGTCCGGCTGCTTTGCTGAGTACACCTGAATTCGGCGGAGCCTCCACCCATGAGCATTTCCCGTGGTTTGCTGCGTGGGCGCGGCAGTCTCGACAGTGGCAAGGTCGGCATGGTCGAGCTGTTTTTCGACCTGGTGTTCGTGTTTGCAGTGACTCAGCTATCCCACACGCTGCTCGCTCACCTGTCGATTGAGGGCGCGGTACACGTGGCGCTGCTGATGGTCGCCGTGTGGTGGGTGTGGATCTTCACGTCCTGGATCACCAACTGGCTCGACCCGGAAAAACTGCCGGTGCGCCTCGGGCTGTTCGGTCTGATGATCGCCGGTTTGCTGCTCTCTTCTTCGATCCCCAAGGCATTCACCGAGCGCGGCCTGATGTTTGCGGCGGCGTTCGTGTTCATGCAGGTCGGGCGCACGCTGTTCGCGATCTGGGCGGTTCGCGGGGAGTCATTGAACATGACCCGCAACTTCCAGCGCATTCTTGCGTGGCTGACGTTGTCCGGTGTGTTCTGGATCGGCGGGGCGTTTGTCGAAGGCGAACAGCGGCTGTTCTGCTGGGCGCTGGCGCTGTTGATCGAACTGATTTCACCGTCGCTATATTTCTGGGTGCCGGGGCTGGGTCGATCGTCTTTGAGCGACTGGAACGTCGAAGGCAATCACATGGCTGAGCGTTGCGCGCTGTTCGTGATCATTGCCCTGGGTGAATCGTTGCTGGTGACTGGCGCGACCTTCGCCGAGCTGACGCCGGGCCGCGATGGACTGCTGGCGTTTCTGGTGGCGGTACTGGGCAGCATCGCCATGTGGTGGGTGTACTTCGACAGCGGTGCGGAGCGCGCGCATCACCGCATTGCCCATTCCGCCGACCCCGGGCGACAGGCGCGAATCGCCTACACCTACCTGCATGTGCTGATCGTCGCCGGGGTCATCGTCAGCGCGGTGGCCGATGAACTGGTGCTGGTTCATCCGGATCATGCCAGCGACGCCGGCATCGTCGTGATCGTTGCCGGGCCGTGGTTGTTCCTGCTCGGCAATGCGCTGTTCAAGTGGGTCATGGCTGACCGACCGTTTCCGCCGTTATCGCATGTGGTCGGGCTGATAGCGCTCACGCTGCTGTTGCCGTTGGCATTGAATCACTGGTTTTCGGCGCTGGCGCTCGGTGCGTTGACCACGGCAGCCGTGGTGCTGGTGGCGATCTGGGAAACCCTGGCGTTGCGTCGGGCGCTACCGGTTCCAGTGTCAGAAAAAGCCGCAGGAGAGTAGGGCGAGGCTGTGTTATATGTACGACCTTTCTGCTGACTGACTGGAGCACCGAAATGCCACACCTGCACCTGGAATACACCGCCAACCTGCCGCAACTGAACGCCGACGTGGCGTTGATCCGGCTCAACAATACCCTGGTGGGTTCCGGTCAGTTCGCGGCGGAGTTCGATATCAAGAGCCGTGCGATCAAGGTTGAAACCTTCAAGGTCGGCACTGCCATGAGCGAGCGGGCCTTTGTGGCGGTGAAGCTGGCGCTGCTCAGCGGTCGTTCCCCGGAGATCAAGAAGCAACTCTCGCAAAACCTGTTGGCGGTGCTGCAGGACCTGTGCGAATGGCCGGCCGGTGTCGAAGTGCAGTTGAGCGTGGAACTGCTCGATATCGACCGCGAGTCCTACAGCAAAGTCGCCATCGGCGTGTAAGACTCAGGCCGCCTCCAGCTCCGCGCAGGTCTTGATGACCTGCTCGCGCAGCCAGAGGTTGGCGCTGTCCTGATCGACGCTGTGGCTCCACTGCATGTCGAGGGTGAACCCCGGCAGGCCGTTCGGCGCCTCGCAGTGATTGAACACCGCGTCGTTGGTCAGCAAACGCTGGATCCGTCGGGGCAGGGTAAGGATGAAATCGGTGCCGGTGATCATCTTCAACGCGGCGCTGTAGCTGTTGGAACGGGCGACGATCTGGCGCTTCTGCGCCTGCCGCGCGAGCCAGCCATCGACCATGTTGGTGGTGGACGTCCAGGGCGTCGGGAACACATGCCGGCGTTCGGTGAAGGCTTGCAGGCTGAGGCGTGGCTCCAGTGGCGTTGCGCGTTTATCGAAGACGCAGACCAGGTCATCTTCCAGCAACATCCGGGATTTAAGATCGGTATGGCTGCGATGGAAGTTGGGGCCGAAACAGACCACCAGGTCGAGGCTGCCATCGCGCAGTTCTTCAGCCGGCACGTCGGTTTCGAACTTGTGCATGTTGACCATCACCGGCAGATCGTCGAAGTCGAAACGCTTCAACAGTCGCGGCAGGATCAGTTGTTCGAAGTATTCCGGTGCGCAGATGTTGAACGTCACCGGTTGCGCCATCGGGTCGAAGGTCGGGGCGCCGGCGTGGCACAGATTGATGCTTTCGAGGATCTTCTGCACATGGCCATACATGCTGCTGGCCTTGTAGGTCGGGCGCATGCCGGTGCGGGTGTTGACGAACAATTCATCTTCGAAACTGGTGCGCAGTTTTTTCAGGCAGTAACTGACGGTGGACTGACTGACAAACAGCGCCTCCGACACATCGGTGACGCTGCTTTGCTCATACACGGCGACAAACACCATGAGATCCTGCATGTCGAGCTTTCTAAGCAAGTTACTGTTCAGCATCCGTTCTGTCTCGCTGTGCTCCTTGCGCTGAATCCGCGCAAACGTGTGCGCATGATCGTAACGGAACGATGGTGCCAGGAGAAAGCCCTGTAGGATTTTTCACGGACAGTTGTGGGACAGAAAGTTTTAGTAATACGACGTGCCGAATCAAACCTGGCAAAGATGGCCAGAAGCCTTTAGCTAGAGGGGTGAGCCCCGTGCACAACGCCCGATCAGCGAAAGTGCCGGGCGTAATGCCGAGGGTCAAAGCGCCACACGATCAATAGCATCACGCCCATCACCGCGGTCAGCGACCACCAGGCCCATTCGAAGCTGCCCAGTCGATCGCGGATCATCCCGGCCAGCAGCGGTGAAAGGCCCGCAATCAGATAGCCGATGCCTTGCACGAAGGCGGTCAGACCGCCGGCTCGCTGTGGATTGTCGAGGTGATCGAGGGAGACAATCAGGCTCATCGGGAACAACCCGCCAATCCCCAGGCCCAGCAGACACGGCCAGAGCAGGCTCAGGTGTTGCGGGCTGAGGATCAAACCGCAGAAACCGCCAATGATCAGCACCAGCAGGGCGGCCAGCACCCGGCGTCGGTCACGGCTGCGGTTGGCGATCGCCGGAACCACCAGACCGGAAATCACCTCCATGGCCGTCAGAAAACCCAACAGCAGACCGGCATTCTGTTCGCTCCAGCCGTTTTCCACGTAGTACGGCGCGAGCCACGCCAATACGCAGGTGTAGGACGCCGTCCCCAGACCGAAGAAGATTGCGAGCAGCCAGGCGCGGGAATGGGTGAAGAAGGTTTCTTTCGTTGCCTTGGTGGCTGTGACAGGCGCTGTGTCGTTGCCTTGCAACAACCAGAACAGCAGCGCGAGCAACGCCAGTACCGCCCAGATCGCCAGACCTGCCCGCCAACTGCCGGTATCGAGCATCACCCGTGGCGCAAGAGAGGCGGCCAGCGCGGCGCCGCCCATGATCGAGGTGACATACAGACCCATGCACAGCGCCACGTTATCGGGAAAACGCGATTTGATCAGGGCCGGCATCAACGCCTGAATCAGCGCGATGCCGATCCCGGCGAGTACGGCGCTGACGATCAGTTGCGCCGCCGAGTCGAGAAACAGCCGCGACAGGGTTGCCAGGCCGATGATCAGCAACGACAGCACCACCGTGCGCCGTTCGCCCAGACGCTGGCTGATGCCGATCCCGAAAAACATCGCCAGCCCCATCGCCATCACCGGCAGCATGGTCAGCAGCGAGGCGAGGCTGAAGCTCAACGGTATGTCGCCGCGAATCGCCGACAGCAAAGGCCCGACGGCGGCCATCGACGGGCGCAGGTTAAGGGCGACCAGGACGATACCGAGCATCAGCCAGACGGCGGGGCGGGCAGTGGCGCGAACGTTTTCCATCTTCAGACCTTTGAATCAGAGGCTGTCGATTAGGCGGGTGTGGTGCGGGGGCGGGCAAATCAGAAAATCCCGAGGGGTATTTAAAAAGTCGATACGCCTTCCGGACCGTCTGCGGGAGCCACCTGCGATTTTTTACTGAATCAGACCTGACGCATTTTCAAGTTTCATGGTTATTTCATGAGCTAACTAATCGTTGGCTTCTTTTTCACAAAATATTGATGGTTTTCTGCGTAGAGTTTTCGTCGCCTTAGTCAATGAAATTTTCACAATTGACGACGGCGCTTCTTTTCAGGAAATCGCCTCTTCATCATGTTCAAGTTAAAAGCCGTGCGCCCGGAATGGGTGACGTTGTTTGCCAGCGCCTTTCTTTTGGCCGGATTCAATTTCGTACTCTGGGAACACCTTTTCGAGATCACCGCTGCCGACGGCAAGGGCATCGCCATGCGCATTGCGTTCGGGGTGATGATCTTCGCGGCGTACAACATCGTGCTGACGTTTCTGAGCTTTCGCCCGGTATTGAAACCGGTGTTGACGGTACTGTTTCTGATCAGTGCCGGCGTGGCTTATTTCATGAGCCAATATGGCGTGATGATAGACGCCGGCATGTTTCGCAACTTCGCTGAAACCAATGCCACGGAAGTTCGCGATCTACTGTCGTTGAAGTTGTTCGCTTATATAGTGTTTCTGGGTGTCTTGCCGTCCTGGTTGTTGTGGAAGTTACCCGTCAACTATCGTCGCTGGCACCGAGAGTTATTAAGCAAAGTTGTGGTGTGTGCAGCATCGGTCGCCGTCATTGGCGGTGTGGCGCTGGCCAACTATCAGGGACTGTCCTCGCTGTTTCGCAACCACCATGAATTGCGCCTGATGCTGGTGCCGAGCAATTACATCGGCGCGTCGGCCGGATATCTGCGTGAACAGGTGGTTTCCGCCCAGCAACCGTTCATCAAGATCGGCGAAGACGCCCAGCGCAACCCGGCGCTGCAAAACCGTCCGCGCAAGTCGCTGACCGTGCTGGTGGTGGGCGAAAGTGCCCGGGCGGAGAACTTCGGCATCCTCGGTTACGGCCGTGACACGACGCCGAAACTGGACAAGGAAGCCGGTTTGATCGCCTTCACCGACGTGCATTCCTGCGGCACTGAAACGGCCGTGTCGGTGCCGTGCATGTTCTCCAACATGGGCCGCAAGGATTACGACGCCAGCAAGGCGAAGAATCAAGAAGGGCTGCTGGACGTGCTCAAGCGCGCCGGCATCGATGTGATCTGGCGCGACAACCAGTCGGGCTGCAAAGGCACCTGCGATCGCGTCACCCTGCAGGACGTGAGCAATCTGAAAGACCCGGCACTGTGCGCCAACAGCGAATGCCGCGACGAAATCCTTCTGCAAGGCCTGCAGAGCTTCATCGATCACCTGGACAAGGACACCGTGCTGGTCCTGCACCAGATGGGCAGCCATGGCCCGGAATACTTCAAGCGTTATCCGAAGGCATACGAACACTTCACCCCGGTGTGTGAAAGCAACGCACTGAACAATTGCAGCCGCGACAGCATCGTCAACGGTTACGACAATACGCTGGTGTACACCGACCATGTGCTGTCGAGCCTGATCGATGTCTTGCGCAGCAATCAGGAAAAAGTCGATACCGCCATGCTGTATCTCTCCGACCACGGCGAGTCGCTGGGCGAGTACAACCTGTTCCTGCACGGCACGCCGTACATGCTGGCGCCGGAACAACAGAAACATGTGGCGATGCTGGCCTGGTTCTCCGACAGCTATCAGAAGTCCTACTCGGTCGACACCCATTGCCTGCAGTTGAGCCGCAACAAGCCATTGAGTCAGGACAACCTGTTCCATTCGATGCTCGGTTTGCTGGAAGTGCAGAGCAAGGTCTATCAGCACGATCTGGACATGTTTGCCGGTTGCCGCGGTGCGGTCATCGACGGGGTTCTGGCCAAGGACTGAGCCTGCGGAATCTTTCTGTAAGACTATTCTTGCTATCCAGCAGGAGATTTCATCAAAGCACTTGCCCTGTGGAGGCGCAGAAAGCGCCGGTGGAGATATATACTGCGCGCCATTCTTGAAGGGAGAGCCGTGTGGCCATCGATATTCACTGGATTCGCGACAACGATAGCCTCGCGCAGTTTTGCGCCGAGTGGCAGCAGCTGCCTTTCGTTGCCCTCGACACCGAATTCATGCGGGTCGACACCTTCTACCCGATTGCCGGCCTGTTGCAGGTCGGCGACGGCAAACGCGCCTATCTGATCGACCCGCTGACCATTGACGCCTGGCAACCGCTGGCGGCGTTGCTGGAAAACCCGGCGGTGCTCAAAGTCCTGCACGCGTGCAGCGAAGACCTCGAAGTCCTGCTGCGCCTGACCGGCAGCCTGCCGGCGCCACTGTTCGACACGCAACTGGCCGCGGCCTACCTGAACCTCGGGTTCTCGATGGGTTACTCGCGTCTGGTGCAGGAAGTGCTCGGCATCGAACTACCGAAAGGCGAAACCCGTTCCGACTGGTTGCAGCGCCCGTTGTCCGACACGCAAATCAGCTATGCCGCTGAAGATGCCGTGCATCTGGCGGAGGTTTTCGTACAACTGCGTCCGAAGCTGTCCGACGATAAATACGCCTGGGTGCTGGAGGATGGCGCCGAACTGGTCGCCAACCTGCGCCGTGAGACCGATCCGTACGAGGTGTATCGCGAGGCGAAGCTGGCGTGGAAACTGTCCCGCGCCCAACTCGCTGTTCTGCGCGAGCTGTGCGCCTGGCGTGAGCGCGAGGCCCGTGCCCGCAATCTGCCGCGCAACCGCATCGTCCGTGAGCATTCGTTGTGGCCACTGGCTCGCACGCAACCGGACAACCTCAGCGCGCTGGGCAAGATCGAAGACATGCACCCGCGTACCGTGCGTCAGGACGGCGAGTTTCTGCTTGATCTGATCAAACGCTCTGGCAGTGTGGGGCCTGATCAGTGGCCGCCGGCCGTGCCGGAGCCGCTGCCGATCGAAGCCGCTGCGCTGATCAAGCAACTGCGGGCCCTGGGCCAGGCCGAGGCCGAGCGCCTGGACATCGCGCCGGAACTGATGCTGCGCAAGAAAACCCTCGAAGCCCTGGTCAAAAGCGGCTTCCCCGAGGGGCCTTACCAATTGCCTGATTCGCTGCGTGGCTGGCGCCGCGAATTGATGGGTCAGAGGCTGCTCGACAGCCTGGCCACCGCCGGAGAACAGCCTTGAAACGTATTTGCTCGATTTACCAAAGTTCGAAACGCAGCGGCATGTACCTTTACGTGCTCAAGAGCGATGCGCTGGAGCGTGTGCCGGAAGCCTTGATGCTGGCGTTCGGCAAGGCGAAGCATTCCTTCGACCTGGTGCTGAGCCCCGAGCGCAAGCTGGCCAGCGAAGACATCGTCGTCGTGCTGGAAAACCTCGACAAGCAGGGTTACCACCTGCAAATGCCGCCGGCCGAGGACGAGTACATCGAACACCTGCCCGAAGAATTGCTGCGACGCAACGACCCGGTCTGACCTGCGAGGCCCTGTCCTGGGCCTCCTGTAATCCCTGGAACTGTTTTTACGGCGACGACCGCCACGAAGTGGGCGGCCGTCTGCACGGTTTGCGAAAGGTTTGAACATGCGCGTTCTGATTGCTGAACACGACCACGCGGTATATGCCCGACTGCTGCGTCAGGCAGCCCCGGATCTTGAAGTGCTGACCAGCGGCGACTCTGCCGAGCTGGCTCGCCAGGCGGTCGATTGCCCGGTGTGGCTGGGTCAGCCGGATCTGTTGGCGACCCTGCTGCGTCAGGGCCACCAGCCACAATGGCTGCAATCGACCTGGGCCGGCATCACGCCGTTGCTGGCCGACGGCCTGCGCCGGGATTACCGCTTGACCCGGGCGGTCGGCATTTTCGGTCAGGTGATGGCCGAGTACGTGCTGACCTACATGCTCGGTCACGAACGCGAAGTGCTGGCCCGGCTGGTCAGCCAGGTCGAGCGCAAGTGGGACAGTCGCACCGGCCAGAGTCTGGTCGGGCGCAAGGTGCTGATCGTCGGCACCGGTGACATCGGTCAGAGCGTGGCGCAGTTTCTGCTGCCGTTCGGCGTCGAGTTGTACGGCATCGCCAGCAGTGCCCGCGAGCAGGCGCCGTTTGTCGAAGTCGGTTCGATGGCGGATCTGCCACGGCTGGTGGGCGAAGTGGATTACGTGGTCAATCTGCTGCCCAACACCGAGCACACCCACGACATCTACGACGCGGCGCTGTTCAAGCAATTCAAGCCGACCGGGTTGTTCATCAACGCCGGGCGCGGTGTGGCCGTCGTCGATGCGGATCTGGTCGAAGCGTTGAAGGAAGGCCACTTGGCCGGCGCGGTGATCGACGTCTGCCGCCAGGAGCCACTGCCACAACGTCATCCGTTCTGGACCGCGTGGGGTCTGCTGTTGACCGGGCACAGCTCGGCACCGACATCGCCGCCGATGATGGTGCAGTTGTTTCTGGATAACTTGCGGGCGTATCAGGCGGGCGAGGCGTTGCGTGGGGAAGTGGATTTCGCACGCGGTTACTGACTACGAAGATCGTTCCCACGCTCTGCGTGGGAACGCAGCCCGTGACGCTCCGCGTCCCTTGAGGCATTCCCACGCAGAGCGTGGGAACGATCAAGCAGTGTGGCTTAGAGGGTGAAATCCCCTTCGGCCGCCAGCTCGCTCAGCGGACGACGCGGGCTCGGTGTTTCCCGCGCTTGCAGGTAATCCGCCAGGGTTGCCTTGTCACCCAGCTTGCCTACCGCAACAGCAGCGTGCAGCGCATACCCTTCCGGAATGTTCAGCTCCTTGCGGGTCAGCTCCTGATCGAAGCCGGCCATGCCGTGGGTGTGCCAGCCGCTCAGGCTCGCTTGCAGCGCCAGGTGGCCCCACGCGGAACCGGTGTCGAAGGTGTGCCACAGCGCCGGTGTTTCTTCGGTCGCGCCCGGTGCGGTGAAGGTGGTTTTCGAAATCACGATCACCAGCGCCGACGCGTGCTGCGCCCAGCTGCGGTTGAATTCGTTGAGCAGACCCAGGTAACGCTCCCAGTTCGGCGTGTCGCGACGGGCGTAGAGAAAACGCCACGGCTGCGAGTTGTACGCCGACGGCGCCCAGCGCGCGGCTTCGAAGAAGCTCAGCAGGGTTTCCTCGGAAATCGCTTCGCCGGTGAAGGCGCGGGGCGACCAGCGATCGGTGAACTGCGGGTGAATGGCGTATTCGGCAACGCGAGGGTTGGCACTCATCGAGAGATTCCTTGCTACGTTTGAGGATAGGTTTGAAGCAAAACCCGGCGGGATCAGTTGGGCTGAACGATGGGGGCTGTATCTGAAGCCGTGCAGTTCACCGGAATGCAACGCGGTCGAGCGTTAATGGCACCCAGGCAGGGCTTCTTGAGACTGGCAAAGCTACTTGGCCGCGCAAAAACTGACAAGCCCCGCACAACCGGCAGTCGCCAGCGCTTGGCCCACGGGGTCTTGGGCACTAGACTGGCGGCCTTTTCACCACCTGATGTAGATGCTTGAGCCATGGCCGCCAAAGTCGAACCGTTCTGGATACGCAAAACCCTCGATCAACTGGATCACGAGGAATGGGAATCGCTGTGCGACGGATGTGGCCTGTGCTGCCTGCAGAAGCTCGAGGATGAAGAAGACAACAGCGTCTACTACACGCGCATCGCCTGCAAACTGCTGGACCTGAAAACCTGCCAGTGCAGCGACTACCCGAACCGCATCAAGTTTGTCCCGGACTGCATCCAGCTCACCCCGGGCCAGGCCGAAGAATTCAAATGGCTGCCGCCGACCTGCGGTTATCGACTGGTCAGCGAAGGCAAGGACCTGCCGTTGTGGCACCACCTGGTCTGCGGTGATCGCGACGCGGTGCATCATGAGCGGATTTCCCAGTCCGGGCGCATGCTCGCCGAGGGCAGCGTGCCGGAAGACGATTGGGAAGATCACCTGATTTTCCGGGCCGGCTAAGTTCTGAGGGGCTAAGTTCTGAGGGCTAAGCCCCGCCGAGGATTCAAGTTTCAACAAGGAGTGTGTATGGCTGTGGGATTGCGCCGGACGCTGATCGTCGGACTGCTGATGCTGAGCGCGCCGGTGTGGGCGGCGAAGAAGGTCGATCTGGATTACCACGTGCGTCTGTTGCCGCAAAGCGATCAGGCGGAAGTGCGTCTGACCCTGGCCAAGGGCGAGGCCGTGCGCAGTCTGGATTTCGACCTCGGCGACGGCAGCCACTACAGCGACTTCAAGGCCGACGGCCAATGGCAATTGACGCCGGGCCAGCAGGCACGCGGCGTGTGGCGCCCGACGGCGGACAAGGCCAGCCTGACCTACCGCGTACGCATCAGCCACGGCCGCAAGAACGGCAGCTTCGACACGCGCATGACCCCGACCTGGGCGTTGATGCGCGGCGATGAACTGGTGCCGCCAGCCAGGCTCGATCAGCAGGACGGCATCGAACTGGTCTCGCGCCTGCAATTCGAACTGCCCGACGGCTGGAAAAGCGTCGAAACCGCCTGGCCGCGTATCGGCAAGAACAAATTCCGCATCGACAATCCCTCACGCCTGTTCGACCGCCCGACAGGCTGGATGCTCGCCGGCCACCTGGGCAGCCGCCGCACGCGGTTGGGGGAAACCGAAGTCACCGTGGCGTCGCCGCAAGGGCAGGGCATGCGCCGGATGGACGTGCTGACATTGCTGACGTTTGTCTGGCCGCAGGTGCAAGCGGTGTTTCCCCGCCATCCGACCAAGTTGCTGATTGTCGGCGCCAACGACCCGATGTGGCGCGGCAGCCTGGCGGCGCGGGAATCGATCTACCTCAACACGCGTTTGCCACTGGTCAGCGAGAGCGGCAGCAGCCCCTTGGTCCGTGAGCTGGCGCAGGTGTTCGGACGGATCAACGACGAGCAGCGCAGTGACTGGATCAAGGAAGGTTTCGCCGAGTATTACGCCGTCGAACTGGTGCGCCGCGCCGGGGGCATGAGCGATGAGCGTTATCAGGCATTGCAGGTAAAACTGGCCAAGGACAGCCAAAAGGTCAGCACACTGCGTGGCGAGCAGATCAGCCCGGCGCAGGTGTCCAAAGCGGTTCTGCTGTTACAGGAACTGGATCGCGAGATCCGTCTGAAGACCCGCAACAAGCGGTCGCTGGACGATGTGCTGCGCGGGGCGATGCATCTGGGGACGGTGGATACCAAGGCGTTTGTACAACTCGCCGAGAGTGTCATCGGCGAGTCGTCCAAGGTGCTTGATACCGGGTTGCTTCAGTAGCGATCAGACCCCGGCTTTGGGCGACTTCACCGAATCATTGCCGGTCACGGTGGCGGTCTTGGTCGCCGCTTCGGCATTGGCTTTGAGCTTGCTCAGCTCTTCACCGGCGCGCTCGATCTTCGTGCGCACGTTGTTCATGTCCTGACGGCTTTTCTCCAGCAGGCTTTTCACCGAACTGTGCCCGGTGATGCCACGGGCCATGGCCACGCCGCCAATCGCCACCTGAATCAGACCGAACAAGCCGCCACGGCGCAGACCCTTGCCGACCATGATCACGCCGCCGGCCAGCGAGCCGATGCGCTCCCAGCCTTCGACGTTCTGCTCGGAGCGGGTCTGGAACGGGGTGGATTCGATACGCTCGACGCGTTTGAGCTCGGTCATGATCTTTCTCCAGGCAATGAGTAATGGATAAACAAGCTGACTGCGTGGGCGGTCAGCTCGTTCCATCGGATGTGCGGCGGTTCAGCGGAATTTCGGCCCGGAACGGGTGTTCAAGCCTTTGGCCATGCGGTCGTAAAGCACGACGTTGACCGTGGCGGCGAGGTTCATGCAACCGGTGGTCGGGATGTACACGACGTCTTCGCACCAGTCGCGGATCTCTTGATCCAGCGAGCCGTCTTCGGGGCCGAAGATGTACAGGGCGCGATCCGGGTGAGTGTATTCCGGCAGCGGGCGGGCGCCGTCGACCAGTTCCACGGCGACAGGTACGCAATTGAGCGGCAGGATCTTTTTCAGGTCGTCGATGCCGATCAGCGGGATGTCGTAGTGCACGCGCTTGGTGTCTGTGACGAAATCGGCGGCGCGCTCATAGCGCTTGCCGGTGTAGAACACGGTCGACACGCCGTAGCAGCCTGCGGCGCGCATCACCGAACCGACGTTTTCCGGTGATTTGGGGTTATACAAACCAATGCAGCTGTACCGTTTGTCTGCCACGAGCGGGGTGCCTTCGGGAAAAAGAGGGCGATTATACGGGGATTGGGGGAGGGGTGTTCAGTTTGAGACAGATCGTTCCCACGTCGAGGCGTCGAACCGTCCGCGTGGGAATGCCTCAATGGACGCTCTGCGTCCGCTTTGGGACGCGGAGCGTCCCGGGCTGCATTCCCACGCAGAGCGTGGGAACGATCATGCCAGGCTCAGTCTTCTTTCTTCATCAACCCGGCCAGCGCCGCAAACGGGTTGTGCGTGGCCTTGGCGATTTTCGGCGTGCTCAGCGAGCCTTCGCCGAAATACTGCTGGTCGGTGTAGCGCGAGTGTTCGTTGTCGTGGCAGTACAGGCACAGCAGTTCCCAGTTGGAACCGTCCTGCGGGTTGTTGTCATGGTTGTGGTCGCGGTGGTGCACGGTCAGCTCGCTCAGGCGCTTGCCGGAAAACTCACGGGCGCAGCGGCCGCACACATGCGGGTACATCTTCAGGGCCTTGTCACGGTAGCCCATTTCCTTGTCGCGCTGGTTGTCGGCGAGGATGCGATCCAGCTTCGAAGTGTTGGTCGGGGTGGACGAACTCATGGGTTCACCTTTGGTAGAAAGACTAATGACGGTTATGACGCAAGTTTAGCTCAGCCCTTGAGCTTCTCGGCAATCCAGATCGTGTGGCGGGTGCCCTTGTTGCCGTGGGCGAAGACCTGCACTTCCTCGGCCTTGAAACCGGCCTTCTTCAATTTGTCGGAAAACTGTCGGTCGGCGCTGGCCGACCACACCGCCAGCACGCCTTTGGGCCGCATCGCCTTGGCGCAAGCGGCCAGGCCTGCGGCGGAATACAGCCAGCTGTTGGCCTTCTGGGTCAGGCCTTCGGGGCCGTTGTCGACGTCGAGCATGATTGCGTCGAAACCGTTCGGCTCGCTTTGCAGCACCTTGGCCACGTCTTCCTGGCGGATCACCGTGCGTGGGTCGAGCAGCGGGCGCCCGGACTTCTCACCCAGCGGGCCGCGGTTCCATTCAACGACACCGGGCACCAGTTCGGCGACCACCACTTCGGCGGTCTTGCCCAGATGTTTGAGCGCTGAGGCGAGGGTAAAGCCCATGCCCAGGCCGCCGATCAGCACGCGCGAGTTCGGTCGGCCGGCAACCTTGCGGCACGGGATCTCGGCCAGCGCGTCTTCGGAACCGTGCATGCGGGTGTTCATCAATTGCCCGCCGTCGCCGCCCTGGATCTTGATGACAAAGTCCTCGCCATACTCGAACAGGCACAGGGCTCCGCCGTTGTCAGGGATCGGCGTGGTGTCGAGCAGAACGAAACGTTTCATGGAAATCTCTAAAGAGGGGAAGGCAAGCAGGCGCGTTGGGAGTAGCCTGAGCGCAGACTTCAGGCCAACGGAGCCCTTGATGAAGCGCACCATTCTAACGGTCATTACCCTGGCCGCGCTCTCGATAACTGCAGTGCAGGCCCAACAGACGATTCCCGTCAGCCCGACGCCGCAACCGGGTTCGCCCGGCACCGCGACGCCAACCCCGTATCCGCAGATCAGCCCGGTACCGATTCCCAAGACCGGTTCCGGCAGTGGCGGGCCTCCGCTGGTGCCGATCGAGATGCCCAGCCCGCCGTCCAAGGATCAGCCGGTGCCGGGTATCGAACCCAACGACGGCAAAGCCAAATCCCCCGGCGGCTAAATCTGCTGTGCCGCCAGTTGGCCGTCGGCCATGCGCAGGCGTTTGGACAGGGAAACGGCGAGGGCGCGGATGATCTTGGCGGCGATTTTCGGTGCGTCGTTGAGCATTTTTTCCAGTGAATCCTTGCCGAGGTTGAGCAACTGACAGTTGCTCGCCGCCACGCAAGTCGCCGAACGGCGTTCGCCGTCGAGCACGGCCATTTCACCGAACGCCCGGCCACTGCGCAGGGTGGCCATGGTCACGACCTGGCCGTCGCTGCCGGTTTTCTGCACGGCCACCTGGCCGGTGTGGATGATGCACATGAAGCTGCCGGCATCGCCTTCGCGAAAGATCGCTTCGCCCTCGGCCACGGTGCTGATGCTGAAGTAGCCCGAAGCGGCGGCGAAATCCGCCAGTTGCAATTGATCGAACAGGCCGCAGTCCATCAGCCAGTCGCGGATTTCGTTGTTCAACAGGGTTGGTTCTGACATGTCGTGCGGTCTTTTTGTTGTGTCGGGTGGCAGGCTCGCCACCGGGGGCCGATCTGCTTATCGGCTCCCGGTGCCCGGAATTAAGACCTGACTGACCGGCGGAGTTCCTCAGGCGATGCCCAGAACCTTGAAAACAAATGCATATTCGAGGGCTACGTCACGTAATCCCTGATAACGACCACTCATGCCGCCGTGGCCGGCGCCCAGTTCGGTCTTGAGCAGCAACGGGTTGTCGTCGGTCTTGGTCGCGCGCAATTTCGCCACCCACTTGGCCGCTTCCCAGTACTGCACGCGGCTGTCGTTGTAGCCGGCGATCACCAGGGTGGCGGGATAAGCCTGCGCAGTGACGTTTTCGTACGGTGCGTAGGCCTTGATCCGCTCGTAGACGTCCGGCTCCTCGGGGTTGCCCCATTCGTCGTATTCGGTGACGGTCAGCGGCAGATCCGGGTCGAGCATGGTGTTGAGCACATCGACGAACGGCACTTCGGCAATCGCCACGCGGAACAGCTCCGGACGCTGATTGAGCACTGCACCGATCAGCAAACCGCCAGCACTGCCGCCGCTGATCGCCAGTTGCGGCGCGGTTGTGATGCCGTTGAGGATCAGGAACTCGGCGCAGGCAATGAAGTCGCTGAAGGTGTTTTGCTTGTGCTCCTGCTTGCCGGCGCGATACCAGGCTTCGCCCAGTTCACCGCCGCCGCGCACGTGGGCGATGGCAAACGCCATGCCGCGATCCAGCAGGCTCAGGCGTGCATGGGAGAACCAAGGGTCGAGGCTCGAACCGTAGGCGCCGTAACCGTACAGGTACAGCGGCACCGGTTTGCCGACCATTTCCCGCTTCATCACCAGGCTGATCGGCACCAGCGTGCCGTCCGGTGCGCTGGCCCACAGGCGTTGGCTGACGTAGGCGTCGGCGTCGAACGGGCCGAGCACCGGGGTTTCCTTGAGCACTTCCTGCGCGCCGGTGGCGAGGATCAATTGCCGAACCTGGGCCGGACGATTCAACGCTTCATAGCGCAGGCGAATGCGGTCGCTTTCAAACTCCAGGCTGTTTTGCACATAGAGGCTGTAGGCCGCATCCGGCAATTGCACGCGATAAGGCGCCAGACCGTGTGGGCGAACTTCGATGATCGGCAAACCGCCTTCGCGCAGGCTCAGGGTCAGAGCTTCGGCGTTGAGGGTCACGCCATCGAGCATCACCGAATCGCTGTGGGGAATCAGGTTCTGCCAGTCTGCTTCGCTCGGCGCGATGCCGGTGTCCGGCGCCTGATACAGGGCGAAGTTGATGCCGTCGCGGTTGGTGCGGATGAACCAGGTCCATTCGCCGTCGAGCTTGCCGTGGTCGACGTCGTATTCGTGATCCTCGACCCGTGGCGCCAGGCAAGTGAAGGGCTGGTGCGGCTGATTGGCGTCCAGCGCCCAGACTTCGCTGGTGGTCTTGCTGCCCAGGGACAGCAGCAATTGCTGTTCGGAGCTGGCGCGGTAGCAATGCAGGAAGAAACGTCCGTCCGGCTCGTGGAACACCTCTTCGGCGGCGGTGCCGTCCAAGCGGTAGCGGAACAGTTTGTGCGGACGATGGGTGTCGTCCAGCTCGCCGAAGAACAACGTCAGGCTGTCGTTGGCCCAGGTCATGCTGCCGTCGCAGTCCTGGAATTCCAGTTCGCTGACACGCTCGCTGGATAATTCCTTCACGAACAGCGTGTAAATCTCGTCGCCCGAGGCATCGACGCTGTAGGCCAGGCGCTGGTGATCCGGGCTGATGCTGAACGCGCCGAGGGAGAAAAAGCCGCCATTGGCCAGGGCGTTCGGGTCGAGCAGCAGTTGTTCGCGGCTTTCGTCGAGGGTCAGGCTGTCGTCGGCCGGACGCGGGCAGCGGTAGTGGCGGGGGTATTCGTCACCCGCCGTGGTGCGGGTGTAATACAGATACGGGCCCCATGGCGACGGCAGGGACAGGTCGGTTTCGAGGATCCGGCCCTTGATCTCTTCAAACAGGGTTTCGCGCAGCTCGGCCTGATCGGCGGTCTGCGCCTGCTGGTAGTCGTTTTCGGCCTTGAGGTAGTCGAGCACCGCATCGGTGTCGCGTTCCTGCAGCCAGGCATACGGGTCGTGACCGGCATCCTGGCGGGCAATCGGGGCGCTGGTGACGTTGGCGGATACGGGCATGGAGGGCTCTCGAACATGACAAATGAGGACCGCACGGACGGCGGGGAAGCCTGATGTGCGAAAAGTCGTTACTATAAGCGCCTCTTTGCCTGCCTTGCCATGGACACCATGACCGAGAACGACTATCTGATCGCCTGGGGCCTCTACGCCTTTGCCGCCGTGGGCTGCCTGTTGGTGTGGATGCGCATGACCCGCTGGATGTGGCGCTGGCTGCGCGAGCCGCTGCGTGTGCTGATGGCGGTGCTGCTGTTCAGCCCGACCATCATCGACCCGGTGAAGGAAAAATTCGCCCCGTCCATCGCCATCACGGCGCTGGATCTGGCGTTCAAGGTGGGCAACAACGCCTTTCGTGCGATTTCCGAATTGCTCATGTACGCCATGATCGCGTTCGGCCTTTACCTGATTTTCGTGCTGATCCGCTTCCCGATCGAGCGCGCTTCGAAGGCTCGCAAGGAACAGGCCGAGGCCGCCCGCGCCGCCGCCCGTGCCGATGACGAGCGCGACGGCGATCAACCGTTCGGCGCCGCCGGCGACGATCGTTATGGCCGTCCACCGTTGCCGAGCAACCCGCAGCGCGGGCGCGTCGAGCCGCGTCTGTAATCACGAGAGCCCGCACATGTGTGAACTATTGGGCATGAGCGCCAACGTGCCGACCGACATCGTGTTCAGCTTCACCGGGCTGATGCAGCGCGGCGGTCGCACCGGCCCGCACCGCGACGGCTGGGGCATCGCGTTCTATGAAGGTCGCGGGTTGCGGCTGTTCCAGGACCCGGCAGCCAGCTGCGAGTCGGAAGTCGCCAATCTGGTGCAGCGTTATCCGATCAAGAGCGAAGTGGTCATTGGTCATATCCGCCAGGCCAACGTCGGCAAGGTCTGCCTGTCCAACACCCACCCGTTCGTCCGCGAACTGTGGGGGCGCAATTGGTGCTTCGCACACAATGGCCAGCTCGCCGATTTCACCCCGATCAAGAGTTTCTACCGCCCGGTCGGCGATACCGACAGCGAAGCGGCGTTCTGCGATTTGCTCAACCGCGTACGTGCAGCGTTTCCGGAACCGGTCGATATAGAAGTGCTGCTGCCGGATCTGGTCGCCGCGTGCGCCGAATACCGCAGCAAAGGCGTGTTCAACTGCCTGCTCAGCGACGGTGACTGGCTGTTCTGCTATTGCTCGACCAAACTTGCGCAGATCACCCGTCGCGCACCGTTCGGCCCGGCGCGGCTGAAGGACGTCGATGTGATTGTCGATTTCCAGGCCGAAACCACGCCCAACGACGTGGTCACGGTGATTGCCACCGAACCCTTGACCGAAAACGAAACCTGGACCCGCTACGAACCGGGCCAATGGAGCCTGTGGCGACGCGGCGAATGCGTCAGCCAGGGCACGACCGAATAAAGGATCTCTCCCCGATGTTGCTCAGTTATCTACGGCTGGTGTTGTTTGCGGCGGGCCTGTTGATCGGTGTCCAGGTGCCGGGATTCATCAACGATTACGCCAAGCGGGTTGAAGCGCATCTGATCGAGGCCCAGACCGGTCTGCGTGGCTTTCAGGGCACTGCCGAGCAGTTTTTCAAAGGTGATATTCAGGCGCTGGTCGCTCATTATCGCGCCAGTGAAGACCCTGTGTTTCGCAGCGATGCCGACAGCCTGAGCACTTTGCTCGCTCGTCAGACCGCACTGGATAAGCAGTTCCAGGCCATGCAGGGCCCGTGGTACATCCGAGTGCTGCAAGTGGCGCTGGCCGCTGATCCGGACATCCGCAAGGAAACCTGGAACGGTTACAGCTATCAGATTCTGCTGACGCCTGAGGCGATGATCTGGGGCATGAGTGGCGCGTTGCTGCTGTCGTTCGGCCTCGAATGCCTGTTCCGTCTGATCGACTGGGTAGTGCTGGGCGGCAAGCGCCTGCGCCAGAGCCGTCCGATCGAAGACCGGGATGTGCGCGGGCTCTAACTGATCAAGGGGCGAGGACGACGTAGTTCTCGCCCATTTTTTGCGCGTACCCCTCCAGCACTTGCTGACACAGCGTCACAATCTCCTCGACCCATTCCACACCGACCCGCCACGACACCACGACCTGCAGGTTCGGCGGACGCTGTTCGATGTCGAGCAGGGTCAGTTCGCCTCGCGCCAGTTCCTCGGCCACCAGCACCGGTGGCAGCGCGCCAATACCGAATCCGTCGCGCAACAGCCGGGTGATCGCCGACACCGAGTTCACACAGTTCAACCGTGGCGCCAGCACGCCCGCAGCCTGCATCAGCGCCAGAATGTCCTGATGCGGCCGGGAGTTTTTCGAGTAGGTGATGATCCGTTCCTGCGCCAGGTCGGCGAGGCTTTGGTAATCGCGGTTGTAGATCGAATTGCTGGCGACAATCCAGCCGATAGGGTGGCTGGCCAGTTCCAGGCTGCGCACGCTTTCATGGCGCACCAGATCGGTTTGCAGGATCAGATCGAGAAAACCTTTTTGCAGCTGATCGCAAAGGTTAAGCGACGTATCCGCCACCAGCTCGATTTCCACCCGTGGGTACAGATCGGTCATCTGCGCCACAAGCGGGCTGAGCCAGGTGTGAATCACCGTGTCCATCACCCCGATCCGCACCCGGCCTACCTTGCTCGATCGGGTTTCGATCGACTGTTTCAGCGCCTGCATCGTGTCGAGCATCTGCTCGGCGTATTCGAGCACTTTCAAGCCTTCGGGCGTCAGGCTGACGCCGCGTGAGTCACGCAGGAACAGCTTCACCCCCAGCTCGCCCTCCAGCACCGCAATCCGGCTGGAGATCGAGGCTTGGGTGGTGAACAGCTTGTCGGCGGTCAGGCGAAAACTCTTCAGCCGGGCGACCCAGACAAAGGTCTCGAGAAACTTCAGGTTCATGGCAACAAATTTTTCTTATGTCTTGGGCGGGTTTTTATTCGTTGGACGCGACCGGGTGACGCACCCAAAAATCGACGCATCCGGCCCCACGATAGGCGTCGTCGGGGCTACGAACAAGACCAATAATAATTGCGGAGATTTGCCATGAGTGCTCCCGACACCCTCCCTTTGTCAAAGGCCACGGCCCGTCCCGGACCGTTCGACTGGTATCGCAACATCAATCAGCAGGAGCGTCGCACCTTCTGGAGTTGCAAGATCGGCTACGGTCTGGACGGCATGGACACCCAGATGCTCAGCTTCGTGGTGCCGACCCTGATTGCGATGTGGGGCATCACCACGGGTCAGGCCGGATTGATTCACACCAGCACCTTGATCGCCTCGGCCATCGGCGGCTGGGTGGCGGGGATTCTCTCCGACCGCATCGGCCGCGTGCGCACCCTGCAACTGACGGTGTTGTGGTTCGCCTTCTTCACCTTCCTCTGCGGCTTCGCCCAGAACTACGAGCAATTGCTGATCGCCCGCACCCTGATGGGTTTCGGTTTCGGCGGCGAATGGACCGCCGGCGCGGTGCTGATCGGTGAAGTGATCCGGGCCAAGGATCGCGGTAAAGCGGTGGGCATGGTGCAATCCGGCTGGGCGTTGGGCTGGGGCCTGACAGCGATTCTGTATGCGCTGCTGTTCTCGGTGCTGCCACCGGAAGATGCGTGGCGCGCACTGTTTATCCTTGGCATCGTGCCGGCGGTGTTCGTGATTTTCGTCCGACGTCTGGTGAAGGACCCGGAGATTTATCGCGAAGCGAAAGCCAAACAAACCCCGGAAAGCTCCTCGAAGTTCTACGAGATCTTCGCCCCCGGCATGCTCTTCACCACGATCCGCGCCTCGTTGCTGACCACCGGAGCCCTCGGCGGTTACTACGCGATCACCTCCTGGCTGCCGACTTTTCTGAAGAACGAACGCGGCTTGAGCGTACTCGGCACCGGCGGTTATCTGGCGATGGTGATCGTCGGTTCCTACGTCGGTTACGTGATCAGCGCTTATTTGACCGACCTGCTGGGGCGCAAGAAGAACTTCATCCTGTTCGCGGTCGGCTCGTTCACCATCGTTCTGCTCTACACCCAATTGCCGGTCAGCAACGGCGTGATGCTGTGGCTGGGCTTCCCGCTGGGCTTCTTTGCCTCGGGGATTTTCAGTGGCATGGGCGCGTTTCTCACCGAGTTGTTTCCGACGCGGATTCGCGGTTCGGGGCAGGGCTTCTGCTACAACATCGGCCGGGCGCTGGCGGCATTGTTCCCGCTGCTGATCGGGCTGCTCAGCCAGAAGGTGCCGCTGAGTGTAGGCATCGGTGCCTTTGCGGCAGTGTCCTACGGCGTGGTGATTCTTGCGGCACTGAGCCTGCCGGAAACCCGTGGCAAGCAACTGGACGCGCAGTAACTGATAACCTGCGACAACGCCCTACGACATAAAAAGACAAAAGCTACAGGAGTGTTCACCGTGAGCCGCCTGCTACTGAACTGTGACATCGGCGAGAGCTTCGGCAACTGGACCATGGGTCTGGACGCGGAGGTCATGCCCTTCATCGATTGCGCCAATATTGCCTGTGGTTTCCACGCCGGCGACCCGAGCATCATGCGCAAGACCGTCAGCCTGGCCCTGAGCCACGGCGTGCAGATCGGCGCGCACCCGGCCTATCAGGATCTGGTGGGTTTCGGCCGACGTTCCATGGCTTACACCGCCCAGGAACTGCAAGACATCCTGCATTACCAGATCGGCGCCCTCGACGGCATTTGCCGTGCCCAAGGTGGAAAAGTCAGTTACGTCAAACCCCACGGCGCGATGTACAACGACATGATGGCCAACCCGGCGCAGTTGCGAGCAGTGATCCAGGCCGTCGCGGCTTACGACCGCAGCTTGCCGCTGATGCTGATGGCCACCCGTGACAACACAGCGGCGCAACAGCTCGGCGACGAATACGGCGTGACTCTGTGGTTCGAGGCCTTCGCCGATCGCGCCTACGACAGTGCCGGCCGACTGGTCTCGCGGCAACTGCCGGGCGCGGTGCATCACGACGCCGAAACCATCATCGGGCAAGCGCTGACCATCGCCCGTGGCGACAACCTCACCGCCAGCGACGGTAGTGCGCTGCACCTGCAAGCCAACACCTTGTGCGTACACGGCGACAACGCCAGTTCAGTGGCGGCCGTGCAACACATTCGTCAGGCCTTGAACGAGCAGAGCGCGCCATGAATCCGCGGGTGGAAGTGGTGGCACTGGATTGCCTGATGCTGCGCCTGTTCGATGAAATCGCCGAAGCCAACATGCCGTGGATGCTCGCCGCCAGCGAGCGGTTGCGCACGGTGTTCGGCGAGCATCTGATCGATCTGGTGCCGTCGTATACCACATTGATGGTGCATTACGATCTGACCGAATTGAATCCGAGTCAGGCCCGGGAGTTGATTGCCGAAGCCTTGATCGACCTGTCGCCGAATGCGCGAACCGGTGGCCAGTGTCATGTTCTGCCGGTGTGGTACGACCTGAGTGTCGGCCCGGAACTGAGCCTGCTGTCGCGGCGCAGCGGATTGTCGGTGGAGGAGGTGATCCGCTGTCACAGCGCTCGGGAATATCAGGTGTTCGCGCTCGGATTTGCGCCGGGATTCGCCTTCATGGGACTGGTGGAAGAAGTCTTGGCGGCCCCGCGTCTGAATACCCCGCGCAAGAAAGTCGCCGCCGGCAGCGTCGGCATCGCCGAACGGCAAACTGCCGCGTATCCGGTGGTGTCTCCCGGTGGCTGGAACCTGATCGGTCGCACGCCGGCAAAACTGTTCGACCGTGAACGCGATGGCTACAGCCTCATGCAGCCCGGCGATACCGTGCGTTTCGAAGCGGTGAGCCACGCCGAGTTCATCCGTCTCGGCGGTGACGACACGCCTCTGGAGGCCCTGGCATGAGCCGACTGACGATTGAAGCAAGCACACCGCTGTGCCTGTTGCAGGACGCCGGGCGCTTTGGCGTGCGCCATCTGGGCGTGACCCAGGGCGGCGCGGCGGACTGGCGTTCGATGGCCTGGGCCAACTGGCTGCTGGGTAATGGCCTGGATTTGCCGGTGATCGAAATCACCCTTGGCGGGTTTACGGTGGTGGCTGAGGAGGACTGTCTGCTGGCGTTGGCTGGTGCCGATCTGGGCGCTCAGATTGACGGTGAAGCGTTGGCGCCGTGGCGCAGTTTCAAATTGCGCAAAGGACAGACGTTGAAGTTCACCCAGCCGCTGCTTGGCGCGCGGGCCTATCTGGCGGCCCCCGGTGGTTTCACTGCACCGAAAGTGTTGGGCAGCAGTGCCACGGTGGTGCGCGAAGAGCTCGGCGGGCTCGATGGTTTTGGCTTGCCGCTGGCCAAGGGTGCTTCGCTGAATTATCAGGGCGAAACCCTGTTGGTGCGTGAGGTTCCGGCACAGCATCGACCGGATCTGCGCCTCGACGCGCCGCTGGATCTGGTGCTCGGCGCGCAAATCGGCCAGTTCGGCGGACAGAGCCTGTTCGATGCATTCAACAGTGCCTGGACGCTGGACAGTCGTGCCGACCGCATGGGTATTCGTCTGTTGGGGACGGCGTTGCAGTATCAGGGTAAACCGATGATTTCCGAGGGCATCCCGCTGGGCGCGGTGCAGGTGCCGCCGGACGGGCAGCCGATCGTGTTGCTCAATGATCGGCAGACCATTGGCGGTTACCCGCGATTGGGAGCGTTGACGCCGTTGGCGCTGGCGCGTCTGGCGCAGTGTCTGCCGGGGGCGAAGGTCAGGTTGCGCCCGGTGGTACAAGAAGTTGCACACCGGGAACATATCGAATATCTACAGCGCTTTACTTGATCGTTCCCACGCTCCGCGTGGGAATGCCGCCCGGGACGCTCCGCGTCCCAGTGACGCAGAGCGTCACTTGATGCATTCCCACGCAGACGGTTCGACGCCTCGACATGGGAGAGATCCGCTTACTTGGACAGAAACCGCATTCCCTCTTCCAGCCCGCGCAACGTCAGCGGATACATCTGATCCTCGATCAAATCCCGCACGATGTTGGTCGACGAGGTGTAGCCCCAGGTGTCCTTCGGATACGGATTGATCCAGATGAGCTTCTTGTACTTCTCCATGAAGCGCTGCATCCACACATAACCCGGCTCTTCGTTCCAGTGCTCGACGCTACCGCCGGCCTGGGTGATTTCATAAGGCGCCATGGCGGCGTCACCGATGAAGATCACTTTGTAGTCAGCACCGTACTTGTGCAGCAGGTCCTGGGTCGAGGTGCGCTCGGAGGTGCGGCGCATGTTGTTCTTCCACACCGATTCATAAATGAAGTTGTGGAAGTAGAAGTACTCCAGGTGCTTGAACTCGGTCTTGCAGGCCGAGAACAGTTCCTCGCAGATCTTCACATGGGCGTCCATCGAGCCGCCGATGTCGAACAGCAGCAACAGCTTCACCGTGTTGCGCCGTTCCGGGCGCATCTGGATGTTCAGCAGGCCGGCGTCCTTGGCGGTGTGGTCGATGGTGCCGTCGATATCCAGCTCTTCCGCCGCGCCCTGGCGAGCGAATTTGCGCAGGCGGCGCAGGGCGACCTTGATGTTGCGGGTGCCCAGTTCCACGGAGTCGTCGAGGTTCTTGTACTCGCGCTGATCCCAGACTTTCACCGCTTTGCCCTGGCGCTTGCCGGCATCGCCGACCCGGATGCCTTCCGGGTTGAAACCGCCGGAACCGAACGGGCTGGTGCCGCCGGTGCCGATCCATTTGTTGCCGCCGGCGTGGCGTTCCTTCTGTTCTTCCAGGCGCTTCTTGAACTCTTCGATCAGCTTGTCCAGGCCGCCGAGGGACTGGATCTGTGCGCGTTCCTCGTCGGTCAGCGAGCGCTCGAACTCCTTGCGCAGCCAGTCTTCGGGAATAAGCGCCTGCAAGTGATCGTCGAGCTTTTCCAGGCCGTTGAAGTAGGCGCCGAACGCACGGTCGAACTTGTCGAAATGCCGTTCGTCCTTCACCAGGATCGCCCGCGACAAGTAGTAAAACTCGTCCATGTCGGCGAACGTCACGCGCTGTTTCAGCGCGTTGATCAGGTCGAGCAGCTCGCGCACCGACACCGGTACCTTGGCGGCACGCATTTCATTGAACAGGTTGAGCAACATGGCGTCAGCCTCTTAGCGGGTGCCGCGACGGCTCATGAACGCCAGGCGCTCAAGCAGTTGCACGTCCTGTTCGTTCTTCACCAGCGCACCGGCCAGCGGCGGGATGGCTTTGGTCGGATCGCGTTCGCGCAGCACGGCTTCGCCGATGTTGTCGGCCATCAGCAATTTCAGCCAGTCCACCAGTTCCGAGGTCGACGGCTTCTTCTTCAGACCCGGCACCTTTCGCACGTCGAAGAACACGTCCAGCGCTTCGCTGACCAGATCCTTCTTGATGTCCGGGTAGTGAACATCGACGATTTTCTGCAGGGTGGTGCGGTCGGGGAACGCGATGTAGTGGAAGAAGCAGCGGCGCAGGAAGGCGTCCGGCAGCTCTTTCTCGTTGTTGGAGGTAATGATGATGATCGGACGCTTCTTGGCCTTGATGGTCTCGTCGATCTCGTAAACGTAGAACTCCATCTTGTCGAGTTCTTGCAACAGATCGTTGGGGAACTCGATGTCGGCCTTGTCGATTTCGTCGATCAGCAGGATGACGCGCTCTTCGGACTCGAACGCCTCCCAGAGCTTGCCTTTCTTCAAGTAGTTGCGCACGTCGTGGACTTTTTCATTGCCCAGTTGCGAGTCGCGCAGACGGCTGACCGCATCGTACTCGTACAGGCCCTGATGGGCCTTGGTGGTGGACTTGATGTGCCAGGTGATCAGCTTGGCGCCGAACGATTCGGCCAGTTGCTCGGCGAGCATGGTCTTGCCGGTGCCCGGTTCGCCCTTGACCAGCAGCGGCCGCTCCAGGGTGATGGCGGCGTTGACCGCCAGCTTCAGGTCATCGGTGGCGACGTAGGCCTGGGTGCCTTCGAACTTCATCTGCTAATCCTCGAACGGTAACGCCGACCTGAACGGGCAGGGCGGGGGCGAAATAATCGGATGCCCGACTATAACGCGCGGCCCGGTCGACTGTGAACGCAGACGGCTTATTCAGTCTCTGAATGGGGCGTCACATGTTGACTCAGTTTCGGCACGAGGCCAGTATTCAGGTATCGCCGATTTGGCGATAGCCTTCGAGCATGTCTACTAAATACCGATTTCGCGAAAAATACCGCATTCAGTTGCGCGAGAAGGATCACCCGCCACCCCATGTTCACCTGACCGGTGGCGGAGTGGATGTGATGCTGAGCCTGGATACCGTCGAGGTCATGATGGGCAAGGCACCGCAGCTGATCGTCAAGGAGGCGTTGGCGTGGGTATCGGCCCATCAGACGCAATTGCTGGAGGACTGGAAACGATGTTACCCATGAAGCGGCCACGGTTGGCGGCTGTGCAGGCACTGGCTGATGCTCGCCTGTCACTGACCTTTATTGACGGCCAGCAACTAACACTCGATTTGAGCCGCGACCTCCAAACCTATCCGGGGCTCGCTCCGTTACTGGATGCTGCTTTGTTTGAAACAGCTGATCTGGGCGATGACGGTTGGAGCGTGGAGTGGCTGGAGCCTGATATCCAGATTGGTGCCGATACCTTGTACCGGGACGCGCTCGCGCAAAATGCGTCGGACGAAAACACACGGATCTTCATGGATTGGCGCGCTCGCACCGGTTTACCGCTGAATGAGGCAGCCGAAGCGTTGGGTGTCAGTGCCCGTAGCATCAGTCGCTACAGTAATGGCCGAGAAGCCGTGCCGCGGTCATTGGCCCTGGCCTGCCTGGGTTGGGATTCGTTGCAGGAGAAACCTGCACTGATCGCGGCAGAGGACACTGGGCGCTACATCGTCAATCGTAAAACTTAGCCCGCATCCGGCTTCGGACGCTCATACCGGGCGTTGAAAGCCTGGATGAATCCATTGCGCAAAATCTGCAAAAACGCTTCGAACGCGCTGATATCTTGCTGATGGACGCTGCCGCTGAGTTCAACTTTGGTCGCGAACTGGTTTTTGGCCTGGTTCTTCAGCACGGTTTCAGTACCACCAACCAGTGCCTCCCAGACTGATCTGAAAATGCTTTTGTTCTTGTTTTCCACGTCCTGCTGCCAGTTGAACACTTCGACATCCCGCAGCAACGGCTTGATGTAGCCCGTCAGCTGGGCTTTTTTGGCTTGGGCCTCGATGACCACGTCGCCGTGGCCGGCGTTGAAGTCGAATTTGCCGTAGGCCGAGGCGAAGTCGTTCATGCGCTTGAGTTCGAGGTCGCGGGCGCGCAGGCGAAATTCGAAATCCTCGAAATTGCTCAGAGGATCGAAGGTGGCGGAGGTTTCCAGTGGCGCCTGGCCCAGCAGCAGGGCCTTGCCTTCGAAGCGCGCATCACGCTTGCCCTTGGTGTCGACGACGTTGGTCAGGTTGTAAATGCTCGCTTCGACGTTCGTAGCGTTCATGTTCACGGGCGGTTTTGAGTTGAAGTTGCGGAAGCTGATGCGGCCATCGTTGATCTGCACTTCGTCGAGGGTGATTGGCAGCAACTTGCCCAGTTGGGCGCGCCAGTCGGTGCCTTTACCGGTCTGGGAGTTCTGTTTGTTGGCGCCGCCATCGACGAAGTTGACCTCGGGTTTGAAGAACTTCACCTGTGCTACTACCGCGTGGTCGTACCACAGCGAATGCCAGCTCACAGACAGGTCGATCAACGGTGCGTTGACGAACGGCACCGGCACCTTGCCGTCGACCTTGACGATCTTCAGTCCGTTGATCTTGTACGCACCGCGCCACAGGGCCAGGTCGACGTCGGTGACCTGACCGCGGTAGTCGCCCATGTTGGCCAGTTTGTCATTCAGATAGTCGCGCACGAGGTAGGGCAGGGCGATGTGCAGGGCAACCAGCAGTACAACGACAGTGGCGAGGATCCACAACGGCCAGCGGTAGCGACGCTTCATGGCGGCAATTCCCGAACGGGTGTACAGCGATTGACTACCGGCGGTTGCAGACGTTCGACCCGACTGGACTGGCAGGAACAACAGGCTTACCTTGGAGAGCTGAATTCAACGCTGCATAAGGACCCAGCCATGAGCCGTATTTTTGCTGACAACGCCCATTCCATCGGCAATACGCCGCTGGTGCAGATCAACCGCATTGCGCCTCGTGGCGTGACCATCCTGGCCAAGATCGAAGGTCGCAACCCGGGCTACTCGGTGAAGTGCCGGATCGGTGCGAGCATGATCTGGGACGCCGAAAGCAGCGGCAAACTCAAGCCGGGCATGACCATCGTCGAGCCGACCTCGGGCAATACCGGCATCGGCCTGGCCTTCGTGGCGGCCGCTCGCGGTTACAAATTGATGCTGACCATGCCGGCTTCGATGAGCATCGAGCGGCGCAAGGTGCTCAAGGCGCTGGGTGCCGAGCTGGTGCTGACCGAGCCTGCCAAAGGCATGAAAGGCGCAATCGAAAAGGCCAACGAGATCGTCGCCAGCGACGGGGGCAAATACTTCATGCCTTCCCAGTTCGACAACCCGGCCAACCCGGCCATCCACGAAAAAACCACCGGTCCGGAAATCTGGAACGACACCGACGGTGCGATCGATGTACTGGTGGCGGGCGTCGGCACTGGCGGAACCATCACCGGTGTGTCGCGGTATATCAAGAATACGGCGGGCAAACCGATTATCTCGGTGGCGGTGGAGCCGGTGTCTTCGCCCGTGATCACCCAGGCGCTGGCCGGCGAAGAGATCAAGCCGAGCCCGCACAAGATTCAGGGCATTGGCGCCGGTTTCGTGCCAAAGAACCTGGATCTGTCGATGGTCGACCGGGTCGAGCGCGTGACTGATGAAGAGTCCAAGGCTATGGCCTTGCGCCTGATGCAGGAGGAAGGGATCTTGTGCGGCATTTCCTGCGGTGCGGCGATGGCCGTTGCAGTGCGCCTGGCGGAAACCCCGGAAATGCAGGGCAAGACCATTGTGGTGGTGCTGCCGGACTCCGGTGAGCGTTATCTGTCGAGCATGCTGTTCAGCGATCTGTTCACCGATCAGGAAAACCAGCAGTAAGCGTCCCGTTGATTCAGGTCAGCCAAGGTTCAGGACCGTTATGTTAATTAATGCTTTGTTGCGCAATTCTTAACACTGAATCTTGGGTCGGGCGGGTTTTTCCCGGAGCCGGTAGTGTTTATCATGGCCGGCCGCCATGTCGGGTAAATGACATTGCGTGGCGTTGTCTTTTTTCAAGGAGTTGTTGATGACCTTTTCGTTAGCCGCCAAGGTGTCGGTGTTGCTGCTGTTTGTGGGCAGCATCCTCTACGTGCATTTGCGCGGCAAGGCGCGTTTGCCGGTGCTGCGTCAGTTCGTCAACCATTCGGCGCTGTTCGCTCCGTACAACGCATTGATGTACCTGTTCTCCGGCGTGCCGTCCAAGCCCTATCTGGATCGCAGCAAGTTTCCGGAACTGGACGTGCTGCGCGACAACTGGGAAACCATCCGCGACGAAGCGATGCACCTGTTCGACGAGGGCTACATTCGCGCCGCCGAGAAGAACAACGACGCCGGTTTCGGCTCGTTCTTCAAGAAGGGCTGGAAGCGTTTCTACCTCAAGTGGTACGACAAACCGCTGCCATCGGCCGAAACCCTGTGCCCGAAAACCGTAGCACTGGTCAGTGCAATCCCCAACGTCAAGGGCGCGATGTTCGCGCTGTTGCCGGGCGGCAGCCATTTGAATCCGCACCGCGATCCGTTCGCCGGTTCCCTGCGCTATCACCTCGGCCTGTCGACGCCGAACTCCGACGATTGCCGGATCTTTGTCGATGGTCAGGTCTACGCCTGGCGCGATGGTGAAGACGTGATGTTCGACGAGACCTACGTGCACTGGGTCAAGAACGAAACCGAAAAGACCCGCGTCATCCTGTTCTGCGACATCGAGCGCCCGCTGAGCAACCGCCTGATGACCCGCATCAACCGCTTCATCAGCGCCTGGCTGGGCCGCGCCACCGCACCGCAGAATCTCGACGACGAACGCGTTGGCGGGATTAACCAGGCTTATGCCTGGACCAAGAACTTCAGCGACCGGTTCAGTGGTGTGGTCAAACAGTGGAAACGCCGCAATCCAAAGGCCTACCGTGTGATGCGGCCGGTGCTGGCGGTGGTGGTGTTGACGTTGCTGGGGTATTGGCTGTTTGGTTGAAGCTGGATGCAGACGTATAAAAACCGCTCCTTGTGAGCGGTTTTTTATTGTCTGCGAGTCAGCGCCGTCCCGCGAGAACGTCGGGCTCGTCTTCGATGCCCGTAGTCAGTAGCTGAAGAAAGCGCTGCTGGTTGGTTGATAGCTCAGAGGAGATAAGCTTTTCATCCGTTTTGATTGATCTTTTCTTAGTGGGGGATTTTTTCACGGATTTGCGCATGAGCCCGCCCTCGTTGATCATTACTTGAACAGTTTTCACGATACTTTACTCTCCACTGCGAGGACAAGGCGGCCTTCCAAATCAAATTTGAAGCCGAGTTTTGTATAAACAGGCATTGCTTCTTGTAGCGGCTCCTGGACTTCAATCCACTGACTGCCGATTATTTGCGCAAACTGATCAATGGCTATCATCGCCAAAACCGCAATACGCTTTTTAAGCGGGTGAAACGCTCCGGGTTGTCCCTCCAATCGCACGATTCGAATTCTCTGACGGCTTTTATTCGGGTTGACGAAACACAGTCCGCACAGCTGTTCTTCAAACCAGATCGCGATATCCAGGGACAAGGGTTCTCGTGACTTCCATGCAGCAATCTCTCGCCAGCAAAAATGTGGATTCTCCCAACACTCAAACGCGCTCAGTGCTATGGCATCAATGGGTTCGAAGCGGATCGTCGAAAAATCTGCTCCTTCTTGAAACCGCATTCTGTGAGTAGCGATACCTGCCCGCTTTCTGGCCTCTGACCGATACAACTGATACCGCAAATACGTCCGTTCTCTTGGCATATGATTTCGAGCATTCCATGTCTCCCCATCAGTGGGTGTAGCCGTTGCTCAACAGCCTATTCAGCTCTCGTCCATCCGTCGCTAGCGGCCCTTTGCCCAAGTCATTGCAATCCATGTCGCAGGCTGGTTATAGTCGGCGCTCGTGAGTCGCACGACTCACGTTCCAACCCTTCAAAAAGATCAGCCCAGATGCCTGCATCCCTCATCAACGCGGTAGTCGATTCAGCGGTCAACGCTGGCGTCGTGCCGTGCGGGAATCAGCAGCCTGTGCAGATCAGCCATTACCCCCCACCTGTCAGTAGCACGCCGGTGTGCGCAGTCGTATCACCGCCGGGCGTTGGTGTTTCGGGCTGATCAGCGTTTTCTGCTGACCCCAGTGCCCGCCTGAAAAAACCTACTGAATTTCAGCTTCGGCTGAGTTGGCTATTTGCCTGACTACAGGTGGTATTCATGTTTGTCCTTTCGAAAAAGTCCGCGCTCGCGGCGGCGTCCACGAGCCTGTTCGTTCTGCTGTGGAGCAGCGGGGCGATCTTCTCCAAGTGGGGGCTGGCCCACGCTTCGCCCTTTGCCTTTCTGCTGATCCGTTTTGTGATTGCCCTGTGCGGGCTGGTGCTGCTGGTGCCGTTGCTCAAGTTGAAGCTGCCCAAGGGCGGCAAGCCGATGCTGTATGCGATGGCCACCGGAGTGGTGTTGTTGGGGGCTTATCAGATCTTCTATCTGCTGGCGCTGGACCTGAAGGTCACCCCCGGCGTGATGGCGACCATCATGGGTGTGCAACCGATTCTCACGGTGGTAATCATGGAGCGCCAGCGCTCGGCGAGCCGGATCTTCGGTCTGGCGCTGGGGCTGGCCGGTCTGATCATGGTGGTTTACCAGGGCATTGGCCTGGCCGGGATGTCACTGGCGGGGATGCTGTTCGGTCTGCTGGCGCTGGCGAGCATGACGTTCGGCTCGATCATGCAGAAACGTATCACCGACAATCCTCTCGGCACGTTGCCGGTGCAGTATCTGGCGGGGCTGTTGCTGTGCGGAATCTTCGTGCCGTTCCAGCCGTTCCATTTCGAGCACAGTGCCGATTTCATCGTGCCGGTGCTTTGGATGGGACTGGTGGTGTCGGTGCTGGCGACCTTGCTGCTGTACCGACTGATCGCCCGGGGCAATCTGGTGAATGTCACCAGTCTGTTCTATCTGGTGCCAGCCGTGACGGCAGTGATGGATTACCTGATCTTCGGCAATCGCCTGGCGGCGTTGAGCGTGCTGGGGATGCTGTTGATCATCGTCGGTCTGGTCTTTGTGTTCCGTAAATCGGCGTAAGAGACGCGCATGAAAAAGGCCCGAGAGGAAACTCCCGGGCCTTCGTGCATCTGCGAATCAGCGAGTCGCGACTTCTATCGGTTTTACTGCCGCCGGCTTCAACACCAGCCACAGCGCAATCGCGATCAACACCCCGCCATACACGTGGGCCATCGACAGTGGCTCATCCAGAAACAACGCGCCCCACAACACGCCGAACGGCGGGATCATGAAGGTCACCGTCATCGATTTCACCGGCCCGATGGAGCTCAGCAGGCGGAAGTAAATGATGTACGCGAACGCGGTGCAGCCCAGACCCAGGCCCAGCAGTGACAGCCAGACATTCCAGCCACCCCAGCTCACCGGCGGCTGGGTGATGACGCTGTAGCCAAACAGTGGCAGCAGGAACAGGGTAGCGCCAAGCATGCTGCCCAACGCCGAAAGACGGCTGTCGAGCCCGCCGGCCTGATCCAGCCAGCGACGGGCGAGGAATCCGGCGAAGCCGTAGCAGGTCGTTGCGAGCAGGCAGGCAACAGCGCCCATCAACAGTGGCAGGTCGAACGCAACGGGGCCTGCACGCGTCAGCACGCCCACGCCGAGCAGGCCAAGGAAAACCCCGGCCAGTTTGGCCACCGTGAGTTTTTCACTGAAGAACAGCCCGCCGATCAACACGCCCATTAGCGGCGTGGTGGCATTGAAAATTGCGGAGTACCCGGCCGGCAGCACCTGGGCGGCGACGGAATACAAGGTGGCCGGAACGCCGGAGTTGATCACACCGAGCATCATCACGGTCTTGAGTTTGCCTTTGAAGTCCCAGCTGATGCGCATCAGGCCGAGGATCACCAGCAAACCGACCGCCGCGATCGATACCCGGAAAAATCCGGTAGGAACGGTGCCGATCGTGGGGGCGATGATGCGCATGAACAGGAAGCTCGCACCCCAGATCGCGGCCAGCGACAACATGCGGAAAATATCGACAGGGCTCACGGGCAACTCCTTCCTTGATGGGGACGAGAGTGTTGCCGAGCGCCCTGACGATGGCAACCGCTAAACGGGCATTTAATTTTCCCGTCAGAGCACGAAGCGCGTCACCAGGCCGTTGAGGTCGACGGCCAGGCGCGACAGTTCCTGACTGGCGGCAGACGTTTGGGTCGCACCGGCGGCGGTCTGGGTCGAGAGGTCGCGGATGGTCACCAGGTTTTCATCGACTTCCCGAGCCACCAGCGCCTGTTGCTCGGCGGCGCTGGCGATCACCAGGTTGCGCTGGTTGATCTGCGAAATCGACGCGGTGATTTTCTCCAGTGCATGTCCGGCACTGTTGGCCCGACGCAAGGTCTGGCTGGCCTGCTCGGCGCTGCTTTGCAACGCGCCGACGGTGGCGCCGGTGCCTTGCTGGATGCTGCTGATCATCAGCTCGATTTCTTCGGTGGAGTTCTGCGTGCGCTGGGCCAGCGAACGGACCTCGTCGGCGACGACTGCAAATCCACGTCCTGCCTCGCCGGCCCGCGCCGCTTCAATGGCGGCGTTGAGTGCCAGCAGGTTGGTCTGCCCGGCGATGCCGCGAATCACTTCCAGCACCTTGCTGATGTCCTGAGCCTGGGTCGCAAGGCCCTCGGCCTGTTCGGAGGCGCCGAGCACCGCGCTGACCAGTTCCTGAATCGAACTGATGGTCTCGCTGACCTGCACGTGCCCGTGCTTGCTGTCCTCGTTCGAGGCTTCGGACGCTTCAGCACTGGACACTGCATTGGCGGCCACTTCATCGACCGCCGTGCTCATCTCGGTAACCGCGGTGGCGGCCTGCTCGATCTGGTCATTCTGCTGTTGCAGTCCGCGGGTGCTTTGTTCCATCACCGAACTCATTTCCTCGGCGGCGGAGGCCAGTTGCTGGGCCGATTCGCTGATACCGCGAATGGTCGAGCGCAGATTGCCCTGCATTTCCGCCAGAGCGGTGAGCAACTGCGCGGCTTCATCCCGACCCTCGCTGTCGATGCGACCGCTGAGGTCTCCCGAGGCAATGCGCCGCGCCACGTTCAACGCCTGATTGATCGGCGCGGTGATGCTGCGGGTCAGCAGCCACGCCAGCAGCAATGTGGCGATCAGGGCGATGATAATGATCGTGGCGACGATCCACAGCGCCTGCTGGTACATCGCCGCAGCAGACCTGGCGGCGGCGTCCGCGCCTTGCTGATTGAGGCTGATCATTTGCTCCAGGGTCTTGTCGAGCACCGTGCCCTGCGGCGCCAGTTCATTGGTCAGGCGCGCGTAGGCCTGATCGTTTTGCCCGGCGTCGATCTGTTTGAAGATCTGGTCGAGGATGCTCAGGTACTTGGCCGTGTCGGCGCCCAGACCTTCCAGCATCGCCCGTTCCTGATCGTTGGCGATCAAGGCTTTATGGTCGTCGAGGCGCTTGAGCAATTCCTGGCGTTGCGCGTTGAGAATGCCTTTGCTTCGTTCGCGAACGGCAGCCTGGGTGCTGGTGATCAGGCGCAGGGATTCGAGACGGATGCTGGCGATGTTTGCAGCCGCATCATGGATGCTTTCGATGCTGGGCATCCACGATTCTTCGATCACCGCCGCGCTCTCGCGCAGGGTTTTCATCTGACCCAGGCCGAACAGGCCAACCACCACCAGCAGGCTGGCCAGAACGGCAAAACTCAAACTGGCGCGCAAACCTATGCGCAGATTCCGGATAGACATCAATGTGCTCCTTGGGCATTGGGGGAGAGGTCGTCCTCGTGGGCCGAGGATCTTGTTGTGAGGCGGGTGATGGCGGGCTGTATATCAAAGTGCCAGTATCTTGGTAAGGGCCGTTTTTGACCGACGCCGCGAGGAATGGACAGGCGTGAACACGTCGTTCAAAGGCGCGGACTAGAGATGTCGTTGATAAATTGGATCCGAAACCCAGAGAAAACGCGGGCTGGCGCCGTGCAGGGGGAAGTGCCGTTCGGGATGTTTACTGACCGAACGGTCGATTCAAAAAACTTTGATAAAAACTGTGTCGTTGTACAACCCGGTCGAGGATTTGGCAGAAATTGCACTTCTCCTGCCCCCGCTTCCGTGGCTAAGCTCAGGCCTTCGAGCGCAGATTCTTCAATTCCCGCAGAGGTCTCATCTATGCCGCAGCAATGGCCAGCCACCGACATCGCCCGCATGATCCTCGATGGCTTTGACGATTACCGCGAGCATTTCCGGCGGATCACCGACGGCGCCCGGGAACGGTTCGAGCAGGCGCGCTGGCAGGAGACGCAAACCGCCTCGGCGGCGCGGATCAACCTCTACGAAGACAAGGTCGGCGAAACCATCGCGCGCCTGCGCGAGTATTTCGAGCCGGACACGCTGATGGAGGTCAGTTGCTGGCCGTTGGTGAAAAGCGCCTACATCAGCATCATCGACCTGCGCTTCGACGATGAGCTCTCCGAGACCTGGTACAACTCGATTTTCTGCGGCCTGTTCAGCCACGACCTGATCAGCGACGGCTGCATGTTCATCCACACCACCCGGCCGAGCCTGCGTCGCGCCCGGGCTGCGCAGACCCGCACCTACAAACCGCAAGGGCAGTTGTCGGGCATGCTCGCGAGCATCTTTGCCGACTACCGTTTCAGCGAGGCGTATGCCGACTTGCCCCGCGACTTGCAGCGTCTGGAAGCGCAACTGCGCGAGAACCTGCCGGACTGGGTGTGCAAGGACCCGGAACTGAGCGTCGAGTTGTTTTCCTCAGTGCTGTACCGCAACAAGGGTGCCTATCTGGTCGGACGCATCTACACCAACGACGATCAGTGGCCGCTGGTGATTCCGCTGCTGCACCGCGAGGGGCGGGGGATTCAGATCGACGCGCTGATCACCGACGAAGCCGATGTGTCGATCATCTTCTCGTTCACCCGTTCGTATTTCATGGTGGATGTACCAGTGCCGGCGGAATTCATCGGCTTCCTCAAACGCATCCTGCCGGGCAAGCACATCGCCGAGCTGTACACCTCGATCGGTTTCTACAAGCACGGCAAGTCGGAGTTTTACCGCGCCCTGATCAATCACCTGGCCAACACCGATGACCAGTTCATCATGGCGCCGGGCGTGCGCGGCATGGTCATGAGCGTGTTCACGTTGCCGGGCTTCAACACCGTATTCAAGATCATCAAGGACCGCTTCTCGCCGTCGAAGAACGTTGACCGTGCCACGGTGATCGAGAAGTACCGACTGGTGAAAAGCGTCGATCGCGTCGGACGCATGGCCGATACCCAGGAGTTCGCCGACTTCCGTTTTCCGCTGAGCAAATTCGATCCGGCCTGCCTTGCGGAATTGCTGGAAGTCGCGCCGTCCACGGTGTCGCTCGAAGGTGAAACCGTGCTGATCCGCCACTGCTGGACCGAACGCCGGATGACCCCGCTGAACCTCTATCTGGACAACGCCAACGAAGCCCAGGTGCGCGAAGCGCTGGAGGATTACGGCCTGGCGATCAAGCAACTGGCGGCGGCCAACATCTTCCCCGGCGACATGCTGCTGAAAAACTTTGGCGTCACCCGCCATGGCCGGGTGGTGTTCTACGACTACGACGAAATCTGCTTCCTCACCGAAGCCAACTTCCGCCACATCCCGGCACCGCGCACGCCGGAGGACGAAATGGCCTCCGAACCGTGGTACTCGATCGGTCCGCTGGACGTGTTCCCCGAAGAGTTTCCGCCGTTCCTGTTTGCCGATGCGGCGCAGCGCAAACTGTTCGATCAGTTGCATGGCGAGTTGTACAACGCTGATTACTGGAAGGGGTTGCAGGAGGCGATCCGGGCCGGAAAGGTTATCGACGTCTTTCCGTATCGGCGCAAGGGGCTGGATAACGAATAAAGCAGGCGCAAGCAGCAAGCTACAAGCGTCAAGTCAAAGGCTGCTTTGAACTTGCGGCTTGTAGCTTGGCGCTTGTAGCTGCTTTTCTGCGACAATCGCGTCCTTGCGCCACTAGACGACCGAATTGCGTACCCGATGACCGACGAATCGCCCTCCATCGACAAACTGCTGAAAAACCTCGATCACGCCATGCTCGCCGACCGCCACCGGCTGCGGCGGCAGTTGCTTGAGCTGCGCAAGAAACCTGACGAGGCCAAACTGGCCCAGTGGGTGGCGCGCATGCAGGCGTCCTGCGATCAGGTGCTGGCGCGCAAGGCCAGCCTGCCGGTGATCCGTTACGACGACAGCCTGCCGATTGCGGCCAAGCGTGACGAAATCAAGAAGGCCCTGGAAAAGCACCAGGTGCTGATCATCGCGGGCGAAACCGGCTCGGGTAAAACCACCCAGTTGCCGAAAATCTGCCTGGAGATCGGTCGCGGCCAGCATGGCCTGATCGGCCACACCCAGCCGCGTCGAATTGCGGCGCGCAGCGTGGCCAGCCGGGTCGCCGAAGAACTCGGTACGCCGCTGGGCGCGCTGGTCGGCTATCAGGTGCGCTTCGAAGACCAGAGCGACTCCAATACGCTGATCAAACTGATGACCGACGGCATCCTGCTGGCGGAAACCCAGAACGACCGCTACCTCGAACGCTACGACACGATCATCGTCGACGAAGCCCACGAACGCAGCCTCAACATCGATTTTCTGCTGGGTTACCTGAAAACCCTGCTGCCGCGTCGTCCGGACCTGAAAGTCATCATCACCTCGGCGACCATCGACCTGGAGCGCTTTTCCAAGCACTTCGACGATGCGCCGATTGTCGAAGTGTCCGGCCGCACCTTCCCGGTGGACACCTGGTATCGCCCGCTGACCCTGGAGCAGGACGAAGAGGGCAACCGCGTCGAGGATGACCTGACCGTGGATCAGGCGATCCTCGCCACCCTCGACGAAATCGCCGCTTACGAGCGCAGCGAACGTCGCAGTCCCGGCGACGTGCTGGTGTTCCTGCCCGGCGAACGCGAGATTCGCGACGCCGCCGATATGCTGCGTAAAGCCCAGCTCAAACACACCGAAATCCTGCCGTTGTACGCGCGCCTGTCGCCGGCCGAACAGCAGCGGATCTTCCAGTCCCACCCGGGCCGTCGCGTGGTGCTGGCGACCAACGTCGCCGAAACCTCGCTGACCGTGCCGGGTATCCGTTACGTGATCGACAGCGGCACCGCGCGCATCAGCCGCTACAGCTACCGTGCCAAGGTGCAGCGGCTGCCGATCGAAGCGATTTCCCAGGCCAGCGCCAACCAGCGTAAAGGTCGTTGCGGCCGGGTAGAGCCGGGCATCTGTGTGCGCTTGTACAGCGAAGAAGATTTCCTCGGTCGACCGGAATTCACCGATCCGGAAATCCTGCGCACCAACCTCGCGGCCGTTATTTTGCAGATGCTGCATCTGCGCCTCGGCGAGATCACGGACTTCCCGTTCATCGAGCCGCCGGACGGCAAGGCGATCAGCGACGGTTTCAACCTGCTGCAAGAGCTGTCTGCAGTGGATCGCAACAGTCAGCTCACGCCACTCGGCCGCCAGTTGGCGCGCCTGCCGGTGGACCCGCGCATGGGCCGCATGCTGCTTGAAGCCGCCAAGCTCGGCAGTCTGCAGGAAGTGCTGATCGTCGCCAGCGCCATGTCGATTCAGGACCCACGCGAGCGTCCGCCGGAGCGTCAGCAAGCGGCCGATCAGGCCCACGCCCAGTGGAAGGACATCGATTCGGACTTCGCCGGGCTGGTCAACCTATGGCGCGGTTTTGAAGAGCAGCGCCAGGCGCTGACCGCCAGCCCGCTGCGCAACTGGTGTCGCAAGAATTTCCTCAACTACCTGCGCTTGCGCGAGTGGCGCGATTCCCATCGCCAGTTGAGCCTGATCTGCCGCGACTTGCAGCTGAGCCTCAATAAAGAGCCGGCGGATTATCCGAAACTGCACAAAGCGGTGCTGGTCGGTCTGCTCAGCCAGATCGGTCAGAAAACCGAAGACGGCGACTATCTTGGCGCCCGTCAGCGGCGGTTCTGGATTCATCCGTCATCGGGCATCGGCAAGAAGCGTCCGCAGTGGGTGATGACCGCCGAACTGGTGGAAACCACCAAGCTCTACGCACGGATGGTGGCCAAGATCGACGCCGACTGGATCGAACCGCTGGCCGGGCACCTGATCAAGAAAAACCACTTCGAACCGCACTGGGAGAAGAAACGCGGCCAAGTCGTCGCGTTTGAGCAGATCACCCTGTTCGGCTTGATCGTGGTCGGCCGTCGACCGGTGCATTACGGCCCGGTGGATCCGGTGGTCTCGCGTGAACTGTTCATCCGCGAAGGCTTGGTGCGTGGCGAGATTCAGTCCCGGGCCAAATGCCTGACGGCCAACAAGCAACTGCTGGAACAACTCGACGAACTGGAAGCCAAGGCTCGCCGCCGGGACATTCTGGCCGACGAGGAAACCCTGTTCGCGTTCTACGATGCGCGACTGCCGGCAGAAATCCACCAGACCGCGACGTTCGACAGCTGGTATCGGGTCAACAGCCAGAAAGATCCGCAACTGTTGATCATGCGCGAGGAAGACGTACTGGCCCGCGAAGCCAGCGAAGTTACCGCTCAGCATTACCCGGACACGCTGCACATCGGCGACCTGGAACTGGCGCTGAGCTACCACTTCGAACCGAATCACCCGCGCGACGGCGTGACCCTGCGCGTACCGGCACCGCTGTTGCCGATGCTGCCGCCGGAGCGCCTGGAATGGCTGGTGCCGGGGCTGATCGAGGCCAAGTGCATTGCGCTGGTGCGTAACCTGCCCAAGGCCTTGCGCAAGAACTTCGTGCCGGTGCCGGACTTCATCAAGGCTGCGCTGCAACGCATGACCTTTGCCGAAGGTTCGTTGCCGCAAGCGCTGGGCCGTGAGCTGCTGCGCATGACCGGTGCGCGGGTCAGCGACGAAGCCTGGGCGGAAGCTGAGCAACAGGTCGAAAGCCATCTGCGGATGAACCTGGAAATCGTCGACGGCCAGGGCAAGTTCCTTGGCGAAGGGCGTGATCTGGCGGAGCTGACGGCACGTTTCGCCGAAGCCAGCCAAGCTGCATTGGCTGTGCCGCAAAGCGCGAAAAGCCAGCAACCGGTGGAAGCCAAGGTCTTCGCAGCGGTGGCGGAAAAGACTCAGCAGAAGATTGCCGGGCTGTCGATGACGGTCTATCCGGCGCTGGTGGAGGAGGGCGGTACGGTCAAGGAAGGGCGCTTCTCGACCCCGGCCGAAGCCGAATTCCAGCATCGCCGCGCCTTGCAGCGACTGTTGATGCAGCAACTGGCCGAATCGGCCAAGTTCCTGCGTGGCAAGTTGCCGGGCCTGACCGAACTGGGCTTGTTGTACCGCGAACTGGGCCGGGTCGATGCGCTGGTGGAAGACATTCTGCTGGCCAGCCTCGACAGCTGCATTCTCGATGGCGAAGACCCGTTGCCCCGCGACGGCGCAGGGCTGGCGGCACTGGCCGAGCGCAAGCGCGGCAGCTGGACCGAGCACGCCGAACGGGTGGCGCGCCTGACCCTGGAAATCCTCAAGCTCTGGCACGGTCTGCAAAAACGCTTCAAGGGCAAGATCGACCTGGCTCAGGCGGTGGCGCTGAACGACATCAAGCTGCAGCTCAGCCATCTGGTGTATCCGGGCTTCGTCCGGGAAACGCCGATGCTGTGGCTCAAGGAGTTGCCGCGTTATCTGAAAGCCGTCGAGCAACGTTTCGAGAAGCTTGGCGCACAGGTGCAGAAGGATCGGGTCTGGAGCGGCGAGCTCGCCGGCCTCTGGACGCAATACCAGACGCGCGCGGCCAAACACGCCCAGGAAGGCAAACGCGATCCGCAGCTTGAGCTGTATCGCTGGTGGCTGGAGGAGTATCGGGTTTCGCTGTTCGCCCAGCAGTTGGGGACGAAAGTGCCGATCTCCGACAAGCGGCTCAACAAACAATGGAGCCAGGTCGAGGCTTGATTCTGAAGTCTCGATTGCTCCCATGCTCTGCGTGGTAGCGCCTTCTCCGGACGCTCTGCGTCCGCTTTTGGGACGCAGAGCGTCCCTGGCTGCATTCCCACGCAGAGCGTGGGAACGATCAGCAAAAGGCGCCAAATGCCAAGGTTTATGGCAAACTTCGCGCCTATAAACGCCGGCCCCGCGGTTTTGAGCCTTGTCAGCCGCGGGCGAGGTCGGAATAAAGCGATGCCAGGTTTTTGCGTCCCCTCTATGGGAATAGACCCTTTGCGTGTTGGCACGTCGGTGCCAGCACTTTCTGCCTGAACAGATTAGAGAAACGACCATGCATAACGTCGTCATCAGCGGCACCGGCCTGTACACCCCGGCCAACAGCATCTCCAACGAAGAGCTGGTGCAGTCTTTCAATACCTACGTCGCGCAGTTCAACGCCGACAACGCTGACGCCATCGCCAGCGGTGAAGTCCAGGCCCTGACCGAATCCAGCGCCGCGTTTATCGAAAAAGCCTCGGGCATCAAGAGCCGCTTTGTCATGGACAAGGACGGCATTCTCGACCCTGCGCGCATGGCGCCACGCCTGCCGGAGCGTTCCAACGACGAATGGTCGGTGCTCTGCCAGATGGCCATCGGCGCTGCCGAACAAGCCTTGCAGCGTGCCGGCAAGACCGCCGCCGACATCGACGGCGTGATCGTCGCCTGCTCCAACCTGCAACGCGCCTACCCGGCCATCGCCATCGAAGTCCAGGAAGCACTGGGCATCCAGGGTTTCGGTTTCGACATGAACGTCGCCTGCTCGTCGGCGACCTTCGGCATCCAGCAAGCCGCCAACACCGTGCAACTGGGCCAGGCCCGGGCGATCCTGATGGTCAACCCGGAAGTCTGCACCGGTCACTTGAACTTCCGCGACCGCGACAGCCACTTCATCTTCGGTGACGCGGCTACTGCGGTGATCATCGAGCGTGCCGATACGGCGACGTCGAAACACCAGTTCGACGTGGTCAGCACCAAACTGCTGACCAAGTTCTCCAACAACATCCGTAACAACTTCGGCTTCCTCAACCGCGCAGCGGAAGAGGGCATTGGCGCCCGCGACAAACTGTTCGTGCAGGAAGGCCGCAAGGTGTTCAAGGATGTCTGCCCGATGGTGGCCGAGCTGATCGGCGAACACCTGGAGGAGAACAAGCTCAACGTCGGTGACGTGAAACGCTTCTGGCTGCACCAGGCCAACTTGAGCATGAACCACCTGATCGTGCGCAAGCTGCTGGGCCGCGAAGCCACCGAAGAAGAAGCGCCGGTGATTCTCGACACCTACGCCAACACCAGCTCCGCCGGTTCCGTGATCGCTTTCCACAAGTATCAGGACGATCTGGCGGCCGGTTCGCTGGCGGTGTTGAGTTCGTTCGGTGCCGGTTACTCGATCGGTAGTGTGATTCTGCGCAAGCGCTGAGATTAAGGTTAATTTCCTCTTAACCGCGTTGATATTTCCTACATCCGAATCGGCTGCAACGCTGTAATTTTCGGAGATGGCGGCAGGACGGTGCGTTGAGCACTCTCCTGCCGTTATCATTTTCGAAGTCAGGACAAGGGGATTGAGGGATGGCAGCTGACGACACCCAATTGCTGGCACGTTTGCTGGCCGGCGAGCAAAAGGCTTTCAAGGAACTGGTCACCACCTACCAGAGCGCCATGCGCGCGGTGGCCTATGCGATTGTCGGTCAGCGTCATGTCGAGGAAGTGGTGCAGGACGCCTGGCTGTCGGTGGTGCGCCATATTGGCAGCTTCGAGGGCCGCTCCAGTCTCAAGACCTGGCTGCTGACCATCACCGCCAACTCGGCCAAGGGCCGTTACAAACAAAACCGTCGCGAAGTGCTGATGGATGATCTGCCGTCGCCCCACGGCACCATCGACGACGACCGTTTTTCTCCCGGCGACGGTCACTGGCTGGTCGCGCCGTTCGCCTGGCATCAGGACACGCCCGAAGCGCTGCTCACCGAGAATGAACTGCGCGAATGCCTGGAACACACGCTGCTGAGCCTGTCGGAGCTGCAAAGCAGTGTGCTGTTGCTGCGCGAGCGCCAGGGCCTGGAGCTGGAAGAGATCTGTAATCTTCTGGAGATCTCGCTCTCCAATGTCCGTGTGCTGCTGCATCGGGCACGTTTGAAGGTCTTTGCGACCGTGGAACATTTTGAGGAGACAGGCGAATGTTGACCTGCAAGGAGCAAGTGGCACGATCCAGCGATTATCTCGATGGCCAGTTGAGCTTTCGCGAAAAGCTGATGGTGCGTCATCACCTGATGTTCTGCCCCAATTGCCGACGATTCATTCGTCAGATGCGTCTGATGCAGGCGACATTGCGGGTGATGCCGGAGAAGCCGGATGAGGGTGTGGAGGCATTGGCCGAACGTCTGGCGGCGCAGCGGCGAAAAGACAGTCCCTGAGGCAAAAAAACAGCCCGGCTTAACAGCGGCGAACGGATGATGGGGATCGCTGCTGCTGCGCCGGGCTGTAGGAGAAAAGCAGCTTCAAGCGACAAGTGAGGCATTCACTCGCGGCTTGAAGCCTGGCATTGCTGTTTTAGAACTTGGCTTCGGCATCCAGTTGCAGGGTGTTGATGTCGGAGTCAGTCTTCTTGAGGCTGGCGTTGGTGTAGTCCGAGTTAGCCATGAAGTACGTGGCGCCCAGGGTGAAGTTCTTGTCCAGCTCGTAGCTCACTTTCAGCTTGCTGCCGCGCGAACCGGTGTAGCCGTTGGCGAAGTCGGAGTCGGTGAAGGCACCCACCACAGCGTTACGCTGTACGTCGCGGTAGTTGTAGTCGATCCCGAAGCCGTAAACCTTGGTCTTGACGCCTGCCAGCCAGCCAGTGTCCTGGTCGTTGCTGGCGTCGTTGTTATTGACGTACTGACCGTAGATCGACAGCGGTACCGGCAGGTTGGCGACGTCCAGCTGACCAAAGCCTTCATACAGTTTGAAGGTTTCGTTCGGGCTGTTGCCATTGACGGCCAGGGCGCATGGCGCGGTAACGGTGCCGGTGGTCGGGCAGGCACTGTCCTTGTCGTTGTCGTAGGAATAGATACTGCCGCCCAGGGTCAGTTTCAGGCTGTCGGTCAGTGCGAAACGACCGCCCAACTGGCCGGCGTACAGGCGCAGGTCGTGCTTGAACTGCACGCCTTCGCCATCGACGTTGTCCTTGAGGGTGTAGTGACCGGCGCTACCGAACAGTTCGGCGCTGCCGTTCAGCGGGTACTTGTAGGTGACGGCCAGGCCTTCCGGGTTGATGTCGCTGTCCCAGATGATGTCGCCCATGCTCACCCAAGGCTGGTTCATTTTACCGGCGATCAGGTGCAGGTTCTTGATGGCGTCAGGGTGGTAGTCGACGTAACCCTGGTCGAGCCAGATCTGCTTCTTGTCGAAGTAGTTGTTCAGGTCCTGGTTGGTGGAGCGTGCGTCGTCGCTGCTGCCGGTGGCGATACGGATACCGGTGTCCACCTGCGGGTTGATTTCGGTGTAGGCACCCAGACGGGCACGAATGCGCTGACGGTCCTGGTCCTTGGCGTTCGGCACGCCATCGTTCTTGACGGTTTCCTGACGGAAACGCACGTCACCCTTGAACTGGGTCTTGGCAGCCCAGGCCAGTTTCTGGTCGAAGGTGCTCAGTTCGTTGGTTTTCTTCGCGGTCGCCGCGATCTGCTCGTTGGTCTCTTGCTGCGCCTGCTGCGCGATTTGCTGGGCCTTCTGATCCTGGGCCAGTTCAGTTTGCAGTTCTACGTACTGCGCCTGGGTAATGGAACCGTTGGCCTTGAGCATTTCGAGCAGTTTGGCGTCGACTGCGGCACTGGCCGGAACACTCATGGCCAGCAACAGGCCACCGCACAGGGCTGCCGCAGTTTTCGTGGAAGCAAGACGCATAGCAATCTCCGAAGATGAGAGGGATGGCTGAACCATCCTGGGCACAACCGACGATTTGAACGTCGGAAAACTGTGGCCGGGTAGAACCCGGCGCTCTAAAAACAGGCGCCAGTATCGCGATGGTTTATGACAGAGCAGTGGCACGGTGATGGCAGGTTGATGACGATACAAAACTTCCGTGAACTATTGATTTAGAGCGCTGTCGCGCAATCGGGCGTGGGCAAGAACACGGCGATCGGCGATACTCGCGAGGCTTTCAGGCCCGGATGTGGAGAGGAAAATGCCGTTGCAGCGCCTGCAAAAACTGTCGGAAATCGAACCGGCGCTCTGGGATGCACTGGTGCCGGACAACCAGCCGTTTCTGCGCCATGCCTTCCTCGGCGCACTGGAAGACAGCGGCAGTGTCGGCCCCCACACGGGCTGGCAGCCGGAGCATTTGCTGCATGTCGAAGACGGGCGTCTGATCGCGGCACTACCCGGTTATCGCAAGTGGCATTCCTACGGTGAATACGTGTTCGATCACGGCTGGGCCGACGCCTGCGCCCGCGCCGGCATTGATTACTACCCCAAGTTTCTGAGCGCCGTGCCCTTCAGCCCGGTCAGTGGTCCACGGTTGCTGGCGGCGAATGTCGAGGACGGATTCGAACTGCTCAAGAGCCTGCCGGGTTACCTGGAGATTGAAGAACTCTCCAGCGCCCACATCAATTTCACTGACCCCTTCACCGACGCTGCCATGGCCGAACAACCGGGCTGGCTGCAACGCATCGGCTGTCAATATCACTGGCAGAATCGCGGCTATCGCGACTTCCAGGACTTTCTCGACGTGCTCAGTTCGCGCAAGCGCAAACAGATGCGCAAGGAGCGCGAGCAAGTGGCGGGGCAGGGTTTCGAGTTCGAATGGCTTGAAGGGCGAGAGCTGGACGAAGCGCAGTGGGATTTTGTTTACGCCTGCTACGCCAACACGTATGCGGTGCGTCGCCAGGCGCCGTATCTGACGCGGGAGTTCTTCAGCCTGCTGGCCGAACGCATGCCGGAATCGATTCGTGTCGTGCTGGCCAAACAGGGCTCAAGGCCGGTGGCGATGGCGTTCAGTCTGGTGGGGGGCGACAGCTTTTACGGTCGTTACTGGGGTTGCCTGGCCGAGTTCGACCGGCTGCATTTTGAAACCTGTTTCTATCAGGGCATGGACTACGCGATTGCCCAGGGTTACCAGCGTTTCGACGCTGGCGCCCAGGGCGAACACAAACTGATTCGCGGTTTTGAACCGGTGATCACCCATTCTTGGCACTACCTGCGCCATCCCGGCCTGAAAGCCGCCGTGAAGGATTTCCTCCAGCAGGAGCGCGCCGGTGTACTGGCTTACGCCGAAGAGGCGAGGAGCGCCTTGCCGTATCGGCAAGCCTGATCCTCGCCGCTGCCCTCAATTGTCTTCCTTGCCCAGCCAGCGATAGACCACGCCGCCGACCACCGCGCCCAGCAGCGGTGCGACCCAGAACATCCACAACTGCGCGATCGCCCAGCCACCGACCATCAGCGCCGGGCCCGTGCTGCGGGCCGGGTTGACCGAGGTGTTGGTCACCGGAATCGAGATCAGGTGGATCAGCGTCAGGCCCAGGCCGATGGCAATCGGTGCCAGTCCTGCCGGCGCGCGCTTGTCGGTGGCGCCGAGGATGATCACCACGAACATGGCGGTCATCACCAGTTCGGTGACGAACCCGGCGGCCATCGAGTATTTGCCTGGCGAGTGCTCGCCATAGCCGTTGGAGGCAAGGCCGGCGGCGATGTCGAAACCCTCCTTGCCGCTGGCGATGTGGTAGAGCAACGCCGCTGCCAGAATCCCGCCGATCACTTGGGCGATGATGTAGGCAGGCAGCTCTTTGGCCGGAAACCGACCGCCGACGACCAGACCGACCGACACGGCCGGGTTGAGGTGACATCCGCTGATGTGGCCGATGGTAAACGCCATGGTCAGCACCGTCAGACCAAACGCCAGGGCGACCCCCAGCACGCCGATTCCCAAGGGTGACGACGCGGCGATCACCGCACTGCCACACCCGCCCAACACCAACCAGAACGTACCCAACAACTCAGTGACTGAACGTTTGAACAGAGACATGAGAGTGTCCTTGATAGACGTGCTATCGAGACTGCATCGAGTTGTGCTTCCTTGCAGAATTACGACAGGTTCATCTCCAGAACCTTCGCTGATTACAGCAGGGATTCAAGGGATTTCCAGCAGGCGATAAAAAACCGCCAGAGCCCGTGGCAGAGGGGCTGTGGCGGTTTTTGTGTTTCGCGCAGGGTCAGTCGATGCCGACAAACCCTCCGGTCTGGTGCGCCCACAACCGCGCATACAACCCGCCATGGGCCAGCAGTTCGGCATGGTTGCCGCTTTCGGCGATCTTGCCGTTCTCCAGCACCACCAGCCGATCCATGCGGGCAATGGTCGAGAGGCGGTGGGCGATGGCAATCACGGTCTTGCCCTGCATCAGGGTTTCCAGGCTTTCCTGGATCGCCGCTTCGACTTCCGAGTCCAGCGCCGATGTCGCTTCGTCCATGATCAGGATCGGCGCGTCCTTGAGCAGCACCCGGGCAATTGCGATCCGCTGGCGCTGGCCGCCGGACAGTTTCACCCCGCGCTCGCCGACATGCGCGTCGAACCCGGTGCGACCTTCGGCATCCGACAGCAGCGGGATGAACTCATCGGCACGGGCCTTGCGCACTGCTTCCCAGAGCTCGGCGTCGGTGGCGTCGGGCTTGCCGTACAGCAAGTTGTCGCGGATCGAGCGGTGCAGCAGCGAGGTGTCCTGGGTGATCATGCCGATCCGCGCACGCAGGCTTTCCTGGCCGACTTCGGCGATGTTCTGGCCGTCGATCAGGATCCGCCCACCCTCGACGTCGTACAGGCGCAGCAGCAGGTTGACCAGGGTCGATTTGCCGGCGCCGGACGGGCCGATCAGACCGATCTTTTCCCCCGGTTTGATCGTCAGGTTGAGGTCGCCGATGATGCCTTTCTTCTTGCCGTAGTGAAAATCCACGTGCTCGAAACGCACTTCGCCACGAGCCACGGCCAGCGGTTTGGCCTGTTCGTGATCGGTGACGCTGACCGGTTGCGAGATGGTCTGCAGACCGTCCTGGACCATGCCGATGTTTTCGAAGATCCCGGTGACCACCCACATGATCCAGCCGGACATGTTGACGATACGGATCACCAGACCGGTCGCCAGGGCGATGGCGCCGACGGTGATCAGCGACTGCGACCACAGCCACAGCGCCAGCGCGGTGGTGCCGACGATCAGCAGGCCGTTCATGGTGGTGATCGCCACGTCCATGCTGGTGACCACGCGCCCGGCCATCTGGGCCTTTTCGGTCTGCTCCTGCATGGCTTCGCGGGCGTAGTGCTGTTCGAAATTGGTGTGGGCGAACAGCTTCAGGGTGGCGATGTTGGTGTAGCCGTCGACGATCCGCCCCATCAGTTTCGAGCGCGCATCGGAGGCCTCGACCGAGCGATCCTTGACCCGTGGCACGAAGTAATAGAGTGCGCCGATGTAAGCGGCGATCCACGTCAGCAGCGGGATCATCAGGCGCCAGTCGGCTTCGGCGAACAACACCAGCGAACTGACCGCGTAGATCAGCACGTGCCACAGCGCATCCACCGCCTGCACGGCGGAGTCGCGCAGCGAGTTGCCGGTCTGCATGATGCGCTGGGCGATGCGCCCGGCGAAGTCGTTCTGGAAGAAGTTCAGACTCTGCTTGAGCACATAGCTGTGGTTCTGCCAGCGAATCATGCTGGTCATGCCCGGGCTCAGCGTCTGGTGCACCAGCAAGTCGTGCAGGCCGAAGAAGATCGGGCGCAGCACCAGTGCAACCACCACCATCCAGGTCAGTTCGAAAGCGTGGTCGTGGAAGAAATTCGGGTTCGGCGTGCCCTGGGCCAGGTCGATGATGCGGCTCAGGTAACTGAACAGCGCCACTTCGATCAGTGCGGCGAACAGGCCGACCACCAGCAGGGCGGCGAAACTTGGCCAGACCTGCTTCAGGTAATAGGTATAGAAGGGCAGAACACGGTTCGGCGGAGCCGCCGTCGGGGCGTCACGGAATATGTCGATCAGTTGTTCGAAACGGCGATAGAGCATCAGATAACCGCCCGGAGTACGGGCTCTCCTTTTATCAGTGTGAGCGGCGCGGTGTTAAACCGCCGCCGCTCGATTCGCCCTGTAAAGCTTAGTCGATGCGCTTGGCCGACTTGATGATCACAGGGTCGACAGGCACGTTTTGCATGCCCTGTTTGGTGGTGGTCTGGGAGTTGACGATGATGTCGACCACGTCCATGCCCTTGACCACTTTGGCGAACACGGCGTAACCGGCGTCGCGGCCCGGATCGAGGAACGCGTTGTCGGCGACGTTGATGAAGAACTGGCTGGTGGCCGAGTTTGGATCGGAAGTACGGGCCATCGACAGGGTGCCGCGAACGTTGTGCAGACCGTTGCTGGCTTCGTTCTTGATCGGTGCCTTGGTGTCTTTTTGTGCCATCTGCTGGGTGAAACCGCCGCCCTGAGCCATGAAGCCCGGGATCACACGGTGGAAAATGGTGTTGGTGTAGAAGCCGCTGTCGACGTACTCAAGGAAGTTCTTGGTACTGATCGGCGCCTTGACCGGATCCAGCTCGATTTCGATGGTGCCGTTGGTGGTCACCAGTTCGACGTGGGGCGCCTTGGCCGGCGTGGCAGCCATCAGGTTGGCGGCGAACAGCACGGTGCCGGCGGCGAGGGCGAGTTTTTTCAGCATGGTTCAGTGATCCTGAGGGTGAATATCGGCTGTGGCGAGAAACTCCAGCAGCGTTTGATTGAAACGTTCGGGTTGATCGAGCGGGGTGGCGTGGCGCGAATCGGCGATCACCACCAGCCGCGCATCGGGCAGCAGTCTGACATAGGTTTCTTTCAGCGAGACGGGGGTGTAGTCCCGGTCGGCGCTGACGACGAGCGTTGGACAGGAGATCCTTGAAAGTCGTTCCTGAACCCCCCAGCCAACAATCGCATCGAAGCTGGCGAGATAAGCACGTTTGTCGTTTTTTGCCCAGCGCTCCGCCATTTTCTGCCGCAAATCTGCCTGCTCCGGTTTGGGGAACAGCTTGGCGCCAAGGGCTTTGCCAATGGTGGCCAGGCTCAGCAGGCGCATCAGGCTCCAGCGCTTGAACCACTGCCAGTAATCGTCGCGACTGCGCACCTTGACCTCGGGCGCGCTGTTGACGATGGTCAGGCTCTTGAGCATCTGTGGCTGATCGACGGCGAACTGGAAGCCGATCATGCCGCCCATGGACAGGCCGGCGTAGTGCACCGGGCCGAGCTTCAGGTGTTCGATCAGGGCGACGATGTCGGCGCTGAAGCCGGCGATGCTGTAGCGTTCGCGGGGCTTGTCGGAGCGGCCGTGGCCGCGCACGTCCGGGACGATCACCCGGTACTGCGCGGCCAGTGCCGGGATCTGCATTTCCCAGTCCAGCGTGCTGGAGCCGAGCCCGTGAACCAGCAGCAACGGATCGCCGTGGCCATATTCCTCGTAGTGCAGGTTGCAACCTTCATGCTCGAAATACGCCATCGGTGAACTCCGTGTCAGGCTTGTTCGGGGGCGGCGAACGGTGCGTCCAGCGGCAAGGTGTCGAAGGTGCGCAGCAGTTCGACGAGAATCTGCGAGGCCGGGCCCAGCGGTTTGTCCTTGTTCGAGTAGAGATAGAAGCTCGGATTGCGGCTGCCGCCCTGATCCAACGGTAGCAGCTTGAGCAGGCCTTCCTTCAATTCACGTTCGATCATGTGCCGTGGCAGCCAGGCAAAGCCCAGGCCGCTGGAAACGAAATTGGCGGCGGTGGCGAGGCTGCCGACGGTCCAGCGTTGTTCGGCACCGAGCCAGCCGACGTCCCGGGGTTGCTGGCGGCCGGAGTCGCGGATCACCACTTGCATCTGGGTTTCCAGATCCTGGAAATTCAGCTCGCGGTTCAGTCGATGCAGCGCGTGTTCGGGATGGGCGACGGCGACGAATTCCACGTCGCTCAACTCCGCGCCGAGGTAACCGGGAATGCTCAGGCCGGTGATGGCCAGATCGGCCACGCCTTCGAGCAGCACTTCCTCGACACCCGACAGCACTTCTTCACGCAGACGCACGCGGCAGCCACGGCTCTGCGGCATGAACGCGGTCAGTGCGCGAACGAGGCGGGCGCTCGGGTAGGCGGCGTCGACCACCAGCCGCACTTCGGCTTCCCAGCCTTGCTCCATGTGATGGGCGAGGTCTTCCAGTTGGCTGGCCTGTTTCACCAGTTGTCGCGAACGCCGCAGCAGTACGCCGCCGGCTTCAGTCAGTACGGCTTTACGGCCGTCGATGCGCAGCAACGGCACACCGAGCTGGTCCTGCATGCGGGCGACGGTGTAGCTCACCGACGATTGCGAACGGTGCAACGCTTCGGCGGCCTGGGCGAATCCGCCGTGGTCGACCACCGCCTGCAACGTTCGCCATTGATCAAGGGTCACGCGGGGCGCTTTCATCAATAGCTCCTCTTGTCCTAAGCTGGCTGTCCCTCATGGAGACTGCCGAATGAAAAAATTCTGTTGTGTGGTGCTGGCGCTGCTGCCACTGACCGCGTTTGCGTATCCGATCGATGTGCAGAAGAATCTCAATGGCCTGAAGATCGACTACGAGTCCTTCGATACCGATAAAGACATCGGCTCCATCCGGGTCGCCAACTACGGCGAGGTCGACGCGGTCTGCAAGGTCGTGTTCAGCAATGGCCCCGAGGCGCCGCGCACCCGCAATATCGAAGTCCCGGCCGGCAAACATACAAACGCCACCGCCAAGTTCTCCCGCGAGATCATCAAGCTGCGCGTCGAACTGAGCTGCAACCCGAAATAACACCCGCCTCTTTGTGGGAGCCCGTGTGCTCCCACAAGGTATGCGTCAGCTTATAAACGAATTTATCGATGCTTTATAGCAGTTATTTGCGCTTTTCCATCGATACGACTCTGTTTAACCTTCACTCCATCGACTTACAACATTCTCGGATGGAGGCTACACACCATGTCCCGCGTTCTGATCATCGAAAGCAGCGCCCGCCAGCAAGACTCGGTATCCCGTCAACTGACCCAGACCTTCATCAGTCAGTGGAAAGCTGCACACCCGGCCGATCAGATCACCGTACGTGACCTCGCCGTGAACCCGGTGCCACACCTGGACATCAACCTGCTGGGCGGCTGGATGAAATCCGCCGAACAGCGCAACGCCAACGAACAATCCTCGCTGGATCGCTCCAACGAACTGACCGATGAATTGCTGGCCGCCGACGTGCTGGTGATGGCCGCGCCGATGTACAACTTCGCGATTCCAAGCACCCTGAAAGCCTGGCTCGACCACGTGCTGCGTGCCGGCGTGACCTTCAAGTACACCGAAACCGGCCCGCAAGGCCTGCTCAGCGGCAAGCGTGCCTACGTGCTGACCGCTCGCGGCGGTATCTACGCCGGCGGCCCGGCGGATCACCAGGAACCGTACCTGCGTCAGGTGATGGGTTTCATCGGCATCCACGACGTGACCTTCATCCATGCCGAAGGCATGAACCTGGGCGGCGACTTCCAGGAGAAGGGCCTCAACCAGGCCAACGCCAAACTGTCCCAGGTCGCTTGATATGTTAATCGCCAGATAATCGCCGATTGTTCTAGTGACCTGGCGCAACCCCTTCAAGGCTCTACGCGCATCGAACCTCCCTTTGCACTTGTTGCTCCTGAGTGCTGTAGCCCGATTGAACGCTTTAGCGAGATCGGGCTTTTTTTTGCCTGCGATTTAGCGATGGCCGGGAAAAACCGCTATCGTCGCCGCCATTCGAAATCGAGGCGACCATGGGCTATCTACTTATTGTCACGCTGATCCAGGCGTTTTCCTTCAGTCTGATCGGCGAATACCTGGCCGGGCATGTCGACAGCTACTTCGCGGTGCTGGTGCGCGTGGTACTGGCCGGGCTGGTGTTCATTCCGCTGACGCGCTGGCGTTCGGTGGAACCGGCGTTCATGCGCGGCATGCTGCTGATCGGCGCGTTGCAGTTCGGCGTGACCTACGTTTGTTTGTACCTGAGCTTCCGGGTACTGACGGTGCCGGAAGTGCTGCTGTTCACCATCCTCACGCCGCTGCACGTGACCCTGATCGAGGACGCACTGAACCGACGCTTCAACCCATGGGCGCTGATCGCGGCGCTGGTGGCCGTGTGCGGTGCGGCCGTGATTCGCTATGACCGGATCAACCCGGACTTCTTCATGGGCTTCCTGCTGCTGCAACTGGCCAACTTCACCTACGCCGCCGGGCAGGTGTTGTACAAACATCTGGTGGCGAAGCATCCGAGTGATCTGCCGCACTACCGGCGCTTCGGTTTCTTCTACCTCGGCGCACTCGCGGTGGCGTTGCCGGCGTTCCTGCTGTTCGGCAAATCAAACTTCCTGCCCGAAGCGCCGCTGCAATGGGGCGTGCTGGTGTTCCTGGGGCTGGTCTCGACTGCTCTCGGCCTGTACTGGTGGAACAAGGGCGCATGCCTCGTCAACGGCGGCACCCTAGCGGTAATGAACAACCTGCACGTGCCGGTGGGGCTGCTGCTGAACCTGTTGATCTGGAATCAGCATGAGGAACTGGGGCGATTGTTCCTCGGTGGCGGCGTGATTCTGGCGGCGGTGTGGATCAGCCGGTTGGGGATTCGCAAGCCGCAGGCCATTGGCTGAATCGCCACTTCACCCATTATTTCCACCGCGATAACTATGTACCGCACCTGACTACCGCTTGATCGACACGCTGTGCCCTACAGACAAGGAGTGACTGTATGGCACAGAACAATTTCAACGATGGAACGTCGGGAAGCGTCGTCATCCGAACCGGGCCACCCGCTTCGGGTGGCGGATCGGGCGGTGGTTTTGGTGGCGGTGGAGGGGTTTCGGGCGGCTTCGGCAAGGTCAGCAAGAGCAAACAAAAGGCTCGGGCGCGGGCCAAGGCGGCGCACCGGCAAAAACAACAGCAAGAGCAAGCCCAAGCGGCGGCTCAGGCACAGGAAGCTGTAAACCAGGCACAGGCCGCCGCCACACAGGCTCAGGAACAGGCCCGCCAACTGGCGCACAGGCAGTTTTTGGCGGGGCTGGTTCAGCGACATGACGCCATCAGAGCCGAGGTCGATCGTCGCTTTGCCGAAAGGGCCGGGCAGTTCGCACCTGCACTGGAGCAGGAAATTCGGGCGGCGAGCACGTTATCCGACCCCAATCACAGCGAGCGCTGGCAGCTCTACCAGATCAGCAAGCAGAAAAGCGAAATCGACGGGCTGATCGCCCGCAAATCCGCAGACCTGAATGCGAACACGGCGGTGGTCTTATCCTTCGATGGCCATGATCCGCTGACGCGCACCTCCCAAGATTATGTGGCACGACTCGGCCAGTTCGGTGAAGCGCACGACGATGGGCATCGGATCTGGGAGAGCGCTTACACCGCCGCCCATGAAGCGCGATTACTTAGCTCGCAGATTCACGCCCTGCGGGAAAAATCCGCAGCAGTGGCCAGGCATCATGCCGAGCAGACCGTGGTCTGGCGTGCCAGGGAAGCGGTCTTGGAGGCTCAGCGCCAATACGCTGCGCAGCGCGAGGCACGGGTTCGATTCAAGCAACAGGCGGATGAAGATGCGCGGGTCAGTCGAACCCGGCAAGCCAATACGCTGACCGTTCCGCTGTCATCGATGACGCACGGCGCGATGGTGTTGACGCGTTCCGGTGCACTCGTTACCCAGCAAGCGGGTTCACTCATCGAGGCAGGTGTACGGCAAGCGGTCAAACACCTTCCCCTCGCCATGCTGGTTCCCCATCCGTCCACGGTATTGATCGCCGGGTTGGTGTATTCGCCAACGCTGGGCGATGGAGAACTGACGCCGGAGCAGCGACGACGATTGTTTCAGTCTGTCGCCGTGCCTGCCCGGGCGCTGGGGCTTTCCGATGAGCAGGCGCTGCGCACGATCGCCGATTCCGGCGGATCTGTGGACATGCCTTATCGGCTCAAGCCTGAGGCCGTAGCGCAAGGCACCGTCGTCATTGCGGTCACCACCGGCAATGAGATCGGCGCCAGTGTCCCGGTCATCAACGCGGTGCCTGATCCGCTGACGGGAAATTACACCGCAGAAGTCCCCGGTTCACCGCCCCGACACTTGCAGTTCACACCCGATGCGAGCATCGCCAAGGATATTCCGAGCCAGGGCCGGATAGCGCTGCTGCCGCCGGTTGTTCAGGACTTGCCGAAGGGCATCGACCTGCGCATTCAGGACTGCATCATCTGCGTGCCGGGTTCGGCGCCGATGTACCTGTCCTTCAACCTGCCGCCGCTGGGCGCGGGCGTCGTCACCGGCAAGGGGCAACCCGCCACGGCTGACTGGTGGAACACCGCCAGCCGCAGCGTCGGTGCAGCCATTCCCAGTCAGATCGGCGACCAGATGCGCGGGCGCGAGATTCAGTCTTTCGGCGCATTTGGCGACGCACTGTGGCGGACATTGGGTGAGCAATCTGCACTCACCAGCCAGTTCGATGAGGTCAACAAAAAACGCGTCGAGCAAGGTTTCGCCCCCTATGCGCCGAAAAGCACCTGGGTGGGTGAACGCCGCGAGTTCGAACTGCGCTTTCAGGACGATGTATCCGTTGGCGCAAATCCGTTCAATCTCGATCGGGTCAGCATCGTCGTGCCGCAAAGTGCCCACGGACGACGTGGCGTTCTTCCTGCCGTCCAGCCTTGGCCGATTCCTCCGGTGGGCATTGGAACTTGGACTCCTCTGGTGCCACCGGGCAGCGAACACCTCGGGCCGACCACCACACCGATTTCCCCCTCGACACCCACGGCTTATCCCGGCAACCCGCTCATCCCGATCCTACCGGCAAACGAGACGTTTCCGGCTGTTGATGAAGGGCAGGCCGGTGCGAGTATTCCGGGGTTCCCGGGGGATATGGAGCTGCCTTCGCCGGATCTGGTGTTTGCCGGGCCGCCAGTTGAGCCGCTGGAGGTGGGGCCCTATAACGAACTCAGTGGGCGAAGCAGGGGGGATGGGTTGGATATTGACCATATTCCTTCGCAGAAGGCGTTGGAGTTGTACCTGCGGAATAATTTTCCCCATATGACTCCGCGTGAGCGTCGAAATTTTCTTCAACGGGCTCCTAGCATTGCCATACCGTTCAATGTGCATAGAAAATTTAGTGAAACCTACGGAGGGCGTAATACATCTTCAAAACAAGGGCAAGATGCGATCGATATAGAGAGTTCAGTCGATCAGAATTTTGATGCGATAAAAACTGGATTGTTGGAAGCAGGGTTTGCTGAGGCGGAAGTTGAAGCTGGACGTAAAAAACTACATGTTCTTCACAAAGAGCAGGGGTGGTATTGATGAATTCTTTGAAGGTTAGTGAGCTTATTGCAGGCGTAGGGCTTCCTTTTGGGGCTCTAGTCACACAGGGATTGCTTGATGAACAACCTCTGGTGGAGCTATATCCGGGGTGTGACTTGCAAGATCTTGAGATTGAAAACGGTGTGGAACTGACATTTCTGGCTGAGTCCAAGAAGCTGGAGAGCGTATTCATCACCTTGGTCAAGACGATGCCTATGACTGTCATGTACGAAGGTGATCTTCCAACGCCTTTTAAGTCGGTTATGACACAAACCTATGTTCATGCAATTTTTGGAGCGGCTATGGAGACCCGGGGGCCAATAAAAATGCCCAAGCCAATGGGGCAAACTGGAGGTTGGGAGTCCTATCTACTCGATCAAAATACCTATCCAGGTAAAAAGGTGGTGTTTCAATATACCGCTGACATGCAAGTCAAAACGTTAGTTTTCACCTTGGTGGAAAAGTAGTAAAGCTAAGTGACTGAATGGTGTTTGCCGGAGAACTATTGTGATTTTTAAAGACAGCCTTGAAGACTACACCGAGGTGGAGTTTTTAGAGTTTCTGCGCGCTCTTTATGAAGAAAGAGATGATATGTCTGCTGACAATTACGACGCCTTCATACTCAAGGGAGTAGAGCACTTCGAGCGGGTGACGCAGCATCCTGATCGCTCGGATGTGATTTTTTACCCGAAAGAGGGGCAGGAGAGTTCGCCTGAAGGTGTTCTGCGTGTCGTGAAAGAGTGGATCGCGCTCAGCGGTAAACGGGGATTTAAGTCGAAATGATTTTTAAAGAGAAGCTTGAGCACTACACCGAAACCGAGTTTTTAGTGTTCCTCCGCGAGTTTTTTGATGACTTGACCCCACTTGAAGGCGACGCTTTGGGTGAGTACACCGATAAGTTACTGGATCATTTCGAGCTGGTAACCGAACACCCCGACCGCTCGGACGTCATCTTCTACCCCAAGGAAGGACGTGAAGACAGCCCCGAAGGCATCCTGAAAGAAGTGAAAGAGTGGCGCGCGCTCAATAACAAACCTGGCTTCAAACCTGAGTAACTATGAAGCAAGTGACCAAGGATGGAGGGCATTCGCTTGAATGCCCTCCGGAGTCATGCGGACAAACAAGGAAGTTAAAAACCATGAAACTCAAATCAACCCTCGGCGATTACACCGAGCCGGAGTTCCAGGCACTGGTCGACCGGATCTGGGCTGTCGATGTACCCAAAGCGGATCACGACCGATTGATCAATCACTTCGACCGGATTTCAGGTCATCCCAAAGGGGCGGATCTGTTGTTCTATCACCCCGAGGATGATCCCAATCCGAACTCCAGTGGCTCGATCGTTTATTACGTCAAAGACTGGCATCGCAAACAGGGCCGCGTTGCGTTCAAGGGACAGGCCGCGTCCCCGGCGGTTGCGCCTGCGCAATGGCCTCCGGCGCCGATGGACTGGGCGCAGATCACCCGACAACGCATTGCCCAGACTCAGGCCGAGGTACAAAAACTCGTCGCCGATCTGGCTGTTTCCGAGCGCGACGCCCAGGCGGCACTCGCGGATCTGCAACTGCGCATCAGCCATCTTCGTCAGCAATTGAGTGCACAAGCGCTCATTGCTCAACGAGAACTGGAAATTCGTGCGCTGGAGGGAAGCGAATTTGATTGCCGCCTTGCCATGCAACGCTTTCGATACTGGCAATTGCACGTGCAACTCAAAAGAGACAACGCGCAGCGCGAGGTCACGTACGCAGGGGCGGAACGAGGGCAGTGGCAAAGCATTGCGCAGCAGATCAGTGCCATTTACGACGGTTATGTCGCGAAGTTGAATCAACTCAATCCGCGTCTCAGGCAACTTCAAACGGAGGCCGAAGCGCTGTTGTCGACGGCACAAACTCAACTTATGGGGCTGCGCGATCAGCAACAGCTCGGGCCCGCGCAGGTCGGGGCTCAGATGTATTCCCCTCTGGCTTTTGCCGATGCGCGTCCGGCCATCATCGTTGAAGGCGCACTGTCGCAAACGTTGGAAAACCATCGCGTCGATCTGCAAAAGGCCATTCGTTCGGCGGTGGCGGAGTTCACCTGGCAGATCACCTCCAGTGCTCCGACGCATCAAGGGCAGTATGCCGCTGTGCTGCAATTCGAGTTTCGCAGTCGCGCCGAGGTGGGCCGGTTTGGGGTTTGCGTTCCGCTGGCGGACCTTCTCCCGATTGAAGGGCCGGATTGGCACTACCTTGCGCAAACGCAGGGTGCGGTCGATGTCCCGTTCAGATTGAGCAGTGGCACCTGTTCCGTACCGCCCGGAACGTTGTCCCAGGGCATCAGGGAAATCGAGACTTTGCACCAGGTGGCCCTTTCACCGGTGAGTACGGGCGACTCGTCATCGGGTGTCAGAGTTCGCCCGGCAGTCTGGATTGAGAGTACGCAAACCTACTTGTTTACGGCTGAAGGCGTTGCGCCGTTGTCTGTCAGTTGGTCTCCTTCGGGCGTAGACGAGAATTCCCCGAAACGGACAACGTTCGCCGATCATCGCCTGGGGTTCCTGCGCTCGGCAGCGGTGCCGTTGCTGGAAACGTTCACCGAACCCTCAACCGTGGTCTTCGATGACTATGTCGTGGTGTTCCCTGCCGATTCGGGCCTGGAGCCTGTGTATGTCATGTTCAGGAATCCACTGGAGTTTGCCCAGGCAGCCGGCACTACCCCGGCGCCAGTTGCCCCACCAGAAACTCGATAAACGCCCGGGTCTTCTGCGGCACCCGCCGCGCTGACGAATACACGGCGTTGATGGTGATCGCCGGCGCCTGCCATTCGCACAGCACCGGCACCAGCCGCCCGGTCGCCAGCGCTTCTTCGACGATGAAATCCGGCAGCAGCGCAATGCCCATGCCGGCCTCGGCCGCTTGCGCCAGCAGGTCGCCGTTGTTGGCGTGCAGCGGCCCGGTGACGTTGACTCGCTGGGTCTCCTTGCCGTTGCACAGTTGCAGGCTGACGCCACTCTGCAGATAGCCGTAGTTCAAGCATTGATGCGAGCGCAGATCCTGCGGGGTCTGCGGCGTGCCCGCGCGTTCGAGGTAAGCAGGGGAGGCGACCATGATCCGCGGCGCTGGCGCCAGTTGCCGGGCGATCATGGTCGAGTCGGGCAGGCTGGCGATGCGGATGGTCACGTCGAACCCGCCGCGTACCGGATCGACCTGCTGGTCGCTGAGCACCAGTTGCAGCTCGATGTTCGGGTGCTGCTCGTGGAACAGCGGAATCAGCTTTCCCAGCCGCCGCAGGCCGAACGACATCGGCGCGTTGACCCGCAACACACCGCGCAATTCGCCAACCCCGTCCCGGGCTCGCTGTTCGGCCTCGTCCAATGCCGCAATCACTTCCCGCGCTGCTTCGAAATACTCCGCACCGGCCTCGGTCAGGTGCAGGCTGCGGGTAGTGCGTTGCAGCAGTTGCACGCCGATGGCTTCTTCGAGCGCCTGAATCTGTTTGCTGACTTTCGACCGGGGCACGTCCATGGCCCGGGCGGCAGCCGCAAAGCCGTTCTCGCCGACCGTTACCACGAAGGCGCGCATGCATTCGATGCGATCCATGATTGTCCCTTATTTAGAATCAATTATTCTCGATTTTAGGGAATTGTCCCTTTATCGGCTAGCCCCTAAAGTGACATCCAAGCCGAGACAACAACGCCGAAGACGGCAAGCCACTCGACTCACCCATTACCCAATCGAAACTCTGAATCGACATCAAAAGGAACGCGCCATGTCTATCCGTGAACTGCTGAACCCAACCAACTCCGCCCTGATCCTGATCGACCACCAGCCGCAAATGGCTTTCGGCGTGCAGTCGATCGACCGTCAGACCTTGAAGAACAACACCGTCGGCCTGGCCAAGGCAGCGAAGATCTTCAACGTGCCGACCATCTACACCTCGGTCGAAACCGAAAGCTTCAGCGGCTACATCTGGCCAGAACTGTTGGCAGTACACCCGGAGCAGAAGCCGATCGAGCGCACCTCGATGAACTCCTGGGAAGACAAGGCGCTGGTTGACGCGGTGAAGGCCACCGGGCGCAAGAAGCTGATCATCGCCGCGCTGTGGACCGAGGTCTGCCTGACCTTCCCGGCACTGGAAGCCCTGGCCGAAGGCTACGAGGTGTACATCGTCACCGACGCTTCCGGCGGCACTACCAAAGAAGCCCACGACATGTCGGTACAGCGAATGATTCAGGCGGGTGCAGTGCCGGTGACCTGGCAGCAAGTGCTGCTCGAGTACCAGCGTGACTGGGCGCACAAAGACACTTATCAGGCGGTGATGGACCTGGTGCTGGAACACAGCGGCGCATACGGCATGGGCGTCGACTACGCCTACACCATGGTGCACAAGGCACCGCAGCGGCAGGCCAAGTAAGTCGGCAGGACAAAAAAAGACGCAACCGGGGTTGCGTCTTTTTTGTTGTCCGCGAGAAAGGTCTACATCCGGTGTTTTTCGGCCTCGGGGATGTGGCTCGCACCAAGAACTGCCGGCAACAACCCGGAACGCAAATCCCCGCCGCTCGGCTGCTGATACAGGCTCAGCCCAAATTCCGGCAGCACCGCCAGCAGGTAATCGAAAATATCCCCCTGGATCCGCTCGTAATCGGCCCACACCGTGGTGGTGGTAAAGCAGTAGATTTCCAGCGGGATGCCCTGGGCCGTGGTCTGCATCTGGCGGACCATGCAGGTCATGTTCGGCTGGATCTCCGGGTGGCTCTTCAGATAGGCCAGTGCGTAAGCGCGGAAGGTGCCGATGTTGGTCATGCGCCGACGGTTGGCCGACATCGCCGCGACGTTGCCCTGCGCTTCGTTCCAGGCCTTGAGCTCGGCTTTCTTGCGGCCCATGTACGCGGTCAGCAGGTGCACCTGGGAGAGTTTTTCTTCTTCATCGTCGCGGATGAAGCGCACACCGCTGGCGTCGATGAACAGACTGCGCTTGATCCGTCGCCCGCCGGACTGCTGCATGCCGCGCCAGTTTCTGAACGACTCGGACATCAGGCGCCAGGTCGGGATCGAGACGATGGTCTTGTCGAAGTTCTGCACCTTGACCGTGTGCAGGGTGATATCGACCACGTCGCCATCGGCGCCGACTTGCGGCATTTCGATCCAGTCGCCGACCCGCAGCATGTCGTTGCTGGTCAGTTGTACGCTGGCGACGAACGACAGCAGGGTGTCCTTGTAGACCAACAGGATCACCGCCGACATCGCACCCAGACCGGACAGCAGCAACAGCGGCGAGCGGTCGATCAGGGTGGCGACGATGATGATCGCGCCGAACACGTACAAGACCATTTTCGCCAATTGCACGTAACCCTTGATCGAGCGGGTGCGGGCGTGTTCGGTGCGGGCGTAGATGTCCAGCAGGGCATTGAGCAGGGCGCTGACCGAAAGCAGCAGGAACAGAATGGTGAACGCCAGCGCGACATTGCCGAGAAACACCATGGCGGTCTTGCTCAGCTCCGGCACCAGGTGCAGGCCGAACTGGATCACCAGCGACGGCGTCATCTGCGCCAGGCGCTGAAACACTTTGTTATGCCGAAAGTCGTTGAGCCAGTGCAGCGCGGGCTGGCGACCGAGCATGCGGCTGGCATGCAGGATCAGGTAACGCGCCACTCGTCCGAGGACCAGCGCGATTACCAGCAGCAGGATCAATGCCAGGCCGGCGTGCAGGAGCGGGTGCTGATCGAGGGCACCCCAGAGGTCTTGGGCGTTGAGCCAGAGCTGTTTGAAATCCATGAGAGAGACGATTCTTCTGTAAGACGCGACGGGCGATTAGAGCATTTAAGACGCTGTGTATTACCGTTGGAGACAAATCGAGCAACAAAAAAGCCACTGATTACGGCTGATTTCACAAAGAAACTCGGCCTGAGCGCTCGAAACCGGTAACCTATGCAGCTGATTTTTTGCATATCTTCGAGGTAGCACCCGTGTTTTCCCAATTCGCCCTGCACGAACGCCTGCTCAAAGCCGTGGCCGAGCTGAAATTTGTCGAGCCAACGCCTGTGCAAGCCGCGGCCATTCCGCTGGCGCTTCAGGGGCGTGACCTGCGGGTGACGGCGCAAACCGGTAGCGGCAAGACCGCCGCTTTTGTCCTGCCGATCCTCAACCGCCTGATCGGCCCGGCCAAGATCCGCGTCAGCATCAAGACCCTGATCCTGCTGCCGACCCGCGAGCTGGCCCAGCAGACCTTGAAGGAAGTCGAGCGCTTTTCGCAGTTCACTTTCATCAAGTCCGGCCTGATCACCGGCGGTGAAGACTTCAAGGTCCAGGCCGCCATGCTGCGCAAGGTGCCGGATATCCTGATCGGCACCCCGGGCCGGATGATCGAGCAACTGAACGCCGGCAACCTCGACCTGAAAGAAGTCGAAGTGCTGGTGCTCGACGAAGCCGACCGCATGCTCGACATGGGTTTCGCCGAAGACGTGCAGCGTCTGGTCGACGAATGCCCGAACCGTCAGCAGACCATGCTGTTCTCCGCCACCACCGGCGGTTCCGGCCTGCGCGAGATGATCGCCAAGGTGCTGAACAACCCTGAGCACTTGCAGCTCAACGCGGTCAGCCAACTGAACTCGACCACCCGTCAGCAGATCATCACCGCCGACCACAACCAGCACAAAGAGCAGATCGTGAACTGGCTGCTGGCCAACGAGACCTACCAGAAGGCCATCGTCTTCACCAACACCCGGGCCATGGCCGACCGCATCTACGGTCGCCTCGTCGCTCAGGAATACAAGGCGTTCGTGCTGCACGGCGAGAAAGACCAGAAGGATCGCAAACTGGCGATCGATCGTCTGAAGCAGGGCGGTGTGAAGATTCTGGTCGCCACCGACGTGGCGGCCCGCGGTCTGGACGTTGATGGTCTGGATCTGGTGATCAACTTCGACATGCCACGCAGCGGCGACGAATACGTGCACCGCATCGGCCGTACCGGCCGTGCCGGCAACGACGGTCTGGCGATCTCGCTGATCTGCCACGGCGACTGGAACCTGATGTCGAGCATCGAGCGTTATCTGAAGCAGAGCTTCGAGCGCCGCACCATCAAGGAAGTCAAAGGCACCTACGGCGGACCGAAAAAGGTCAAGGCCTCGGGCAAGGCCGTCGGCGTGAAGAAGAAAAAGACCGACGCCAAGGGCGACAAGAAGAAAACCGCCGCCAAGACCCCGACCAAGCGCAAGAGCGCTAACCGTCCGAAGCCGGATTCTCTGGTAAGCAGCGACGGCATGGCCCCGCTCAAGCGCCGCAAGCCGGCAGAGCCAGCGGCTGAGTAAGTCGTTTCAGGCAGGTAAAGAAAAACCCGGACAGTGTCCGGGTTTTTTTATCGCCAGCGTTTGTCAGTTGCCCAACAGGCCACTGGTGTCGGCGTCAAAGCGTTGCTTTGTCTGATCCGCCGTCGGTTTGAGCTGCGCGAGCAGGGCTGCCTCGCTGTACAGCCCGGGCAGCGCCAACTCCTTGGGCGTTGGCTCGATCGGGATCAGCACATCTTCACCCGCCGCGTGCAGCCAGATCGCTACAACGTGCAGCGCCGAAACGAACAACACCCGCAGTTCAACGGTTTTGCCCTGCAACTGCGGCGATTGCTCGGCCAGTTTCAGTGCATCGACCGTGGCCGCCGCCAGGTTACCGTGGTTCAACGAGGCGAACTCGACGTGACCACGGACTTCGGCCAATTGCGCATCGGCAATCGACACGCCGTCGGCAAACACCAGGTAATGCCAGTCACCGAGCCGGGCGTCCTTCAGGCCTTTGCCCTGGCTCAGATCCTCCAGGCTCAGCGAATAACCGCGATACGCCTCGCTGAGACTGATTTTCGCCGGCGCCGCACTGGCGAACTGGCGATTGATGCCAAATCCCTGTGTTTGCAGCGCGGCTTGCAACACCGGACGCAAGGTCTGTACGCCGTTGGAAGGCGCCTTTGGATAAGTCAGTTGCATGATGTCGCCCTCCTAGTTTTTCGCCGTGAAGTAAGTGTGAGTCCAGTTGCCGCCACCGTTGTAGGAACCGGGGAACGAGTTCAATGCGCGGGTCGAATAGCCGTAGATCGAATCCGCGACCAGCACGTAGTTGCCGTTGGTGCCGTAGATTGTCAGGAAGTGTGCACCGCCGCCGTACCATGCACAGCGCAGGCCGACAGGCCGGCCCATGTTGATCTGGTTCTGGATGGCCGACATTTGCAGCGAACCCTGATTCATCCCGTTGTAGCTGCGGGTGGTTTGCAGGGCCGAATCCAGATAGCCGTAGACGTTGCACGGCCCCGGCTGGCTGCAGCAGTTGCGGTTCAGTTGGGTGCTGGCAACGCCGCACTGAGTCCAGGACCCGGTGCCGTAGTAGTTGCCGACCGATGCGGAAACCGCGGCCCAGCACCAATTGGTCTGGGTCTGTTGCTGCATTGTGAAGTTGAGACTCGATGCTGCGAGGGCCTTGGCCTGCGGGGCCGCTTCGACCTCGACCAGTTGCGGGTCAAGCAGATGGCCGGTCAGGCACCCGGGCAGGGTGTTGCCGGTGAATTGCGTTGTTTCAGTGGTTAACATTTTTCAATCCTCCATGAATGAAAACAAACGTCCAACGTGTGGATGTTGCGAGCGATCGGCTGTGAATGGGTTGCCATCTCCGATGGCCGGTTCCGATCAGCTCGAGGTAACCCTAGGTCTCAATATGCATTGGTGCAAATATATAAATGCATTAATGCAAATATCCGGACGAAAGGACACCGGCTTTGGCATCGATCCCGAGCGGTAGATCCAAAGCCTGCGGTGTTGAGTGGGCTGTCAGCCTTCGGTTTTCTTCTCGGCCGAATCCAGTTCCTTCAGCCGCTGATCGATCAACTGGCATTTGTCCGGCAGGTCGGCAGATGCCGTGCCCAGGTCCATCTTCTGCAACTCGGCGTTGATTTCCTTGGCCTTGGCCGGGTTTTGCTCGGTGAGCTTGGCGACTTCCCTGGCCAATTGTTCGCGTTTGGCGGTGGCTTCTTCCGGGGTGCAGGCCCAGACGGGCAGGGCGCAGGCGAGCGTGGCAGCGAGGGTGAGTTTGAGCAGGGTTTTCATCGGGGCGGGCCTCAGATCCGGTTAAGGCGGGTTAACCGGTTGAGGGCTGTGGCCAATGAAAAGTTCAGTGTCTTTGCTGGCTCAGTCTCCGTGACAGCAACTGGATTTTTGTTCTCCGTCATACCGATCGTGATGCCGCACCCACTCCATGATCTCGTCCTCATTCCGGCCTTTTGGCGTGAGATCGAGGTAGTTGTAGGCACCGACCAGCATGTCCAGGCCTCGAGCGTAGGTCGAGTAGGTGTGGAAAATCTCGCGGTTGTTGGCGCGATAGAACACGCTCAGCCCCGGCATTTCCTCTTCGCCACTGTCAGTCTTTTCGTAGTTGTATGTAGCCTTTCCGGCTTCGGCATCATCAGCGTGGGCGCAAACGCCAAAGTCGTAGTTGAAATCGGAGCCGTCCGACGACACCCAGTCGAATTTCCAGCCCATCCGCCGCCTGAAGGCCTGGAATTCGGCGAATGGCGCGTGCGACACCGCCACCACGGCAATGTCGTGATGGGTCAGGTGTTGATTGGCGCCGTCGATGTGGTCGCTGAGGAACGAGCAGCCCGGACAGCCTTCATCCCAGCCTTTGGCAAACATGAAGTGATAAACGACGAGTTGGCTGTGTTGGCCGAACAGGTCAGCCAGTTTCAATTCGCCGTTCGGCCCCATGAAGCGGTAATCCTTGTCGACCTTCACCCAGGGCAGGGCGCGACGTTTGGCGCTGAGGCGGTCGCGTTCTTTCGTGAAGGCCTTTTCATCGGCCAGATGCTGCTTGCGGGCGGCGAGCCATTCTTCGCGCGACACCACCGGATGATTCTCAACGTTCATGATGATTTCTCCTGCGGGGGTTGAAACCGTCTGTCTCAGACTAGTCGCTCGCCGCTGTCGGAAATCGACAGACCGCCGGTCGGTCGGGGCGGTAAATGAAGCTGAACGGCTTTTGTCCGCTCGGGTCACAACCTTTGAAGGCGCCATTAATCACGCGCATCGGAGGTTGAATCAGGATGACGACTTATAACTGGGATTTGATTGAACGCCTGCTGCATGAAGTACAGAACGGCGCAGGCCACAGCTTCGCACCGCGCTCTTACGCAGAAGACTATGCGGCGGAAAAAGCGGCGGCGGGCGAGCCGATCGAGAATCTGGATCATCTGAAAACCATCGCCTGTGAATACGAGCAGAAGCTGTTGCTGCGCGGCTTTATCGGGCCCCGTGGCGAACATGAGGGCAGCACCGGCAACAATTTCAGCCTGACCCCGCGCGGATCAAGCCTGTTAAGCCTGATCGACAGCAGCATTCCCGGTAATGATCATCCGCGTCAGGTGCTGGATGAACAGGAGGATGCGCTGGATGAGGCGACGTTTGATCGGGTGGCGTCCAAGGCGCAGATTGCCTGAATCCAGGAAAGCAAAAGACCGCAGCCCTCGGTAGCTCCGCAAATTCTGCGGGAGCTGCCGAGGGCTGCGATCTTGTGGTTTTCTAATTCTGTTTAACGGCCTTCAAACACTTCAGATCATTGAAGTCCTTGCGCACCCCTTCGATTTTCTTCAACAAGCGCTGCCGTTGTTGCGGCGTGCTTTCAGCCATCAGATCGACCGCCAGCGAGCGCGCCTGGGCTTCGGTGTCGGCGTAGGCTTTGCGGTAATCCGCTGTCCATAAACGCTCGCGATAGACCAGAAGCGTCTCGATCCGCTGTGGGAATTCCGGGCTGTTGCGCTGGGAGACGGCTGCACTGAACTGTTGTTGCCAGTGCGCACGGTTGGCGATCCATTGAGTGTTCTGGTCGCCCAATGCTGTCGACCACGCCATCACGCGTTGTTCCTGGGTGGTGCTCAGCGGCCCGAGCCAGTCGTTGAGGCGTTTGTCCATCCGCGCGCCGCGTTCGGCAATCTGCTGGGCCAGTGGTGGCTTCACATATTCCTGCTGACGTTTGCGCAGATCCTTGGCAAACGCGTCATTCATTTCCGCGACCTGTTTGTCATCCAGCCCTTGCAGCAACTCGATCGCCGACGGCGTGATTTCCCGGGCGGTTTCGGCAATCGCCTGCTTGGCCTCCAAGGTGCGGGCCTGGAGCGCGGCGTCGGTGACCTGATTGGTTTCGACCATGGTTTGCAGACGATCGAGCCAATCCAGATACCCCGGCAACTGCGTGCTGCAGTGCCAGCTCAGGTGTTCCTTGAGGCGTTCGTTGAACCAGCCTTTCTGCTCGCCGGTCATGTCCAGGTAGTCGCTGAGCGTCCACGGAATGATCACGTCGAGATTGCGATAGGCGAGGCCCACACGGCTACAAGCGCCGAGGGCAACGGTGAAAACCAATAGGGCGGCGATCTGTTTGAACCAGCGAGACATGGGCGAATCCTTGCGTGAGCCTGGCTTCGAAGTCTGATGCTTATGTGAACGCAGGATGGGCCCGGCAGTTCAGCCAATCAATAGAACGCGCGTTCGGCCTTGAGCGTGACCAGCCCGTCGCACTGGCTGTTGTGCCCGGAATAGGCGGAGCAATCGCTGCCGCTGAGGCTGGAATTGCTGTAGATCAGGTCGAGGTCGACGCCCATCACCGGGCGGGAAAATTTCACCGACCAGTCGGTAAAACTGCTGACATACCCGCCGTCCACCGAGACCGGTGTATTGAGCTGATGGGTGGTGTATTTCATGCTGATCCCGATGCCGAACGGCTGGTTGCCGCGCAGATCGGCAAACAAGGTGTTGTTCTGTTTGTCCGGATCGTTGCTCAGTGCGATGCCGAAACGGCTGCCGAGCAGGGTCAGGCCGCCGAATAATTCCTGGCTGTCGAGGGTGTCGACCTTGGGATAGCTGTAGTGGATCATCCCGACTTCGTAGCCGAGGGTTTGATCGAAGGGTTGTTTAAAGCCGACGTAGGAATCGATCTCCAGATTCTTGCCCGGCGTCAGTCCCATGCTCGGCGCGTACTGGCCGACGTAGAGGCCGCTGTCGTGGCTCAGATCGAGGCCGCCGTGGAACGAACCGGCGGCAGAAGGTTTGACCAGACCCTGAGCCATGCTGCGGCTGGGCGTGGTGCCGAGCTTGAGGTCGAAGTCGCCGAGTTCGCGCTGGAATATCTGCGCGTGCGCCATCGGGCTCGCCAGCAGGCCTGCAAGAAATAAACAGAGGGGTTTGAGCATGCGTCACTCCTTGAACAGCGAGCGCAGTGCGATAAAGACTGCTGAAACGCTTGATCCAGACGCGTGCAAGGATACCGGCGAATGATCGGCATCGAGGGCCGTTCGTCGATTTCTGTTGTTTTGTTGAGTTTGATTGAACGCGAGAGCGGTCTTGCGAGGGTTCCGGTCCAGACGCTTCGAAGCTCAAAGCGCCTTGGGACTGGTGTGTTGCGGGGTGTTACTTCTTGCCCAGGCTGATCTGCTTGGACGGGCCGAACGTCTGGCCGCTGACGCCCTTGGCAATTTGCTGGATTTCGCCGCCGGACTTGAGGAATGCCGCGATCTGATCGTTGATCGATTCGCTGGTTTCAACGGCTGGAGCTGGCTTTGCTTTGCTGGTGGATGCTTTTACACGCATGGCGGCCATTAACCTGTAGAAAAGTAACTCGGCCAGGCATCGTACAGGAATAACTTGACAATTGCTTGGTAAATATCCCCCGGAATAACCCAGCGTGCGGGTGGATTATTCTCGATTAATTATTCGAAATATCCCGCTAACCTGCTGTTTTAAATAACAACATTTATCGGCCATGGTGCCTTTTTCGAGGTGAGGGCGCGCTGCGGAGTCGCCGAGGTGGTCTGACGAGTGGCGCCCGCTCGGCGGCAAACCAAGGAAAATCAAGGCCTCGCGCAAATTTTCAGTCGATGGCAGGCTCTGCCGGCCAACGAACCCGGCAAAACCGGGTAGAATGCCGCCCACGCAATGAGGGTATTGGAAATGGCTTTAGTCGGGCGCTACAACAGTTTGCAAGTGGTTAAACACACTAACTTCGGTTTATATCTGGACGGCGGTGCCGACGGCGAAATTCTTTTGCCCAACCGTTATATCCCTAAAGATATTCCCAGCGAAGATGAAGACTGGCTCAATGTTTTCATTTATCTGGACAGCGATGACAAACTTATTGCCACCACTGAAAAACCAAAAGTTCAGGTCGGTGAATTTGCCAGTTTGAAAGTTGTTGAAGTCAACAGCATCGGTGTGTTCCTCGATTGGGGCCTGCCGAAGGATCTGCTGCTGCCTTACTCCGAAGAAAAACGCCAGATGACCGCCGGCGAGTACTGCGTGGTGCATGTCTACCTCGACAAACACACCCGCCGCATCACCGCCACCGCGCGTCTTGATCGCTACCTCGACAAGACCCCGGCCAACTACAGCGTGGGCCAGGAAGTTGATCTGCTGGTGGCCGAATCCACCGACATGGGTTTCAAGGCGGTCATCAACAACAAGCACTGGGGTTTGATTCACAAGAATGAAATCTTCAAGTTCATGCGTTCCGGCATGCGCGAGAAAGGCTTCATCAAGGAAGTGCGCGCCGATGGCAAGATCAGCCTGAGCCTGCAACCGGTGGGGCAGGAAGCAGCCAGCAGCCTGAATTCGAAGATCCTCGTCAAGTTGCGCGAAAACGATGGCACCCTGGCCGTCAGCGACAAGAGTGATCCGGCGCTGATCAGCAGCCTGTTCGGTGTCAGCAAGGGCAACTTCAAGAAGGCCATCGGTTCGTTGTACAAGGAAGGCAAGATCGTCATTCATGCCGATCGCATTGAACTAACCTGAGCCTGACGTGGCCCATGTTGCATGGGCTCCCTTGAGGTCGGGCAGATGAAAAAAGCGTTGATTGCCTACGTCGCCACGCTGCTGACGTTTCTTCTGCTCGACGGCGTCTGGCTTGGCGTGCTGATGGCGCCGACCTATCGCGAACTGCTCGGTTCGCTGATGCTCGAAAAACCGTTGCTGGTACCAGCAGCGGTTTTTTATTGCCTGTACGTTTTCGGTTGTGTGGCGTTTGTAGCGTTGCCTTCGATGACTTGGCAACGCGCTGCTCGCATGGGTGCGCTGCTCGGGCTGGTCGCTTATGGCACTTATGACCTGACCAACTGGGCGACGTTGCGCGGCTGGTCGGTGCAGGTGACGTTGCTGGATTGGGCATGGGGGACGTTTGCCACGGCGCTGGCCTGTACGGTCGGATTTGTCGTGGCCAGCCGGTTTGGCAGATCAGCCATTCACCGCTGACGTTGCAGGAGCATCAAATGTCTCTTCCAGACGGCTTTTTCTGGCTGACTGGTTAATAATCCACTCATCATTTTTCGCCCCGGACGAAGAGCCGGGGCTTTGTGTTGACCATTGGAAAAACTGCCATGTTGTGTGTGTTCGAGGTGTTGCGGTGAGCGTCAGTCGGCGCAGTGCCGACGGGTTTGCCCTGCAAGTGATGGTCGGCCTGTGCCTGATCTGGGGCGTGCAGCAGGTGATGATCAAGTGGGCGGCGACCGATATCGCGCCGGTGATGCAGGCGGCGGGGCGATCGGGAATTTCCGCGTTGCTGGTAGGACTGCTCATCTGCTGGAAGGGCGGCTGGGATCAGGTCGGAGCTACATGGCGCGGCGGCTTGCTGGCCGGTGCCTTGTTCGGGCTTGAGTTCCTGTTCATCTCCGAAGGCTTGCAGTTGACCACCGCCGCGCACATGTCGGTGTTCCTCTATACCGCGCCGATCTTCACTGCGCTGGGCGTGCATTTTCTGTTGCCCAGCGAGCGTCTGCGGCCGGTGCAATGGCTGGGGATTTTCATGGCGTTCGTCGGGATCGCCGTGGCGTTTGCCGGCGGCGTGTCGTGGGACAACCTCGATCACCGCATGCTGCTGGGCGATGCCCTCGGCGTGCTGGCCGGGGCCAGTTGGGGCGCGACCACCGTGGTGGTGCGTGCCTCGCGCCTGTCGGAAGCGCCGGTGACGCTGACGCTTTTTTACCAGCTGATTGTCGGCTTCGTCGGCCTGCTGTTGATCGCGCTGCTCAGCGGCCAGATCACCCACGTCAGCCTGACCGTCGTGGCGGTGGGCAGCGTGCTGTTCCAGGGGCTGGTGGTGTCGTTCTTCAGTTACCTGACCTGGTTCTGGCTGCTGCGCCGTTATCTGGCGGCCAACCTCGCCGTGTTTTCCTTCATGACGCCGTTGTTCGGCGTCACGTTCGGCGTGGTGTTGCTCGGTGAAAAGCTGAGCATGAACTTCATCATCGGTGCCGTGCTGGTGTTGCTCGGCATCACCTTCGTCAGCGCGGAACAGTGGGTACGTCGGCGTTTGCGCAAAGCGCTCGGCCAGTCGTAAGCGGTTTCCACGCCAGGCCACCGGCAATCAGCAGCCCGCTGCCGGCGATCACCAGCGCCGGTTGCAGGCCGCCGCTGAAGTGGCTGCTGACCGCTGCCAGCAACGGCCCGCTAAGCTGACCGACGGCGAAGCACGCAGTAAGCAGACCGGCGTTGCGCTGGGTGGCGTGGGGCGCCAGTTCCCGGGAGCGTTGCATCACCAGTTGCATGCAGGCCAGGAACGGCGTGCCACACAGGATCACGCCCAAAGCCAGGCCGAGGCCGCTGCCCAACAGGCAGGCAAACACCCCGGCGGCCTGCAGCCACAACGTCGCCATCAGCCAGTGACGGGTGGTTTCCGGATCGTGCCGACGCAAACTCACCAGCAACACACCGATTGCGGCGCCGAGGCCGAAGCACGGCCAGAACAGATCGGCCTGCCATTGCCCGTGAAACTGCGCGTTGGCCATCTGCGACAGAAACGTGGCTGGAATGATGTAGCCCACGCCGTACAAGGCATACACCACCGCCAACCGCGCAATGCCGCGATTCGAAGAACTGGTGGCGGCAGGGGCGACGGTTGCGCCGACGCCCGGTTGCGGCAGGATCCGCACGATCCCCAGCAACATCACCAGCGCCACAGCGGCGTAGATCAGCCACAGGGTCGCGGAAGTCTGCTGCGCCAAATGTGAGAACAGCGCCAGCAACCCCGTCAGAAAAATCCCCAGCCCCGGCCCGGCAAATACCAGCGCTCCCAACCGTGGGCGACCGGCGGCTGCAGCCAGCGGTTGACTCAGCGCAGTAATCATCACCAGCACCCAGGCACTCGCCACACCCGTGCCGAAACGAAGCAGCAAGTGCGACCAGAAACCGTTGGCCCAGAACGACGCCAGCGTCAGCAGCACACACAACCACAAGCCACCGTGCAGGCGTCGTTGCACTTGATCGGGCCGTCGGGAAAACATCGCGTCTATGGCACCGAGCAGATAGCCGAGGTAGTTGGCTGCCGCAATCAGACCGGCGGCGGTCAGGTCGATCTGCCCTTCGCTGATCAGGTGGGGAAGTTGCGGCGTGAGGGCGAAACGCCCGATGCCCATGGCCATCATCAGGGCAATGAAACTGGCGGATAAGCGAATCAGCGGCGACATGGTCTGGATTCCGTTGGAGGTTCAATGACCGTCAGGCTAGGACTGATTGACTTTCTTTAAAATTGAATAATAGTGAGTAACTTGTTCTGTTCGGGAGAAAGGTTGTGGAGTTCAGCCAATTGCGGATCTTCCAGGCCGTGGCGGAGGAGGGCTCGATCACCCGCGCCGCCGAACGCCTGCACCGTGTTCCGTCAAACCTGTCGACCCGGCTCAAACAGCTCGAAGAGCAATTGGGTGTCGAACTGTTCGTCCGCGAGCGTCAGCGTTTGCAGCTGTCGCCTGCGGGAAAAGTCCTGCTGGACTACACCGGCAAACTGTTCGCCCTGCGCGATCAGGCCAGTGCGGCGGTGATGGGCGGGCAACCGGCGGGGGATTTCGTGCTCGGCACCCTGTACAGCACCGCCGCGATTCATTTGCCGGCGTTGCTGGCGCGCTATCACAAGCAGTATCCAGCGGTGAATCTGCAGGTGCAGTCCGGGCCCAGTGGCGAATTGCTTGAAGGCCTGCTCACCGGGCGTCTCGACGCAGCGCTGGTGGATGGCCCGCCGCAGCTGGCCGGGATCGACGGGGTGCCGCTGTGCAATGAACGGCTGGTGCTGATCAGCGAGCCGGATCACCCGCCGGTACGCAGTGCCAAGGATGTCGAGGGGCGGGCGGTGTTCACCTTTCGCCATGGCTGCGCCTACCGTGCGCGGCTGGAGTCGTGGTTCGCGCACTATCACGCGGCGATGGGCCGGGCGATGGAGATCGAGTCCTACCAAGGGATGCTGGCTTGCGTGATTGCCGGCAGCGGCGTGGCGCTGATGTCGGAGTCGATGCTCGCCAGCCTGCCGGGGCGTGAAAGTGTCGCGGTGCACCCGCTGGCCGAGCCGTTTGCCAGTGCGACAACCTGGCTCATGTGGCGCCGGGGCATGGTCGGCGCCAATCTCAATGCGTGGATTGAACAGCAGCAGGCGCTCTATCCCGTGGCTGGCGAAGACACCCGGGAAATCGCTTGAGCGATCGGTCAAGGATTCTGATCAATCTGGTAACAGATCATTGCGGATTTCACCGAGCATTGCGTAGGACTTCGGACTATTATCAGTGCGAAGCGGCCTCAGAATTCCGGACGCTCAGCACCACCCTGAAGGGGGCATGACGATGAAAGAGAAAATTCAAAACTGGCTGCACGATTTGGGTGTTGCCCTCGGCTTGATCGAACCGCCTCTGCAACCGATCCCGATTCGCACTGATGACGAACAGCGTCGGCGTCAGCAGCGTCGGCGCTAATGCCCCGATCTGAATAGAAAAGATTTGAAGATAAGGAGATCGCAGTCTTCGGCAGCGCCTGCATGAAAATGTGCAGGCGCTGCCGAAGACTGCGATCTTTTGCTTTTCAGTGTCGCCCGATCTCGATCAGAAACCGGCTCAAGTCATTCGCGGTTTTCGCGGTCTTGAGCATGTGATCTTCTTCGGCGGTGAATGCCGTCAGTCCGAATTCATCTTCCAGATGGAAGATCAGGTCTTCGATATCCGCCTTCTCCAGACCCAACTCCGCCAGGCTGGTGCGGTCATTGAAGTCGCGGTTTTCCAGCAGACGCTTGATGAACCTGTGCACGGCGGCACGCACGGCAGCTCTTCTCATGGCAGATCTTTTTTGGGTGGGTCTGACTGGAGTACAGCAGGCCTCAGGCGTGCCGGCGCAACCATTCGTCAATCATCGAGCGTAAATGCGTTCCAGAGAAACTGCCGAAATGCCCGCCATGCACCGTGCGGATCGGCAGCGCATGCAAGCGTCGCAAACTGGCGGCGTAATCCTCAAGATTCGAGTGGTAGGCATCTTCAATCAACGGCCCGTCGTAGATGATGTCGCCGCTGAACAGGGTTTCGCTGGCCGCTTCATAGAGGCTGATCCCGCCCGGCGAATGCCCGGGTGTGTGCAGCACCTGCAACGTGCGATTGCCCAGGTCCAGCACATCGCCGTCCTCGACAAACCCGGTGGCCGGCGCCGCCTTGACCCGGTATTCGGCGTAGCACAACGGGCAATCCGGGTGCGCTTCGAACATGTCGTCGCCGACGAAGGCCCGGCTCAAGTCATTCTCGCCATCCGGCGCCGCCAGAATGTCCGCCTCGGCAGGGTGTACCAGCCGTTCGGCAAATTCGTGATGCCCGGCAATGTGGTCGAAGTGGCAATGACTGGCCACCGCCACCAGCGGCCGCTCGGTCAGCCACGGCAGTTGCTCGCGCAGGCTGACCAGTCCGGAACCGCTGTCGAGCAGCAGATCCTTGTCCCGTCCCTGAACATGCCACAGGTTGCAGCGATAGAACGGCCGGATGTACGGCTCGTGAATCAGGCGAATGCCGTCGCTCAGGTGTTGCACTTCGAACCACTGATCCCGTGAAACAATCTTCATAAGCACTTTCCTTCAGACGAAAAAAAACGGGTGTGGCAACCGACGCCACACCCGTCGAAGAAAGCATCAAGTCGTTATGTTTCAGCTTAGATCGCGCTGGCCACCACGTTTGGGCGGCGGGACATCAGGCTGACCACCACGAAGCTCACCAGACCCACAGCCAGGCTGTAGTAGATCGGGGTGTTGGCGTCCAGACCGTCCTTGACCATGAACAGCAGGGCAGTGGCGAAGCCCAGGCCCATGCTGGCGATGGCGCCGGCGGTGGTGGCGCGTTTCCAGAAGATCGCACCGATCAGCGGGATCAGCATGCCGCCCACCAGCAGGTTGTAAGCGAGGGTAAGGGCGCTGATCACGTCGTTGACCACCAATGCGATGCACAGCACCACAACACCGGTCAGCAGAGTGAAGAGGCGGTTGATGCCCAGGCTCGACTGTTTGCCGCCACGCAGCTTCGGCAGCAGGTCTTCGGTCAGGGTGGTGGCGGCGGCGAGCAGGCCGGCGCTGGCGGTGGACATCATCGCGGCCAGGGCAGCGGCGATCACCAGACCACGGATACCGTCCGGCAGCGACAGTTTGACGATGGCGGCGAAGGCGTTGTTGACGTTGTCCAGATTCGGGATCAGCACATGTGCAGCCATGCCGATCAGGGCGCAGGCCAAACCGTAGAGGATGCAGTAGATACCCGCGATGCTACCGGCGTACTGAGCGACTTTGGCAGTCTTGACGGTGAACACCCGTTGCCAGATGTCCTGACCGATCAGGATGCCGAAGAAGTAGATCATGAAGTAGGTGATGATCGTGTCCCAGCCGATGGTGGTGAAGCTGAAGGCGGTGGCCGGCAGTTTCAGCACCAGTTCGTCCCAGCCGCCGACGCGGTACAGGCAGATTGGCAACAGGATGAACATCAGGCCGACGGTCTTGATGATGAACTGGACGATGTCGGTCAGGGTCAGCGACCACATGCCGCCGATGGCCGAATACACTACGACCACGCCACCGCCGAGCAGTACCGAGATCCAGAACGGCAGGCCGAACAGCACTTGCAGCACGGTGCCGATGGCGAGGATCGAGGTCACGCCGATCATCAGCGCGTAGGCCAGCATGATCGCCGCGCTCGCCGAGCGGGCCATCGGGTTGTAGCGTTTTTCCAGCACCTGGGTAACGGTGTAGATCTTCAGTTTCAGTAGCGGCTTGGCCAGGAACAGGTTCAGCGCGACGATGCCGCAACCCAGTGCCGCACACAGCCAGAAACCGGAGATGCCGTGTACGTAGCCCAGGCGGACGGTGCCGACGGTGGACGCGCCACCGAGAACGGTCGCAGCCATGGTGCCCATGTACAGGCTCGGGCCGAGGTTACGCCCGGCAACCAGGAAGTCCTCGTTGGTCTTGGCCTTGCGCATGCCGAAGTAGCCGAGCAAGAGCATGCCGGCGGCGTAGATGAGGACGACGAATAAATCCAAAGCCATGATGGCGTGTCTCCGATTGTCTTTTTTATGGGGTGGAACTCTGTGGGAGAAGGCTGACCCCCACAGGCGATTCGTTTATTCAGGCAGCCTGACGCAGCGCCGCTTCAGCCGGCGCATGCGCGCCTTTGCTCCGGGGATCCTTCGGGCCGTAGACCAGCGCCGGTTCCGGGAACAGGCTCAGCAGCATCAGGTACATCACCGAGGCCAGACCGAGGGTCACCAGCAGGCTGATGTCGATGCCGCCGGCCAGTTCACCCAGCGGGCCGACGAACTGCCCCGGCAGGTTGACGAAGCACAGGCCGACCGCCGCGCTCGGGATCCACGCGCCCAGGCCGCGCCAGTTCCAGCCGTGGCTGAACCAGTAGCGTCCGCCTTGCTCGCCGCGCGTGAACACTTGCAGGTCGTCCGGGCAGTAGAAGCCGCGACGCACCACCAGGCCGATGATCATGATCACCATCCATGGGGTGGTGCAGGTGATGATCAGCACGGCGAAGGTCGACACGCTCTGCACCAGGTTTGCCGCGAAGCGCCCGATGAAGATGAAGGCAATCGACAGCACGCCGATCAACAGCGTTGCCTTGACCCGCGACAGCAGACGCGGGAACACGCTGGACATGTCCAGCCCGGTGCCATACAGCGACGTGGTGCCGGTGGACATGCCGCCGATCACCGCAATCAGGCACACCGGCAGGAAGAACCAGCTCGGCGACACCGCCAGCAGACCGCCGACGTAGTTGTTGGCCGCGATGTAGTCCGGTGCCTGGATCGCCACGATGGTCGCGGTGGTCAGGCCGAACAGGAACGGAATGAACGTGGCGATCTGCGACAGAATCACCGCCGCCATGATCCGCTGACGCGAGGTTTCACGCGGGATATAGCGGGCCCAGTCGCCGAGGAACGCGCCGAAGGAAATCGGGTTGCTCATCGCTACCAGCGCGGCGCCGATGAAGGCTGCCCAGAAGCCCGGCTGGCCGAGGCTGACAGTGCCGGCGTAGTGCGAATCGAAAGGGCCGGCGAAAGCGAAGATGCCCAGCAGGAACAGCAGGCTCGCGCTCCACACCGCGACCTTGTTCACCCACAGCAGGAAGCGGAAGCCGTAGATGCACACGGTCAGCACCAGAATCGCGAACAGACCGTAGGCCAGGCCCAAAGTCAGGTCGGTTTCCGGCAGGCCGATCAGGCGTTTCGCACCACCAATCAACGCATCCCCCGAACTCCACACCGAGAGCGAGAAGAAGGCGATGGCGGTCAACAGCGAGAGGAACGAACCGACGATCCGCCCGTGCACGCCGAAGTGCGCACCGGACGACACAGCATTGTTGGTGCCGTTGAGCGGGCCGAACAGGCCCATCGGTGCGAGGATCAGCGAACCGAGCAGCACGCCCGAGACAATCGCCCAGACGCCCGCCTGAAAGGACAGGCCGAACAACACCGGGAAACTGCCGAGCACGGCGGTGGCAAAGGTATTCGCGCCGCCGAAGATCATGCGGAACAAGTCCACGGGACCGGCGGTGCGTTCGTTGTCCGGGATCTGTTCGACCCCGTGGGTTTCAATCTGCGTAAGGCTTTGGTCTTTGTTGTTGTTATTCATGATCTGCTCCGATCATAAAGGCGCGCTCATCGTGCGTGAGCGTCACCTGTCTTGGCTAAGGGGATGGCAGCCCTTCCGGCATTGCGGACAAATGTTCGTGGCAGGCCAGCCAATGGCCTTGTTGTTCTAGGCTCGACGCTTGTTTCCTGAAAACAATCGTCTCGCGCTCCTGGCTGAAGTGTTGCTCCCCTTGCATGCGCAGCTCGGTGGCCACGTCATGAATGAAAATCGCCACGTCACCCTGCAGGCTGACGAAGGCGTTGCTTGAGGTGCACGAAAGCACCTCGAAGCCATCCTCGGCGCGCCAGTTGTCCCACAACGCCTGATAGGCATCGCGCGACAGCAGGGGCTGTTCGAGGGTGTAGAACACGAAGCTCGCATCGGCGCTGAACGCGCCGAAGTAGGCTTCGCGATCGTTGCGGGCGAAGGCGGACACCAGATCGGCGGCCGCTTTCAGAACCTGATCACGTTCGTTCATGACCCGACCCTCAGCGGTGGACGACGCCCGGCAGTACGCAGAGCATTTCGTACAGCAGGTTGGCGGCCAGCAGCGAGGTGTTGCCGGTGGTGTCATAAGCGGGCGAGACTTCTACCAGATCGCAGCCGATCAGGTCGAGGCCCTGGCAGCCGCGAACGATTTCAATCGCCTGAATGGTCGTCAGACCACCGATTTCCGGGGTGCCGGTGCCAGGCGCCCAGGCCGGGTCGATGCCGTCGATGTCGAAGCTCAGGTACACCGGGCCGCCACCGACTTTCTCGCGCACTTCGGCCATCAGCGGTGCCAGCGACTTGTGCCAGCACTCTTCGGCCTGAACAACGCGAAAGCCCTGATCGCGACTCCAGTTGAAGTCGTCAGCGGTGTAACCCTGCGCACGCAGACCAATCTGCACCACACGGTCGCAGTCCAGAAGGCCTTCTTCGACGGCGCGACGGAAGGTCGTACCGTGGGCGATCTTCTCGCCGAACATGTGATCGTTCACATCAGCGTGAGCGTCGATGTGCACCAGACCGACCTTGCCGTGCTTTTTGTGGATGGCACGCAGGATCGGCAGGGTGATGGTGTGGTCGCCACCCAGGGTCATCGGGATCACGTTGTGCTCGAGGATGTTGTCGTAGGCTTCTTCGATGATGCGTACGGCGTCGAGCAGGTTGAAGGTGTTGATCGCCACGTCACCGATGTCGGCAACCGACAGCGAGTCGAACGGCGCGGCGCCGGTGGCCATGTTGTACGGGCGGATCATCACCGATTCGGTGCGGATGTCGCGAGGCCCGAAGCGGGTGCCGGGGCGCAGCGAAGTACCGATGTCCAGGGGCACGCCAACGAAGGCAGCGTCCAGGCCGGCAGCGGTCGGTACATGGGGGAGTCGGAGCATGGTGGCGATGCCGCCGAAGCGCGGCATTTCGTTGCCGCCCAGTGGTTGGTGAAGAATCTTGTCCACGGGTAGGGCCTCATCGTCTTTGTTTTATTTATGTCGGCGCGCCGCATTCGCAAGGTCACGGGCACCGCTGTGGGGCCGATTCTGCGAAATGTAGTGAGGCGAAAGAATCGCTACGGGCAAATACTTAGTTCAGATTTTTCTAAACTAATGCCAAACTTCCCCCGCGTGCTCGTTCCCACGCTCCGCGTGGGAATGCATCCACGGACGCTCCGCGTCCAGCCGTGATCGCAGGTGACGCAGAGCGTCACGGGCGGCATTCCCACGCAGAGCGTGGGAACGATCCTTGGAGTAGACATGGCCAACGCTTTACCCGACCTGAAACTTTTGCGCATCTTCGTCAGCGTCGTGCGGCATCAGGGGTTTGCCAACGCGCAGCAGGAACTCAACCTGTCGACCTCGGCGATCAGCACCTACATGAGCCAGCTCGAAGCCGCGCTGGGTCTGGTGCTGTGCCATCGAGGGCGCGGCGGTTTCAGCCTGACCAGCAAGGGGGAGCTGTTCCATCAGGAAACCCTGCGCCTGCTCGCCGAACTCGAAGGTTTCGAGCAATACGCCGCGGCGCTCAAGGGCGAATTGCGCGGCACACTAAATCTGGGAGTGATCGACTCGACGGTCAGCGACAAGGCCTTGCCGTTCGCCGAAGCCATCGGCGCCTACAGCCAGGAACACCCGGCAGTGCATCTGCATCTGTCGGTGATGAGCCCCTACGAGCTGCAACTCGGCGTGCAGGACAACCGCCTCGATCTGGCCATCGGTGCGTTCTCCACGCGCATGAGCGGTCTGGTGTACATGCCGCTGTACCGCGAGCAGCACTGGCTGTATTGCAGCAACCGTCACCCGTTGTTCAACGAACGGCGGATTCCCGAGCAGGTCATCACCCAGCAACGCATGGTCGGGCGCGGTTACTGGAGCCAGGCCGAATTGGCGCGCCACGGTTTCAAACACAGCGCCGCCACCGTGGAAAGTATGGAAGCGCAGCTGATTCTGGTGCTGTCCGGCGCCTACATCGGTTACCTGCCAGAGCACTACGCTCAAGCCTGGGCCGATAAGGGCGATCTGAGGGTGCTGCTGCCGGCAACCTTCGGTTATCAGGCGCCGTTTTCCATGATCATGCGCCGTGGCCGCAGCCGCGAGCCGCTGATCCAGACCTTTCGCGATCTGCTCAAAGCGCAGCTCAATCAGGCCTAAGAACATGTCCAGACCCCAATGCCCGCGCTGCCTGCGCCCACAAACCCACTGCCTGTGCCCGTTGATCCCCTGCCTCGACAGCCGCACCCGCGTGTTGCTGTTGCAGCACCCGAGCGAGGTCAATCACGCGCTCAACACTGCACGGCTGGCGGCGCTCGGTTTGAACAATGCCGAACTGATCGTCGGCGAAGTGTTCGAGGATCTGCCTGCGCTGCTGAACCGGCCGGGGTATCGGGCGCGGTTGCTGTTTCCGGCGGACGATGCGCAGCCGATGCAGGCTTACACCGCGTCCGATGAACCGCTGCTGCTGGTGGTGCCGGATGGCACGTGGCGTAAGGCGCGCAAGATGCTGCACCTCAATCCGCTGCTGGCGGCATTGCCACGGGTGACGCTGGCGGAGGGCGGGGTTTCACGGTATCGGTTGCGCAAGGCACCGGGGCCGGGGGCGTTGTCGACTATCGAGGCGATCGTTCAGGCGTTGCAGACGCTGGAAGCGCCGGTCTCTTTCGATCCGTTGCTCAAGCCGTTTGAGGCGCTGATTGAAGGGCAGATTGCGGCGATGGGGGAGGAGACTTTCCAAAAGAATCACGGATACTGATCGTTCCCACGCTCTGCGTGGGAATGCATACAGTGACGCTCTGCGTCACCGTCGCGAAGGGACGCGGAGCGTCCCGGGCGGCATTCCCACGCGGAGCGTGGGAACGATCAGATGAGGCTAGCGTTCGCGCATCGCCTCGGTCCGCGCCTTGAGCACCGGTTTTAGCAGGTAATCCAGCACGCTTTTCTCCCCGGTGATGATGTCCACCGTGGCAACCATCCCCGGAATGATCAGCAACGGTTTTACATCCCCGCCCAAGTGATTTTTGTCGGTGCGCACCTGGATCAGGTAGAAGCTGTTGCCCTTGTCGTCGGTGATGGTGTCGGCACCGATCAGCTCAAGCTTGGCGCTGAGCCCGCCGTAGATCGTGTAGTCGTAGGCGCTGAACTTGACCATGGCTTTCTGGCCCGGATGCAGGAACGCCACGTCCTGCGGACGGACCTTGGCTTCGATCAGCAGGTTGTCTTCCAGCGGCACGATTTCCACCATGTCGCTGCCCGGCTGCACCACGCCGCCGATGGTGTTGACCTTCAATTGCTTGATCACCCCGTGCACCGGCGAGGTCACGGTGGTGCGGCTGACGCGGTCGTCGATGGCGATGCTCGATGCCGTGATTTTCGACAGGTCGGTGCGTTTCTGGTTGAGGTCCTTAGCCGCGTCGGAGCGAAAGGTCTGTTCCGATTCGTCGATCTTGCTCTTGATCTCGTTGATCGCCGATTCGGCACGGGGAATGGCCAGGGTCGTGGCGTTCAACGAGCCACGAATTTCCACTGCGCTACGACGTAGACGGAGGATCTCCACGGGCGACACCGCACCGGTTTTCACCAGCGGTTCCGACATGTTCATTTCCTGTTGCAACAGTGCCAGGCTCGAGCTGTATTGCCCCTGTTTCGAACGAAACTCCGCCAGCTCCTGAGTCTTCTGCCGCAGTTGTTCGCTGAGGGTGCGCTGTTCGCTGGCCAGCCGCCGTTGCCGTTGTTCATACAGCGAGCGCTCGTCTTCGGCGACTTGCGGAGCCTTGGCAATCACCTCGTCCGAGAGCTTGAACGGCCGGCCTTCGGCTTCGGCGGACAAGCGTTCGACCTGCGCGGTCAGGGCATAACGATCCGCCTCGCTTTCACCCTTGTTCGACAGAAACCGCGTGTCATCCAGGCGCAGCAGGGTGTCGCCCTTGTTCACCATTTGTCCTTCACGCACGAAGATCTCGGTGACGATCCCGCCCTCGAGGTTCTGGATCACCTGGACCTTGCTCGACGGAATCGCCTTGCCTTCGCCCATGGTCACTTCTTCGAGCACCGCGAATTTGGCCCAGACCAGCGCGCTGATCAGCAGTGCCGCCGCCAGCCACACGGTGATGCGCGACCAGCGCGGCGAATCCTGCAACGAAGCGCCGGCAGTTTCCGGCATGAATTCGGCTTCGGCGCTTTTGCCGAAACTGTCGAAGTAACCGCGCTGTTTTGACGATGAGGAAGCAGACATGGGCAACTCCTAGACCGCCGCCGAGCCGACCCGGCCCTTGCGCAGTGCATCGATGACCGCTTCTTTCGGACCGTCGGCGACGATCCGGCCGTTGTCCAGCACCAGCAACCGGTCCACCAGGCTCAGCATCGAGGTGCGGTGGGTGACCAGCAGCAAGGTTTTGCCCTGCACCCAGCCGTGAAGCTTCTGGCGCAGGACGTCTTCGCTGCTGTTGTCCATGGCGCTGGTGGGTTCGTCGAGCAGCATGATCGGCGGGTCGAGCAACAGCGCTCGCGCCAGCAGGACTGCCTGGCGTTGACCGCCGGAAAGCAATTGCCCGCGTTCGCCCACCGGCCGGTCGAAGCCTTGCGGGTGCTGGCGGGCAAGTTCGGTGACGCCGGTCAGTTCGGCGACTTCGAGCATCCGCGAATCGCTGACATAACGGGCGCCGAGCGTGAGGTTGTCACGCAGGCTGCCGGCCAGCAGTGGCAGATCATGGGCGACATAACCGATCTGCTGGCGCAGGTCGGCGACATCCAGTTGCCGCAGGTCGAGGCCGTCGAGCAGCAACTGGCCTTCTTCCGGTTCGTAGAAACCCATGACCAGCCGTGCGAGGGTGCTTTTGCCGGAGCCGCTGCGGCCAATGATGCCGATCCGCTCGCCAGGCTTGACGCTGAAACTGATGTTGCTCAGGGCCGGGGCGTTCTGGCCGTTGTAATGGAAGGTCACCGCATTGGCGTCCAGCGCACCCTGCAATTGCGTGCGCTCCAGCGGCCGCTGTTTGCCGTCGCGCTCCTGTGGAAGGGACATCAGTGCATCGGTGCTTTTCATGGTCAGTTGCGCTTGCTGGTAGCGGGTGATCAACCCGGCGATCTGGCCCAGTGGCGCGAGCACGCGGCTGCCGAGCATGTAACTGGCCACCAGCGCACCGACGCTGAGGTTGCCGGCGATGATGCTGTAGACCCCGGCGACGATGGTCGCCATCCCCGAGAATTGCTGGATGAAAAGCGTGCCGTTGGTGGCCAGCGCCGAGAGGTTGCGCGCATGGCTGTCGAGGCGGGTGAGGGCGCCGTGGGTGCTTTCCCATTTGTGCTGGCGCTCGCTTTCGGCGCTGCAAGCCTTGAGGGTTTCCAGGCCTCCGAGGGTTTCGATCAGCAATGCCTGACGCTCGGCGCCGAGGCTCAGGCTTTTCTGCACGGTGTCGCGCAGGCGAACCTGAATGATCATCGCGAACACAATCGTGATCGGAAACGCCAGCAGCGGAATCACCACCAGCCAGCCGCCCAGCAGGCCGATCACCACCAGCATCAGCACCACGAAGGGCAGGTCGATCAGGCTGGTCAGGGTCACCGCGGTGAGAAATTCCCGCAGGCCTTGAAAGTCATGAATGCTCTGGGCGAAACCGCCGATGGTCGCCGGCCGGGCCTTCATCGCCATGCCGGTGATGCGCTCGAACAACGTCGCGGAAAGGATCACGTCGGTCTTCTTCCCGGCGGTGTCCAGCAGGTGCGCGCGCACCACTCGCAGCACCAATTCGAAACCGGTGCCGATCAGCAATCCGATGGCCAGCACCCACAGGGTCGACGTCGCCTGGTTCGGCACCACGCGGTCGTAGGTCTGCATGACGAACAGCGGCACCATCAGGCCCAGCAGGTTGATCAGGAAACTGGCGAGGATCGCGTCGCTGTACAGCCATTTCGACAGCTTCAGGGTGTCGCGAAACCACGCCTGCACCCGGGGCACCAGCGGTGAACGCAGGTCTTCCAGTTCATGCCGTGGCCGGGCGAACAGAGCCTGGCCGGTGTAGTGTTCGGTGAGTTCTTCGCGGCTGACCCACTGTTCGCCGCCATCGGCTTCACTGGGCAGGATCAGGGCCTTGCCGTCATCGGCAAAACGACGTAGCACAGCCGTGCGGCCATTGCCCAACAGCAACAGCACCGGCAGATTGAGCGGGGAGATGTCCTTGAGGTCGCGGCGCAGCAGCCGCGCCTGCAAACCGGCCCGGGCTGCGGCGCGGGGCAGCAGGTCCAGGCTCAGGCGTTGTTTGTCCAGGGGCAGCCCGGCACTCAGGCTGGCGCGACTGACCGTCGCGCCATGGAGTTTGCAGAGGATCAACAGACCGTCGAGTAACGGATCATCGAAGCTCAACCGCGGATCGACCCCGGAAACACCGGGTTCCATGCTGGTCATATTGATCGCTCCCTGGCTACATCATCGGGACTACTTCAGTTCGGGCAAGCGTGCCTCGTTCTTCACTTCGGCAGCGGCAATCGCGTCGGCCGGCAGCACCACCCGTTGCTTGCTCAGCAACTGACCCATGTTCGCCAGCACGCGGTACATCGAAAACTCCTCGGTGTAGCGGATTTCCGTGTAGCGGCGATTGGCGTTGTACAGCTCGTTTTCACTGTCGAGCAGGTCGAGCAGGGTCCGTTGACCGAGGCCGAACTGATCCTGATACGCGGCGCGTACACGCTTGGTGGTTTCGGCGTATTCACGGGCGGTCGGGGTCTGCTTCTTGGCGTTGACCATGGCGTTCCACGCCAAGTGAATGTTCTCGTTGAGCTGGCGCAGGGCGTTGTTGCGGATGTCCATGGCCTGGTTGATCTGGTGCGCATCGGAGGCCAGTCGCGCCTTGTCGCTGCCGCCACGGAACAGGTTGTAGTTCATCACCACGCCGACGCGCCATTCGTTGTCATGGCCTTCGTCGCCCTGCACGTTGTTGTTGGCGCCGACTGCCGCTTCGGCATCGAAGCGCGGGTAGAACGGCGACTTGGCGACTTCGTACTGACTCTCGGCCGATTGCACATCGGCCTGGGCAGATTTCAGATACGGGTTGTTCTCGACCATGCTCTGCTGGGCTTCGGGCAGGCTGGTGGGCAATTCACCACGGGTCGAAGCCGGCGCTTCCAGTTCATCGGGCATGCGCCCGACCACGGCGTAGAAGTTCGATTCGGCATCCGCCAGATCGACCTCGGCGGTGTCGAGGTTGTTCTGCGCCAGCGCCTTACGGGCGACCGACTGATCGGAGTCGGCGGTGCTGCCGATGCCGCGCTGGGTGCGCAGGCCGATCTGGTCATTGACGCGCAAATGCGCCTGCAGGTTGTTCTTGGCCAGGGTCACCAGTTCGCGGCGCTTGAGCACTTCGAGATAGACCTCGATGGTGCGCAGGGCCAGGTCCTGGGCGGTGCCTTGCGCGTAGTACGCGCGCGAATTGGAAACGCCTTTGGTGCGCTCGACCTCGTTGGCGGTGTTGAAACCGTCGAACAGCATCTGCCGCAGACGCAGCTCGGACTGGGTGTAGTTGAGAATTTCGGTGTGGTGGTTACCGAGGGCCCGGGTGTTGGTGTTGTCGCTGTAACCGCGCCCGTAAGCGGCGTTCAGATCCACCGATGGATAGAAGCCGCCCTTGGCGACTTTCACCTGTTCATCGGCCGACAGTTTGGCGTCTACGCGCGAAGCCAGTTCCGGGTGGGTCGCGATGGTGCTTTGTATCGCTTCGGTGAGGTTCATGGCCTGGGCTTGAGAAGTGCAAGCCATGGCCAGCAAAACCGCACTGCAAAGGGGGGTTAGAACGCGCATGGGTGCATCTCCCTGAGTCCTGATGGTGTATTGCTGTCGCCAATTTATTGACGATATTTTTTAGGTTTGGCGTTTCATCGCTGTTACAACAGAGCTAAGAACATCCTGAAGCGTAGCTAAGAAAAAATTTTCATATGGCTTATGCCAAAAAAAACTTATGCGCTTCGCCAAATCCAGCACATTGTTCCTCTCGAAAGCCTTTGTTTTATGTGCTTTAGGGAGTGCAGAAAGGCTTGAGGAAAGTTCCACTCACTTTGCGACATACGGGCGAAGTACTGCTAAAGGGGAGGGACGCGTAGCGGCCAATGAGCGACAGTTTTTTGTCACTCGGGTGATTCACCACCGTTACGTAGCGCTAGTGGGCGTGCTGCATCGATCAGGGATTCCAAGTGCTTGATGGCGCTGGGGTTTCTGAATTTGCATACCCTGCGAAACGAACTGTCGAGGTGCGAGCGTCGCCCCGACAACCCGCTTGAGCCATGGGCTGCTTCGCGAACCAGTGCCGACGGTGGTCGGCAGCGGAGGAAATGCACATGGCAACGCTCATCGGGATCGTCACTAAAGTCATCGGTCAGGTTTTCGCTCAATCGGCTGACGGAAGTCGGCGTGCATTGGTTGAGGGCGATCGACTGTTTGCCGGGGATCAATTGATCACGGGCGCGGAGGGGGCGGTCGCCGTCCATCTGCAAAACGGCCAGGAACTGACCCTGGGCCGGGACAGCAGCCTGACCATGACCGGACAATTGCTGGCCAACCACGCGCCGCATGTGGATGCCCCGGAAGCGCTGACCCCGAGCGATGCTCAACTCACCGATGTCGCACAGATCCAGAAAGCCATCGCCGCCGGTGAAGACCCGACCAAATCTGCTGAAGCCACTGCCGCAGGCCCCGATGCCCCCGGTGACACGAATGGCGGCAAGGGTGGTGGTCACAGTTTCGTATTGCTGACCGAAGTGGCCGGCCGTGTCGATCCGGTCATCGGTTTCCCCACGGCCGGTTTCGGTGGCATTCCCGAGTTTCCGGAAGAGCGCCACAACGCGGTCATCGACAACGGTGACAACACGCCTGCGCCGGTCATCCCGCCACCGGTCAACAACCTGGTCACCCTCACGGGCCTCGACGTACCCGGCGGCGAACTGACGCTCAACGAAGCCAATCTGCCGGATGGCTCCGCCGCCAATCCCGGCGCGCTGACCCAGGCCGGCAGCTTCAGCATCTCGGCGCCCGACGGCCTGACCAGCCTGAGCATCGGCGGCATCAGCGTGATCGTCGGCGGTGTGCCCGTCGGTTTCCCGCAATCGATCACCACGCAACTGGGCAACACCTTGACCATCACCGGTTACAACCCGGCGAACGGCACGGTCAGCTACAGCTACACCCTCAACGGCAACGACGCCCACCCGGCAGGTGACGGCGCCAACAGCCTCAGCGAACATTTCACGGTGATTGCTGGCGATAGCAATGGCGACACCGCCACCGGCTCGCTGGATGTGAACATCACCGACGACGTGCCCAAAGCGGTGGATGACAGCAACGCCAGCACCGCTTCGGAAACCAACCTGAGCCTGACCGGCAGCGTCCTGACCAACGACATCCAGGGCGCCGACCGCATTCCCGTCGGCCCCAACAGTGGCCCGGTGGTTGCCGGTACGTTCACCGGGACTTACGGCACCCTGGTGCTGAACGCAAACGGCACTTACACCTACACGCTCAACACCAGCGATGCGGATTTCAAAGCGTTGCATGGTGGCGGCAATGGCACTGAAACCTTCACCTACACCCTGCGTGATTCCGATGGTGACACCAGCACCGCGAATCTGGTTTTGCAGATTCACAACAACGACGATCCGGTGACCATCAGCGGCCTCGATGTGAACGGTGGTGAACTCACCGTCTTCGAGAAAAACCTCAGCACCGGCAGTGCCCCGGATGCCACCGCGCTGACCCAAAGCGGCACGTTCACCATCACTGCACTGGACGGTGTCACCACGTTGACTGTCGGCGGTATCGCCGTGGTCACTAACGGCGTAGCCGCAGGGTTCCCGCAATCGGTGATCACGCCGCTGGGCAGCACGCTGACCATCACCGGGTTCAACGCAACGACCGGCGTCGTCAGCTACAGCTACACCCTCGACCACAACGATGCCCACCCAACCGCCAACGGCGCCAACACCTTGAGCGAGCAATTCGCCGTCACCGTCGTCGATGACAACGGCACCACCGCCAACGCCAACCTCGACGTCAACATCGTCGACGACCTGCCAAAAGGCGTAAACGACAGCAACGCCGGCACCGCCTCGGAAACCAGCCTGACGCTGACCGGCAGCGTGCTGACCAACGACGTGCAAGGCGCCGACCGTGTACCAACCGGCCCGAATGCCGGGCCGATCACCGCCGGTACGTTCACCGGGACCTACGGCACGCTGGTGCTGAACGCCAACGGCACTTACACCTACACCCTCAACACCAACGATGCGGATTTCAAAGCGCTGCACGGCGGCGGAAACGGGACGGAAACCTTTACCTACACGATCACTGATTCGGACGGCGATACCAGCACTGCGAATCTGGTTTTGCAGATCCACAACAACGACGATCCGGTGACCATCAGTGGCCTGGATGTGAACGGTGGTGAGCTCACCGTCTTCGAGAAAAACCTCAGTACCGGCAGTGCGCCGGATGCTACCGCGCTGACCCAAAGCGGCACGTTCACCATCACTGCTTTGGATGGTGTGACAACGCTGACTGTCGGCGGAATCGCCGTCGTCACCAACGGCGTAGCCGCAGGTTTTCCGCAATCGGTCACCACCCCTTTGGGCAGTACGCTGACCATCACCGGCTTCAACGCGACCACTGGTGTCGTGAGCTACAGCTACACCCTGGATCACAACGATGCTCATCCGACTGCCAGTGGCGCCAACACGCTGAGCGAGCAGTTCGCTGTCACCGTGGTGGACGATAACGGCACCACCGCGAATGCATCGCTGGATGTAAACATCGTCGATGACCTGCCGAAAGGCGTGGATGACAGCAACGCCGGCACCGCCTCGGAAACCAGCCTGACGCTGACCGGCAACGTGCTGACCAACGACGTGCAAGGCGCCGACCGCGTACCGACCGGCCCGAGCACCGGGCCGATCACTGCCGGCACTTTCACCGGGACTTACGGCACCTTGGTGCTCAACGCGAATGGCACTTACACCTACACCCTCAACACCAACGATGCGGACTTCAAAAATCTGCACGGCAATGGCAACGGCACCGAGACCTTCACCTACACCATCACCGATTCCGACGGCGATACCAGCACCGCGAACCTCGTGCTGCAAATCCACAACAACGACGATCCGGTAACCATCAGTGGCCTCGATGTGAACGGTGGTGAACTCACCGTCTTCGAGAAAAACCTCAGCACCGGCAGTGCCCCGGATGCTACCGCGCTGACCCAAAGCGGCACGTTCACCATCACTGCTTTGGATGGTGTGACAACGCTGACCGTGGGCGGCATCGCCGTCGTCACCAACGGTGTGGCCGCAGGCTTCCCGCAATCGGTCACGACTCCGTTGGGCAGCACGCTGACGATTACAGGCTTCAACGCTACGACCGGTGTCGTGAGTTACAGCTACACCCTCGACCACAACGACGCCCACCCAACCGCCAACGGCGCCAACACCCTGAGCGAGCAGTTCGCCGTCACCGTCGTCGATGACAACGGCACTACCGCCAATGCGTCGCTGGACGTGAACATCGTCGACGACCTGCCAAAAGGCGTAAACGACAGCAACGCCGGCACCGCCTCGGAAACCAGCCTGACGCTGACCGGCAACGTCCTGACCAACGACGTGCAAGGCGCCGACCGTGTACCAACCGGCCCGAATGCCGGGCCGATCACCGCCGGTACGTTCACCGGGACCTACGGCACGCTGGTGCTGAACGCCAACGGCACCTACACCTACACCCTCAACACCAACGATGCAGACTTCAAGAATCTGCATGGCGGTGGCAACGGGACTGAAACCTTTACCTACACCATCACCGATTCCGACGGTGACACCAGCACCGCGAATCTGGTTTTGCAGATTCACAACAACGACGATCCGGTGACCATCAGCGGCCTCGATGTGAACGGTGGTGAACTCACCGTCTTCGAGAAAAACCTCAGCACCGGCAGTGCCCCGGATGCCACCGCGCTGACCCAAAGCGGCACGTTCACCATCACTGCACTGGACGGTGTCACCACGTTGACTGTCGGCGGTATCGCCGTGGTCACTAACGGCGTAGCCGCAGGCTTCCCGCAATCGGTGACTACGCCATTGGGAAGCACGCTGACCATCACCGGCTTCAACGCTACGACCGGCGTCGTCAGCTACAGCTACACCCTGGATCACAACGACGCCCACCCAACCGCCAACGGCGCGAATACCCTGAGCGAACAGTTCGCCGTCACCGTCGTCGATGACAACGGCACCACCGCCAACGCCAACCTCGACGTCAACATCGTCGACGACCTGCCAAAAGGCGTAAACGACAGCAACGCCGGCACCGCCTCGGAAACCAGCCTGACGCTGACCGGCAACGTCCTGACCAACGACGTGCAAGGCGCCGACCGTGTACCAACCGGCCCGAATGCCGGGCCGATCACCGCCGGTACGTTCACCGGGACCTACGGCACGCTGGTGCTGAACGCCAACGGCACTTACACCTACACCCTCAACACCAACGATGCGGATTTCAAAGCGCTGCACGGCGGCGGAAACGGGACTGAAACCTTTACCTACACGATCACTGATTCGGACGGCGATACCAGCACTGCGAATCTGGTTTTGCAGATCCACAACAACGACGATCCGGTGACCATCAGTGGCCTGGATGTGAACGGCGGCGAGCTCACTGTCTTCGAGAAAAACCTCAGCAACGGCACTGCGCCGGATGCGACGGCGTTGACTCAGAGCGGCACCTTCACCGTTACCGCGCTCGACGGTCTGCAAACCCTCACTGTCGGCGGCATCGCCGTGGTGACCAATGGTGTAGCCGCAGGCTTCCCGCAATCGGTCGTCACGCCGCTGGGCAGCACGCTGACCGTCACCGGCTACAACCCGGCCACGGGCGTGGTGAGTTACAGCTACACCCTGGTGGATCACGAAACCCACCCGACCGGCAACGGCGCCAACAGCATCACCGAGAACTTCAACGTGGTGGCCACCGATGGCGATGGCAGCACCGCGTCCGGGCAGATCAACGTCAACATCGTCGATGACCTGCCGACCGCGAAGGCCGACACCGGCTCGGTGGTGGAGGGCGGCACCGTCAATATCAGCGTGCTGGGCAACGATGTCACCGGTGCCGATGGCCCGGCGGCGGGCGGTGCGGTGGTGGGCGTGCGGGCCGGCAGCAATACTGCGACCTCGGCCATCGGCGGCCTCAACAGCAACATCAACGGCACCTACGGCTACCTGACCCTGGATGCGGCCGGCAACGCGGTCTATCACAGCAACCCGAACTCGGTGAGCCCAGCGGGCGCCACCGACACCTTCACCTACACCATTCGCGACAGTGACGGTGACGAAAGCACCACCACCATCACCGTCAACGTCGCCGACAGCAAACTCGTGGCCTCGGTCGATCAGGACGTGACTGTCTACGAAAAAGCCCTCGACCTGACCAAGGACGGGCAAGACCTGGCCCCCGGCACGGTCACCGGCAGCGATCCGACCAACACCGGCGAAACCGCCACCGGCACCCTGGTCGGCGCGGTCACCGGCGGCAGCGGCGCGATCACCTACACCCTGGTCGGCAGCGCTACCGGCACCTACGGACAGATCCTGCTCAACCCTGACGGCACGTACACCTACACGCTGACCTCGGCGCCGAAAACCACGCCGAGCGCCAACGACGGGCCGAACACCCTGAGCGAAAGTTTCACTTACAAAGCCACCGATGCGCTGGGCAACAGCACCACCAGCACCATCGTGGTCAACATCGTCGACGACGTGCCCAAAGCGGTGGCGTCGGATCGTTCGGTGGCGGCGGTGGAAATCGACTCCAACATCCTGATCGTGCTCGACATCTCCGGCAGTATGGCCGACGCATCCGGCGTGCCGGGCCTGTCGCGGCTGGACCTGGCCAAGCAGGCGATCAGTGCCTTGCTCGACAAGTACGATGATCTGGGCGATGTGAAAGTGCAGCTCGTTACCTTCAGCAGCAACGCCACCGACCGCACGACGGTATGGGTCGATGTGGCGACGGCCAAGACCCTGCTCGCCGGCCTCAGCGCCGGTGGCGGCACCAACTACGATGCGGCTGTGGCGACCATGCAGACCGCGTTCAACACCGCGGGCAAACTCACCGGGGCGCAGAACGTCGGCTACTTCTTCTCCGACGGCAAACCTACCACCGGCCAGGAAATCGGCACCGCCGACGAGACCGCGCTGAAAAACTTCCTCGATGCCAACAACATCAAGAACTATGCGATCGGCCTGGGCAACGGCGTCAGCAACGCCAACCTCGATCCACTGGCTTACGACGGCATCAGCCACACCAACACCAATGCGGTGGTGGTCACCGACCTCAATCAACTGAACTCGGTGCTGTCCGGCACCGTGGTCGGTGCGCCGGTCACTGGTTCGCTGCTGGGTGACAGTGGTTCGTTCGGCGCCGATGGCGGTTTCATCAAATCCATCGTGGTGGACGGCACCACCTACACCTACGACCCGAAAGCCAACAGCGGCCAGGGTTCGCTGACCGCCAGCGGCGGCACCAACCACGGCACCTTCGACACGGTGAACAACACCCTGAGCATCGCCACCAACAACAGCGGCACCCTGGTGATCAACCTCGACACCGGCGACTACAGCTACACCTCGCAAAAAACCACCACGACGGTGATCACCGAGAACATCGGCTTTACCCTCAGCGACAACGATGGCGACCTCGCCAGCTCGACGCTGACGGTGAAAGTGATCCCCAACTCACCTCCGGTGGCGGTGGACGACCACATCATCACCAACGTGCTGTCGAGCAATGTCGTGGTGCCGGGCGAGTTGCTGCTGGCCAACGACACCGATCCGGACAACGACATACTCAACGCCTCGCCAACCACCTTCAACACCGGTTGGGTCGCCAAGGGGGCGGACTTCACCGGCAGCGGGGCGATCAGCTTCACCGGTACCAGCAACACCGCCGCCAACCAGAATCTGGCTGATGTACGCAACTCCTTTGCGGCCAACACGGCGGCGATGACCGCAGTGCTGGTGGTCAGCGGTTACCTCGGCGCGGTGACCAACGCCAATGCCAACGATGAAGACCTCATCACCGTCAAACTGAAACAAGGCGAGACCCTCAACCTCGACCACAACCTGGCGGCCGGCCACATCACCATGGAGTATTCGGTGAACGGGGGAGCGTTCGTCAGCATCGCCGATGGCGGCACCATCACCGCCAGCGCCGATGGCACGTACCAGATCCACGTGACCAACATCACCAACACCAGCGGCAGCAACACCAATGCTGCGGAAAATTATCAACTGACCATGACGGTCAATTACGCCGGAGCCCACGACGTTACCCCGGATTACCACGGCACCTACACCGCCAACGACAACCACGGCGGCAGCGACACCGCCAATGTGACCATCAGCTATCAGGACGGCCACACCCTCACCGGGACTTCCGGCGATGACGTGCTGGTGGCGGGCAGCGGCGACAACATCCTCAACGGTGGCGACGGCAACGACGTGCTCACCGCAGGCTCCGGCAACAACGAACTGCACGGCGGCGCCGGCAATGACTTGCTCTACAGCGGGCCGGGCAACGACATCCTCGATGGCGGCACCGGTATCGACACGGTCAGCTATGCCCATGCGACGGCCGGGGTTACGGTCAACCTGAGCCTGCTCGGTGCGCAGAACACTGTCGGTGCGGGCATCGACACCATCAGCAACGTCGAAAACCTCGTCGGCTCGAACTTCAACGACACCCTCACCGGCGACAACAATAACAACGTCATCAATGGAGGCCTGGGCAACGACATCCTCAACGGTGGCGGCGGTGACGACCTGCTGATCGGCGGAATGGGCAACAACACCCTGACCGGCGGGCCGGGCGCCGACACCTTCCAGTGGCTCAAGGGCAACAGCGGCCACGACACCGTCACCGACTTCACCCCTGGCACCGACAAGCTGGATCTGTCGCAACTGCTGCAAGGTGAAAACGGCACGGCGGCGTCACTGGATGACTACCTGCACTTCACCGTCACCGGCAGCGGCGCGTCGGTGGTCACCAGCATCGACGTGAGCGCCATGGCCGGCGCCACGCCGAACCAGACCATCGACCTGGCCGGCGTGAACCTCGCCAGCCATTACGGCGTGACACCGGGGGCGGGCGGGTTGATTGCCAGCGGGCACGACACGGCGACGATCATCAACGGCATGTTGAATGATCATTCGTTGAAGGTGGACACCGTGTGAGCTGAACGCTGAAACGAAAAAAACCGCCGCCCCGATCAAACGGGACGGCGGTTTTTTTGCGCGTTGATCGTTCCCACGTCGAGGCGTCGAACCGTCCGCGTGGGAATGCAGCCCGGGACGCTCCGCGTCCCAAAGCGGACGCGGAGCGTCCATTGAGGCATTCCCACGCAGAGCGTGGGAACGATCAGGCGGCGGTCAAGCTGCAGCGGGCGCCTCAGCCTTCATTTCCAGATCATCCAGCACCCGATTCACCGCCAGTTCCGCCAGCATGATCAGCTGCCCGATGCCCAACAGCACATGCCGCTGCGGCGCATCGAGCATCCCGGCGAAATCGCTGGCCATGGTTTTGGCCGAGGTCAGGGTTTCGCAGGCATCGGCCAATAGTTCTTCGCTTGGGATGCCGGGGGCGATGAGGTAGCGGGTGTTGGGTCTGAGCAGCGGCTTTCTGGGGTGGAACGGATTGAGGTAGTGGTCGAGGGCGCGTTCGGCGGCTTCGTGGAATTTTTTGGAGTCGAGGGTTTCGTAGGGGGAAGTCGAATCGACTTCCGGCGGGTTTGGCGTTGGTTTGACCATGGCGAATCTCCGTGATTGGACTGAGCCGCCACGACTCATCGCTAAACAAGTAAAGGTGGCGGCTGTACGCAGGTTAGCGATCCGGGTCACAGAAACCCCGGGTAGACCCGAAGGTCTCCCACGCACAGCCACCATTACGCCAAGTGCAGAAAAGAGTCTGCAATTGAGAGTGGGCATTGTTGCGTCTGTCTGGAGCCGGATCGCTAAACCCGATCGCTGCTTTTCAGCGACCGCCAAACAATAGAACCCGCCCCCAAGGCGCACAAGCCGGCGGATTCTGGCGGATGCGTAGGCAAAGGCGCAAGGTTGCGTGGCTTTGTGGAAATAAGCTTAAACATTCTTCAACAGGGGGCGTCGGCTCTGAAATGACAAAACCCGCCCTCCCGGAGGGAGGGCGGGTTTACTGTTTCCGACATCTAGGCTCGTACCATGCACCAGGATTGCCAAGCCGTTCCAACAGGCCAACAAACGATCGTTCTGCTCGCATGCTGGTAAATCTGCGCGTGGCCTCCGGGACAACCTGAACCCTCGCACATCCAGTACACATACCCGTGCCCAAGTGGCCAGTTGCCGGGTGGGCCATAGACGGTCGTCATTCCCGCCCATGCGGCGTTGATCGGCATGCCGCCCATGGAATTCATCCAGTTCACCGCCCCTGCGTGCGATGTTCCCCCGCTTACTACCAGTCTGAAAATGTTGATCGAATCCACATAGATTGCATGTGTAGTGAATTTATCCTGGACATAAATCCAAGCGGCCCCCCAACTAAGGCCGGTCATCACTCCGTTGGTATCAACGGAGACCACAGCGGGATTGCTCGATCTGAATGTGCGCTGGCCCACGCCGTACTGAGGGCTGAGTTGCTGCCAGTTCCCCGGCCATCTGGCACCCGTTTGCGCCCAGCCGGTACGGCACACGTAGCCGTTCAGAAGTCGGCGCGTTGTATCGATTTGCAGAGGCCGGCGAAGGATAACGCTGCGTGTCGGGGACGAAAGGTTGTTGCCATATTTCGCCCGGGCAACGATCGAGTTGTAGGCGTCATAGTTGCTCACCGTCACTGGAGCACCGGGAGCGTTGCCCGCGCTATCGGTAGTGACGACTTTCTGCACCGCACCGTTGACCAGGATTTCAATTTGCTCATCGACGCTGCCACGACAGTGAATGGTCAGGGTCGTGGATATCGTTTCGGTGTTCTGAGGAACCTCCCCTTGAGGGGCCTGTACTGCTGTGATGAACGGTTGCAGTTCCACCAGCGATTCGACAATCAGTACCAGAACTGGAAATCGCAAAGGCTCTTTCCCGCTTCCCAGTGCCACTGAAAACTTAGCTTTCAATTCGCTACCGTCTTTCAGATCAACAAACCACGGCAGCGAAAGTGCGGTTCTGGAGCCGGACTCCGTTCCCGTTTCCTCTCCTTTCAACGCTTCATAACTGACGGTGCTACCGTTTTTATGAGTGCCTTCAAAGGTGAGAAATCTGGCTTGTCCCGACGCTTGCCCCGGCCAGGCATCGACCTCCAGCACATTGGCCGCTGTCAGCTTTTTCACCTCGATGACACCGGTGACTCCACTGATTCGCGGCGTTGGGAAGCGAGGGTCCTCATGGGAGATCGGCGCGATTTCAAAGTCTGCTCCCGGCGAGGAGGCCAGTTTTTTGTTGTTGCGCCGCAAATTCCAGCGAAGACGAACCGTTGTACCCTGATGGGCGACCAGAAACCGGGTGTCGAGTACCCAGTTGGCGCGGTTGTTCTGGTTCAGAGGCGTCAAAGCGAAAGGCGTGGCGCCGACGGGAGCATTCACATGCACCAGTCTTGCCTGGTCACCCTGGATCTTCGCCGGGAATTCGACACGAATCGTTTGATTTCCGCCCAACGGATCAAACGGTGGGAGGGCGCCCGCCGATTTTGGCGGATCAAGCACGATGGCTTTCTCGTCACCGATCTTCAGCTGCAGTGGCTCGGACACGACCCTGACTTCGTTCGGGTTGATGATCGCGCATTGCACCACCAGCGACGAGCTGGGGTAAGGGCCGACATATTTGGCGGGTACCTTGAAAATGATGGGTAGCGTCGGGTCGCTGACGATCTGCTGAAAAATGACAAGGACCGGTACCCCCGCATCGTCTACGGTTTGCCAGAGCAGTTGGACAGTCGCCCCCGGTTTCAGAGGCCAATAGTCGGCGCACTGTACCGTGACCTCCAGGGTATCCACGGGGACGGTGTCGGTATTTTCCAGTGGCGTGACGGTGGGTTGGCCCAGTTTGAATGCTCCACCGGCAATGGTGGCATCGGCGGGTTTCGATTCCTGGGTCTTGCCGGCTCGGGTCAGCGTATAGGTCGCCCGGCAACTGCCTCTGATGAGGTTTTGCACTCGGAAATTTTCGACATCGACTCTCAGCGAACGAGTGGCGGTCGACACCGGTATCGAGTAGCTATGGCTAACGGGGTCACCGCCTTCGGTGAAGCCTTCAAGTAGAAGCACCACCACATCACCGATCGCGAAAACCCCGGTGATCAATATCGGCATGGGGCCGCCCGCGAGCCAATCGTGGTGCACCACGTTGTCGATATCGGCCAGTTCGAAAATGGGGGCAACCAGCAACACGATGCCGGGCTTGAATACAATCTCCAGTGCATCCGACCAGCCACTGGAGTTCTCAACCACATCGAAGACCTCCCAGCGCACGATTATCAGGTTGGTGGGCTTGAGGGTGGCGAGCATTTCCGGTGTCAATTCGAACACGACATCGCCCAGTGCAGTGACTTCGATTTCCAGCAGCAGCGAGCCGAAAGCAAGCACCACGGTGTCGCCGATTTGCTGATTGAAGTACGCCCGTACCGTCACAAACATCCCGTCATTGATTACGGTCTGATCGATGATCGTTTCCGAGGCGACCGGCAATTTCAGACCCTGATTGAATGGCTTGCCGCCATCCGTGTCAGGCTCGCCCGGGGCTGGGTATTTGTAAAGCAGCGGGGCGTGCGGCGAGTCCTCCGTAGAGTTGTCGCTGATACGGGTAACTTCGACCCAAATATCCTTCGTTTCCGCTTGCAGGGGAGCAAAAATGCTTTCCATGTCAGCGGCCGGGATATAACAGGGGATGTTTTTTGCGTCCCCGTTGATTTCGAAATGTGCTTCGGTAATCGGAAATTTCACCACCGGCTTGTTTTTCGTTGCGAGGTAGACTTTGATCCAGTCGCCGACAGCCATGTACTGATAGGCGAAGATGTAGGTTAGCAAGCCGTTGCGGCCGCTGTGCACCATGTTAATGTTGGCGCCCAGGACGCCATTCGGCAGGTGTTTGTATCCGACCGGATAGGGCGGGTAGACGGCGAGTACACCGACACCAGTGCGGTCAGGTGGAAAAACAACGATTGTATTGGGCGTGGAACCGGACGCTGTAAGTGGACTGTTCATGTACGCGCACCTTCGCAAGGGGTGCCCGAATGTCTGGATGCCGGCACCGTTGACGAAGGATTAGAGTGCTGAAGCGTCTAGCTGCCTACTGTCAGATCTGACAGGGGAACGCGGGTTTTCGACGAGCGGTTGCAGGGCAGGGTGGATCAGGACTTACGCAACGTCTTCTGCCGCAAGATATAAACCGTCACCAACACCGCACTCGTCAACATAAACCCTCGCGCCCACGGTAGCGGCACCAGATAACACGAAAACAGAATGCTCGCCCACATCAGCCCGATCGCGTAGACCTTGCCTTTGAGCGGTATGCCGTTGCCATCGAGGTAGTCGCGGATCCATGGCCCGAGCCGGGGATGCTCGACCAGCCATTGATAGAAACGCGGAGAGCTGCGGGCGAAGCAGGCGGCCGCCAGCAGGAGGAAAGGGGTGGTGGGGAGAACAGGCAGGAAAATCCCGATCACCCCCAATGCCACGCTCAGCCAGCCGATGGCCAGCAGGATGTAGCGCAACATCAGGGGGCGGCTGCCTATGGGGTTGTCCATAGGCCGGATCTTAGTGGTGACGTGGCTTGAGGATCGCCGGTTTTTCGTCGGGTGCCTGGCACAGCAGGTACAGCGCGGTCAGGGCTTCCGGGATCTGGACGATCATGTCGTCCATCAGGTTGGCGTCCTTGGCGATGTCTTCGAACTCAGGCTGTTCGTCGAACAGGCCCGAACCGACCATGATCGGCAGGAGCATTTCGCTGACTTCTTCTTCGGCGGTTTCGAACCAGGCCGCTTCGCGCAGGAACACGCCTTCCATGAAACCGATGCACCAGCCGCGCAGTTCGGAATCGTCCGGCTCGTCACCCAGATCCAGCTCGCACGGCAGCTCGAACTCCTCATCCGACGCCAGTTGGCGGGCGATGTGGGCTTTCAGGCCGATCAGTGTGGCTTCGATCTCTTCACGCTGGGCTTCGCTGCTGTAATGCGGCTCTTCGGCGAACAGGGCGTCGATCCACTCACGATCCGGCACCACGTCGGCGCAGATCGACAGCGCGGTCAGGTAACCGTGAGCGGCCACGTAGTCCAGCGCCTCTTCATGCAGCTCGTCGGCGTCGAGGAAGACTTGCAGGCGGGTTAGTTGCTCGGCGAAGGACATTAAAGGGCTACCTTGGGGGAATAAACAATGCGGGAATTCTAGGCCTTCTTGAGCCCTCAAGCCAGCCGCACGGCAGATTTGCGCCTACAAGCTTCTTATCGGCGGTGCCCTTTGCCGGGGAGGGCTCGGGTATACTGCCGCGCTTTGCGATCCCTGCCGGTGTCGCGGCTGAATCTGTACGGCGTCATGCAATGCGCCCTTACGTTTTGTTTAAAGCAGCCTCGGCTGTCTTGAACCAGCCTGTGCAGGGATGTTTCGGTGGATTTTTGGAGTTTTTATGCTCGAACAGGCTCAACGCGTCCTCAAGGACATCTTCGGCTACGACAGTTTCCGTGGCCGTCAGGGTGCAATCATTGAGCGCGTGGCCAGTGGCGGTGATGCCCTTGTCCTGATGCCGACCGGCGGCGGCAAGTCCCTGTGCTTCCAGGTGCCGGCGCTGCTGCGCGATGGCCTGGCGGTGGTGGTGTCGCCGCTGATCGCGCTGATGGACGATCAGGTTGCCACCCTCGAAGAGCTGGGCGTGGCGGCTGCCGCGTTGAACTCCACGTTGAGCGCCGAGCAGCAGCGCGACCTCGCCAACCGGATCAAGCGCGGCGAAGTGAAAATGCTCTATCTGGCGCCGGAGCGTCTGGTGCAGCCGCGCATGCTGTCGTTCCTGCAAGGCTTGAACATCGCGTTGTTCGCCATCGATGAAGCACACTGCGTATCGCAATGGGGCCACGACTTCCGTCCGGAATACCTGCAACTGGGGCAGTTGGCGGAAATGTTCCCCGACGTGCCGCGCATTGCCCTGACCGCCACCGCCGACAAGCGCACTCGCGAAGAAATCGTCACCCGCCTGCACCTGCAGAATGCCGAACGTTTCCTGTCGAGCTTCGATCGGCCGAACATCTTCTACCGTATCGTGCCCAAGGAGCAGCCGCGCAAGCAGTTGCTGGCGTTCCTTGCCGAGCGCCGCAGCGATGCCGGCATCGTTTACTGCCTGTCGCGCAAGAAGGTGGAGGAGGTGGCCGCGTTTCTCACCGAGCAGGGCTTCCCGGCGCTGCCGTACCACGCCGGCCTGCCCAACGATCTGCGCGCCTACCACCAGAAGCGCTTCCTCAACGAGGAAGGCCTGATCATGGTCGCCACCGTGGCGTTCGGCATGGGTATCGACAAACCCAACGTGCGTTTCGTCGCGCACCTCGACCTGCCGAAATCTCTTGAAGCCTATTACCAGGAAACCGGACGCGGTGGCCGTGACGGCCTGCCGGCGGATGCGTGGATGGCCTACGGTCTGCAAGATGTGGTGATGCTCAAGCAGATGCTGCAGAACTCCGAAGGCGACGAGCGCCACAAGCGTCTGGAGCAGCACAAGCTCGACGCGATGCTCTCGCTCTGTGAAGAAACCCGCTGCCGCCGTCAGGCGCTGCTGGCGTACTTCGACGAAGACATGCCCGAGCCGTGCGGGCACTGCGACAACTGCACCGACGGCGTGCAGACCTGGGACGCCACCGAGCCAGCGCGTCAGGCGCTGTCGGCGATCTATCGCACTGGCCAGCGTTACGGCGTTGGCCATCTGGTGGATGTATTGCTGGGCAAGGACAACGAAAAAGTCCGCAGCTTCGGCCATCAGCACCTGTCGGTGTACGGCGTCGGCAAGGCATTGAGTGAGAGCGAATGGCGTTCGCTGTTCCGCCAATTGGTTGCTCGCGGCCTGGCGGATGTCGATCACGAAGGCTACGGCGGGTTGCGTCTGAGCGACACTTGCCGGCCGCTGCTCAAGGGTGAAGTGAGCCTGGAACTGCGCCGCGACCTCAAGCCGCAAGTCACCGCCAAGAGCGGCAGCAAGAGCCCGGCCAGTCAACTGGTGCGTGGCGAAGAGCGCGAACAGTGGGAAGCGCTGCGTGCCCTGCGCCGCAAACTGGCAGAAGAACACGGCGTGCCGCCGTACGTCATCTTCCCCGATTCGACCCTGCTGGAAATGCTCCGCAGCCAACCGACCTCGCTGGCGGAAATGGCCCAGGTCAGCGGTGTCGGCGCACGCAAGCTGGAGCGCTACGGCGAGGCTTTCCTCGAAGTGCTCGGTGGCGAAGCCGAGACACCAAAAGTGGTGGCCGACGTACGCCACGAACTGATCACCCTGGCCCGTGCCGGCATGACGCCGTTGCAGATTTCCGGTCAGTTGCAGTGCTCGGAAAAGAACGTCTACACCATGCTTGCCGAAGCCATCGGCAAGCAGCAATTGTCGCTGGAACAGGCGCTGGACCTGCCGGAAGACCTGATGGGCGAAGTCCAGGATGCATTTCTCGACGGCGAGGGCGAGTTGCCGTCGGTCGCTGAAGTGGCGGAGCTGTTTGCCGGCCGCGTACCGGAAGGCGTGCTGTATTGCGTAAGGGCTGCGCTGCAATCTGAATTCGAGATGTGAGCCTGGGCTTACACAAACCGTTATACAGATGTAACGATTCAGTACAGGGCGGCTCTTGCCTATAGCCAAATGTCATGCTTAGCTGACTAATAATTAGTTTTTCTCTATTTCTTCAGTCTAACCATGAGTGTTTTATGCCGTTAACCGATCAACACCGCTTTGGCATGCAACTGGCCCAGATGTCCCGTGGCTGGCGTGCCGAACTGGATCGCCGGCTGGCCGGTCTGGGTCTGTCCCAGGCGCGCTGGCTGGTGCTGCTGCATCTGGCGCGTTTCGAGGACGCCCCGACCCAACGGGAGCTGGCGCAAAGCGTTGGCGTCGAAGGGCCGACCCTTGCCCGTCTGCTCGACAGCCTGGAAAGCCAGGGCCTGGTGCAACGCCAGTCCGTGATGGAAGACCGTCGGGCGAAAAAAATCGTGTTGTGCGCCCCGGCCCTGCCGCTGATCGAGCAGATCGAGACTATCGCCACGCAACTGCGTCACGAATTGTTCGAAGGCGTCGACGAGGCGGATTTGAAGGTGTGCATGCGGGTTCACGGGCACATTCTGGCCAACCTGGAAAAGTCTTGAGGCACAACCGCGTGCCGTTTTTTTGAGAGATCGCGCTGGGCAGACTATAAGAACTACTGGGCAATATCGTGTTCGTACCGGATGTGCGAACCCATAGAAGTCGGTTTTGCTTATTTAAGGGATGCTCATGCTCGACAGTCGGCACGTGGTACTGCGTTGCGCCAACTCACTGCTGGTGGCCGGTGTTCTCACCTGGTCCACGGCGTCACTGGCGCTGGGGCTCGGTGACATCACCGTGCACTCGGCCCTCAATCAGCCGCTCAAGGCCGACATCGCGCTGGTGGATGTCGCCGGGCTCAGCGAAAGCGAGCTCTCGGTCCGTCTGGCCACGGCGGACGAATTCGGCCGTGCCGGGGTCGAGCGGGTGTTCTTCCTCAACGACCTCAAGTTCACCCCGATCCTGCGTGGCAATCGCAATATGATCCGGGTGACTTCCAGCAAACCGGTCAGCGAACCTTTTCTGAATTTCCTTGTGCAGCTCAATCAGCCGAACGGCCACCTGCTGCGCGAATACACGGTGCTGATCGATCCGCCGGGTTCGCCGGGCATCGTGCCGGCCACCGACGAGCCTGACGTCCGCGCGCAATCATCGGAGTTTCCAACGCCTGAGGCACCTGCTGCCGGCTCCCAAGGCAAGCCTGCTGCGCCACCCTCCGCGCCAGTGCCGCAAACGGCTGCGACCAACGACGCGCAAGCCGAGCAGTTGGCCGCCAGCGTGCTGCAGAACCAGCAACTGCAGAAAACCATCGATGAGTTGAACGTGAAGCTTCAGGCGCAGGAAATCCAGATCGCCGATGGCAAGAAACAGCTGGGTGATGTGCAGGCCCGTCTGGCGGAAGTGCAACAGGCGCCGCCGGCTCCGGTAGCACCTGTGCAAGCCCCGGCTCCGGTTGCTGCGCCGGTAGAGTCGCAGGAAGACTCCGTCAGTTGGCCGCTGCTTGGCGGTTTGCTGGTGTTGTTGGGCCTGTTGGGGGCGGTGTTGTATGTACGCCGCCGACGCCAGTCTGAAGCGAGTCCTGTCGGGCCTGCGGTGCTGGCACCCCAGCGAAGCGAACCCGCGCTCAATGAACCCGAAGTCGTTCGTCAGAACGTGGTTCAGGAGGCCGTCGAGCACCGTGACGAACAGGCCGCAGGCGATGTACTGGAGGCGGTCGGCATTTATCTGGCGTATGGGCGGCTCGGCGAAGCGCTCGGTCTGCTGCGTGACGCCTTGCAAAAAGAACCGGAGCGCATCGATCTGGGTGTGCAGATGCTCGAAGTGTTGGGGCGCCAGGGTGACATCTCGGCCTATGACGAACAGGAAAGCCACTTGCGCCAGCTCGGTGTCGAGGAACAGCGATTGCTCGATATCCGGGCCCGTTACCCGAAACTGGCCAGGACTGAACCTCCGGCTGCGGCGGCTCCGGTCATTGCCGCACTGCCCGTTGAACAAACCACACCCGCAACGCCGTCGGCCGAGGATGATTTCGAGCTGAATCTGGAGCAACTGTCGATGGATTCCAGCTGGGATCTGGAAGACAGTCGCCCGGCAACGGACATGCCTTCACCAACTCCATCGGCACTTGGCTCCAGCCTGCAAGTGCTGCCGCAGGATTTCGAGCTGCCGCTAACCGCGAACGATGAGGTTGAAACGACTGAACTGGAGTGGATCGCCGAGCCGGATGTGCAGCCAATCGACGATGACTTCCTCAACGAATTTGGCGATCCCGGTCAGTCGTTGAAACTGGAGCCACTGGATCTGCAATTACCGGAACCCGAGCCGGGCCCGACCGAGACGGTCAACGCCGGAAAGCTCGAACAGGCCCAGACCTGCATCGACGACGGCGACCTCGACAGTGCGATCGCCTTGCTCAATGAGCTGCTGAAAGAGGGCGATGAGCCGCTCAGGCAAACCGCGCGAACTCTGTTGGCCGGGATTCGCTGATCCGGGTCAGAAGGTCTGACCCAGATTCAGGTAAACCGCCTGTTCGTTGGCATCGTTCAGGCCATAGCTGAAATTCAGCGGCCCCAGCGGTGTGTCGAAACCGATGAAAACGCTGGCCGCATTGATGTAGCCGCTGTCGAACTCGTTGTCGTTGTTCCAGGCCCGGCCGCGCTCCAGCGAGCCGCCGGCATACAGCGGGAAATCCAGCGGCAGGTAAGCGCGGGGTGTCAGACGGCGGTAATACACCGCCCGCATCAGGCTGACGTTCTGCCCGGAGATGGCATCTTCGCGGAAACCGGACAGTTGTCGGGCGCCGCCCAGCAGGAAGCTTGACGTCACCACATTCGCATCGTCCAGGGTGCGTCCGTAACGACCGCCCAGAATCAGCGTGTTCGGCCCGCTGCTCATGGCCTTGTCCAGTTTGAATTCCCACTGTCGGTAGCGCGTGTCGGAACCCAGGCTCGGTTCGAATTGCATCAGGGTCAGGCTGATGTCCTTGCCGTCGTGGGGGAAGTACACATTGTCCAGTGAGTCGAACGAGTACTTCAGCGCATAGAACCCTTCGTTGAAGTGTTCGCTCGGCAGATTCTGATCGCCGATTCGCACATCCGCTTTGCCCCAGGCCTCGCCGACACCGAAGCGGATTTCGCCGTTGTTGCCGATCTGGCGGCCGACATTGAGGCCGAAGCCGTAGCGCTCGACCCGATATTGGGCGATCGGATCGTTGTCGAGCACAGAGTCGACGTTCTGGGCTTCGAACGCTGCATACGGTGCGACGAAGTAGCGCGAGCCGACGTCCAGCGGCTGATAGAACTCGGTATAGAGTTCCTGCTTGTCGCCGATCTGCGCCCGGGTCAGCCATTCGGCGCCGAGGCGGTTGATGCCGTTCATTCGGTAGCTGGCGCCGAGGTTGAAGGCGCTGTCGCCGCGCATGTCGTCCGACAGGTTCAAGCCGACCCGCAAGTAGTCGGTGCCGCTGCGCTTGCCCCGGGCGCTGATTACCAAGGTGTGTTCCTGGCCCTTGTGCACCACGCGGTATTGCACCTGTTCGAAGTAATCCAGGCCGTACAAGGTGCCCATGTCCGAGTGCAGGCGCCCAAGGTCCAGCGGCTCGCCGATGGGCTGGCGGATGTAGTAACGGATCACGTCGTCGCCGACTTTCGAGTCGTTCTCGACCCTGATCGCGGTGATGATCGGCGTGCGCTGGCCCGGTGCGCGGGCGGCATTGAGCTCGGCGTCCTGAGACACGGCGGGCTTCAATCGGGCGAGGCGGGCGTCGAGGGCCTTGGCGGCGCGGTAACCGGCATCGATCATTTCCTCGGCACGACCGAAATCGGTGGCGCCGAAACTGGCCAGCGGCGGCTGGATCAGGACGTCATTCGGGTGCAGCGCCGCCAATTGTTCTTCGGAGTTGCGCCGGGTCATCAGGGTGATCGACTGGTTCAGTACATCGACCACGGTGGTCAGTTGCTTGCGGTTGCGCAGCGGGGTGCCGATGTCGACCACGATGGCCACGTCGACGCCCATTTCCCGGGCCACATCGAGGGGGATGTTGTCGGTCATGCCGCCGTCCACCAGCAGCCGGCCATCGAGCTCGACCGGGGCGAACACCGCCGGGATCGACATGCTGGCGCGGATCACCTGGGGCAGATGGCCTTTGCGAAACACAACTTTTTCGCCGTTGGCGATGTCGGTGGCCACGGCGCGGAACGGGATCGGCAGCTTGTCGAAATCACGGGTGTCGCTGGTGTGGGCCAGCAGGCTTTCCAGCAGTAACGCCAGGTTCTGTCCCTGAATCACCCCCAGTGGCAGGCCGAGGCTGCCGTCGTCGCGAAAGCTCAGTTTCTGCTTCACCAGAAAATCGCGGTCATCCTGCTTGCGCCGAAACGGTACGTCTTCCCGGGGTGGAGCATCGGACAGGGCCTGCTGCCAGTCGATGCTCAGGGCGAGTTTTTCCAGTTCGTCGATCTTGTAACCCGAGGCGTAGAGGCCACCGACCACTGCGCCCATGCTGGTGCCGGCAATCGCATCAATCTTGATGCCTTGCTCTTCCAGCGCCTTGAGCACGCCGATGTGCGCCAGCCCGCGGGCCGCACCGCCGGACAGCACCAGGCCGACTTTCGGTCGCGGCGCTTCACTGGCATGAACGAACAGAGGAAGGAAACCAAGCAAAAGGCAGATCAGCAGACGACGCATTGTGAGTCTCGGGGCAAGCGTTAAAGCCGGCTATTATAGCGGCGCCCTCTGGCTCAGGAGTTTCAACGATCATGACCGCCACAAAACCGGAAATCGTCATCACTTATTGCACGCAGTGCCAGTGGCTGCTGCGCGCCGCGTGGCTGGCGCAGGAGTTGCTCAGTACTTTTGGCGACGACCTTGGCAAAGTGTCACTGGTGCCGGGCACCGGCGGGATCTTTCACATCAGTTGCAACGATGTGCAGATCTGGGAGCGCAAGGCCGACGGTGGCTTCCCCGAGGCCAAGGTGCTCAAGCAGCGAGTCCGCGACCAGATCGACCCTGACCGCGACCTCGGCCACAACGACCGCACTCAGTGAGATGCAGCCTCGGCCTCCACCGTTTTTTTGCTGGCGCTGCCTGACATCTGGCTCGACACAACGATGGCGACGATGATCAGCGCGCCGCCGAGCAGCATCCGCAGAGTCGGGTTTTCATCGAACAGCAGCCACGCGACGGTAATGCCGTAAACCGGCTCCATGGCGAACACCACCGCCGCAGTTCGCGCCTTGATCACGGCGAGACTGGCGACGAACAGGCTGTGGGCGACGCCGGTACAGAACACACCGAGCAGGGCGATCCACAGCCAGTCGATGGCGCGCACTTCACTCAGTTGCGGCGCCGCCACCGGCAGCAGACACAGCGCTACCACCACGTTCTGACACAGCGCTGCCTGCACTGCCGGGATGCGCCCGGAACTGGCACGGTTGGTCAGCGACAGCAGGGAAAACAGCAGGCCGGAGAGGATCGCCCAAAGCAGGCCGGTAGTGGCGCCGCTGGCCAGGTCGAACGCCGGGGTCACCAGCACCAGACCGACACTGACCAGCGCCACCAGAATGATTTCGTTGGCACGGATGCGTTCGCGGAAGATCAACCCTTCGAGGATGACCGTGAAGGCCGGGAAACTGGCGAAACCCAGAGTGGCCACCGCGACGCCGGCAACCTTCACGGCAATGAAGAAACTCACCCAGTGACCGGCCAACAGCACACCGCTCAGGGCCAGTCTTCGCCAGTCCACGGCTTGCAGTTTTTGCCAGCCGTGCTGGCTGGCGAAACGGGCAAAGAACGCCAGCGCAAGAACGGCAAAGGCGGCCCGTCCAAAGACGATGACCGCCGGCGTTGCGGCGGCGAGTTTGCCGAAGACGCCGGTCAGGCCGAACATCAATGCGCCGATATGCAGGGCGCCGAGGGCAGTACGGGGAGTCATTGCAGTCCTTTTTTCAAACACCATTTCAGGCACACATTGAAGCGTGTAGCGGCTGAAAAGTCTGTCGGCAGACTATCGACTTTTGTCGTCAGCCTCGCGTCGCAATTGTGTAGGAGAGGTACCAAACTCACGCAGGACGGCGGCCGAGAACGCGCTTTGCGATCCATAGCCGACACGGCTGGCCACTTCCCCGATGGGTAGCATGGTTTCCCGCAACAGCGTGACGGCCTTATGCAGCCGTCGACTGCGAATGTAGTCCATGGGTGTCTGCCCGCATTCGGCGACGAACCGCGCATGCAATCTGGCGCTGGATAGCCCGGCGACACGCGCCAGATCCGCGACTTGCAGCGGATAGGCCGCGTACTGCTCGATGTGCGCATCGAGGGCCGCGTAGGGCAGGCGACGGGCGCAGACCTCGGCAGGTTGCGCGTGATTCAGGCTGGCCAGCAACAACACCGCGCCTTGTTGCGCAATCAACGGATCGTCCACCGGACTGTTCGCCAGCCAATTGACCAGTTGGCCCTGGCCGGCATCCAGCGACAGACGCGCGGCGCTGTCCAGCAGGCGGCGGCTGGCCTCGGCGTGATCGCCCAGCGAACGGGTCAGCCATTGCTCGTCGGGCACGTCCAGCACCAGACAGCGGCTGCCCTTGGGGCTGCCGCAGGCGTGATGCGCGCCGGAAGGAATCACCACGAAGCTCTGCTGCAATACCTGGCTGCCATGCCCTTCGACTTCGAAATCCAGCGCGCCGGACAGGCCGAACACCAGTTGCGCGTGGTCGTGACTGTGGACGATCAGGTCGTGGGTGTAATGGCGCAGGGTCAGGATCGGTGGCATGGCGGTCTCCGGGCGAGCTGCCAGTCTACACCGGCGCAGGGGCGACGCGTTTGTCACAAGACTGACGCACGCCTGTCATGGTCGATTAACCGGGCTCGCGCACAGTGGCGAAAACATCGCAGAGGGTTGCCCATGACCAGCGCCGAGCTCGCCAGACCCAGTCGTAAACAAAGGGTTCGCACCTTGTGGATTTCCGACGTGCACCTGGGCACGCGGGATTGCCAGGCCGAGCATCTGTCGCAATTTCTCAAGGGCTATCACGCCGACAAGATCTACCTGGTCGGCGACATCATCGACGGCTGGAAACTGCGCGGCGGCATGTACTGGCCCCAGGCGCACACCAACGTGATCCGCCGCTTGCTGACCATGAGCAAGCGCGGCACCGAGGTGATTTACGTCACTGGCAACCATGACGAATTCCTGCGTCGCTATTCGAAACTGATCCTGGGCAACATCCAGTTGGTCGACGAAGCGGTGCACGTCACGGCCGATGGCCGGCATTTGCTGGTGATCCACGGCGACCAGTTCGACGTGATCACCCGTTATCACCGCTGGCTGGCCTTTCTCGGCGACTCGGCCTACGAATTCACCCTGACCCTCAATCGCTGGCTCAATCACTGGCGGGCGAAATACGGTTACGGCTATTGGTCGCTGTCGGCCTATCTCAAGCACAAGGTGAAGACGGCGGTGAGCTTCATCAGCGACTTCGAAGAAGCCATCGCCCATGAATGCGTGAAGCGTGAGTTGCACGGTGTGGTCTGCGGGCACATTCACCACGCCGAGATCCGCAAGGTCGGCGAGGTGGATTACCTCAATTGCGGTGACTGGGTGGAGTCGTGCACGGCGCTGATCGAACACTGGGACGGCACGATCGAGCTGTATCGCCTGGCCGATGCGCAGGCGCGGGAGGCCGAACTGAAAGCGGCCAAGGTTGCCGAGCTGGCCTGAGTGTCCAGATCAACTCAGGCCGGGGCGTGTTCTTCCATCGCGGCCTTGTAGATCGAGTTCTTCGGCCGGGCGAACAGGCGTTCCATCATCGGTTCGAAGAAGTTCAGCGGCAGCGTGTCGTAGTCCGGGTCGAACGCTGCCGCGTCGTATTTCGCGCAGAACTCCGCGGTCGCCTGATATTGCGGATGACCGCTGAACTGCTCGCGCAGGTGCCGATCCATGCCCAGGTGATGGAAGAAGTAGTAGCCCTGGAAGATCCCGTGCTTTTCCACCATCCACAGATTTTCGGCGCTGACGAACGGCTTGAGAATGGCGGCGGCGATGTCCGGGTGATTGTAGGAGCCAAGGGTGTCGCCGATGTCGTGGAGCAGGGCGCAGACCACGTATTCCTCGTCGCGCCCATCGCGCCAGGCGCGGGTGGCGGTTTGCAGCGAGTGGGTCAGGCGATCCACCGGAAACCCGCCGAAATCACCTTCGAGCAATTTCAGGTGCGCCATGATCCGGCCCGGCAGTTGACGGGCGTAGGCGCTGAAGTCCGCCGCGATGATCGCCCAGTCTTCCTGCGTGCCGTCCTTCATATGGGTGAAACGGGCAGTGGCATTCATCGGCAATCCTCTTGGTCAGGGTTTCTAGAACGCCACGCGGCCCAGAATCATGTCGCGGTACATGACGAAATCCCCCAGCAGGCTGTAGAACGGATGCTGGAATGTTGCCGGCCGGTTCTTCTCGAAAAAGAAATGGCCGACCCAGGCGAAGCTGTAGCCGGCCAGCGGCAGGGCCAGCAACAGTAGCCAGGCGCCCTTGGCGATGGTCATCGCGAGAATGAAGATCACCAGCGTCGTCCCGATGAAATGCAGGCGACGGCAGGTGCTGTTGCTGTGTTCGCTGAGGTAATACGGATAGAACTCGGCGAAGCTGTTGAAAGGCTTGATGGTTTCCACGACCGCGATCTCTGTGGTTATTGTTCTGATTGCAAGTTGTTCGGCGGGTAGCTTATTTGAGTCTAGAGTGATCATTGGCGTCGGCCAGTGACAATCGGCGCCACTTTACTATCCTTGGGAAATCGGCCGTAGTATGCGGCTCACCATGTCATCCAAGAAAAAACGCCATGAGCGAACGAACGACATCTGCAAGCTGGGCGATGGGGATTGTCAAAGCACTGGAAATGGACGGCCTGGATTGCCGGGTTCTGTTCAAACAGCTGGGGCTCGACTACGCGGCGCTGGAGGATCCGGACGCACGCTTCCCGCAGGATTCCATGACCCGACTCTGGCAACGGGCGGTCGAGCTGTCCGGCAATCCCGCCATCGGTCTGAACATGGGCAAAGTAGTGCGACCGGCCTCGTTTCATGTCGCGGGCTACGCGCTGATGTCCAGCAACACACTGGCCGAAGGTTTTCAGCGACTGGTGCGTTATCAGCGGATCATTGCCGAAAGTGCCGACTTGAGTTTTCGTCTGCTCGACGAAGGTTATGCGCTGATTCTGACGGTGCACGGCGATCATCTGCCGCCGACCCGGCAAAGTGCCGAAGCCTCGCTGGCCTGCGCACTGGCGCTGTGCGGCTGGCTGACCGGGCGCACGTTGCACCCACGCAAAGTGCTGGTGCAGGGCGACGAGCCCGATGATCTTCAACCCTACAAACAAGCCTTCCATGCTCCGCTGGTGTTCAACGCGCCGTATGACGCGCTGATCTTCGAACGCGCCGACATGGAGGCGCCGCTGCCCACCGCCAACGAGGCGATGGCGCTGCTGCACGACCGGTTTGCCGGGGAATATCTGGCGCGGTTTTCCGAAAGCCGCGTGACCCACAAAGCGCGCCAGGTGTTGTGCCGTCTGTTGCCTCAGGGCGAGCCCAAGCGCGATACGGTGGCGCAGACCCTTCACTTGTCGCAGCGCACCTTGCAACGGCGGTTGCAGGAGGAGGGCACCAGTTTTCAGCAGTTGCTCGACGACACGCGCCGAGAGCTCGCCGAGCAATACCTGGCGCAGCCGAGCATGACCTTGCTGGAGATCGCCTATCTGCTGGGGTTCGCCGACCCGAGCAATTTCTTCCGTGCCTTCCGCCGCTGGTTCGACACCACGCCCGGCGATTACCGGGCGCGGTTGCTGGAGGCGCCGAACGCGATCAGTGACGCCAGAATGCCGGAATACACAGCACAAACACCGTAATGATCTCCAGTCGGCCGAGCAGCATGCCGAACGACAGAATCCACTTGGCCGCATCCGGCAGGCTGGCGAAGTTGCCGGCCGGGCCGATGGTTTCGCCCAGCCCCGGGCCGACACCGGACACGGTGCTGGCGGCGCCGGTCAACGCGGTCATCCAGTCCACGCCCAGCAGCGACAGCAGCAGGGCGATCACGCAGATGGTAATGGCGAAGAAGAACGAGAACGTCAGGATCGACCGGACGATTTCCTCGTCGAGGCGATGACCATTGTACTTCTGCTTGATCACCGCGCGCGGGTGAATCAGCTGGTTAAGGTTGGCCTTGAGCAGGATGTAGGCGACCTGGAAACGGAAGATCTTGATCCCGCCCGCCGTCGAGCCGGAACAACCGCCGACGAAGCCCAGATAGAAGAACAGCATCAGCGAGAAATTGCCCCACAGGCTGTAGTCGCCCAGCGCAAACCCCGTGGTGGTGACCACTGACGTCACGTTCAGCGCCACATGGCGCAATGCGTCCAGCCAATGCAGGTTGGTGGTCCACCAGTACCAGGTGCCGAGCACCAGCCAGGTCACCAGCAACATGCCGAGCAAACCCTGCACCTGTTGATCCTTGATCAGCGCCCGGCGATTGCCGCGCAGCGTCGCCACGTACAGGGTGAACGGCAGGCTGCCGAGGATCATCACCACCACTGCCACCCAGTGCACCGCCGGTTGCGTCCACTTGGCCAGGGATTGGTCGGAGGTCGAGAAACCGCCAGTGGAGATCGCCGACATCGCGTGGTTGATCGCATCGAACGGGCTCATGCCCGCCCACCAGAACGCCAGGCTGCCGAGAATGGTGATGCCCACGTACGCCGCCACGATCAGCCGCGCCACCATGTGCGAGCGGGGCATGACCTTTTCCGAGCGGTCCGAGGATTCGGTCTGGAACAGGCGCATGCCGCCGATACGCAGCAGCGGCAGAATCGCCACCGCCATGCCGATGAAGCCGATGCCGCCGAGCCAGTGCAGCAGCGAGCGCCACATCAGGATGCCCGGGGACATGGTGTCCAGCCCGCTCAATACGGTCGAGCCGGTGGCCGTGATGCCGGACATGCTTTCGAAGAACGAGTCGGTGTAACTGATGTGCTGGGTCAGCAGAAACGGCAGCGCGGCAAAAATGCACACCACCAGCCAACTGGTGACGGTCAGCAGGTACATGTCGCGGGGACGCAGGTGAATGTGTTCCGGGCGCCCGGGAATCACCAGCGCGAGGCCGGCGAGGAAGGTGATCATGCTCGCCCAGAGGAACGACGGCAGATCGCCGGTGCGGTCGAAAATCACCAGGGTGGCCATGGGCACGACCATGGCGATGGCCAGGGTGATCAGGAAGATGCCGATGATGAAACCAATGATCCGTAAGGTCGGCAACGCCATGAAGTCCGCTCGGGCTGATGTAGGAAGGGCGCCATTCTACCTGCGGGGCAAGGCATGTAAACCGACGCGGCCGGATCACTTGCAGCTAGAATAGCCGGACATTTTTTTCAGGAGGTGGCCGATGCAGGCTCTCGACGCTTTGCTCAACCGTGTTTCCGTTCCACGACTGATCGATCCGGCCCCCACCGCCGAACAGCGCGAAGTGCTGTTTGCCGCCGCGACCCGTGCACCGGATCACGGCCATTTGCAGCCGTATCGCTTCCTGACCGTCGAAGGCGCGGCGCGTGAGCAGATGGGCGAGTTGCTGGCCGAAGCGGCGCAGATGCAGGAAGGCGAAGTCACCGAAGCGATGATCGACAAGGCGCGCAACGGCCCGCTGCGGGCGCCGCTGGTGGTGGTGGTCATCGCCAAGTTGCAGGAACACGTCAAATACCCGAAGGCTGAACAATTGCTGGCGGCGGGCTGTGCGGCGCACGGGATTCTGCTGGCGGCCTACGCGCAGGGGATTGGCGCGGTATGGCGCACCGGTGATCTGGCTTACTCGAAACATGTCGCCAAGGGTTTGGGGCTGACGGATGGCGAGGAGGTGATTGCGTTCCTTTATCTCGGTACGCCGCAGAAAGAACCGCGGGTAGCCGAGAAGGTTGATCTGGCTGAGTTTGTCAGTGCCTGGCCGGGTAAAGCCTGACGCTGCAACTGACATCAGGGCTGGACAACGGCCCCCGGTTCCAGCGGCAACTCAAGACTGGCCACAAATCCGCCCTGCGGGTGATTGGCCAGCACCAGTGTCCCGCCATGTCGCTCGGCCGCTCGCCGGGCGATCGCGAGGCCCAGGCCATGCCCGGCAGCGGTTTGCCCCGGCGCCCGATAAAACGGTTCGCCCAACTGGCTCAAATGCTCGGCCTGCACCCCCGGCCCGTGGTCGCGCACGCTGACCACGATTCGCTCGCCCTGACGTGAAGCCTGCATTTCAATCGACTGCCCCACCGGGTTGAAGCGCTGAGCATTGCGCAGCAGGTTGTCCACGGCGCGCTCGATCATGGTCGGCCACCCCGTCATGTTGAGTTGCGGCTCGGCCTCCAGGCGAACGGTCTGCTCGGGCGAACCGAGTTGTGCGTCCTTTTGCAGAGAGCCCAGCAGGGCATTCAGATCCACGGCTTCGGCGCTGGCGTTGTCGGCGTCGACCCGCGCCAGTACCAGGATTTCACTGATCAACGCTTCCAGCCGATCGCACTCGCGGGTCAGGCGTGGCCAGAGCTTTTCCCGTTCTTCCGGGCTCGCCCGTTCGGCCAATGCCAGCGCGATGCGCAGCCGTGCCAGCGGTGAACGCAACTCGTGGGACACGTCGCGCAGCAACTGGCGCTGACTGCCGATCAGGCTTTGCAGGCGTGCGCCCATGCGGTTGAAATCGTTGGCGAGCACGCCAAACTCATCGCGGCGGTTGGCCAGTTTCGCCAGGCTGTTCTGCTGATAGGTGGTTTGTCCCAGATCGTGCACCGCCCCGCGCAAACGGCTGAGCGGACGGGTGATGGAGAAGGTCACCAGCAGGCTGAACAGGGTCAGCACCACCAGCGCGATTCCCAGCGCACTCAATGGCCAGAGCAGGCTTTCGCGGTGCCAGGCGTCGAGTTCCGGGTGCGGGATGCGGTAGATAAAGAGGTAGGTGTCGCCGCTTTTTTCGCTGGTGAATTCATCGGTCAGACGTCGCCATGGCAGGCGTCGGTCGTCGTTGTTCTGCCGTGCTTCGAAGGCGGCTGCGCGACGGGGGAAGGTGCCGCGCACCACCGGGTCGCCGCTTTCGTTCAGCACTTGCACGTCGATGTGATATTGGCGTTTGCGTTGTTCGAGGATGTCCTGGGCAGCGTCTTCGCCCTGGGCTTCGTAGGTCTGCGTCCAGTCGGCGGCCAGGGTGTTGAGGCCCGGATGGCGGCTGAGGATCCACGCGTCCTGGTTGAGCATGTGCCCCAGCAGAATGGAAAGCCCTGCAACCAGAGCGATGGCCAGCCAGAAGCTTGCGAGAATACGCCAGAACAATGAACGCACGGAAAGTCCTCAAACAAAGAAAACCCAACGGCGGTGAGCCGTTGGGTTGGGGCGTGACGCTAGAGCATTATTGCGCCTTTTGCGGCTGTTGCGCTTTCCAGGCCTTGAATTCAGCCCATTCGGCGCGACGCTCGGCCTGTTTCTTCTGGATCTCGTCGAATTTCTTCTGTTGATCCGGCTTCAGCACGGCGCGGACATCGGATTCGGCTTTCTTGTGGTTGGCCGCCATCTCGTCCTTCATGGCTTTCTGGTCGGCTGGCGAGAGTTTCTCCAGGTATTTCTCGACCGTCTGCTTACGTTCGTGCATCTGCTCGCCCATGATCTTGCGGATCTGCTCGCGCTGTTCGCGGGACAGGTCCAACTGGCTGTACGGGCCTTTGCCGTGCATGCCGTGCATCTGACCGCCGTGGCGCCAGCCACCGTCCGGCCCACCCATCGGGCCACCATCCTGCGGCACGGCCATGGCGACGGTTGGCAGAGCGGCAGCGAACATCAGAGCGATAAGAGTCTTGCGCATGGTGTATCTCCTTGTCTCGTTCCCGGTACGTTCCGGATGAGTCCAGATTACGGAGATCAAGGTCAGCGGCGGTCAGTGCTGGGTAAAGCTTGGGTAAAGACGCTTTGTCATCAAACTGACAAAGCGTCCGGGTGCGGGGATTCAGAGGCTGTAATAGTAGCCGCGGCTGCGCAGGGCGACGATGCGCGGGCGGCCGTCGGCGTGGGGGCCGATCTTCTTGCGCAGGTTGCTGACGTGCATGTCCAGGCTGCGGTCGTACAGGGTCAGCTTGCGGCCGAGGGCGATCTGCGCCAGTTCCTGTTTGTCCAGCGGCTCGCCGGGTTGCTTGAGCAGGGCTTCGAGCAGGCGGCTCTCGGAAACGGTGAGGGTGAATTCCTTCTCGTCGATGCTGACCACGCCACGCACCGGGCTGAAACTCAAATCACCCAACTCAAGTTGGGTCGAGACGGCCGCCGGATGACTGCGGCGCAGCACGGCGCGCAGGCGCGCGGTGAGTTCGCGCGGGTCGCACGGTTTGGCCAGGTAATCGTCGGCGCCCAGCTCCAGGCCGAGGATGCGATCCAGCGGCTCGCCGCGTGCCGAGAGCATCAGCACCGGCAGATCGGGGTGGTCGTTGCGCAGTTGCTTGAGCAGTTCCAGACCGCTGCCATCGGGCAGCATCACGTCCAGCACCACGGCAGCGGGCGCGGTTTCGGCCAGTGCCTTGCGGGCGCTCTGGCCGTCGTGACACGCACGGACCTGAAAGCCTTCCTGGCTCAGCCAACTGCTCAGGAGCTCACACAGCTCCTCGTCATCATCAATCAGTAACAGCTCGCTCATGACTCACTCAATTTAGCCATTGTCGACGTTTTCGACTTGCACCACTGGCAAAGATACCGCAGAGCAGGGCCAATAGCGCTACCCCGGCACCGGTGACGAACCATTGCTGCTGTTCGGTCAGCAGGCGCGGCAGCGGGCTGGCCTGGGCTTCCTTGAGTTGCAGCTTCAGGCGCTGGTTCTCTTGGCGCAACCGGGCAAGCTGGGCGCTTTCACGGGTGTTGTCGGCATCTTGCAGTTGTTTGCTCAGTTCTTCCCGCTGCTGCTCGCTGGCCTTCAGGCGCTGCTGCAACTCGGTGATCTGGCTGCCGGCGCTCAACGAAAGCGGCGTGGAGTTGCCGCTTTCGGTGGTTTCTACACCATGGGCGGGCGCCACGATCGACAACGTGACCAACATCAGACACAACGGACCCTTGCGCATCGCGACTCCTGTTACCAAATGGATATTGGGCAGGTTGTCGGCCGGCAAACGAGAATAATGAGCGATTGAGAACGCGATGAACCGACAAGGTTCATCGCGTGGAGACACGGGCGGGGGAAAGTTACGGCAGAACTTGCTTGAACGGCTTCACGACAACATTGGCGTAGACACCGGCGGCGATGTACGGATCGGCATCGGCCCAGGCTTGCGCAGCGCTCAGGGAGTCGAATTCGGCGACGATCAGGCTGCCGGTGAAACCCGCAGCGCCCGGATCATTGCTGTCGACGGCCGGGTGCGGGCCGGCCAGGACGATGCGGCCTTCGCCCTTGAGCACTTGCAGGCGTTCAAGGTGCGCCGGGCGGGCGGCGAGACGCGCGTCCAGGGAGTTGGCGACGTCGGTGGCAATGATTGCGTAGAGCATGTCAGTCCTCGGTTTTTGGTGTTGTGGTATCGGCGTCGTGCAGGTGCCGCGACATGTAAATGCCTTGGGCGATGATGAACAGCACGGTCATGCCCAGACTGCCGAACACCTTGAAGTCGACCCAATAGCTCTGGAATGTGAAGGCGACGAACAGGTTGGCCGCACCGCAGAACAGGAAAAAGCAGATCCAGGCGATGTTCAGACGGGTCCAGACCACGTCCGGCAAGCTCACCGCGTGGCCCATGATGCGCTTGATCAGCAGACGATCACCGATGAAGTGGCTGCCGATGAAGGCCAGGGCGAACAGCCAGTTGACCACCGGGGCTTTCCATTTCAGGAAGGTTTCGCTGTGGAAGGCCAGGGTCAGGCTGCCGAACACGAGGCAGGCGATCAGGGTCAGCCACTGGCTCTTTTCCAGCTTGCGCTGCTTGATGAAGAGCGCGCCGTAGACCACCAGGGAGCTGATGATCAGCACGGCGGTGGCGCTGTAAATGCCGCCCACCGTCAACTCATGACCGGCGACGTCGACGGTGCGTGGATCGAGTTTGTAGGCGATGAAGAACAGCAGAAGCGGGATGAAATCGATGAATTGTTTCACAGTGAGAGCCAGAAGCTGGATGTGGCGGCATAATAACAAACATATGGGCGCGCGATAGCGCCAGCTGATTTGAGGTTACACATCCCCGTGAATGTTGATTTGCACTGCCACAGCACGGCCTCCGATGGCGCCCTGGCGCCTGCGGCACTGGTTGCGCGTGCGTTCGAGAACGGCGTGCGAGTCCTGGCCCTGACCGATCACGATACCCTCGAAGGCCTTGCCGAAGCGCGCATTGCGGCCACGGAGCTGGGGATGCAACTGGTCAACGGCGTCGAGCTGTCCTGCACCTGGGGCGGCGCGACCATTCATGTGCTGGGTTACGGCTTCGACGTCAACGCCGCGCCGTTGGTCGAGGCGATTGCGAAGCTGCACGATGGCCGCTGGCTACGGTCTGAAGAAATAAGCCGCAAGCTCGCCCTCAAGGGCATGCCGAATGCGCTCGACGGCGCACGGCAGATCCAGCAGGAACTGGGGGACAGCGGCAACGCGCCGGCCCGTCCGCATTTCGCCGACTGGATGGTGCGTGAAGGTTTTGTAAAGGATCGCGCCGAGGCGTTTCGCAAATGGCTCGGCGCCGGCAAGCTGGGGGACGTCAAGCAACACTGGCCGACCCTCGAAGACACCGTCGGCACGCTGCGCGCCGCCGGGGCGTGGGTCAGTCTGGCGCATCCCTGGCACTACGATTTCACGCGCAGCAAGCGCCGAAAGCTGATTGCCGACTATATTCAAGCGGGCGGGCATGCGATCGAAGTGGTCAACGGTCATCAGCCTGCGGAACAGGTGGGCAGCCTTGCAATCCTTGCCCGTGAGTTCGGTCTGCTGGTCAGCGCCGGCAGTGATTTCCATGGCCCTGGTGGCTGGTCCGAGATCGGCCAGTACCGGCCGGTGCCGGAGGACCTTCCACCCCTGTGGTGTCGGTTCAAACATGACACAGTTATTGCCGCCGTCTGAACAGGTAGAGAATGTGAGTCAATTTTTCCAGATCCATCCGGAAAACCCGCAAGCGCGCCTGATCAAACAGGCCGTCGAAATCATCCGCAAAGGCGGGGTGGTGGTCTATCCAACGGACTCTTCCTACGCAATCGGTTGCCAGATCGGCGACAAGAATGGCATCGAGCGCGTTCGACGCCTGCGTCAGCTCGACGAAAAGCACAACTTCGCGCTGATCTGCAGCGACCTGTCGCAACTGGGCAATTACGCCAAGATCGACACCGGCACCTTTCGCATCCTGAAAGCCCATCTGCCGGGACCTTACACCTTCATTCTCAACGCCACCCGCGAAGTGCCACGGCTGTTGCTGCATCCGAAGAAGCGCACCATCGGCTTGCGGGTGCCGAGCCATCCGATCGCCTTGGCGTTGCTCGCCGAACTGGGCGAGCCGCTGATGAGCGTGACCCTGATCATGCCCGGCGATGAAGACCCGCTGAGCGATCCGTACGAAATGCGCCAGTTGCTCGAGCATCAGGTCGACCTGATCATCGACGGCGGTTTCGGCGGCATCAAGGCCTCCACCGTGATCGACCTGACGGGCGACGATCCGGAAGTGGTCCGCGTCGGTTGCGGCGATCCGGCTCCGTTCATGGTCGAGGCCTGAATGTCCGCAGTGGAAACCGTTGATCCCCAGGCCGGTGCCCAGCAGGAACTGCCGTTTGCCATGGTCTATGGCCAGGCCGTCACGGAAATGCCGCTGGACCTGTACATCCCGCCGGACGCCCTGGAAGTCTTCCTCGAAGCCTTCGAAGGCCCGCTTGACCTGCTGCTGTACCTGATCCGCAAGCAGAACATCAACATCCTCGACATCCCGGTGGCGGAAATCACCCGCCAGTACATGGGCTATGTCGAGTTGATGCAGTCGGTGCGCCTGGAGCTGGCCGCCGAGTATCTGGTGATGGCGGCGATGCTGGCCGAGATCAAGTCGCGGATGCTGCTGCCCCGGGCCGAAACCGTCGAAGAGGAAGAGGACGACCCGCGCGCCGAACTGATCCGTCGCCTGCAGGAATACGAACGCTTCAAGGCCGCTGCCGAAGGCATCGACGGTCTGAGTCGGGTCGGTCGCGACGTGATCGTGCCCAAGCTCGACGCCCCGGAAGCCCGGGCGCGCAAGCTGTTGCCGGACGTGGCGCTGGAAGAAATATTGATGTCCATGGCCGAAGTGCTGCGCCGTGGCGACATGTTCGAAAGCCATCAGGTCAGCCGCGAGGCACTGTCCACCCGCGAACGCATGAGCGATGTGCTGGAACGGCTCAAGGGGGCCGGGTTTGTGCCGTTCGTCGAGCTGTTCACCGCCGAGGAAGGCCGGCTCGGTGTGGTGGTGACCTTCATGGCGATCCTTGAACTGGTCAAGGAATCCTTGGTCGAGCTGGTGCAGAATGAGCCGTTCGCCGCGATCCACGTGCGAGCCCGAGCCGAATAACGAGTCCCGATATGAACCTGAGTGAACCCCGCGAGCTGGCGCCCCTGCTTGAAGCCTTTCTGTTGGCCTCGGGAAAGCCGCAAACCCTTGAGCGCCTGTACGAGTTGTTCGAGGAAGGCGAACGGCCGGAGCCGCCGGTCTTCAAGAAAGCCCTGACCCTGCTCGGCAAGTCCTGCGAGGGGCGTGCGTTCGAGCTCGTGGAGGTTGCCTCCGGCTATCGCCTGCAGATTCGCGAGAAGTTCGCGCCATGGGTCGGCCGACTGTGGGAAGAGCGCCCGCAGCGTTATTCCCGAGCGCTGCTGGAAACCATGGCGTTGATTGCCTATCGCCAGCCGATCACCCGGGGCGAGATCGAAGACGTGCGGGGTGTGGCGGTCAACACCAACATCGTCAAGACGCTGATGGAGCGTGAGTGGATCCGCATCGTCGGTTACCGCGACGTGCCGGGCAAACCGGCGATGTTCGCCACCACCAAGCTGTTCCTCGATCACTTCAACCTCAAGAGCCTCGACGAGCTGCCGCCGCTGGCCGAGTTGCGTGAGATCGAGCCGGATCCGGTGCTCGACTTCGACGACGCTCCGGTGCCGCCGGGCTTGCAGGAACTGGCAGATGCCAGCGCCGAGCCGGAAGAGCCGAAGGAGGAAACCAGTTTCCACACGCTGCTGCTGGAACTGGACAGCATGGAGGAGGGGATCAAGACCGACTTCGACGATCTGCTGCGTGATGTTGCGGATGGCGAGCCGATGCCGTCGGGGTTTGAGTCCGATTCGGTCGAAGCGCCGGTCGAGCCCGAAGCAGAGCCGGAGGCCGATTTTGAGCCTGAATCGGAATTTGAGCCTGAGTTTGAGCCCGAGCCCGAGCCCGAGCAGGAAGACGATGTGCTCGGCGTGGCCGAAGCCCGGGAAAAACTGCTGGCCGCCGTCGCCCGCCTCGAACAATCCGCACCAGAACCTGAGGAAGAACTGAGCGAAGAAGAAGCCGAAGCCCGGGCACTGGCCGAGGCCATCGAAGCCGAACGCCGCGAGTTCGAAGATTGAGCATGAACTCAACCAAAGACCCGTGCATCAGCCTCTGCAAGTTCAGCGACGACGTTTGCCTTGGCTGCGGTCGCAGCAAGCGCGAGATCAGGGCCTGGAAGAAACTCGACAAGGACGACAAGCGCACGGTGCTCGCCGAAGCTTCGCTGCGTCTGATCAAGCTCGGTGCCACCGGTCGGCGGAAAAAGAAATAACCTTGCCCTGATCGACTAGTCTCTGATGCGCGCGCGACCACATCCGCGTATGATTCGCGACCCTTCGGCGATCCCTTCGCCCGAAAACCCAGATTTCAACGTTTCAGCGGGCTCAATCCTGAGCCGCTGAACAGATCACACCGGGAGGTGCCCAGATGAGTGACAACCAGAAAGACGACCAGGAAATCGGCCCAGCAGGCGAAAAACTGCAGAAAGTCCTCGCCCGTATCGGCGTCGGCTCGCGCCGTGACGTGGAAGCGTGGATCAGCCAGGGCCGGATCAAGGTCAACGGCAAAGACGCCACCCTCGGCCTGCGCGTCGACATGCACGATGCAATTACCATTGATGGCAAGGTCATCAAGCGTGAAGAGGCTGCCGAGTCGGTCCGCCGCGTGATCATGTACAACAAGCCCGATGGCGAGATCTGCACCCGTGACGACCCGGAAGGCCGTCCGACCGTGTTCGACAAGTTGCCGCGTCCGAAAGAAGGGCGCTGGATCAACATCGGTCGTCTCGACATCAACACCACCGGTCTGCTGATGTTCACCACCGACGGTGAGCTGGCCAACCGCCTGATGCACCCGTCCTACGAGATGGACCGTGAGTACGCGGTGCGTGTACGTGGTGAAGTCGATGACGAGATGATCGAACGTCTGAAGGCCGGCGTTGTGCTGGAAGACGGCCCGGCGCGTTTCACCGACATCAAACAGGCACCGGGTGGCGAGGGCTTCAACCACTGGTATCACTGCGTGGTGATGGAAGGTCGCAACCGTGAAGTGCGTCGCCTGTGGGAATCCCAGGGGCTGGTGGTCAGCCGTCTGAAGCGCGTGCGTTTCGGTCCGGTGTTCCTCAACTCCGACCTGCCGATGGGCCGCTGGCGCGAAATGAGCCAGTACGAAGTCGATATTCTGAGTGCTGAAGTCGGCCTGACCCCGGTGGCCATGCCGCAACTGAACGCCAAGAGCAAAGACAAGCTCGACCGCATGCAGCGCAAGTCGTCGCGCCCGATGGCTCGTACCGAGCGCGTGCGTACCCTGCGTCCGGCGAACGGTGCACCGGCGGCTGCCGGCCCGCGTCAAGTGCGAGAGCCGCAGATCGAAGGCGAGCGTCCAGGTCGCAAGCCTGCAGCACGTGATGGCGAGCGCGCTCCGCGTCCGGCCAATGGCCGTACCGAGCGTGGCGAACGTGGTGCTCCGGCCGGTCGCGGTACGCCGGTGGCGGATCGTCCAGTCGACACCAAGCGCCCGGCCAAGCCTGCGCCGAAGCGTCCAGGCATCAAACTGGCTGACGATGACAAACCGTCGGGCAAGCGTCGTGGCGCCCCGGCCGGTTCCGGCCAGCGTCCGGGTTTCGGTCGCAAGAAGCCTGAATAAGGCAGTTGTAAGCTTCAAGCGGCAAGCTTCAAGCTGAAAACAGAAACGCCAACCTCAGGGTTGGCGTTTTTTTTTGGACTTTTTATTTCTTTTTTTCGGGTGTTTTTTTCTTGTTTTAAAACAAAAAACTTAGGGCCTTTCAAATAGTTAGCCAGCTAACGTCAATTGTCGCACCCGGCTTCGACGGGTCTGGAGTGGAAACTTTACGTTACGCACTGTCAGTGAATATTTACGAAAAAGCCGTCGCAGTCCCGTGAATCGGGTGCCTTTGTCAGGCTGTAAGGAAAATCTGCCGGAGCCAGGCCCGCCGGGCCTTGCGCAGGGCTCTGGCGTGCTTGTTTCAGGCTCGTTTGAGAGGTGAGATGCGCCCCATGCCTGTCGTGCAGGTGCATAACAAGAAGGAGGCGCAATGAACGCCGATATCCATTTTCACTTCTCTACGTGGGACGGATTTTCCATCGTCCACGCCGATGGCCTGCAAAGGCCTGACTCAATTTTTGCAGCCGCCCGGGCCTCTCGGGGCGGACACACGCAATCCCGGCAACCGACACGCTGATCCAGCGGGGTCTGGCAGCAGGGGGTTAGCGGTGTACAATGCGCCGCGTTTTAACTGTGACCCTCTGCGTAATCGCGCATACCTCAAGGCTATCCGTCTTGTTCACTCCGTCGCGTCACGAGCGTGTCGGGTTCGATTTCGTCACAGATAAAAACAAACAGGTGACGCATGACCGTTGTAAAAAAGCTGAATTCCTGGTGCCTGCGCTGGGGTTTGATCAAGGTTGGTTGAAATCGCAACCTTGCAGCAACGTCTACTGAACATCATCAAACCTTGCGTGAGACCTTTTTCATGAGTGGACAAAACTCGCAATCAGGCGAGCTGAAACGCGGCCTGAAAAATCGCCACATTCAACTGATCGCCCTCGGCGGCGCGATCGGTACCGGATTGTTCCTCGGCTCGGCCGGGGTGCTGAAATCCGCCGGCCCGTCGATGATCCTCGGCTATGCCATCTGCGGCTTCATCGCTTTCATGATCATGCGCCAGCTCGGCGAGATGATCGTCGAAGAGCCGGTGGCCGGCTCCTTCAGCCACTTTGCGCACAAGTACTGGGGCGGCTTTGCCGGTTTCCTGTCGGGCTGGAACTGCTGGATCCTGTACATCCTGGTGGGCATGTCGGAGCTGACCGCGGTCGGCAAGTACATTCACTACTGGGCACCGGAGATCCCGAGCTGGGTCACTGCGGCCGCCTTCTTCGTGCTGATCAACGCGATCAACCTGGCCAACGTCAAAGTCTTCGGTGAAGCCGAGTTCTGGTTCGCGATCATCAAGGTCGTGGCAATCGTCGGCATGATTGCCCTGGGCAGCTATCTGCTGGTCAGCGGCCATGGCGGTCCGCAGGCGTCGGTCAGCAACCTGTGGTCCCACGGCGGCTTCTTCCCGAACGGCGTCAGCGGTCTGGTGATGGCCATGGCGATCATCATGTTCTCCTTCGGTGGTCTGGAAATGCTCGGTTTCACCGCAGCCGAAGCCGACAAGCCGAAAACCGTGATCCCGAAAGCGATCAACCAGGTGATCTACCGGATCCTGATTTTCTACATCGGCGCACTGGTGATCCTGCTGTCGCTGACCCCATGGGACAGCCTGCTGGAAACCCTCAACGCGTCGGGCGACTCCTACAGCGGCAGCCCGTTCGTGCAAGTGTTTTCGATGCTCGGCAGCAGCACCGCCGCGCACATCCTCAACTTCGTGGTCCTGACCGCCGCGCTGTCGGTGTACAACAGCGGCACCTACTGCAACAGCCGCATGTTGTTGGGCATGGCTGAGCAGGGCGATGCGCCGAAAGGTCTGGCGAAGATCGACAAGCGCGGCGTGCCGGTGCGTTCGATCCTGGCCTCGGCGGCGGTCACGCTGGTGGCCGTGCTGCTCAACTACCTGATCCCGCAACACGCGCTGGAACTGCTGATGTCGCTGGTGGTTGCAACGCTGGTGATCAACTGGGCGATGATCAGCTTCTCGCACTTCAAGTTCCGCCAGCACATGAACAAGACCAACCAGAAGCCGCTGTTCAAGGCGCTGTGGTACCCGTATGGCAACTACATCTGCCTGGCGTTCGTCGCGTTCATTCTGGGTGTGATGCTGCTGATCCCGGGCATCCAGATCTCGGTGTACGCGATTCCGGTGTGGGTCGTGTTCATGTGGGTCTGCTACGTGATCAAGAACAAGCGTGGTGCGCAGCAGGCACTGTCTGCAGCAAGCGCTTCCAAATAAGCGACGCTGCAGAAACAACAAACCCGGCCAAGTGCCGGGTTTTTTGTGCTTGCAGATTATGGACGCTTCTCCGAGTTGCGAGCCACTCCAGCTGCTATGCGTAGTCAGCGATGGGATACAGCGTGCACAGCGCTTCGGTCTGCAAGCGGAATTGCTCCCTCAGCGCGGGCTCCAGCGTGTAGTCCTGCTCGCCGAGCGGCGTCACATTGTCCAGAATCCGGCACATCAGATCGACAATCTGCCGGCATCCCCGGGCGTCGATGTGGCGTTGCGCGATGGAGCCGGTGCCGATGCGCAGCCCACTGGTCACGAGGGATGATCGGGTTTCGCCGGGGACGCGGTGTTTGTTGACGATGATCCCGCAGTGCTCCAGCGCTGACTCCGCAATGGCGCCGGTGATGCCGCTGCGCAACCGCAGCAGAACCGCGTGGTTCTCACTGCGCCCGCCCACGACCTCGTAGTCATGTGCCTGAAACGCACTGGCGAACTCATCGGCCGTGCTCCGGATCCGCGCCATGTAGGCGTCGAACTCTGCCGACCTTGCATAGCCCAGTGCCGCCGCCTTGGCCGCGATCATGTTGACGGCCGGCGCGCCCTGCATTCCGGGAAACACGGCTTGATCAAGGGCACGACTGAAGGTCGTCCTCAGGCCGGGTACCTTGGTGTTCGCGTCCCGGCCGGAAAGGATCAGGCCGCCGCGGGGGCCCATGAGTTGCTTGTGTGTGCAGGTCGTGGTGACGTGTGCAACGTTGATCGGGCTCGGATGTCGCCCGGTGGCAACCAGTCCGGCGATGTGCGAAATATCAGCGAGCAGGATGGCCCCGGCCTCATCGGCTATCTCGCGGAACCGTTCGAAGTCCACAACCTGTGAATAGGCGGTGGCGCAGCACATGATAATGCGCGGGCGGTGGTCGAGGGCCAGTCGGCGTACGTTGTCGTAATCGATCACGCCTTCGGCGGTCGTGCCGTACTGGATCGCCTTGTAGTGGTCGCCCGAAAACGCGGCGTTGTTGCCATGGGTGAGATGACCTCCGTGTTCGACGGCCATTCCCAGCAGCGTATCCCCCGGCTCAAGCAGGCCGGTGAGCACCTGGTAGTTGGCGTTCGACGCCGAATGTGACTGCACGTTGGCGTACTGGGCGTCGAACAGCTCCCGGGCTCTTCGGATGGCCAGCGACTCGACCCGGGTGACGTTCTCGCACCCGGCGTTATAGCGCCTGCCGGGCATGCCCTCGGCCGTCACGTTGACCAGCGCCGACGCCGATGCCACCAAAGTGCGAGGCTTGACTGCGCAAGAGGAGGAGACCAGCGAGAGAGTCCGGTGTTGACGCGTGACTTCAGCGTCGAGGATCTGTGCGAGTTCGGCGTCTTCCGCCCGAAGATCCGCCAGGCCTCGTCGCAGTAAGTCGGCCTGGTTCGTAAGCTGTTCGGTATTGACTGGCATTGTCTGTATTCCTTCCCTGTTTGTTGCGCGCAACGAACAACCGCGCGCCTTCCCTGGTCTTGCGTGTGCGTACCTGCGTCCATGTTCTGCCAAACGCCATACAGGCCGATCCGTGTTCTGGCGGCGATGCGCGCAAAACTAAAGCCTGTATAAACAGCCGGTTTTCATGACCTCTGCTCGTAACCGTGAGGAGAGTATCGCCGGATGCATCATAGGTTTTTTGCTTGGGAACGCTACAAGATTAATCAGAAAAATGAACATTGTTCAAATAAAATGATTCTTTTTGTCCCCCTGAAGGGTGTAAAACTGCAGCTCGGCAGGCGTGACTTTCCGGGTGTCACGGGTGACGACAAGGAGAACTAACAAGTCAGTACAGATTTTGCTCACCTGGACTATGCGGTGTCGTTTAGTCACTCAAGGAGGGAGGATGCTATGATCGCGCGCGGCTTTGATACGGATGCAACTGTAATGACCCACTTCACTTGAGTGATCCATGAATGAGTGCTCGGGGTGTGATGTCAATTACAGTTATAAATGGATGGTAAGCACTTCATGCACAGAAGAGAAAGATCGGAGAATCTGAAAAACAACATCAAGTACTTGATTAAAAGTCGTGGGGAGACGCAGCTGTCCTTGTGCAACTCCAGTGGCCTGACCCGAACCACCATCTATAATATTCTCGAAGGGAAGGTGGTCAACGTACAGCAGTCCACGGTTCGCAAGATTTCTGATTTTTTTGGCGTTTCTTATGAAGAAATAGAAACGATCGATTTTGAAGAGAAGGAAATAATAGAAAGCAGTATTTCTCCGCAGGGGAATATGAACCCGGCGGCAGTGCCTATCATAAAAGAGAGCCTGGTTATCCAGAGTCTGGATAAAAGGATAGGCGAGTTGGCCACGATTTACCCGTTGACTTATTATTTCGGCACCTCCTTCAACTTGATAGGTGTGCTGCTGGAAAACGAGATCAATGGTTTACATGAGCCAGGCGATCTATTGATCGTGCAGAAAGGTTCGTCGACCGGCGACAGGGAAAAGCTGGTGTATGACAAGATCACAAACAGGCTGCTTATAACCAAAGAGATCAGCGTTGCTATGGATCGCATTTATGTTGTCGGGGATATAATCGAGGAACGATTTAATGGGTTGTAGTGTTGAAATGGAAAACAGCAAGTACAAGCTATTGGGGTTTGAAAATGGAAAAAGCCTGGCCGTCATCATGGTCATTGCGACCGGCAAGATTATTAAAATAAAACTGAGTGAAGTGTTGAATAGTGAGATTATGGACAATCTGAACAAGATAGAAGTCAAAAACCTGTACAAGAAGTTTTATTCCCAGGGAGGGACGCTCACTGCCTATGATCTGAATGATCGTCATGAGAGTTCCTGGATGATTTATATCATTCTGAACCTCATGTTGTTTACGCTGTACATCTTTACCAGTATCGCCGCGACCAAACCGATCTATCTGGAATACTTTGATATTATCGTAACGCCGGGTACCTTTCTTTATCCGTTGACCTTTCTGATCGTCGATCTGTTGAATGAGACGTTCGGTCTCAGACTGGCGCGAAAAGCGATTCTCTTTGCTTTCATCAGCAATGCGGCAATCATCATTTTGCTGGCCATCACGACTCATCTCCCCGGGCTGCCGGGTTGGAAACTCGATGGGCCTTACAATGACGTTATCAGCCAGTTGTCTTCTGTCCTGGTAGCCTCTTCTGTTTCGTTTCTGGTTTCCGAGAACATCAACTCGTATCTGTTGTGCAAAATCAAGGAGCTCACGAACTCCAGATTCCTGTTTTTGCGCGTGTTTTTAAGTACGTTGTTTGCGGTAATCATCGACAGCTTTCTTTTCTGCTTCATCGCATTTTATGGCGCGATGGAAACCAGCGCGATACTGAACATGATCTACGTTCAGATTGCGATAAAGGTTGGCTTCGCTTTCTTTAATGTCTTGCCTGCCTACGGGGCAAGGGCATTGTTCAAGAAATACTTGACGGGCAGTCAGGCGCAGTAATGCAGAGTGGCGCTCACCGGGTAGGTCGTTACCGTCATTCCAGGTGAGCGCTTGTTGCTGTGCAGTTGAATACTCAGTTCAAATTCAGTTTTGCTTTCAGGCTGTGCGCAACCTGATCTTTGTTATTCAGGAACTCATTCAGGCCTTTGGCACGAAGATTACAGGCATCGCAATTGGAGCAGCCGTTACCTTTTATGCCGTTGTAGCAGGTCAGTGTCTGGTCGCGAATAAACTCCAGCCGGTTATGGTAATCAGCCAGCGCCCAGGTTTCCGCTTTGTTCAGCCACATCAGCGGAGTGTCCAGGGTCAATTTATAATCCATACCCAGTTCAAGGGCTTTGTTCAGTGCCTTGACAAAGTCATCTCGGCAATCCGGGTAGCCAGAGAAGTCTGTTTCGCAAACACCGGTAATGACGGTCTTGGCCTGAACCTGGTACGCATATATGGAAGCCAGAGTCAAAAACAGGATGTTCCTGCCGGGCACGAAAGTACTCGGCAGACTTTCTCCTGAACTATTGATGGTCGGGACTGGAATGTTGTCGCGCGTCAGGCTGCTGATGGCCAGTTCATTCAGCAGTGACACATCCATGGTCTTGTGGATTGTCACACCAAGTTCTTTTGCCAGTTGCTGTGCAACTTCAATTTCTGCGCGATGGCGCTGGCCATAGTCAAACGTGATGCAGTGGATTTCATCGTAGTGGGTCAAGGCATGGATCAAGCAGGTTGTTGAATCCTGCCCGCCGCTAAAAACGATAACTGCTTTATTGCTCATGGATATGCTTCCTGCATTGATAGGGTAAGTGCAATGTTTGAACAATAATCGAGGGGTGCATGTCTCGGTTGCTCATTGCCGTGGCGATATTCTACGGAGTACGGCGCTCGTTGGCACTGATTAATGCCCCCATGTTGACGGGGCATTTCTCCCGGACGTTTTCCCGTTTCGCCTGCCCGTTTCGCCTGATAGTCGCCGTGTATAGTGAAAAGGCGCGACACTGAAAGCACACCCAGGGTCAAGCTGACCGTAGCCGCTACAGGTACGGCGAAACAGGCTCTACGATGAGAATGCAATGCTGAAGATTTCCAATAACGTGCATCTGCCGGATGCCGAGATCGAACTGACTGCCATCCGCGCCCAGGGGGCCGGCGGGCAGAACGTCAACAAGGTCTCCAGCGCCGTGCACCTGCGTTTCGATATTCCCGCCTCGTCCTTGCCCGAGTTCTACAAGGAGCGGCTGCTGGCGCTTCGCGACACGCGCATCACCAGCGACGGCGTGCTGATCATCAAGGCTCAGCAATACCGCACGCAGGAACAGAATCGCGCCGATGCACTGGAGCGTCTGACGGAGTTGATCCTCAGCGCCACCAAGATCGAAAAGAAACGCCGTCCAACCAAGCCGACGCTGGGTTCGAAGAAGCGTCGGCTGGAGTCGAAGACCAAGCGCGGCAGCATCAAGGCCGGGCGCGGCAAAGTCGATTTCTAGTCTTCGCGGTACTTCGATGTGTGGCGGTACAGATAGACGCTCAACGCCAGGCCGCTCACCGCAGCGATCGCGGCGAACAGGAAGATCGAGGCAAAACCGAAGCCCGCCGCAATCGCCCCGGCCAGCGGCCCGGTGATCCCCAACGACAAGTCGATGAACAACGAATAGGCGCCAACCGCCGCGCCACGGCTGGAAGCCGGCACCAGGTTCACCGCTTCCACGCCCAGCGCCGGGAACACCAGCGAGAAGCCGAAACCGCTCAATGCCGCACCCGCCAATGCCCAGTGCGCATCCGGCGCCAGCCATAGCAGCAGCAGGCCCAGTGTTTCCACCGAGAGGCAGGCAATCGCCACGCGAAAGCCGCCGAGACGGTTGATCAGGTTGCCGAACAGCAGTCGTGCGCCGATGAAGCTGGCACCGAACAGGCTCAGGCACAGCACCGCGTTATCCCAATGCTGGGTGGCGTAATACAGGGTGATGAAGGTGGCGATGGTGCCGAAGCCGATCGAGCCCAGCGCCAGTCCGCAGCCATGGGGAAAGACGCGACCCAGCACGTGCATGAACGGCAAGCGTTCGCCAGCGACAATCGGCGCGGCGGTTTTCGGCCAAGCCAGCAGCAAGCCCAGCGCTGCAAGCAACAGAATGCTCACGCCCATGCTCCAGAGACCGAAGCGGCTGACCAGCCACACGCCCAGCGGCGCACCGATTGCCAGCGCGCCGTAACTGGCGATGCCGTTCCACGAGATGACTTTGGCGGTGTTGGCCGCGCCGACGCGGCCGATGCCCCAGCCGATCGATCCGGAGCCGACAAGACTTTCTGCGCTGCCGAGCACCAGACGGCCGACGAACAGGCTGATCAGGCTGAGCATCGGCAGGTTGGGTGTCCAGGCCGAAATCAGCATGAACACACCGCTCAAGCCACAACCGGCCAGACCAATCATCACGGCGCGTTTGCTGCCCTTGTTGTCGATGATCTTGCCGGCATACGGGCGGCTGAGCAGGGTGGCGAGGTATTGCACGCTGATCACCAGACCGGCGATGACCGCGCCGAAGCCCAGGTCGCTATGCACGTAGCCGGGCAGCACGGCCAGCGGAATGCCGATATTCAGGTAGCCGATGAAGGTGAACAGGACGATGGAAACGACTTGCAGCGTGACCGCCAGGGGGCGCTGGGGTTCTGGCATAGAGGACGACATGGGTAACGATCCACGGGGAGAGCAGAATAGATAGGCTGCTCATGATACCGGCGTGGACGATGCTGCGGCGGGGAAAAGTAAAACTATTTGGCCGGGGCGACCAGTTGCGTGGTGACCAGTGCGGCGAGGGCGTTTTCTTCGCTGCCGAAACGGGCGAGCAGGGCGGCTTGTTTCTCGGGCGAGAGGCGGCTCCAGATCTCGATCATCTTCTCGGTGGCGCCGATGAGGATTTCAGCCTGTTGTTCGTTGAAGGATTCGTCGGTCATGGCGGGCTCGGCTTCAGGCAGTGTGGAAAGCGCATGTTAGCGCTTTCCACACGGTCTGTACGGCGGGTGTTACTTACTCTTTGCTGTCGGCCGGACGGCTTTCGGCGGCTTCTTTCGGCTCGGGCTGTTGGGCACCGGCTTGTTGCGTGGTCGTCTGCTCAGGTACGTGCAGGCTTGGGAAGGGGAGATTGGGAATCTCGTGCATGGTTGCGCTCCTCGCTAAGTCTGTTGATAGATCTGGTAGATCCGCGCTTTCAGAAAGCCTGCGAAGGATACAGCAGTAAAAATGACAAACAGATTTTTAATTCCGCTTGTTGCGACGGGCGGGATTGTCTAGACAAGTGCGACAGGGTGACGCAGGGCAAATTTGCTTGATCGTTCCCACGTCGAGGCGTCGAACCGTCCGCGTGGGAGTGCCTCAATGGACGCTCCGCGTCCGCTTCGGCAGGGACGCGGAGCGTCCCGGGATGCATTCCCACGCAGAGCGTGGGAACGATCACGGAGGGGGTTATTTGCAGACGCTGGCGATCGCTTCGGCCAGCAGATCCAGACGTGTCGCATCAATCCCGGCGACGTTGGCCCGGCCCGAGCTGACCATGTACACGCTGTGATGCTCACGCAGGTTTTTCACTTGTTCCGGCGACAGGCCGGTGTAGGAAAACATCCCGCGTTGCACGCCAATGTGCGCAAAGCGCTCGCGCAGGCCGTGCGGTTCCAGTGCTTCGACCAAACCGCTGCGCAACTGGGCGATACGCAGACGCATGGCTTCCACTTCGTCGGCCCAGCGGCGTTTCAGCTCCGGGTCGGCGAGGATTGTTGCGACGACGGCCGCGCCGTGATCCGGCGGCGTCGACCACAGGTTGCGGGCGATGTGCGCCAGCTGGCTGCGGATGTCGATGAGCTTGTCAGCGGTTTTCGCGCAGACGATCAGCGCACCGGTACGGTCGCGGTACAGGCCGAAGTTCTTCGAGCAGGAGCTGGTGATCAGCAGCTCAGGCAACTCGGCGGCGAACAGCCGGGTTGACCATGCATCCTGCTCCAGACCGTCGCCAAAGCCCTGGTAGGCGAAGTCGATCAGCGGCAGCAGATTGCGGCTGCGCACCACGTCCAGCACCCGGTGCCAGTCGTCGTGACTCAGATCGAAACCGGTCGGGTTGTGGCAGCACGCGTGCAGCAGCACCACATCACCTTTCGGCACTTCGTTGAGCACGGCGAGCATGGCATCGACGTCGAGGCGGTTGTCGCTGCCGACGTACGGGTAATGGCTGATCTTGACCCCGGCGGCCGCGAAAATCGTTTCGTGGATCGGCCAGGTCGGGTTGCTCAGCCATACGCCTTTGCCCGGCAGGCATTGCGCGATGAAATCCGCTGCCAGACGCAAGGCGCCAGTACCGCCCGGGGTCTGGGTGGCGCCGGCACGCTGCCCGGCGATCAGCGCCGAATCGGCACCAAGCACCAGCTCATTGATCACCTTGCCGAACAGCGGATTGCCGTGGCCACCGATGTAGGTCTTGGTGTCCTGGCTCTCGACCAGACGCGCCTCGGCGATTTTCACCGCTTCGGGAATCGGCGTCAGGCCCTGGGCATCCTTGTAGACGCCCACGCCGAGGTCGAACTTGCGCGGGTTGGAATCCTGCGAGTAGGCCTCCATCAGGCCGAGGATCGGGTCGCCGGGCACCCGGCCGATGGCGTCGAAGTGCATTACTTGCGTCCTTCTGCGGTCTTGGCCACTTCGTCAGTGCGCGCGGCCATGATGAAGTCGTTGCGGTGCAGGCCTTTGATCGAGTGGCTCCACCAGGTCACGGTGACTTTGCCCCACTCGGTCAGCAGACCCGGGTGGTGACCTTCGGCCTCGGAGATCTCGCCGACGGCGTTGGTGAAGGCCAGGGCGTGCTTGAAATTCTTGAACAGGAAGACTTTTTCCAGCTGCATGATGCTGTCACGCACTTCGATGTTCCAGTCAGGGATCTGCTTGATCAGGATCGGCAGTTCTTCATCGCTGACTTGTGGGGCATCGGCACGGCACGCTTCGCAATGGGCTTGGTTCAAAGTGGACATGGTTTGATTCCTGAGATCGGATGTCTTTTTTATAAGAGCTGTTACGGTCGTCAATGTCGTCACGCTAAACCAAAGCCGCGACGACTGACAGACTCACTTGTAAGTAAAAGCCACGGTTCACGCAGCTTTTGGTTTCGGCGGAAATTTCGGTGCGTGCAGACCCAGCTGCATGCCTTGCTTGACCATGCCCATGATGTCTTCGTGGGCGAGGTCGAACAGGCGCTTGAGGTTCGGCAGGACAAAGTACAGCGGTTGCAGGATGTCGATGCGATACGGCGTGCGCATCGCTTCCAGCGGATCGAAGGCCTGATGTTCAGGTTCGTCCGACAGCGAATAAACGGTTTCTTTTGGCGAAGACAGGATGCCGCCGCCATAGATGCGTTTGCCCTGCGGAGTATCGACCAGGCCGAACTCGATGGTCATCCAGTACAGGCGCGCCAGGTAAACGCGCTCTTCCTTGGTCGCTTGCAGGCCGAGCTTGCCGTAGGTGTGGGTGAATTCGGCGAACCACGGGTTGGTCAGCAGCGGGCAGTGACCAAAGATCTCGTGGAAAATGTCCGGTTCTTGCAGGTAGTCCAGTTCTTCACGGGTGCGAATGAACGTGGCCACCGGGAACTGCTTGCTGGCGAGCAATTCGAAAAAGGTCTGGAACGGAATCAGCGCCGGGACGCGGGCGACCTGCCAACCGGTGGTCTCGCCGAGCACCTTGTTGATCTCGCCCAGTTGCGGGATGCGGTCGTGGGGCAGGCCGAGTTTTTCGATACCGTCCAGGTATTCCTGGCACGCCCGACCCTCGATCACTTTCAACTGGCGGGTGATCAGCGTGTTCCACACCGCGTGTTCTTCGGCGGGGTAGTCGATAAAACCTTGCGCATCGGGCTCGCGGGCCACGTATTGCGTCTGCTTCATACTGCTCTCCTGCGAGGGGAATTCGTTCTTGTTATGTCCTGCTATGGACTGAGAAATACCCCAGAGCGTGCCCTGATGCAGCAGGTTGAAGACCTGTCGAGTAGGAAAAGTCTCTTTAAATCGTAAAATTATCGTTACGGTTTGTGCGATAAGTCGTGATTACGGTGATTGGCGGGTTTGAAATGGCCGGTGTCTGTCACATAATCTTGACGACTATCTTGCGGGCGGCAGAGAAAAATCCGCCCCTCTACCTGTTTCGGGCCTTTATATGCGTATCAAAGTCCACTGCCAGAACCGCATCGGCATCCTGCGCGACATCCTCAATCTGCTGGTGGAGTACGGGATCAACGTTGCCCGCGGCGAGGTCGGCGGTGAGCATGGCAATGCGATCTATCTGCATTGCCCGAACCTGATCAATCTGCAGTTCCAGGCGTTGCGGCCCAAATTCGAAGCCATCGCCGGGGTGTTCGGCGTCAAGCGGGTAGGGCTGATGCCCAGCGAGCGCCGGCACATGGAACTGAATGCATTGCTCGGTGCGCTGGAATTTCCGGTGCTGTCGATCGACATGGGCGGCTCGATCGTTGCCGCCAACCGTGCGGCGGCGCAGTTGCTCGGGGTGCGGGTCGACGAAGTGCCGGGGATTCCACTGTCGCGTTACGCCGAGGATTTCGACTTGCCTGAACTGGTGCGCGCCAACAAATCGCGAATCAATGGCATGCGGGTCAAGGTCAAGGGCGACATCTTTCTGGCCGACATCGCCCCGCTGCAATCGGAGCACGACGACAGCGAAGCCATGGCCGGCGCGGTGCTGACGTTGCATCGGGCGGATCGGGTCGGTGAGCGCATCTATAACGTGCGCAAGCAGGAGTTGCGTGGCTTCGACAGCATCTTCCAAAGCTCGAAAGTGATGGCGGCAGTGGTGCGCGAAGCCCGGCGCATGGCGCCACTCGATGCGCCGCTATTGATTGAAGGTGAAACCGGCACCGGCAAGGAGTTGCTGGCACGGGCCTGTCACCTGGCGAGCCCTCGTGGTCAGTCGCCATTGATGGCGCTCAACTGCGCGGGGCTGCCGGAATCGATGGCCGAGACCGAGTTGTTCGGCTACGGGCCCGGTGCCTTTGAGGGTGCACGGGCCGAAGGCAAGCTCGGGCTGCTGGAACTGACGGCGGGCGGCACGTTGTTCCTCGATGGTGTCGGCGAAATGAGCCCGCGCTTACAGGTGAAATTGCTGCGCTTCCTGCAGGACGGTTGCTTCCGTCGTGTGGGCAGTGATGAAGAGGTTTACCTGGATGTGCGCGTGATCTGCGCCACCCAGGTCGACCTGTCCGAGTTGTGCACCCGTGGCGAGTTTCGCCAGGATTTGTACCATCGCTTAAACGTGCTTTCGTTGCACATCCCGCCACTGCGCGAATGCCTCGACGGTTTGACGCCGCTGGTAGAGCACTTCCTTGATCAGGCCAGTCGGCAGATTGGTTGTCCGTTGCCGAAACTGGCGCCGGCGGCGATGGATCGGCTCAGTCATTACCACTGGCCGGGCAACGTGCGACAACTGGAGAACGTGCTGTTCCAGGCGGTTTCGCTGTGTGATGGCGGGACGGTCAAGGCCGAGCATATTCGTCTGCCGGACTATGGTGTGCGTCAGCCGCTTGGCGATTTCTCGCTGGAGGGCGGGCTCGACGAGATTGTCGGGCGCTTCGAGAAAGCGGTGCTTGAGCGACTGTATTCCGAACACCCGAGCAGTCGGCAGCTGGGCAAGCGGCTGGGCGTCTCGCACACCACGATTGCCAACAAGCTGCGTGAATATGAGGTGGGCAAGACCGAGTCTTGATCCCTGCGCGATCACTCCTGCGCAAGGCACGGGGTGATCGCGCCTTACCATTGCCGCCAAGCGGCATGACACCGCCGGTTTTTCGACTTCGATACATTTCCCCAAACCCTGCTGAATCCCTCAAGTCCTTTGTTTATCGGGTCCTCGACCGCCAGAAAAAAGTTGGTCTGCAAATTGCTTGTGGCTCAGCAGTACAGCGGTGGGCGGCAAACGTCCGGCATGCAGAGGAAAGAGTGTGGACAAGTACCTTTATGTGGCAATGACCGGCGCCAGCCAGAACGCACTGGCGCAAAAGGCTCATGCCAACAACCTGGCGAACATCTCCACCAATGGTTTTCAGCGCGACCTGGAGCAGGCGCGTTCGATGCCGGTGTTCGGTGACAGCTTTCCGGCGCGTGCGTTTGCCATGAGCGAACGGCCCGCCACCGACTTCACCGCAGGCTCCCTGGTGGAGACCGGTCGCGACCTCGACGTCGCTGTGACCGGCAACGGTTTCATTGCCGTGCAGAACCCCAACGGCGGCGAAAGCTACGTGCGCACCGGCAGCCTCAATATCGACGCCCTGGGCGTGCTGCGTGCCGGCAACGGCATGCCGGTCATGGGCAACGGCGGGCCGATTGCCGTACCGCCGCAGCAGCAGGTGGAAGTCGGTGAAGACGGCACCATCAGTATTCGTGCGATGGGCGAAGGCCCGCGCGTCATGGCCGAAGTCGACCGGATCAAACTGGTCAATCCGGACATCAAGAACATGAACAAGGGCCTGGACGGTTCGATCTACACCAAGGACGGCCAGCCTGCGCCGGCCGATGCCAACGTCAAACTGGTGTCGGGTTTCCTGGAGTCGAGCAACGTCAATGCCGTGGAAGAAATGACCTCGGTGCTGGCCCTGGCCAAGCAGTTCGAGTTGCACGTCAAGATGATGAACACCGCCAAAGACGACGACCAGGCCATGGCTCGGGTCTTGCAGATCAGCTAATTATCAGAACGTCGCGCCGTAAAACAGGCGCACGAGGAGAATCGAATGCTTCCGGCTCTATGGGTTGCCAAAACCGGTCTGTCCGCCCAGGACACCAACCTGACCACCATTTCCAACAACCTGGCGAACGTGTCGACCACGGGTTTCAAACGTGACCGCGCCGAGTTCCAGGACCTGCTGTACCAGATCAAGCGTCAGCCAGGCGCCCAGTCGACCCAGGACAGCGAACTGCCGTCGGGTCTGCAAGTGGGTACTGGTGTGCGCATCGTCGGCACCCAGAAAAACTTCACCGCCGGTAGCCTGCAAACCACCGAGCAGCCGCTGGACATGGCCCTCGACGGCCGTGGTTTCTTCCAGATCCTGCAACCGGACGGCACCACGTCCTACACTCGTGACGGTACTTTCCACCTCGACTCCAATGGCCAGATCGTCAACGCCAGTGGTTTCGCTCTGGAGCCGGCGATTGTCATCCCGAACAACGCTCAGACCTTCACTGTCGGCCGTGACGGCACCGTGTCGATCACCGTTGCCGGCAACGCCGCTTCGCAAGTGATCGGCAACCTGCAAACCGCCGACTTCATCAACCCGGCCGGTCTGCAAGCCGTGGGCAACAACCTGTTCCTGGAAACCGCCGCTTCCGGCGCGCCGCAAATCGGCACTCCGGGCCTGAACGGTTTCGGCACCACCCTGCAGAACACTCTGGAAACCTCCAACGTCAGCACCGTGGAAGAGATGGTCAACATGATCACCACTCAGCGCGCTTACGAGATGAACTCCAAGGTGATCTCCACCGCCGACCAGATGCTCTCGTTCGTAACGCAGAATCTGTAATCAAGTCTATGAGGCGGCCATGAGGCCGCCTGCAATACCGTGAGGTAAGGGTCATGAAACGCTTCGTATCTGTTCTGGCATTGGGTGGGGTGGTCTCGCTCGCGGGCTGCGTCGCTCCGACGCCCAAGCCCAATGACCCTTACTACGCCCCGGTGTTGCCGCGGACGCCGTTGCCGGCGGCCGCCAACAACGGCTCGATCTATCAGGCCGGTTTCGAACAGAACCTGTACAGCGACCGCAAGGCGTTCCGGGTCGGTGACATCATCACCATCACCCTGAACGAGAAGACTCAGGCCAGCAAGAACGCCAACTCGCAAGTGGCCAAGAACAGCAAGACCGGCATCGGCCTGACTTCGCTGTTCGGCGGCAGCGGCACCACCAACAACCCGTTGGGCGGTAACGATCTGAGCCTGGACGTCGGCTACAGCGGCGACCGCGCGACAAAGGGTGACAGCAAGGCGGCCCAGGGCAACACCCTGACCGGTTCGATCACCGTGACCGTCGCCGACGTGTTGCCCAACGGCATCATCGCTGTGCGTGGCGAGAAGTGGATGACCCTCAACACCGGTGATGAACTGGTGCGGATCGCCGGCCTCGTACGCGCCGATGACATCGCCACCGACAACACCGTGTCGTCGACCCGGGTCGCCGATGCGCGCATCACCTACTCGGGCACCGGTTCGTTCGCCGATGCGAGTCAGCCAGGCTGGTTCGACCGTTTCTTCCTCAGCCCGCTGTTCCCTTTCTAGGTGGCTACGTTGAATTTCAAGAGCCTCATGCTCGCTGCGGCGTTGATGTCCGCAGCCTTTGGTGCCCACGCCGAGCGGCTGAAAGATATCGCCAGCATCTCTGGCGTGCGCTCCAACCAGTTGATCGGCTACGGCCTGGTGGTCGGGCTTAACGGCACCGGCGACCAGACGACGCAAACCCCGTTCACCCTGCAGACCTTCAACAACATGCTCTCGCAGTTCGGCATCAAGGTGCCGCCGGGATCGGGCAACGTGCAGTTGAAAAACGTCGCGGCGGTATCGGTGAGTGCCGATCTGCCGGCGTTCGCCAAACCGGGTCAGCAGGTCGACATCACCGTTTCGTCCATCGGTAACTCCAAGAGCCTGCGCGGCGGCACCCTGTTGCTGACCCCGCTCAAGGGTATCGACGGCAACGTCTACGCCATCGCTCAGGGCAACCTGGTAGTGGGTGGTTTCGATGCCGAAGGTCGTGACGGTTCGAAGATCACCGTCAACGTTCCGTCGGCCGGTCGCATCCCGGGTGGTGCATCGGTCGAGCGTTCGGTGCCGAGCGGTTTCAATCAGGGCAACAGCCTGACGCTGAACCTCAACCGTTCCGACTTCACCACCGCCAAGCGCATCGTCGACAAGATCAACGACATGCTCGGCCCTGGCGTTGCCCAGGCCATCGACGGCGGTTCGATCCGCGTCACTGCGCCGCTCGATCCGAGCCAGCGCGTCGACTATCTGTCGATCCTGGAAAACCTCGAAGTCGACCCGGGTCAGGCCGTGGCGAAAGTCATCATCAACTCGCGTACCGGCACCATCGTCATCGGCCAGAACGTGAAGGTTTCGCCGGCCGCCGTGACCCACGGCAGCCTGACCGTGACCATCACCGAAGACCCGATCGTCAGCCAGCCGGGCCCGTTGTCCAATGGTCAGACGGCCGTGGTGCCGCGTTCGCGCGTGAATGCTCAGCAGGAAGCCAAGCCGATGTTCAAGTTCGGCCCGGGCACCACCCTCGACGAAATCGTGCGTGCGGTGAACCAGGTCGGCGCGGCACCGGGTGACCTGATGGCCATTCTCGAAGCACTGAAGCAGGCCGGCGCGTTGCAAGCCGACCTGATCGTGATCTGAGGACGGCACTCATGGATATGCGCAAAAGCGGTCTGGTCAGCAGCAGCGATTCGGGTTCGTACTCCGACCTCAATCGATTGAACCAGCTCAAGGTCGGCGACAAGAACAGCGACGGGAACATGCGCAAGGTTGCGCAGGAATTCGAATCGCTGTTCCTCGGTGAAATGCTCAAGTCGATGCGTTCGGCCACTGAAGCGCTGGGTCAGGACAACCCGCTCAACACCCCGGCAGCCAAGCAGTATCAGGAAATGTACGACCAGCAACTGGCGGTGTCTCTGTCCCGCGAGGGCGGTGGTATCGGTCTGGCCGACGTGCTGATGAAGCAGATGTCGAAGAACAAACCGATGGCACCGGGCGAGGCCGCCGCCGCGTCGGCTGCCAAGCAGCAGGAAGCTCTGGCCAAGGCCGCTGCGGTGGAAACGCCGATTGCCGCCGGCACCGTGGCTACCAACGGTCCGCTGTCGCGCCTCAATGGCGAGCGTCCGTTGTGGGCTTCGCGTTCGGTGCATGCGCCGAATACCCAGCTGGCCCATCGCAACGACATGGAAATGATCAACCAGCGTCGTCTGGCGCTGCCGCCGAAACTGGCTGATCGCTTGCTCGCCGGTCTGGTGCCTTCGGCCACGCCGACGGCGGCCGCTCAATTGCCGCAGCGTGCCACGACGGCTGCTGCCACCGGTTCCGGCCCGCTGTACAACGGCGACTGGCTGGCCCGCGCCGAGGCGGACAAGGCCTCTGGTGGACAGATGCAGATTTACGGTCGCGCCATGGCGCAGATTCCGCTGGCGCCGGCGAAGAAGGCTTTCAGCAACGCCGACGAATTCGTCAACACCATGCTGCCGATGGCCAAAGAGGCGGCCGCGCGCATCGGTGTCGATCCGCGTTATCTGGTGGCTCAGGCCGCGCTCGAAACCGGCTATGGCAAGTCGGTCATGCGCGCCCAGGACGGCACCAGCAGTCACAACCTGTTCGGCATCAAGGCCAGCAGCAACTGGCAGGGCGATTCGGCCCGGGCGATCACCAGCGAGTTCCGCAACGGGCAGATGGTCAAGGAGACGGCCGAGTTCCGTTCCTATGCCTCGTACAAGGACAGCTTCCACGATCTGGTGACTTTGCTGCAGAGCAATAATCGCTATCAAGATGTGCTGAAGTCGGCCGATAACCCAGAACAGTTTGTACGCGAGTTACAAAAGGCCGGTTACGCGACCGACCCGAACTACGCAAGCAAGATTTCGCAGATTGCCAGGCAGATGACGGTAAATCAGAACTACGCTGCGGCCGGCGTTTCAACAACGCCTTTATAAACACAAGGTAAGGTTTGAATCATGAGTTTGCTCAATATCGGGATGTCGGGGTTGGCCGCGAGTTCGTCCTCTCTGGCTGTGACAGGTAACAACATTGCCAACGTCGACACCGCCGGTTATTCACGCCAGCAAACCGTGCAGGGCACCAAGGCCTCGCAGCAGTTCGGCAACGTCTTCATCGGCACGGGCACGACCCTGGCCGACGTGCGCCGGGTGTACAACTCTTACCTCGAAACACAACTGCACACTGCCACGTCGCTCAACAGCGAAGCGGCCGCGTATGGCGCCCAGGCGACCGCGCTGGACGCCTCGCTGTCCGACACCAACACGGGCCTGACCGGTGTGCTGCAGAAATTCTTCACCTCGATGCAGGGTGTAGCGACCTCGGCGACCGACGACACTTCCCGTCAGTCGGTGCTGACCGGTGCGCAGGCCCTGACCAGCCGCTTCAATGCGCTGGCCAAACAGCTGAACGATCAGAACACCACGATCAACGGCAACCTGTCGGACATGACGGCCCAGGTGAACAAGCTGGCCACCTCGATTGCCAACCTGAACCAGAAGATCGGTGAGGTTTCCACCAGCGGCGGCCAGCCGAACGATCTGCTCGACAGCCGTAACGAAGCCGTGCGCCAGCTCTCCGAGTTGACCGGTGCGCAAGTCGTCGAGCGCGGCAGCAGTTTCGACGTCTACGTCGGCAGCGGTCAGCCACTGGTCATCGGCAACACCACCAACACCCTGAGCACCGTGCCGAGCAAGGACGACCCGTCGCGCATGGGCATCCAGATGGATCGCGGCTCAAGCACCCTCGACATCACCTCGGTGATGAGCGGTGGTGAAATCGGTGGTCTGCTGACCTATCGCAATGAAGTGCTCAACCCTTCGCTCAACGAGCTGGGCCGTGTAGCACTGGTCATTGCTGACCAGATGAATCGCCAGCAAGCCCAGGGCATCGACAAGAACGGTGACTTCGGCGCGGCCATTTTCAACGACATCAACAGTGCCGCACTGATCAGCCAGCGCAGCATTGCCCAGTCGACCAACAGTGCAGGTTCGGGCAACCTGAATGTCACCATCAAGGACACTGGCAAGCTGACCACCAGTGATTACCAGGTGACCTTCACCAGCGCGACCAACTACTCGGTCAAGCGCTCGGACGGTACCGACATGGGTTCGTTCAGCACCACGACCACGCCACCGCCAGTGATCGACGGCTTCACCCTGGCCCTCAATGGCGGTGCGTTGAGCGCCGGCGACACCTTCAAGGTGACCCCGACCCGTAACGCCGGCAGCACCATCCAGACCGTGCTCACCGATCCGAAGAAAATCGCGGCGGCAGCACCGTTGACCGGCGTGGCCAGTGCCAACAACTCCGGCACCTACACACAGCCGACGCTGATCGACACCCTCGACATCACCAACCCGGCCTCTCAGGCCGAGCTGCAGAATGCGCTCAAGTACTCGACGCCGGTCAAACTGGTCATGGGTGCGGTCGCCAGCGGCAGCCAGTCGTACAACATGGTCGATGCCAAGGGCAACACCATCGGTTCCGGCACCATCGTGCCGGGGCAGGCCAACACCCTGAACCTCAAGATCGGCATGGTCGACTCCACCGGTGCTCCGGTAATGGATACCTCGGTCACGCCGAACGTGCAGAAAACCTTCACCGTGCAGACCACCGTGGGCGCGACGCCGAAGCCAGGCGAAACCTTCACGATCAACCTGACCGGCGCGGCCTCTTCGGACAACCGCAACGCGCAGGCGCTGGTTGGCTTGCAGACCAAACAGACTGTAGATACCGGCACGGCGAGCAAGGGCATCAGCCTGACTGACGCCTACAACAAGCTGGTGACCAACGTCGGTACCAAGGCTGCCCAGAGCAAGTCCGACAGCGCCGCGACCACGGTGATTCTGGATCAGGCCCAGGGCGCGCGCGATTCGCTGTCCCAGGTCAACCTGGACGAAGAAACCGGCAACCTGGTCAAGTATCAGCAGTACTACACCGCCTCTTCGCAAATCATCAAGGCTGCGCAGGAAACCTTCGCAACGCTGATCAACAGTCTTTAAGGAGCCGTAATTCATGCGCATTTCCACCGCCCAGTATTACGCGACACAAGCTGCTCAATATCAGCGCAACTACAGCAAGACTGTCGCGACCGCCAACGAGGCGAGCAGCCTGCAGCGCATCAACACCGCTGCCGACGATCCGATCGGCGCCGGGCGTCTGCTCAAGCTGGGTCAGCAGGCCTCGATGCTCGAGCAGTATCAGGGCAACATCGATACCACCAAGAGTGCGCTGACCGTGCAGGAGTCCACGTTGAACTCCATCACCACGGCCTTGCAGCGCGCCAAGGAAATCGGCCTGGCCGCCAACAACGGCATCGCCACTGACACTGACCGCAAGGCCTACGCCGCCGAGTTGGGCCAGATCCAGCAACAAGTGCTGGGCCTGATGAACTCCAAGGACGCCAACGGCAATTACCTGTTTTCCGGTTCCAAGACCGATACCGCGCCGTACTCGCAAAATGCCGATGGCACTTACACCTACAATGGTGACCAGACCCAGATCAACCTGGGCATTGGCGACGGTCTTTCGGTGGCCTCCAATACCACTGGCTGGGATGCGTTTCAGCAGACCATCAACACCAGCCGCACCACGACCAGCATGACCGCGCCAACCCCCGATGATGGCCGCGTGGTGCTGACCAACGGTATCGTTGGCACCGCCGCGACGTACAACGCCAAGTTCGCGGCCGGTCAGCCGTACACCGTGGATTTCATCAGCAGCACTCAGTTGAAAATCACCGATGCCCTGGGCAACGACGTGACGACCGAAGCCAGCCAGAACGGCGCGATCACCAACAGCAACGGCGCCAACCAGACCGTCAGCTTCCGTGGCGTCGATCTGAAGTTGAACATCAACCTCAAGCCTGGCGACACCAACCCGGATGCGGTCATTGCCGGCCACAGCTTTCAGCTGGCGGCCACGCCTGACTCGTTCACCACCTCGCGCAGCGCGGGCAATGCGTCGACGGCGGTCATCACCGGCTCCGGCGTGACCAACCAGGCGGCCTACGACGCGGCATTCCCGTCGGGCGGCGGTGCGATCCTGAAGTTCACCAGCGCCACCAATTTCGACCTGTATGCAGCGCCAGTGACAGCTGACAGCAAGCCAGTGTCGTCGGGCACCATGGTCGGCGCCAACGCCACGGCAGCGGGTGTGACCTTCACGTTCGGCGGTACGCCGGGTGCGGGCGATCAGTTCTCGATCCAGTCCAACAACCACCAGACCCAGAACGTGCTCGACACCCTGGGCCAGATGGTCACGGCGCTGAATGCGCCGATCGACGGGAATCCGGTAGCCAAGCAGAAATTCCAGGGTGCCATGGAGTCGGCGCTGGGCAACATCGACAGCGCGGCCAATCAGATCGGTTCGGCGGTGACTTCGATCGGTGCTCGCGGACAGTCGCTGGATGACCAGAACACCACCAACCAGAGCCTGACTCAGGCGAATACCACCACTCAGGGTTCGATCCGTGATTCGGATCCTGCCGAAGTGATGACCCGCCTGACCTTGCAGCAGACCATGCTGCAGGCCTCGCAACTGGCATTCAGCAAAATCAGCCAGCTGGGTCTGTTCAACAAGATCTGACGGTAGCCGGGCGCGCTGGCGCCCGTTCTGCCCTGTCCCTTCAATAGTCAATGTCTTTAGCGGTTTCAAGGGCTCGCTTTTCTGAGCGGGCTCGCACCGCCTGTGAGCCCGCCGTGAATTCACTTCCTCTCGTCAGCCTGGTCATTCCTGCCTTCAATCCACGTTTCTTCGAACGGGCATTGCTCAGTGCGGTGAGCCAGGGCTATGGCAATCTTGAAGTCATTGTCTGCGACGACAGTCGCGGCAACGAGATTGAAACCACCGTCGCCTCGGTGATCGAGAGTTCCGGCGTGGCCGTGCGCTACGTGCGTAATGCGCGCACGCTCGGGCTGGTCGGCAATCTCCATGCGTGCCTTGAGCAGGCGCAGGGCGAGTTCATCAAGTTTCTGTGTGATGACGACCAATTGTTTGGCACGTGCATCGAGCGCCAGGCACAGGTTCTCATCGATCAGCAGGACGTCAATCTGGTACTCGCTCAGCGTCTGTTCTGGGATGCCGACGACCGCCCGTTGCCTTCACGCCTCGAAAATACCCCGTTGTCGCCGGTGTGCGGACTGTTCAAGGGGGATGACCTGCTGGCGATTTTCGAGAATTTCCCGGTCAACATTCTCGGCGGTTTCAGCAACGCACTGTTTCGCCGGGCCGATGTCCTGGAGCTTCTCCCGGCCCTGACCACTCCCGAAACCTGCTTTGTCGCGACCCTGGATTTTGCGTTGTACGTCTGCCTGTTGCGTCGCGGCAACCTGGTGGTTTCGAACCACGTCCTGAGCGTCGAGCGCCTGTACGCCGAGCGCTTGAGTGGCCAACAGGCAATGCGCGATGCTGCGTACACCGAACGCCAGTGGTTGTCGCAGATGCTCAAGGCGCGCAGTGGCGAATCGGCCCCGGCGCCGGGCTGGGTGCGTTATGTACCGATCACCAAGGCGCAGGAATCGCCGCGGGTCTGGGAAGAGTTACCGCTGAGCCGGACGCTGGGCACCAAACAGACCACCCAGGATTGGCATGTCGGCGTTTCCAGTGTCAGTTTTGCCGAGTTGTATGCGCAGTGGCTGGCATGCCGCAACCTGACCGAAGGCCAGCGCGAACTGCTGCCGGATACGCTCGCGGCATGGCCGCGCGTGCCGAAGATCGTGCCGCTGATCATTGACGAGCAGGGCAGTCGCTCGGCGCTGGATCTCACTCTGCAATCGCTCGATGCACAGGAATACCTGCCCGAGTTGACCCTTGTGTTGTCCGCCTCCTGCACCGAGACGCAGCTCGAAGAGCGCGTCTTGCGCGTGCCGTTGCAGGAGGACTGGCAACAGCAGATCAACGAACTCTTGCCGCAGCTGGAAGGTGCCGACTGGTTCTACCTGCTGCGTGCCGGTGATCGTCTGGTGGTGCCGGCGCTGCTGGTGATGGCCGAGCGCATTGCGCTCTCGCGAACCGTTACCTGCCTTTACAGCGATGAAGGTGGTTTGAGCGAGGGCGAGTCCACCGAGCCGGTGTTCAAGCCGGACTTCAACCTGGACCTGATGCGCAGCTACCCCTACGTGGGCCGGGCCCTGGCGTTCGAGCGCGAACGGTTCCTGGCACTCGGTGGTTTCGATTCCGCGTTTGGCGAGCTGGCGCCCCACGATGTGTTGTGGCGCATGGTCGAGAACGACGGCACGCAGGTCATTGGCCATATCTCCGAAGTGCTGCTGGAGTCGGCATTCGACCTCGCCAAGTGGTTGTCGGAACCGCAAATGGCCGACGGCAATTCGCAGTTGATCTCGGCGCACCTGGACCGCCTGGGCATTGCCCATGAAATCCGCAACGGCGCCTCGGCGCTGCTGAACCGCGTGGATTACCACCATGGCCGGCAACCGCTGGTGTCGATCGTCATTGTCAGCAAGGATCAGACGGCCGCCGTGCAGCGCTGTGTCGAGAGCCTGCTGGAGAAGACCGCCTACGCCGAGTACGAGTTGCTGCTGGTCGACAATGGCAGCCAGAGCGTCGAGGCGCAGACCTGGTTTGACGGCATGGCGCAATTGGGCAGCGAGCGGATTCGTGTCCTCGATTGCCCGCAGCAAGACAACATGGCCGCCGTGCGCAATCTCGCGGTGAGCCAGGCGCGGGGCGAATACGTCTTGCTGCTCAACCCGTACGCCGTGATCACCCATGGCGACTGGCTGGCGGAAATGCTCAATCACGCCCAGCGTCCCGAAGTCGGTGTGGTGGGGGCCAAACTGTTCAACCCGGACGGGCGGGTCTTGCATGCCGGTCTGATCCTCGGCCTGCAAGGGCCGGCCGGCGTACCGTTTTACGGCGAGTCGTTGCAGGCGACGGGTTACATGTACCGGCTATTGGTCGCTCACAACCTGAGCGCCGTCGGCAGTGATTGCCTGATGGTGCGCAAGGCTGTGTTCGATTCGGTCAACGGGCTCGATGAGCAGGCGCTGGCGCAGTCGCTCAACGAAGTGGATCTGTGCCTGCGGGTCGGCCAGGAAGGTTACCTGGTGGTGTGGACGCCTTACGCGCAGCTGGCGTTGGGCGCGCAACCGGCGCAAGCCCCGAAGGAAGGCGAAGAAGCAGCGCTTGGCCAGGAGCAGGAAACTTTCTACAAGCGCTGGCTGCCGGTCGTCGCACGGGATCCGGCCTACAACGCCAACCTGTCGCTGAACGGCCTGGGGGGCTCGAGCTTCAGTCTCGATCCTGGCCTGCGTACCGGCTGGAGTCCGTTTTCGCAGCCGCAATTGCCCAAGATTCTCGCATTGCCGGTCAACGCATCGGCGATCGGTCACTACCGTGTGACTCAGCCCTTGATCGAGCTGGAAGCGGCGGGCAGGGCGCTGGGACGGATTCATTACAACCTGCCGACCATCATCGAAGTCGAGCGTCAGTCCCCTGACGTGATCATTCTGCAGGGGCGCTATGCCGAGGCGCCGATCAACGAAATTCCAAGCCTGCAGAAGTACTCGAGTGCCCGGCGGATCTACGAGCTCGATGACTACGTGATCGACGTTCCCCATCGCAATGCGCACATCCGCAACATGCCGAACAAGGACGAGATGGAAAAACTGGTCCGGCGTGCGATCGGCATGTGTGACCGGGTCGTGGTGTCCACGGCGCCGTTGGGTAACGCACTGTCGAGCATGCACAGTGATATTCGGGTGGTCCCGAACATGCTGGCCAAAAACATGTGGAGCGATCTGCGCAGCCAGCGCCGTACCTCGAAAAAACCTCGGGTCGGCTGGGGCGGTGGCACCAGCCACCACGGTGACCTGGCGGTGATCGCCGATGTGGTGCGCGAGCTGGCCAATGAAGTCGACTGGGTGTTTTTCGGCATGTGCCCGGACGATCTGCGTCCGTACATGCATGAGTTCCACGGCGTGATCGGCCTCGATGTGTACCCGGCAAAACTGGCCAGCCTCAATCTGGATCTGGCGCTGGCACCGCTGGAGTTCCACATCTTCAACGACTGCAAGAGCAACCTGCGTCTGCTGGAGTACGGCGCCTGCGGTTACCCGGTGATCTGCACCGACACCGAGGCCTATCGCGGTTACTTGCCGTGCACACGGATCAAGACCAACACCACGGATGAGTGGCTGCAGGCGATCCGCATGCACCTGGCCGATCCGGACGCCAGCTACCGCATGGGCGACGAGTTGCGCGAGGTCGTGTTGCGTGACTACGTCTTGCGCGGCGACAACCTGCGTTACTGGGAAAACGGCTGGCTGGCGGACTGATCGGTTCGCAACGCTACCCAAAAAAGGCGACTTTTGCAGTCGCCTTTTTTGTGCCTGAAATTCGTATTTGTATCAACTCTGATACTTTTTTTTCCCGACGACTCAAGCCGCCGCAATCCTCTGTCGATACCCCTTGATAGCCGGTCTCGGACGATTGACGCAGAGGGGGCGAGCGGTGCCCGGGATTGCAGGTTTCCAGCCTCAACAACAACGCAAGGAAGAAGCAAATGTCAGTAGTAAATGGAACGAGTGATGTGGATTACCTGATGGGCACCGATGGTAATGACGAACTCTATGGACTGGAGTCGGATGACCAGTTGATCGGCAGTGGCGGATCGGACGTGCTGGATGGGGGCGAGGGGGTTGATACGGCGGACTATCGCGTGCTGTCTTCGGCAGTCAACGTCGAGATCGGCAATGACGCGTGGACTGTCACCGGCGCCGAGGGCAAGCGCGATACCTTGCTCAACGTCGAGAAAGTCATCGGTACATCTTTCAACGACACCTTCACCGGCAACGTTGCCGGTGTGACGCTGGACGGTAGCTGGGGTGACGATGTGTATATCGTCGGCAGCGAAGGCGTGACCATCATCGAAGAAAGCTACGGCGGTTACGACGAGCTGCGCACCAGTCTCAACACCATCAAGATGGACCCCTTCATCGAGAAACTGACCTTCACCGGTACGGGTGATTTCAAGGCCTACGGCAGCGACACCGACAACGAGATCATCGGCGGCGCCGGCAACGACTGGCTGTGGGGCGGCGACGGGGCGGATCACTTCGTGGGTGGCGAAGGTTTCGATACCGTCAGCTACAGCGACAGTCTCGAGGGAGTGAGGGTTTCGGACTGGAACAACTACGACGGGTTGACCATTGCCTACGGAGACACCTTCACCGATATCGAAGCCATTGAAGGCTCGAAGTTCGATGATCTGATCTATCGCTTCGAAGGGTCGATGATCATTGACGGTTCCGATGGCTACGACACGGTGAGCTACCAATGGAACCCGGGGCCGGTCACCATCGAGATCGGCAGTGGTATCAATGCAGTGGGCGACACCTTTCGCAATGTCGAAAAGATCATCGGCACCAACAATGCAGATCAGTTCACCGCCAACATCGGTGGCGTGACCCTGGCCGGTGGCGGTTGGAACGATGTGTACTTCATCAACAGCACCGGTGTGACCATCGAAGAAGTCGAGGGCTTCATGGGCGGCACCGATCAGGTGTACACCACGCTGTCTGTGATGCACCTGGATCCGTTCGTTGAAAACCTGACGTATACCGGGACCGGCGACTTCACCGGCTACGGCAACGACACCTGGAACACGATCGTCGGCGGCAGTGGCAATGACGTGCTGTTCGGCGGTGCCAAAGGTGATTCCTTCGACGGTGGCGACGGTATCGATGTGCTCAGCTACGGCGACAGCACGGTCGCCATGACGCTGAACTGGGCAACCCGGGAGTTTTCGGGGATCGCTGACGGCGATACGTTCCAGAATATCGAGATCATCCGTGGCAGTGACTTCAACGACACCTTTTACGCCAACGGCATGTCCTGGTTTTTCGGCCTGGATGGCGGGCAAGGGCAGGATCTGCTCAGTTTCAAATACGCCTTCATGCCGATGACGATCGACCTGAGCGGTGCCGCTTACAAACCTTTGAATCCGGTCCCTGAATACACCGGGATCGAATTGATCGAGGGCAGTCAGTACTTTGATGACTTCATCGGTTCGGCCGGCAACGAAACGTTCATCGGGGGTGGGGGCGGTGATTCGATCGATGGTCGCGACGGCATCGATAACGTCTGGTACCTCACCAGTGCCTCGGCGGTAGAGATCAATCTGCAGACCGGCATCAACCTGGGTGGCGATGCACAGGGCGATACGCTGACCAATATCGAAGGCGTAATGGGCAGTCATTTCGACGATACCTTGACCGGCAACGAAGCGGACAACTACCTGGAAGGTGGGCGCGGCAGCGATCTGATCAATGGCGGTGACGGCAACGACGTTATCTACGGCGGCCTGGTGTCCGACATCGGACCGTTCAGCCTCGAAGGTGTGGCCGATAATGCGCAGGCCGATCAGTTGTATGGCGGGGCGGGCGACGATGTGATTGTCAGTGCCGAAAACGATCTGGGTACCAATGCATTCGGTGAGGACGGCAATGACACCGTGACGGTGGTCAACGGCAGCGCCATCGGCGGTATCGGCGACGATGTATTGACCGGCAAGGGCAGCGCCTACTCGTTGTTCGGTGGCGAGGGTGACGACCGGTTGATTCTCAATCTGGCCGGCCAGCAGGCTTCCGGTGGTTTCGCCAATGGCGGTGAAGGTGATGATACCTACGTGGTGAACACCTCCGGTCTGGTGGTGATTCAGGACGGCGGCAACAGCCTGAACGACACCCTGATCCTGAACACCATTGCCAATGCCAGCCAGTTGAACGTGACCCGTATCGGCGACGACGCCTATTTGCACAGCGCCAATGATGGCAGTGTCGGTGCGCCGACCGGTGGTGTGAAACTGGCGGGCTGGTATGCGGGCTTCAACAGCATCGAGCACATCCAGACCGCGGACGGCCAGGCCTACAGCCTGCCAACCGCTGCCGACGGGTTTGCCCTGTTCGGTTGATCCGGTCGATTCACTGAAACCGCTCGATGAAAGGGATGAGTCCGGCAACGGACTCATCCCTTTTTCATGCCCGTGTCCCCATCGACGCAGCGTCTGCGGAGCTGGCGCGTTTCCTGCAAGTCCCCCTCAAATCGCCATAAAACGAGCGCTCGCGGTCATTGCACCTGCGCCCGGACCGGCAGAAAGGTTTAGCCAGAAGGCCGCAAAGCTCATAAAGCCGCGCGCAGCCCTGTGACGAACGAGAGGGGAGACCATGAAGGCAGTTATTTTGGCGGGTGGCCTGGGCACTCGCATCAGTGAAGAGTCGCACCTCAAGCCGAAACCGATGATCGAAATCGGCGGCAAGCCAATTCTCTGGCACATCATGAAACAGTATTCCGCACACGGAATTCATGACTTCGTGATTTGCCTTGGCTACAAGGGCTACGCGATCAAAGACTTCTTCGCCAACTACTTCCTGCACACCTCCGACGTGACGTTCGACATGCGTGAAAACCGCATGGACGTTCACCAGAACTACAGCGAGCCGTGGCGCGTGACGCTGATCGACACCGGCGAAGAAACCATGACCGGTGGCCGTCTGCGCCGCGCCGCACGCTATCTGGAAAACGAAAAAGCCTTCTGCTTCACCTATGGCGACGGTGTCTCGGACCTGAACATCAGCTCATTGGTGGATTTCCACCTGACTCACGGCAAGTTGGCGACCGTCACCGCCGTACAGCCGCCGGGACGTTACGGCGCGCTGAACCGTGAAGGCGATCGCGTACTGGGGTTCACTGAAAAACCCCGTGGCGACGGTGGCTGGATCAATGGCGGATTCTTTGTGTTGTCGCCGAAAGTCCTGCCGCTGATCGAAGGCGACGATACGTCGTGGGAGTCCGGTCCGCTGGATGGCCTGGCCGAGCGTGGCGAGCTGATGGCTTATCAGCACGACGGTTTCTGGCAGCCAATGGATACCCTGCGCGACAAGAATCACCTCGAAGCGCTGTGGCAGACCGGGGAGGCCCCATGGAAGCAATGGGACTGAGTCCGGAATTCTGGCGCGGCAAGCGGGTTCTGGTCACCGGTCACACCGGTTTCAAGGGCAGCTGGCTGACCCTGTGGCTGCAAAGCCTCGGCGCGCAAGTCAGCGGTTTTTCCCTCGATCCGTCGACCGAGCCGAGCCTGTTCGAACTGGCGCGCGTGAGTGAAGGCATCAATGATCAGCGCGGCGACCTGCGTGACCTTGGCGCCTTGCTCGAGATCATCGCCGACACCGAGCCTGAGATCGTCCTGCACCTGGCGGCCCAGCCGCTGGTGCGCGAAGGCTATCGCGATCCGCTCGGCACGTATTCCAGCAACGTCATGGGCACCCTGAACCTGCTCGAAGCGATTCGTCAGGTCGGTTGCGTGCGGGCCTGTGTGTTGGTGACCACCGACAAGGTCTACGCCAACAAGGAATGGCTGTGGCCCTACCGCGAGGACGAAGCCCTCGGTGGACACGACCCTTACAGCAGCAGCAAGGCCTGCTGCGAGTTGTTGGCGCAGTCTTATGCCGCGTCGTTCTTCCCGGCCGACAAGTACGCCGAACACGGTCTGGCCCTGGCCACCGCTCGCGCCGGCAACGTCTTGGGCGGCGGCGACTTCGCCCCTGAGCGCCTGATTCCCGACGTATTGAAAGCCTGGTCGGCCGACGAACCGGTGACCCTGCGCTACCCGCAAGCCGTGCGCCCATGGCAACACGCGCTGGAGCCGCTGGCCGGTTACCTGCAACTGGCCGCCGGGCTCTACGAAGAAGGCCCGGAATACGCCGGGGCGTGGAACTTCGGCCCAGGCGAAACGGACATGTGCAGCGTCGGCGAAGTGGTCGAACTGCTCGCCAACCGCTGGCCACAGGCCCGTGGTCTGCGTATCGAACCGAGCGAACTGCACGAGGCTGGCCTGCTGCGCCTGGACAGCAGCCGCGCCCGTCAGGTGCTGGGCTGGCAACCGCGCTGGTCGCTGCAGCAATGCCTGACCCAGACCCTCGACTGGCACCTGGCGTGGCAGAACGGTGACGACATGCGCACCGTCACTCTCGGCCAACTGAACCTGTACCGGGGCGCGCTGTGAGCGAGTTTTCCTTGAAACAGTTGCCGCTGGCCGGGTTGTTCAGCGTCCAGCACAAACGCTTCGCAGATCAGCGCGGGCACTTCGCCCGGCTGTTCTGCGAGGGCAGTCTGAGTGCGTTCGGCACCGAGTTCCACATCCGCCAGATCAACCATTCCTGCACTCGCGAAAAGGGCAGCGTGCGTGGTCTGCATTACCAGAACGCCAATGCGCCGGAAGCCAAGCTGATCACCTGCCTGCGCGGTGAAGTGTGGGACGTGGCGGTGGACCTGCGCCCGGACTCCGAAACCTTCCTGCACTGGCACGCCGAGCACCTGAAGGCCGGCGACGGTCGCAGCCTGTTGATTCCGGCCGGCTTCGCCCATGGTTTCCAGACCCTCACCGAGGATGCTGAGCTGCTTTACCTGCACAGCGCCGATTACGCGCCGGAGCACGAGGCCGGCCTGTCGGTGAACGATCCACGGCTGGCGATTGCCTGGCCGTTGCCTGTCAATAATTTGTCAGCGCGTGATTCCAGCCATCCCGCGCTCGATCAACACTTTGCTGGAGTGCGTCTATGAACTGCCGTGGGTGCGCCGCACCGCTGAGCCTGCCGCTGATCGACCTCGGCACCTCGCCACCGTCCAACGCCTACGTGCATGCCGATCGGCTGGAACAGGCCGAACAATGGGTGCCATTGAAGGTCGCCGTGTGCCAGCAATGCTGGTTGGTCCAGACCGAGGATTACACCAGCGCCGACAGCCTGTTCGATGCCGAGTACGCCTACTTCAGTTCGTTCTCCAGCACCTGGCTGGCCCATGCCGAACGCTATGTGGCCGAGATGGTCGAGCGCTTTGGCCTGACAGCTGACAGCCGCGTGGTGGAAGTCGCTGCCAACGACGGTTACCTGTTGCAGTACGTGGCCGGTCGCGGCATTCAGTGCCTGGGCGTCGAGCCGACCCGCAGCACCGCGCAGGCTGCGCGGGAAAAGGGCCTGGAGATTCGTGAACTGTTCTTCGGTCGCGACACCGCCGCACAGCTGAAAAGCGAAGGCTGGGGCGCCGACCTGATGGCCGCCAACAACGTGCTGGCCCACGTGCCGGACATCAACGACTTCCTTGGTGGATTCGCCGCGCTACTGAAGCCGACCGGCGTTGCCACATTCGAATTCCCGCAACTGCTGACGCTGATGGCCGGTGCGCAGTTCGACACGCTGTACCACGAGCACTATTCCTACCTGTCCCTGACCGCCGTGCAAACGTTGTGCGAGCGCAACGGTCTGGAAGTGTTCGACGTCAGCCCGTTGACCACCCATGGCGGATCGCTGCGGGTGTTCGTGCAGCGCAAGGATGGCGAGCGCCGCGCCGTGCAGCCAGCGGTTCAGCAGCAGTTGCAGGCCGAACTCGATGCCGGCGTGAAAACCGCCGGGTACTACGCGACGCTGGCGCCGGCCGCGGAAAACATCAAGCACCAGTTGCTGCGTTTCCTGTTGCAGGCCAAGGCCGAGGGCAAGCGTGTGGTCGGTTATGGCGCGGCAGCCAAGGGCAACACCTTGCTCAACTATGCCGGCGTGAGAGCGGATCTGCTGGCGTGGGTTGCCGATGCCAACCCGCACAAGCAGGGCAAGTTCCTGCCGGGCAGCCGCATTCCGATCGTGGCACCCGAGCGCATTGCGCAAGAGCGGCCGGATTACATTCTGGTTCTGCCCTGGAACCTGTTGAGCGAAGTGACGCAACAACTGGCCGAAGCCAAAACATGGGGTGCACGCTTTGTCGTCGCCGTTCCGGAGTTGAGCATTCAATGAGCAGAATCCACTACACCAAACCGAGCGTTGGCGAACTCGAAGCGCAATATGCCCTGGATGCCGTGCAGAACGGCTGGGGCGCGCGTTGTTACGAATACCTGACCCGCTTCGAGCACGGCTTCGCCGAGCATCTGGGTGCGACCTATGCAATCGCCACCTCCAGTTGCACCGGGGCCTTGCACATGGGCATGGCGGCACTGGGTGTCGGCGTCGGCGATGAAGTGATCCTGGCCAATACCAACTGGATCGCTTCGGCGGCGCCGATCACCTACCTGGGTGCGACCCCGGTCTTTGTCGATGTGCTGGCCGATAGCTGGTGCTTGGATCCGCAGCAGGTCAGAAACGCGATCAGCCCGCGCACCAAAGCCATTCTGGCGGTTCACCTCTACGGCAATCTTTGCGACATGGATGCCTTGCTGGCCATCGGCAAGGAGTTCGGCATTCCCGTGATCGAGGACGCGGCCGAAGCCATCGGTTCGCAATGGCGTGGCAAGGCAGCGGGTTCGCTCGGTGCCTTCGGTGCCTTTTCGTTTCACGGCACCAAGACCATGACCACTGGCGAAGGCGGCATGTTCGTCACCTCGGACAAGGCCTTGTACGAGCGCGTGCTGACCCTGTCCAACCATGGCCGGGTCGCGGGCAGTACCAAGCAGTTCTGGCCGGAATTCGTCGGCTTCAAATACAAGATGAGCAACCTGCAGGCGGCGGTCGGCTGCGCTCAGGTCGAGCGCATCGAAGAGTTGATCGAGCGCAAGCGGGCGATTTTCGCCAACTATGCGCAGGCGCTTGAAGGTGTGTCGGGCGTTTCGCTCAATCCGGAACCGGTCCATGGGCGCAATGGTTACTGGATGCCGACCGTGGTGTTCGATGCCGACACCGGCATCCATCGCGATCAGTTGATTGCGGCTTTCCAGGCGGCGGATATCGACGCCCGGGTGTTTTTCTGGCCGCTGTCGTCGCTGCCGATGTTCAGCGAATACGTGGTCGACACCCCGCTGGCGTTCGCGTTGCCCGAGCGTGCCTTCAACCTGCCGAGTTATCACGAAATGACTGACGCCGATCAGCAGCGCGTGGTGCAAGTGGTGCTCGACTTGCTGGCCAGCAGGAAAGCACCGTGAAGATGTATCTGCTGGGCGCCGCCAACCCGGAAGCGGTGCGCATGCTGCAGGCCGTCAAGCGCAGCACGCCGAACATCGAGTTTGCGTTTCTCGATAACGATCCGCGCAAGCACGGCACGCTGTTTTATGGCGTGCCGGTGGTCGGCGGTTCGGAGCGGGTGGCCGAGCTCAATGGGCCGGACGTGCGCTTCGTCAATCTGATCACCGGCAGTACCCGTTTACGCTACGAAACCACCTGTCAGTTGGTAGAGGCGGGTGCGCGATTGGGTCAGTTCATCCATCCCGGCATCGACCTGAGCATGATTCGCATGGGGCAGGGCAGTTACCTGCAGGAAGGCGTGTTGATGCAGGCCGAGGTCGAACTCGGCGACAACACCAGCATCAGTGCCGGCAGTGTGGTGGGGCATGAGGGACGGATCGGTCACTCGGTGTTCATGGCGCCCGGCGTCTGTATCGCCGGCTGCGTGGAGATCGGTGACGGCACCTTCATCGGTACCAACGCCACGATCCTGCCGCGCCTGCGCATCGGTCGCTGGGTGACCATCGGCGCGGGTGCCGTGGTGACGAAAGATGTCCCGGATTTTTCGGTCGTGGTGGGCAATCCCGCCAGGATCATCAAGAACAACACGGTGCCTTACCCGGACGCCAAGGTGTTCAAGTAAGCCGTTTCCCGAATTTTTGGAGAGTTGCAATGAATCCACATGAGCAGTTTCGCGAAGAAGTAAAAGCCAACATCGAAGGCCTGCAGGAAGACAAGGCACTGCAAAGCGAGTCCCTGGACTGGGTCGCCACCACTGCCAAACACAAATACACCTACAACTTCAGCTGGATGGGCCGGCCGATCATTCAGTTCCCGCAGGACATGGTCGCCATGCAGGAAATCATCTGGAACCTGCGTCCGGACGTGATCGTTGAAACCGGTATTGCCCACGGCGGTTCGCTGGTGTTCTACGCCTCGATCCTGGAACTGATCGGCCACGGCGAAGTGCTGGGTGTCGACATCGATATCCGCCAGCACAACCGCGAAGCCATCGAGTCGCACCCGATGTTCAAGCGGATCAGCATGATCCAGGGTTCGAGCATCGACACCGCGATTGTCGACCAGGTGCGTGAACGCGTGCAGGGCAAGAAAGTGCTGGTGGTGCTGGACTCCAACCACACCCACGAGCACGTCCTCGAAGAGCTGCGCCTGTACGCACCGATGGTTTCGGTGGGCAGCTACTGCGTGGTCATGGACACCGTGGTCGAAGACATGCCGGAAGACGCGTTCCCGGATCGTCCGTGGGGCAAGGGTGACAACCCGAAAACCGCCGTGTGGGCCTACCTGGAAGAGAACCGTGATTTCGAAATCGATCAGGCCATACACAGCAAGTTGCTGATCACAGTCGCGCCGGATGGTTATCTGCGCCGCGTACGTTAATCGACAAACAACGTAGAGTTTTCGGCGACTCGCCGCTTGTGGGGAATATATGCAAGGCAAGAACAGTTCTGGACACGGTTTGGCACTCAACGAACAGTTGACCGTTGTGCTGATATCTCACGAACGCCCGGCGTTTCTGCGCAGGGCCGTGCGTTTCTACAGCACCCTGCCGTGCAGGATTCTGGTGCTGGACTCGTCCGCCGAGGCATTGCCGGGCGTGGCCGGGCAATTTGCCAACGTGGATTATCAGCATCTGCCGCAGTTCGGCTATTGGGGCATTCGCGCCAAACTGGCCTACGGTATCGAGCAGTTGCAGACCCCTTACATGGTGTTCGCCGCCGACGATGACTTCCTGGTGCACGATGCCTTGCATGAAGCCGTTGCCTTCATGGACGCCAACCCCGATTACAGCATGTGCCACGGCTACAGCATGATGTACCTGGCGCTGGCCAACGGCGTCAGCTACTACCGTCGTGACAAGAAAGTCTGCGAGGACTACTCGGCCGATCTGGCCCAGGATCGCCTGGTGGATTACATGTACCAGTACCTGCCACCGTTCTACGCGGTGCAGCGCTCCGAGATCATGCGCGACTGGTACAAGGCGATGCCTGAAGACACGATCTTCCAGTGGCAGGAAGTCGGTCACACGTACTACATGCTGGCGCGGGGCAAGGCACGGATCCTGCCGATCCCTTACGTTGTGCGTGAGATCAACTACCAGCACTCCGACCACAGCACCGAGATTTTCCACTCGCTGGCGTACACCGACGCCAAGTCCGTCGCCGAGCGCGAGGCCTTTGCCGAGTTTCTGGCCGGCCTGCCGACGCAAGTCCGGCATGACAGCCCGGAACAAGGCAAAGCCTTTGTCCTGAAGAGTTTCGAAGCGCTGGCCGACAGCCTGCGCACCGGTCGCGCACTGACCGCCGAGCTGATTCTGGAGTCGGCGTGGACCAATATCGAGGCCGGCCCGCAGCGCCGTTTCGGCCCGAAACAGTACGTCGAAATGCCGTTCTACAATCAGGCGTTTTTCGATCAACTGACCCACTTCGAGTTTCTGTTGCACGCCATGCCGGCCGGGCGCATTCAGTTGCAAGGGCTGGAGGGCATCTGGGCCCGTCAGGAGAACCTGATGCTGGCCCGCAACAACGACACGCCGGAAAGCGTGGTGGACCGTTTGTGGCAAGCCCACGACAGCAACGTGTTCAACCGCACCGTGATCAAACGTCTGGTGGCGCAGTTGCAATTGCTGGGTGAAGACGAGGACGCCGAAAAACTGCGTGAGTGGAATGCGCGTCTGGAAGCGGCATCGCTGGAAGGCAATCAGGCGACATTCAGCAAAATGCGCACCGGCCGGTTGCTCAAATGGCTCGATGCGCGTCAGCCCGATGACGAACAGGCCGGGGCGATTGCCCGCGATCTGGCAGCCAATGGCGGAGGCCCGCAGTTCGGTATTTTCCTGCTCGATCTGGATAACGACATCGACAAGTTGCAGGTCACCCTGGACAGCTTGCTCGAAGGTCACAGCAAGGCGTTCAAAGTGGTGGTGTTCACCACGGGCGAACCGCCGGCGGCGACCACCGCGCAGAACACCCTGCACTTTGTGCGGGTCTCGTCCGGCAACTTCGTCGACAAGCTGAACCAGAGTGTTCGTCAGTCGCCGTGCGACTGGCTGCTGCTGGCCGAAGCGGGCGACGAGTTCACCGCTGGCGGTCTGCTGCGCGCCGGTCTGGAACTGGCGTCGGCCGAAGGTTGCCGCGCGGTGGCCACCGATGAAATCCAGCGCAACGCCGAAGGCGCCCTGGTGGATGTGTTCCGTCCGGGCTTCAACCTCGACCTGCTGCAAAGCCTGCCGGCGCTGATGGCGCGGCACTGGCTGATCCGTCGCGAGGTGCTGATCGAGGCGGGCGGTTATCAGGCGGACTTCAGCAAGGCGCTGGAATTCGATCTGCTGCTGCGCCTCATCGAACAGGGTGGCCTGGGCGGTCTGGCGCACCTCGACGAGCCGCTGCTGATCACTCGCAGTTCGGTCCTGGAAGAAAACGCCGACGAGCGTCAGGCCCTGCTGCGTCACCTGGGCAATCGTGGCTACAAGGCCAAGATCACCTCGAAGGAGCCTGGCACCTATCAGATCGATTATCGCCATGCCGAACAGCCGCTGGTGTCGATCATCCTGCCGGCCAGCGATGACCTGCCGGCCCTGCAACGCTGCCTGGACGGTGTGCTGCTGAGAACCCGCTACACCCGCTATGAAGTGTTGCTCGCGGCCCGACCGAATCAATCGGCGGCCGTCAACGACTGGCTGGGCACCCTGAACCATGCCAAGGTCCGCGTTCTGCACGCCGATCAGCCGCTTGGCGATGCGGCCCTGTGCAACGCTGCCAGCCAAGAGGCGCAGGGTGAATACCTGGTGCTGATGGCGGCCGACAGTGAGGTGGTCAACCCGAACTGGATCGAGTCGCTGCTCAACCATGCCCAGCGTCCTGAAGTCGGTATCGTCGGGCCGAAACTGGTCGATCGCGACGGGAAAATTTCCCAGGCCGGTCTGATTCTCGGCCAGGAAGGCACCGTTGGTTCGGCCTTCATTGGCGAGAAGCACGACGCCGAAGGTTACATGCACCGTCTGCAGGTTGATCAGAACTACTCGGCCGTATCGGGCGTGTGCCTGATGGTGAACAAAGAGTTGTTCGACGCCCTGGGCGGGCTGGACACCGAAAGCTTCGGCGACGGTTTCAGCGATGTCGACCTGTGCCTCAAGGCCGGTCAGGCCGGTTACCTCACCGTGTGGACGCCGCTGGTCCAGGTGCTTCATGGCGGGCAATTGCCACAAGCGCCACAGGCGCTGGAAGCACTGGCTGAAAAATGGTCCTCCGTCTTCGCTCAGGACCCGGCCGGCAACCCGAACCTGATCCTGAACGGCAAAGACTTTGCTCTGAACGAGCGTGCTGCGGTGAACTGGGCGCAGTGGCTCGGCTGACGCCTTGGGGCACAGGAAACAGGACTCTAGACATGTTCAACGGTAAATCGATTTTCATCTCCGGTGGCACCGGCTCGTTCGGGCGCAAGTTCATTGCGCGCCTGCTCGAGCAATACCAGCCCAAGCGGGTGGTGGTGTTCTCCCGGGATGAACTCAAACAGTACGAGATGCAGCAGACGTTCAACGCGCCGTGCATGCGTTACTTCCTCGGTGACGTGCGCGACGCCGAGCGTCTGCGCCAGGCCATGCGCGGCATCGATTACGTGGTGCACGCCGCGGCGTTGAAACAGGTGCCGGCGGCGGAGTACAACCCGACCGAGTGCATTCGCACCAACGTCAATGGCGCGGAGAACATCATCGCCGCCGCCATCGACAACGGCGTGAAGAAAGTCGTGGCGCTGTCCACCGACAAGGCCGCGAGCCCGATCAACCTGTACGGCGCCACCAAGTTGCTGTCGGACAAATTGTTCGTCGCCGCCAACAACATTGCCGGTGAGCAACAGACGCGTTTTGCCGTGGTTCGCTACGGCAACGTAGCGGGCTCGCGCGGGTCAGTGGTGCCGTTTTTCAGCAAGCTGATTGCCGATGGCGCGACAGAGCTGCCGATCACCGACGAGCGCATGACCCGTTTCTGGATCACCCTCGATCACGGTGTGCAGTTCGTCCTCGACAGCTTTGCGCGGATGCACGGCGGTGAAGTGTTCGTGCCGAAGATCCCGTCGATCCGTGTGGTCGATCTGGCTCGCGGCATGGCCGAGCACCTGCCGCACAAGAACGTCGGCATCCGTCCGGGCGAGAAGCTGCACGAACTGATGGTGCCGCTGGACGATGCGCGGATGACCCTGGAGTTCGCCGATCACTACACCATCCAGCCGTCGATTCGTTTCACCAGCGTCGATGTGGATTTCGCCGAGGACAAACTCGGCGAGCGTGGTGTGCCGGTCGGTGAAGATTTCGAATACCGCTCCGACACCAACCCGCATTTCCTCTCGGTGGGGCAGATCGCCGACCTGCACGCGAAGCTGTCGGTATGATTCCCTACGGTCGGCAAAGCCTCGACCAGACGGACATCGACGCGGTCGTCGAGGTGTTGCAGTCCGACTGGTTGACTCAGGGGCCGACCATCGAGCGCTTCGAACAGGCGATGGCCGAGCGTTGCCAGGCCGATTTCGCGGTCGCGGTGTGCAACGCCACGGCGGCGCTGCACATTGCCTGCCTGGCGGCGGGGCTGGGAGCGGGCGATCGCTTGTGGACCACGCCGAACACCTTTCTCGCGTCGGCCAACTGCGGCCGTTACTGCGGCGCCGACGTTGATTTCGTCGACATCGATCCGCTGACCTGGAACCTCGATGCCGAGGTGCTGGCCAGCAAACTCGACGCCGCCGAGCGCGACGGCAGCTTGCCCAAAGTGCTGGTGGCGGTGGCGTTTTCCGGGCAGAGCTGCGACATGCGGCGAATCGCCGAACTGGCTGAACGCTACAACTTCACCGTGATCGAGGACGCTTCCCATGCGGTCGGTGCGTCCTATGCCGGGCGCCCGGTGGGTTGTGGTGAATTCGCGGCGATGACGGTGTTCAGCTTCCATCCGGTGAAAATCATCACCAGCGGCGAAGGCGGCATGGTGCTGACCAATCGCCCGGAACTGGCCGAGCGTCTGCAACGCCTGCGCAGCCACGGCATGACCCGCGATCCACAGCAGATGACCGAACCCAGTCACGGGCCGTGGTATTACCAACAGATCGAGCTGGGATTCAATTATCGGATCACCGATCTGCAAGCTGCGCTGGGCTTGTCACAGCTGAGCAAGCTGGACGAATTCATCGCCCGTCGTCGGGAACTGGCAGCGCGTTACGAGCGCTTGCTGGCGTATTTGCCGGTCACCGTGCCGAGCATCCAGCCGGACGCCGAATCGGCCTGGCACCTGTACGTGGTGCGCTTGCAGACCGATCGCATCAACCTCAGCCACCGTCAGGTGTTCGAAGGCTTGCGCGCGGCCGGCATCGGCGTGAACCTGCACTACATTCCGGTGCATCTGCAGCCGTACTATCGTGAACTGGGTTTCGCCGAGGGAGACTTTCCCGAGGCCGAGCGTTATTACGCCGAAGCGATCAGCCTGCCGCTGTTTCCGTTGCTGAGCGATCAGCAGCAGGATTACGTGGTCGAGCAATTGCGTCGGTTGACTGAATAAATGCCGCTGCGGCGGTGGATGGAAAACGGCAATGCGTGATCTGAGCGAACAGGAACAATTCTGGCAGGGCGAGTTCGGCAACCAGTACGTCGACCGCAATGTCGGGCAACCGCTGGTGGCGGCCAATCTGGCGTTGTTCGCCAAAGCGCTGACCCGGGCCGGACGGATCGACAGTCTGCTGGAGCTGGGCACCAACGCCGGCAACAACTTGCAGGCGCTGCGTCAGCTGTTGCCGCGCTGTGAGTTGTTCGGCGTCGAGATAAATGCCAGTGCCTGTGCCCAGGCGCGGGCGCTGGACATCGCGAACATCTGGCACGGCTCGCTGTTCGACTTTCCTCGGGAGCGTCGCTACGACCTGACGCTCAGCAAAGGCGTGCTGATTCATCTGGCCCCGGAGCTGTTGCCGACCGCCTATGCGCAGTTGTACGAGCTGAGCCAGCGCTACATCCTGATCGCCGAATACTACAATCCGTCGCCGGTGGAAGTGTCCTATCGCGGCAACAGCGGCAAGCTGTTCAAGCGCGATTTCGCCGGGGAAATGCTCGATCGCTATCCGGATCTGCAACTGCTGGATTACGGCTTCGGTTATCACCGCGATCCACAATTCCCGCTGGACGACGTCACCTGGTTCCTGCTGGAAAAACGCCCTTGAGCAACGTCGCAATCATCCCGGCCCGCGGCGGAAGCAAACGCATTCCGCGCAAGAACCTCAAACCGTTCGACGGTGTGCCGATGATTGCCCGTTCGATTCGCACAGCGCTGGATTCGGGATTGTTCGACCAGGTGGTGGTCAGCACCGATGACGAAGAAATCGCCGAGCTGGCGCAGGCTCATGGTGCGCAAGTACCGTTCTTGCGTCCGGCGGAGCTGGCCGATGACTTCGCCGGCACGGCTGCGGTGATCGTGCATGCCTTGCAGCAACTGCCGCACTTTGACTATGCCTGCTGCGTGTACGCCACGGCGCCGTTGTTGCAGGCGCGGTTCCTGCGCCAGGGGCTTGAGTTACTGGAGCAGCATCCCGACAAGTCCTTTGCTTTTTCGGTCACTGATTTCGGCTTTCCGGTGCAGCGTGCCTTGACCCTCGACGGGCAGGGCGCGCTGACGGCGTTGTACCCCGAGTTTCGCAATACCCGCTCGCAGGATCTGCCGGCCGCCTTTCAGGATGCCGGCCAGTTCTACTGGGGTCGCAGCGAGGCCTGGCTGCGTGGCGAGATTCTGTATTCGCCGGCCAGCCTGCCGGTGATCCTGCCCCGGCATCTGGTGCAGGACATCGACACCGCTGAAGACTGGAAACGCGCTGAATACCTCTACGCCGCACTCAAGGCTGGCGGGGAGCTGCAATGAGAGTACTGATCCGCGCCGATGCTTCGCCGACCATCGGCAGCGGCCATATCGCCCGTTGCCTGACGCTGGCGCGGGTGTTGCGCGCTCAGGGCAGTCATGTCGCGTTTGCCTGTCGTCGCTTGCCGGGCCATCGGCTGGATGCGTTGCAAGGCGAAGGTTTCGAGACGTTCGCCTTGCCGGATCGCTACGCCGACGAAGACCCGGAACAAGCCATCGAATCGATGCTGCCGTGGCAGGCGGATATCGATGCACTGGCGACGCAGCTGGAAGGTCAGGCCGAATTCGACTGGGTCATCGCCGACCACTACGGCCTCGATCATCACTGGCAGACCGCGGCCCGTCGCTTCGCGCCACGGATCGCCGCCGTCGACGATCTGGCGACCCGCCGTTACAGCGTGGACCTGTTGCTCAATCAGAACCTCTCTGGTCTCAGCGAAAACTATCAGCCACTGCTGCCGGCAGGTTGCCGAACGCTGCTTGGTCCGCGCTTTGCCATGTTGCGCGAAGAGTTCAGCGGCCCGGTTATCGAGATCAAACCCGTGGCGCGACGGGTGCTGGTGAACTTCGGCGGCTTCGACGCTGCCCGCCAGACCCATCACGCGATGCTGGCGCTGGCGGACTTTTCCGGGCTTGAAGTGGACTTCGTCGCCGGCGCCGACAACCCGGCATGGGCAGAGATGCAGGCATTGGCCGCAAGCCGACCGAACTGGCGTCTGCACAGTTTCGTCAGCGATTTTCATCGACGCATGACCGAGGCCGACCTGTTCATCGGCGCTGGCGGTGGCACCAGTTGGGAACGCGCGGCCATGGGCCTGCCGACGATCTGCATTGCGGTGTCGAACAACCAGCAGGCCAACGGCGAGGTGATGGCCGCGGCCGGGGCGCATGTGTTCATGGGCGCGCGGGAGCAGGTCAGCGTCGAACAACTGCGTGATGCCGTCGGTTTTGTCGTGGGCAACTTTTATCTGCGCCAGAGCCTGGCCGAGCGTTCGCGGCAACTGGTCGACGGGCGTGGTGCGCTGCGGGTCGCGGCGGCACTGGCCGGCGCGGTGCTCACGTTGCGGGGCGCGACGCTGGACGATGCGCAGGTGTTGTTCGACGGACGTAACGCCGACGCTGTGCAGCGCTGGTCGGTGAAGAGTGGCGCGATCGAGTGGTCGCAGCATCTGAACTGGTTGAGCGCCAGTCTGCGCAATCCTCAACGGCTGTTGTTGATCGCCGAGGCCGATGACGGCCCGGTCGGTGTGTTGCGCTACGATCTGCGCGGCTTTGAAGCCGAGGTTTCGCTGTATTTGCTGGAGGGGCGTTTCGGTCTCGGCTGGGGCAGGGCGCTGCTGACGCGGGGCGAAGCGTTCGTCGCGGCGCAGTGGCCGCAATTGACCGCAATCAGCGCACAGGTGTTGCCGGCCAATCGGGCCTCATTGAATGTATTTCGTGACGCCGGGTTCACCCAAAGTGCCTGCGCGTTCACCAAGGATTTGAAGGAACAGCGTTCATGAACAGTTTCAAGATTGGCGATCGCCTGATCGGTGCCGACGCACCGCCGTTCATCATTGCCGAAATGAGCGGCAACCATAACCAGTCGCTGGACGTCGCCTTGCAGATTGTCGAGGCGGCGGCCAAGGCCGGTGCCCATGCCTTGAAGCTGCAAACCTACACCGCTGAAACCATGACGCTGGATCTGGCGGAAGGCGAATTCTTCATCAGGGATCCGAACAGCCTGTGGGCCGGCACGTCCCTTTACGACCTGTACGAAAAGGCCCACACGCCCTGGGAATGGCACGCGCCGATCTTTGCCCGGGCCAAAGCACTGGGCATGCTGGCGTTTTCGACGCCGTTCGATGACAGCGCCGTGGATTTTCTTGAAAGCCTCGACGTGCCGGCCTACAAGATCGCCAGTTTCGAAAACACGGATCTGCCGCTGATTCGTCGTGTTGCGGCGACTGGCAAGCCGCTGATCATTTCCACCGGCATGGCCAGCATCGCCGAGCTCGACGAAACCGTACGCGCTGCCCGTGAAGCCGGGTGCAAGGATCTGGTGCTGCTCAAGTGCACCAGCACCTACCCGGCGACGCCGCTCAACAGCAATGTGCGCACGATCCCGCATCTGCGTGAGTTGTTCGGTTGTCAGGTGGGGCTGTCCGATCATTCGATGGGCGTTGGTGTGTCGGTGGCTGCTGTGGCGCTTGGTGCGACGGTGGTTGAAAAGCACTTCACCCTCGACCGCGCGGCGGGCGGGGTGGACGCCAGTTTCTCGCTGGAGCCTGCGGAAATGGCCGCTCTGGTGCTGGAAACCGAGCGCGCCTGGCAGGCCATGGGCCAGGTGCATTACGGCGTGACCGAGGCTGAGAAAAAGTCCCTGGTCTACCGTCGGTCGCTGTACGTCACGGCCGACATGGCGGCCGGTGAACCCTTCACGGCGGCCAACGTGCGCGCCATTCGTCCCGGTCTCGGTCTGCCGCCCAAGCACGCCGACGCCGTCCTCGGCCGCCGCGCGCGCGCGCCGATCAAGCGCGGCACGCCGCTGGACTGGTCACTGGTCGAATAACCCGATCTGCACCGATTCGGCAAAATAGCGTGACCTGCGAGTCATAACGCGCATCTTCACTGTATTGTATTGACCGGGGAGATGGCGCCTGGCCCGTTATCGGTTGCAGTGATAGCCCTTTGCGCTCCCCGTGGCTGCCCGTTGTGGCGGCCGTTTTCTGTTTGTCGGCGCCCCTCGAAATCCTTGCGAGCGGTGGTATTGGGCTGTTTATTATTGGGAAGCCGTAATGATTGGCATAAAAAGCATTGCGAGCTACGTTCCTGTAGCCGGCGTGGACAATTACGCACAAGGTGCAAAATTCGAGAAGGATGAAGAATTCATCCTCGGCAAGATCGGTTCGGCCTTCCTCCCACGTAAAGACGCGGAACAGGAAACCTCCGATCTGTGCGTTGAAGCGGCCAATGCGCTGTTTGCCAACAACCCTGAACTGAAACGTGAATCCATCGATGCACTGATCGTCGTCACCCAGAACGGTGACGAAGAAGGCCTGCCGCACACCGCTGCGATCGTCCAGGACAAGCTCGGCCTGCCGACCAACGTCGCAGCGTTCGATATTTCCCTGGGTTGCTCCGGTTATGTCTATGGGATCTACGCGATCAAGGGCTTCATGGAAGCCGCCGGCCTGAAGAACGGTCTGCTGATCACCGCCGACCCGTATTCGAAGATCGTCGACCCGGAAGACCGCAACACCACCATGCTGTTCGGCGATGCCGCTACCGCGACGTGGATGGGCGAAAATCCGGCCTGGGCGCTGGGCAAAGCCAAGTTCGGCACCGACGGTTCCGGTGCGCCGCACCTGAAAGTCACCGATGGCGTGTTCTTCATGAACGGTCGTCAGGTGTTCAACTTTGCGCTGCTGAAAGTCCCGGCGCACTTGCATGAGTTGCTCGACGATTCGGGCCTCAACGCCGATGACATCGATGCTTTCTGCATTCACCAGGGCAGTGCGGCGATTGTCGATGCCGTGGCACGACGCTTCGAAGGCGAGCCGGAGAAGTTCATCAAGGACATGGTCGAGACCGGTAACACCGTGTCGTCCAGCGTTCCGCTGCTGCTGGAAAAACACGTGCTGGATTCCGACTGGCAGCGCATTGCGATCAGTGGTTTCGGCGTCGGTCTGTCGTGGGGTTCGGCGATTATCTATCGTCCTTGAAGCGGCTAAAAACGACGGATACAAAAATAGCGTTCAAGGGTTAACCTTGAACGCTATTTTTTTGCCTGAATGGAGCGTGAGGCACCATGAGCGAATTCTTCCAAGCCAACGCTGAAGTCATCGAGCGACGCTGGCCGGCGCTGTTCGCACGGTTGATGAACGAAGACAGTTCGGCGATCGAAGCCGAGCTGACGCAGGGGCTCGGTTCGACGCTGAGCATCGGCGGGATTCAGCTCACCAGTCGCCATGATCGCCTCCACGAAGCCCGGATCCAGGCCGCCAGCCTGCCGGCGGACAAGCCGCAATTGCACGTCTACGGCACCGGTCTCGGGGATTTGCCAACGGTACTGCTGGAGCGCGCCGGGCTTGAGCGACTGTATGTGCACATTCTCAATGGCGCGCTGTTTGTCCTGGTGTTGCAACTGATCGATCAACGGCAGTGGCTGGAAGACTCGCGGGTAGAGCTTCTGTACGCCGGTGACCTGACGGACATCTGCACTCCGTTTTTTGCCTTGCCGACTGAAATGCTGCTGGCCGATGACTTCAACGCGAAGATTCGTGATCGGCTGGTCAGTGAGGTGCACCTGAGTTTCAACAATCGTGAGTTCGATCCGCATTCGCCCTTCATTCTGCAGCGTCTGCAGGACTGCCTGCCGGTGCTGCTGGCCGACGATGATGTGGCGCAACTGTTCGGTACTTGTGCCGGCCGGGAAATCTACGTGATCGGCACCGGGCCGACGCTTGAGCAGCATTTCGAGCGACTCGCAGCGATCCGCGAGCGCGACGAGCGCCCGCTGTTCATTTGCGTGGATACCGCTTACCGACCGCTGCGCGAGCACGGGATCGTGCCCGACTATGTGGTGAGCATCGATCAGCGCATCAGCTTTCGGCATTTGCCTTTCGAAGAATCCGACGGCATCCCGCTCGTGTATCTGCCCATGAGCGACCCTGAGGTATTGAGGGCCTGGAAGGGCAAGCGCTACGGCGGCTATTCGCTCAGCCCGGTCTATGCGGCGCTGCGAGAGCAATATCCACGGGCGCTGCTGCATGTGGGCGGCAGCGTGATTCATCCGGCGGTGGATCTGGCGGTGAAGATGGGGGCGGCGCGGATCACCCTGTTCGGTGCCGACTTCGCGTTTCCGATGAACAAGACCCACGCCGGCTGGCGTGATGGTGATCTGGGGCCGTCGGTGAACCAGGCACGGCACTGGGTGCGCGACGGCTTCGGCGAGCGCGTCAGTACGCAGCTCAATTTCCGCGGCTATCTGTGTGTGCTGGAGCGTTACATCGCCAGCCAGCCGCACGTGGAGTTCTTCAACAGTAGCCGCGCAGGTGCGTTGATTGCCGGGACGCGCTTCAACCAGGAGTTCGTGCAATGAGTGCGCTGCAAGGCTGTGTCGACGAATGCCGGCGGTGTGCCGGCCTGTTTCGCCTGGGGCGTGATGTCGAAGCGGCGCTGGACATGGTCGATGTATTTGAGGGCGCGCAGCAGTTGCTGGTGTCTGCCTCGCCGGATATCCAGCAGTCGTGGGCGCACCTGCTCACGCAAATGCTCGATTGTCAGGAGCGTCAGGACTGGCTCGGGCTTGCCGACTTCATGGAGTACGAGTTGATCCGGTTGCTGGAAAGTTCTGCGGCGTGAGGAAAGCCGACAGCGCTGGCCCGCAGGTTTGCGCGGCGGACGGTTTTATGGCGTCATTTTTTCGCAGGTAAAGTGCTGCTAAGTCTTTGTTTTCAGGGGGGTGGCAGGGTGATGGCAAAAATTTTCAAAAAAGCCCTCAAGCAACCTGCAAACCCGACGATAACTATTACGAAGGTTCTCTAGGCCATACCCGGCGGTTGCCAGGGCCGGAAGCCGCAGTACCCAACCAACGAGGAATTCGTCATGGCTTTAACAGTAAACACCAACACCACGTCGTTGAACGTTCAGAAGAACCTGAACCGCGCCTCCGACGCTCTGTCGACTTCGATGCAGCGCCTGTCTTCCGGCCTGAAAATCAACAGCGCTAAAGACGACGCTGCTGGCCTGCAAATCGCTACCCGTATGTCCTCGCAGATCCGTGGTAACACTCAGGCGATCCAGAACGCCAACGACGGTATCTCCGTTGCTCAGACCGCTGAAGGCGCTCTGCAAGCTTCGACCGACATCCTGCAGCGTATGCGTGAACTGGCTGTTAAAGCTCGTAACGGTACCAACGGCACTGCTGACCAGACCGCAACCAACGCTGAATTCGCTCAGATGTCTGACGAAATCACCCGTATCTCGGCTGCTACCAACCTGAACGGCAAAAACCTGCTGGACGGTTCGGCTGGTACTGTGACCCTGCAAGTTGGCGCCAACACTGGCTCCGCCAACCACATCGACCTGGTACTGAGCGGCAAGTTCGACGCCGTCAGCCTGTCGGTAGGTAGCGGTACTGTTGTTCTGACCGGTGCTACTTCGGCTGCCGCCGCTTCGAACATCGACAACGCGATCACCGCGATCGACGCTGCAATTGCGAACATCAACGCCACTCGCGCCGCTCTGGGTGCTTCGCAAAACCGTCTGACCAGCACCATCCAGAACTTGCAGAACATCACCGAAAACACCACTGCTGCACAAGGTCGCGTACAAGATACCGACTTCGCAGCAGAGACTGCTAACCTGACCAAGCAGCAAACCCTGCAACAGGCTTCGACCTCTGTTCTGGCTCAAGCCAACCAACTGCCTTCCGCTGTACTGAAGCTGCTTCAGTAATTTCGGAATGAGTTTTGGCGGGGGAGTGCGCTTGTCGTGCTCTCTCGCTTTTTCACGTTAGGAGGTGATGAGCATGGACATGAGCGTAAAGCTTAACGTGACTTATCCGGCTCCCAAGCCAGCCAATACTGTCACTGACAAGCCCGCGGAAGCGAAGCCGCAGGCTGCTGACGCCGTTACTGCCGTGAAAGACAGTCAGGAAACGGATGAAAGCAAATTGAAGCTGGCGGTGCAGGAGATCGAAAAGTTCGTACAGTCGATCAAGCGCAATCTGGAGTTCTCGATTGACGAGCATTCCGGGAAAGTCATCGTCAAGGTGATTGCAAGCGAGACGGGCGAGGTCGTACGACAGATCCCCTCCGCAGAAGCGCTGAAGCTGGCAGACAGCCTCGCCAACGCGAGTCACGTGTTGTTCGACGCCAAAGTCTGATAGCTGGCATGAATAGTGTTTGAAGTTCTTTAGGCGCCGGCAAGGGTCAAAAGACTGGCAACAACCCCAAGGGAGATGCACATGGCAAGTCCAATTTTACCGGGTACGGGCCTGGGCTCCGGCCTGGACATTGGTGCGATCGTTACTGCGCTGGTCAATGCCGACAAGTCGCCGAAGCAGACGCAGATCGATGCCACGACCAAAACCAACACGCTGAAGATCTCCGGTATCGGTACGCTGAAGAGTGCGCTGACGACATTCCAGACGGCGATGGCCAACCTGGGCAGCAAGACCACCCCTGCGTTTTCCGGTTACACCGCTACGTCGGCGACTCCGACTGTTCTGGGCGTGACTTCGGATAACACCGCAGTATCGGGTACATACAGTGTAGTTGTGCAGAAACTGGCCACAGGCTCGAAAGTAGCCAGTGCATCCTTTGCCGGTGGTGCTGCCAGTGCCATTCCGAGTGGTACCCTGAAAATCAGTCAGAATGGCACTGATTACAATGTCGCGATCCCGGCGAACGCGACTTTGCAGAGCACTCGCGATGCAATCAACTCGGCCCAGGCTGTCAATGGTATTTCTGCGAACATCGTGACCGACAGCTCCGGATCTTCGCGTCTGGTGATCAGTTCGAGCAAGACGGGTGCGGGTTCCGATCTGAAAGTCAGCGGTATTGCCGGTCTTGAGATCGATGGTACCCAGCCGATGGGGGCGACCCCGGCACCAGGTGCCTCCGGCTCGGTCAATGGCCTGGCACAGGATGCGCAGCTGACCATCGACGGTCTTCAGGTAAGCAGCAAGAGCAACACGGTCACTGGCGCCATCAGCGGTTTGACGATGAACCTGCTGACTGTTCCTGCTACGGCCGGAACACCGGTTACGGTAACCGTTGATGCCAACACCAAGGGTTTGCAGACGTCCGTTCAGTCTTTCGTCGACGCCTACAACACCCTGAAGAGCACCATCGATACGCTGTCCAAGGCAACGCCGGACGAAAATGGCAAGCTGACCGTTCAGGCGGCGTTCACCGGTGATTCCCTGCCGCGTTCGCTGATTGCCGACATTCGTGCGCAGTTGACTGCTCCGAGCGCCACGGCCGGAACCTCGATGGCCTATCTGTCGCAGATGGGTGTCATGACCGACAAGCTCACCGGTAACCTGACGTTCGATACCGTTGCGTTCAACAAGGTCATGTCCACGCCAGGCATGACCGGCAAGGTCCAGGACATGTTCACCGGCACCAACGACACCAATGGTCTGTTGACGCGCATGAGCAAGGCGGTGGATCCGTATCTCAAGCCATCGGCTGATGGCAAGACCACCACGGGTCTGCTTGATCAGCGCATGACGATCCTGAACAACAACACCAGGAACCTTACCAACCAGCAACTGGCGCTGGACCTTCGGGTCGCCAACCTGACCAAGACGTTGACTGCCAAGTACAACGCCATGGACTTGCTGGTAGGGCAGATGAAGGCCACGGCGAGCAACATTACTTCGTTCTTCAGCTCGCTGAACGCTCAGCAATCTGCGAAGTAACATGCAAGCGCGACAAAAACCCGGCTACGCTTTCGAGCGTGTGCCGGGTTTTTGTCTTATGGTCTAAAGTTTTTCGACTCGCAGGCGATACACTGTTCATACGAGTCATTGTGGCAAATGAGGTAGAACATGAATCCGATGTTAGCCCTTCGGCAATACCAGAAAGTTGGCGCCCACGCTCAGACGTCCGAAGCGAGCCCTCACCGACTGGTGCAAATGCTGATGGAAGGCGGCCTGGACCGCATCGCTCAGGCCAAAGGTGCAATCGAGCGCAAGGATATTCCAGCCAAGTGCACGTCGATCAGCAAGGCGATCGGGATCGTCAGTGGTCTGCGTGAGGGCCTTGATCTGGAAAAGTCCGCGGACACGCTGGCTGATCTGGATGGCCTTTATATCTACATGATGAAACGTCTTGCCGAGGCGAACATCAGCAGCGACCCGCGTATTCTGGACGAGGTCGCCGGCTTGCTGAGCACGGTAAAAGAAGGCTGGGACGCGATCGCTCCTGCGCCCGCTCCTCAGTTCTAAGGAGATCACCATGAGTCTTGTATTGCAGCGAATCGAAGAAACCCGAGAGGCGTTGGTCGGTGCACTGGCCGAGCGCAACTGGGAGGCCATCGGTCAATTGGATCTCGATTGCCGTTCCTGCATGGAAGATGTCCTGAGTGAAGCTTCGCTGGATGAAGTGGCACTGCGTGACAATCTTGAGGAGTTGCTGCATGTCTACAAGCAGCTTCTTGAGGTCGCCATGGGTGAGCGTCAGGCGATAGTCGACGAGATGTCGCAGATCACCCAAGCGCAGAGCGCGGCAAAGGTTTACCATCTGTTTGGTTAATTAACCCTCAGTTAATCCAGACATGTGCGCCATAAATTTGACTGTGCACGGTTTTTTGACTTAACTAGTGGCTGTTTTCAGATTTCAGGCGTCTACAGGCACAAGGTGTCCTGCAAGCGTCTCGCTTGCCCCTCGTTTCGGGCATTGAGTTGACTAGGGAAGTTGCTATTGCATGTGGCGTGAAACCAAAATTCTGCTGATCGATGACGATAGCGTCCGCCGCCGCGACCTGGCGGTGATTTTAAATTTTCTTGGCGAAGAAAATTTACCCTGCGGAAGCCATGACTGGCAGCAGGCAGTCGGCTCTTTGTCGTCTAGTCGTGAGGTCATTTGCGTACTGATCGGGACGGTCAATGCTCCTGGTGCGCTCTTGGGCCTGTTAAAGACACTCTCAACCTGGGATGAGTTCCTTCCGGTTTTGCTGATGGGCGATAATTCTTCGGTGGACTTGCCCGAAGACCAACGCCGCCGGGTACTTTCGACCCTCGAAATGCCGCCGAGCTACAGCAAGCTGCTGGACTCCCTGCACCGCGCCCAGGTCTATCGCGAAATGTACGACCAGGCCCGCGAGCGCGGCCGTCATCGCGAACCCAACCTGTTCCGCAGCCTTGTCGGCACCAGCCGGGCGATCCAGCATGTGCGTCAGATGATGCAGCAGGTGGCCGACACCGACGCCAGCGTGCTGATCCTTGGTGAGTCCGGCACCGGCAAGGAAGTGGTTGCGCGCAACCTGCATTACCATTCCAAGCGTCGTGACGCGCCGTTCGTGCCCGTCAATTGCGGGGCGATCCCGGCAGAGCTGCTGGAAAGCGAGCTGTTCGGCCACGAGAAGGGCGCCTTCACCGGCGCAATCACCAGCCGTGCCGGCCGCTTCGAGCTGGCCAATGGCGGTACGCTGTTCCTTGACGAAATCGGCGACATGCCGCTGCCGATGCAGGTCAAGCTGTTGCGCGTGCTGCAGGAGCGCACCTTCGAGCGCGTGGGCAGCAACAAGACCCAAAGCGTCGACGTGCGCATCATTGCCGCGACCCACAAGAATCTCGAAAGCATGATCGAGATCGGCACCTTCCGCGAAGACCTCTACTATCGCCTGAACGTGTTCCCGATCGAGATGGCGCCGCTGCGTGAGCGCGTCGAAGACATTCCGCTGCTGATGAACGAGCTGATCTCGCGCATGGAGCACGAGAAGCGCGGTTCGATCCGTTTCAACTCCGCCGCCATCATGTCCCTGTGCCGTCACGGCTGGCCGGGCAACGTTCGCGAACTGGCCAACCTGGTGGAACGCATGGCGATCATGCACCCGTACGGGGTGATCGGTGTGGTCGAACTGCCGAAGAAATTCCGCTACGTCGACGACGAAGACGAGCAAATGGTCGACAGCCTGCGCAGCGACCTGGAAGAGCGCGTGGCGATCAACGGCCACACGCCGGACTTCACCGCCAACGCCATGCTGCCGCCGGAAGGTCTGGATCTTAAAGACTACCTCGGTGGTCTGGAGCAGGGGCTGATCCAGCAGGCGCTGGATGATGCCAATGGCATCGTGGCCCGTGCCGCCGAACGTTTGCGCATCCGTCGCACCACGCTGGTGGAGAAGATGCGCAAGTACGGCATGAGCCGGCGTGAAGGTGATGAACAGGCGGATGATTGACGCCTGTTTTTCAACTGCTTCATTTATAAGCAGTTTTTTTTAGGCACGGGTATTGCTACGTCCCTCGCAACGTTCCGTTTAACTGACGGTCAGCCAAGCGAGAGAGCACAATGCCCCAAGCCTCCCAGATGTCTTCTGTTCCCGATTCCTCGGGGCAACTGCCGTCCGTAGAGCAGGCCAGTCGGCAGGGTCTTGAGCAGGCGTTCGCGCTGTTCAACCAGATGTCGAGTCAACTGACCGATTCCTACAGCATGCTTGAAGCGCGGGTCACCGAGCTCAAGGGCGAGTTGGCCGTGGTCAGCGCCCAGCGCATGCAGGAGCTGGCGGAAAAAGAACGTCTGGCCAACCGTCTGCAAAATCTCCTCGATCTGTTGCCCGGTGGCGTCATCGTCATCGACGGTCATGGCATCGTGTGCGAGGCCAATCCGGCCGCCATCGATCTGCTCGGTTTACCGCTCCAGGGCGAGCTGTGGCGCCATGTCATCGCACGCTGCTTCGCGCCCCGTGAAGATGATGGTCATGAAATCTCCCTGAGAAACGGTCGACGCCTGTCGATTGCCACCCGTTCGCTGGACGCCGAGCCGGGGCAGTTGGTGTTGCTCAACGACCTGACTGAAACCCGTCACCTGCAAGATCAACTCGCACGCCACGAGCGGCTGTCGTCGTTGGGGCGCATGGTCGCCTCGCTGGCTCATCAGATTCGCACTCCGCTTTCCGCCGCGCTGCTGTATGCCAGTCATTTGACTGAGCAGGCGCTGCCGGTTGCCACTCAACAACGTTTTGCCGGGCGTCTCAAAGAGCGTCTGCATGAGCTGGAGCACCAGGTTCGCGACATGCTGGTGTTCGCTCGCGGTGAATTGCCGCTGACCGACCGCATCACGCCCAATGCCCTGATGCAGTCGTTGCAGGCCGCGGCGCTGACCCATGTGCAGGATCTGCCAATTCGCTGGCAGTGCGACAGCCATGCGGGCGAGTTGCTGTGCAATCGCGACACGCTGGTCGGCGCAGTCCTCAATCTGATTGAAAACGCGATTCAGGCCAGTGGCGGTGACGTGCGCCTGAAAGTGCATTGCTACACCCGCGACAACACCCTGCGCCTGTGCGTCAGTGACAACGGCGGTGGTATCGAGCCAGCGGTGCTGGCGCGGCTGGGCGAGCCGTTTTTCACCACCAAGGTCACCGGCACCGGCCTGGGCCTGACCGTGGTCAAGGCCGTGGCCCGTGCTCATCAGGGACAATTGCAGCTGCGCTCGCGAGTCGGGCGCGGCACGTGCGCGCAGGTGATCCTGCCGATGTTTTCCGCTGTACAGGGAGCTGAGTGAAGGTCATGGGCATCAAGGTTCTGCTGGTCGAGGATGACCGTTCATTGCGCGAGGCGCTGGCCGATACGTTGCTGCTGGCCGGCCACGATTATCACGCAGTGGGTTCGGCCGAGGAGGCGCTGAAGGCAGTGGAGTGCGAGGCGTTCAGCCTGGTGGTCAGCGACGTCAACATGCCCGGTATGGATGGTCATCAGTTGCTCGGCCTGCTGCGCGCCCGCCAGCCGCAACTGCCGGTGTTGCTGATGACGGCTCACGGTGCCGTCGAGCGCGCGGTCGATGCCATGCGCCAGGGCGCGGCGGATTATCTGGTCAAGCCTTTCGAGCCCAAGGCACTGCTGGATCTGGTCGCGCGCCATGCCTTGGGCAATCTCGGTACAGCCGACGCGGAAGGGCCGATCGCGGTCGAGCCGGCCAGTGCGCAGTTGCTGGATCTGGCAGCGCGGGTGGCGCGCAGTGATTCCACCGTGCTGATTTCCGGCGAGTCCGGCACCGGCAAGGAAGTGCTGGCGCGCTACATTCACCAGCAGTCCCATCGCGCCCGTCAGCCGTTCATTGCAATCAACTGCGCGGCGATCCCGGACAACATGCTCGAAGCAACACTGTTCGGTCACGAGAAGGGTTCGTTCACCGGCGCCATCGCGGCGCAGGCCGGTAAGTTCGAGCAGGCCGACGGCGGCACCATTCTGCTCGATGAAATTTCCGAAATGCCTCTGGGCTTGCAGGCCAAGCTGCTGCGGGTGCTGCAGGAGCGCGAGGTGGAGCGGGTCGGTGCGCGCAAGCCGATCACCCTCGATATCCGGGTGGTCGCGACCACCAACCGTGATCTGGCAGGCGAGGTAGCGGCGGGGCGGTTCCGTGAAGACCTCTTCTATCGTCTGTCGGTTTTTCCGCTGGCCTGGCGTCCGTTGCGTGAGCGGACCGCCGATATCCTGCCGCTGGCCGAGCGTCTTTTGGCCAAACACGTCAATAAAATGAAGCATGCAATGGCGAAGTTCTCGCCCGAGGCGCAGGCGTGCCTGATCGGTTATCCATGGCCGGGCAACGTGCGCGAGCTGGATAACGCGGTCCAGCGGGCGTTGATTCTGCAGCAGGGCGGGTTGATCCAGCCGCAGGATTTCTGTCTCTCCGGGCCTGCGCTGTTCGCCCCGTTGCCGGTGGCGGTACCGACTGCGCCAGTCATTCGTGAAGTCGACATCGAGGCGGATTCGGCCGGCGCGCTGGGCGATGACCTGCGTCGTCGCGAGTTCCAGATGATCATCGACACCCTGCGCACCGAGCGCGGACGACGCAAGGAAGCCGCCGAAAAACTCGGTATCAGCCCGCGTACGTTGCGCTACAAACTGGCGCAAATGCGCGATGCCGGGATGGACGTCGAAGGGTATCTGTTCGCCACCTGACGGGTGGCGCAAACGTTTGAAAACGCATTTCTCGAAGCGGTGCCCGTGAGCTGGCACCGTTGTTGCTAACACCTGAGTACCCGCCGAGTGAGTGTCAAAAAATTGCGGGCCGCCCAAGAGAGTAGACCATGAGCCAAGGTATTGAAATTAATCGGTTGATGACGGACATGAAGGCCATGCAAATGGACGCCATGTCGAAGCCGAAATCGACTGCCGCCGTCCCTGAAGTGGCGGGCAGCAGCTTTTCCGACATGCTCGGTCAGGCCATCAACAAAGTGAACGATACCCAACAGGCTTCGAGCCAATTGGCCAACGCGTTCGAAATCGGCAAGAGCGGCGTCGATTTGACGGACGTGATGATTTCCTCGCAGAAGGCCAGCGTGTCGTTCCAGGCTCTGACCCAGGTGCGCAACAAACTGGTTCAGGCTTATCAAGACATCATGCAGATGCCGGTTTAAGGACGAGATTGAGTCATGGCAGAAGCAGTCGCCGATAACGTTCCGGCCAAGGCCACCCCGATAGACGGCAAACCGCCGCTGTTCGGTCTGTCCTTCCTGGAAAACCTCTCCGAGATGACCATGCTGCGTCAGGTGGGCCTGTTGGTCGGCCTGGCTGCGAGCGTGGCGATTGGCTTTGCCGTGGTGCTGTGGTCGCAGCAACCGGACTACCGGCCTCTGTACGGCAGCCTTGCCGGTATGGACGCCAAGCAGGTCATGGACACTCTGGCCTCCGCCGATATTCCGTACACCGTTGAACCGAATTCCGGCGCCTTGCTGGTCAAGGCCGATGACCTGTCCCGTGCGCGACTGAAGCTCGCGGCCGCTGGTGTCACTCCCAGCGACGGCAATATCGGTTTCGAGATTCTCGACAAGGAACAGGGTCTGGGTACCAGCCAGTTCATGGAAGCGACGCGTTATCGTCGCGGCCTCGAAGGCGAACTGGCCCGCACCATCTCCGCCCTGAACAACGTCAAGGGCGCGCGCGTTCACCTGGCGATCCCGAAAAGTTCGGTGTTCGTGCGTGACGAGCGTAAGCCAAGTGCTTCGGTACTCGTCGAGTTGTACTCCGGTCGTTCGCTGGAGCCGGGTCAGGTGGTTGCCATCATCAATCTGGTGGCCACTTCCGTTCCCGAGCTGAGCAAGTCGCAGATCACCGTCGTCGACCAGAAGGGCAACCTGCTGTCGGATCAGGCGGAAAACTCTGAAATGACCATGGCCGGCAAGCAGTTCGATTACAGCCGTCGCATGGAAAGCATGCTCACCCAGCGTGTGCACAATATTCTGCAACCGGTACTGGGCAACGATCGCTACAAGGCTGAAGTGTCGGCCGACGTCGACTTCAGTGCCGTCGAATCGACCGCCGAGCAGTTCAACCCTGACCAGCCGGCGCTGCGCAGCGAGCAGTCGGTCAACGAACAGCGTACCGCCAGCAATGGCCCGCAAGGCGTTCCGGGTGCCCTGAGCAACCAGCCGCCGTCGCCAGCCTCGGCACCGCAAACCACCGGTGGCGCAGCAGCCCCGGCGAGCATGGTGCAACCGGGCCAGCCACTGGTTGACGCCAACGGTCAGCAGATCATGGACCCGGCCACCGGCCAGCCGATGCTCGCGCCGTACCCGGCAGACAAGCGTCAACAATCCACCAAGAACTTCGAGCTCGACCGTTCCATCAGCCACACCAAACAGCAGCAGGGTCGCCTGAATCGCCTGTCGGTGTCGGTGGTGGTGGACGATCAGGTCAAGATCAACCCGGCCAACGGCGAAACCACTCGTGCGCCGTGGAGCGCCGACGAATTGGCGCGCTTCACTCGCCTGGTGCAGGACGCGGTCGGCTTCGACGCCAGCCGTGGCGACAGCGTCAGCGTGATCAACATGCCGTTCTCCGCCGAGCGCGGCGAAGTGATTGCCGACATTCCGTTCTACTCCCAGCCATGGTTCTGGGACATCGTCAAACAAGTGCTGGGTGTGTTGTTCATCCTGGTGCTGGTGTTCGGCGTGCTGCGTCCGGTGCTCAACAACATCACCGGTGGCGGCAAAGGCAAGGAGCTGGCCGGTCTGGGCGGCGACATGGAGCTCGGTGGCATGGGCGGTCTGGACGGTGAACTGTCCAACGATCGCGTCAGCCTCGGCGGCCCGACCAGCATCCTGCTGCCGAGCCCGAGCGAAGGCTATGACGCTCAGTTGAACGCAATCAAGAGTCTGGTGGCAGAAGACCCGGGTCGTGTGGCCCAGGTCGTGAAAGAGTGGATTAACGCAGATGAGTGATAACCGAGCCGCCGTCGCCAAACTGTCCCGGGTCGATAAAGCCGCGATTCTGCTGCTGTCCCTGGGTTCGACCGATGCTGCGCAAGTGCTGCGCCACATGGGCCCCAAAGAGGTTCAGCGAGTCGGCGTGGCCATGGCCCAGATGGGCAACGTCCACCGTGAGCAGGTCGAGCAGGTCATGAGCGAGTTCGTCGACATCGTCGGCGACCAGACCAGCCTGGGCGTCGGCTCCGACGACTACGTGCGCAAAATGCTCACCCAGGCCCTGGGTGAAGACAAGGCCAACGGCCTGATCGACCGCATTCTGCTGGGCGGCAACACCAGCGGCCTCGACAGCCTTAAATGGATGGAACCGCGCGCCGTAGCCGACGTGATCCGCTACGAACACCCGCAGATCCAGGCAATCGTGGTCGCGTACCTCGATCCGGATCAGGCCGGTGAAGTGCTGGGCAACTTCGACCACAAGGTGCGTCTGGACATCATCCTGCGCGTATCGTCGCTGAACACCGTGCAGCCGGCCGCGCTGAAAGAATTGAACCAGATCCTCGAGAAGCAGTTCTCCGGCAACTCGAATGCCTCGCGCACCACCCTGGGTGGCATCAAGCGTGCGGCGGACATCATGAACTTCCTCGACAGTTCGATCGAAGGCCAGCTCATGGACTCGATCCGCGAAGTCGACGAAGACCTGTCCGGTCAGATCGAAGACCTCATGTTCGTGTTCAACAACCTGGCCGATGTCGACGACCGCGGTATCCAGGCGCTGTTGCGCGAAGTGTCCTCCGATGTGCTGGTGCTGGCCCTCAAGGGTTCGGACGAAGGCGTCAAGGAAAAGATCTTCAAGAACATGTCCAAACGTGCTGCCGAACTGCTGCGCGACGACCTCGAGGCCAAAGGCCCGGTGCGCGTCAGCGACGTGGAAACCGCGCAGAAGGAAATCCTCACCATCGCCCGCCGTATGGCCGAAGCCGGAGAAATCGTGCTCGGTGGCAAGGGCGGCGAGGAAATGATCTAACACCATGGGCAAGAACGACGACGATGTAACGGACCTGATCCGTGCCCGGGACGTCCGCGGTTTCGAAACCTGGGCAATCCCGAGTTTCGATCCGCCGGCACCGGAACCCGAGCCGGAACCGGAGCCCGAACCGCCGGAGATGGAGGAAGTGCCGCTGGACGAAGTCCAGCCACTGACCCTGGAAGAACTCGAAAGCATCCGTCAGGAGGCTTACAACGAGGGCTTCGCCATCGGCGAAAAAGAAGGTTTCCACAGCGCCACCCTCAAGGTGCGCCAGGAAGCCGAAGTGGCCCTGACAGCCAAGATCAATAGCCTTGAGCAGTTGATGGCGAACCTGTTCGAGCCCATCGCCGAACAAGACACCCAGATCGAAAAATCCCTGGTCGACCTCGTGCAGCACATTGCCAGACAGGTGATCCAGCGCGAACTGGCCATCGACTCGACGCAGATCGAACACGTCATGCGCGACGCCCTCAAGCTGTTGCCGCTGGGCGTGGGCAATGTGCGGCTGTACGTCAATCCGCAGGACTTCGAACAGGTCAAAGCCCTGCGCGAGCGTCATGAGGAAACCTGGCGTATCGTCGAGGACGAATCGCTGCTGCCGGGCGGTTGCCGGGTCGAAACCGAACACAGCCGGATCGATGCGAGCATCGAAACCCGCGTCAGCCAGGTCATGGCCAAGCTGTTCGATCAGTTGCACGAACAAGCCCTGCACCCGGCCGCGCCGGACATGAGCCTGGACTTGCCGGAAGCGCCGAAGCCGGCACCCGTCACCGACGAGCCGCTCGCGGACGCCCCCGATGCGCCTTGAACGCACCAGTTTCGCCAAGCGCCTGAGCACCTACGCTGAAGCCGCCGAAATTCCCGGTGCGCCGATTCTCGAAGGGCGCCTGCTGCGCATGGTCGGCCTCACGCTCGAGGCCGAAGGCCTGCGCGCCGCCATGGGCACCCGCTGCATGGTGATCAACGACGACAGCTATCATCCGTCGCAGGTTGAAGCCGAAGTCATGGGTTTCTCTGGCAGCAAAGTTTTCCTGATGCCGGTCGGCAGTGTTGCCGGTATTGCGCCGGGCGCCCGTGTGGTGCCGCTGGCCGATACCGGTCGCTTGCCGATGGGCATGAGCATGCTCGGTCGCGTGCTGGACGGCGCCGGACGTGCGCTGGACGGCAAGGGCGGCATGAAAGCCGAAGACTGGGTGCCGATGGACGGCCCGACCATCAACCCGCTCAACCGTGACCCGATCAGCGAACCGCTGGACGTCGGCATCCGTTGCATCAACGGTTTGTTGACGGTCGGTCGCGGTCAGCGTCTGGGCCTGTTCGCCGGTACCGGTGTCGGTAAATCGGTATTGCTCGGCATGATGACCCGCTTCACCGAGGCTGACATCATCGTCGTCGGCCTGATCGGTGAGCGGGGTCGTGAAGTTAAGGAATTCATCGAGCACATTCTCGGTGAAGAAGGCCTCAAGCGTTCGGTGGTGGTTGCATCCCCAGCGGACGACGCGCCACTGATGCGTCTGCGTGCGGCGATGTACTGCACGCGGATCGCCGAGTATTTCCGCGACAAGGGCAAGAACGTCCTGTTGCTGATGGATTCCCTGACCCGTTTCGCCCAGGCCCAGCGGGAAATCGCCCTGGCCATCGGCGAGCCGCCGGCGACCAAGGGTTACCCGCCTTCAGTGTTCGCCAAACTGCCGAAGCTGGTGGAGCGCGCCGGTAACGCGGAGAAGGGCGGGGGTTCGATCACTGCCTTCTACACCGTATTGTCCGAGGGCGATGACCAGCAGGACCCGATTGCCGACTCGGCGCGAGGCGTGCTCGACGGGCACATCGTGTTGTCCCGGCGTCTGGCCGAAGAAGGTCATTACCCGGCCATCGATATCGAAGCCTCGATCAGCCGGGTGATGCCGGCGGTGGTCTCGCCGGAGCACATGACCCGTGCGCAGTACTTCAAGCAGCTGTGGTCGCGCTATCAACAGAGTCGCGATCTGATCAGCGTCGGTGCCTATGTTGCCGGCGGTGACCGCGAGACGGACCTTGCCATCAATCTGCAGCCGCAACTGGTCAGGTACCTGCGTCAGGGCCTGAACGACAGCATCAGCCTGGGTGAAAGCGAGGCGTACCTCGAAACGATTTTCGCCCCTGCGGCCGGCGGGTAACCGGCCATGGCCCTGAGCCGAGCCGCGCGTCTGGCGCCGGTGGTGGAAATGGCCGAAAAAGCCGAGAAAACCGCCGTGCAACGCCTGGGTTATTTCCAGGGGCAGGTGAAGGTGGCCGAAAGCAAACTCGCCGACCTGCATGCCTTTCGTCTGGATTACTCCGAGCAATGGATCGTGCGCGGCAGCACAGGCGTGTCCGGGCAATGGCTGCTGGGTTTTCAGGGCTTTCTGGCGCAACTTGATACCGCGGTCGATCAACAGCGGCAAAGCCTGCAATGGCACCAGAACAATCTGGACAAGGCCCGCGATGCCTGGCAGCAGGCGTTTGCCCGGGTCGAAGGTTTGCGCAAACTTGTACAACGCTACCGCGATGAAGCCCAGCGCGCCGAAGACAAGCGCGAGCAGAAGCTGCTGGACGAGTTGTCCCAACGCCTGCCGCGCCGAGATGCCTACTGACGGGTTGATCTCTGACAGTATCCGGCGACTTCCTGCCTTGCCCCTTACCCTTGCAAGTGCTAAACCTTGTACAGGTTCGTCAATGACAAGGAAGCCAGTACATGTCAGTCGTTACAGAAGTCTCTCCGGATGGGCAAAAGCTGACGATTTCGATCAAGGGCCGGTTCGATTTCGGACGCCATCAGGAGTTTCGCGAGTCCTACGAGCGACTCAATAAAAAGCCCGACGCCATCGTGGTGGATCTCAAGGATGCCACCTATCTCGACAGTTCGGCTCTGGGAATGCTGCTTCTGCTGCGCGATCACGCGGGTGGTGACGACTCGGACGTACGAGTGATCAACAGCAATTCGGATGTGCGCAAGATCCTCGCCATTTCCAACTTCGACAAACTGTTCGACATCAGTTGACGGCCATGCAGCCGCAAGAACCGCTGACGATCCTGATCGCCGAAGACAGCGCCGCCGACCGGCTGCTGTTGTCGACGATCGTGCGCCGTCAGGGGCATGTCGTGCTGACGGCTACCAATGGGGCGGAAGCGGTCGCGGTGTTTTCTGCTCAGCAGCCGCATCTGGTGCTGATGGATGCCATGATGCCGGTGATGGATGGCTTCGAAGCTGCGCGGCAGATCAAGGTGCTGGCGGGTGAAAACCTGGTGCCGATCATTTTCCTTACCTCGCTGACCGAGAGCGAAGCCCTGGTGCGATGCCTGGAGGCTGGCGGTGACGATTTTCTGGCGAAGCCGTACAACCAGGTGATCCTGTCCGCCAAAATCAAGGCGATGGATCGCTTGCGTCGCCTGCAAGCCACGGTGCTTGAGCAGCGCGACCTGATTGCCCGGCACCACGACTACCTGCTCAACGAGCAGCGGGTCGCCAAGGCCGTATTCGACAAGGTCGCGCATTCCGGTTGCCTGAGTGCGCCGAACATCCGCTATCTGCAATCACCCTACGCACTGTTCAACGGCGATCTGCTGCTGGCGGCCTACACGCCGGCCGGTGACATGCATGTGTTGCTCGGTGATTTCACCGGGCACGGTCTGCCGGCGGCGGTCGGTGCGATGCCCCTGGCGGAAGTGTTCTACGGCATGACGGCCAAGGGCTATGGCCTGGCCGAAACCCTGCGGGAAATGAACGCCAAGCTCAAGCGCATCCTGCCGGTGGACATGTTCTGCTGCGCGACGCTGCTCTGCCTGAGTTTTCAGCGCCGCAGCGTGGAAATCTGGAACGGCGGAATGCCCGACGGTTATCTGCATCGCATCGCCACGGGCGAGCGGGTGCCGCTTGCGGCGCGGCATCTGCCGCTGGGTGTGCTCAGCCCGCAGGCCTTCGACGATCAAACCGAAGTGCTGTCGATGGCCGTGGGTGACCGTGTGTTCCTGTTGTCCGACGGCGTGATCGACACCTGCGATGCCAATGATCAGTTGTTCGGCGTCGAGCGCTTGCAGCGGGTGTTTGCCGACAATCGCCAGCCGGATCGGCTGTTTGCCGAGATCGAGCAGGCGTTGCAGGATTTTCGCGGCGAAGCCCGGGACGATGTGAGCATGGTCGAGGTCAGCCTGCTGGAAATGGCGCAGGTCAATCCGTCGGCACCGGTGTATTCCGACAGCGGTCAGTCGTGCCCGCTGGACTGGTCGGTGAGCTTCGAATTTCGCGGTTCCACCCTGAAACGCTTCAATCCGTTACCCTACCTGCTGCAATTGCTGCTCGAAGTGCATGGCTTGCGCACGCAGAGCGGGGCGTTGTACAGCGTGCTCGCCGAGCTTTACTCCAATGCGCTGGAGCACGGGGTGTTGGGGCTGGACTCCAGTCTCAAACGCGATGCTTCAGGCTTTGCCCGCTATTATGAGCAGCGTAATGCTCGACTGGATGCCTTGCAGGATGGCTATGTACGCGTGCACTTGCAGGTCCGTCCGGAAGGCGAGGGTGGTTGTCTGATCGTGCGGGTGGAAGACAGTGGCAAAGGCTTTGACGTGGCCCGGGTGATGGAGCGGCCACTCGACGGTGTCCGTTTGTCGGGGCGTGGCGTCAGCCTGATCCGGCAACTGAGCAGGAATCCGAGCTGGTCAGACGATGGTCGCAGTGCTCGCGTGGAGTTTTTCTGGGAGGCTCTGGCATAATCCGCGCATTCTTGATCAAGGAGTGAACAAGTGACTGATGCCTGTGTAGATCGCGACGTACTGAGTGCGTTGCAAGAAGTCATGGAGGATGGCTATCCGGAGTTGCTGGATACGTTCCTGGCAGATTCCGAAGCGCGCCTGCGTGAATTGCAAAAAACCGCGGATGCCGACGCCTTGTCGTCGGTGGCTCATAGCTTCAAAGGCAGCAGCAGCAACATGGGGGCGACCCGTCTGGCTGAGCTTTGCCAGGAGCTGGAGCTGCACGCCAGGGACAAGAGCCCGTCCGAAATCATCAAGCTGGTGGCCGACATCCATAACGAGTTTGCGGATGTGCGCCCCGTCTATGAAGCCGAGCGACAGCGCTCTCCCGCCCATTGAGCCTGCCGTCCGGCGTTTTTATTTGGCGCCGGACGAAACTGGCCCGGCACTTGCAGTTATCTCGTTCAACTGTACCTACGATCCCAGTGCAGCGGAGACCGTGCCATGCCTGCTACCCCTAACATTCTTATTCAGACTGCCGCCCAGGCCAAGGCGCAAGCCGCCTCTGCCAAACCGTCAGTGGTGGCCGCAGGCCCCGGGGACAAGGCTTCAAGCTTCGCTCAGGTGTTTGCCGATCAGGGACAGAACAAGCCTTCCGTTGCGACCGATAACTCGGTGAAACCTGCTCGCGACAAGGACACCGGCAGCGTCAGCAAGAAGGACAGCGGCAAGGATCAGTCTGCCGCCCCCGAGCCGGCCGTTGCCGATAGCGGCAATGCCTTGCCCGCCGACAAAACCTCGTCGACCGCAGCGGATGACGCGGTGGCCAGCGACGATACGTCCGATACACCGACCACGCCGGTCGCCGACACCACGCCTGTCGTAGATCCGACGCTGGACCCGGCGCTGATGCAAGTCGCGCAGCCGGTCGTCACGCCGCCGGTCGTGGCGGCGCCAGTCGTCGAAACACCCGTGAAGCCTGAAACCCAGGCGCCAGCGGTGGCTGCATTGCCGGCGGCTGCCACGGCAGCGCCTGCCGTCGACAGTGATTTCGATCCCGAGGCCGATCCGCTCGACTCGATGCCGGCCGTGCGCATGGCGATGGAGCAGAGCGGTCACATTTCCGCGTCCAGCCAGTCGCAGCCCAAGGCGACGCCGGCCCAGGCCCAGGCGGATGGCGAGCTGACCTCGGCTCAGACCTTCGCCGCCGGCATGGCCAGCATGCTGGATGTGCAGGCTGACAAGGACAGCACCAGCCAGGGCGGTGAAAAGGCCTTCAGTGGTCTGATCGACGATGGCCTGAAAGACCTGAAGTCCGCCACCAGCGATACCCGCGTGGATGATTTCGCCAACCGTCTGGCGGCGCTGACTCAGGCGGCCACACCGAAAACCGCCAACGCGGTGCCGGTGAACCAGCCGATCGCCATGCATCAGAGCGGCTGGACCGAAGAAGTGGTCAACCGCGTCATGTACCTGTCGAGCAACAACCTGAAGGCCGCTGATATCCAGTTGCAGCCGGCCGAACTGGGTCGCCTGGACATTCGGGTGAACATGGTGCCGGACCAGCAGACCCAGGTGACCTTCATGAGCGCACACCCGAGTGTTCGCGAAGCGCTCGACGGCCAGATGCATCGCCTGCGTGACATGTTCACGCAGCAAGGCATGGGGCAGGTCGATGTCAACGTTGCCGACCAGAACCGTGGCTGGCAGGGACAAGGCCAGGAGCAGGCGCAACAGGGGCAGCAGGGTGGTCGCACCAGCGCCGCCGGCGGTCGCCTGGACTCCTCGGAAGAAGAGTTGACGCCTGCGGCCGTGGCCGAAGCAGCTGCTCAAACCACCAGCGTGATCGGCAGCAGCGCCGTCGACTACTACGCCTGATTCATCCTCCCCCGAGGGAGCGGCCCTGTCCGCTCCCTCGTCTGTTTTGCCACCGCTCTCCATTGCCCTCCGACACTTCTGGCATAACACTTGCTCTTGCCTTGCCGTGCGACTGTGAAAACCCGATTAGTGACGGATTATTGGCATGGCGAAGAGCGAAGCAGCAGCAGTAAAAGACCCCGCAACCAAAGGCAAACTCAAGATGATCATTGTGATCGTTCTGGGGCTGCTGCTGGCCATCGGCGCGTCTGTGGGGGCGACGTGGTTCTTCATGCACAGCGCCCAGAGCAAACCTGCGGCTGCCGCGGAAACCGCTCCGGTCGGCAAGCAGCCGGCGATTTTCGAGCCGATGGCGCCGGCCTTCGTGGCCAACTACAACCAGAACGGCCGTCAGCGCTACATGCAGGTGAGCATCACCATGCTGGCGCGCAACCAGGCCGATCTTGAAGCGCTCAAAGTGCACATGCCGGTGATCCGCAACAACCTGGTGATGCTCTTCTCCGGTCAGGACTTCGCCACTTTGGCGACGCCGGTCGGTCAAGAGATGTTGCGCCAGAAGGCCACGGCCAGCGTCCAGGAAGTGGCGCAGAAAGAGCTGGGCAAAGTGGTGATCGAACAGTTGCTTTTCACTAATTTCGTACTGCAGTAGGAACACGACATGGCCGTGCAGGATCTGCTGTCCCAGGATGAAATCGACGCGCTGTTGCATGGCGTCGACGATGGTCTGGTACAGACCGATAACGCTGCCGAACCCGGCAGTGTCAAAAGCTACGACCTGACCAGCCAGGATCGCATCGTCCGTGGACGCATGCCGACTCTTGAGATGATCAACGAGCGTTTTGCCCGTTACACCCGCATCAGCATGTTCAACATGCTGCGCCGCTCGGCGGACGTTGCCGTCGGTGGCGTGCAGGTGATGAAGTTCGGCGAATACGTGCACTCGCTGTACGTGCCGACCAGCCTCAACCTGGTCAAGATCAAACCCCTGCGCGGCACCGCGCTGTTCATCCTCGACGCCAAACTGGTGTTCAAGCTGGTGGACAACTTCTTCGGCGGCGACGGCCGTCACGCCAAGATCGAAGGGCGTGAGTTCACCCCGACCGAACTGCGTGTAGTGCGCATGGTGCTGGAACAGGCGTTCGTCGACCTGAAAGAAGCCTGGCAGGCGATCATGGAAGTCAACTTCGAGTACATCAACTCGGAAGTGAACCCGGCCATGGCCAACATCGTCGGCCCGAGCGAAGCGATCGTGGTTTCCACGTTTCACATCGAACTCGACGGCGGTGGCGGCGACCTGCACGTGACCATGCCGTACTCGATGATCGAGCCGGTGCGCGAAATGCTCGACGCCGGTTTCCAGTCGGACCTCGACGACCAGGACGAGCGCTGGGTCAACGCCCTGCGTCAGGACGTATTGGATGTCGACGTACCGATCGGTGCCACCGTGGCTCGCCGCCAGTTGAAACTGCGCGACATCCTGCACATGCAGCCGGGTGACGTGATCCCGGTCGAGATGCCGGAAGACATGATCATGCGCGCCAACGGCGTGCCGGCCTTCAAGGTCAAGATGGGCTCGCACAAAGGCAACCTCGCGTTGCAGGTGATCGAGCCGATCGAGCGCCGCTGAAGCGGCGCAACACCCCTTTCGCATTTAACTGAATTGTTGCCCGCCGAGGACAAATGATGAACGACGATATGAACGCCCAGGACGATCAGGCACTGGCTGACGAGTGGGCTGCCGCCCTGGAAGAAACCGGTGAAGCCGGGCAGGCCGACATCGACGCGCTGCTGGCCGCCGACGCTGGCGTTTCGAGCTCCAACCGTCTGCCGATGGAAGAGTTCGGCAGCGTGCCGAAGAACAACGATCCGGTGACCCTCGACGGTCCGAACCTGGACGTGATCCTCGACATCCCGGTGTCGATCTCGATGGAAGTGGGCAGCACCGACATCAACATCCGCAACCTGCTGCAACTCAACCAGGGTTCGGTGATCGAGCTCGATCGTCTGGCCGGTGAGCCGCTGGACGTGCTGGTCAACGGCACCCTCATCGCTCACGGCGAAGTGGTTGTGGTCAACGAAAAGTTCGGCATCCGCCTGACCGACGTGATCAGCCCAAGCGAACGCATCAAGAAGCTGCGCTGAGTGAAAAAGGTTCTGGGTTCTTTGCTGGCCTCGGCGCTGGCGCTGCCATCGATCGTGATGGCCGCCGAGCCGGTGGCTGCCACCGCTGCGGCGGTGACGCCTGCGGTCAATAGCGGTGTCGCCGGGCAATTGACGCAGCTGGTGTTCGGTCTGCTGCTGGTGCTGGGATTGATCTTCTTCCTCGCCTGGCTGTTGCGCCGGGTGCAGCAGGCCGGCCCGGCGGGCAAGGGCCAGGTGATCGAGCTGATCGGTTCCCGGGCGCTCGGTCCGCGTGACCGACTGATGCTGGTGCAGGTCGGCAAGGAGCAGATCCTGCTGGGTCTCAGCCCCGGCACGATCACCGCGCTGCACGTACTCAAGGAACCGGTGGACGTCCCGGCGACCTCCGAAAAAGCGACTCCGGAATTTGCCCAGCATCTGTTGAAGATCCTCGGCAAGGATCAAAAGGATACGAAGTAATGGGTGCGTTGCGCATCGTCTTGACCCTGGCCTTGATGTTGGCCGCGCCACTGGCGTTCGCCGCCGATCCGTTGTCGATCCCGGCGATCACCCTGGGCACCAACGCCAACGGTGCGCAGGAGTATTCGGTCAGCCTGCAGATCCTGCTGATCATGACGGCGCTGAGCTTCATTCCGGCCGCCGTCATTCTGATGACCAGCTTCACCCGGATCATCATCGTCTTCTCGATCCTGCGTCAGGCCCTCGGTCTGCAGCAGACGCCGTCGAACCAGATCCTCACCGGCATGGCGCTGTTCCTGACCATGTTCATCATGGCGCCGGTGTTCGACCGGGTGAACAACGATGCCCTGCAACCGTATCTGGCGGAGAAACTCACCGCCCAGCAAGCGGTGGAAAAGGCCCAGGTGCCGATCAAGGACTTCATGCTCGCGCAGACGCGCTCCAGCGATCTCGAGCTGTTCATGCGTCTGTCCAAGCGCACCGATATCGCGACGCCGGATCAGGCGCCGCTGACCATTCTGGTGCCGGCCTTCGTCACGTCTGAACTGAAAACCGCGTTCCAGATCGGTTTCATGATCTTCATTCCGTTCCTCATCATCGACCTGGTCGTGGCGAGTGTGCTGATGGCGATGGGTATGATGATGCTCTCGCCGCTGATCATTTCCCTGCCGTTCAAGATCATGCTGTTCGTGCTGGTGGATGGATGGGCGCTGATCATCGGCACCCTGGCCAGCAGTTTCGGAGGTGTATCGCCATGACGCCAGAAGTAGCGGTCGACATTTTTCGCGAAGCCTTGTGGCTGACCACGATGATGGTCGCGATTCTGGTGATCCCGAGTCTGCTGGTAGGCCTGCTGGTGTCGATGTTCCAGGCCGCCACGCAGATCAACGAACAGACCCTGAGCTTTCTGCCGCGTCTGCTGGTGATGCTGGTGACCCTGATTGTCGGCGGTCCGTGGATCATCCAGACCTTCATGGAATACATCATCCAGCTGTACAAAAACATTCCGCTGGTCATCGGCTGAGTCATGCAGTCGCTGCTTCAGTTGACCGACACGCAGATCAGCACCTGGGTGGCGACGTTCATGCTGCCGCTGTTTCGCATCGGCTCGATGCTGATGGTGATGCCGGTGTTCGGCACCACGCTGGTTCCCAAACGTGTCCGTTTGTACCTCGCCCTCGCGATCACCGTGGTGATCGCGCCGAGCCTGCCGCCGATGCCGGCCGTCAGTCCGCTCGATCTCAGTGGCTTGCTGTTGATTGCCGAGCAGATCCTGGTCGGCGCCGTGTTGGGCTTTTCCTTGCAACTGTTTTTCCAGGCCTTCGTGGTCGCGGGGCAGATCGTCGCGATCCAGATGGGCATGGGCTTCGCCTCGATGATCGACCCCACCAACGGCGTGTCGGTGGCGGTGATCGGGCAGTTCTTCACCATGCTGGTGACGCTGCTGTTCCTCGGCATGAACGGTCACCTTGTAGTCTTTGAGGTGCTGACTGAAAGCTTCACCACGCTGCCGGTCGGTGCGGGTCTGATGACCGCGCATTACTGGGAGCTGGCCGGCAAGCTCGGCTGGGTGCTTGGCGCGGCATTGATGCTGGTGCTGCCGGCTGTCACTGCGCTGTTGGTGGTCAACATTGCATTCGGTGTGATGACCCGGGCGGCGCCACAGCTGAACATCTTCTCGATCGGTTTCCCGCTGACCCTCGTGCTCGGCCTGTTCATTGTCTGGGTCGGGCTGGCGGACATTCTCAATCAGTATCAGCCGCTGGCCGTCGAAGCCTTGCAGCTGCTACGCGAACTGGCACAGGCGCGCTGAGTCATGGCAGAGAGCGAGAGCGGTCAGGATAAAACAGAAGACCCCACGGAGAAGCGCAAGAAGGACTCCCGGGAAAAAGGCGAGATTGCGCGCTCCAAGGAGCTCAACACGCTGGCGATCATGCTCGCCGGGTCCGGCGCGTTGCTGGTGTTCGGCGGCATGCTGGCGCAGGACTTGATGGAGCTGATGCGCCTGAACTTCACGCTGTCGCGCGAAGTGATCATGGATCAGAGCTCCATGGGCAAGTTCCTGATGAATTCCGGGGTGATCGCACTGGTGGCGATCCAGCCGATCATGATCACCTTGCTGCTGGCGGCGTTTCTCGGGCCGATCGCCCTCGGCGGCTGGTTGTTTGCTGCGGGCTCCCTGGCGCCCAAGTTCAGTCGGATGAACCCTGGCGCGGGTCTCAAGCGCATGTTCTCCATGAAGTCGGTGATCGAACTGCTCAAGGCGCTGGCCAAGTTCCTGATCATTCTGGCGGTGGCGCTGGTGGTGTTGTCCGGGGATGTCGACGACCTGTTGCGCATTGCCCACGAACCGCTGGACCGGGCGATCATTCACAGTCTGCAACTGGTGGGCTGGAGCACTTTGTGGATGGCGTGCGGTTTGATCATCATCGCGGCCGTCGACGTCCCGGTGCAGCTCTGGGAGAGCATTAAAAAGCTCAAGATGACCAAGCAGGAAGTGCGCGACGAGCACAAGGATCAGGAAGGCCGGCCGGAGGTCAAACAGCGGATTCGTCAGGTCCAGCGCGAGATGTCGCAGCGCCGGATGATGGCGGCGATCCCGGATGCCGACGTGGTCATCACCAACCCGACGCACTACGCCGTGGCCCTCAAATACGACTCGGAGAAGGGCGGGGCGCCGATGCTGCTGGCCAAGGGCAGCGACTTCCTGGCGCTGAAGATCCGCGAAATCGCCGTGGCCAACAACGTCATGCTGCTCGAATCGCCAGGTCTGGCGCGTTCGATCTACTACTCCACGGAACTGGAGGAAGAGATTCCCGGTGGTCTGTACCTGGCGGTCGCCCAGGTCCTGGCCTACGTCTACCAGATCCGCCAGCACCGCGCGGGCAAGGGCAAGTTCCCGGAACCGCTCAAGGACGATCTGCCGATCCCGCCGGATCTGCGGCGCGATTCCTGATAGTGATGAAGCAAAAAAACCGCCCCCGGTTGAACCCGGTGGCGGTTTTTTTATGCCCGATGACCTGTGTTGCTCGCGAAGGTGTCAGCCGCCACGACGCATTTCTCAAGCCTTTACACGGAGCTCTGCGACTGCGGTAGTTCCAGATTATTCAGCACCCGATTCGCTGCCAGTTCCCCGAGCATGATCAGTTGCCCGATGCCCGTCAGCGTCCTGCGCTGCGCGGCGGGCATGAGGTGGGCGAAGTCATTGGCGATGGTTCTGGCGGAAGCGAGGGTTTCGCAGAGCTCGACCAGCAGCTCTTCGTTTTTGAAGTCCGCGGTAACGGCGAACATCCGGCGGGTTCTGCGCGGTGGTGGAGTGGATCCGGGCGGGCAGAGATAGTGATCGAGGGCGCGGTCGGCGGCTTCGTGAAGCTTTCTGGATTCGAGGGATTCGTAGGGCGAGGCGGGGTCGGTTTCGGGCGGATTGGGTGTTGGTTTGATCATGGTGAAGCTCCTGAGTTATGGAGCCACTCTTTCCCTGTCGCTAAACAGGTGAAGGTGGCAGCTGTACGCAGGTTAGCGAACCGGTCTCAGGCACCCCGGTAGACCCGAAGGTCTCCCGCATACAGCCGCCATAACGTAATTGCGGACGAAGAGTCCCACAACGAAGCCATGAACGCTGATGCGCTGAGAAAGTCCGAGTCGCTAAACCCGATCGCTGATTCGTCAGCGACCGACCCACAATAGAACCCGACCTCAAAGCGCACAAGCCGGCGGATTCTGGCGTAGCTGTAGGCAACGGCGCAAGGATTCGTAGCCTGTAAGGCGTGTCTGAAGGTGTCCTTTAAACACCCGAGTTTAAAAGGCGCTTTTTGCTGACTTCTTGCGAAGGCACCATCCCGCCCAGCAGAAAAACCACGCTCAAACCCCTCTGTTTCAATCATCGGCAAAAGTTGGAAGGCTTCTTGCAGTAGCCGCCGTGCGCCCGCTCTGGGCGTCAAAAGTTTGCTTTAAAGGAACGGGGAAAACCGGTGGATCGCTCTCAGTTAATCAACAGTGCTCGCTCGAACATTGCCGATCTCAGTCGGGGCAATCTGGGTGTGCCGCTGTTGCTGCTGGTCATGCTGGCGATGATGATGTTGCCGGTGCCGCCGTTCCTGCTGGACGTGTTCTTCACCTTCAACATTGCCCTGTCGATCGTCGTGCTGCTGGTCTGCGTGTACGCGTTGCGGCCGCTGGATTTTGCGGTGTTCCCGACGATCCTGCTGGTGGCGACGCTGCTGCGGCTGGCGCTGAACGTGGCGTCGACGCGGGTGGTGATGCTCCACGGTCAGGACGGCCACGCCGCTGCCGGTAAGGTGATCCAGGCCTTCGGTGAGGTGGTGATCGGCGGTAACTACGTGGTCGGTATCGTGGTCTTCGCCATTCTGATGATCATCAACTTCGTCGTGGTGACCAAGGGTGCCGGCCGGATCTCCGAGGTGAGCGCGCGCTTCACCCTCGACGCGATGCCCGGCAAACAAATGGCAATCGACGCCGACCTCAACGCCGGTCTGATCGACCAGAACCAGGCCAAGGCCCGTCGTTCTGAAGTTGCCCAAGAGGCTGAGTTCTACGGTTCGATGGACGGTGCCAGCAAGTTCGTCCGTGGTGACGCCATCGCCGGCCTGCTGATTCTGTTTATCAACCTGATCGGTGGCATGGCCGTCGGTATCTTCCAGCACAACATGACCTTCGCCGACGCCGGCAAGGTTTACGCCCTGCTGACCATCGGTGACGGTTTAGTGGCGCAATTGCCATCACTGTTGTTATCTACAGCGGCCGCGATCATGGTGACCCGTGCTTCCGGTTCGGAAGACATGGGCAAGCAGATCAATCGCCAGATGTTCGCCTCGCCGAAAGCGCTGGCGGTGGCGGCCGGTCTGATGGCGGTCATGGGCCTGGTGCCGGGCATGCCGCACTTCTCCTTCCTGAGCATGGCCGCACTGGCTGCCGGCGGCGCGTACCTGTTCTGGAAAAAGCAGAACGTCGCCAAGGTGCAGGCGCTGCAAGAGGTTCAGCGTCAGCAGGAACTGCTGCCGTCGCCGGCCCGCGCCATGGAAACCAAGGAACTGGGCTGGGACGATGTGACGCCAATCGACATGATCGGTCTGGAAGTCGGTTATCGCCTGATTCCGCTGGTGGACCGCAATCAGGGCGGGCAATTGCTGGCGCGGATCAAGGGCGTGCGCAAGAAGCTCTCGCAGGATCTGGGCTTCCTGATGCCGACCGTGCACATCCGCGACAACCTCGACCTGGCGCCGAGCGCCTATCGCCTGACCCTGATGGGGGTGATCCTGGCCGAAGCCGAGATCTACCCGGATCGCGAACTGGCGATCAACCCGGGGCAGGTCTACGGCACGCTCAACGGCATTACCGCCAAAGATCCGGCTTTCGGGCTGGAGGCGGTGTGGATCGAAGTCAGCCAGCGTGCCCAGGCACAATCGCTCGGTTACACCGTGGTGGACGCCAGTACCGTGGTCGCCACGCACTTGAACCAGATTCTGTACAAACACTCCAGTGAGCTGATCGGCCACGAAGAAGTGCAGCAACTCATGCAATTGCTGGCCAAGAGCTCGCCGAAACTGGCGGAAGAGCTGGTGCCGGGCGTGGTCACGTTGTCGCAGCTGCTGAAAGTTTTGCAGGCGCTGCTGGCCGAACACGTGCCGGTGCGCGACATCCGCAGCATTGCCGAAGCCATCGCCAACAATGCCGCCAAGAGTCAAGATACCGCCGCTTTGGTGGCCGCTGTGCGGGTCGGCGTTTCTCGCGCCATCGTCCAAAGCATTGTAGGGACTGAGTCGGAGCTGCCAGTTATCACGCTGGAGCCAAGGTTGGAACAAATATTGCTCAATAGTCTGCAGAAGGCAGGACAAGGCTCGGAAGAGGGCGTTCTGCTGGAGCCAAGCATGGCCGAGAAGCTGCAGCGTTCGCTCATCGAAGCGGCGCAGCGTCAGGAAATGCAAGGTCAGCCGGTGATCCTGTTGGTAGCAGGCCCGGTTCGCGCGATGCTCTCGCGCTTTGGCCGCCTGGCAGTCCCTGGACTGCATGTGCTGGCCTACCAGGAAATTCCGGACAACAAGCAAGTGACCATCGTTGCGACAGTAGGGCCCAACGGCTGAGGTAGTGGTTTATGCAAGTTAAGCGTTTTTTCGCCGCCGATATGCGTCAGGCCATGAAGCTGGTTCGTGATGAGCTGGGCGCTGATGCCGCCATCATTGGCAACCGCCGCATTGCCGGCGGCGTCGAGCTGACGGCGGCGCTGGATTACAAATTGTCGGCGCTGGCGCCACGGGTTCCGAACATGGAACTCGAAGACGAGCTGCGCAAGACCCAGTCGCGCATCGTTACTGCCCAGGCCGAGTTGAGCATGCGTGGTGAGGCCGACGGCAACACCAATCGCCAGTTGTTCTCCGGTCTGCCATTGACCGCCGGCCTGCCGCTGACGGCTGCCGAGCCTCTGACAGAACCGACTTACGCTGCTCCGGCGCGTCCAGCTCCGGCACCTGCGCCAGCTGCCGCTGGTGTCGATCCGCGTGCGCTGGATTCGATGCGTTTCGAACTCAACAGTCTGCGCGAGCTGATGGAAGTGCAGCTCGGCACCCTGGCCTGGAATCAGCTGCAAGGCAGCCGTCCGGCTCAGGCGAACCTTTATCGTCGTCTGCAACGCATCGGCTTGTCCGGCCCGTTGTCGCGCGACCTGCTGGCGCTGACCAGCGATATCGAAGAACCTCGTCAGGCCTGGCGCATGTTGCTGGCGCACCTGGCGCGGATGATCGCCACGCCGGAAGTCGAGCCGCTGGAAGAGGGCGGGATCATTGCCATGGTCGGCCCGGCCGGCATGGGCAAGACCACCACCCTGGCCAAACTGGCCGCCCGTTACGTGCTCAAGTACGGCGCGCAGAACATTGCGCTGGTGAGCATGGACAGCTTCCGCATCGGTGCTCAGGAACAGTTGAAAACCCTGGGCCGGATCCTCAATGTATCGGTGACCCACGTCGATCCGGGCCAGTCCCTGGTGCAGGCGCTGGATCCACTGCTGCGCAAACGCGTGGTGCTGATCGATACCGCCGGCCTGCAGGCCAGCGATCCGGCACTGCGCATGCAGCTGGAAAGTCTGGCCAGTCGTGGCATTCGGTCGAAAAATTATCTGGTACTGGCAACCACCAGCCAGAAACAGGTTCTAACCGCCGCTTATCACAGTTACAAGCGTTGCGGGCTCGCCGGGTGCATCCTGACTAAACTGGATGAGACGGCCAGCCTTGGCGAAGTGCTGAGCCTGGCGATCAGTCATGAACTGCCGGTCGCCTACCTGACCGACGGCCCACGGATTCCGGATGATCTGCATCTGCCGCGCCGTCATCAATTGGTCAGCCGCGCCGTCAGCGTGCAAATGCAGGAAGAACCCAGCGAAGAAGCCATGGCTGACATGTTCGCTGATATCTACCACAGTCCCACCAAGCAGGTTGGCTGAGGTAATGAACAGTTTTTGTACCTACATCGATGGTCTGCCATGCATTGTTCCGGTTGTGAACGCGCAGCCAGTAATGTGGCCTCCGTCTATGCAAGACAAGGTAAAGAAATAACATGGGCAGCATGCATCCCGTACAGGTGATCGCGGTGACCGGCGGCAAAGGTGGCGTCGGCAAGACTAACGTGTCAGTGAACTTGTCCCTGGCGCTGGCAGAGCTTGGCCGTCGGGTCATGCTGCTGGACGCCGACCTGGGTCTGGCGAACGTCGACGTTCTGCTGGGCCTCACGCCCAAACGTACCCTGGCCGATGTGATCGAGGGCCGCTGCGAGCTGCGCGACGTGCTGTTGCAAGGCCCCGGCGGGATCCGCATCGTGCCGGCCGCTTCCGGCACCCAGAGCATGGTTCACCTGAGCCCGGCCCAGCATGCCGGTCTGATTCAGGCGTTCAGCGACATCGGCGACAATCTCGACGTACTGGTGATCGACACCGCTGCGGGTATTGGTGACTCGGTAGTCAGTTTCGTTCGCGCGGCGCAAGAAGTGTTGCTGGTGGTCTGTGACGAGCCGACCTCGATCACCGACGCCTACGCGCTGATCAAACTGCTGAACCGCGATTACGGCATGAACCGCTTCCGCGTCCTGGCCAACATGGCCCAGAGCCCGCAGGAAGGTCGCAATCTGTTCGCCAAGTTGACCAAGGTCACGGATCGCTTCCTCGACGTCGCCCTACAATACGTCGGCGCGGTGCCTTACGACGAAAGCGTGCGCAAGGCGGTGCAGAAGCAGCGTGCGGTCTATGAAGCCTTCCCGCGTTCCAAGTGCGCACTGGCGTTCAAGGCGATCGCACAGAAGGTCGACACCTGGCCGCTGCCCGCCAACCCGCGCGGCCACCTCGAATTTTTCGTCGAGCGCCTCGTGCAGCAAACGGCAGGACCTGTGCTATGACCGCCAGCGGTATGAATTTCTACAAGAAGTCGGCACGTGACGCGCAGTACGAGCTGATCGAGCGTTACGCGCCACTGGTCAAACGCATTGCTTACCACTTGCTGGCGCGATTGCCGGCCAGTGTGCAGGTCGAAGACCTGATCCAGGCCGGGATGATCGGCCTGCTCGAAGTCTCGACCAAATACGACGCCAGCAAAGGCGCCAGTTTCGAAACGTACGCGGGCATCCGGATCCGCGGCGCCATGCTCGATGAAGTACGCAAGGGGGACTGGGCACCGCGCTCGGTTCACCGCAACACCCGTATGGTCAGCGACGCGATTCGCTCGATTGAAGCTAAAACCGGCCGTGACGCTAAAGATCACGAGGTTGCGGCCGAACTCCAATTGAGTCTCGACGATTACTACGGGATTTTGAACGACACCCTGGGCAGCCGACTGTTCAGTTTCGACGACCTGTTGCAGGACGGCGAACACGAAGGGCTGCACGAGGATGGCGCAAGTGCTCATCTTGAGCCGTCGCGCGATCTGGAAGATGAGCGCTTCCAGGCTGCGTTGGCGGACGCGATTGCCAATTTGCCGGAGCGTGAGCGACTGGTGTTGGCGCTGTACTACGACGAAGAGCTGAACCTCAAGGAAATCGGTGAAGTCCTTGGCGTCAGTGAATCGCGGGTCAGCCAGTTACACAGCCAGTGCGCGGCCCGTTTGCGGGGGCGTTTGGGGGAGTGGCGAGCGCGCTGAGGGCAGTGTGGGGACGCTGCGAACGAGGCTGGTGCGGTGGTGAACGGCACCGGTCTTGCTCTGTTGTGCTCCAGACAGTCATCGAGTGCTTTGCCGGATTGATTGAAATGGCGCGTCCAGGTGCTGGGCGCGTTTAAGACTGCTTGGAGGTCGAATTGAACAAAGACATGAAAATCCTCATCGTTGATGACTTCTCAACGATGCGGCGGATCATCAAGAACCTGTTGCGTGATCTCGGGTTCACCAACACCGTTGAAGCCGACGATGGCACCACTGCCATTCCGGTGCTCAACAGCGGCAGCATCGACTTTCTGGTGACCGACTGGAACATGCCTGGCATGACCGGTATCGACCTGCTGCGTCACGTGCGCGCCGATGAAAAACTCAAGCACCTGCCAGTGCTGATGGTGACTGCTGAAGCCAAGCGCGAGCAGATCATCGAAGCGGCCCAGGCCGGCGTTAACGGCTACGTGGTCAAACCTTTCACGGCTCAGGCGCTGAAAGAAAAAATCGAGAAGATTTTCGAACGCATCGGCTGATGACGCGCGGGGGAGCTATGGAGCATAACGAATCTTCACAGGGCGACTTCGAGTCGACTCTGAAAAAACACGCGGTCGAACTGGTCGAAAGCCTTGAAAAGGGCAGGTTCGGCGACGCCGTGCAACTGATCCATGAGCTCAATCAGACCCGTGACCGTGGCCTGTACCAGGAAGTGGGCAAGCTCACACGCGAACTGCACAGTGCAATCGTCAACTTCCAGATCGACCCGCATATGCCGCAGGCCGAGGAAGTGTCGCAGATCACTGATGCGACCGAGCGTCTGGGCTATGTGGTCAAGCTGACCGAAGCCGCGGCCAACCGCACCATGGACCTGGTGGAAAGCGCCACGCCGGTGGTCAATGGCCTGGCTGACGAAGCCCAGGCATTGAGTGCCGACTGGGGACGTTTCATGCGCCGTGAAGTCGGGGCTGAAGAGTTCCGCGAGCTGGCGCGTCGGGTCGACGGTTTTCTGGCACGCAGCAGCGCGGACAACCGCGCGGTGTCGAGCAACCTCAACGACATTCTGCTGGCCCAGGATTACCAGGACCTCACAGGTCAGGTGATCAAGCGCGTGACCCAGTTGGTCACCGAAGTCGAAAGCAATCTGCTCAAACTCGTGCTCATGGCCAGTCAGGTGGACCGCTTCGCGGGCATCGAACATGACCGTGCGGCAATGCTCGCTGAAAAAGATCCACAAAAACATCTCTCGCAGGGTGAAGGTCCGCAGATTCATGCCGATAAACGAGAAGACGTTGTGTCCGGTCAGGACGATGTGGACGATTTGCTATCCAGCCTTGGATTTTGAGTTTTTTTGGGTTTTTAGACCTGTAGGAGCACCCCATTAATGAGCTTCGGCGCCGATGAAGAGATCCTTCAGGATTTCCTGGTTGAGGCCGGCGAGATTCTTGAGCAACTGTCCGAACAACTGGTCGAGCTGGAAAGCCGCCCGGATGACGCAGATCTGCTCAACGCAATTTTTCGCGGTTTCCACACTGTAAAAGGGGGCGCCGGCTTCCTTCAGCTCAATGAGCTGGTGGAGTGCTGTCACATCGCCGAAAACGTGTTCGACATCCTGCGCAAGGGTGAACGTCGCGTAGATGCAGAACTGATGGACGTGGTGCTCGAAGCGCTGGACGCGGTGAACAGCATGTTCAGCGAAGTCCGCGATCGCAGCCCGATCACCGCTGCAACCCCGGAACTGCTGGCCGCCCTGGCGCGCCTGGCCGAACCGCAATCGGCGGATGAAGCCCCGGCTTCGCCTGTTGCCGAGATGATCGAAGAACTGGTCGTCGAAGGCGATTCGGGCGATATCACCGATAACGAATTTGAACAGTTGCTGGACTCGCTGAACGCCGTCAAGGCCGAAGCCGAAGCCCCGGCGGCTGCCGCTGCGCCTGCTTCCACCGAAGCGGCCAGCGATGAAATCACCGACGCCGAATTCGAGTCGCTGCTCGACCAGTTGCACGGCAAGGGCCAGTTCGCGGCCGACGCCGTGGCACCAGCTGCCGCTGCACCTGCTGCTCCGGCAGCGGGCGACAGCTCGGACATCACCGACGACGAATTCGAAGCCTTGCTCGATCAATTGCACGGCAAGGGCAACTTCGCCGTTGATGCGCTGGAATCGGCGATTGCTTCGGTGCCTGCATCTGCTGCTCCGGCAGCGGCGGCGGCCGGTAGCGATCTGATCAGCGATCACGAATTCGAATCGCTGCTCGACGATCTGCATGGCAAAGGCAAGTTCACTGACGTCGCCACCGGTGCCGTCGTGACGGCCGGCAATGCTTCGGCTGTTGCAGCGCCTGCCGCCAAGGCCCCGGCTGCTGCGGCAAAACCTGCTGCAAAAGCGCCTGAGCCTAAAGCGGAACCGGCCAAGCCAGCCGCCGCTGCTGCACCGGCTCCGGCCCGTGCACCGGCGACGCCGCCACCGGAAAAACCGGCGAGCGAAGCCGAGACTACCGTTCGTGTGGACACCGCACGTCTCGACGAAATCATGAACATGGTCGGCGAGCTGGTACTGGTGCGTAACCGTCTGGTGCGCCTGGGCCTGAACAGCGGCGACGAGTCGATGCAGAAGGCCGTGTCGAACCTCGACGTGGTCACCGCCGACTTGCAGACCGCGGTAATGAAGACCCGGATGCAGCCGATCAAGAAAGTCTTCGGCCGCTTCCCGCGTCTGGTTCGCGATCTGGCGCGTCAGCTCAAGAAAGAGATCAACCTGGAACTGGTGGGCGAAGAAACCGACCTCGACAAGAACCTCGTCGAGGCTCTGGCCGACCCGCTGGTCCACTTGGTGCGCAACGCGGTCGACCACGGCATCGAGTCGCCGGAGGAGCGTGAAGCTTCGGGCAAGGCCCGTGGCGGCAAGGTGATCCTGGCGGCCGAGCAGGAAGGCGACCATATCCTGCTGTCGATCTCCGACGACGGCAAAGGCATGGACCCGAACGTCCTGCGTGCCATCGCCGTGAAACGCGGTGTGATGGACAAGGATGCCGCCGATCGCCTGAGCGACACCGAATGCTACAACCTGATTTTCGCCCCGGGTTTCTCGACCAAGACCGAGATCTCCGACGTGTCCGGCCGCGGTGTGGGCATGGACGTGGTGAAGACCAAGATTTCCCAGCTCAACGGTTCGATCAACATCTACTCGACCAAGGGCGCCGGCTCGAAAATCGTCATCAAGGTGCCGCTGACGCTTGCGATCATGCCGACCCTGATGGTGATGCTCGGCAACCAGGCGTTTGCGTTCCCGCTGGTGAACGTCAACGAAATCTTCCACCTCGACCTGTCGACCACCAACGTGGTGGACGGCCAGGAAGTGGTGATCGTGCGGGACAAGGCGCTGCCATTGTTCTACCTCAAGCGCTGGCTGGTCAGCTCCGCCGCTCACGAAGAGCAGCGCGAAGGCCATGTGGTGATCCTTTCGGTGGGCACTCAGCGGATCGGCTTCGTCGTCGATCAACTGGTCGGTCAGGAAGAAGTGGTCATCAAGCCATTGGGCAAAATGCTGCAGGGAACCCCGGGCATGTCCGGCGCCACCATTACCGGTGACGGCCGCATTGCGCTGATTCTCGATGTTCCTAGCATGCTCAAGCGTTACGCCGCACGGCGTATTTGAATCCGGGGCAGCGGGGCGACAACGTCCCGCTGCACCTAATGGAGTGTTTATGGCAGTCAAAGTCCTGGTGGTGGACGATTCGGGTTTTTTCCGCCGCCGCGTCTCGGAAATTCTTTCAGCGGATCCGAGCATCCAGGTTGTCGGTACGGCAACCAACGGTAAAGAGGCGATCGATCAGGCCCTGGCCCTCAAGCCGGACGTGATCACCATGGACTACGAGATGCCGATGATGGATGGCATCACGGCCGTGCGGCATATCATGCAGCGCTGCCCGACCCCGGTGTTGATGTTCTCCTCGCTGACTCATGAAGGCGCCCGGGTGACCCTGGATGCGCTGGATGCCGGCGCGGTGGATTTCCTGCCGAAGAATTTCGAAGACATCTCCCGCAATCCGGAGAAGGTCAAGCAACTGCTGTGCGAGAAGGTTCACAGCATCTCGCGCAGTAACCGTCGTTTCAGTGCCTACAGTGCGCCGGCGCCTGCCGCTGCACCTGCACCTGCGCCGACTCCGGCAGCGGCGCCGTCGAGCTTTGGCAGCCACAGTGCTCCGGCTCGTCCGGCACCCGCGCCTGCACCGGCTCGCGCTCCGGCGGCCAGCACTTCGTCGGCAGCGCCGAAACGCAAAGCCTACAAGCTGGTGGCTATCGGCACGTCGACTGGCGGCCCGGTTGCCCTGCAACGGGTCCTGACCCAGTTGCCGGCCAACTTCCCGGCGCCGATCGTGCTGATCCAGCACATGCCGGCAGCCTTCACCAAGGCGTTCGCCGAGCGTCTGGACAAGCTCTGCCGCATCAGCGTCAAGGAAGCCGAGGATGGCGACATCCTGCGTCCGGGCCTGGCGCTGCTGGCACCCGGTGGCAAGCAGATGATGATCGACGGCCGTGGCGCGGTGAAAATCCTGCCGGGCGACGAGCGTCTGAACTACAAGCCTTGCGTGGACATCACCTTCGGTTCCGCAGCGAAGTCCTACAACGACAAAGTTCTGGCGGTCGTGTTGACCGGCATGGGCGCCGACGGCCGCGAAGGCGCACGCCTGCTCAAGCAGGGTGGCAGCACGGTCTGGGCCCAGGATGAAGCCAGCTGCGTGATCTACGGCATGCCGATGGCCATCGTCAAAGCGGATCTCGCGGATGCGGTGTATGGCCTGGACGATATCGGCAAGCACATCGTCGAGGCGTGTATCTGATGGATGTTCTAAGCCTTATCGGGATCATCATGGCGTTTGTCGCCATCATCGGCGGCAACTACCTTGAAGGCGGCCATCTCGGCGCGCTGGCCAACGGTCCGGCGGCGCTGATCGTGCTGGGCGGCACCATCGGTGCCGCGCTGCTGCAATCTCCGATGAGCGCGTTCAAGCGCGCCATGCAGATCCTCGCCTGGATCTTTTTCCCGCCGCGTGTGGATCTGGCTGGCGGTATCGACCGCGTGGTCAACTGGAGTCTCACCGCACGCAAGGAAGGCCTGCTGGGTCTGGAAGGCGTGGCGGATGCCGAGCCTGATGCCTACTCGCGCAAAGGCCTGCAACTGCTGGTCGACGGCGCCGAGCCGGAAGCGATCCGCAGCATCCTCGAAGTGGATTTCTACACCCAGGAAGCCCGCGACATCGAGGCCGCCAAGGTCTTTGAAAGCATGGGCGGCTACGCGCCGACCATCGGTATCATCGGTGCGGTGATGGGCCTGATCCACGTGATGGGCAACCTGGCCGATCCGACGCAACTGGGCAGCGGCATCGCGGTGGCGTTCGTTGCCACCATCTATGGTGTGGCCAGTGCCAACCTGATCCTGCTGCCGGTGGCAGCCAAATTGAAGTCAATCGCGTTGCGGCAGTCGCGTTATCGCGAAATGTTGTTGGAAGGCATTTTGTCGATCGCCGAAGGTGAAAACCCACGCTCCATCGAGTTGAAGCTTCAGGGCTTCATGGATTAAGGGACTAACCTCATGGCACGTCGTCGCCAACATGAAGAGCATGTAAACCATGAACGCTGGCTGGTTTCCTATGCCGACTTCATCACCTTGCTGTTCGCTTTTTTCGTGGTGATGTACTCCATCTCGTCGATCAACGAAGGCAAGTACAAGGTCATCTCCGAAGCGCTGATCGGGGTCTTCACCGACTCCGACCGCTCGCTCAAGCCGATCCCGATCGGCGACGAGCGACCGAAGACCGTGACCCCGGCCAAGCCGCTGGTCAAGGACGCCGAACAGGTCGATGCCGGTATCGCCGGTGCCAGCGATCCGCTGAAAAGCATCGCCGACGATATCAGCGCGGCGTTCGGCGACCTGATCTCCTCGAACCAGATGACCGTGCGCGGTAACGAGCTGTGGGTCGAGATCGAACTCAACTCCAGCCTGTTGTTCGGCAGCGGTGATGCGATGCCGAGCGACATCGCGTTCAACATCATCGACAAGGTTGCAGCGATCCTCAAACCGTTCGACAACCCGATCCACGTCGAAGGCTTCACCGACGATCAACCGATCCGCACCGCGCAGTACCCGACCAACTGGGAACTGTCCTCGGCGCGTTCGGCGAGCATCGTGCGGATGCTGGCGATGCAGGGCGTCAACCCTGGCCGTCTGGCCTCGGTGGGCTACGGCGAATTCCAGCCAGTGGCCAACAACGCCACGGCCGAAGGCCGGGCGAAAAACCGTCGCGTGGTGCTGGTGGTGTCGCGCAATCTCGATGTTCGTCGCAGCCTCACCGGCACCGGAACCGCCAATGCGCAACCGGATGCCGCATTGAAGCGTGCTGGCACACAAACTGCACCGACCCCGGTCAAGACGCCGGGACGCGAGAGTGCCGTCAATTCTCCGTCGCCCGCATTAATACGCTGAGCCATGTCTCGGCCGAGCATCTCGGCCGGGAGGAACAATCCGAATGAGAGTCTGGGCAGTCGCCAATCAAAAGGGTGGTGTTGGTAAAACCACTTCTTCCATCGCTTTAGCCGGTTTGCTGGCAGAGGCGGGCAAACGCGTGGTCGTGGTCGATCTCGACCCGCACGGCTCGATGACCAGCTATTTCGGTTACGACCCCGACAGCCTGGAACACAGCAACTACGACCTGTTTCTGCACAAGGGCGGCGTGCCGCAAGGCCTGCCGGGCCAGTTGCTGCTGTCGACCAGCGACGAACGCATTTCCCTGCTGCCCTCCAGCACCGCGCTGGCCACCCTCGAGCGCCAGTCGCCGGGGCAGAGTGGCCTGGGCCTGGTGATCGCCAAGAGTCTGGCGCAGCTGTGGCAGGACTTCGATTACGCGATCATCGACAGCCCGCCGTTGCTCGGTGTGTTGATGGTCAACGCCCTGGCCGCGAGCCAGCAACTGGTGATCCCGGTGCAGACCGAACACCTGGCCGTCAAAGGCCTGGAGCGCATGGTCAACACCCTGGCGATGATCAACCGCTCGCGCAAACAGGCGCTGCCGTTCAGCATCGTGCCGACCTTGTTCGACCGCCGCACCCAGGCGTCGATGGGCACCTTGCGCGTGCTGCGCGACAAATTCCCCGAGGAGATCTGGCAGGGTTATATCCCGGTCGATACCCGTCTGCGCGACGCCAGCCGTGCCGGTGTCACGCCTTCGCAATTCGACGGCAAGAGCCGTGGCGTGCTGGCCTACCGCGCGCTGCTCAAGCATCTGCTGGCGCAACAACTCGTTCCGCAGGTGGCCTGAGCATGAATCGGCCGATCAAACTGACTTCGCGTCCGCAACTGGCTTTGCAATCCTATCTGGACAGCTTGCTGGAGGATGTGACGGAAGAGATCCCGCAGGAAATCGAAGCACCGGTCGAGGTGGTTGAAAGCACCGCCGAGCTCGATGAGTTCCAGGCCGCGGTGCTTGAAGAACAGGCTCGCGATGCGCAGAAAGCCGCCAGGCCTGCTGCCCCGGTTGCAGCGCCTGCCACTGTGGCGGCCAAGGCTCCGGCACCGCTGATCAAAGAACCTGAGCCGGTGCGTGTGGTGTCGACCCTCGCGCCGCTGCTGCAGACCCAGCTTCTGCAAGCGCAACCCGAGCCTGTTCCGGTCGAGGTGCCAGCGCCGGTGCCAGTCGCTGCGCCGGTCGAGCAGGTTGTCGAGCAAGCATTGGTTGCGCCGCTGGTGGAAGTGCATCTGCCACCGAGCAATACGCCGCCACCGGTAGAAACCGACGGTCGTCCGGCCTGGGCGTCGGAAGCGTTCGAATGCCTGCTGTTCGATGTGGCCGGGCTGACCTTGGCGGTGCCGCTGGTGTGTCTTGGTTCGATCTATTCGCTGGCCGGCCATGAGCTGACGCCGCTGTTCGGTCAGCCGGAATGGTTCCTCGGCATCCTGCCAAGCCAGGCGGGGAACCTGAAGGTGCTGGACACCGCACGTTGGGTCATGCCGGATCGCTATCGCGATGACTTCCGTCAGGGCCTGCAATACGTGATTTCGGTACAAGGTTACGAGTGGGGGCTGGCGGTGCATCAGGTCAGCCGCTCGTTGCGCCTGGATCCGAATGAAATCAAATGGAGAACTCACCGAGGTCAGCGGCCATGGCTCGCGGGCACGGTGATTGAACACATGTGCGCCTTGCTCGATGTCTCCGCACTGGCCGAGTTGATCGCCAGCGGTGGGGCAAAGCACATGTCCGGCAGTAAGCCGAACCACAGACCGACATAACACTTACATAACGCTTACATAACAGGCATGCACCGGCATTCAATGCCGGCACACGAGACACACACCGCCATTGCGGTATTTCGAGGGGCTAGGGTATGAACGACAAGGCGACGGCGGCAAAGGGTTCCGAAGATCCGATCCTGCAATGGGTAACCTTCAAGCTGGACAATGAAACCTACGGCATCAACGTGATGCGCGTTCAGGAAGTCCTGCGCTACACCGAAATCGCGCCAGTTCCGGGTGCACCGAGCTACGTGCTGGGCATCATCAACCTGCGCGGCAACGTGGTGACCGTGATCGACACCCGTCAGCGCTTCGGCCTGATGAGCGGCGAGATCAGCGACAACACCCGTATCGTCATCATCGAAGCCGACAAGCAGGTTGTGGGCATCATGGTCGACAGCGTCGCTGAAGTGGTTTACCTGCGTCAGTCGGAAATCGAGACCGCACCGAACGTCGGTAACGAAGAGTCGGCCAAGTTCATCCAGGGCGTGTGCAACAAGAACAACGAGTTGCTGATCCTGGTCGAGCTGGACAAGATGATGAGCGAAGAAGAATGGTCGGAACTGGAGAATATCTGATTGATTCTCGAGGTAGCGGTCATTGTCCTGTTCCTGTTCTGGGCAGGCACGCTGGCGATGTTTCTGGCGTACATCAAGTCGCAGCGCGTAATCGCTGCGCAACAGGCCCAGGGCGATGCGCTGCGTGATCAGCGCATCAAGGACCTGGCCAAGCGTGTCGACGATTACCAGAACGGCAACGTGCGCATGGGCGAAGCCCTGCACGAGCTGCGCGCGGTCGTCGGTCCGATTCCGGACAAACTCGCCCAGCTCGAACAGCGCGATCCTTCCAGCCTGTCATTCGCTCAAGCGGCGAAACTGGTGGGGATGGGCGCGAGTGTCGATGAGCTGACGCAGTCCTGCGGGTTGACCCAGGCTGAGGCGGAGTTGATGCGCAAGTTGCACAGAAGCAGCTAAGCGCTTCAAGCGGCAAGCCGGAACGAAAAATCGCAGTCATTGATGACTGCGATTTTTTTTGCCTTCAGTAATCGTCGCCGCGCTCGGTGACGTCCTTCTCGACCATCGGTGCATTCGGGTCTTGTCCCGCCGGGAACTTGCCCTTGAGGTTCCAGGCAAACGCGATGATCTCGGCAATCGTCAGGTACAGCTCCTGCGGAATGCTGTCGCCCAGTTCCATGCGCGCCAGCAACTTCACCAGCTCGGCGTTCTCGTAGATCGGCACTTCATAGTCGCGGGCGATCCGCAGGATTTCTTCGGCCAGTTCTTCGTCGCCCTTGGCGGTGAGGGTCGGGGCGTGGCTGCCGTCGTACTTGAGGGCGATGGCCTGGCGTGGAGCAGTGGAATCGTTCATGCGGTTTCGTCGACCCAGCGGTGTTCGAGACGGGTTTGGTTGCCTTGCGGCGGGGTGCCGAGGTGGCAGTCGAGATCGCCGACGTTGAGACCCGAATCCAGCAGGCGCTGGCGCAGGGCGCTCAGGTTGTTTTCGATCAGGCTTGCCGTGAACGGCCGCTCGGCCCACAGCTGGCTTGAGAGACTGCCACTGATCAGTTGCGCCTGAATCTGCATCGGCCCCAGCGGTTCCATGTCGAACGCCAGATCGACGCGCCACAGCTGCTGTTTGGTTTCGCGCTCGCTGTCTCGGCGGTCATTCTTCTGTTCTTCCTGCGGGGCTTCCTCGCGTTGGAACTTGACCTGCAACGGCACGATGTCCTGCATATTGCGCATCGGGATCTCCAGTTGCCAGGTGCTGAGCAGGCGCCCGTCGTCGGTCACGCCGGTCTGTTCCAGGCTCGACAGCTGATGGCTTTGCAGGCGCGAGACAGCGGCGGCCGCCAGGCGCAGCAGATGTTCCAGATCACCTTCACCTTCCAGGCTTTGCAGCAACCGGTCCGGCAGCGGGAAGCTGCTCGGCAGCGGTTTGGCGCTGACCTGGCCGAGCATGCCGAGGGCATTGCGCACGAAGCTCGGCATCGCCTGGGCCAGGGTGTTGGCGGCGATGATAGCGTTCAGATTGGTATTGCCGGGCAGGCCGGGCGTGAGTTGTGCGATCAGTTTGAGCAGATCGGCTTTCATGTCTGGAGTCAGGGTCGGGTTTTGCCCGGTCAACAGCTTGGCTTCAAGAAACGCGCCGCTGTTGAGCAGTGCCTGGGCCAGGCCTTTCGGCGTGGTCAGTTGCTCGACGTCCGGCAGGTTGGCCAGCAGCCGGTCCACGGCGGCGCGCAGATCACTGGAGGTCTGATCGTCGGCGGGCGGCAGGCTCTGGAGCATTTTCAGCAAACCGTCCAGCGAGCCCTGGCGGCTCTGCTGGCTGACCAGTTGCTGACTGACCGCCAATTGTTCCTGGCGATTGCTCAGCGGCAGGAACTTGAGGGTCTGTGAATCCTGCACCAGCGCCGACAGCAGGGTGCCGATGCGCAACGGCTGCGGGCTGTCGAGGCTCAGGGTGCTGCCGCTCAACACCGTGTTGAGCAGGCTGACCGTCGAACGGAACACTGTCGGCTGCCCCGGCACCTGCGGCAACGCCTGATTCGTCAGCACCTTGCCTTGCAGCAGTGTGCCGACCGGCAATTGCGCGGTGTCGATGCGGGTGAGGGTGGCGACAGCAGTGGCAATAGCCTGTTGCACGGTGACCGCCAGATTGCCCGCCGACGGCTGGGTAACGGCCAGGTTGGTGCCTTGCGGCAGCGGCAGGGGACTGGTCGCCTGCACGGTAGTCTGACGGCCACTGTCGAGGGTGACCTTGAGCAGCACCTGAAAGGCCTGGTCCGCCGGCTTCAGCGACAACACCTCGGCCTTGGCGCTCTGGCCGGCGGCAATCAGCCCGTCCATCGGCGTCAACAGCTTGAGCAGCTCACCTACCTGCGGGCGAGCAGTCGCCGGGGTGGTGGGCGGGAGCGGGAGGATGTTCATTTCGCCTGTCATACGCGGACACAACCTGAGGAAAATGCGCTCGGGAGAGGGGGAGACGCCATGTATAATGCCGCCCGTCTTTCCGTTCGTTCAAAAAACATTGCAATTGTTTGACGCAGCTCTCTGGATTGAGCCGTCATTGCATTTATGCTGCAACTCTTTAACGGCCGCCCCAGAGCCGACTTGAACCGTATAAGGCCCGTGAACCCTTGACCAGTCCTGTCCTGCAAACCGTTGGCCTCGCGTGTGAGCGTGATCTCAGGCTGCTCTTCGAAAATCTCGAATTGAGACTGGCCAGTGGCGATATGGTGCAGATCAGCGGTCCCAACGGCAGCGGCAAGACCAGTCTCTTGCGTTTGCTGTCCGGCCTGATGCAACCGACCGACGGTCAGGTGCTGCTCAACGGCAAACCGCTGAGCGAGCAACGCAGCGAACTGGCGCGCAACCTGCTGTGGATCGGCCATGCCGCCGGCATCAAGGACCTGCTCACCCCGGAAGAAAACCTCGCCTGGCTCTGCGCCCTGCATCAACCCGCCGAACGCGACGCGATCTGGCAGGCACTGGCGGCGGTTGGATTGCGCGGTTTCGAAGATGTTCCCTGTCATAGCCTGTCCGCCGGTCAGCAGCGCCGCGTGGCGTTGGCGCGCCTTTACCTCGACAGCCCGCCGCTGTGGATTCTCGATGAACCGTTCACCGCGCTGGACAAGCAGGGCGTGGCGCAACTCGAAGAACACCTGGCCAATCACTGCGAGCGGGGCGGTCTGGTGGTGTTGACCACCCACCACACGCTGAGCCGGATGCCGGGCGGTTATCGCGACATCGATCTGGGGAATTGGGCGGTATGAGTGTGTTCGGCCTGCTGGTTGCCCGTGAGTCCCGACTGCTGTTCCGCCGCCCGGCGGAGCTGGCCAATCCGCTGATTTTCTTCGCCATCGTCATCGCGTTGTTCCCGCTGGCCGTCGGACCGGAAACTCAAGTATTGCAAAACTTGTCCCCGGGGTTAGTCTGGGTGGCGGCTCTCTTGTCGGTCCTGCTCTCGCTGGACGGGCTTTTCCGCAGTGATTTCGAAGACGGATCCCTTGAACAGTGGGTCCTTTCGCCGCACCCCCTGCCACTTCTGGTATTGGCCAAGGTGCTGGCACACTGGCTTTTTTCCGGGCTGGCACTGGTTTTGCTCTCGCCGTTACTGGCGTTGATGCTCGGGTTGCCGGCTGCGTGTCTGCCGGTATTGCTGCTTTCGTTGTTGCTGGGAACACCAGTGCTGAGCTTGCTCGGCGCGGTGGGCGCGGCGCTGACGGTCGGTCTGAAACGCGGTGGCCTGTTGCTGGCGCTGTTGATTCTGCCGTTGTACATCCCGGTGTTGATCCTCGGCAGTGGCGCCTTGCAGGCGGCACTGCAAGGCATGCCGGCGACGGGTTATCTGTTGTGGCTTGGCAGCCTGACCGCCCTGGCGATAACCCTGACACCCTTTGCAATAGCTGCTGGCCTGAAGATCAGCGTCGGCGAATAATGAGGTCTGGTTAAAATTTAACCAGCAAAGACCCTGAGACTGCTCACACCGATGAGCGGCACCCGTGATGGAAACAGTATGAACTGGACCTGGTTTCACAAGCTCGGCTCGCCCAAGTGGTTCTATGGCATCAGCAGCAGGCTGTTGCCGTGGTTGAGCATTGCCGCGTTGCTGCTGATCACCGTTGGCGTCGTCTGGGGCCTGGCCTTCGCGCCGCCGGACTATCAGCAAGGCAACAGCTTTCGCATCATCTACATCCACGTACCCGCTGCGATGCTCGCTCAGTCGATCTACGTGATGCTGGCGGTGTGCGGTGTGGTCGGGTTGGTGTGGAAGATGAAACTGGCCGACGTCGCCCTGCAATGCGCCGCACCGATCGGCGCGTGGATGACCGCCGTGGCGCTGGTCACCGGGGCGATCTGGGGTAAACCGACCTGGGGTTCGTGGTGGGTCTGGGACGCGCGGCTGACCTCGATGCTGATTCTGCTGTTCCTGTATTTCGGCGTGATCGCCCTGGGCAACGCCATCAGCAATCGCGACAGCGCCGCCAAGGCCTGCGCGGTGCTGGCCATCGTCGGCGTGATCAACATTCCGATCATCAAATACTCGGTGGAGTGGTGGAACACCCTGCACCAGGGCGCGACCTTCACCCTCACCGAAAAACCGGCGATGCCCGCCGAAATGTGGCTGCCGCTGCTGCTGACGGTGCTGGGTTTCTACTGTTTCTTCGGCGCCGTGCTGTTGCTGCGCATGCGTCTTGAAGTGCTCAAGCGCGAAGCCCGCGCCAGTTGGGTAAAAGAAGAAGTGCAGAACAGCCTGGAGGCCGCTCGATGAGTTTCGCGTCATTCGGCGACTTCCTCGCCATGGGCCATCATGGCCTGTATGTCTGGTCGGCCTACGGCATCTGCCTGGCGGTGCTGGCCCTCAACGTGGCGGCGCCGATCCTGGCCCGCAAGCGGTATCTGCAACAAGAGGCGCGTCGTCTGCGCCGGGAGAACGGCAAGTGAATCCGCTGCGCAAAAAGCGTCTTATCATCATTCTGGCGATTCTGGTCGGGGTCGGCGCTGCCGTCGGCCTGGCCCTGAGCGCCCTGCAGCAGAACATCAATCTGTTTTACACCCCGACCCAGATCGCCAACGGCGAAGCACCGCAGGACACCCGCATCCGTGCGGGCGGCATGGTCGAGAAAGGTTCGCTGCAACGTTCCTCGGATTCTCTGGACGTCAAATTCGTGGTCACTGACTTCAACAAATCCGTGACCATCACCTATCGTGGAATCCTGCCTGACCTGTTCCGTGAAGGGCAGGGCATTGTTGCTCTCGGCAAGCTCAACGCCGACGGCGTCGTGGTCGCCGATGAAGTGCTGGCCAAGCACGACGAAAAATACATGCCACCTGAAGTGACCAAAGCACTGAAGGACAGCGGTCAATCCGCGCCAACCCCTGCGAAGGAGGGTTGATCGATGACATCCAGCATTTTCATTCCTGAGTTGGGCCACCTGGCCATGATCCTGGCGCTGTGTTTCGCGCTGGTGCAGGCCGTGGTGCCGTTGCTCGGTGCCTGGCGTGGCGACCGTCTGTGGATGGGCCTCGCCCAACCGGCGGCGTGGGGGCAGTTCGCATTCCTGCTGTTCGCCTTCGGTTGCCTGACCTACGCGTTCATGACCGACGATTTCTCCGTGGCTTACGTCGCGATGAACTCCAACAGCGCGCTGCCGTGGTACTACAAGTTCAGCGCCGTGTGGGGCGCCCACGAAGGTTCGTTGCTGTTGTGGGCGTTGATCCTCGGTGGCTGGACCTTCGCGGTGTCGGTGTTCTCCCGGCAGTTGCCGCAAGTCATGCTCGCTCGCGTACTGGCGGTGATGGGCATGATCAGCACGGGTTTCCTGTTGTTCCTGATCCTGACCTCGAACCCGTTTTCGCGGATCCTGCCGCAGATCCCGGCCGACGGTCGTGACCTCAATCCGTTGCTGCAGGATATCGGCCTGATCGTCCACCCGCCGATGCTGTACATGGGCTACGTCGGTTTCTCGGTGGCGTTTGCGTTCGCCATCGCCGCACTGCTCGGCGGTCGTCTCGACGCGGCGTGGGCACGCTGGTCGCGTCCGTGGACCATCGTCGCCTGGGCCTTCCTCGGCATCGGCATCACCCTCGGTTCGTGGTGGGCTTACTACGAACTCGGCTGGGGCGGCTGGTGGTTCTGGGACCCGGTGGAAAACGCTTCCTTCATGCCTTGGCTGGTGGGCACGGCGCTGATCCATTCGCTGGCGGTCACGGAAAAACGTGGCGTGTTCAAGAGCTGGACGGTGTTGCTGGCGATTGCCGCGTTCTCCCTGAGCCTGCTCGGCACTTTCCTCGTGCGTTCCGGCGTGCTGACCTCGGTGCACGCGTTTGCCTCGGACCCCGAGCGCGGCGTGTTCATCCTGATCTTCCTGTTGTTCGTGGTCGGTGGTTCGCTGACGCTGTTTGCCTTGCGTGCTCCGGTGGTCAAGAGCCAGGTCGGTTTCAACCTGTGGTCGCGGGAAACCCTGCTGCTGGGCAACAACCTGGTGCTGGTGGTGGCCGCGTCGATGATCCTGCTCGGCACGCTGTATCCGCTGATTCTGGATGCCATCAGTGGCGCCAAGCTCTCGGTCGGTCCGCCGTATTTCAACGCGTTGTTCATTCCGCTGATGGCCTTGCTGATGGTGGTGATGGCAGTCGGTGTGATAGTGCGCTGGAAAGACACACCGGTGAAATGGCTGGCAAACATGCTGACCCCGGTGTTGCTGGGCAGCGTTGCACTGGCGGTCGTTGCCGGTGTCGCCTACGGCGATTTCAACTGGGCGGTGATCGCAACCTTCCTGCTCGCAGCCTGGGTGTTGCTGGCCGGCGTGCGCGACATCTTCGACAAGACTCGTCACAAAGGCCTGATCAAAGGCCTGCCGACCCTGACCCGCAGCTATTGGGGCATGCAACTCGCCCACCTCGGCATCGCCGTTTGCGCCCTGGGCGTGGTGTTGTCGAGTCAGAACAGTGCCGAGCGCGACCTGCGTCTGGCGCCGGGCGAGTCGATGGAACTGGCCGGTTATCAGTTCGTGTTCGAAGGCGCCAAGCATTTCGAAGGCCCGAACTTCACCTCCGATAAAGGCACCGTCCGGGTGATCCGCGATGGCCGCGAAGTCAGCGTGCTGCACCCGGAAAAACGCCTGTACACCGTGCAGAGCTCGATGATGACCGAAGCCGGGATCGACGCCGGTTTCACCCGCGACCTCTACGTCGCATTGGGTGAGCCGCTGGGCGATGGCGCCTGGGCAGTGCGGGTACACGTCAAACCGTTCGTGCGCTGGATCTGGTTCGGCGGTCTGCTGACCGGTTTCGGTGGTTTGCTGGCGGCGCTGGATCGGCGCTACCGGGTCAAGGTCAAAGCCAAGGTGCGTGAAGCGCTGGGCATGGAAGGAGCCGCTGCATGAGACGTTGGTTGATGCTGGTGCCATTGGCGATTTTCCTGCTGGTGGCCGTATTCCTTTATCGCGGTTTGTACCTGGATCCGGCGGAGCTGCCGTCGGCGATGATCAACAAGCCATTCCCGGAGTTTTCCCTGCCGGCCGTGCAGGGCGACAAGACCCTGACCAAGGCTGACATTCTCGGTAAACCGGCACTGGTCAACGTCTGGGGCACCTGGTGCATTTCCTGCCGGGTCGAGCACCCGGTGCTGAACAAACTCGCCGAGCGCGGCGTGGTGATCTACGGCATCAACTACAAGGACACCAACGCCGATGCGTTGAAGTGGCTGGCCGAATTCCACAATCCGTATCAACTGGACATCCGTGACGACGAAGGCTCCCTGGGCCTGAACCTCGGTGTCTACGGCGCGCCGGAAACCTTCTTCATCGACGCCAAGGGCATCATCCGCGACAAGTACGTTGGCGTGATCGATGAGCAGGTCTGGCGGGAAAAACTGGCGGCCAAGTATCAGGCGCTGGTTGACGAGGCCAAGCCATGAAGCGCTTTTTAGCTGCCGTGGTGTTGGGCTTGAGCCTGGCCGGTGTGGCCCACGCCGCCATCGACACCTACGAGTTTGCCAAAGAAGGCGATCGCGAGCGTTTCCGTGAGTTGACCAAGGAACTGCGCTGCCCCAAATGTCAGAACCAGGACATCGCCGACTCCAACGCGCCGATTGCCGCCGACCTGCGCAAAGAGATTTTCCGCATGCTCGGCGAGGGCAAGGACAATCAGCAGATCATCGACTTCATGGTCGACCGCTACGGTGATTTCGTGCGCTACAAACCGGCGCTCAATGCCAAGACCGCGCTGCTGTGGTTTGGCCCCGCCGGATTGTTGCTCGGCGGTTTTGTCGTCATCGCCGTGATCGTCCGCCGCCGTCGCGGGCAACATGCCGAGACTCCGCAATCGCTGTCCCCTGAAGAGCGTCAGCGTCTCGACCAACTGTTGGATAAAAACCAAGAATGATTGATTTCTGGCTTGCCGCAGGGCTGTTGCTTCTGGTCGCCCTGAGTTTTCTGCTGATCCCCGTTCTGCGTGAACGTCGCGCCCAGCGTGAAGAGGATCGGACTGCCCTGAACGTCGCGCTGTATCAGGAACGTGTCGCCGAGCTGCAATCGCAGCAGGCCGAGGGCGTTCTCGATGCCGCGCAAATGGACAGCGGCCGTGCCGAAGCGGCGCGGGAACTGCTGGCCGACACCGAAGGCGTGGCTCCAGCGCGGGTTTCGCGTCTGGGCAAACCGCTGCCGTTGCTGGCGGCCGTGCTGGTGCCGGTGTTGGGCCTCGGCCTCTATCTGCATTTTGGTGCCGCCGACAAAGTCGAACTGACCCGGGAATTTTCCCAGGCGCCACAGTCGATGGAAGAGATGACCCAGCGTCTGGAGCGCGCCGTAGCCGCGCAACCGGATTCCGCCGAAGGCCTGTACTTCCTCGGTCGTACCTACATGGCTCAAGATCGTCCGGCAGACGCGGCGAAGATGTTCGAGCGCGCTGCCAACCTGGCCGGTCGTCAACCGGAACTGCTCGGCCAGTGGGCGCAGGCGCAGTACTTCGCCGATGGCAAGAAGTGGTCGGACAAGATTCAGGCCCTGACCGACGAAGCACTGAAGGCTGATCCGAAAGAAGTCACCAGCCTCGGCCTGCTGGGGATCGCCGCGTTCGAAGGCGAGCGCTATCAGCAAGCCATTGATTACTGGAACCGTCTGCTGGCGCAACTGCCGCCGGAAGATAAATCCCGCGAGCCTCTGCAAGGCGGCATCGCCCGCGCCACTGAAAAACTTGAAGCCAGCGGCGGTAAAGTCGCCCAGGCACCGGTCGCGAAAACCGCGCTGCTCAAGGTCAGCGTCGATCTGGCCAGCGAGCTCAAGGGCAAGGTGCAACCGGGCGACAGCGTGTTCATCTTCGCCCGTGCAGTGTCTGGCCCTCCAGCGCCGCTGGCGGCCAAGCGACTGACCGTCGCCGACCTGCCGGTGACCGTCGAACTGGGCGATGCCGACGCAATGATGCCGCAGTTGAAACTGTCGAACTTCCCCGAAGTCCAACTGGTTGCGCGCATCTCCCGTGCCGGTCAGCCGACCGCCGGTGAGTGGGTCGGTCGCAGCGGGCCTCTGGCCAGCAGCACCACCGCGACGCAGACACTGACCATCGACAGCCCGGACAAATAGCCGGAATCAACAGGAAAGCACCGCCATGAACGCCATCGCCCGAATCACAGTCCTCACACTGGCCCTGGGCTTGAGCGCATGTGCGGTGCAACGACCGGAGCCGACCACCCGGCTGCCGCCGATCCCGCCTTCACAACCCGGCCCGACCCCGTCAACCACCCCGACACCGAGCAAACCGGGCATCCCGGCCAAACCCGCGAAACCGGCCCCACGCACCTCCGCCAGCTTCGCCCCGCCACCGGGTGGCAACAGCCACTGGGATCAGAAGCTGGGCGTATACGTACTGGATGACCAGACCAACACCTTCTACCGCCAGCGCACCTACTACCGCTGGAACAACGGCTGGAGCCGCTCGATCAGCCCGAACGGACCGTGGGAAGAAACCAACATCCACGGCGTGCCGGCGGGGCTGGGCAAGCAGTTCGGGGAGTAATGAAAAACGGCGATCTTTGGATCGCCGTTTTGCTGTGTGCGGTAATGAATTTTCAAAGGATCGCGTGATAGTCGCTGAGTGCCTGGACCGACTTAACCAGGCCTTGGCGGCGCAGTAGATCAAGAAACGGTTCGACATCCATGGCAGGCATTTTCAGTTGGCGACGCTGCTTTTGGGCCGCTGCAACCACTGCTGCCGGATCAAGCCCCAAGAGGTTGTCGACGAACTCGTCCGGATGCTGCGCCTCGATGCCGAAAGGCTCCAGCGTTTTGCCGGGAAAGTCTTTCTGGTTGAAGGTCACTATCACACTTGCGCCGCAACGGATGGCCGCTGCCAGAACATGACGATCATCGCAGTCAGGCAACGTGAGTCCGGCAATCAGGTCTTCATAGTCATGGACACAGGCATCGGGTATCGCTTGATCCATCAGGCCGGACGTACGATCCAGCTGTTCCATCGTCAGGTCAGGGCGGTTCTTCAGCAGATTGCGTTTCCATTCGCAGTGAATCTCCTGGGTCCATCTCGCCCGAAATCGCCCTGAGAGCGCAAGCCACATCAGAAAGTCTCTCAAGGGGGCGGGGTACAAGACACATGCGTCGGCTTTTCATTGGCGAGGCAGCGGTGAAAGAGGAATGCCTCACTCGTATCCTGTCCTTAACGCCTGAGCTTGCTCTGCGAGAAGCGTCATTGCCTGCTCGCTGGCGGTGGTGCGCCGGTTCTTATAGTCCATCAGATCGGCAAAGCGCACACGTCGGTGCTTGCCTGTTTTGTGGTAGGACAACTCGCCGCTTTCCAGCAGTTTTATGAGGTGTGGACGTGAGACGTTGAGCAGGTCGGCGGCTTCCTGGGTCGTCAATTCGGCATGCACCGGCACGACCTGAACCGCGTTGCCGGCTGCCAGCTCTGCCAGAATGTCGATCAGCAGGCGCAGGGCCGAGGTGGGCAGTTCGACGCGATGAGCTTCGTTCTGCTCGTCGAAAATCTGGATGTGCTGAGTCTCGAAATGGGTTGCGAGGTAAGCAGCCAGCGCGCGCTGTCCTTCAATGGCGGCTTTTACTTCGCGTTCTACAGGGAGGCTGATTGAGGGATGAATAACGGTCGACATGGCGAGTCCGGCTTTGGGAATGATGAATGCCGGAACGTTATTCGAAATAAGCGAAAATCGCAATAAACGAAACGAGTGCTGATTTTACGACATTTCCGCCAACAAGCCCTGCACATATTCAACAAACGCCCGCGCCTTCGCGCTGGCCATCCGTCCCGTCGGAAACACCGCCCACAACTCCTGCTTCGGCAACACCCAATCGCTCATGACAGCCTTCACTGCGCCGCTGGCCAGTTCAGGTGCAAACATCCACTCCGAGCCCAGCCCCAGGCCCTGATGGGCGAGAACCGCCTCACGCAAACCTTCGGCAGCACTGACGCGCAGGCGCCCATTAACAGTCACGGACTGTTCTTCCCCATCTTTGCTGAAATGCCAGGTCGCGCCACCGCCGCGGTTGTAGATGACGGCGCGATGTCGGGTCAGATCGGCAGGGCAGGCGGGTTCGCCGTGGCTGGCGAAGTAGGTCGGCGTGCCCAGCACAACGCGACGGCATTCGGCGATCTTGCGCACGGTCAGGCCAGAGTCGTTGAGCGGGCCCAGGCGCAGGGCGATGTCGATGCCTTCTTCCACGAGGTTGATGTTCTGGTCGTCAAGCAGCAGGTCGACATTGAGTTGCGGGTGCTGATCGAGGAACGGCCCCAGGTGTGGAACCACATGCATCCGGCCGAAGGTCACGGCGGTGCTGATGCGCAGGTTGCCGCTCAGGCCGCTGGCGGTGCCGCGAGCTGCATTGTCGGCCTCATCGGCTTCTTCGAGGGTGCGTTTGGCCCGTTCGAAAAACGCCAGGCCGGCTTCGGTCGGCGTCAGGCCTCGGGTCGAGCGCAACAGCAGGCGCACGGCGAGTCGGGTTTCGAGTTGGGCGATGGTTTTCGACACGGCCGGCTGACCGATATTCAGCCGCCGGGCGGCAGCGGAAAACGAGCCGGTTTCCACGACGTAGACAAAGGTTTCCATGGCGGCGAGGCGGTCCATCGGGTGTCCTTGTGCCAGTGATCAGAACGCGGCTTTGCCGACCGAGGCGCCGCCGTCGACAAACAACGTCTGCCCGGTGATGAATCCGCTTTGCTCGGACAACAGAAAAGCAATCGCCGAAGCAATCTCTTCCGGCTGCCCGAGACGACCCATCGGCACCCCGGCCAGATACCGCGCTTCACCTTCGCTGCCCGGCGGGTTGTTGGCGCGGAACAGTTCGGTCTCGGTCGGCCCCGGCGCGACGGCGTTGACGGTAATCCCGGTCTGCGCCAGTTCCAGCGCCCACGAGCGCGTGAAACTGACCAGCGCTGCTTTCGCCGCCGCATACGCGGTGCGCTGAGCGATACCGAGCACGGTCAGGCTGGAAATGTTCACCACCCGGCCCCAGCCGCGCGTGCGCATGCCCGGCAACAACGCCTGAGTCGCCTGCAAGGCCGAATGCAGGTTGACCCGCATCACATCGTCAAATGCGTCGAGATCGATGTCCCCCAACGCTTGCGGTCGCACCAGCCCGACGTTGTTCACCAGCCCATCGAACTCATAAGTGCGCGCCAGATCCGCCAGCACTTCACCGGCGAGCTTGCGATCACTCAGGTCCAGCGGAAACAGAATCCCCGGAAAGCTCAGATCCGGCTTACGGGCAATCCCCACCACCCGATGCCCGGCCCGATCCAGATGCTCGGCCAGCGCCCGCCCGATACCCTTGCTGGCGCCGGTGATGAGGAAGGTACGACGGGTCATGGCAACTCCTTGGGGCAGGCTGCGGCTCGGGCAGCCATTGATTGTTTGAAGATGCCGAGTGTAATGCGGGTTGTGCGTGGCGTCCTCAAACGGTATGCGGTGATTGCAACGGTTCTGGAAAACACGCTGCAACATAACCGACCGTCGTTCTGCGAATTTCTGTGCTTGAGTAAATATAACTCTAGGGTTACTTTTGTTTGGCCGAAGCAAGGAGACGCTTGGTGCAGAGCAGGTTATTGATCAAGGAGCTGGAGGAGGCAGGCTGGACGCTGGATCGGGTTACCGGCAGTCATCACATCTTCACGCACCGTTACAACCCTTACACGATTCCCGTTCCTCACCCGAAAAAGGATTTGCCGGTCGGAACGGTCAAGAGCATCAGGAGGCGTGCCGGGTTGCACAACCCGCCAGCCAGTTACAAAGGAGATCCGTAATGCAATATCCAATCTGCATCGAGTGGGGCGACGAGAACACCGCCATCGGTATTCAGATCCCCGATATTCCCGGCGCCGTGACGGCCGGAGATACGTTTGAGGATGCCTACAACGCTGCCGTCGAGATTGCGCACATCATGCTGCAGGAGATTGCAGCGGAAGGTGATTCGATTCCGATGCCGACTTCTGCGGCTGCTCATCGCAACAATCCAGAGTTCGCGGACATGGGGTGGGGCATGCTGGAGCTGGACATCTCGCCGTACATGGGCAAGACCGAAAAGGTCAATGTGACATTGCCCGGCTATGTCATCCAGCGGATTGACCGCTACGTGCGTGAGCACAATGTCAAAAGCCGCTCTTCCTTTCTGGCGGATGCCGCCATGGAAAAACTGGTTCGGCATTGAGCATCAGGCACTGTCGGATCAGCGATCCGACAGTGCTTTCAAGTTTCTAGGCAGTCGCCAAAACACCCTTTTGCGAAGCACTCAAGAACCGCACCAGCGCCAGCAGCGGGAACACGCTGCCAACAATCACGATCCACAGCCAGCCGCCGTGCTCATACACCGCGCTGGCGATCGATGAGCCGAAGGCGCCGCCGACGAAGATGCTGGTCATGTACAGCGCGTTGAGGCGGCCGCGGCTTTTGGCGTCGAGGGAGTAGACCGCGCGCTGGCCGAGCACCATGTTCATTTGCACACAGAAGTCGAGTACGACGCCGGTCACGGCCAGGCCGATCACGCTGTAGGCCGGGTGGATGAAGGCGGGCAGGAAACACAGGCTGGCGAACAGCATGGCCAGCAGCGAGGCGACGCGGGTGTGGCCGGCGTCGGCCAGGCGTCCGCTGATCGGGGCGGCAATCGCACCGATGGCGCCGACCAGGGCGAAGATCGCGATTTCACTCTGGGACAGGCCATGGTTGCGCGCGAGTTCCAGCGGCACGGCGGTCCAGAACAGGCTAAAAGTGGCGAACATGCAGGCCTGGTAGAACGCCCGCTGACGCAGCACCGGTTGTTTGCGCAGCAGCGTCCACAACGATCCAAGCAACTGGCCGTAGGAAGCGCTGTGATCCGGTTGACGCTTGGGCACGGTCAACGCCAGGACGACGCTGATTGCCGCCATCAACCCTGCCGCGATCATGAACATCGCCCGCCAGCCGAGATGGTCGGCGACCACGCTCGACACCGGCCGCGCCAGCAGAATGCCCAGCAGCAGACCGCCCATGATCCCGCCGACCACCCGGCCACGGGATTCTTCCGGTGCCAGATGCGCCGCCAATGGAATCAGCACCTGCACCGACACCGAGCTGAAACCCACCAGCAACGAGATCAGCAGGAACACATTCGGTTGATCGGTAAACGCTGCGCCGAGCAGGCTGGCAATCGCCACCACCGTGGTGATGATCATCAAGCGGCGGTTTTCCAGCAGATCCGCCAGTGGCACCAGGAAAAACAGGCCCAGCGCATAGCCGATCTGGGTCAGCGACACGATGAAACTGGCCATGGTGTCGGTCAGTCCGATGTCCGGGGCAATCAGGCCGATGATCGGCTGGGCGTAGTAGATGTTGGCAACGATGGCGCCGCAGCAGAAAGCGAACAGCAGCACCATGCCTCGGGTCATTGCGTGAGTTGTGGCGGTCATAGGGTTTCTCGATCCAGCGAAAAGGAATGCGGTGAGGCTAAGGGACGAACCGGGCCGGCGGTAGAAGCCTTGGATCGATATCAGTTATTCCGTTGCGGAATAGGTGGCGGCCGGTGAGGTGTCGTCCATCGGCGAACCTTGCGTCCGACCGGGGAGGGGCGATGATACATTCACTTACATCTTGTTCGATAGCGTGCTTATGTTGTCAGTGGATTTCCACCTGCAAACAACCGGAGGATTGCGATGTTTCGTCAGCTGCTTCGCCACACCACGACTCTTGCATTGATCGGCGTGCTCAGCGCCGGCAGCGTCTACGCCGGTGACGCCCCGGGGATGCGCATTGGCGTGCGCGGCGAAATCACCGGGGTCAGTTCCGAGTCGCTCAAGGTTCACGTCAACAGCGGTGAAAACGTGGTGGTCCAGTTGACCCCGGACACCAAGGTCCGCGCCGTCACCCTGGCCAACATCGAAGACATCAAGCCCGGCAGCTACATTGGCTCGGCAGCCATTCCGATGGAGGATGGCACGCTCAAGGCGCTGGAGGTGCATGTCTTCCCGCCGGAGTTGGCCGGCAGCGGCGATGGCCATCGGCCGTTCGACCTGGCCAAGGGCAGCAGCATGACCAATGGCAGCGTCGGCGATCTGGTGGTGAGCAACGGCCGGGTGCTGACCGTCAACTACAAGGGCGGTCAGCAGAAGATCCTGGTGCCGGAGGACGTGCCGATCGTCAACCTGATGCCGGGTGATCGCAGCCTGCTCAAGGTTGGCGTGAAGATCGTCACCTTCGTGACCCAGAGTGCGGACGGCACGTTGACCGCGCAATCGATCTCGGCCGGCAAGGATGGCGTGAAACCGCCGATGTAAACGCATAAAAAAGGCGACCTCTTCAGGTCGCCTTTTTCATTTCAGCTCACGCCTTACTGGCCGCTGTAGATCTGGTCGAAGATCCCGCCATCGTTGAAGTGGGTCTTCTGCACGGTGCGCCAGTCGCCGAAGGTCTTCTCTACCGACAGGAAGTCGACTTTCGGGAAGCGGTCGGTGTACTTGGCCAGTACCGCCGGGTCACGTGGACGCAGGTAGTTGGCGGCGGCGATCTCCTGGCCTTCCGGCGACCACAGGTACTTCAGGTATTCCTCGGCAGCGGCGCGGGAGCCTTTCTTCTCGACGACTTTGTCGACCACCGATACCGGCGGCTCGGCTTCGGCGGAGACGCTTGGGTAGATGACTTCAAACTGGTCGCGGCCGAACTCGCGGGCGATCATTTCGGCTTCGTTTTCGAAGGTCACCAGCACGTCGCCGATCTGGTTGGTCATGAACGTGGTGGTCGCGGCACGGCCGCCGGTATCCAGCACTGGCGCCTGCTTGAACAGCTTGCCGACGAAGTCTTTGGCCTTGTTCTCGTCACCGCCGTTTTTCAACACGTAGCCCCAGGCAGACAGATAGGTGTAGCGGCCGTTGCCCGAGGTTTTCGGGTTCGGCACGATCACCTGCACGCCGTCCTTGAGTAGGTCAGGCCAGTCTTTCAGGGCTTTCGGGTTGCCTTTGCGGACGATGAACACGGTGGCCGAAGTGAACGGCGCGCTGTTGTTCGGCAGACGGGTGACCCAGTCCTTCGGCACCAGTTGACCATTGTCCGCCAGGGCATTGATGTCGGTGGCCATGTTCATGGTAATGACGTCAGCCGGCAGGCCGTCGATGACCGAGCGCGCCTGCTTGCTTGAACCACCGAAAGACATCTGCACGGTGATGCTCTCTTTGTGTTCGGCCTGCCAGTGTTTCTGGAACGCAGCGTTGTAGTCCTTGTAGAAATCGCGCATCACGTCGTAGGAAACGTTGAGCAGGGTCGGTGCGGCTTGAGCCACGCTACCGAAGGCAAGACCAGCGGCGAGAAGTGAGGCGCCAAAGAGTTTTTTCACTGCGCATTCCTTGTTCTGTAGGGGGTGTCTTTACAAAGATGAGGCCATTTGCCAGCGACTATAGCGGGGCGCGCATAGTCGCTTAAAGATTAAAAAGAACTTTGCTTATTCCATTTTCTTGAACAGCGCATTGCCACAACGGGAGCAGAACGACGCTTCCTGTTCATGGCTGTTTTTTGTGCACACCGGGCAGTCGTGCTGCAACTGACCCCCGCGCATGGCCGTGGCCAGTTCAGCGGTGAAAATCCCGGTGGGTACGGCGATGATCGAATAACCGGTGATCATCACCAGTGACGAAATCACCTGGCCCAGAACGGTCCTCGGCACGATGTCGCCATAACCCACGGTGGTCAGGGTCACGATAGCCCAATAGATGCCTTTGGGAATGCTGGTGAAGCCGTGTTCCGGGCCTTCGACCACGTACATCAAGGTGCCGAACACCGTGACCAGGGTGCAGACGCTGAGCAGGAACACGAGGATTTTCTGCTTGCTGCCGCGCAGGGCATCGAGCAGGTAATGCGCCTGTTTCAGGTACGGACCGAGCTTGAGTACGCGGAAGATCCGCAGCATCCGGATCACCCGGATGATCAGCAGGTACTGGGCATCGCTGTAATACAACGCGAGGATGCCGGGCACGATCGCCAGCAAGTCCACCAGCCCGTAGAAACTGAAGGCGTAGCGCAACGGCTTGGGCGAGCAGTACAGGCGCAGCAGGTACTCGCCGAGGAAGATGACCGTGAAGCCCCATTCGATGTACGCCAGCACATCGGCGTAGTTCTGGTGGACGTCGTCGATGCTGTCGAGGATCACCGTCACCAGACTGGCGAAGATGATCAGCAGTAGGGTCTTGTCGAAACGGCGGCCGGCCACCGTATCGGTCTGGAAAATGATCACGTACAGGCGATCACGCCACGTGTTGTTACCGTTCATGCACATCGCCTTGGCCATCAATCAGCGCAGCCTAGGTTGATTCTCCCCGTTAGCGCAAGGCGCGGCGTTGATCTGCGGTTGGCGCATCAGGCGAATGCCGGTGCGCAGCAGCCAGCAGGCGAGAATGAAGGGCGCCGTGAGGGTCGCAAGGCCAAGGGCACTGAACAGCGGCGTCAACAGCAGCGCCAGGCCGATGCCGAACAATGGCAACCACGGTTGCTGGCGTTGCGCGCTGAAGGCGAGGGCGGCGAGCACCGCGTTGTAGCCGCCCAGACCCAGCAACGCGACCTGGCTGTCGTGGTGCAACAGGCTGGAACCGAGGCCAATCACCGAAGCCAGCAGCGCCCAGGCGAAGGCCCGGCGATCGGCGATCAGCAAGCCGGCAGCGATCAATCCACCGGCCAACGGATGGTCGAGGAACATCACCTGGCCGAATCCTTTCAGGGTGGCACCGAGCAGGTTCAGGGTGTTCAGTTCAAGTGCCGGAGCCGGCGTCGAAGGCTCGGCGAAACACAGGAACACCCAGCTCAGCAACACGAACGGCGCGGTGTAGGCGGGCAGGTACTCGGTGAGGCGTGCGCGTTTCAGCCATTGCTGCGTGATCATCGCGCTCAGACCCCCAGCCGCCAGAATCAGCGGTGGCAGCATCGGCGACCAAGGGAAGTACAGGCTCAGCAACAGACCGACCAGCACGCCGTTATAGCTGAACAGTCCGGCCTGGCGATCCGCCTTGGCGTAGTTACGGCGTTGCGCGGTGAGCAAACCGGCGACCGCGCCGAGCAGCGCGCCGGCAAACAGCACGGGCGCGGTGAATAAAATGGCCAAAAGGCACAGGAGTCCACACAGCGGATGGCGCTGGAGGAAGATTTGACTGAAGCCGTTGAGCAAAGCCTCGGCCCAGTCGGGGCAGTGGGTGTTGAAATGGTTGGCAGGCATGTCTGGGAAATCTGGGCAGTGGGAAAATCAAAAGGTCTTGCTTGAAGCTGTAGCGAGGGAGCTCGTGCCCGGTGAATGCGGTGTCTCTTGTGGAAACCGTCATGCCGAGCGACGGGAGCACGCTCCCTCGCCACACAGGTGTTGCTTAAATCAATGTTTCGATCCGCAGCGAATTAGTCGACCCCGGCTGCCCGAACGGCACACCCGCGGTGATGAGCAACGTATCGCCACGCTCGGCCATTCCTTGAGCCTGAGCGATTTCCAGCGCGGTCGAGCACACCTCATCCACCTGACGCAGGCGATCATTGACCACCGAGTGAATGCCCCACGCCACGCTCAAGCGGCGGGCGGTCTGCAGGTTCGGCGTCAGGTTGAGGATCGGCGCTTTCGGCCGCTCCCGCGCCGCACGCAGACTCGATGCACCGGACTCGCTGTAATTGACCAGTACAGCCACCGGCAGCACGTTGCTGATGCGACGGATCGCGCAACTGATCGCATCGGACACGGTCGCTTCGGCTTTCGGCCGGCTGACGTCGAGTTGGGTCTGGTAGTCCGGACCGTTTTCGACCTGACGGATGATCTTGCTCATCATCTGCACGGCTTCCAGCGGGTACTCGCCGGACGCGGTTTCGGCCGACAGCATCACCGCATCGGCGCCTTCAGCCACGGCGTTGGCAACGTCGGTGACTTCAGCGCGGGTCGGTGCCGGAGAGAAGCGCATCGATTCGAGCATCTGCGTCGCCACTACTACCGGTTTGCCGAGCTGACGGCAGGTGGTGATGATGTTTTTCTGGATCTGCGGCACGCTTTCGGCCGGCACTTCCACGCCGAGGTCACCGCGAGCCACCATGATCGCGTCGCTCAGTTCGGCGATCTCACGCAGTTGCTCGACGGCCGACGGCTTCTCGATTTTCGCCATCAGGAACGCCTTGTCGCCGATCAGCTCGCGAGCCTCGATGATGTCTTGCGGACGTTGCACGAACGACAGCGCGACCCAGTCCACACCCAGCTCCAGACCGAAGCTCAGGTCGCGGCGATCCTTGGCCGTCAGCGGGCTCAGGTCGAGCACCGCCTGCGGCACGTTCACGCCCTTGCGATCCGACAGTTCGCCGCCGTTGAGCACGGTGGTGTCGATCGCGTCGGCGTATTTGGTGACGACCCGCAGACGCAGTTTGCCGTCATCGAGCAGCAGATCCATCCCGGCTTCCAGCGCGGCGATGATCTCCGGATGCGGCAGATTCACCCGGCGTTCGTCGCCCGGCGTCGCGTCCAGATCGAGGCGGAAGGCCTGACCGCGATGCAGTTGCACCTTGCCGTCAGCGAACTTGCCGACCCGCAGTTTCGGCCCTTGCAGGTCCATCAGGATCCCGAGCGGATAGTTGAGCTGGCGCTCGACTTCGCGGATCCACTGATAGCGCTTGGCGTGGTCGGCGTGATCGCCGTGGCTGAAGTTGAGACGGAAGATGTTGACCCCGGCCTCGACCAGCTCGCGGATGTCTTCGATGCCGTCGACGGCAGGCCCGAGGGTGGCGAGGATTTTGACCTTTTTGTCAGGCGTCATGATTTAGAGCTCTCGAGGATCAGGATGGCGCGGAAGTCGTTGACGTTGGTGCGGGTCGGCTCGGTGACGATCAGCGCATCGAGCGCCTCGAAGTAGCCGTAACCGTTGTTGTTATCCAGCTCGTCGCTGGCGCTCAGGCCCAGGGCAACGGCACGGGCGTAGCTGTCCGGGGTCATGATCGCGCCGGCGTTGTCTTCCGAGCCGTCGATGCCGTCGGTGTCACCGGCCAGCGCGTAGACGCCGGGCTGGCCCTTGAGGCTGTCGGTGAGGCTGAGGAGGAATTCGGCGTTGCGTCCGCCACGGCCATTGCCGCGCACGGTCACCGTGGTTTCGCCGCCGGAGAGAATCACGCACGGCGCCGCCAGCGGCTGGCCGTGATGAATGATCTGGCGGGCGATGCCGGCGTGGACTTTCGCCACTTCGCGGGATTCGCCTTCCAGGTCGCCGAGGATCAGCGTGCTGAAACCGGCCTGACGGCATTTCACCGCCGCCGCATCCAGCGATTGCTGAGGGCGGGCGATCAACTGGAAGTGACTGCGGGCCAGGCTTGGATCACCGGGTTTGACGGTTTCCGATTCCGGGCTTTGCAGCCAGCTGCGCACGGAGGCCGGAATCTCGATGCCGTAGCGCTTGATGATTGCCAGCGCTTCGGCGCTGGTGCTCGGGTCGGCCACGGTCGGGCCGGAGGCGATGACCGTGGCGAGGTCGCCCGGTACATCGGAAATCGCGTAGGTATAAACAGTCGCCGGCCAGCAGGCTTTGCCCAGGCGTCCGCCCTTGATCGCCGAGAGGTGCTTGCGCACGCAGTTCATCTCGCCGATGGTCGCGCCGGATTTGAGCAGGGCTTTGTTGATCGACTGTTTGTCGGCCAGGGTAATACCTTCGGCCGGCAGCGCCAGCAGGGCAGAGCCGCCGCCGGACAGCAGGAAGATCACGCGGTCGTCTTCGGTCAGGTTGCTGACCAGTTCCAGCACGCGTTTGGCCACGGCCAGGCCTGCAGCGTCCGGCACCGGATGTGCGGCTTCGACCACTTCGATTTTTTCGCACGGGGCGCCGTGACCGTAGCGGGTCACCACAAGGCCCGAGACTTCACCTTCCCAGCAGCGCTCGACCACTTGCGCCATGGCAGCGGCAGCCTTGCCGGCGCCGATGACGATCACGCGACCGCTGCGATCGGCAGGCAGATGGGCTTCGAGGACCTGGTTCGGATGGGCCGCGTCGATGGCTGTGGCAAACAGCTCGCGCAGCAGTTGTTGCGGATCGACCGACATGGCGGGCTCCCATTCTTATTGTTCTTGGTTAGTGCAGTTGATCGTTCCCACGCTCTGCGTGGGAATGCCTCAATGGACGCTCTGCGTCCGCTTCGGCAGGGACGCGGAGCGTCCCGGGCTGCATTCCCACGCGGACGGTTCGACGCCTCGACGTGGGAACGAGCGACGGGGCAGGCTTACTTCTTGTCGCGAATCGAGAAGTTGGCCATGTGTTCCAGGCCCTTGATCAGCGCCGAGTGGTCCCAGTTGCTGCCACCGATGGCCGCGCAGGTGCTGAACACTTGCTGGGCGTTGGCGGTGTTCGGCAGGTTGATGTTCAGCTCCTTGGCGCCTTGCAGGGCCAGGTTCAGGTCCTTCTGGTGCAGGCTGATGCGGAAGCCCGGATCGAAGGTGCCTTTGATCATTCGGTCGCCGTGCACTTCGAGGATCTTCGACGAGGCGAAACCGCCCATCAGCGCTTCACGGACCTTGGCAGGATCGGCACCGTTTTTCGACGCGAACAGCAGGGCTTCAGCGACGGCCTGAATGTTCAGGGCCACGATGATCTGGTTCGCGACTTTGGCGGTCTGACCGTCGCCATTGCCACCGACCAGGGTGATGTTCTTGCCCATGGCCTGGAACAGCGGCAGTGCGCGTTCGAAGGCATCGGCGTCGCCACCGACCATGATGCTCAGGGTCGCAGCCTTGGCGCCGACTTCACCACCGGAAACCGGGGCGTCGAGGTACTGCGCGCCTTTCTCGTTGATCTTCGCCGCGAAAGCCTTGGTGGCGGTGGGCGAGATCGAGCTCATGTCGATCACGACCTTGCCTTTGCCGATGCCGGCAGCGACGCCGTCCGCGCGGAACAGCACGTCATCGACCTGCGGGGTATCCGGCACCATGACGATGATGAATTCAGCTTCCTGCGCCACTTCGCGCGGGTTGGCCAGGGCGACGGCGCCAGCGGCGACCAGGTCGGCAGGGGCGGCGTCGTGGTGCGCCGACAGGAACAGGCTGTGACCGGCTTTCTGCAGGTTCGCCGCCATTGGGTGGCCCATGATGCCGGTGCCGATGAATCCGATTTTAGCCATGAGAAATTCCTCTTGTTTTTGTCTTGCTCAAGCAAATAGGGGGTCAGATCGCGTTGTGGGTCTTCAGCCAGCCGAGGCCCGCTTCAGTGGTGGTCAGCGGTTTGTATTCGCAGCCGACCCAGCCCTGATAACCGATGCGATCGAGGTGTTCGAACAGGAAGCGGTAATTGATTTCGCCAGTGCCCGGCTCGTTGCGGCCCGGGTTGTCGGCCAACTGCACATGGTTGATCTCGGCCAGGTGCGATTGCAGCGTGCGGGCCAGATCGCCTTCCATGATTTGCATGTGATAGATGTCGTATTGCAGGAACAGATTGGCGCTGCCGACCTGTTCGCGAACCGACAGGGCCTGCGCCGTGTTGTTCAGGTAGAAACCCGGGATGTCGCGGGTGTTGATCGCTTCCATCACCAGTTTGATACCGACGGCTTGCAGCTTGTCGGCGGCGTACTTGAGGTTGGCGACGAAGGTCTTTTCAACGGTGGCATCGTCCACGCCTTGCGGACGGATACCGGCCAGGCAGTTGACCTGGGTGTTGCCCAGCACCTGTGCGTAAGCGATGGCCAGATCGACCCCGGCGCGGAATTCTTCGACCCGGTCCGGCAGGCACGCGATACCGCGCTCGCCCTTGGCCCAGTCACCGGCCGGCAGGTTGAACAGCACTTGGGTCAGACCGTTGGCGTCGAGTTTGGCCTTGATTTCGGCGGAGCTGAAATCGTAGGGGAACAGGTATTCGACACCGCTGAAGCCAGCCTTGGCGGCGGCGTCGAAACGGGCAAGGAAATCCTGTTCGGTGAACAGCATGGACAGGTTGGCTGCGAAACGCGGCATGGTGGTCTCCCGTTAGAGTGATCGTTCCCGCGCCCGGCGCGGGAACGAACGGCAAGCAGTTTTAATCGAGCAGCGAAATCGCCGTTGGCGCATCGTTGCCGACCAGCGCCAGGTCTTCGAATTCGTTGACGGCGTTGATCTCGGTGCCCATGGAGATGTTGGTCACACGCTCCAGAATGATCTCGACGATCACCGGCACCTTGAACTCTTCGATCATCTGTTCGGCCTTGCGCAGGGCAGGGGCGATTTCAGACGGTTCGAACACACGCAGCGCCTTGCAGCCCAGGCCTTCGGCGACTGCGATGTGGTCGACACCGTAACCGTTGAGTTCCGGCGCGTTCAGGTTATCGAAGGACAGCTGCACGCAGTAGTCCATTTCGAACCCGCGCTGGGCCTGACGGATCAGCCCCAGGTACGAGTTGTTCACCACGACGTGGATGTACGGCAGATTGAATTGAGCGCCGACCGCCAGTTCTTCGATCATGAACTGGAAGTCATAGTCCCCCGACAGGGCCACGACTTTACGGTTCGGATCGGCCTTCACCACGCCCAGCGCTGCCGGAATGGTCCAGCCCAATGGGCCCGCCTGGCCGCAGTTGATCCAGTGACGCGGCTTGTAGACGTGCAGGAACTGCGCGCCGGCAATCTGCGACAGACCGATGGTGCTGACGTAGCAGGTGTCCTTGCCGAACACCTGGTTCATTTCTTCATACACGCGCTGCGGCTTGACCGGCACGTTGTCGAAGTGGGTCTTGCGTTGCAGGCTGGACTTGCGCTGCTGGCAGTCTTGCAGCCATGCACTGCGGTTTTTCAGTTTGCCGGCGGCTTGCCATTCACGAGCGACTTCGATGAACACGGTCAACGCGGCGGCAGCGTCGGAAACGATGCCCAGGTCCGGGGTGAACACGCGGCCGATCTGGGTGCCTTCGATGTCGACGTGAATGAACTTGCGACCTTCGGTGTACACGTCGACCGAACCGGTGTGACGGTTGGCCCAGCGGTTACCGATGCCCAGCACCACGTCGGATTTCAGCATCGTGGCGTTGCCGTAACGGTGCGAAGTCTGCAGACCGACCATGCCGACCATCAGCGGGTGATCGTCCGGAATGGTGCCCCAGCCCATCAGGGTCGGGATGACCGGGATGCCGGTCAGCTCGGCGAACTCCACCAGCAGGTCGCTGGCGTCGGCATTGATGATGCCGCCACCGGCCACCAGCAATGGACGCTCGGCCTGATCGAGCAGCGCCAGAGCCTTCTCGACCTGTACGCGGGTCGCGGTCGGTTTGGCCAGCGGCAGTGGCTGGTAGGCGTCGATGTCGAATTCGATTTCGGCCATCTGCACGTCGAACGGCAGGTCGATCAGCACTGGGCCTGGACGGCCGGAGCGCATTTCAAAGAAGGCTTTCTGGAACGCGTAAGGCACCTGGCCCGGCTCCAGAACGGTGGTCGCCCACTTGGTCACTGGCTTGACGATGCTGGTGATGTCGACAGCCTGGAAGTCTTCCTTGTGCATACGGGCGCGGGGGGCTTGCCCTGTGATGCAGAGGATCGGGATCGAGTCCGCGGAGGCGCTGTACAGGCCCGTGACCATGTCGGTGCCGGCAGGACCGGAAGTACCGATGCACACGCCGATGTTGCCGGCCTTGGTGCGGGTGTAGCCCTCGGCCATGTGCGAGGCGCCTTCAACGTGGCGAGCAAGGACGTGATCGATGCCACCGACTTTCTGCAGGGCGGAATACAGCGGGTTGATTGCAGCGCCCGGAATGCCAAAAGCGGTATCAACCCCTTCACGGCGCATCACCAGAACGGCGGCTTCGATTGCTCTCATTTTGCTCATGGTTTTGTGCCTCTTTACGTTTTGTAATTGTATACAAGTGGCTTTGCGCAGAGTGTATTCACGGCGGACGGCGCAGGTCAATCCATTTTCTCAAGCGGCTGTTTCATTCGTCGGAAGCCTGTTCTGCTGTGGCTTTTCGTCGCATGGAGCGCTTTTCGAGAATTATTGTATACAAAAAAATAATTCATTGTGTTCTATTTGTTGCATCGGGCTGCGGCACAAACGCGCAGCCCAACGGCTTTCCCAATAACAAAATGAGGACGGCACCATGAGCGCTTTAACCTTGAAAGTCGCAGTCAACCTGGTCAACGAAGCCATCAGCGCAGGGCGGGCAATCTCCGCCGCGCCGCTGACCATTGCAGTACTGGACACCGGCGGCCATCTGGTCACCTTGCAACGCGAAGACGGCGCCAGCCTGCTGCGCCCGAACATCGCCATCGGCAAAGCCTGGGGCGCCATCGCCCTGGGCAAGGGCTCACGCCTGCTGGCGCTGGACGCGCAACAACGTCCGGCCTTCATCGCTGCACTCAACAGCATGGGGCAGGGCAGCGTCGTGCCGGCACCGGGTGGTGTGTTGATTCGTGATCAGGCGGGCAACGTGCTGGGAGCGATCGGTATCAGCGGCGATCTGTCGGATGTCGATGAGCAAGTGGCGATCAAGGCTGTGGAGGCCCTGGACCTGCGGGCGGATGCGGGGGTGGCGGCCTGACGGGAACTGAATCACCTCGGTTGGTATTGAGGTGATGACGAATCGGGGTGGCGTCGATAGACTGCCGCCCCGTTTTTGTATCAAGGAAGATCAGCGTGAAGACGCTACTTGGCTTTTCTCTGGCCACGGCCATGACCCTCATCACTCCCTTTCTGCACGCCGCCGAACCGCTGGACGCCGAAGACATCGCGTTCCAGGCGCTGAGCCCGGTGGTCACCGCGCTGATCAATGCCGACGATGTTCCTGAATTGATGGCGCGGGCCGAGAAGCTCGAAGACACCGATACCTTGCAGGCCATTGCGGTTTATCTGGCGGCCACTCGTGAAGACCCGAAGCAAATGCTCGCGCCTTATCAGGTCGCTGCGCTGTTTGCTCGCCGTGGTGACGACAAACTGGCCTTGCGCTTCCTGCAAGAGGCTGACGATCGTGGCATGTGGTTCGGCCCATTGCTGGCCGGCGACGAGGATTTTTCCGACCTGCGCGAGACCGCCACCTACAAAGCCGTATTGGCCAACGCGCAGCAGCGCTACAAGACCATCGCGCCCGGCAAGGTCGGCGCCATTTCAGTGCTCAACCCATCGGCGGATATTCCCGCGCCCAAGGCGTGCCGTCCGGTGGTGGTCTGGCTGCACGGCTACGGTATCAACGGCGAGCTCGACGAGAGCTACCAACCACTCGCTGATACCGGGGCCATTATTCTTGGCATCAACGGTACAGAGATGATCAATGCGGTGGACAGCTTCCGCTGGATCGGCCCGGGCTTCGAAGGCACCCATCAAACGGTGCAGAACGGCTTGAACCAATTGGCGGCGCAGCAATGCATCGATCGCAAGCACGTCTACCTGATGGGCTTCTCTCAAGGCTCACAACACGCGGGCGCACTGCTGGCGCAACATCCGGATGACTACGCGGGTGCTTTGTTGCTGTCACCTGGTGGCCGACAGCCGACACCGACGGTGAGCAAGGCGCACGGCAAAAGGGTGTTTGTGATCAACGGCAAGATGGAAGGGTCGGGCAATCAGCAGATGGCCACGGACTTCCGCAAGTTGTTCAGTGACGGTAACGAAGTCAAATCCCGTACCCATGAGGGCGGACATTCCTTCCCGGACGACTGGAGCACCTCTCTACCCCAAGCGCTGCGCTGGTTGATGGGTAGCGACGCCTGAAACAAAAAAATCGCAGGTCTGGCCACGTCTTCAGGACGCTTTGGCCAGGTCTGCGATTTTTTTTGCGTGTGTGTCGCGCAGTCAGTCCGGTTCGCAGCCCTTGAGGACCAACCGGATGATGGTTTGCGCCGCGGCTTCATAGTCGGCTTCGTCGAGCTTTTCCTTACCGGTCACGGCGGAGATCTGCCAGTCGAAGTCGGCGTAGGTCTGGGTCGCGGCCCAGATGCTGAACATCAGGTGGTTGGGGTCGATCGGGGCGATCTGGCCGCGGTCGATCCAGCTCTGGATGCAGTCGATGTTGTGCTTGGCCTGGCTGTTCAATTGCTCGACCAGGTCGGCGCTCAGGTGCGGGGCGCCGTGCATGATTTCGCTGGCGAACACCTTCGAGGCAAACGGCAGGTCGCGGGAGATGCGGATCTTCGAGCGGATGTAGCCGCTCAGCACTTCGCTCGGCACGCCGTCCGGGTTGAACGGGGTCGAGGCCTGCAGGATCGGCACGATGATGCTTTCCAGAACCTCGCGGTAGAGGTTTTCCTTGGACTTGAAGTAGTAGTAGACGTTGGGCTTGGGCAATCCCGCCTTGGCGGCGATGTCGCTGGTTTTGGTCGCAGCGAAGCCCTTGTCGGCAAACTCCTCACTGGCAGCACGCAGGATCAGTTCTTTGTTGCGCTCGCGGATTGTGCTCATAAACCCGGTGGTTCCTTGCCTGTACTGGCGGTTGCGCATGGTAGCACCGGCCTCGCGCAGCGCTCAACAATGCCGGTCGGTGGCGCTCGTCGCGTCAGTCTGTCGCCAGCCTGAACGAGTTCACCTTCGCCCGCGACGGCTTTCGGGGCGCTGCTAGAGTCTAGGCAGACGCGGGGGCAAGAGGCGGGCGGTCATGGCGAAACGCAGGCGCGGCAAAGTCCTGTTGATCATCGGCATTGTGCTGTTGCTGGGGCTTGGCCTGTGGCTCTACCTGAGTGCCGGTCAGCATCGGGTCAAACCTCCGCCCGCCGCCGAGCCGGTCGCAACGGTCGCGGTCAAGCTTCAAGACGTGCCGGTCTACATCGACGCTTTGGGCACGGTGACCCCGACCCGCAGCGTGACCGTGGTGACGCAGGTCAACGGCATTCTCAGCTCGGTCGAGTTCAAGGAAGGCCAGCACGTCGCCAAGGGCCAGGTCATCGCCCGCATCGACGACCGGGCGCTGAAGGCGCAACTGGCGGTGGCCAAAGGCACGCTGATGCACGATCAGGCGCTGCTTGCCAACGCCGTGCGGGATCTGGCGCGTTATCGCGAACTGATTAAAGTCGGCTCCACCACCCAGCAGACCCTCGATACCCAGGCCTCGCTGGTGCAACAACTGCAAGGCACGGTCGCTTCGGATCAGGGTAGTGTGCAGAACCTCGACGTCCAGTTGAGCTACTGCACCATCACCTCGCCGGTGGACGGCGTAGTCGGTTTGCGCCAGGTCGACCCCGGCAACTACGTGACCACCACCAGCACCACCGGGATTGCCGTGATCACCCAGATGACCCCGGCCACGGTGGTGTTCGCCGTGCCCGAGGATGATCTGGGGGCGATCAATCAGGCCATGGCCAAGGGCGCAGTGACGGTGCTGGCGTATGACCGCAACAAACACAACCTGCTGGCCACCGGCAATCTGCTGGCGCTGGATAATCAGGTCGATACCAGCACCGGCACGATCAAGGTCAAGGCGCAGTTCGACGATGCCGACAAGGCGCTGTTTCCCAATCAGTTCGTCAACGCCCGGCTCAAGACCGACACCCTGAGCCAGAACCCCGTGGTGCCGACCCGGGCGATCCAGCACGGCAGCAAGGGTGATTTCGTGTTTGTAGTGGTCAACCCCGGCAACAAGGTCAGCCTGCGCAACATCAAGACCGGGCCGGCCACCGGTGATGTCTCGGCGGTGCTCGACAACGGGGTGAAGGAGGGCGAGCAGGTCGTCACCGAGGGCGCCGACAAACTCGACGATGGCGCTGCGGTGAAAGTCGTCGCGCCTTAGGAGGCGTAGCCCATGAACGTCTCGCGCCCCTTCATCGAACGCCCGGTGGCTACCACGCTGTTGATGGTCGCCGTACTGTTGCTGGGGCTGCTGGGTTATCACTTGCTGTCGGTGTCGGCGTTGCCGGAAGTCGATTACCCGACCATTCAGGTGTTTACCCAATACCCCGGCGCGAGCCCCGAGGTCATCAGTTCGTCGATCACCGCGCCGCTGGAACGCCAGCTCGGCGAGATGCCGGGGCTCAAGTCGATGAACTCCACCAGCTCCGACGGCGCCTCGGTGGTGACACTGCAGTTCGATCTGTCGCTGTCGCTGGATGTCGCCGAACAGGAAGTGCAGGCCGCGATCAACGCCGCCGGCACCTTCCTGCCGGCGAACCTGCCGTACCCGCCGGTCTACAGCAAGGTCAACCCAGCCGACGCGCCGGTGCTGACGCTCTCGCTGACCTCCGACGTGCTGCCGTTGACCAAGGTCGAAGACCTCGCCGATACGCGGCTGGCGCAAAAGATTTCACAGATCACCGGTGTCGGCCTGGTCACCCTCAGCGGTGGTCAGCGCCCGGCGGTGCGGGTCGAGGCCAACACCTCGGCGCTGAACAGTCTGGGGCTGTCCCTCGATGACCTGCGCACTTCGCTGGGCACGGCCAACGTCAATCAGGCCAAGGGCAATATCGACGGCAAATATCAGGCGTATTCCATTGGCACCAACGACCAGTTGCAGTCGGCCGAGGAGTACCGAGACCTGGTGATCGCTTACAAGAATGGCGCGCCGATTCGCCTGTCGCAGATCGCGTCGTCGACCCAGGGTCCGGAGAATCCTCGGCAAGCGGCATGGACCGACAGCACGCCGTCGATTGTCCTGAACATTCAGCGCCAGCCAGGCGCCAACGTCATTGATGTGGTCGACCGCGTGCAACAACTGCTGCCCAAGTTACGTGCGAGTTTGCCGGCGACGCTGAAGGTCAACGTGCTCACCGACCGCACGCAAACCATCCGGGCCTCGGTCACCGACGTGCAGTACGAACTGGCGGTGGCGGTGTTGCTGGTGGTGATCGTGATTTTCCTGTTCCTGCGCAACGTGGCGGCAACGATCATCCCGGCGGTGACCGTGCCGCTGACGCTGGTCGGCACCCTGGCGGTGGCCTATGCGGTGGGGTTTTCGCTGAACAATCTGACGTTGATGGCGCTGACCATCGCCATCGGTTTTGTGGTCGATGACGCCATCGTCATGATCGAAAACATCACCCGCTACATCGAGGCCGGCGACTCGCCGATGCAGGCCGCGCTCAAGGGGGCGGAGCAGATCGGCTTCACCATTATTTCGCTGTCGGTGGCGCTGATCGCGGTGATGATCCCGCTGTTGTTCATGGGCGATGTGGTCGGTCGGCTGTTTCGCGAATTCGCTATGACCGTGGCGGTAACCATCGTCATCTCGGCGCTGATCACCCTGACCCTGACGCCGATGATGTGTTCGCGGATGCTCAAGCACAAACACGAGGAGCGCCGCGTCGATTTGTTCGACCGGGTCAACGGCTATTACGTCAAAGGCCTGGATTGGGTGCTGCTGCATCGCGGGCTGACGCTGATCTCGGTGGTGCTCACCGGGTTGCTGACGCTGTTGATCATCGTGGTCATGCCCAAAGGCTTTTTTCCCGAGCAGGACACTGGACTGATCCAGGGCATTTCCCAGGCGTCGCCGGGCATTTCCTTCCAGCAGATGCAGCTCGAACAGCAGCGGCTGGCTGCGCGGATTCTCAAGGATCCGGCAGTGGCGAGCCTGTCGTCATTCGTCGGTATCGACCAGACCAACCCGACGATCAATCAGGGCAACCTGTTGATCAACCTCAAGCCCCATGGCGACCGTGACAGCAGCGCAGCGGTGATTCGCCGGCTCTCCGACGCCAATGCCGACGACGCCGGGATTCGCCTGTACCTGCACAGCGTGCAGGACCTGACGCTGGACGCCACGGTCTCGACCACCAGTTATCGCCTGGGCCTGCAAGCTACTGACCCGGGCGAACTGGAAACCTGGACCAACAAACTGCTGACGGCGATCAAGCAAGACCCGATGTTCACCGACGTGCAAAGCCAGGCGATGCAGTTCGGCAATCAGATCCAGCTCAACTTCGACCGCGCCACCGCGTCGCGTCTGGGCATCACGCCACAGGCCATTGACGATGTGCTGTATGACGCCTTTGGCCAGCGTCAGGTGTCGACCATCTACACCCAGCTCAACCAGTATCACGTGGTGATCGCCACCGACCATCCGCCACACAATCTGGCGGATCTGTTGACCGGGCTCTACGTCGACATTCCCGGCGGTGGCGTGGCGCCGCTGTCGAGCATGGCGACGATGCAGGTGATTCGCGCGCCGGTAACGATCAATCGTCTGGGGCAGTTTCCCTACGCCGATGTCTCGTTCAACCTCGCCCCCGGCCAGACCCTCGGCGCGGCGGTGACGCGACTCAAGGACATCGAAACCCAGGCCGGCCTGCCGCTGTCGGTGCAGGCCAATCTGGAAGGGGCGGCGGCGACGTTCGAGGCGTCGTTGTCCAATCAGGTGTTTCTGGTGCTGGCGGCGATCATCGTGGTGTACCTGATGCTGGGGATTCTCTACGAGAGTTTCGTGCACCCGGTGACGATTCTCTCGACCCTCTTGTCCGCCGCGCTCGGCGCCTTGCTGGCGTTGCTGATCACCGGCACGCAGTTCGACATCATCGGTTTGATCGGCATCGTGCTGCTGATCGGGATCGTGATGAAAAACGGCATCATGATGGTCGACTTCGCCCTGGAGCTGGAGCGCAAGGGCGGACTCGATCCGGTGGCCGCGATCCGTCAGGCCGCCGAGCTGCGTTTCCGTCCGATCCTGATGACCAGCATGGCTTCGCTGTTTGGCGCAGTGCCGCTGGCGCTGGGCACCGGGATCGGTTCGGAACTGCGCCATCCGCTGGGGATCGCGATCATCGGCGGGCTGTTGCTGAGCCAATTGTTGACGCTGTTCTCGACCCCGGTGATTTTCCTCGCCATGCATGGCCTGGCGCAGCGCTTCACCCGGCGCCGGCCAGCTTCGGCCGAGGCCTTGCGCGATGAACCTTAGCGCGCCGTTCATCCAGCGCCCCATCGCCACCACGCTGTTGGCGGTCGGGCTGGCGCTGTTCGGCGTGCTGGCGTTCAACCTGCTGCCGGTGGCGCCGTTGCCGGAGGTGGATTTCCCGACCATCAGCGTGCGTGCGTCGTTGCCGGGTGCCGACCCGAGCACCGTGGCGTCATCGGTGGCGACGCCGCTGGAGCGTCAGTTCGGGCAGATCGCCGGGGTCACCGAAATGACCTCGTCCAGCTCGCTGGGGGCGACCCGCATCACCTTGCAATTCGACCTCAATCGCGACATCGACGGCGCGGCGCGGGACGTGCAAGCGGCGATCAACGCGGCGCGCAGCAGCCTTCCGAGCGATCTGTCCGGCAACCCGACCTACCGCAAGGTCAACCCGGCCGATTCGCCGATCCTGATCCTCAGCCTGACTTCCGACACGGCGACGCGCGGCCAGATGTACGACGTGGCCTCGACCCTGCTCGAACAGCGCCTGTTGCAGACCACGGGTGTGGGCGATGTGACGGTGGGGGGCGCGGCGTTGCCGGCGGTGCGCATCGAGCTCAATCCGGATCGGCTCAACCGCTACGGCGTCAGCCTGGAACAGGTACGACAGGTGATTCAGGCATCCAACGTCAACTTGCCCAAAGGCACCGTGTCGGTCGGCGATCAGTCCTATGGCCTGAAGGCCAACGACATGCTGTATCAGGGCAGCGATTACGGGCCGTTGGTGGTCAAGCAACGCAACGGCGATGTGGTGCGCATCTCGGACCTGGGCGACGTCAGCGAAGACGTCGAAGACTTGCGCAACTTCGGCCTGTCCAACGGCAAACCGGCGGTGTTGCTGGTGGTGTTCAAGCAGCCCGGCGCCAACGTGATCGATACCGTGGATGCGGTGAAGGCCGACCTGCCGTTTCTGCAGAGTTCGATCCCCTCGGCGATCAGGATCAACATCCTGATGGACCGCACCACCACGATTCGGGCATCGCTGCACGACGTGGAAGTGACCCTGCTGATTTCGATCGCGCTGGTGACGCTGGTGACCTTCGGCTTCTTCCGCGACTGGCGCAGCACATTGATCCCGGCCATCGTTGTGCCGTTGTCGCTGCTGGGCACTTTCGGGGCGATGTATTTTCTCGGCTACAGCCTCAACAACCTGTCGCTGATGGCGCTGACCATTTCCACCGGGTTCGTGGTGGACGATGCGATCGTGGTGGTCGAGAACATCATGCGTCACCTGGAAAAAGGCGAGAGCCGGGTGCAAGCGGCACTGGCCGGGGCGCGGGAGGTGGGCTTCACGGTGATGACCATCAGCGTGTCACTGGTGGCGGTGTTCATTCCGTTGCTGCTGATGGGTGGGGTGGTCGGGCGGCTGTTTCGCGAGTTTTCGATTTCGCTGTCGGTGGCCATCGTGATTTCGATGCTGGTGTCGCTGACGGTGACGCCGATGCTGGCCAGCGTGCTGCTGCGCACACAGCAGCAGAGCGGCAACGGCGACGATCACCCGGACTCGTACTTTCACCGGTTCTACGACCGCACGCTGGGTTGGGTCGTCGAGCATTCGTTCCTGATGGGCCTGCTGACGCTGCTGGTGATTGTGCTGGCGTGCGTGCTGTATGTGCTGGTGCCCAAGGGTTTCTTCCCGCAGGAAGACACCGGGCGCATGTCCGGCAGCATCATCGCGGCGCAGAGCATTTCCTTCGGGGCGATCCAGTCGAACTTCAGCGAGATCAATAAAAAGGTCTTGAGCAATCCGAACGTAGCGACGGTGGGCGGGTTCGTCGGCGGTGGTGGCGGGATTGGCGGGGCGGTCAACAGTGCGCAACTGTTCATCACCCTCAAGTCCCTGGAGGATCGCAAGGACAGCGCCGATCAGGTCATCGCGCAGGTTCGCCACACCCTCGGCGACATGCCCGGCACGCGCCTGTATCTGCAATCGGCGCAGGACATCACGGTTGGCGGGCGGCAGAGCGGGGCGCAGTACCAATACACGATGACCGCCGACGACCAGAGCACCCTCGACGAATGGGTGCCGAAAGTCGTCGCGGTGCTGCATGGCTTGCCGCAACTGACCGACGTGAACACCGATCAGCAGGACAACAGCCTGATGGCCAGCGTGACGGTCAATCGCGATGCCGCCGCCCGGCTCGGGGTCAGTATGTCGGCCATCGACCAGACGCTTTACGACGCCTTCGGTCAGCGCCAGGTTTCAACCATTTACCGCTCCGCCAATCAGTATCACGTGGTGATGGAAGTCGCGCCGCCGTACTGGGATTCCCCGGCGACCCTGAAAAACATCTACGTGCCGGTGGGCTCCGCCGCTGTCACCGGCAAGGGCGCTGCGGCGGCGCCGAACCTTAGCGCCACAGCCTCGCAGGCGTTGGTGCCGCTGTCGGCACTGGCCGATTATTCGGTGGGGCGCACGGCAATTTCGATCAGTCATCAGGGCACTTTTCCAGCGGTGACTGCTTCTTTCAATCTCGCGCCGGGCGTCTCCATCGGCCAGGCGACGACGCTGGTGGACAACGCCGTGAAGCAGTTGCGCATGCCGGCCAGTGTAGTCGGGCAGTTTGCCGGGACGGCGCAGGTGTTCCAGTCGTCGGTGGCCAGCGAGCCGTTGTTGATCGTCGCGGCGTTGCTGTCGGTGTACGTGGTGCTGGGCATGCTCTACGAGAGCCTGGTGCACCCGTTGACGATCCTTTCGACCTTGCCGTCGGCCGGTGTCGGCGCGCTGATCGCCTTGCTGCTGACCGGCACCGAGCTGTCGATCATCGCGCTGGTGGGGGTGATTCTGCTGATCGGGATCGTCAAGAAGAACGCGATCATGATGATCGACTTTGCCATCACCGAGCGCCGCGAATTCGGTTTGAGTGCCAAGGACGCGATTCGTCGCGCCTGCCTGATCCGCTTCCGGCCGATCATGATGACCACGCTGGCGGCGATCCTCGGTGCGCTTCCTTTAGTGCTCGGCAGCGGCTATGGCTCGGAACTGCGCCGGCCGTTGGGGATTTCGATCATTGGGGGCTTGCTGTTCAGCCAGTTGCTGACGCTGTACACCACGCCGGTGATCTACCTTTGGCTGGACCGGGCGTCGCAGCGCCTGAAGCGTAAGGAGCGATAAATGAAACGTCGCCTGTTCCCCGTGTGTGCCAGCCTGTTGCTGAGCCTGTTGTTGACCGGTTGCATGGTCGGGCCGGACTACCACAAGCCTGCCATTGAGCTGCCGACTTCGTTCAAGGAAGGCACGCAATGGCAGCGTGCGCAGGCCAATCCGCAAGGTGCATTGGACAGCCAATGGTGGCGGGACTATCAGGATCCTGTGCTCAACGATTTGATCGAGCGCTCGGCCAAGGCCAATCAATCGATCATCGGTGCCGAGGCGGCGTATCGGCTGGCGCAGGCGCAAGTGGCGTCGAGCCGCGCCGGGTTGTGGCCGACCGTGGGCGTGGGATTGTCCGGCGCTCGCGGAGTCGGCGGCGGGGCCAGCGGCAGCACCACCAGTGGTTTGACCGGCAGCAGTGGCAGCACCGTCGAACAAACGGTCAGCGCCACCCTGACGGCCAGTTGGGAGCCGGATTTGTGGGGGCAGGTGCGGCGCGGTATCGAGTCGAGCCAGGCGTCGCTGCAATCCTCCGACGCGTTGCTGGCCGGCGTGCGGCTGTCCATCGGCGCCAGCGTGGCGACCAACTATCTGGGGCTGCGGCAACTGGATATCGACATCGACCTGTTGCAGCAACAGCAGGCCATCAATCAGCAACTGCTGACGATGATTCAGGCGCAAACCGTTCAGGGCACGGCGACCAACGATCAATTGCTGGTGGCGCAGGATCAGCTCAGCACGGTGATCACGGCGCTGCAAACGGCGCAGCGTTCGCGGGAGCAGGCCGAGCATGCGCTGGCGGTGCTGGTGGGCGTGGCGCCGGCGCAATTCGATCTGCCCAAGGCCGCCGACTATCGCTTCACGACGCCGATGCCGCCGCTTGTATTGCCGTCGAATCTGCTGCTGCGCCGACCGGATGTGGTGTCGGCCGAACGCCTCGCAGCGGCGGCCAACGCGCGGATCGGCGTCGCTGAAGCGGCGTTCTTTCCGACCCTGAGTCTGACCGCCGAAGGTGGCTTCCGTGGTTCGGCGCTGGGCGGTCTGTTCTCCGTGCCAAACCGTATCTGGACCCTTGGGCCGGCGCTGGCTGAAACCGTTTTTGACGGCGGCGCCCGCGAAGCGGCCAAACAGGAAGCCGAGGCCACTTACGATCAGGACGTTGCGACGTATCGCGGCACGGTGCTCGGCGCGTTGCAAAACGTCGAAGACAACCTGTCGGCGATCCATCACCTGCACATTCAGGCGCAAGCCTTTGATCAGATGTTCCAGCGCAATCAGCAATTGTTCGGCAGTCAGCAGGCGCAGCAGCGGGCAGGCACGGTCAGCCAGCAAGCGGTGCTGACCCAGCAATTGGTGCTGTTGCAGGCCGAGCAGAACCTGCGCGATACCCAGGGATTGCTCAGTCAGGGCAGTGTCGCGCTGTTCCAGAGCCTGGGCGGTGGCTGGCAGGTGCCGTAGCATCTCGCTCCCTTGAGTGGCGCACGGTATGCTGCGCGCACTTTTTTCACGTAGGGAAGCCTGACCCATGGCAGGAAGCAGTTTGCTGGTGCTGATCGACGACATCGCCACCGTTCTGGACGATGTGGCGTTGATGAGCAAAATGGCCGCCAAGAAGACCGCCGGGGTGCTCGGCGATGACTTGGCGCTCAATGCCCAGCAGGTCTCGGGCGTGCGCGCCGAGCGGGAAATTCCCGTGGTGTGGGCGGTAGCCAAGGGTTCGTTCGTCAACAAGCTGATCCTGGTGCCGTCGGCGCTGGCGATCAGTGCCTTCGTGCCGTGGCTGGTGACGCCGCTGTTGATGGTCGGCGGCGCGTACCTGTGCTTCGAGGGCTTCGAGAAACTCGCGCATCCGCTGCTGCACGGCAAGGAGGAAGATCAAGCCGAGCATGCACAGTTGACCGAAGCGGTGGCCGATCCTGCTACCGATCTGGTGGCCTACGAGAAGGACAAGATCAAAGGCGCGATCCGCACCGACTTCATCCTTTCGGCGGAAATCATCGCCATCACGCTTGGCACCGTGGCCGAGGCTTCGCTGACCCAGCAAGTGATCGTGATGTCGGGCATCGCCATCGTCATGACCGTGGGCGTCTATGGTCTGGTGGCCGGTATCGTCAAACTCGATGACCTCGGCCTGTGGCTGACGCAGAAACCCGGCGCTGCGGCGAAACGCATCGGCAACGCGATCCTGCGCGCCGCGCCTTACATGATGAAAGGCCTGTCGGTGATCGGCACGGCGGCGATGTTCCTGGTCGGCGGCGGCATCCTGACCCACGGCGTACCGGTGGTGCATCACTGGATCGAGAGCGTTGCCGCAGCGGCGGGCAGCGCTGGGTTTGCAGTCCCCGTGTTGCTCAATGGCGTGGCGGGGGTTGTCGCGGGTGCGGTGGTGCTGGCTGTTGTATCGGTCGTCGGCAAGATCTGGAAAGCGCTGAAGGGCTGATCGCCTGCTCAATGAAAAAGGCCATTCGACTCGCATCGAATGGCCTTTTTTGTGGCTGCCGGTTTTATTCGGCGATCTGCAGTTTGCGCGATTCGGTGTACACGTAGCGCACCTTCTCGTACTCGAACGGCGAGTTCATCTGGCCGTAGCGGAAGTGGGTCTGATAGCGCTTATCGACTGCACGCAGCGCCCAGATTTCCGGGTGGTTTTCGCTGACTTTCGACACGTTCAGGTAGTTGATCGCCGATTCGGCGGTGTAGTCCACGGCCAGGCCGGCGGTGTCGCGGATGTTCGACGGGCCGAGGATCGGCAGCACGAAGTAGGCGCCGCCCGGTACGCCGTAGAAGCCCAGGGTCTGGCCGAAGTCTTCGTTCTGGCGCGGCAGGCCCATGGCGGTGGCCGGGTCCCACAGGCCGGCGATGCCGATGGTGGTATTGAGCAGCAGGCGCGCGGTGGTTTCCATCGAGCGCTTGCCCTTGAACTGCAACAGGCTGTTGACCAGGTTCGGTACGTCGCCGAGGTTGTTGAAGAAGTTGCTCACGCCGGAGCGCACGAAACCGGGTGTGACGTAGCGATAGCCGTCGACCACCGGCAGGAACACCCATTGGTCGAAGCGGTAGTTGAAGTGGTAGACCCGGCGGTTCCACGATTCCAGCGGGTCATACACGTTCAGCGCGTTGAGCGTCGAGCGCTCGAATTCGCGCTGGTCCAGCCCCGGGTTGAACTTGAGTTTGGACAGCGGCTCCTTGAAGCCGTCACTGTCGACTACCACGGGTGCGTTGGCTTTGCTGTTGTCGGCCTGGGCCACGCCTGCACAGAGTAACGCTGCAAACAGCAGGAGATATTTAGCCACGGAAGAACTCCAGCATGGCGTCGCTGTTGACGCGGTAGTTAAGGTTGCCGCAATGGCCGCCCAGTGGGTAAACCGTCAGGCGATCGCCGAAGGTCTTGCGCAGGAAACCGAGGTCGCCCGGGCCGAGGATCACGTCGTCGGCGTTGTGCATCACGGCGATTTTCGGGCTGTCGTGCAGGTAGTCCTTGAGGGCGTACAGGCTGACCTGATCGATCAGTTGCAGCAGGCTGCCACCGTCGGTGCGGGCGCGCCACATCGGGATCACCTGCTCGGTCAAATAGCAGTCGAAGTCACATTGCAGCGCACGCTTGAGGAACGGCGTGAGGCTGGTGCCTTCGGTGATCGGGAATTTCGGTGGGGTGATCAGGCCGCGACGGTTGATCAGGTCCGAGGTGAAGGCAATGTCCGCCGCCGAGAAGCGGAACGAGGTGCCGATCAGCATCGCCATCTGCTCGTTGCTCAGGTGCTGCTTGGATTGCTGGAAGTCATAGAGCAGCGCATCGTTGAGGTCGATGTAGCCTTTCTGCTGGAAGTAGCGGGTCAATTTGCCCAGCACCAGTTCATAGAAGGTGGTGCTGTTGTTGATGCCCTTGACCTCGGTCTGCACCAGCTTGTCGAGGTTGGTAATCGAGGTGTAGAGGTTGACCGGCGGGTTCAGCAGCAGGACTTTCTTGAAGTTGAAGCTGCGACGGGTTTCGTCCAGATGAGCGACGAACGCCGCATCCAATGCACCGAGGCTGTAGCCGCTGAGGTAATAGTCGGTGACCGGCAGTTTCGGGTTCTGCGCACGCACGGCCTGCATCACCCGGTACATGTCTTCGGCGTCTTCCTTGGTCACACCGGGGGTGGCGAAACGCGAGGCAGCGCTCATGAAGTCGAAACTGGTCGGGGAGGACAGCTGGACGACGTGGTAGCCGGCCTTGTAATAGAGCTTTTTCAGGTACTCATTGAGAGTGCTGTCAAAGCGCGCGCCAGTGCCGGCGATCAGGAAAATCAGCGGTGCGGCCTTGTCCTGGGTGGCGATGCGATACGTCAGTTTTTTCACCGGCCAGAAATTGTCCGGCAGGATGAATTCGCGTTCCGGGCGCAGGGTGACGCTGCGGTCGGTCTGATTGATGTCATCGTCCGACGGCAACTCCGGACGCAGGTCCGGCGGCGTGGTGGCGATGGTCGCTTCGAACGGGTTGGTCAGGGGATAGCCATAACTGGCGGCGTCGATATCCACCGCCAGCGCGGACGCACTCAGAATAAGGCCGCCAAGCAGGGCGACGAAGCGCAAGGATCGGAGCATGACTGAATCCCTTAAAGGAAGGTGCCGAATGAGGTTCGCAGGCTATGACCACTGGGTTTGCGCCAAAGTGCCACGCATCGGCACCAATCAGACGGAATTCGGGGTAATAGTAGCCGGACGATACACTTTGCACGGATTGAATGACCAGTTAAGAGTTGTTAGTCCTTGCGTATGTGCGGCGGCAGATTAAGCTGGCCGCCGATTTCATCGTTTGGAGTGTTCCATGTCCCGCCGCTTGCCCGTGATTCTGCTGCTCGTTCTTTTGCCGTTATGGCTGGCCGCCAGTTATGGCGCGCGTTATGGCTTCATGGAGGACGCGCAGTGGGTGGGCATCTGCGTGGATGAGGCGAGCCGTTGGGAATGCTCGGTGCGCTCGAACCTGGGCTTGATGATTCATTTCCAGATGCTGGGTTGGGCGGCGATCGCGGCTGCGGTGATCGGCTTTGTCGTGCCGGGGCGGGCAGGGTGGTGGCTGGCGGTGCTTGCGCTGGTGTTCGGGTTTCCCGCGCTGGCGCTGTACAACACCACGCTGGCGGTGTTTGCAGTGGTGATTGCCGGGTTGCGGCTGGTGCGGGAATCGCGCGACGCCAAGTAGTCATGCATCGCGGGCTTGCCCGCGATGCTGTGCTTTCAGGTGCTGAAGGTCAGCCCTTGCGAACCCGCAGGCAGCGCCACAACGCGGCCACCATCAACACGCTGACCAGCGCCCAGCCCCAGGCCTGCTGATTCTGCAAACCTTCACGGAACAACTGCGGCGCAATGCACGCACCGATGATGAAGGTCAGCAGGGCAATCTCCCGACGGGCCACCGGCACTGGGCGGCACAGGTAAACCAGTGCCGGCAGAATGAACGCCGCACTCGCAAAGCTGCGATAGCGCGGATCGAACACCATCTCCAGCACCATCACCGCGCCCGCGAAACCGACGGCGGCGACCAGCCAGCCTGCTTGTCGTTCGAAAACGTTGAAGGCGCGCTCACGCCAGCCACTGCGGGCGCTCAACGCCAGTGCGGCATGCGCCAGCACCAACAGATTCAGCACGGTCAGCAAGCCGACCCACACCCATTCGCTGGCAAATCGCGTGGTCAGCCACGCCAGGTGGCCCCAGGCACCGATCGAGCACGCGGCGAGGGCGCCGAGCAATGGCAGCACCAGCGCTGAACGTGTGGTGCGAACCCGACCGCCAAGCATCAACGTGCCGACAAAGATCAGACCACCGAGCGCCAGCCAGCGCGACCAGTCGGGCACGTTCGACACCGGCCCGGCCAGTACGCCTTTGTCCTGACGATCGGCATCGAACAGTCCCCAGTAACCGCCGACCGCGCCTTCGCTGCCGCGCTTCCACGGCTGGTCGAAAGCTTCGATCAGGTTGTAATGCCAGCCCTGCTGTTCGGCGAGGGTGACAAAACCACGAATGAACTTGGCTTCGTTGACCCGGCTTGGCAGCGCGGTCTCACGCTGACGGCCTTCGCTCGGCCAGCCGGTTTCGCCAATCATCACGTCCTTGGGCGCGAACTTGTTGCCGAACACCTGACGCACTTCTGCGACGTGTTGCAGGGCGGCGTCGATGTTCGACGGTTCATCTTCCCAGTACGGCAGCAAATGAATGGTCAGGAAATCCACCGCCGGCGCAACTTCCGGGTGCTTGAGCCAGAACTCCCAGACATCGGCGTAGGTCACTGGCTGCTTGATATGGCTCTTGACCTTGTTGATCAGCTTTGCCAATTGCGCCCCGGTGACTTCCTTGCGCAGCAACGCTTCGTTGCCGACGATCACCGCGCTGACCACGTCCGGGTTGGCGTTGGCCGATGCGATCAGCAGATCGACTTCTTCCTCGGTGTCCACCGGGTTGCTGTTGACCCAGGCGCCGATCATCAGCTTCAAACCATGCTTGCGCGCCAGATCAGGCAGGGCTTCGAGGCCGGTCATGGAATAGGTGCGGATGCATTCGAAGCGGGTGGCGAGCAGGGCGAGGTCGGCGTCCATGCGCTCCGGGCGCAGTTTGAACGGTACGTCGAACGGCGACTGATCCTTGTCGAACGGGGTGTAGGAGGCGCACTGCAACTTGTGGGTCGGGGTGGCGACGTCCGGCAGGATCACCGGTTTGCCGAGGCCGTACCAGAAGCCGCAAAGGGCAAACAGGCCGAGCAGGCAGGCGAACAGATAAGGCAGAAAAGGGAAGCGGGAGGATGCGGACATGGTCAGGCCGAGTGGCTGCAAAGCGACGCATGTTACCTGCATTTATAGAGGGGTTGGTGGCCCGCATGATTTTGACATGCAAAGTTTGGGCGGATTGTCTGGCGCCAATTATTCAGCCGCAGTTAATGGCTTTCTGATGTCGTTTCTCGTTGCTTCGAGGTCGCTGGCAGAGCAGGTCTTAACGAGCGTCAGGTTGATGATCGAACTCGTCAGTACCCTTATTGATAATCCGGCTGATGTACTAACGAGTTTGCGGTCAGGCGTGATGGGGGCGCTGTGCACCATAACAATACGTTGACGATGCCCGGCATCCGTCGGGCGCAGCATTTCGGGGAAGTAACGATGAAGATGCGACGACTTTTAGGCGCAGGTGCCGCTCTGGTGCTTGCGATGAGCTCCACTTTCGCCAGCGCTGAAAAACAGACCCTGAACATCGGTTACGTTGACGGCTGGTCCGACAGCGTGGCGACCACCCACGTGGCGGCCGAAGTGATCAAACAGAAACTCGGCTATGACGTGAAGCTCCAGGCCGTCGCCACCGGGATCATGTGGCAGGGCGTTGCCACCGGCAAACTCGACGCCATGCTGTCGGCCTGGCTGCCCGTGACCCACGGTGAATACTGGACGAAGAACAAGGATCTGGTCGTCGATTACGGCCCGAACTTCAAGGACGCGAAAATCGGCCTGATCGTGCCGGAGTACGTCAAAGCCAAGACCATTGAAGACCTGAAGACCGACGACAGCTTCAAGAAGCGCATCGTCGGCATCGACGCCGGTTCAGGCGTGATGCTCAAGACCGACCAGGCGATCAAGGATTACGACCTGACCGGCTATCAACTCAAGGCCAGTTCCGGCGCCGGCATGATTGCCGAGTTGACCCGTGCCGAGAAAAAGAACGAATCCATTGCCGTGACCGGTTGGGTGCCGCACTGGATGTTCGCCAAGTGGAAACTGCGCTTCCTCGACGACCCGAAAGGCGTGTATGGCGCAGCTGAAACCGTGAACAGCATCGGCAGCAAGGAACTGGCGACCAAGGCGCCGGAAGTGGCCAAGTTCCTGAAGAACTTCCAGTGGGCTTCGAAAGACGAAATCGGCGAAGTCATGCTGGCGATTCAGGACGGTGCCAAACCTGACGCAGCGGCCAAGGATTGGGTGGCCAAACACCCTGATCGCGTGGCTGACTGGACCAAGTAATATAAGTCGAAGCGTCTAGTCTGCGCTTCCCAGGGCCGCCCGGCATCACCGCCGGGCGGCCTTTTTTATGGCGCTTCTTTTTATAGGGGAAGTGGGCCGTTTTCGGGCGGTCTGGAAATTGGCAAAAACGCCATGGCGTTCTACTACTAAGGTCGTCTGGAAGCCGGCTCGCAGCCGCATAGAGTGGCTATGTTCCAAAAATAAAAATCTGTGCTGCGAGGATAAAAACAATGAACGACAGCATTTACCTCTCTATTCAGAACAGCCCGCGCTTCAAGGAGCTGGTGAAAAAAAGGGAAAGGTTCGCCTGGATACTCTCGGCGATCATGCTAGGGCTCTACTCCGGATTCATTCTTCTGATCGCGTACGGGCCACAAGTGCTCGGGACCAAGATCAGTGCCGGTTCATCGATCACCTGGGGCATCCCCATCGGTGTCGGGCTGATTGTCTCGGCCTTCATCCTGACCGGTATCTACGTGCGCCGCGCCAATGGCGAGTTCGACGACCTGAACAATGCGATTCTCAAGGAGGCTCAGCAATGATCCGGCGTCTACTGGCTCTTTTGAGCATCGCAGCGTTCGCTCCAGCCGCCTGGGCCGCTGACGCCCTGACTGGTGAAGTCCACAAACAACCGCTCAACGTTTCCGCGATCGTCATGTTCGTGGTGTTCGTCGGCGCGACCCTGTGCATCACTTACTGGGCGTCCAAACGCAACAAGTCGGCTGCCGACTACTATGCGGCGGGCGGCAAGATCACCGGTTTCCAGAACGGTCTGGCGATTGCCGGTGACTACATGTCGGCGGCGTCCTTCCTGGGGATTTCCGCGCTGGTGTTCACCTCCGGCTACGACGGCCTGATCTACTCGATCGGCTTCCTGGTGGGCTGGCCGATCATTCTGTTCCTGATCGCCGAACGTCTGCGCAACCTGGGTAAATACACCTTTGCCGACGTGGCGTCCTACCGCCTCGGGCAAACCCAGATCCGCACACTGTCGGCCTGCGGCTCGCTGGTGGTGGTGGCGTTCTACCTGATCGCGCAAATGGTCGGCGCCGGCAAGCTGATCCAGCTGCTGTTCGGCCTCGACTACCACGTTGCGGTGATTCTGGTCGGTATCCTGATGTGCCTCTACGTGCTGTTCGGCGGCATGCTGGCGACCACCTGGGTGCAGATCATCAAGGCTGTGCTGCTGCTGTCCGGTGCCTCGTTCATGGCGCTGATGGTGATGAAGCACGTCAACTTCGACTTCAACACCCTGTTCTCCGAAGCCATCAAGGTTCACGCCAAGGGCGAAGCGATCATGAGCCCCGGCGGTCTGGTGAAAGACCCGATCTCGGCGTTCTCCCTGGGCCTGGCACTGATGTTCGGTACCGCTGGCCTGCCGCACATCCTGATGCGCTTCTTCACCGTGAGCGACGCGAAAGAAGCGCGTAAGAGCGTGCTGTACGCGACTGGCTTCATCGGTTACTTCTACATCCTGACCTTCATCATCGGCTTCGGCGCGATCCTGCTGGTCAGCACCAACCCGGCCTTTAAAGATGCAGCGGGCGCTCTGCTCGGCGGCAACAACATGGCGGCGGTGCACCTGGCCAACGCCGTGGGCGGCAGCATCTTCCTCGGCTTCATCTCGGCGGTGGCGTTTGCAACCATTCTGGCGGTAGTGGCGGGTCTGACCCTGGCTGGTGCTTCGGCGGTGTCCCACGACCTGTACGCCAGCGTGATCAAGAAAGGCAAAGCCAACGACAAGGATGAGATTCGCGTTTCGAAGATCACCACCATCGCACTGGGCATCCTGGCCATCGGCCTGGGCATCCTGTTCGAAAGCCAGAACATTGCGTTCATGGTCGGCCTGGCGTTCTCCATCGCGGCGAGCTGCAACTTCCCGGTGCTGCTGCTTTCGATGTACTGGAAGAAGCTGACCACCCGTGGCGCCATGATTGGCGGCTGGCTGGGGCTGGTGAGTGCGGTGGGTCTGATGATCCTTGGTCCGACCATCTGGGTGCAGATTCTGCATCATGAGAAGGCGATCTTCCCTTACGAGTATCCGGCGCTGTTTTCGATGATCATTGCGTTTATCGGGATCTGGTTCTTCTCTGTTACCGATAAATCGGCGGCGGCAGAGAATGAGCGTGCGCTGTTCTTCCCGCAGTTTGTGCGTTCGCAGACGGGGTTGGGGGCTAGTGGGGCGGTTTCGCACTGAGGTTTTTGTGTAGGTTGAGTTGAATGGAAAATGCCCTGATCGAGAGATTGGGGCATTTTTTTGTGGGCGGTTTTTGATTGAGTACATATCCGTTGCTGCGGTAACGGCTTCCTAGGGTTCCGCCCTTACGGCGGGTCACTTTTGGCAAACGCCCCAAAAGTAACCAAAAGGTCTCTACCCTGACGTACGGCCCTCGCTGTGGCTCGGGTTCCTTCGCTCCGGGATCGATCCGGGGGCATCGCCTACGGTTTGCTTCGCTGCACCTCCTCTCGATGTGTTTGGCTTCGCCAAACGGTCGCTGCGCTCCCACCCCCGAATCAATCCCTCCACTCAGCCTGCCGACGGGCCTGTGCGTCAAAAGCGGTACTTGAGCTAACGCTCATCGTGGTGAGTGGCGAGGGGCTCTTGATCTGGCTTTGGCTTTTGATTTTTTGCCCCTTCGGCAGGCCGAGCGGAGGTGTTCATCAGGGGGTAGGCGCGCAGCGCCGTGCGGCGAAGCCGCATACATCGAGAGGAGGTGCAGCGAAGCAAACCGTAGGCGATGCCCCCTGGTGGACACCGTAGCGAGGGAACACTGAGCCTAAGCGAAGTGCCGTACGCTGGGGTCCAGCCTTTTTGGTTACTTTTTTGGCGTTTGAAAAAAGTGACCCGCCGTAAGGGCGGAATCCTAAGAAGCCGTTACCGCAGCAACGGATATGCCCCCAAAAAAAAACAATAAAAAAACGGCCCCCATTCACATGGAGGCCGTTCCCGGTACAACGTTAAGACGTTATCGCAAGACAGGTCTTATTTGCGGTCTTCCAGCTTGGTGATATCCCGCGACTCATAACCAGTGTACAGCTGACGCGGACGGCCAATCTTGTACGGGCTGGAGAGCATTTCCTTCCAGTGCGAGATCCAGCCGACAGTACGTGCCAGGGCGAAGATCACAGTGAACATGCTGGTAGGAATGCCGATCGCCTTGAGGATGATCCCCGAGTAGAAGTCGACGTTCGGGTACAGCGAGCGTTCGATGAAGTACGGGTCGGTCAGGGCGATCTCTTCCAGGCGCATGGCCAGTTCGAGTTGCGGATCGTTCTGGATGCCCAGTTCCTTCAACACTTCGTCGCAGGTCTGCTTCATCACGGTCGCACGTGGGTCGCGGTTCTTGTAGACGCGGTGACCGAAGCCCATCAGCTTGAACGGATCGTTCTTGTCCTTGGCCTTGGCGATGAACTTGTCGATGTTCGAGACATCGCCGATTTCATCGAGCATGGTCAGTACTGCTTCGTTCGCACCGCCGTGGGCAGGGCCCCACAGTGCGGCGATACCGGCGGCGATACAGGCAAACGGGTTGGCACCCGAGGAGCCCGCCAGACGCACGGTGGAGGTCGAAGCGTTCTGCTCGTGGTCGGCGTGGAGGATGAAGATCCGGTCCATGGCCTTGGCGAGTACCGGGCTGATCGGTTTGATCTCGCACGGGGTGTTGAACATCATGTGCAGGAAGTTTTCCGCGTACGACAGGTCGTTGCGCGGGTACATCATGGGTTGGCCCATGGAGTACTTGTAAACCATCGCGGCCAGGGTCGGCATCTTGGCAACCAGGCGGATCGCGGAAATTTCGCGATGCTGCGGGTTATTGATGTCGAGGGAGTCGTGGTAGAAGGCCGAGAGGGCGCCGACTACGCCACACATGACGGCCATCGGGTGGGCGTCACGGCGGAAGCCGTTGAAGAAGGTTTTCAGCTGCTCGTGAACCATGGTGTGGTTCTTCACGGTGCCAACGAACTGGGCCTTTTGCTCTGCAGTCGGCAGTTCGCCGTTCAGCAGCAGGTAGCAGGTTTCCAGGTAGTCCGACTTTTCAGCCAGCTGTTCGATCGGGTAGCCGCGGTGCAGCAGGATGCCGTTGTCGCCGTCGATATAGGTGATCTTCGATTCGCAGGAAGCGGTCGACATGAAACCGGGGTCGAAAGTGAAGCGGCCCGTGGCCGTCAGGCCCCGAACATCGATTACATCGGGACCAACGGTGCCGGTTAAAATGGGCAGCTCGACGGGGGCTGCGCCCTCGATGATCAACTGCGCTTTTTTGTCAGCCATGTGGCCTCCTATTTATGCTTGAAATCATCAGACAGACCCCCCACGCAGGGCCCGCACCACTATAGTGAGATAAATTCGAATGTCAATTTGCCTAAAGTCTTGCTCCAGAAGGCTTTAACCGCACTTTTTCCTCGAAATTGACTGCCATTTACGCCTTTTATACAACTTGTGCAATCAGCTATTGGGGGTAGGCGATTGCGTTGTCATTAGTAGCCTAACTGTCTATACTCGGCGACCGACCGCCAAGGGCTTTTGGGCTTGCTTTCATTGGGGGTCGCATCCCTGGGTGGTGGTTACCTGACCAGTGCACTCCCCAACAACTTTGCCCTGATTGTTAGGGGCTCTTCAGTGTGAAAAAAAAGCCGTGAAAAGCCAACGACCTGTAAACCTAGACCTAAGGACCATCAAACTCCCCATCACCGGCGTTACGTCGTTTCTTCACCGTGTTTCCGGCATCATCCTCTTCCTGGGCCTTGGCATCATGCTTTATGCATTGGGCAAATCCCTGGGTTCCGAGGAAGGTTATGTCGAGGTGAAGGCATGCTTGACCAGCCCGCTGGCCAAGTTCGTAGCATGGGGCCTCCTGTCCGCTCTGCTGTATCACCTGGTTGCCGGTGTGCGCCACTTGATCATGGACATGGGCATCGGTGAGACGCTGGAAGGCGGCCGCCTGGGCTCGAAAATTATCATCGCCGTTTCCGTGGTGCTGATCGTTCTGGCAGGAGTTTGGATATGGTAACCAGCGTTACGAACCTTTCGCGTTCGGGCCTCTATGACTGGATGGCACAGCGTGTGTCTGCGGTTGTTCTCGCGGCTTATTTCATCTTCCTGATCGGCTACCTCGCCGCTCACCCGGGCATCGGCTATGAACAATGGCATGGCCTGTTCGCCCACAACGGAATGCGTATCTTCAGTCTGCTGGCACTGGTTGCCCTGGGCGCTCACGCCTGGGTCGGCATGTGGACCATCGCGACCGACTACCTGACGCCAATGGCGCTGGGCAAGTCCGCGACTGCAGTACGTTTCCTTTTCCAGGCAGTATGCGGCGTTGCGATGTTCGCTTACTTCGTCTGGGGTGTGCAGATTCTCTGGGGTATCTGAGTCATGGCTAACATTCCAACGATTTCTTTCGACGCCATCATTATTGGTGGTGGCGGTGCCGGCATGCGCGCTGCGCTGCAGCTGGCACAGGGCGGTCACAAGACTGCCGTGATCACCAAGGTCTTCCCGACCCGTTCGCACACTGTATCCGCCCAGGGCGGCATCACTTGCGCCATCGCGTCCGCTGATCCGAACGATGACTGGCGCTGGCACATGTACGATACCGTCAAGGGTTCCGACTACATCGGTGACCAGGACGCTATCGAATACATGTGTCAGGAAGGCCCGGCTGCCGTTTTCGAGCTGGACCACATGGGTCTGCCGTTCTCGCGTACCGAGCAAGGCCGTATCTACCAGCGTCCGTTCGGCGGTCAGTCGAAGGATTACGGTAAAGGCGGGCAGGCTGCCCGTACTTGCGCCGCTTCCGACCGTACCGGTCACGCGCTGCTGCACACCCTTTATCAGGGCAACCTGAAAGCCGGTACCACGTTCCTGAACGAGTACTACGCTGTCGATCTGGTGAAAAACCAGGAAGGCGAATTCGTCGGTGTGATCGCAATCTGCATCGAAACCGGCGAAACCACCTACATCCGCGCGAAAGCCACCGTACTGGCGACCGGCGGTGCAGGTCGTATCTATGCATCCACCACCAATGCCCTGATCAACACCGGTGACGGCGTCGGCATGGCTCTGCGTGCTGGCGTGCCGGTACAAGACATTGAAATGTGGCAGTTCCACCCGACCGGCATCGCCGGCGCCGGTGTACTGGTTACAGAAGGCTGCCGTGGTGAAGGTGGTTACCTCATCAACAAGCACGGCGAGCGTTTCATGGAGCGTTACGCTCCGAACGCCAAAGACCTTGCCGGTCGTGACGTGGTTGCCCGTTCGATGGTTAAAGAAATCATCGCCGGCAACGGTTGCGGTCCGAATGGCGACCACGTAATGCTCAAACTCGACCACCTGGGCGAGGAAGTGCTGCACAGCCGTCTGCCAGGCATCTGCGAACTGTCGAAGACTTTCGCTCACGTTGACCCGGTTGTTGCCCCGGTTCCGGTTGTTCCGACTTGCCACTATATGATGGGCGGCGTTGCCACCAACATTCATGGCCAGGCGATCACCCAGGACGCCGAAGGCGTGGATCAGATCATTCCTGGTCTGTTCGCCGTAGGTGAAGTGGCTTGCGTATCGGTTCACGGCGCCAACCGTCTGGGCGGCAACTCGCTGCTCGACCTGGTGGTCTTCGGTCGCGCTGCCGGCCTGCACCTCGAAAAAGCGCTGACTGACGGCATCGAATACGATGACGCCACCGAAGCCGACATCGAAGCTGCCCTGTCGCGCCTGAACGCACTGAACAACCGTACCGACGGCGAAGACGTCGCTACCCTGCGTCGCGAGCTGCAAAGCTGCATGCAGAACTACTTCGGTGTATTCCGTACCGGCGAATACATGCAGAAAGGTATTGCCCAGCTGGCTGATCTGCGCAAGCGCATCGCGAATGTGAAGATCAACGATAAGTCGCAGGCGTTCAACACTGCACGTATCGAAGCGCTGGAACTGCAAAACCTGCTGGAAGTGGCTGAAGCTACCGCCATCGCTGCCGAAGTACGTAAAGAGTCCCGCGGTGCTCACGCCCGTGAAGACTTCGAAGATCGTGACGACGAAAACTGGCTGTGCCACACCCTGTACTTCCCGGGTGACAAGCGCGTCACCAAGCGTGCCGTGAACTTCTCGCCGAAGACTGTTCCGACTTTCGAACCAAAAGTCCGGACTTATTAAGGGTGACCGCCATGTTGCAAGTCAGTGTTTATCGTTACAACCCTGATCAGGACGCTGCGCCGTTCATGCAGGAATTCCAGGTCGATACCGGTGGTAAAGACCTGATGGTGCTGGACGTGCTGGCCCTGATCAAAGAGCAGGACGAGGGTTTCTCCTATCGTCGCTCTTGCCGTGAAGGCGTCTGCGGCTCCGACGGCATGAACATCAACGGCAAAAACGGCCTGGCGTGCATCACGCCGCTGTCCGCTGTCGTCAAAGGTAACAAGTTGATCGTTCGTCCTCTGCCAGGTTTGCCGGTTATTCGTGACCTGGTTGTCGATATGAGCATCTTCTACAAGCAATACGAGAAGGTTAAGCCATTCCTGCAGAACGACACGCCGGCTCCGGCCATCGAGCGTCTGCAGTCCCCTGAAGAGCGTGAAAAGCTCGACGGTCTGTACGAGTGCATCCTGTGCGCTTGCTGCTCGACCTCTTGCCCGTCCTTCTGGTGGAACCCGGACAAATTCCTGGGTCCAGCTGCCCTGCTGCAAGCGTACCGCTTCCTGGCAGACAGCCGTGACACCAAGACGTCCGAGCGTCTGGCGTCCCTCGATGACCCGTTCAGCGTCTTCCGCTGCCGGGGCATCATGAACTGCGTCAACGTATGTCCGAAAGGCCTGAACCCGACTAAGGCCATCGGTCACATCCGTAACATGCTGCTTTCGAGCGGCGTGTGATTCAGAAGCTGTAACTGCCGCTGTAAAAAGCGGCAGCGCTGTACCCGTAGAGGGCTTAGGTGCGGGCTTCAACCCGCGCCATGGCTATAACCAGAGCAGCAGCCATAAGCTGCGGCTCTTATTTTGAAGAAATGAGACAAGCAGGGGCATCCGGGCTGGTACCCGGACTATCAGTGTGATCCTAAGTGGCTTGTTTTGGTCGCTGCATTCGGACTTCTGCAAGTTTGCTCGGTGTCGACACCGATGGTGTTCCCCTAACCGAGGGTGACCAAGCATGCAAGAAAGCGTGATGCAGCGCATGTGGAACAGCGCCTACCTTTCAGGTGGAAACGCTGCCTATGTGGAAGAGCTTTATGAGCTCTACCTGCACGACCCTAACGCTGTGCCAGAAGAGTGGCGCACCTACTTTCAGAAGCTGCCCGCCGACGGCGGCTCTGCCACCGATGTTTCGCACTCCACAATTCGCGATCATTTCGTGCTGCTGGCAAAGAACCAGCGCCGCGCCCAACCGGTTTCCGCCGGCAGCGTGAGCAGTGAGCACGAGAAGAAGCAAGTTGAAGTGCTGCGATTGATCCAGGCCTACCGTATGCGTGGCCACCAGGCAGCCCAGCTTGACCCGCTGGGACTGTGGCAGCGTCCTGCACCTGCAGACCTGTCGATCAATCATTACGGCTTGACCAATGCCGATCTTGATACGACCTTCCGTGCCGGCGACCTGTTCATCGGCAAAGAGGAAGCGAGCCTACGCGAAATTCACGAAGCGTTGCAGCAGACATATTGCCGCACCATCGGCGCTGAATTTACGCATATCACCGATTCCGTGCAGCGCCAGTGGTTCCAGCAGCGTCTGGAAAGCGTACGTGGCCGTCCGACCTACTCCGCCGACATTCAGAGCCACCTGCTCGAGCGCGTCACCGCCGGTGAAGGTCTGGAAAAATACCTGGGTACCAAATACCCGGGCACCAAGCGTTTCGGTCTGGAAGGCGGCGAAAGCCTGATTCCGATGCTCGACGAACTGATCCAGCGTTCCGGTTCCTACGGCACCAAGGAAGTCGTCATCGGCATGGCCCACCGTGGCCGTCTGAACGTGCTGGTCAACACCTTCGGCAAGAACCCGCGCGAGCTGTTCGACGAGTTCGAAGGCAAGAAGAAGGTCGAGCTGGGTTCCGGTGACGTTAAATACCACCAGGGCTTCTCGTCCAACGTGATGACCGCCGGCGGTGAAGTTCACCTGGCCATGGCGTTCAACCCGTCCCACCTGGAAATCGTTTCCCCGGTGGTTGAAGGTTCGGTTCGCGCCCGTCAGGATCGTCGTAACGACCCTACCGGCGAGAAGGTTCTGCCGATCTCCATCCACGGTGACGCTGCATTCGCAGGTCAGGGCGTGGTGATGGAAACCTTCCAGATGTCGCAGACCCGCGGTTTCAAGACCGGCGGTACCGTGCACATCGTGATCAACAACCAGGTTGGTTTCACCATCAGCAACCCGCTGGACTCGCGCTCCACCGAGTACGCGACCGACGTTGCGAAAATGATCCAGGCGCCGATCCTCCATGTGAATGGCGATGATCCGGAAGCCGTATTGTTCGTGACCCAGCTGGCCATCGACTACCGCATGCAGTTCAAGCGTGACGTGGTGATCGACCTGGTCTGCTACCGTCGTCGCGGCCACAACGAGGCCGACGAACCAAGCGGCACCCAGCCTCTGATGTATCAGCAGATCACCAAGCAGCGCACCACCCGTGAGCTGTACGCTGATCGTCTGACCCAGGGCGGTGTGCTCGACGTTGAGCGTGTTCAGGCGAAAGTCGACGAATACCGCAACGCGCTGGACAACGGTCTGCACGTAGTGAAATCGCTGGTCAAAGAGCCGAACAAAGAGCTGTTCGTGGACTGGCGTCCGTATCTGGGCCACGCCTGGACTGCGCGTCACGACACGCGCTTCGATCTGAAGACCCTGCAGGAACTGTCCGCCAAGCTGCTGGAAATTCCGGAAGGCTTTGTGGTTCAGCGCCAGGTTGCGAAGATCTACGAAGACCGTCAGAAGATGCAAGCCGGCGGCCTGCCGATCAACTGGGGTTACGCCGAAACCATGGCGTACGCGACCCTGGCGTTCGAAGGTCACCCGATTCGCATGACCGGTCAGGACATCGGCCGCGGTACGTTCTCGCACCGTCACGCTGTTCTGCACAACCAGAAAGACGCCGGCACCTACATTCCGTTGCAGAACCTGTACGACGGTCAGCCGCGCTTCGACCTGTACGATTCGTTCCTGTCGGAAGAAGCCGTACTGGCGTTCGAATACGGTTACTCGACCACCACGCCAAACGCGCTGGTGATCTGGGAAGCCCAGTTCGGCGACTTCGCCAACGGTGCACAGGTTGTTATCGACCAGTTCATCACCAGCGGCGAGCACAAGTGGGGCCGTCTCTGCGGTCTGACCATGCTGCTGCCGCACGGCTACGAAGGTCAGGGCCCTGAGCACTCCTCGGCACGTCTTGAGCGTTACCTGCAGCTGTGCGCCGAGCACAACATTCAGGTGTGCATGCCGACCACGCCGGCCCAGATCTACCACTTGCTGCGCCGTCAGGTGATTCGCCCGCTGCGCAAGCCATTGGTAGTGCTGACTCCGAAGTCGCTGCTGCGTCACAAACTGGCAATCTCGACGCTGGAAGATCTGGCCGAAGGTTCGTTCCAGACCGTTATCCCGGAAGTCGATGCACTGGACCCGAAAAAGGTCGAGCGCGTTGTTCTGTGCAGCGGCAAGGTCTACTACGACCTGCTGGAAAAACGCCGTGCCGAAGGCCGCGAAGATATCGCCATCGTGCGTATCGAGCAGCTGTACCCATTCCCTGAGGACGACTTGAAAGAAGTCCTGGCTCCTTACACCAACGCCAAAGCGGCTGTCTGGTGCCAGGAAGAGCCGATGAACCAGGGCGCCTGGTACTGCAGCCAGCACCACCTGCGTCGCAGCATCAGCAACCTCAACAAATCTCTCGTACTTGAGTACGCGGGTCGTGAGGCTTCTGCTGCACCAGCATGTGGTTACGCATCGATGCACGCCGAGCAGCAGGAAAAACTGCTGCAAGACGCGTTTACCGTTTAACGCCTTCGCGCACCTGAAACCGAATTTAAGGAACCACAGACAATGGCTATCGAGATCAAAGCCCCCACTTTCCCGGAATCGGTTGCCGATGGCACCGTTGCCACCTGGCACAAACAACCGGGCGACGCCGTCAAGCGTGACGAACTGATCGTCGACATCGAAACCGACAAGGTTGTCCTGGAAGTGCTGGCTACCGCCGACGGCGTACTGGGCGCAATCGTCAAGGGCGAGGGCGAAACCGTCCTGTCCGACGAAGTCCTGGGCTCCATCGTTGAAGGCGGCGCTGCTGCTGCCGCTCCGGCTGCCGCTGCTGCACCGGCCGCTGCTGCCGCTGCTCCAGCTGCCGGCGCTGACGAAGACGCTATCGCGGCTCCTGCCGCTCGCAAGCTGGCCGAAGAGAACGGCATCAACCTGGCTTCCGTAAAAGGCACTGGCAAAGACGGCCGTGTGACCAAGGAAGACGTGGTTGCTGCTGTTGAAGCCAAGAAAGCCGCTCCGGCTGCTGCGCCGAAGGCTGCTGCTCCGGCCGCTGCCGCTCCTGTGTTCGCTGCTGGCGACCGCGTCGAGAAGCGCGTTCCGATGACCCGCGTTCGCGCCACCGTCGCCAAGCGTCTGGTGGAAGCTCAGTCGAACATGGCGATGCTGACCACTTTCAACGAAGTCGACATGACCGAAGTCATGGCGCTGCGTTCGAAGTACAAGGACCTGTTCGAGAAGTCCCACAACGGCGTACGCCTGGGCTTCATGTCGTTCTTCGTGAAGGCTGCTACCGAAGCGCTGAAACGCTTCCCGGCTGTCAACGCTTCGATCGACGGCGGCGACATCGTTTACCACGGCTACGCCGACGTAGGTGTTGCTGTTTCCAGCGACCGCGGTCTGGTGGTTCCGGTTCTGCGTAACGCCGAACTGATGAGCCTGGCTGAAATCGAAGGCGGCATCGCCACTTTCGGCAAGAAAGCCCGTGACGGCAAACTGTCGATGGACGAGATGACCGGCGGTACCTTCACCATCACCAACGGTGGTACCTTCGGTTCGATGATGTCGACCCCGATCGTTAACCCGCCGCAGGCAGCGATTCTGGGCATGCACAACATCATCCAGCGTCCGATGGCCATCAACGGTCAGGTCGTTATTCGTCCGATGATGTACCTGGCACTGTCCTACGATCACCGTCTGATCGATGGCAAAGAAGCTGTGACTTTCCTGGTGACCATCAAGAACCTGCTGGAAGATCCGGCTCGTCTGTTGCTGGATATCTGATAGAAGCAGTCACGCGCTGCAAGCTTCAAGCTGCAAGAGAACGCAGCCTGGCTTGCAGCGCGCGGCTTGAAGCTTTTCGCTAAAGAGGATTTTTTGAATGTCGCAGAAATTTGACGTAGTAGTGATCGGTGCGGGCCCTGGCGGCTACGTGGCTGCCATCAAGGCCGCGCAACTCGGTCTGAGCACTGCCTGCATCGAGAAGTACACCGATGCTGAAGGCAAGCAAGCCCTGGGCGGCACCTGCCTGAACGTAGGCTGCATTCCTTCCAAGGCGCTGCTGGACAGCTCCTGGAAATACAAGGAAGCGAAAGAAAGCTTCAACGTCCACGGTATCTCGACCGGCGAAGTCAAAATGGACGTCGCTGCGATGGTTGGCCGCAAGGCTGGCATCGTCAAGAACCTGACCGGCGGTGTTGCCACCCTGTTCAAGGCCAACGGCGTTACTTCGATCCAGGGCCACGGCAAACTGCTGGCCGGCAAGAAAGTCGAAGTCACCAAGCCAGACGGCTCGGTTGAAGTCATCGAAGCCGAAAACGTCATCCTGGCTCCAGGTTCGCGTCCGATCGACATTCCACCGGCTCCGGTCGACCAGAAAGTCATCGTCGATTCGACTGGCGCTCTGGAATTCCAATCCGTACCTAAGCGTCTGGGCGTTATCGGCGCTGGCGTGATCGGTCTGGAACTGGGTTCGGTATGGTCGCGTCTGGGTGCAGAAGTGACTGTCCTGGAAGCCCTGGACACCTTCCTGATGGCAGCGGATACCGCTGTTTCCAAGGAAGCGCTGAAAACCCTGACCAAACAAGGTCTGGACATCAAACTGGGCGCTCGCGTGACCGGCTCGAAAGTGAACGGCGACGAAGTCGTTGTGAACTACACCGACGCCAACGGCGAACAGACCATCACTTTCGACAAGCTGATCGTAGCCGTTGGTCGCCGTCCGGTGACCACTGATCTGCTGGCTGCCGACAGCGGCGTGACCCTGGACGAGCGCGGTTTCGTGCACGTTGACGATCACTGCGCCACCACCGTACCGGGCGTATTCGCCATCGGTGACGTGGTTCGCGGCATGATGCTGGCTCACAAAGCCTCGGAAGAGGGCATCATGGTTGTCGAGCGCATCAAGGGCCACAAGGCTCAGATGAACTATGACCTGATCCCTTCGGTTATTTATACTCACCCGGAAATCGCATGGGTGGGTAAAACCGAGCAGGCCTTGAAAGCTGAAGGCGTTGAAGTTAACGTCGGCACCTTCCCGTTCGCAGCTTCCGGCCGTGCCATGGCCGCCAACGATACCGGTGGTTTCGTCAAGGTCATCGCCGATGCCAAGACTGACCGCGTATTGGGCGTGCACGTGATTGGCCCGAGCGCTGCAGAACTGGTTCAGCAGGGCGCGATCGGTATGGAATTCGGCACCAGCGCTGAAGATCTGGGCATGATGGTTTTCTCCCATCCGACCCTGTCTGAAGCCTTGCACGAAGCAGCTCTGGCAGTGAATGGCGGCGCCATTCACATTGCCAACCGCAAGAAGCGTTAAGACACAATAAGAAACCACGGCGGTACGGCCCGTCGTGAGCCTTGCGTGCAAGACTCACCGCGGAATGTCCGCTGGACGCAGCCTTGCGTAGCTGCACCGGGTATCCGGAAAGGCTACGCAAGCAGCAGTCACAGGTGGCGCGGCACTCATCAAGAGCGCAGCGCCGAATGCGCAGTACCTAACGAAGACGGTAAAAAGCATGAATCTTCACGAGTATCAGGGTAAGCAGCTGTTCGCTGAATACGGCCTGCCAGTTTCCACTGGTTATGCAGTAGACACCCCGGAAGCAGCAGCAGAAGCTTGCGACAAAATCGGCGGCAGCGAGTGGGTTGTCAAAGCCCAGGTCCACGCCGGTGGTCGCGGTAAAGCGGGCGGCGTAAAGCTGGTTCGCAGCAAAGAAGACGCCAAAGCCTTCGCACAGCAGTGGCTGGGCAAGCGTCTGGTGACTTACCAGACTGACGCCAATGGCCAGCCAGTCACCAAGATCCTGGTTGAATCGTGCACTGATATCGCTAAAGAGCTGTACCTGGGCGCTGTCGTTGACCGTTCGAGCCGTCGCATCGTGTTCATGGCTTCCACCGAAGGTGGCGTGGACATCGAGAAAATCGCTCACGACACTCCAGAAAAAATTCTGAAAGCCACTATCGATCCACTGGTTGGCGCTCAGCCATTCCAGGGTCGCGAGCTGGCATTCCAGCTGGGTCTGGAAGGCAAGCAGGTTGCTCAGTTCGCCAAGATCTTCGTAGGTCTGGCCAAGCTGTTCAAGGATCACGACCTGGCTCTGCTGGAAGTGAACCCGCTGGTGATCAAGGCTGACGGCGATCTGCACTGCCTGGACGCCAAGATCAACATCGACGCCAACGCAATGTACCGTCAGCCTAAGCTGAAGACTTTCCACGATCCGTCGCAGGACGATCCGCGCGAAGCGCACGCTGCCAAGTTCGAACTGAACTACGTAGCGCTGGAAGGCAACATCGGCTGCATGGTAAACGGTGCCGGCCTGGCCATGGGTACCATGGACATCGTCAACCTGCACGGCGGCAAGCCAGCCAACTTCCTCGACGTAGGTGGTGGTGCTACCAAAGAACGCGTAACCGAAGCATTCAAAATCATTCTGTCCGACACCAACGTCGCTGCAGTACTGGTTAACATCTTCGGCGGCATCGTTCGTTGCGACATGATTGCCGAAGGCATCATCGGTGCAGTGAAAGAAGTCGGCGTGAAAATCCCGGTTGTTGTTCGTCTTGAAGGCAACAACGCTGAACTGGGCGCTAAAGTACTGGCAGAAAGCGGTTTGAACATCATCGCTGCTACCAGCCTGACCGACGCTGCTCAACAAGTCGTTAAAGCTGCGGAGGGCAAGTAATGAGCGTCCTGATCAATAAAGACACCAAAGTTATCTGCCAGGGTATTACCGGTTCGCAAGGTAGCTTCCACACCCAGCAAGCCATCGAATACGGCACCAAGATGGTTGGCGGCGTAACTCCAGGCAAAGGCGGCACCGAGCACCTGGGTCTGCCAGTGTTCAACACCGTGAAAGACGCCGTAGCTGCCACTGGCGCCACCGCCAGCGTGATCTACGTTCCGGCTCCTTTCTGCAAGGACTCGATCCTGGAAGCAGCTTTCGGCGGCATCAAGCTGATCGTCTGCATCACCGAAGGCATTCCTACCCTGGACATGCTGGACGCTAAAGTTAAGTGCGACGAGCTGGGTGTCATCCTGATCGGCCCTAACTGCCCAGGCGTGATCACCCCAGGCGAATGCAAGATCGGCATCATGCCAGGTCACATTCACTTGCCAGGCAAGGTCGGTATCGTTTCCCGTTCCGGCACCCTGACCTACGAAGCTGTGAAGCAGACTACTGACGCCGGTTTCGGTCAGTCGACTTGCGTCGGCATCGGTGGTGACCCGATCCCGGGTTCGAACTTCATCGACATCCTGAAGCTGTTCCAGGAAGACCCGAAGACCGAGGCGATCGTGATGATCGGCGAGATCGGCGGTTCGGCTGAAGAAGAAGCGGCTGCCTACATCAAGGCTCACGTGACCAAGCCGGTTGTTTCCTACATCGCTGGTGTGACTGCTCCTCCGGGCAAGCGCATGGGCCATGCTGGCGCAATCATCTCCGGCGGCAAAGGCACTGCAGACGAGAAATTCGCTGCTCTGCAAGACGCAGGCGTGAAAACCGTGCGTTCGCTGGCAGACATCGGCAAGGCCCTGGCCGAGCTGACTGGTTGGGCTGTCAAGTAAGCCTCGCGCTTAGCTGACGCTTTACCAAACAAAGGCCACCTTCGGGTGGCCTTTGTCGTTTCTGGTGCTTGTTTGACGATAGCGATTTATAGGCTCTCGTCCAATAACATGCAAAAACGCGACACAGACACGTCGCGTATCGGATAGTTCGCCCTCAAACAGTGCGTTTGTCAGACAAATTCGTTAGGCTAGCAGCCATTTTTGCGTCTGCCGCCCACAAGGCATGCAACGCGCTAAACGGGTCAGTCCCATACGGATTGACAGCATTTCCCTAACCCCACAGGGAAATCCCCCTCTAAATTCCGATTCAGTAGTGTGGTATTTCCTTAATGAAAGTTTTGAAAGGTCAGGACATCCTGGCACTTGGTTTTATGACATTCGCCCTGTTCGTCGGGGCCGGTAACATCATCTTCCCGCCTATCGTCGGTTTGCAGTCCGGGCCTCACGTCTGGATGGCGGCGCTGGGCTTCCTGATCACGGCGGTCGGTCTGCCGGTGATCACTGTCGTCGCGCTGGCCAAGGTCGGCGGAGCGATGGATTCCCTGAGCAGCCCGATCGGCAGGATTGCCGGTGGCGTGCTGGCTGCGGCTTGCTATCTCGCGGTCGGCCCGTTGTTCGCAACGCCGCGTACTGCGACCGTGTCGTTCGAAGTAGGCCTGGCGCCGCTGACTGGCGAAAGCCCGCTGGCACTGTTCCTCTACAGCTCGGTGTACTTCCTGCTGGTGTTCTTCATCTCGCTCTACCCGGGCCGTTTGCTGGACACCGTAGGACGCTTCCTCGCGCCGCTGAAGATCATCGCTCTGGCGGTACTCGGCATCGCTGCGTTTGCGCTGCCGGCCGGTGATATCGGCGTGGCCACTCCGGAATACGTCGCGGCACCGTTCTCCCAGGGCTTCATCAATGGTTACCTGACCATGGATACCCTCGGCGCTCTGGTGTTCGGCATCGTCATCGTCAACGCGATCCGCTCCCGTGGCGTCGAGTCGCCGGCGCTGATCACCCGTTACGCGATCATCGCCGGGCTGATTGCCGGCGTCGGTCTGGCGCTGGTGTATGTCAGCCTGTTCCGTCTGGGTTCCGGCAGCCATGAAGTGGCTGCGGGTGCGACCAACGGCGCGGCGGTGCTGCACGCTTACGTGCAACACACCTTCGGTTCGTTGGGCAGTGGTTTCCTTGCAGTGCTGATTTCCCTGGCCTGCCTGGTGACGGCGGTCGGTCTGACCTGTGCCTGTGCCGAGTACTTCAGCCGCGTATTGCCACTGTCCTACAAGACGCTGGTGATCATCCTGGCTGCGTTCTCGCTGCTGGTGTCCAACCTGGGCCTGACCAAGCTGATCGCGTTCTCGATCCCGGTGCTGACCGCGATCTACCCTCCGTGCATCGTGCTGGTGGCCCTGAGCTTCTGCGCTGCGTTCTGGCATGAACAGAGCCGCATCATGGGCCCGGTGATGCTGGTGTCGTTCGTGTTCGGCACCATCGATGCGCTGAAAGGTGCCGGTCTGGCTGACTGGCTGCCGTCGCAACTGGCCCACTTGCCGCTGAGCGAGCAGGGCCTGGCGTGGCTGGTGCCGTGCGTGATGACCCTGGTAGTTGCCGTGGTTTGCGACCGCCTGCTGGGCAAGCGCGCCGAAGCCCTGGCTTAAGATTGCCCGGCCGCCACAAGCGGCTTCCGAGCGATTAAACAGAAATGCCCCGTATCAATCGATACGGGGCATTTTTTATGGGCCTGAGGCAGTGTCTTTTTCCCTGAGCTAACGTCGAAGGGTTGCCGAAATCTTCATCACAGGGAATTGCATGTCATTCATCCAAGCCAATCAGATCCACTTGCTTGCCGCGCTCTGGTTCGTCATCTGCTGGGGCGGTTACACCCGTTATGCCACCTGGAAGGGCCGCGACACTGCGTGCCTGGCCAGCGTGTTGCACCTGTACCGCGAAGACTGGATGCGCCGCATGCTGCTGCGTGACAACCGCATCGCCGACACCAGCGTGATCGGCAACCTTGAGCGCAATGCCTCGTTCTTCGCTTCCAGCACCCTGATCATCCTGGCGGGCATTCTCACCGTGCTCGGGGCCTCGGAACGTGCGGTGTCGTTGCTGGCGGATATTCCGATGGTGCAGCAGGCTTCCCAGGGCATGTCGGAGATCAAGTTGCTGTGCCTGGCGCTGGTGTTCGTCTACGCCTTCTTCACGTTCAGCTGGTGCATGCGCCAGTACAACTTCGCAGCGATCCTGATCGGCTCGGCGCCGATGATCGGCGAGCGGCACGTGTCCGAGCAGGAGCGCAAGGCGTTCGCTTCGCGGGCGGCGCGGGTGATTTCGATGGCGGCCAACCAGTTCAACTTCGGTCTGCGCTCCTATTACTTCGGCATCAGCATGCTGGCGTGGTTCGTCAGCCCGTGGCTGTTCATGCTGATGAGCGCGGGCGTAGTGCTGGTGTTGTATCGCCGCGAGTTTCATTCCGACGTGCTCGATGTAATGGTCTATACCCCTACAGAGGCACCATTGCCCGAAGCGATCAAAGAGGCTGCTTGATGAGTATTCCGTTCTGGTGTGTGTTTATCAGTGCGTTGTTGATCTACGTGGCGCGCATGCCGGTGGGCAAGGCCATGAAAGAGCAGGGGGGTTACAACAACCACTTGCCACGTCAGCAGCAGGCGCAACTCACCGGTTACGGGGCTCGCGCACTGGCAGCGCATCAGAACAGCATCGAAGCGTTCATCTTGTTTGCCGTAGGTGTGTTGATGGCGCATACCACGCAGACGGCGGGATGGCTGATCGATACGTTAGCGATCATCTTCGTGATCGCACGGATTCTCTACTTGTGGTTTTACCTGGCCGATATCCCGAAGCTGCGCAGCCTGGTCTGGCTGATCGGCTTAGTGTGTTCATTGTTGCTGATGATTAGTCCGACTTTTAGAACTGTCTTGCTCTAATTCGGTATTAGCAAAAAATGACAGGCAAAAGAAAACCCGCACTTGGCGGGTTTTCTTTTTTGCCATCGAGAAGCGGCTTATTGCTTCTTGGCTGCTTCGTCTGCAGCGGCTGCGTTCGATTCGGCCTGATCTTTGGCGGCTTCGGCGTTTTCTTTCGCCGCGTCGTTCACTTTATCCTGAGCTTCATTCATTTTCTGCTGAGCTTGTTCAGCATGTTGGTTGGCATCTTGAGCTTTGTCCTCGGATTTTTTATCGCAGGCTGCGAGACCGAGGGAAGCGGTCAACATCAAGGCAATAGCTAAAGTCTTACGCATGGGGTGTTTCTCCTTATGGAAAATAACTACTGGCCTTAAGAACGCAGCCCCGAGGGTTAAGTTCCTCATTTCTCACAGATATATAAGTTTGTTTTGCAATGGAACTTTTACTGTTCTTTCCACTACCGGGAACAGTGACTAACAAGAGTAATTATCAAATGGCCGAAAACCCTGTTTTTGAGCGCGCGACCCGCTTTCTTTCGGCCCTGCGCCACTGCCAGGTGCTGGGCTTGAAAGTGCACAGCGCCAGCAGCGAAGGCCTGACGGTGGTCTTGCCGTACAGCGCACAAATCGTTGGCAACCCGCTGACCGGTGTGGTCCACGGCGGGGCAATCACGTCGCTGATGGACACCGCGTGCGGCATGGCCACCCTGTGCGTGCTGCCGGAATTCGAAGTCTGCCCGACCCTGGATTTGCGCATCGACTACATGCATGCCGCCGAACCGCATAAAAATGTCTATGGCTTCGCCCAGTGCTACCGGGTGACCACCGACGTGATCTTCGCCCGGGGCTTCGCCTATCAGGATGATCCCGAACATCCCATCGCCCATGTCGTCGGCACGTTCATGCGCATGGGCAAGGGCCTCAAAGGCACAAAAGGCTTTGGTGGCGCGATCAAGGGAGACAGCCAATGAACGATGATTTCAAGCAGCAACTGCAAGAGGCCCACGAAAAGGCTGACTACGCGCCACTGCTGAAGCTGATTCCCTACGCCGGGCTGATCGGTGTCGAGTGTTCGCGAGTCGGTGATGACCTGCTGTTCAAGTTGCCGGCCAACAAGGACAACATTGGTAACCCTTTATTGCCGGCGATCCACGGCGGGGTGATTGCCGGATTCATGGAGCTGTCCGCCGCCCTGCATCTGTTGATTTTTACCGGTGCACCCGGCGTGCCGAAGATCATCGACTTTTCCCTCGATTACCTGCGGGCCGGGCAGTTTCGCGATACCTGGGCCCGGTGCCAGGTCTGCCGTCAGGGCCGGCGGGTTGCCAACGTTGCGGTCACGGCCTGGCAAAGTACCGAGAGTGAACCGATTGCCACTGCGCGCGCCCACTTCAAAATCGACGAGCCCTTGAAATCCTGAACACCGCCCCCAACTCAGTGAACAACCCGCCGCAGACCATTTGGGTCGCGGCCAATGCCATCTGATTGGAGTTTGATGACCATGAGTGTGGAAACTCAAAAGGAAACCCTGGGCTTCCAGACCGAGGTGAAGCAACTGCTGCACCTCATGATCCATTCGCTGTATTCCAACAAGGAAATCTTCCTTCGCGAATTGATCTCGAACGCCTCCGACGCCGTCGACAAGTTGCGCTTCGAAGCCCTGGCCAAGCCTGAGTTGCTCGAAGGTGGCGCTGAACTGAAAATCCGTGTGAGCTTCGACAAGGACGCCAAGACCGTCACCCTCGAAGACAACGGTATCGGCATGAACCGTGACGATGTGATCACCCACCTGGGGACCATCGCCAAATCCGGCACCGCCGATTTCATGAAGAATCTCTCGGGCGATCAGAAAAAGGATTCGCACCTGATCGGCCAGTTCGGTGTGGGCTTCTACTCGGCCTTCATCGTTGCTGACAAAGTTGACGTGTACAGCCGTCGCGCCGGCACCGCTGCCAGCGAAGGCGTGCACTGGTCGTCGAAAGGCGAGGGCGAATTCGAAGTCGCCACCATCGACAAACCAGAGCGCGGCACCCGCATCGTCCTGCACCTGAAATCCGGTGAAGACGAGTTCGCCGATGGCTGGCGTCTGCGCAACATCATCAAGAAGTACTCCGACCACATCGCGCTGCCGATCGAGTTGCCGAAAGAAGTGGCCGCTGCCGAAGGCGAAGAGCAGCCTGCTGTTGAATGGGAAACCGTCAACCGCGCCAGCGCCCTGTGGACCCGTCCTCGCACTGATGTGAAGGACGAGGAATACCAGGAGTTCTACAAACACATCGCCCACGACTTCGAAAACCCGCTGTCGTGGAGCCACAACAAGGTCGAAGGCAAGCTCGAGTACAGCTCGCTGCTGTACGTGCCGGCCCGCGCACCGTTCGACCTGTACCAGCGTGAAGCGCCGAAAGGCCTGAAGCTGTACGTGCAGCGCGTGTTCGTGATGGATCAGGCCGAGTCGTTCCTGCCGCTGTACCTGCGCTTCATCAAGGGCGTGGTCGACTCCAACGACCTGTCGCTGAACGTGTCGCGGGAAATCCTGCAGAAAGACCCGATCATCGACTCGATGAAGTCGGCGCTGACCAAGCGCGTGCTGGACATGCTGGAAAAACTGGCGAAGAACGAGCCTGAGCAATACAAAGGCTTCTGGAAAAACTTCGGTCAGGTCATGAAAGAAGGCCCGGCAGAAGATTTCGCCAACAAGGAAAAAATTGCCGGTCTGCTGCGTTTCGCATCGACCAACGGCGACGACGGCGAGCAGATCGTCGGTCTGGCCGACTACCTGGCCCGCGCCAAGGAAGGTCAGGACAAGATCTACTACCTGACCGGCGAAACCTACGCGCAGGTCAAGAACAGCCCGCACCTGGAAGTCTTCCGCAAGAAAGGCATCGAAGTGCTGCTGCTGACCGACCGTATCGACGAGTGGCTGATGAGCTACCTGAGCGAGTTCGACGGCAAGAGCTTTGTCGACGTCGCCCGTGGTGACCTTGACCTGGGCAAGCTGGACTCGGAAGAGGACAAGAGGGCCGCAGAAGAAGTCGCCAAGTCGAAGGAAGGTCTGGTTGAGCGTCTGAAAACCGCACTGGGCGATTCTGTTGCCGAAGTCCGCGTTTCCCATCGCCTGACCGATTCGCCGGCCATTCTGGCCATCGGCGAGCAGGACCTGGGTCTGCAAATGCGTCAGATCCTCGAGGCCAGCGGGCAGAAGGTGCCGGATTCGAAGCCGATCTTCGAATTCAACCCGAGCCACCCGCTGATCGCGAAACTCGATAACGAGACCAGCGAAGAGCGTTTTGGCGACCTGTCGCACATCCTCTTCGATCAGGCCGCCCTGGCGGCTGGTGACAGCTTGAAGGACCCGGCCGCTTACGTGAGCCGTCTGAACAAGCTGCTGGTTGAGCTGTCCGCTTGATCAAACTGTAGAAAAACCCGCTTCGGCGGGTTTTTTCATTCTGGTGTTCAACCAATCAGGAGTCAGAAATGAGCCAAGTCACTGTACGTTCCGTGGTCTATCAGATTGACGGCCAGCCTTATGAGGGCCGACTGGCTTTCGACGCTGAGCACAAAGGCGCGCGTCCGGGCCTGTTGATGGCGCCGAACTGGATGGGTGTCAGCGCTGGTGCTGAAGAGATTGCCAAATCGGTGGCGGCCAAGGGCTATGTGGTGCTGATCGCCGACGTGTACGGGCAAGCGGTGCGTCCGCAGAACGGCGACCAGGCTGGCGCGGCGATGATGCCGCTGAAAAATGACCGTGCACTGCTGCGCAAGCGTATGCAGGCTGCGTTCGAGCAATTGCAGAAGCAGGGCGAAGCGGCGGTTGATACGTCGAAACTGGCGGTGTTCGGTTTCTGCTTCGGCGGTTGCTGTGCGCTGGACCTGGCTCGCACCGGTGCGGCGGTCAAGGCTGCGGTATCGTTCCACGGCACGCTGGATTCGCCGAACCCGGCGGATGCAAAAAACATCAAGGGCTCGGTGCTGGTGCTGCACGGCGCTTCCGATCCGCTGGTGCCGAAAGAGCAACTGCCAGCATTTGAAGACGAGATGAATGCGGCTGGCGTGGACTGGCAATTGCTGAGCTACGGCGGTGCGGTGCACTCGTTCACCGATCCGCACGCCAATGTGCCGGGCATGATGATGTACGACGCGAAAACCGCTGCGCGGGCGTTCAAGTCGATGCATGACTTGCTGGAAGAAGTGTTCAAGGGCTGATTCGGTTGAAAGCACTCCCACGCCTGGCGTGGGAGTGTTCGTTTACAGCGGTGTCGGCTCGCTGCGCGATTTCGGCAGCTCGATCCGCTCGACTTCCCCCGGTACGGTCGGCCAATCCCCGGCCGCCCATTTGCGCCGGGCCTCATCGATCACCGTCGGATCGCTCGCGACAAAATTCCAGTTGATCCGCCGAGGCCCGTCCAGTGGCGCGCCGCCGAACAGTACGGCATGACTGTCGCTCTCGGCGAACAGACTCATCTCTTCCCCGGCCGGCAACACCACCAGCGCATGCGGTTCGACCGCTTCGCCATTCAATTGCACATCACCGCTCAACACATACACCGCCCGCTCTTCATGCTCGGTCGGAATCAGCAGCGTGGTCGCGGTTTGCATCTTAAGTTCGGCATACAACGTCGGAGAAAGCACAGGCACCGGCGATTCCAGACAAAAGCCTGACCCTGCAATCATGCGGATCTGCACGCCGAGGTTGTCGCTGACCGGCAATGTCGACGCCGGGTGATGGCTGTAATGCCCGGGACCTTGTTCGTGATCCTTGGGCGAGGCGAGCCAGATTTGCAGCCCGTGCATCCTGAAGCTTTGTTCCCACAGCGGTTCGGGCGTGCGCTCGACATGGGCGATCGCGCTGCCCGCCGTCATCCAGCTGACATCGCCGGCACTGACCACCTGATCGGAGCCGAGGCTGTCCTTGTGCTGGATCTGCCCCTCAAACAGATAAGTCAGGGTCGACAGACCGATGTGCGGATGCTGTCGGATGTTCATCCCTTTGCCTGCGGGATAAACCGTTTCAAGCATGTGGTCGAAAAACACGAAGGGCCCGACGCTGCGGCATTTGGCTGACGGCAGCGGGCGCAGGATCGGCTGGCCTTCGACGTCTTCGGCGCGCGGGCGGATGATCAGGGGTTGGGTGTCCATGGTCCATTCCAGGCTGAGCGGGTGATGCATGGAGCATAACCCGCCGGTGTCGTGGTGGTGATTACTGGCTGTCGAAGCCTTGTGGGGCGTGGGTTTCGATGGTGACTTCGCTGGTGGTCATCAGTTTATGAATCGGGCAGCGATCCGCCACTCGCAACAGCTCTTCGCGTTGCGCATCAGTGAGCACGCCTTTGAGCGTCAGGGTGACGTGCAGGGCGTATTTGCCTTTCTGTTCCTGGCTGTTGTCGCGTTTGACCTCGACACCGACGCCGGTAAGTGGAATGTCTTTTTTCTTCGCGTACAGCTTCAGCGTCAGGGCTTTGCAGGCGCCGAGGGCGGCGTCGAAATAATCGTGCGGCTCCGGCGCCGAGCCTTCGCCGCCGGCAGTCGTCGGGACATCGGCAAACAGTTCGTGCTCATCGATCTGTACGGTGTGACGGAAACCTTCGGCGGAGATGGTATTGACGGTGACGGTCATGTGAACCTCGCAAGCAGTAGGAAAAGTCATTCGATCAAATAAGACCTTGCAGGTATAGAGCATTCCCGCAGGGGCGCGTTCCACTTTCTTGCGGGTGCGCGGCAGGGCGACAGGTTATGCCGTTGACTCGAAGATTACTTGTGTCGGTGTTTCACTTGCGGGGTTGTTTCAAGGTTTTCCAATAACTTCCCGGTGATCTTGCAGCGAACGGCGTTCAAGTCCGGCCAATCGACGCTGAATCGTTAATGCCAAGGGTTCGAAGTATTAAGGCCTTTTGATATCACGTTTTGGTCTTACGCAAATTTTCGCCGGGCCGATACCTTCTAAAGCAGCCAGCTGCAGGGTTGATGCAGCGCTTTTGGAAGGAACCAGAGCAATGAGTATCCGTAGTCTCAATATTGCCCCCCGTGCGGGGCTGGGCTTCGGCCTGTTGGCGCTGATGGTGTTCGGCCTTGGCGCATTCGCCTTGCTGCAAATGTCGAACATGCGCGCTCAGTCCGATGAGGTCGACAACAACTGGTTGCCGAGCGTGATGGCGGTGGGCGAAATGAGTCAGGACATGTTGCGCCTGCGCGCCCTGACCATGCGCCTGCTGCTCAATCGCGATCCTCAGGCGCTCGATCAGAATGTCGCCAAGCTCAACGAGCTGCGCGGAGTGCTGAGCGAAGCCCAGCAGCGTTACGACGTATTGATCGTGTTGCCCGAAGAGCGGGCGCTGTTCGATCGGTTCAAGGTGGCTGAACACAAGTATCTGGAGCTTCAGGCCCAGGTGATGGCGCTGTCGGCCCAGAACCGGGTGGAAGAGGCGGCGAGCATTCTCAATGCGCAGATGAGCCCGCTGGCCGACGATATTGCAGTCACCCTTAAAGAGCTGGTGGAGCTGAACAAGCACAACGCCAACCTCGCCACAGAGGCGGCGCGGCTGGTGTTCATCAATTCGCGGGTCTGGGTCGGGGTAATGATCGGCATCACTGCGCTGATCACCATTGGCCTGGCGCTGCTGCTGACCCGCAGCATCGTGGTGCCGCTTTCGCAATCGCTGGGGGTTGCCGAAGTGGTGGCTGGTGGCGATCTGACCGGCGATATCAGCATCATCGGCAAGGATGAGCCGGCGCGGCTGCTGCATGCGCTCAAAAGTATGCAGCACAGCCTGCGCGACACCATCCGGCAGATCTCGGAGTCTTCCAGTCAATTGGCCTCGGCCTCGGAAGAGCTGAGCTGCGTCACGGAAGATGCCACGCGAGGGCTGCATCAGCAGAGCCTGGAGATCGAGCAGGCTGCAACGGCAGTGAATCAGATGACCGCTGCGGTGGAGGAAGTCGCCAGCAACGCCGTGGCGACCTCCGAGGCGTCGCGTGAGTCGGACCGCATCGCCCAGCATGGCCGTGAGCAAGTGCAGCAGACCGTGTCGTCCATCGAGTTGCTGGCGGACGATGTCACTGCCAATGCCACGCAGGTCGAGGATCTGGCGCAGAAGGTCTACAGCATCAGCAAAGTGCTGGAGGTGATCCGCTCGATTGCCGAGCAGACCAATCTCCTGGCGTTGAACGCGGCGATTGAAGCGGCCCGTGCCGGCGATGCCGGGCGTGGTTTCGCGGTGGTGGCCGACGAAGTCCGGGCGTTGGCCCATCGCACCCAGCAATCGACTCAGGAAATCGAACAGATGATCGGCGGTATCCAGCAGGGCACCGATTCGGCGGTCAGTTCGATGCAGCAAAGCAATGTCCGCGCGCGCTCGACGCTGGATCTGGCGAAAGCTGCTGGCGTTGCGCTGGAGGAAATCGCTTCGGCGTTCACCTTGATCAACGAGCGTAATCTGGTGATCGCCAGTGCGTCGGAAGAGCAGGCTGCCGTGGCGCGGGAAGTGGATCGCAATCTGATGAATATCCGCGATCTGGCGATGCAGACCTCGGCCGGGGCGAATCAGACCAGTGCGGCGAGCCAGGAGTTGTCGCGGCTGGCGGTGGATCTGAACAATATGGTGGCGAAGTTCTCGGTTTGATCACTGAATGACAGGCGAAAAAAAGCCCCGCAATTGCGGGGCTTTTCGTTGAATCAGCTGCCTTTGACCGTCTTGCCGTTGACCGTGCCGTCCAGGAGCATGATGTTGTACTCCTTGCCGTCGGTCTCGACCTGTTGCAGGCGGACCAGCAAGTAATCCCAGTCCTTGGCGAACCACATCACGGTGGTGCGCTTGCTTTGTGTCGGGTCGCGCACGCGCTCGACCTTGATGGCGTCGATCTTGCCGGCCTTGGTCTCGACTTTCTCGGAGCCCAGGACGCGGAAGTCATAAGTATCGACTTCGCCGCCGTCGACCACTTGATAGCTCATGGTCTTCTTGCCAGCAGCGACGTCATGCTGCAGCGCCAGCTGGTAAGTGGATTTGTCGACCATGCCACGGTTCAACGGGACTTTCACCGCGTCGCCGCGATCGGTGCCGGTGACCATCTTGGTGGTCCAGTCGAAGTCCAGGTCAGCCTTTTTCGCTTTGCCCAGGCCACCACGTTCGAAGTGGTAGGACTGCGGGAGCAGGGTGTCCTTGTCCAGGGTCAGGGTGCTTTCTTCGGACAGGCTGGCGATCATCATCGAAGCCTTGAAGGTGAGCTTCCAGACGCCGTTGGCTTCCTTGGTCAGGCTGCGTTCGGCAGTGCCGCTCATGGGCAACTGTTTCCAGTCGGCGGTGTAGCTGGCGGAGAACGGTTGAAGGTCTGCCGCCTGGGCGAATGGCAGGGCGAGCAGAGCGCAAGCGAAGAGCAGGGCGCGACGCATAAAATCTCCTAGTTTCGAATCAAGTGACCGCTGGCCCCAAGTAACTGGCCATCCAGTAAAGCACCTTGCTCGCCGAGGGTCAGCCGTCCTTCGGCAAACCAGCGTACGGCCATCGGGTAGATCAGGTGTTCCTGAACGTGAACCCGTTGCGCCAGACTCTGCGGCGAATCGTGCAACTCTACCGGTATTACTGCCTGTACGACCAGTGGTCCGCCATCGAGTTCCTCGGTGACGAAGTGCACGGAGCAGCCGTGTTCGGCGTCGCCGGCCTCCAGCGCGCGCTGATGAGTGTGTAACCCTTTGTATTTGGGTAGCAGCGACGGGTGGATGTTGAGCAGGCGACCCTGGTAATGACGGACGAAGTCAGCGCTGAGAATGCGCATGAACCCGGCCAGTACCACGAGTTTGGGCTTGAAGGCGTCGATCAGTTCGATCAGGGCGGCATCGAAGGCCTCGCGGCCTTCGAATCCCTTGTGATCCAGCGAGCGGGTGGCGATACCCGCGTCACTGGCGCGTTGCAGGCCGTAGGCGTCGGCGCGGTTGGAAATCACCGCAGCGATGCGGACCGGGCTGTCGCCGGTCCGCGTGCTGTCGATCAGGGCCTGCAAGTTACTGCCGGTGCCGGACAACAGCACCACGACATCACAGGTTGCGGACATTAATGAGCCTTAAGGTTCTGCAGATCAACCTGTGCAGCGCCTTCGGCTGCAGCAGCGATCTGGCCGATGACCCAAGGCTGCTCGCCGGCGTCACGCAGGGTGTTCAGGGCAACTTCAACGTGCTCCTGAGCCACGCAGATCACCATGCCTACGCCGCAGTTCAGCACGCGGTGCATCTCGGTTTCGTCGACGTTGCCTTTCTCTTGCAGCCAGTCGAAGACGGCCGGGCGAGTCCAGCTGGCCACGTCAACCACCGCTTGAGCGCCTTTTGGCAGAACGCGCGGGATGTTGTCCAGCAGGCCGCCACCGGTGATGTGGGCCATGGCTTTGACGGCGCCGGTGTCTTTGATCAGCTTGAGCAGCGGCTTCACGTAGATGCGGGTCGGGGCCATCAGCAGTTCGGTCAGCGGCTTGCCGTCGAGCTGAACGGTTTCGATGTCGGCACCGGACACTTCGATGATCTTGCGGATCAGCGAGTAGCCGTTGGAGTGCGGGCCGGACGATGGCAGGGCGATCAGGGCGTCACCGGTAGCGACTTTCGAGCCGTCGATGATTTCCGCTTTTTCCACGACGCCGACGCAGAAGCCGGCCAGGTCGTAGTCTTCGCCTTCGTACATCCCAGGCATTTCAGCGGTTTCGCCGCCAACCAGGGAGCAGCCAGCCAGTTCGCAGCCTGCGCCGATACCGGTAACGACGGTGGCGGCAACGTCAACGTTCAGCTTGCCGGTGGCGTAGTAGTCGAGGAAGAACAGTGGTTCGGCGCCGCAGACCACCAGATCGTTGACGCACATGGCGACCAGATCCTGGCCGATGCTGTCGTGCTTGTTCAGGTTCAGCGCCAGGCGCAGCTTGGTGCCGACGCCGTCGGTGCCGGAAACCAGCACGGGCTGTTTGTAGCCGGCCGGGATTTCGCAGAGGGCGCCGAAACCGCCCAGGCCGCCCATGACTTCCGGGCGCGCAGTGCGCTTGGCGACGCTCTTGATGCGTTCGACCAATGCTTCACCGGCGTCGATGTCTACACCGGCGTCCTTGTAGCTCAGGGAGGGTTGCTTGCTCATGATCCAGGCCTTTAGGGGAGGGGATTCAGGGGTAACGACCGAGTCCAGCGGGAACGCCGAAAACGACAGAGGCGATTGCCTCACGCGAAATCGATGTGCCCGGCTGTTGCCGGTCTGCGAAGGCGCGCGATTTTATCAGGCTTGAGGGGCAGCGGCCATCCTCACGCCGACGGGCAGGGGCATATCGGCCGAAAAATTTTGCAATTGATGCTTCGGGTGACATCACGGGTGCCTGTATAAGGAACCGTCTATCGTTAGGACTGTGCAAAAACTTATCGCCAGCGTGTGAATGTTTTGCAACGGCCAGTGGTCACAGGCTTGCTCAATCCGGTTCACGCGGCCTGTTCCAGCCGCTCTTGTCGACGGGAATTCTCCATGCGTTTGTGTAAATTGCTGTTAGTGGGTTGCTTGTCTCTGGTCAGCCTGGCGAGCCAGGCCGAAAACGTCAAAGGTCTTTATCAGGTGCGCGAACCGGTCAACGGCCAGTCGCCGGAGGAGCGTGATCGCGCCACTCAGTCCGCGCTCGACACGCTGGTGCTGCGCCTCACCGGCGACCCGAAGGCGCCGCAGAACCCCGGGCTGGCTCCGATTCGCAAGGACCCGCAGCAGATCATCAGTCAGTTCGGCTTCGATGCCGGGCCGCCTGAAGTGTTGAAGGTCGATTTCGATCCGGCCACCACCGAGCAGGCATTGCGCCGTGCCGGGCTGGCGCTGTGGGGGGCGAGCCGGCCGTCGATCCTGAGCTGGTGGCTGAATGATTCTGCCGAAGGCTCGAGTCTGGTGGGTGACGGTCAGGCCAGTGCCGCGCCGTTGCGGCGTGCCGCCCAGCACCGAGGGTTGCCGTTGCGCCTGCCGCTGGCGGATCTGAGCGAGCAACTGGTCGCGACCGCGCCGACGCTTGAAGGCACCGATCCCGCGCCGCTGCATGCAGCCTCGGAACGCTATAGCGCTGATGCCTTGCTCGCCGTGCATGCCCGCGAAGAAGGCGGCCAGTGGCAAGCCAAATGGCATTTGTGGCTGGGCGATCAAAAGGAAGCGGGCAGCGTGCAAAGGGCAGATCAAGCCGCTGTCGCCGATGCTGTGATGCTGGCGGTCGCCGAGCGTCTGGCGCCTCGTTTTGTCGCCAAGCCGGGCGCTTCGGGTCAGCAGACTCTGGAAGTGCAGGGCATGAATCTGGAGCATTACGCGACGTTGCTGCGGATGCTCGAACCCTTTGGTGTGCGTCTGCAGAGTGTCGATGCCGATCGCATTGTGTATCGGGTGAACGGCAGTGCCGATCAGTTGCGGGCGCAGTTGTCGCTGGCGAAATTGCAGGAAATGCCGGCCGAGGCGCCGGCTCCGGTGGCTCCGCAGCCCGCAGTGCCGGGTGGTGCGCCTGTCGTTGCGCCTGCACCGGCACCTGCGGCGCCGTCGTTGCGGTTTCGCTGGTAGATTTTCTTTCATATATAGAAGCAATGGAGTGTTACATGGCCGATACGCGGCGTTGGTTCTGGCTCGGTGGGGTGCTCCTGCTTTGCGCGTTTGTCTGGTTGCTGCATCCGATCCTCACGCCGTTTCTGGTGGCGCTGTTGCTCGCTTATCTGTTCGACCCTTTGGTGGATCGTCTTGAGCGACTTGGCTTGTCCCGTACCTGGGGCGTGATTGCGGTGTTCGCCTTGTTCACCCTGATCGTCACCACGTTGCTTCTGGTGCTGGTGCCGATGCTCGCCAAACAGTTGCTGCGCCTTTATGAGCTGGCACCGCAGATGCTCGACTGGCTGCAGCACACGGCGCTGCCGTGGGCGCAGTCGAAGCTGGGGCTGTCCGAGGGCTTCTGGAAATTCGACAAGGTCAAGGCGGCGATCACCGAACACATGGGCCAGACCACCGACATCGTCGGTGTGGTGCTGAGTCAGGCCACGGCCTCAAGTCTGGCGCTGATCGGCTGGTTGGCGAATCTGGTGCTGATCCCGGTGGTGAGTTTCTACTTGCTGCGCGACTGGGACGTGATGATGGCCAAGATCCGCAGCCTGTTGCCGCGTGACCGCGAAGAGCGTGTAGTGGCGTTGGCCGGCGAATGTCACGAGGTGCTTGGCGCTTTCGTGCGCGGCCAGTTGCTGGTGATGCTGGCGTTGGGCGTGATCTATGCGGCGGGCCTGATGATTGTCGGTCTGGAGCTGGGCCTGTTGATCGGCCTGATTGCCGGTCTGGCGGCCATCGTGCCTTATATGGGGTTTGTGATCGGGATCGGTGCGGCGTTGATTGCCGGGCTGTTCCAGTTCGGTGGTGATCTGTATCCGATGATCGGGATCGTGGCGGTGTTCATGGTCGGTCAGGCATTGGAGGGCATGGTGCTGACGCCATTGCTGGTGGGCGATCGAATCGGCCTGCATCCGGTGGCGGTGATCTTTGCGATCCTGGCCGGCGGTGAGCTGTTCGGCTTCACCGGTGTGCTGCTGGCGTTGCCGGTGGCAGCGGTGATCATGGTGCTGGTGCGTCACGTCCATGACTTGTACAAGGACTCCGACATTTATAGCGGTGTGGATGATCCGAAGCTGTAAAGCGAGGGAGGGCCGCCCGGTGGATTGCCGGGTTGGCCCGTCTCATGCAGGCAATGCTGGCACTCGTGCGCCAAAGAAACTGTCATAAAACCAGCGTGTTAACGCAAACCTTTGATTTTGCTTGGGGTCTGTCGCATTGTGCGCTCCGCTTCACGGGTATAAACTTCGCACACTTTACACAGAGGCCACTAACGGTTCCTTGGGAACTGTTCAGTCAGCATGAAACCGATTCAGCTGCCCCTAGGTGTGCGTCTGCGTGACGACGCCACCTTCATCAACTACTACCCAGGCGCCAATGCCGCTGCACTCGGCTATGTCGAGCGTCTATGCGAAGCCGACGCCGGCTGGACCGAAAGCCTCATCTATCTGTGGGGCAAACACGGGGTAGGGCGTACGCATCTGTTGCAGGCCGCGTGCCTGCGTTTCGAACAGATGGGCGAGCCGGCGGTGTACCTGCCGCTGGCCGAGTTGATGGATCGCGGCATCGAAATCCTCGACAACCTCGAACAGTACGAACTGGTCTGTCTGGACGATTTGCAGGTGATCGCCGGCAAGCCCGACTGGGAAGAGGCGATGTTTCACCTGTTCAACCGTCTGCGCGACAGCGGTCGCCGCTTGTTGATCGCCGCTTCAACCTCGCCACGTGAATTGCCGGTAAAACTGGCGGACTTGAAATCGCGCCTGACCCTCGCGCTGATTTTTCAGATGCGTCCTCTCTCCGATGAAGACAAATTGCGTGCCCTGCAATTGCGTGCATCCCGTCGCGGTCTGCATCTGACCGATGAAGTCGGGCATTTTATTTTGACTCGCGGGACCCGCAGCATGAGCGCGCTTTTTGACCTGCTCGAGCAGCTCGATCAGGCCTCTTTGCAGGCTCAGCGCAAGCTGACCATTCCCTTCCTGAAAGAAACCCTGGGCTGGTAAAACCGGGGCTTTCAGCGGGTTTCGGCATATTTCAGGCGCCAGAAAATCCGCTTTCCTGTGCACTGCACAGGCCGCGTCTCGATTCAAATAGGCTTAAGCGCTTAGATGTAAACGAGAAACCGAGAAGTCACAAAAAGATCGATTGAATTTGCAAATGAGGCTGATAGCGGGCATAGTCTCGGCTTCTTTACAACTATCAGCCACGGTCGTGCCCATGCTAAAGCGCTTCGCACCCCTCGTGCCTCTCGCACTCGTCACCCTGTTGTTCGGTTGCGCTGCTCATTCACCTGTTAATCAAGAGCAGCAACAGGCTAAAAATTCTGCCACCGCCCAGTCTTCCGTTATTTACCAGGAAGAGCTGGACACCGAGAAAGAACTCGCCGCTTTCAACGGCAAGAAGCCTTATCAGCTTCCGGTTCTGGCAGACAGTATTCTTGAACGCGGCATGTCCCTGATCGGTACCCGTTACCGTTTCGGCGGTACCTCTGAAGCCGGGTTCGATTGCAGCGGTTTCATCGGCTATCTGTTCCGCGAAGAAGCCGGCATGAACCTGCCGCGCTCCACCCGCGAAATGATCAACGTGGATGCTCCGCTGGTATCGCGCAGCAACCTTGAGCCGGGTGATCTGCTGTTCTTCGCCACCAATGGTCGTCGCGGTCGTGTAAGCCACGCCGGGATCTACCTGGGCGACAACCAGTTCATCCACTCCAGCAGTCGTCGCAGTGGCGGTGTCCGCATCGACAGCCTGGGTGACAGCTACTGGAGCAAGACCTTCATCGAAGCCAAACGCGCTTTGGCGAACGCTCCAACCGTGGTTACCGCTCGCAAGTAATCACGCCTTGGTCGCCACGCTCGTGGCGACAAGCGGTCCTTCAGGGGCAATAGACTTAAACTTTACAAGGTGAAGTTAAAGTCTTACTTGAAGTTTGCCGCGTAGCCGCTAGAATCCTGATCTATATTGATGGCAAACCGCCTGCGTCCCAACGCAGGCGGTTTTGTTTTCTGTCGAATCGGCAGTAAAAGCCGCAGCCAGATCAGGATGTTCTGCTTATGACGATGCCGGCCCGCCTCGCCCTGATGTTCTTCGCAGCGCTGCTCAGCGCTTGCGCCAGTCGCACTCCGCCGCCAGCCCCCGTGGTTCGCGCGCCGATTGTGTTCGGATCCTCCCAGGCCTTTTCTCCTGCTGCCGAAGACGTGCTGTTCCGCGCGCTCGGGCTGGTGGGCACGCCTTATCGCTGGGGCGGCAACACGCCGGACTCGGGCTTTGATTGCAGTGGCCTGATCGGTTTTGTCTACCGCGATGCCGCCGGCATCAGCCTGCCGCGTTCGACGCGCGAGTTGATCGTCATGCAGGCGCCGAATGTCGGCAAGGAAGGGTTGCAGACCGGCGACCTGATCTTCTTCGCCACCAATGGCGGCTCTCAGGTCAGCCATGCGGGGATTTACGTCGGGGAAGGGCGCTTCGTTCACGCACCGGCCACCGGTGGCACGGTGAAGCTGGACAGCCTGTCGAAGGCGTATTGGCAGAAGGCCTACCTGAGTGCCAAGCGTGTTCTGCAGCCGGAGCATCTGGCGCATAACCCGTAGTCATCCGAAACAATAAAAAACCTGTGGGAGCACATTGGCTCCCACAGGTTTTTTTTGTTTCAGGGTCGGGCTACTTGGCCGCTGACACTCGCCATACCTTGTTCCCCACATCATCTGCCACCAGCAACCCACCTTGCGGGTCGATCACCACGCCGACCGGGCGACCCAAGGCGTTTTCATCTTTATCGAGGAAGCCAGTCAGCACATCCACCGGCGTTCCGCTCGGCTTGCCGGCAGCAAACGGGACGAAGATCACCTTGTAGCCACTGTGCGGCTTGCGATTCCACGAGCCGTGCTGGCCGATGAATGCACCTTCCTTGAATTGCGCTGGCAGCGCGTTGCCCTCGGCGAACGTCAGCCCCAGTGAGGCAGTGTGAGGTCCGACGGCGTAGTCCGGAGCGATGGCCTTGGCCACCATCTCCGGGTTCTGCGGTTCGACGCGCACATCGACATGCTGGCCGTAATAGCTGAACGGCCAGCCATAGAAGCCGCCGTCCTTGACCGAGGTGATGAAGTCCGGCACCAGGTCGCTGCCGATCTCGTCCCGTTCGTTCACCGCTGTCCACAGCGCGCCGCTTTTGGGTTCCCAGGCCAGACCGTTGGGATTGCGAATGCCCGAGGCGAAAATCCGATGGTCGCCGGTCGCGCGGTCCACTTCCCAGATTGCCGCCCGACCTTCTTCCTGATCCAGGCCGTTCTCGCCGACGTTACTGTTCGAGCCGACGGTGACGTACAGCTTGCTGCCGTCCTTGCTGGCGATGACGTTCTTGGTCCAGTGATGGTTGAGCGGGCCACCCGGCAGATCCACGACCTTGATCGGCTGGTTCTTGATCTCGGTTGCGCCGGGTTCGTAGTGAAAACGCAGCAAACGGTCGGTGTCGGCGACGTACAGATCGTTGCCGACCAGGGTCATACCGAACGGAGAATTCAGATTTTGTAGAAATACCGTGCGGGTTTCGGCCACGCCATCGTGATCAGCGTCGCGCAACAGGGTGATGCGATTCGGGCTGGGAACCCCGGCGCCGGCGCGACCCATGACTTTTTTCATCACCCAGCCACGTATGCCTTTGCCGTCGTCCGGTTTTGGCGGGGCATTGGTTTCTGCCACCAGGACATCGCCGTTGGGCAGTACGTAGAGCCAGCGCGGGTGATCGAGATTCTCGGCAAACGCCGCCACTTGAGTGCCCGTCGCTGGCGTCGGTTTTGCGCCGGCCGGCCAGCCGATCGCCGGGGCGATGTTCACCGTCGGGATCAGGGTCTTGTTCGGCTCGGGCAGTTTGGGGGACGGGCCGGTGCCGTCCGAGACTTGCAGGCTGGAGGATTCACCACAGGCGGTGAGCCCTCCGGCGAGTGCGATGACGAAAACGAGGTGGGGCTTGCGCATTACTGATCTTCCCTATGAATGCATTCCTAATCATAGAGAAGTGCGCGAGCCCGATGGTTCCACCCCTCAGCCGCGAGCTTCCTTGAACAGCACGGCAATGCCGGGGTGGTAGTTGCCGGCCTCGCTGCGCAATTTGCGATAGGCGTAGGGGAAATACCAGGCGACGGCGCAGGTGTGTTCCTTTTGCAGGTCGTCGACCATGTCCTGCAGTTCCTCGGGGCTGGCGCTGTGCTGGGCTTTCTGTGGGGCGACGAACAGGCAGCCGAGCTTGAGATCGCTGGCGTAGCTGATGCGCTTGGCGTCGCTGGTGATATCGGCCAGGGCCTGGGTCAGATTCAGGCTGTTGACGCGCGGCCAGCGTTGCGTCGCCTGGATGTACGCGCGATCTTCGGCGCCGGCCAGGAACAGGTCGGCGCGGGCGTTGCGTTCGCCTTCCTCGTTCTGCTTGCGGGTGGCGGTATCGCGCAGGGTGACCAGTTCGGCCATCCACGCGGCGGCGGACAATAGGCCGAGGTTGGCTTTTTCGTCATGCCAGTACGGCGTGTCGTTGTCGCCGCGCACGGCGTTGTAGCGGTCGATACAGTCAAACCAGCGTTCCAGCACCGGGCGCAGGAATTCCAGCCGCGGATTGCTGATGATCATGCCTTGCATGGTGCTCTCCCTTGTTATTGTGATGTGCTCTCTGCAGTCAAAAAACATGGCTCTTTGATATCACTGCTGACAGTGTGGCACAAGATTGGCGTCAGATAATTGATCGACGGCAGTTATTCGCTTTCAGGGGGCCTCTTCATTTGACGCTCCCCCCCCAACCCTCTAACCTTCGCGGCTTGTTTCAGGTGCTCTGTGACCGCTGTCGACAGAGTGAAACAGGGAAGCCGGTGAGGCGGGTCTTCAAGCGAAGAATCCTCACGATCCCGGCGCTGCCCCCGCAACGGTAAATGAGTAAAAGCTGCGTCCGATGCCACTGCTGCAAAGCGGGAAGGCGCGCAGCCAGGCCAAGGCCGCTCATGAGCCCGGAGACCGGCCTGATCCATCCAGCGGCATCACGGTGGGCGATGCCAGGCTTGTTGCCTTCTATTCTTGTGCCTGCCCGCCGTTATCCAGCCTCAACGGAGAGCTCCCCCATGACTGATTCCCCCGAACGCGACGAGCGCCATCTGGCGCGCATGCAGCGCAAAAAAGCCGTGATCGACGAGCGCATCGCCAATTCGCCAGACGAATGCGGCCTGGTGCTGGTGCTGACCGGCAATGGCAAAGGCAAAAGCAGCTCGGCGTTCGGCATGCTCGCCCGCGCCATGGGCCACGGCATGCAGTGCGGCGTGGTGCAGTTCATCAAGGGCCGCAACAGCACCGGGGAGGAGCTGTTCTTCCGCCGCTTCCCCGAGCAGGTACGTTTTCATGTGATGGGCGAAGGTTTCACCTGGGAAACCCAGGACCGCCAGCGCGACATCGCCGCTGCCGAGGCTGCCTGGGAAGTCTCCCGTGAGCTGCTGCGTGATCCGTCGATCGGCCTGGTGGTGCTCGATGAGCTGAACATCGCCCTCAAGCACGGTTACCTCGATCTGGATCAGGTGCTCAGCGATCTGCAGGCCCGTCCGCCGATGCAGCATGTGATCGTCACCGGCCGCGCTGCCAAGCCGGAAATGATCGAGATGGGCGACACCGTCACCGAAATGGGCATGATCAAACACGCCTTCCAGGCCGGTATCAAAGCGCAGAAAGGCGTCGAACTTTGAATCAACCACGTCACTGCCCGGCGGTACTGATCGCCGCGCCGGCCTCCGGCCAGGGCAAGACCACCGTCACCGCCGCGCTGGCCCGTCTGCACCGCAATCAGGGGCGCAAGGTCCGCGTGTTCAAGTGCGGCCCGGACTTTCTTGACCCGATGATCCTAGAGCGCGCCAGCGGTGCGCCGGTCTATCAACTGGATATGTGGATGGTCGGCGAGCAGGAAAGTCGTCGACTGCTGTGGGAAGCCGCCGCTGAAGCCGATCTGATCCTGATCGAAGGCGTGATGGGCTTGTTCGACGGCACGCCGTCGAGCGCCGATCTGGCGCGGCATTTCGGCGTGCCGGTACTCGGCGTGATCGATGGCACGGCCATGGCTCAGACGTTTGGTGCGCTGGCCCTGGGTCTGGCGCGCTATCAGCCGGACCTGCCGTTTGCCGGCGTGCTGGCCAACCGCGTCGGCACGGTACGCCATGCGCAATTGCTGGAAGGCAGTCTCACCGAAGGCCTGCGCTGGTACGGCGCGTTGTCCCGGGAAACCGGGATCGAACTGCCAAGCCGCCATCTCGGTCTGGTGCAGGCCAGCGAACTCAATGATCTCGACGTGCGCCTCGACGCCGCCGCCGAAGCGCTGGCCAGCACCTGCGAGGTAGCGCTGCCACCGGCCGTCGAATTCGCCGCGCCTGAAATCGTGAAGACCGAAAGACTGCTCGAAGGCGTGCGAATTGCCGTCGCCCGGGACGAGGCGTTTGCCTTCACCTATGGCGCCAGTCTTGATCTGTTGCGGGCGATGGGCGCGGAGTTGAGCTTCTTCTCGCCGATCCGCGATACGCAATTGCCCGAGGCCGACAGCTTGTACCTGCCCGGCGGTTATCCGGAATTGCATCACGTTGCCTTGTCGCAGAACGCCTCCATGCTCGACGCGATCCGCGCGCATCACGCCGCCGGCAAACCGTTGCTCGCCGAATGTGGTGGCATGTTGTATTTGCTCGATTCGTTGACCGATGTCGAAGGCACCCGCGCCGGACTGGTCGGTTTGCTCAAGGGTGATGCGGTGATGCAGAAGCGTCTGGCAGCGCTGGCCCTGCAATCCGTCGAACTGCCGGAAGGCTTGCTGCGCGGCCACACTTATCACCATTCCCTGACCACCACCGAACTGACCCCCATCGCCCGCGGCCACAGCCCCAATGGCGGGCGTGGCGCCGAAGCGGTGTATCGGGAAGGGCGGATGACTGCCTCGTACGTGCATTTTTACTTCCCGTCGAATCCGTCGGCGATTGCCACACTGTTGGTACCATGACCGACAACGCCTTCACTGAAACCGAGCGCGAAGCGGTCTATCGCGCCATCGCCGAACGTCGCGACATGCGCCACTTCAGCGGCGGCACGGTCGAGCCTGAATTGCTTCGCCGATTGCTTGAAGCCGCACATCAGGCACCGAGCGTCGGCCTGATGCAGCCGTGGCGCTTCATCCGCATCAGCGACCGCGCGCTGCGTGGCCAGATCCAGAACCTTGTTGAAGAAGAGCGCGTACGCACCGCCGAAGCCCTCGGCGAGCGCAGCGACGAGTTCATGAAGCTCAAGGTCGAAGGCATCAATGACTGTGCCGAAGTGTTGGTCGCAGCCTTGATGGACGATCGCGAGCGACACATTTTCGGCCGTCGCACGCTGCCGGAAATGGACATGGCCTCATTGTCTTGCGCGATCCAGAACCTGTGGCTGGCGGCGCGCGCCGAAGGCCTGGGCATGGGCTGGGTGTCGCTGTTCGAACCGCAGGCGCTGGCCGATCTGCTGAAACTGCCGGCCGGGGCCAAGCCGCTGGCGGTTCTTTGTCTGGGGCCGGTCAAGGAATTCTATCCGGCGCCGATGCTGGTACTCGAAGGGTGGGCGCAGGCGCGTCCGCTCAATGAGCTGCTGTATGAAAATTTCTGGGGAGTGAGTCAATGAGTGTGGCGTTGTTGAGTGTCGCCGCGGTTGCGCTGGACGCGCTGCTGGGTGAACCGAAACGCTGGCATCCGCTGGTGGCGTTCGGCAATTTCGCCGGGCGCATCGAGCAACGTTTCAATAGCGGCGGTCGCGGCTGGCGCAGCCATGGCGTCACCGCGTGGGTGATTGCAGTGCTGCCGCTGACCCTGCTCGCCACGGCATTGTCCTGGGCGCCGTATGTAGGCTGGGTGGTCGAGATTCTCGCGCTGTATTGCGCCCTCGGCATGCGCAGCCTCGGCGAGCACGTCGAGCCGGTGGCCAAGGCCCTGCGCAGCGATGATCTGGAAGAGGCGCGCAAGCGCGTGGGGTATCTGGTCAGCCGTCAGACCAGCGAACTGGACAGCACCGCTGTCGCCCGCGCCGCCACTGAATCGGTGCTGGAGAACGGCAGCGATGCAGTGTTCGCCGCACTGTTCTGGTTTGCCGTGGCCGGTGCGCCGGGCGTGGTGCTCTATCGCCTGAGCAACACGCTCGACGCGATGTGGGGCTATCGCAACGAGCGTTTCGAGCGTTTCGGCTGGGCGGCGGCGAAGATCGACGACGTCCTCAACTACATTCCTGCGCGGCTGGTGGCGTTGACCTACGCGCTGCTGGGCAAGACCCGACTCGCACTGAAATGCTGGAGAACGCAGGCGCCGAAATGGGACAGCCCGAACGCAGGTCCAGTGATGGCCGCCGGCGCAGGTGCGCTGGGTGTCGAGTTGGGCGGGCCGGCGATCTATCACGGCGAGCTGCACGAGCGTCCGCAACTGGGCGAAGGCACGCCAGCCGACGCCGATTCCATCGATCGTGGCTGGCAATTGGTCCAGCGCGGGGTATGGTTATGGCTGCTGATTCTCTGCGTGGGGGCTGAATTCTATGCTTGAGCACGGTGGCCGGCTGCGCAGGGCGGCGCTCGAATACGGCATCGCGGAAGAAGACTGGCTCGACCTGTCCACCGGCCTGGCGCCGTGGCCGTTTCCGGTTCCGGACATTCCGCTGCGGGCCTGGGCGCGTTTGCCGGAAACCGATGACGGTCTGGAGCAGGCGGCGTGCGACTACTACGGCGCCGCGCAAGTGCTGCCGGTGGCCGGTTCGCAGATGGCCATTCAGTTGCTGCCGCGATTGCGTCGCGCTGGCAAGGTCGGCGTGTTGTCGCCGTGTTATGCCGAGCATGCCGAAGCCTGGCGGCGCAGTGGTTACATCGTGCGCGAGGTGCTGGAGCAGGAAGTCGATTTCTTCCTCGACAGCCTCGACGTGCTGGTGGTGGTCAATCCGAACAATCCCACGGGCCTGAGCCTGACCCCGGCGCGCTTGCTCGACTGGCATGCGCGGCTGGCCCAGCGCGGTGGCTGGCTGGTGGTCGACGAAGCGTTCATGGACAACACGCCGCAGTTGAGCCTGGCTCCGCATGCGCATCAGGTCGGACTGATCGTGTTGCGTTCGTTCGGCAAGTTTTTCGGCCTGGCCGGTGTGCGGCTGGGATTCGTGCTCGCCGAACGCAAACTGCTCAGGTTGCTGGCCGAACAGGTCGGCCCTTGGGCCGTCAGCGGGCCGACTCGCGTGCTGGGTCAAGCCTGCCTGCAAGACACCGAAGGTCATACCCGCCAGCGGATTCGCAGCGACGAGGTCAGTGAACGGCTGGCTGCTCTGCTCGAACGTTACGGCTTCAAACCTCAGGGTGGTTGTGCGCTGTTTCAGTGGCTGATCACTGAGCACGCCGCCGCGATGCACGAATTCATGGCCCGCCGCGGCATTCTCCTGCGCCTCTTCGTGCACAACAGCAGTCTGCGTTTCGGCCTGCCCGCCAACGCCGCCGATGAAGCGCGCCTTGAGCAAGCCCTGCAAGCCTTCGCCCTGGACCGCTCTATGGAAAACCAACCAGCATGACCACATTAATGGTGCAGGGCACCACCTCCGACGCCGGCAAAAGCACGCTGGTGACGGCGCTGTGCCGCTGGGCAACCCGCCAGCGCGTTGCCGTGGTGCCATTCAAACCGCAGAACATGGCGCTCAACAGCGCGGTGACTGCTGACGGCGGCGAGATCGGCCGGGCACAAGCGGTGCAGGCGCAAGCGGCTCACCTTGAGCCGCACACCGACATGAACCCGGTGCTGCTCAAGCCCAACAGCGACACCGGCGCCCAGGTCATCATCCACGGTCGCGCGGTCACCAGCATGAACGCCGTCGCCTATCACGACTACAAAGCCATCGCCATGCAGGCGGTTCTCGCTTCCCATGAACGCTTGAGTGCCGCGTATCCGCTGGTGATGGTCGAGGGCGCGGGTTCGCCGGCAGAGATCAACCTGCGTGCCGGTGATATCGCCAACATGGGCTTCGCCGAAGCGGTGGATTGCCCGGTGTTGCTGATTGCCGACATCAACCGTGGCGGCGTGTTTGCCCATCTGGTCGGCACGCTGGAACTGCTGTCGCCGAGCGAACAGGCAAGGGTCAAAGGCTTCATCATCAACCGTTTTCGCGGTGACATCGCCTTGCTGCAACCGGGCCTCGACTGGCTGGAACAACGCACTGGCAAACCGGTGGTGGGCGTGCTGCCGTACGTGATGGACCTGCATCTGGAGGCCGAGGACGGCATCGACCAGCGCCAGACCGACAAGGCCGAGCAAGTCTTGAAAGTGGTGGTGCCGGTGCTGCCGCGCATCAGCAACCACACCGATTTCGATCCACTGCGGCTGCATCCGCAGGTGGATCTGCAATTCATCGGCCCGGGGCAAGCGATTCCGCCGGCTGATCTGATCATCCTGCCGGGCTCGAAAAGCGTGCGCAGCGACCTGGCGTATCTGCGCGCCAATGGCTGGGAATCCGCCATCAGCCGACATCTGCGTTACGGCGGCAAGCTGCTGGGAATCTGCGGCGGTCTGCAAATGCTTGGCGAGCAGGTGCACGATCCGCTGGGCCTTGAAGGCGCGCCGGGTTCCAGCGCCGGTCTGGGCTTGCTGGCGTTTGAAACACAGCTCGAAGCCGAGAAACAGTTGCGCAATGTGCGCGGACGTCTGGTGCTGGAAGATGCCGAGGTCAGCGGTTATGAAATTCATGCCGGTGTGACGACGGGAGCTGCGCTGGAAAACGCCGCTGTTCATCTGGACGACGGTCGCTGCGACGGCGCGCAAAGTCTCGATGGACAGATTTTCGGCACCTACCTGCACGGCCTGTTCGAGTCGCCGGCGGCAAGTGCGGCGCTGTTGCGCTGGGCCGGTTTGAACGATGTGCAGGAAGTGGATTACCACGGCCTGCGCGAACGCGACATCGAGCGGCTGGCGGATCTGGTGGAGAAGCATCTGGATACCGGGCTGTTACGTGAACTCTGTGGAATGTCCCCATGCTCCAACTGATCCTCGGCGGCGCCCGCTCCGGCAAAAGTCGCCTGGCTGAAAAACTCGCCACTGACAGCGCGCTGGCCGTGACGTACATCGCCACCAGTCAGCCGCTGGATGGCGAGATGAATGAACGCGTCGCTCATCACCGCGCCCGTCGTCCCGCCGAATGGGCGTTGATCGAAGAGCCGCTCGAGCTGGCCCGGGTCCTGCGCGAAACCGCCAGCGCCGAGCGCTGCCTGCTGGTGGACTGCATGACGCTGTGGCTGACCAATCTGCTGATGCTCGAAGACGCCGAACGCCTCGCTGCCGAACGCGAAGCCCTGCTCGAATGCCTGGCGTCGCTGCCGGGTGAAATCATTTTTGTCAGCAACGAGACCGGAATGGGTGTCGTGCCGCTGGGCGAATTGACTCGCCGCTACGTCGATGAAGCCGGTTGGCTGCATCAAGCTCTGGCCGAGCGTTGTCAGCGAGTCGTCCTGACGGTTGCCGGCCTGCCCCTGACTCTGAAAGGACCTGCGTTATGACCCAAGCCTGGTGGCTGAACCCGTGCAAACCGGTGGATACGGACGCCGTTGAAAACGCGGCGGCGCGTCAGCAGCAATTGACCAAACCCGCCGGCTCCCTCGGGCAGCTCGAATCGGTGGCGGTGCAACTGGCCGGATTGCAGGGCCAGATCAACCCGAAACTCGAACAGGTCTGGATAGCGATTTTTGCTGGTGACCACGGCGTTGTGGCCGAAGGCGTTTCCGCGTTCCCGCAGGAAGTCACCGGGCAGATGCTGCTGAACTTCGTCAGCGGCGGCGCGGCGATCAGCGTGCTGGCGCGGCAACTGAGTGCGCAACTGGAAGTGGTGGATCTGGGCACCGTGACCCCGTCGCTGAATCTACCGGGCGTGCGTCACCTGAACATCGGCCCGGGCACGGCGAATTTCGCCAAGGGCCCGGCGATGACGTCGGCCCAGGGCGAACTGGCCTTGCAGGCCGGCCGCGACAGCGTGCTGCGCGCGAAGGCGGCGGGTGCGCAACTGTTCATCGGCGGTGAAATGGGCATCGGCAACACCACCGCCGCCAGCGCGCTGGCCTGTGCGCTGCTCGATTGCCCGGTCGTACACTTGACCGGTCCCGGCACCGGGTTGAATGCCGAAGGCGTCAGCCACAAGGCGCAGGTGATCGAGCGGGCGCTGGCGCTGCACGCGGCGCAACGCGGCGATGCATTGCAGACCCTGTTCAATCTCGGCGGATTTGAGATTGCAGCATTGGTGGGCGCGTATCTGGCGTGTGCTCAGGAAGGCGTGGCGGTGCTGGTGGACGGTTTCATCTGCACGGTTGCGGCATTGGTGGCGGTGCGGCTGAATCCGGCCTGCCGTGAATGGCTGCTGTTCGGGCATCGCGGTGCCGAGCCGGGTCATCGTCATGTGCTGGAAACCCTGGGCGCTGAACCGCTTCTTGAACTGGGCCTGCGTCTGGGCGAGGGCAGTGGCGCGGCGCTGGCGGTGCCGTTGCTGCGTCTGGCCTGCGATCTGCACGGGCAGATGGCGACCTTCGCCGAAGCCGCGGTAGCGGATCGCCCGGCATGACCTTGCGTCTGGACCTGCTGCGCCACGGTGAAACCGAACTCGGCGGCGGCCTGCGCGGCAGTCTCGACGATGCGCTGACCGAAAAGGGCTGGGCGCAGATGCGCGAGACGGTGATCGGGCAGGGGCCGTGGGATCGGCTGGTCAGTTCACCGTTGCAGCGTTGTGCGCGATTCGCTGAAGAGTTGGGCGCGCAACGGGATCTGTCGGTGTCTCTGGACAAGGATCTGCAAGAGCTGCATTTCGGTGCCTGGGAAGGGCAGAGTGCGGCGGCGTTGATGGAAACCGATGCCGAAGCGCTTGGGCTGTTCTGGGCTGATCCGTATGGGTTTACCCCGCCGCAGGGAGAGCCGGTCAGCGATTTCTCCGCGCGAGTGCTGGCGGCGGTCATGCGCTTGCGCGCGGCTCATGCGGGAGAGCGGGTGTTGCTGGTCAGTCATGGCGGCGTCATGCGTCTGTTGCTGGCTCGCGCCCGTGGTTTGCCCCGTGAGCAATTGCTCAATGTCGAAGTCGGTCATGGCGCGTTGTTTTCCTTGATCGTCGAGGCTGATGGTTCGCTCAAGGAAGTGTGCTGACATGTTGCCCCTGTGGATCGCCCTGCAATTTCTCAGCAGCCTGCCGATTCGTCTGCCGGGCATGCCGGCGCCCGAAGAACTCGGCCGCTCGCTGCTGTTCTATCCGCTGGTGGGACTGCTGTTCGGCGTGATTCTCTGGGCGCTGAACATTGCGTTGGCCGGCGCGCCCTTGCTATTGCATGCCGCTTTGTTGCTGACGGTGTGGGTGTTGCTCAGCGGTGCGCTGCACCTTGATGGATTGGCGGACAGCGCCGATGCGTGGCTCGGCGGTTTCGGTGATCGCGAGCGTACGCTGACGATCATGAAGGATCCACGCAGCGGACCGATCGCGGTGGTGACGCTGGTGCTTGTGTTGCTGCTCAAGTTCGCCGCGTTGCTGGCGTTGATCGAGCAACAACAAGGCCTGGCGTTGATCATTGTGCCGCTACTTGGGCGGGCGGCACTGCTCGGACTGTTCCTCACGACAACCTATGTGCGGGCCGGCGGGTTGGGGCAGGCGCTGGCGGATCATCTGCCACGCAAGACCGGGTGGTGGGTTCTGCTGGGCAGTGCGCTGACGTGTGTAGTAATCGCGGGTTTCAACGCTATTGTGGCGCTGCTGCTGTCGGTCGTCGTATTCATCTGGCTGCGGCATTTGATGGTGCGGCGACTGGGTGGAACTACGGGCGATACGGCCGGCGCACTGCTGGAATTGCTGGAGATGTCAGTGCTGGTCGGGCTGGCCTTGTTTTGATAAGTAACTTTGATCTGTAACTTGATTTAACACAGTCGCGGGTATATACACGCATCATGCTTCCTTCTCAGTGTTTGTGCACCAACCTGCGTCGCGCCGCGCGTGGCGTCAGCAGGCATTACGACGGCGCTCTCGACGGCTTCGGGATCAACGTTGCCCAGTATTCTCTGCTGTGCAACCTGCAGCGTCTGGATCAACCGAGCATTTCCGAACTGGCCGAGGCCATGGGTCTGGATCGCAGCACCCTGGGGCGCAATCTGCGGGTGCTGGAAGGCGAAGGTCTCGTGGCGCTGGCCGAAGGCGAGGACATGCGCAACCGCATCGTCCGGCTCACCGAAACCGGCGCACAACGCCTGGCAGCGGCCCTGCCGGCCTGGGAAGCGGCGCAACAGCGGTTGATTGACCGGCTGGGTGCCGAGAAGCGTGAAACCTTGCTGCGGCTATTGGATGAACTGGCCTGAGGGCCGGTTTTTTCCGAATCTAAGCGGGTATATACCCGCGACTGGAGAATAACAATGAGTTCGATGTGGCGTACATGCGGTTGGGTGTTGCTGGGAAGTGCGCTGATTCTGGCGTTGTCATTGGGCGTGCGGCACGGCTTCGGATTGTTCCTGTCGCCGATGAGCGCCCAGTTCGGCTGGGGGCGTGAAGTGTTCGCCTTCGCCATTGCCTTGCAGAACCTGATCTGGGGTCTGGCGCAACCGTTCACTGGCGCACTGGCTGACCGTTTTGGCGCAGCGAAAGTGGTGCTGATCGGCGGCGTGCTCTACGCCTTGGGGCTGGTGTTCATGGGGCTGTCGGAAACAGCGTTGGGCCTGTCCCTGAGCGCCGGTTTGCTGATCGGTATCGGCCTGTCCGGCACGTCGTTCTCGGTGATCCTCGGCGTCGTCGGCCGCGCCGTGCCGCCGGAGAAGCGCAGCATGGGCATGGGCATTGCCAGCGCCGCCGGTTCCTTTGGCCAGTTCGCCATGCTGCCCGGCACCCTCGGGCTGATCGGCTGGCTGGGCTGGTCTGCCGCGTTGCTGGTGCTGGGTTTGCTGGTGGCGCTGATCGTGCCGCTGGTGAGCATGCTCAAGGACAAGCCGCTGCCGGTGCTAGGGCACGAACAAACCCTGTCTGAAGCCCTGCGCGAGGCCTGCTCGCACTCCGGGTTCTGGCTGCTGGCGTTCGGCTTCTTCGTTTGCGGTTTCCAGGTGGTGTTCATCGGCGTGCACCTGCCGGCCTATCTGGTCGATCAGCATCTGCCGGCCACCGTCGGCACTACCGTGCTGGCGTTGATCGGGTTGTTCAACATCTTCGGCACCTACACCGCCGGCTGGCTGGGCGGGCGCATGTCCAAGCCTCGCCTGCTGACCGGTTTATACCTGCTGCGAGCGGTGGTGATCGGGCTGTTCCTGTGGCTGCCGGTGACGACGACCACGGCGTATCTGTTCGGCATGGCGATGGGCTTCCTGTGGCTGTCGACCGTGCCGTTGACCAACGGTACGGTGGCGACCTTGTTTGGCGTACGAAACCTGTCCATGCTCGGTGGGATCGTATTCCTGTTCCATCAGCTCGGCTCTTTCCTTGGCGGCTGGCTGGGCGGGGTGGTGTATGACCGAACCGGGAGTTATGACTTGATCTGGCAGGTGGCGATTCTCTTGAGCCTGTTGGCGGCCGCGCTGAACTGGCCGGTGCGTGAGCGTCCGGTCGCGCGTCTGCAAGCCCACGCGAGCGCTGCATGAACGGCTACTGGCCTCGAATGCTGGCCATCGCAGTCGGTGCCGCGTTGCTGGCACTGGTGTGGTGGGGCTGGCACCAGGGCGGCCTGGCGCTGATGCAGTTGGGCATGGGCGCTTGCTTGTAGGCTTTGAGGGCGAGTAACGTCGGGTTCTGACGAATGCATCAAGGAAGCCCGACATGCTCAAGCGCTGGTGTGCTTTTCCCGCGTTGCTGATGGCGTTGACCGGACTGGCCCAGGCCGCGGACTGTCCGGAGCTGCTGCAAGGCTCGTTGCCCAAGTTGCGGGCCAAGGAATCCATCGACCTGTGCCAGCACTACGCCGACAAACCGCTGGTGGTGATCAACACCGCCAGCTTCTGTGGTTTCGCCCCGCAGTTCGAAGGCCTCGAAGCGCTCAATCAGCGTTACAAGGCGCAAGGGCTGGAGATGCTTGGCGTACCGTCCAATGACTTCAAGCAGGAGTCCAAGGACAGCGCCGAAACCGCCAAGGTCTGCTACGCCAACTACGGTGTGACGTTCACCATGACCGAGCCGCAGAAAGTCCGCGGTGACGGTGCCACCCACCTGTTCCAGGTGCTGGCCGCGCAAAGCAGCGCGCCGAAGTGGAATTTCTACAAATACGTGGTTGATCGCCAGGGCAAAGTGATCGCCAATTTCTCCAGCCTGACCAAGCCTGACGATCCGGAGTTTTTGGCGGCCATCGAGAAAGCCATCGCGTCGAAGCCCCTGAAGCCCTGATCGACGCCCACTAAAAAGCCCCGCCTCTGTCGAGAGAGAGGGGCTTTTTAGTGGGCGAGGGGTTAGCCTCGCCGTACAGCATCAGAAGCGGTAGGTTGCACCAACACCGAAACCGTTTGCCGAGTTTTCATACTTGGAATCGTAGGTCTGACCGCGATCGTTCTCGTTGCGGATGCTGACTTTCTCTTCCTGCAGGTACGAGTAAGCGACGTCGATGGTCAGGTCTTCGGTCGGGCTCCAGCCGGCACCGATGCTGAAGATCGTACGGTCGCCGGTAGGGATGCGTGGCGAACGGTCGACGTTGTTGGTCGGCGACTGGTCGAAAGTCAGACCGGTGCGCAGTACCCATTCCTTGTTCAACTGGTAGGACGTACCGATGGCGTAAGCCCAGGTGTCATGCCAGTTCTGCTCTTCGGTGATCTCGCCGAACTGGCCAGCCAGTGCAGGTTGAACGCCGGAGTTCTTGACGGTGATCTTTTCCAGCTGGCTCCAGCGGGTCCAGGTGGTACCGGCGTAGACGTTCCAGCGGTCGTTGATCGCCTGAGTGACCGAGAAGTCCACGGATTCAGGTGTGGTGATCTTCAGCGAAGCGTCGTACTTCTGGCTGGAGCTCAGGCCGGCCAGGGCCAGGGCGCCGTAGTTGACCTTGGTGTTGCCTTCGAGCTTGTAGTCGACTTTCGAGTGGTAAGTCAGACCCAGGCGAGTGGTGTCGGTCGCTTGTACCAGCACACCGATGTTGTAGCCCAGTGCAGTGTCGTCACCCTTGATCTTGACCTTGCCGTCCGGCAGGGCCTGAGTGATCGACAGGTTGGATTCCAGGGTGCCGTCGATACGGTTGATGGTCGGACCGAAACCGATCGACACGACGTCGTTGAACTTGTAGCTGACCGTCGGCTGGAAGGTGATGACTTGTACTTCGGACTTGCTGCCGAAGTAACGGCCGGCAAAGCCTTTTTCATAGTCGGTAATCAGGCCGAAGGGTACGTAGACACCCAGGCCGAATGCCCAATGCTCGTCGATCGGCTTGACGTAGTAGCCCATAGGTACGGAGGTAAAGGGCACCATGTCGCCTTTGTTGCTGCCGCCGTTAGGGCTGGAGCGACCATCGCTGATATCGGTCTTGGCGTCGAGGAATGCAACACCACCGGTGACTTGTTCGCGCGTGATGCGCGACATGCCGGCAGGGTTGCCATAAACAGTGCTTGCGTCGTCGGCAGAAGAAGATCGCCCGGCGTACCCAGTCCCCATCCCGCTGATGCTGTGTTCGTTGATGGCAAAGCCAGCTGCGAAAATCTGGGTGGATGCCAAGGAAACGGCGAGGCTAAGGGTGGTTTTGAGCATTACTTTTTTCATTATTAGAACTCCTGGTGATCACCGGGGCGAAAATTACCAACATTTTCGTCCCAGCGCTATAGTCCGTATGGCTTGAGTTAGAGCGGTTTTGTAGGACAATCCGACCAGATTCGCGACCCGTTGGACGATCTTGCGAAACTGGCGAGTCAGCACGCGACCTGATTCAGCGGTGAAACACAGGTCTGCCATGCACAGGTGAAGTCACGCAGACGACCTTGGGGCTGAAAGGTCTGACGCCAGATACGCGCCATTCCCAGCAGATCGTCCGGGTCGGGGAGGGTGGGATTCTGTTCTTCGACCAGCAGCCAGGCGATGGCGGTGGCGTAACGCAGGTTGACGGTGAGTTCGAGGTGCGGGCCGCTGAGAAAGGCATGCTGGCTGGCGAGGCCGCGAACCAGGCTGGCGCGCTCCGGATCGAGCGCCAGATAATGATCCCAGAGCGCCTGGTGGCGATGCTCGGCAATCCGGTACAGGCCGTGGCCACGGCGGTCATGCAGGGCGGAACCGAGGGCGGACTGGCTGGCGGCGATGCCCAGCAGCAGGGATTCGGCGGTGGCGCAGTGACGTCCCAGATAAATCAGCGTTGGACGGATCACATAGCGGCACAGTTCGCTGGCAGCGATACCCATAAAACCCTCGGATCTTGTTATTGGGCGGCGAGACCTGAAGGGGAGCTTGGCAGCTGTGAATCGACTCAGGCTCGCCGGAAGCGGATCACGCCGCTTGAGTTGAAGTGTAGTGTCATATTCGCGACGTAAAGGCCTGTTTTTAAAATATTTCCGGCGAGCAGTTATAACCGTTATATCGGTTGGTGCTTAACCGCGAAGGGTAAAAAGAGAAACATCGGGCAATAAAAAGCCCCGCGTTTCAGGCGGGGCTTTTGCTTTTGCAGCCATTTCGGCCTCTCAGGCGATCAATGCCTGACGGGTGCGATCAATCACGGCCTGCAGCGGTTCGGCGCTGGAGTACTGATCGGGGTACAGACGCTCGCTGTGGCGGGCGATCCCGTGTTCATTGACCACGGTGAAGCTGAAGCAACCTTTGCGAGCGGCCATGATCAGGCAGTTCATTGGAGCAAAAGCGTTGGTTAGGGTGCGAATGGCATCCTGAGTCTGGATTTGAGTAGACATAGTTATTAGGTGTTCCTACAAATGACACGGATAAGAACCGTGCAACGTTAAAACGTTCCAGTAACGTCGACCACCATTGGTCGAACGAAGAACCCGACTGGAACAAAGCAGCCAGTTTGAAGCGCTGATAAGTTGGCGCGCTTGGGCTGGCAGGTAGGTACTTAGGAGGGCAGGCAACACATCGAGGGCAAAGGTTCTGGGCCCGGGGTGAAGATCCTGATCAATTTGCAGGTTGGTTCGGTCAGAGTAAGTGGTCTTCGCGACACCCTTTGCATTCGATTCAAAGGCTGTGTCGTCGCAAGATTTACCTGGAAACCATCGAGGGGTCGGTCCCGCTTTGTCGGAGGAGGCTTCTCTGAGAGAAGGCTGACCGTGGGGTTTGTTCGACCGGAATTGACTTTCAGCTTGGTACTAACGCCGCGGATACTAACGGAACACTTCGAGGAAGGCAAATCTGATTTTTAAAAAGAACCAACAGACTGTTCCTCAAGCCCCGGCCCCGCCCCGATTTGGCTCACACTCCGACCGTCGGTCGTTGCAGAGGGCAAGCCGAACCCGCGAAGCGCAAGGGCTTATCCCCAGCCCGCCTGCCAAAACGACCCGAAAAAGCGCACCGATATAACCGCGTAACAGGTACTTGTGCACATTAGTTGCGCGGACGGTAACGACGCTGTCACATCGATCCTGACCCCGGTGGCTGCCTGTAACGAAAGTTTAAGTCAATGAAAAACATCGCTTTTTTTTACTGGTGAAAAAATCGTCAGTTTGACTGCGGGCCCCATTCCACAAGGCTTTGCGGCGAGTCAGGGGCGGTTGTCCACTGAGTTATCCACAGCTTCTGTGGATTGTCCCGAGCGCTTGCTCTAGCACGGGCGTGCCGGGTTTTTTTCGACTTTACCTGTGCGAAAAAAAGAGTAGAGTGGCGCGCCCTTCGATCTGTCCCACAGTGCTTTATGAAGTTTCGCTCAGCTCCAGATTCTGTTACCTCCCAACCCCCTCGTGTTACCGCTCCCAAGCGATTTTCCGTGCGCGTGGCCGAATGGCTGCTGGACAGCCCGCGCCTGGGCGACAGCCAGAATGCCAAGCACCTCGCCGGCCGCCTGCTCAAGCAACCGGCCCGGGAAGGCGTGGTCGCTGCACAAAGTCGCCTTGGCCAGTTGATGTGCCGTGAGTGCGGCAATGCCCGGGATCGTCGTATCGGCCAGGACCTGCTGCGTCAGGCTGCCCGTGCGGGTGATCGACGTGCGCAACAGGAACTCGGCCTGATCGAAGACTGAGCTGTCCAAGACCTGACGCCTTGGTTAACCTTCAGGCTTTATCGGATCGGCGGGAATGACTATGGCGATGGACTTGACCAGCATCTTGCTCGGGTTGGCGGGCGCGGCCGTGCCGCTGCTGGCGCTGGCCTGGCAACTGCAGCGCCGGGCCAGTCATGGCGAGTCTGAAGTCGCATTGCTCGAAGAACGACTGGCCATGGCACAAATGGCCCAGGACGGCCTCAACGCCCAGCTCGAAGCCAGTCGCGACGAAGTCGCCGACCTCGGCCAGGCCAATGCCTCCAAACAAGCGGATCTTGCGGCCGTGCGCCGGGAAGTCGAACTGTTGCAGATCGAGCGCGATGACGCCCGTGACGCCGCTCATGCCTGGAACCTCGAGCGCGCCAACAAGGAAGCCGAGCTGCGGCGCCTGGACGCTCAGGCCGCTTCACTGAGTGCCGAGTTGCGTGAGCAGCAGGAAAGCCATCAGCAGCGTCTCGATGACCTGCAAGGTTCCCGTGACGAGTTGCGCGCCCAGTTCGCCGAGCTGGCGGGCAAGATCTTTGACGAGCGTGAACAGCGTTTCGCCGAAACCAGCCAGCAGCGCCTCGGGCAGTTGCTCGACCCGCTGAAAGAACGCATCCAGTCCTTCGAAAAACGGGTTGAGGAAAGCTATCAGGCCGAAGCCCGTGAGCGCTTCTCGCTGGCCAAGGAACTTGAGCGCCTGCAGCAACTGAACCTGCGCTTGAGCGATGAAGCGACCAACCTGACCCGCGCCCTGAAAGGCCAGAAAACCCAGGGCAACTGGGGCGAGTTGATCCTGGAACGGGTGCTGGAACATGCCGGGCTGGAGAAGGGCCGCGAGTACCAGACCCAGGTCAACCTCAAGGGCCCGGACGGCGAGCGCTTTCAGCCGGACGTGATCATTTACCTGCCGGGCGATAAACAAGTGGTGGTCGACTCCAAGGTCAGCCTCACGGCGTACCAGCAATACGTGGCGGCCGACGACGATGCGATTGGCCAGATCGCCATGAAGCAGCACGTGCTGTCGCTGCGCAGCCACGTCAAGGGCCTGGCCGGCAAGGACTACAAGCGTCTGGAAGGGCTGCACAGCCTCGATTTCGTCTTGCTGTTCGTGCCCATCGAAGCGGCGTTCTCTGCGGCGTTGCAAGCCGAACCGACGCTGTTCCAGGAAGCCTTCGACCGCAACATCGTGATCGTCAGCCCGACCACGCTGCTTGCTACCCTGCGGGTCATCGACAGCCTGTGGAAGCAGGAGCGTCAGAGCCAGAACGCCCGGGAAATCGCCGAGCGCGCCGGATGGCTGTACGACAAGTTCGTGTTGTTCATTCAGGATCTGGATGAAGTCGGCAATCGTCTGCAACAGCTGGACAAAGCCTACAGCTCGGCGCGAAACAAGCTGACAGAAGGGCGCGGCAACCTTGTCAGCCGCAGCGAGCAGCTCAAACTGCTCGGCGCACGGGCCAGCAAGAGCCTGCCGACAGATCTGCTGGAACGCGCGATGACCGATGCCGACGGATTGGTCGAATTACCCGAATAAGGCGCGGCGTCAAAGCGGCGCTCTTATAGAGGCGCTTTTAGAGAGGCAAATAGCGACTCAACAACGCCCGCAACGCCGCCGGCTTCACCGGTTTGGCCAGGTAATCCAGCCCCGCCGCGTGCACCTGGGCCACGGTTTCCGGATGCCCGTCGGCGCTGATCACCACACCTGGTACCGGCTCACCCAGGCTTGTGCGCAACCATGCCATCAGATCGGTGCCGGTCTCGCCGTGATCGAGGTGGAAATCCACCAGCGCCAGTTGCGGCCGCACGCCATCGTTGAGCAGCGCCGCGCATTCTTCGCGGTTGCGCGCCGTCCACACCTGACACCCCCAGCGCGTGAGCAGGCTGTTCATGCCGATCAGAATGCTGTCTTCGTTATCGATGCACAGCACCTGCGCGCCGCTGTGCAACTTGCCGTTGAGTTCGACCGCAGCGCTCGGCTGGGCAGTCTGCGTGCGGGCCAGCGGCACCCGCACACTGAACACGCTGCCGCGCCCCGGCCATGAACGCACGCGCAAGGTATGCCCGAGCACCCGGCACAAGCCGTCGGCAATCGCCAGGCCCAGACCAAGGCCTTTCTCGGCACGGGTCTGGTGGCTGTCGAGGCGTTTGAATTCTTCGAAAATCACTTGTTGCTTGTCTTCCGGAATCCCCGGTCCGCGGTCCCAGACCTCCAGGCAAATCTCGCCCTGTCGTCGACGCACGCCCAACAACACCGGGCCTTTGGCGTAGCGGAAGGCATTGGTGAGGAAATTCTGCAGGATCCGCCGTAGCAGTTTGATGTCGCTGTCGATGCGCAAATGACTGCCGCGCACCCGGAAATTCAGGCCCTGTTCCTGCGCCAGCGCCTTGAACTCCGCGCCGAGAATATCGAACAGCTCATTGACCGCGAACGGCTTGCGATCCGGGTTGATCTTGCCGTTTTCCAGGCGGGAAATGTCCAGCAAGTCGCTGATCAGGTCTTCGGCCGAACGCAGCGAACTGTCCAGGTGCTGCACCAGTTTCTGCGCTTCGCCGCTCAAGCCGTCGTCCTGATGGGAGAGGGCGGCGGAGAACAGCCGCGCGGCGTTCAAGGGTTGCATCAAGTCGTGGCTGACCGCCGCGAGGAAACGGGTTTTCGACTGGTTGGCCGCCTCGGCATTGCCCTTGGCTTCCGTCAGCGCGACGTTGAGTTGCGACAGTTCCTGAGTCCGTTCGCTGACCCGTTGCTCCAGCCCTTCGTTGGCCTCGGTCAGCGCCTGCTCGGCTTCGCGGAACGCGGTGATGTCGGTGAAACTCATGACGAAACCGCCACCGGGCATCGGGTTGCCGATCAGTTCGATCACCCGGCCGTTGGGGAACAGTCGTTCAGACGTGTGGGCGCGGCCCTGACGCATCCAGTGCAGGCGGCGGGCGACGTGGACCTCCGCTTCGCCGGGGCCGCACAAGCCGCGTTCGGCGTTGTAGCGGATGATGTCGGCGATCGGTCGGCCAACGCTGATCAAACCGTCCGGGTAGTTGAACAGCTCCAGGTAGCGCCGGTTCCAGGCCACCAGTTTCAGCGACTGGTCGACCACGCTGATGCCCTGGGTGATGTTTTCGATGGCGCCTTGCAGCAGCGCCCGGTTGAACTGCAGCACTTCCGAGGCTTCGTCGGCGATCCGGACGACGTCCTCCAGTTGCATTTCCCGACCCTCGATGGCGGCTTTTACTACAGCCCGCGTCGAAGACGCGCCGAGTACCCCCGCCAGCAACCGCTCGGTGTGGGCGATCCATTCGCCGTCGGCGTTCTGGTTCGGGTTGAAACCTTTGCCCTGACGATAAGCGAAGCGGATGAAGCTCTGCCGCGCACGTTCTTCACCGACAAACCGTGCCGCCAGTTGCAGCAAGTCGTCGATCTGCACTGCCAGCATCGAGCGTGCGCTGGGCCGGGCGCTGATTTCCTGACCGATGAAACGCCCGGCCTGCCAGTGTTCCGACACTCGTGTGCGCGACAGCACCGAAACCCAGGCGAACAACGTGAAGTTGCCCGCCAGCGACAGCACCACGCCTTGGGTCAGCGGGGTGATCGGCAGGTTCAGCGGGTTGCTGTGCAGCCAGGCCAGGCCGGGGAACGTGTCCAGCGACCAGCCGAGGCTGCGGGCGGCAATCGGCAGAATCAGCGTGTAAAACCAGAGGAAGGTGCCGGCGGCGAGACCAGCGAATACACCGCGGCGGTTGGCCTGTTTCCAGTACAGCGCGCCAAGCATGGCCGGGGCCAGTTGGGTCACGGCAGCGAAAGCGATCTGGCCGATGGTCGCGAGGCTCGCGGTGGAGCCGAGCAGGCGATAGCTGACGTAAGCCAGCAACAGAATGACCACGATGCTGACCCGGCGCACCGAGAGCATCCACTGACGGAACACTTCGAACGGCCGCTCGGCATTGTTACGCCGCAACAGCCACGGCAACAGCATGTCGTTGGAGACCATGGTCGACAGCGCCACACTCGCCACAATCACCATGCCGGTGGCCGCCGAGGCGCCGCCAATGAACGCCAGCATCGCCAGCGCCGGGTGGGCCTGGGCCAATGGAAGGCTGATGACGAAAGAGTCAGGGATGACCGAACTGGGCAACATCATCTGACCGGCCAGGGCGATCGGGACTACAAACAGCGCCGCCAACGCGAGATAGGCCGGGAACACCCATTTGGCCAGACGCAAGTCCTGCGGGTCGATGTTCTCCACCACCGTCACGTGGAACTGTCGGGGCAGGCAGATGATCGCCATCATCGCCACGCCGGTCTGCACCACCATCGAGGGCCAGTTGATGGTTTCTTTCCAGTATTCCTCCAGGCGCGGGGCGAGCATTGCCTGATTGAACAGGTCGTCGAAACCGTCATACAGGCCATAGGTGACGAAAGCGCCGACGGCGAGGAAGGCGAACAACTTCACCAGCGATTCGAACGCAATCGCCAGCACCATGCCCCGGTGGTGTTCGGTGGCGTCGAGGTTGCGCGTACCGAAAACGATGGTGAACAGCGCCAGCACCAGTGACACGATCAGTGCCGTGTCCTGGGCGCGGGTGCCCATGGCGTCGGCACCGGCACCGATCAGCAGGTTTACGCCGAGGACAATGCCTTTGAGTTGCAAGGCTATATAAGGGAGAACGCCGACCAGACAGATCAGCGCAACCACCACCGCCAGCGATTGGGATTTGCCATAACGGGCGGCGATGAAGTCGGCAATGGAGGTGATGTTCTCCTGCTTGCTGATCATCACCATTTTTTGCAGGACCCACGGCGCGCCCAGCAACAGCAGGATCGGTCCGAGGTAGATCGGCAGAAATGACCACAACTGTTCGGCTGCCTGACCGACCGCGCCGAAGAACGTCCAGCTGGTGCAGTAGACCGCCAGCGACAGGCTGTACACCCAGGCACGCATCCGCGGCGGCAACGGCGCGCTGCGACGGTCGCCGTAGAAGGCGATGGCGAACATGATGGCCATATAGGCCAGGGCGACGGCGGCGATCAGCCCGCTGGACAACGACATGGAGCACTCCCGACAAAATACGACCGGACTCGCGCCCGGCCAGACAGTCTCGCATGTGCGCGGCGGTTAGTCAGTGTCGACCAAGGTCGTGGCGTGGCGGGGTGTCGCAGGCGCAGAACCGGGCGGTTCTGCGCTGTCAGTCCTGACGCAGCGCGATGTCGATCAGTCGGTGCAGTTCTTCGACTTCCAGCGGTGCCACGGCAAACAGAATGCGGAACACCGTCGGCGAAACCACCAGGTTGATCAGGTGATCCACGCTGGGTGGCGACTGATCCGGGAAGCGATCGACAATGGTCTGCAACTGATCGGCAATGATCGCAATGCAGAATCCCGGTGTGGCGCTGGCCTGCACATCGCGCATGACATTGCGCCCCGGCTCGGAACTCATTTCGTCCAGATACTGCTCGGCCCAGGCGCGGATATCGCCGCGCAGGCTGCCGGTTTCCAGCGGATCGCTTTCAGGACGCAGACGGGCGAGGGCGACGTCGGCGAGCAGTGCCGACAGATCGCCCCAGCGCCGATAAATGGTCGAGGGCGTGACCCCGGCCCGCGCAGCAATTTGCGGAACGGTCACGGTTGAGCGCTCCTGTTCTTCGAGGAGTGCGCGCACGGCGCCGTGAATCGATTCCTGTACCCGGGCGCTTCGGCCGCCGGGACGGCTACTTTCTTTAATAGGCATGTGCCAGACCTTAACACAAAGAATTTGCTTTAAGCGCAAGTCGAGAGCACACTCCGCAAAAGCAAAAAAATAGCTTTTAAGGAGTATGTCCATGACCCGCCTTGCTTCCAACCGTTCCAGCCTGTGGTTTCTGGCGATCACCTTACTCAGTTTTCTCGCCGCTTCCACCGCGCCGACGCCGTTGTATCACCTGTACCAGGATCACCTGCATTTCTCGGCCGCGGTGCTGACCCTGATTTTCGGCGTTTACGCGCTGAGTCTGTTGGCCGCGCTGCTGACGGTCGGTTCGCTGTCGGATCACCTGGGCCGCAAACCGGTGATTTTCACCGCCGTTGCCCTGAACGCCGTGGCGATGCTGCTGTTTGTCTACGCCGACAGCGTGGGTTGGCTGATCGGCGCGCGGGTGCTGCAAGGTTTCGCCACCGGCATGGCTACCGCTGTGTTGAGCGCGACGCTGCTGGACACCGATCGCCAGCAAGGGCCGCTGATCAACAGCGTGGCGCCGCTGCTGGGTATGGCGCTCGGTGCGATGGGCTGCGGTTTGCTGGTGGAGTTCGCGCCCGCACCATTGCAACTGACCTATTGGCTGCTGCTCGTGCTGTTTGTGTTGCAGGGCATTTATGTCTGGCGCTTGCCGGAAAGCGTCTCGCCGCAGGCCGGGGCGTGGGCCTCGTTGCGGCCGACCCTGCATGTGCCGGTTCAGGCGCGTTCGACGCTGTGGCGAGTGTTGCCGCTGAACACCGCGACCTGGGCGCTTGGCGGTTTTTACGCTTCGTTGGCGCCGTCACTGGTGCGCACGGCGACCGGTTCGACTTCCAATCTGATCGGCGGCGCGACCGTGGCGGCGTTGACCGTGACCGGCGCCCTGATGATCTTCACGTTGCGCAATCGTCCTGCCTCACGGGCGCTGCAACTCGGCGCGAGCCTGTTGCCGGCCGGCATCGTGCTGATGCTGCTGGGTGTGCACAGCGCCAGCCTGTCGCTGTTCTTCTTCGGCACGTTGGTCGCCGGTTGTGGATTTGGCTCCGGGTTTCTCGGTGCTGTACGCAGTCTGGTGCCGTTGGCGTTGCCCCATGAGCGCGCAGGTCTTATGTCGGCATTTTATGTGCTGAGTTACCTGGCGTTCTGTCTGCCGGCATTGCTGGCCGGGCACTTCACCCACAGCCTGGGCCTGCTGGCCACCACCGATGTGTATGGCGCGGTGCTGATCGTGCTGGCGGTCGGCGCGCTGCTGATGAGTTTCCGTCCGCAAGCGGTCAAGACCTGCAGCGCGCCATAACCCTGAAGATTCGGTTAGCCTTGGCCAGCCCATTCTTCTCACGGATCGACTCATGAAGATTATCCGCAGCAAGTCCTTCACCGCCGAGCGTGCCTGGGGCGCGCTCGACATCGCCAACATGAACGGCATCACCACGCGCCTGCACTGGACTGATCAGCCCTACAAATGGCACGTCAACGACGGTGAGGAAGTGTTCGTGGTGCTCGACGGTGAGGTGCTCATGCACTACCGCGAGGAAGGCGAGGAAAAGCAGGTGCAGCTCAATGTCGGCGACATCTTCTACGCGTCCATCGGCACGGAGCATGTTGCTCAACCGCAAGGGGTTGCGCGGATTCTGGTGATCGAAACCGAAGGCAGTGTCTGACTGTATATCTACAAAACAGATAACAGTTAGAGATATTACCCGTTATATAGATATTCGATTCGGTTCTACCATGGACTCAACCTCACCTGAGGACAGGAGTTCATGATGACTTGCCCCAACAGTGCCAAACCCGGCATCAAGCCTTTCAGCCAGCTTCAGCATCCGCGTGAAGTGATCCGTCAATTCACACCGAACTGGTTCGCCGCGACCATGGGGACCGGCGTGCTGGCGTTGGCGCTGGCGCAACTGCCTTTTGCCATCCCGGGGCTGCACGCCGTGGCCGAAGGGTTGTGGATGTTCAACATTCTGTTGTTCGTGCTGTTTACCGCTGCGTACGCCGCGCGCTGGATTCTGTTCTTCGACGAAGCGCGGCGGATCTTCGGGCACTCCACGGTTTCGATGTTCTTCGGCACCATTCCCATGGGCCTGGCGACCATCATCAACGGTTTTCTGCTGTTCGGCCTGCCGCGGTGGGGCGAGGGCGTCATTCACCTCGCCGAAGTGCTGTGGTGGCTGGACGTGGCGATGTCGCTGGCCTGCGGTGTGCTGATTCCCTACATGATGTTCACCCGTCAGGAACACAGCATCGATCAGATGACCGCTGTCTGGCTGTTGCCGGTGGTGGCGGCAGAAGTGGCGGCAGCCAGCGGCGGACTGCTGGCACCGCACTTGGCCGATGCGCACTCGCAACTGGTGGTGCTGGCGACGAGCTACGTGCTCTGGGCGTTTTCCCTGCCGGTGGCGTTCAGCATTCTGACTATCCTGCTGTTGCGCATGGCCCTGCACAAACTGCCACACGAAAACATGGCGGCGTCGAGCTGGCTGGCGCTGGGGCCGATCGGCACCGGTGCCCTGGGCATGTTGCTGCTGGGTGGCGATGCGCCAGCGATTTTCGCGGCCAATGGCCTGCCGGGGATCGGTGAAATCGCTTCGGGCCTGGGCCTGGTGGCCGGCATCACGCTCTGGGGTTTTGGTCTGTGGTGGATGTTGATGGCGCTGCTGATCACCGTGCGCTACCTGCGCGACGGCATTCCGTTCAACCTCGGCTGGTGGGGATTCACCTTCCCGTTGGGCGTGTATTCACTGGCGACCCTGAAATTGGGCAGCACGTTGCACCTGACGTTCTTCAGCGTGGCCGGTTGTGTGCTGGTGACGTTGCTGGCAGTGATGTGGCTGATCGTCGGCAAGCGCACGCTGCAAGGTGCATGGCGCGGCGAGCTGTTTGTTTCACCGTGCATTGCAGGTTTGAAGAAATAACCTGAAAAGTTTAGGTAAGGTGTGGCCTGGATCGCGGATCGACATTCCAATAAGCGTATCCAGGCCACTCGCTACCCAACATCAGGGACACACGGAAGATGAGTCACCCCTCACAGTTCAACCTGCTGCGTACCCGGCGCTTCCTGCCGTTCTTCATCACCCAGTCGCTGGGCGCGTTCAACGACAACGTGTTCAAGCAATCGCTGATCCTCGCCATTCTCTATCGGCTGACCATCGAAGGTGACCGCTCGATCTGGGTCAACCTGTGTGCGTTGCTGTTTATTCTGCCGTTCTTCCTGTTTTCGGCGCTGGCCGGACAGTTCGGCGAAAAGTTCGCCAAGGATGCGCTGATCCGTCTGATCAAACTGGCGGAAATCGCCATTATGGCGGTGGGATCCGTCGGTTTCCTGTTCGATCACCTGTCGCTGATGTTGGTGGCGCTGTTCGCCATGGGCACGCACTCGGCGCTGTTCGGACCGGTGAAGTATTCGATCCTGCCGCAGGCCTTGCACGAGGATGAGCTTGTTGGTGGCAACGGACTGGTGGAAATGGGCACCTTCCTGGCGATCCTGGCTGGCACCATCGGCGCCGGGGTCATCATGTCCTCGTCGCACTATGCGCCGCTGGTGTCGACCGCGATTGTCGGCATCGCTGTACTCGGTTACCTCGCCAGCCGCAGCATTCCCCGGGCGGCGGCCGCTTCTCCGGAAATGCGCCTGAACTGGAACATTTTCAGCCAGTCCTGGGCCACGCTGAAACTCGGGCTGGGCCAGACCCCGGCGGTGTCGCGCTCGATTGTCGGCAACTCGTGGTTCTGGTTCGTCGGGGCGATTTATCTGACGCAGATCCCGGCCTACGCCAAGGAATGGATGCACGGCGATGAAACCGTGGTCACCTTGATTCTCACCGTGTTCTCGGTCGGCATCGCCCTCGGTTCGATGCTCTGCGAGAAGCTTTCCGGGCGCAAAGTCGAGATCGGCCTGGTGCCGTTCGGTTCGTTTGGCCTGACGGTTTTCGGGCTGCTGTTGTGGTGGCATTCCGGTGGAATTCCGGAGAGCGCCGTCGGCCATAGCTGGACCGAGGTGTTGGGCTTCGGTCACGCCTGGGCGGTACTGGTCGACATCCTCGGCCTCGGCATCTTTGGTGGTTTCTACATTGTGCCGCTGTATGCGCTGATCCAGTCGCGCACTGCCGAGAACGAGCGGGCGCGGGTGATTGCGGCCAACAACATTCTCAACGCGCTGTTCATGGTGATTTCGGCCATCGTTTCCATCGTGTTGCTGAGCGTGGTCAAACTGTCGATTCCACAGCTGTTCCTCGTGGTGTCGCTGCTCAACATCGGCGTCAACGCCTACATCTTCAAGATCGTCCCCGAATTCAGCATGCGTTTCATGATCTGGCTGCTCAGCCATTCCATGTACCGCGTCGAGCATCGCAACCTTGAAGCGATTCCCGATGAGGGCGCGGCGTTGCTGGTGTGCAACCACGTTTCGTTCGTCGATGCGTTGCTGATTGGCGGCGCGGTGCGTCGGCCGATTCGCTTTGTCATGTACTACAAGATCTACAACCTGCCGGTGCTGAACTTTATCTTCCGCACGGCGGGGACCATTCCTATCGCCGGACGCCAGGAAGACATCCAGATCTACGAAAAGGCCTTCACCCGGATTGCCCAATATCTGAAGGACGGTGAGCTGGTGTGCATCTTCCCTGAAGGCAAGTTGACCGCTGATGGTGAGATCAACGAGTTCAAGGGCGGGCTGACACGGATTCTCGAAGAGACACCGGTGCCGGTAATTCCGCTGGCGTTGCAGGGGTTGTGGGGGAGTTTCTTCAGCCGCGATCCCAAGAAAGGGCTTTTTCACCGCTTGTGGTCGCGGGTAACGCTGGTCGCGGGTTCGCCGGTGGCGGTCGAGGCGGCGCAGCCTGCCGAGTTGCAGGCGTTGGTGGGAGAGTTGCGCGGGACAGTCAGATAGTTGTTTGTGAAGCCGCCATCACCGATGCATCGGTGATGGCGGCAACGGCTCAGGCGCTGACCTTGAGCCCGATCAATCCGGTGATGATCAGTGCAACGCTGGCCAGTCGAATCAACGCCATCGATTCGCCAAACAGAATGATCCCGGCAATCACCGTGCCCACGGCACCGACCCCGGTCCAGATCGCATAGGCCGTGCCCAGCGGCAGTTCCTTCATCGCCAGACCCAGCAGGCCAAGGCTGACCGCCATGGCGGCGACGGTGAGAACGGTGGGCAGCGGACGGCTGAAGCCATCGGTGTATTTGAGGCCGACGGCCCAGCCGACTTCGAACAGGCCGGCGAAAAACAGAATGATCCAGGACATGAAAGACCTCCATCGATTGACGGGGCCGTCCCCAGATTGAAAACTCGATTGAGCCGCAGGGTCGTCCCCGCGTGGCGCACATACTACCTAAAATTGTGCGCCGCGCATTGATCCGGGCTCAGTCGGCTGTCTGTTGGGCCAACGTTTCACGGTCTTCCTTTTCGCTCATTCGGCGGAAGTACGTCGACAGCAGCGCCCCGGAAATGTTGTGCCACACGCTGAACAGCGCACTCGGCACCGCCGCCAGCGGCGAGAAGTGCGCACTGGCCAATGCAGCGCCGAGCCCCGAGTTCTGCATGCCGACTTCCAGCGCCAGGGACTTGCGCTGAGCCAGCGGCAAACCGAACAGGCGCCCGGTGAAGTAACCCAGCAAATAGCCGAAGCTGTTGTGCAGCATCACCACCGCCATGATCAGCAGGCCGGATTCGGCGATTTTCGCCTGACTGGCAGCAACCACCGCGGCGACGATGATCACGATGCTGACCACCGACACCAGCGGCAATACTTCCACCGCATGCCGAACCCTGTCGCCAAGCAGTCGCTGCGCCACCACGCCGAGGATGATCGGCAGCAGCACTACTTGCAGGATCGACCAGAACAATTCCATGAACGAAACCGGCAACCAGGCCGAGGCCAGCAGCCAGATCAGCGCCGGCGTCAGCAGCGGGGCGAGGAGGGTGGTGACGGCGGCGATGGCCACTGACAGTGCCAGATCGCCTCGGGCCAGCCAGGTCATGACGTTCGAGGAAGTGCCGCTCGGGCAGCAACCGACCAGAATCACCCCGACGGCGATTTCCGGCGGCAGGTGAAAAACCTGGCAAAGCAACCACGCCATCCCCGGCATGATCACGAAATGCGCAACCACGCCCAAAGCCACGCGCCACGGATGGCGGGCGACGGCGGCGAAGTCGTCGAGTTTGAGGGTCAGGCCCATGCCGAACATCACCAGCCCGAGCAGCGGCACGATCGCGCCTTTCAGACCGAGGAACCACGCTGGTTGCAGGAACGCGACCACGGCGAAAATCAGAACCCAGTAAGCGAAGGTGTTGCCGACAAAACGACTCAGTGCAGCCAGTGCGCGCATGGCCTGTTCCTTATTATGTGAAAACGCCACCGAAGCGGTGGCGTTTGAAGATAACTCAAAGACTGCAGCGGGACTTAGATCCCCTGCGGCGTCTCTTCACCGCCCAGTGCTTCAACCAGCGCCGGCAGGAAGTCGCCGAACGTCAGCATCATCAGGGTGAAGCTGGCGTCCAGTTGGCCGAGGGCTTCGTCGCCGCCGTCCTGTTCTGCCTGATCCTGCAACAGATCTTCGAACTTCAGGCGCTTGACGGTCATCTTGTCGTCGAGCATGAACGACAGTTTGTCCTGCCAGGCCAGCGACAGTTGAGTCACCACTTTGCCGGTGCTCAGGTGCAGCTGGATTTCTTCGCTGGTCAGGTCCTGACGCTTGCAACGCACGATGCCGCCATCTTCGTGGGTGTCGCGCAGTTCGCACTCGTCCAGGACGAAGAAGTCCGGCGCGGCTTGCTGGGTGGTGACCCATTCGGTCATCACGGCAGTCGGCGCGGTTTTCACGGTCAGCGGACGAACCGGCAGGGTGCCGATCACTTCACGCAGGGTGGAAAGCAGGTCTTCGGCGCGTTTCGGGCTGGCGGAGTTGACCAGGATCAGGCCCTGTTTCGGCGCGATGGCGGCGAAGGTCGACGAGCGGCGGATGAAGGCGCGCGGCAGGAAGGCCTGGATGATTTCATCCTTGATCTGGTCGCGTTCCTTCTTATAGACCTTGCGCATCTGCTCGGCTTCGATCTCTTCGACCTTTTCCTTGACCGCGTCGCGCACGACGCTGCCCGGCAGAATGCGTTCTTCTTTGCGGGCGGAGATCAGCAGGAAGTCACCGCTGACGTGCACCAGTGGTGCATCTTCGCCCTTGCCGAACGGCGCGACGAAACCGTAGGTGGTCAACTCCTGGCTTGCACATGGACGCGCCAGTTTGGTGGCCAGTGCAGTTTCCAGCGCCTCGGCATCGACAGGCAGGTCTTGGGTCAGGCGATAGATAAGCAGGTTCTTGAACCACATGGGGTGAGTCTCTCCTTTATACAAAGGGGGGCATTATTGTCTTCGCCGGGTCATAGGCCAACCCTTCTCTAAGCCTTTGGAAGGCCTGAGAAAATTAATTAAAAAAGTGCTTGCCAGAGGTTGGGTCGCTCCGTAGAATGCGCGCCACACCGAAGCGAAGGGTGATTAGCTCAGCTGGGAGAGCGTCTGCCTTACAAGCAGAATGTCGGCGGTTCGATCCCGTCATCACCCACCATTCGTTTCAAGTGTTTAGCGCAGCGGTAGTTCAGTCGGTTAGAATACCGGCCTGTCACGCCGGGGGTCGCGGGTTCGAGTCCCGTCCGCTGCGCCATATTCGGTAACCTGGAACACTGAACGCCAGGTCACCACGGAAAAACCCGCCAAGGCGGGTTTTTTTTCTGCCTCGAGTTGTACATGCGGAATGTGTCGTTTCACCGGTTTTCGGATTTATTTGAAAAAAACTTCAATTAAATCAACACTTTACGAAAACTTGTGGCATAATGCGTCCCGTAACGAAGCGAAGGGTGATTAGCTCAGCTGGGAGAGCGTCTGCCTTACAAGCAGAATGTCGGCGGTTCGATCCCGTCATCACCCACCATTCGTTTCAAGCGTTTCGCGCAGCGGTAGTTTAGTCGGTTAGAATACCGGCCTGTCACGCCGGGGGTCGCGGGTTCGAGTCCCGTCCGCTGCGCCATATTCGGTAACCTGGAACACTGAACGCCAGGTCACCACAGAAAGCCCGCCTAGTGCGGGCTTTTTGCTGTCTGGCGATTGGCTTTTTGCTCGTCCGGCATGAAAAAAGCGACCTGCGGGTCGCTTTTTTCGTTTCTGCGGTTTGTTACTGGCTGGCGTTGCGACTGTGCCGGTAATCACTCACCGCTTCATACACCGCTTTACGCAGACGGTTGATCCCGCCAATCGGGCGGTGGGCCTCGATGCCAAACCATGGATTGAACGACAAGTTGTCGCATTGCAGGTTCAGAGCCGGGGTGTCGAAGTCCTGCGGGGGCAGGGTGATTTTGGCTACGGTCTGAAATGGACTGTCCTGTTCACGCCATTCGATGCTGGTGTCTTCGATCGGCATGAACCGGTTGGCGTCCTGACGCTGGATCTGCAACACAAAACACGCGGGCACCCGATCCGTGGACAGTTGCTGATTCAGCGCACTGCGCAGGAAATTCGGCAGATCCTGGTTTTGCTTCGGCAGCGTGTACGCCGGGCAGTTGTCCGGATCCGGCATCACCCGAAACTTCGCATTGGCCTCACCAAATTTGTAGGGCGATACCGAAAAGTAGGTCGTACGTGTCGGGCTCTCTGGTGGTGGAGAAAGCGTCGCCAGCGCAATGAACAAATGCCTGATCTGCCAGTTTCGCGGGTCCCAACCCGGAAAAAACGCCATGACCTTTTTTCCGTCAGCCTGCGCCGCCACATTCTGACGATATTCAGCGACATCACTGACAAAGAAATTCGGATGGCTGAACATCACGAAATCCTGTTCGTGCAGGCCCTGACGGTCACCCAGCAACTGTTTGCCCGGCACATCGAGCAATTTGAGCGCCATGCCCCGGGCATCACGGATGCTGTCGAACTGCGGATAGGCGTTGCCGTTGGACAGGCGCATCGTCGCCTGCCAGATCTTGCCCGGCTCGCTGAAAACACCTCGGCGCAGATCCTGAGCCAGATCCGGCAGCACCTGCACGTCGGCCTTCACACAACCGTGGGCCTTGGCATGGGCGTCGCGCAGAAAACGCGTGCTTTCCCGGTGCTGATCGACAATTCGCACAGCGGTCTGGATCACGTCCTGCGTCATGGCTGCTTCGCCATCTGGAATCTGCTCTATCGCCGATACCGGGCCCCGGTGTTGCCAGGCAAACCAGGCGGTTGCCAAAGCCCAGCCGATCAGGCCGACCACCAGCAAGAACAGCAGGGTTTTGCCCAGCAACCGCCCCAGCCACAACCAGAAACGCGCCAGCATCGATGGTTTCTTGAACGAATTGAAGATCATGGCAGTTGCGCCTCCAGCGGGCCGCCCAGCACTTTCAGGTATTCCAGCAGCGCCCAGCGTTCCTCGGGCTGCAGCAACCGTCCGATGACCCCGTTACCGCGCTCGCCGGCGCGGAATTCATGGCCACTGTTGTGGTTGCCGGTGATGCGGGTGTCGAACAGGAAAGCGTTGGTAAAGGCTTCGGTGCGATAACCCAGATGCCGAGGGTCATATTCGAAGGTGCCCTTATAGAAAGTGGTGGCGCGTTCATCCTGAGGCGAAAGCAACTGATAGAGACTCGGCACCGAGCCGTTGTGCAGGAAGGGCGGTGTAGCCCACACGCCTGCCAGCGGCCGGGCCTTGTAGGCGACTTTTTCCCGGACACCGATCGGCAGGCCAAAGCCATCGAGTTTTGGTTTTTCTGCAGGTGTGACGCCGGCTTCGCGGTAAGCGCGGTTTTCAACGAACGCCGTGACGTAAGCCAGGCCTTTGGCCACGGATAACTGGCTGAGGTCGAGCGGTTCTTTGGGAGTGGGGTGCAACTTCACGTCCATTTGCTCCAGCTCCGCCGGATTCCATTGCAGGGCTGTCAGGTCGAAACGGTGATTGGCGATGTTGTTGGCCGCATTCGGATCGGTGCCGATGACGTCCACCGGCAGCATGTGCAGATGCTGGACCCAGCGTTCACCTTCTTGCGTCACCCGTGGGACGTGGCAGCCAGCGCAGTTTTCGGCAAACAGGGCTCGACCCTTGGCCGCCATCGGTTTGTCGACAGCGCCAAACAGTTCTTCCGGCCACGCAGGCGGCTGAAGTTTTTGCAGGGTTTCTTCGATCCTGTGCAGATCGCGCACCCGTACGCTCGATGCGTAACGTTCATCACCCTGCAGTGGCTGGCCGTTGGCGTCGAAGAAATTCAGGGTAGCGCCAACCCCCAGCGCCTCGCCGATGTTGCGTGCCATCGGTTGCTGTGCCGAGCCGTTCCACTGCACCCAGTCGAACGTCCACATGTCCCACAGTTGCGGGTAATCCACGGGGGCGTTGGCTACTCGGTAATTGCTTGGGGAGATCGCATCGCCGAAGGTCGCATTGGCGATTCGCCCGAATGCATCGGTTCGGCCAGGGCCTTCCTCGGTGGGGTAGAGGCCGCGATGGGTGTCGTTCCACGCCACTTTGAGGAAGGTATTCAGTGAGCCTTTGAAGTCTTTGCGCAGTTGGTCGTGGCGCGCGTCGTAATCCTCGCCGAGAACGGTGCGGGCGAAGCGTTCGAACTTCCAAGGGTTGTAGTACGTGGAGGTGAGACTGGCGACCAGTGCCTGTCCGAAACTGCCACCACGCAATGTAGGAACGCTGGAAGGCAGCACATGCTGCGCCGAGCCGCCGTCGATGCGCACGGCCTGACCGTTGAGATGTAATTCGCCGGTGTGGCAGGCCGCACAGGTGATGTCGAGATACTGCTCAGAGCTGCCAGGATTCTGATGGCGGGCGAAACCCACTGGCAGATTCCCCGGGTTGTTCGATGTGGCTTTCTGCTGCGGGTCGATCAGAAAACCGAAGCGTGCGAGATATTCCGGGGAGGCGAAACGTTGCTGCGAAAACGGCAGTTCCAGGGCCTGAAACCATTCATAACGCAGGCCTTTGACCTGGGTGCCTTGCGGCGTGAAGTAGTAGGTCTGGCGCTCCTCGTCGGTCCATTGCTTGAGGTAATGCACCTGTTTGGCGGGCGACGGGAAGGGCAGTTTTGGATTGGCGACATAGTAGAGAATCACCGCCAGGACCAGTCCCAGCAGTACCACGATCAGCGTCAGCACACGGAATAAGAGGCGCAAGATGAACATCCTTGTCGAGTTGTTGCGCTGTTATGCCTGAGCCGAGCCGTGTGCGGCAAGTGGCCATTACGCCAAGTGTTGTGGGAAGAGGCATTGGTTACTGTCAGGTCAAGATGACAGAAGCTTCATCCTGCCTTTGCCCAAATGCTTTTTAATCCCTGAACTTATCGGAAGATTCCTGCTCTCATGCCGGTAGCCATTGGTCGTGGCGGCCTGATAAGCTCGCGGCTTTACTCGATTGCCCTTTCGGCGCATGAACAAGGAAATAGCATGAAACAGCATCGGTTGGCGGCGGCGGTAGCCCTGGTTAGCCTGGTACTCGCGGGTTGTGATTCGCAGACCAGCGTAGAGCTGAAAACCCCGGCGCAAAAAGCTTCCTACGGTATCGGCCTGAACATGGGCAAAAGCCTTGCTCAGGAAGGCATGGATGATCTGGACTCCAAAGCGGTAGCCCAGGGCATCGAAGATGCCGTCGGCAAGAAAGAACAGAAGCTGAAAGATGAAGATCTGGTCGAAGCCTTCGCTGCACTGCAAAAGCGTGCCGAAGAGCGTATGGCCAAGATGAGCGAAGAGTCGGCAGCCGCCGGCAAGAAATTCCTCGAAGAAAACGGCAAGAAAGCCGGCGTGACCACCACCGCTTCCGGTCTGCAGTACGAAGTGGTCAAGAAAGCCGACGGCCCACAGCCTAAGCCTACCGACGTAGTGACCGTTCACTACACCGGCAAACTGACTAACGGCACCGTATTCGACAGCTCCGTCGAGCGCGGCAGCCCGATCGATCTGCCGGTCAGCGGTGTGATCCCGGGTTGGGTCGAAGGCCTGCAACTGATGCACGTTGGCGAGAAGTACAAGCTGTACATCCCTAGCGATCTGGCTTACGGCGCACAATCGCCTAGCCCGGCAATCCCGGCCAACTCGGTTCTGGTCTTTGACCTGGAACTGCTGGCCATCAAGGATCCAGCCAAAGAAGACGCTGCCGCCGCCAAGTAACAGGCATCGGCACCGGCTTCAACAACAACGCCTCGCTTATGCGGGGCGTTGTTGCATCCGGGGCACGGCCAGCGTAAACAGACCGAACCGATACGCGTCACGACAGTCCTAGACTTTGAGGCCGCCCGCGCTAGACGCCCTGAGCCGCCAAGTCAATGAAATAATGGGGTTTTTTATGTGAGTAAAAAACGCCCGATCTGAGCGCAGCCCTTATGAACCGGGGCTCTCAGCGTCGAAATGCAGCTCTGTTCACAAGGTTATCCACAATTTGTGTGGATAACATTTCAACGGGAGAAATAGATGAAAGCTCCATGGAATTTCGCCCGATTCCTGCCGTTGGCCGGACGACTCCTGGCCCGTGGCCGCTTGCCGACGCTGTTGTTTGCCGTGGCCAGCAAAGGTGCCGCCCAGGGCAACCGCCTGGGTAAACTGAAGGATGACCTGCGATTGCTCCAGGCCCTGTGCCTGGCGTACTGGCGTGGCGAATATCGTGCGATCAGTGGCAAGGCGATCGTTTCGGTCGTTGCGGGCCTGATGTACTTTCTCAGTCCGGTGGATGCGATCCCGGATTTCATTCCCGTATTCGGCATGCTCGATGACATCGCGGTCCTTGCCTGGGTGATGAAAACCCTCGACGACGAGCTCAGCGCCTTCCGCCTCTGGCGTCAGCGTCAGGCGCCGGAAAAGCTCAGGGTTGTCGAGCGCCTGCCCGATACGCCCGAACAACTTCAGCTTCAGGGTCCGAAAAAGTCCTGAATCGCGACAGTCTCTTATTCAGATAGATACCCCCCACGACCTTGGCCGCTGTTAGGATTACACTTCTAGGGAAAAGTGCCGACTCGCTAAGCGTTGTTGTCCTACGGGGTAGTCATGGATATTCAGATAATTGCACGCGATGGCGAACCCGAATATGCGGTTCTGCCATGGGCTCAGTATCAGGCTCTACTGAAAGCAGCAGGCATTAACGAAGCACCGTCGCAACCGGCTCCAGCGCCGCTTGCGGCCACACCGGACCCGATTCTTCCAGGTCTGGATCAGTTACGCAGTTTGCGCGAAGGGAAGGGCATCGCCATCGAGGCGCTCGCCCGCACGGTAGGCATCAGCCCGTCTTACCTGGCCATGATCGAAAGCGGTGAGCGTCTGCCCGACGCTGCGATTCGCCGCAGCCTGGCCTGGGAGTTGACGGTGCCAGGGTGGAGGGAACAATCGTGAGCGTACGCATCAGTCGTCAACATTGGGACGGATTGCTGGGGGAGCTGGACCAGGCGCGCAGGCAGCGCCATCTTCTGACCTATCGAGCCTTGCTCGAGCGTCTGCAACTGCCCACGCCGGCGATGCAGACATTGACCGCTGCACTGGAGCATCTCGCTGCGCTGGACGCGAAAGCCGAACAACCGTTGCGCAGTTCGCTGGTGATCAGCCAGGGCGCCAGTCGCCTGCCACGCACCGGTTTCTTTGAATGTGTCGAGCGTCTGGGGCGTTTTTCCGGGCCGTCCGATGGTGTTGCCGCAGCCTCATGGCACGCCTCGGAAGTGGTGCGGGTCTTTGAATACGAATACCCGGAATCGGCGGAGGCCTGAGTGTTTTTACGACTCAAGGCGCGGGCAAGTTACTGGCTGGCCCGCAGGCTGTTTCACTGGTCGTGGTTTGTCCGTCAGCCCCGAGGCTGGCGCTGGCTCGAAGGGCAGTTTGCGCGCATGGCCAACCTGGGCGATGTCGGCGCGCAAAGCTTTTACGGGCACATCCTGACGTTTCGCGGCGTTGTCCTGGGCGCGCGTGAGGAGGGTGTTCGATTGTTGCGGCTGGCTGCGCTGGCCGGAGATGGCAAGGCGGCGTATCAGGTGGGTGTCATCAGTCTTGCAGGTACGCCCAGTAAAGCGCCCGACCCTTCGGAAGCCGCTCGCTGGTGGACCATGGCCGCGAAGGCCGGGCATCCGTTGGCTGAGCTCAAATTGAAAGAGCTGGCCGGCCGGGATCATTCTCGTTAAGCGGTTTTGTGTTCCCTGAACGGGGCGTGAGGGCAACCTCCCGCCCCGTTTTTGCGTCTGCTGTTTGATAAAGATCAGTTACAGACTTCTCCTACATCCATCGCCTACTCGCCTGACTTCTTTTCTGTTTGATCCCCCGCAAAGTCCTTCGCCTGATTTTTGCGCGAGGGAACGCACATGTTTGACCCGGTTTTTCATTTCGTCATGCGCCTGGGAATGCGCTGATGGAGGCCATCACTCGCATCGAGCAAGCACTCGACAGCTTTCCCCGCACCCTCGATCTCTATCGCGAACAGCTCAGGCACTGGTTCAGTCGTTCGGCAGACAGCGTCAGCCATGCGGCCGATCTGCCGTCGCTGATGGGGATGGAGCGGATCATCCGTTTCGGTGAACACAGTACAGCGGTCGCGATTGACGACAACCGTTTCTCTTCGGCTGTCGTGCAATGCCCGGAAACCGGGCCGATGGAGATCGAGAGCAAGTTCGAGTCGGTGTACGACATTCCGTTGGGCGACATCGTTGTCGATGTCGTGGCGATGGATGGCGGCAAGGTCAAGTCCGTCACCCTCGATGCTCAGGGCAAAGGTTTGTTCACCGGAGAGGCGGGCAAGTTCTATCGGGTGTTAGTGCACAGCGAGGCCAGCGAGAAGCAGGTCGACGCGCTTTTCGAGTCCTACGATGGCCTGACCCGGCAGCTGGATAGTTGGCTGCGCAGCGAGTGGCAGGGCTTCAGTCCGCAGTGGTCGCAGTCGGTGGCCACTGCTGCCGGCAACGGCCTGCTGGCCGGGAGCTGGGCGGCGATCGAGGGGGTGTGGGACAGCATTGGGTTGCTGTCGGAGATTCTCCAGGATCCCGGAAAGTTTGCCGAGCGGTTGGGCAGTGGCGCCGCACAACTGATCGCGCTGGCAGAGACAGCGCCTGAAATGATGGAGAAGCTTCAGTTGCTGGTCAGTGACGAGGCGGCGCTGTGCCTGTTGCTGCGTACCGCCAGCCTCTGGCTGGAGATGCTGCCGCCCAATGACATTGCCGGGAAAACCGCCGAGGCCGTCTCGATGGTGGTGGTGCAACTGCTGATCGATGTGTTGATCGGCGTTGTGCTGACCTTCGTTGGTGCTGGGGCGGGGATTGCGTATCTGACCTTGCGTCTGGTGGATCGCGGCGCTCAGTTGTTGTCGGCGGTAACGCGTCTGGTGAAGGCGATGTTCGGCATCGTCAGCACCTTCATCGGTTATGTGAACCACTACAAATCCGTCGCCGCGCGAGGCATCGCAGCCGGCGTGAAGAAAGGCCGCATGCAATTGCGTTGGGATGCCAAACGCAACGCTTCCCTGAAAAAAGACGAGCATCACGACGACAAGCCTGATCAGGCGAAAAACCCCAACGGCGACAGTGCCGACTGTGTACCCCGCACTTGCACCAACGGCTGCCCGGTGTCGATGGTCACTGGCGAAGAGCTGCTGACGCTGACCGATGGCGTGCTAGACGGGTTGCTGCCGTTCGAGTT